>CAVQHT010000001.1:0-121830 GCA_963712355.1 uncultured Acidobacteriota bacterium
CTGGGCTCTCGTGCGGCCAGCTAGACCTTGAGTAGGGCCCTGACTGAAGAACCCTCGGAGACGGAATTTAGAAATGGGATGTCGTCGCTGACGGTCGTGGATTGCGGCGTCCCCTCGCCTCCAGGGCATACCGTGAGGGTTGCTGCGAGGACCTGTCGGCAATCGCGGCGGCGGCGGCGTTCGCGCACTGACCATCCTGTGCGCTCAGTTCCGCCTGACAAGCCAATCGCGCCGACAATCTTCCCGTCCACGAAATCCAGGGGCACGCCGCCCTCGACCGGCACCGCCCCTTCGAGGGCCAGCACGCGCAGCCCTTCGCCGCCCGCCGCCAGAGCGTCCTGCAGGGCCTTGGTCGGCCGCTTGAACAGCGCGGCCGACCGCGCCTTCGTCTGCGCGACGACGACGCTGCCGATCTGGACGTCGTCCATCCGTTCGAGATGCACGAGGTGTCCCCCGGGATCGACGATGGCCGCGACCATCGTCCAGTTGTTCCGGGCGGCTTCGGCGAGCGCGGCGGTGGCCGCGTGCCGCGCGGCCTCCCGCGAAATGGGTGGACCGTATGGCTGTGACATGCGGAGAGTATGCCTCAGGCTCGTGGCGAGCGTCAGCCGTCACACTGGATCTGGCGGCTGCTCTTCGGGAGCGTCAGGACGGCGTGTTCAACTCCAGGATGGCGTGCCAGCGGCGCGTGGACCAGATCGGGTCACGCGTGACACGTCGAACCTGCTCGAACAGATGCCGGACCGACGGGTCGGCGATCATGTTGCGATTGTTCTCCAGCGACTCGATATAGCCCGGAGGCGGTGTCCGATGAAAGTGTCCGATGCGCCAGTTCGCTTCGGCCGGCAGGCGCGCCAGCAGCGGGTCGCACAATCCGTGCTCGTCGACGATCGTTACTGCCGGACCGGCGAAATATCCCAGGAACCCCACGTTCACGTCGCTCACGATCCGCGGGCTTTGCCGCAGCGCCTGTCCCTGCGCGACTTGCGTGTTCCAGGGAAGGGGACGCTCGCGGCTCCATCGCAACAAACCCGTCACACGGTAGTAGAACGCGCGCTCATCCGCGATACCCGAACTGCTCATCCCCTCCGCGGCATTGAGAATGAACGTGTTGGCCCCGCTGGTGATCGGCGGACGCGTCGTTGCGAATAGTCCCAGCAGCGCGATGCCGGCCAGCGCTCCGGCCACGTCCGTCGCCCGCAGTCGCCATGGAATGTGAGCCCAGACGGCCACCGCGGCGACGAGCGGCACAGTGAGGAACCTCCCGATCATGAAGTCGCCGCCCACACGCACGATGTAGCCGATGTACATCAGGCAACCCAGGCGCACCGGCCAGTCGCGACGGGGCCCGTAGCGCAGCACCATGGCGGTGGCAGAAAGGACGGTGAGCGGTGTGACCGGATCGGCGCCGAACGTCTCCAGCACGTAGAGCAGCCCCTGGGCGAGCAGCGTTGAAGAGGCCACGCCCGTCTGAAGCTTGGCGTAGGCGGTGTTCGGAAAGGGGAATCCGTAGTAGATCAGCGAGAACAACTCCCACGCGACGAGCGGCGCGAGCCCAATCGCGGCCGACCGGACCGATCGCCTCCATCCGAAGGACCAGGACGCCGCCAGCAGCGGCGGCGTCAGCAGCACGACCAGATCCAATCGGTTCAGCATCAGCACGCCTGCGCACAGCCAGACCGCGTTCAGGCTGCCCAGCCCGTCACGTGCGCGCCAGACGGCCATCAGGAACAGCAGGAGCAACAGGTGACTCAGCGGGTTCTCGAGGCCCGACGTCGAGAAATCCATGAACGACTTGGAGAACAGCAGCGCACTGCCGGCGAGCCAGGCGGTCGTGGCGCTCGAGGCGACGCCACGGAGCAATGTCACGTACGCCGTGATGGAGACGACGAAGATCACGACATAGACGGTGAAGTAACCCTCTCGCGTGACCCAGTATGGGATCGAAAGAAGAAAGAACCACAGCGGGTGCGTGAAACTCTGGACGCGCTCCGCGACGTTCCAGCGCATGCCGAAACCTGACACGAAATTGTCAACGGTCCTCAGCGTGATGTAGGCGTCGTCTCCAAGCCAGGCGGTTCTGGTGAGGACGACCAGAAACAGCGTCGAGAGGAAGATGACCGTCAGGGTGCGACGGTCTGGAGAGGTGCTGGACACGGCGTTGTGGCGCGCATTGTAAGCGTCCACCGATCCGTATTAGCTCATCTGTATATATAATCACCACCTCGACAAATCCGACTCCGTTCACTGTGGTGGCGAGGAGCCCCTTTGACGAATGTCAGCAGCGGGCACGCGCCGCATCTCGAACGAGTGATCGGCGTAGGCGGCCTCGGAGCCTCCGCCGTTAATTTCATCGTCGGGTCCGGAATTTTCGGACTGCCGGGAATCGCCGCCGCCATGCTCGGCCCGGCCGCGGTCCTCGCATATTTACTCTGTGCGGTGCTGGCGGGCCTCGTCGGGCTCTGCCTGGCAGAAGTCGGGAGTCGCGTCTCTCACCCTGGCGGGCTCTACGCCTACGCGACCGAGGCATTCGGCCCAGTCGTAGGCGGTGTCGCAGGCACCCTCCTTTGGTTTGCCAACTCGGTGATTTCGGCAGCGGCGGTGGCAAACCTCCTGATGGAGACGCTCGCCCTGGCGATTCCCGCGCTTGGTGCGGGCGTGTGGCGCTTTGCGGCTCTCGTGACGCTGTACTCAGTCCTTGCGGCTGTGAACATCCGCGGGTCGCGATCCGGCGTGCGACTGTCGATGCTCCTGGCGGTCGTCAAGATTGCGCCGCTCGTGCTGCTTGTCGTCGTGGGCGCGTTTGCCGTACGAACGTCGAACCTGCACTGGGTCGCGGTGCCGGCGGCCTCCAAGGTCGGTCAGACGGCGGTGCTGCTGTTCTTTGCTTTCATGGGCGTCGAGGGTGCGCTGAACGTCAGCGGCGAGGTGGAGAATCCCTCACGCACTGTGCCTCTCGCCATCTTCCTCGCCCTGACGCTCGTCGCTGCGCTCTACATCGGACTGCAGGTGGTCGCACAGGGTGTGCTCGGTGCCGCCCTGCCGGACGCGCCGGCTCCGCTCGTCGCGGCGGCGACGACCGTGTTTGGCCCTTGGGGCATGCGCCTCCTTTTTACGACGACGCTGCTTTCTGTTGCCGGTTTCCTGTCCGCGGACGTGCTGTGCTCTCCTCGAAACATCGCCGCGTTAGCGGAGCGCGCCAACTGCCGCGGGCCCTCGCCGCCGTGCATCCGCGCTTCAAAACCCCGGCGATCGCGGTCGGCGTTTATGCGGTCATGTGTGCGGCAGTCGCGGCGTCCGGTACGTTCCGGCAGCTCGTCATCCTCAGCACGGCCGGGACGCTCATGCTGTATCTGATTTGTTGTCTCGGCCTGCTTCGACTTCGCGCCCGGGACGTCGCCACCGCTGGTCCACCGTTTCGCGCGCCCGGCGGATCGTTTGTTCCGCTCGCGGCTTCCGCGCTGATCCTCTGGCTGTTGTCTACGCTGGCCTGGGCGGAGCTCGCGGCGGTGATGGTTCTTGTCGTCGCATCGGGCGGCGCATATGCGTTCCAGGAGCGCTGGCGAAGGGAACGAGTCGGAGCGATTGCTCTGCAGCCTGCGCTGCCGCTGGTTCCGTTGGAGTAGCGTTTTCGCGCTTCCCCAGTCGTAACATCGGCCTCACCATTACCTTACGAAGAAACGACGGATATGCGTGCTTCGTGTGTGTAACGTGGAGATGTTGCCGCGCTGAACCGATGGACGCTGGTCGTCCTCCAGGTGAGAGCCATGATTCGCACGATTGGTGTTTCCACGACTGTGACTGTTGCGGCCGCCTTGTGGTTGTGTGCCGCGACGCTTTCGGCGCAGACGCCGACGGAGGTGGTTGACGAGCGTCTCGCCACGCAGACAGGGCATGAGGTGAACGTGGGCGTGAGCAGCTACACATATACCGAGCCCGGCACGCTGAGCATCTCGATCGCCGGCCCTAAATTCGGGGGCGACTACACAGGCACGCTGTCGATCGACAAGAACCGACACTGGTTTGCCATAGCGAATGTCCGAGGCACCATTGGCGATGTCACCTACACGGGCTGGTGTTCGCCCTGGCTGATCATCCCCGACAACACCTCGCCAAATGGCTACGCGCTGGATGAGGGTGACGCGTCGCCATGCGGCGAGACCGGCGACAAGGACTGGTATCTGGAAACCCGCGGGGAGGTTGGCAAGGATCTCATCGGCCAGGCCTGGGCGTGGTCACCCTATACCGGTCTGGGGTTCCGTCATTTGTCGAACGGCACGACCGGCCTCTCCGGCTACCGCACGGACAACTACCTCTATCTGCCGTTCGGCGCCACGGTGCGCACCGCGGTGGCGTCGCATCGCGTCCTCAGCTTCAACCTGGAATACGACCGCCTGATCCACGGTTGGCAGAAGACCCGCGACGCGGAATTGGGCGGTGGCGATGTCCCGGCAACGCCGACGGCGCCGGCCTTCACGATTGATACCTTCAGCGATATCGCGTTCGCGCAGGAGAGCGGATGGGCGCTGCGCATCAGCGCGAAATATCAGGTGACCACGCGCTGGTCGGTTGAGCCCTATTACATCCACTGGACCGTCAACGACTCGCCGGTGAATGATGAAACCGTCACATTCACGGTCCACAACGTGACCGCCGACGAGCAGCTTGGTTTCTATGAGCCCCACAACGTCACGAACGAGTTCGGGGTCAAACTGGGCGTGCACTTCAAGTGATCGAATCGAGCGATCACGCGGGCTTGCGGAGGACGATGCAGGACACCGAATACCGGCGCCACAGCCACAGGTAGCGGTGGAAGTGCGCGAGCCAGCGCTCCTTCCCGCGCCAGAACATGAATAGTTTGGCGCCGCTCTTTGCGAAATGGCCGCACATCCCGACCGGGCCCAATTCCCGCAGAAGATCTTCGCCGTATGTCGAATCCTGGATGACTTTCGCGGACTCCAGCTCGAACTCCGGAAACAAATGCGCGAGCTCGTCCGGCGACGGACGGTAGTAACTGTCGATTGGATCGTAATGGATCGGATAGGAATGAGGCGCCGTGACCACGAGTCTTCCATCGGCGGGCACGACCGCGGCAAGTGCCGCGGCGAGCGTTTCCCGATCCTCCACATGTTCGAACATGTTGCAGCACATCACGAGGCGCGGCGATCGCGCCTTGATCCGCTCCAGCACGAAGGATCGTCGATGCTGCCCGCGATGTCGACGCCTTCCGCAGGCTTGAGATCCGCATGCGTGACTTCGATGCCCCGTTTCGCAAGCGGCGCGAAGATCAGCTTGTCGACGTGCGGCTGCTCGACTTCACGAAAATATTTCGTCGAGGAACCCACGTTCAAGCAGGGCCCGACGACGTCGTTGGGGAGATCTTCCAGGATCGTGCCGATGTATTGCGGCTTCGGACGGTCTCATGATCGCCTGCTGTTTTCTTCTTGCCGACCAGAGTCGACGCGTGCCGCTTCCACGACTCGATTCGGGGCAGCCTGAGACGATAGGAAATATTAGCGCGGTATCGACGTTCAAGAACGCCCGTTCTCGCTCCCGGCTCAGCCCTTTCCTTCTTCGACAGGCGATGGACGATGACGCGTTCGCGAAAACACGTCATCGTGCCTCATCAGTTTCATGTTCGATCCGGATAGACGTTGAACGTTTTTCCGTTGTAGGTGATCCGTTCAGTCTTGATCTCGAAGACTTTCGGGTTCACGTTCCGATGGCCGTGTAGGGTCACCGTCGCGCCGACAGGAATGTTCGCTTCGCGGATCCCTGACGCAATCGTCGGTGCGGGGGGAGCCAGCGTCAGATCCCGGATTTGACCGTCGGCCTTGATCTTCATCGTTGCGTGCGGTGCAGCCACGGCAAGCGGCGTGCTCACCGTGCCCGAGATCTCGAACTCTTTCGTCGAGTAGCCGCCCCAGCCGTGATGAGCGGCGGCATTGATCGAGAGGATGCCGATCGCCGCCGCCACGACCACGACTCGACTGAGGACGCGCGTCAACTGGAGTCGCATCACCACCTCCTGGACTCAGTCTACGCTCGTGAGCGCGAACCGGAAGCCGGGCCTTGCCGCCCCATCCATTGAAATGAGGCAGCTCCGGCAGGCGTCTCGTCCGCGGCGGTGAGTTTTCCCGCGCTCATTCGTTAGTACCTGCAAGGAGACGATGATGCTCATTCAGGTTGACGCCCACAGCCACATCGAAAAGCCGAGCCACGTCAGCACGGACGACTATCTCGAGGCTGCTCGATGCATGTCCATGCTGGAGCAGCAGCGTCTTGCCCACGCGCGGGAGGTGACCGATCGCGTATCCCGCTTGTCGTTGGAACACCGGAAGGCCGTGGGCGAGTTGTTCGGCGAGGAGCGAGACCAGAAGTACCGAGCCCGCATCCGCGAGGCCGGTGCGGAGAGGCGGACGGCGATCGATTCATACCCGCGTGACGACGACGGTCGGCGTCGGGTTCGGGCGAGGCGTGACGAGATACGCACGAACGTTCGTCGAGTGCAGGACGATCTCACGCTCGACGTGCGAAAGCTGCAGGCGCTGCAGGAGCGCCGGGCGCAGCAGTTCCACGGACTTTTCGCGTTGCCGGCGGCCGTTGTCGGCGCTACGCCGTCGCTGGTCTCGCCGAGCAGTGTGCCCTCCGAGATCCTGACCGGCCGCACGAATCCGTGGCAACTCTTTACGCCGCCGTATGCGGGTTGGGCGTTTGACTACGCGTGGTCGCGTCGCGGCGGTATCGACCCCATTCTCAGCGGCATCGACAGTCCCACGACCGGTGACATCGGCAGCAGCGAACGCACCTGGGACAACGATGCGGGCGACGACGATTTCCTCCACCTCGACTACCACAACAAGGTCGGTGTGTTCTTCACCATCCCGGTGACCGGACTGGTCGAAAGCTGGGTGGAGGTGCAGAGTGTCGCAAGCTATCACCAGGTCATACATGAGGACGAGTGGGGCTTTTCCGACGGCTTTGCGAACGTGGGGAGTCGAGTGACGATGCAGGTGGCCTCACCGGTGCCGAGCAGCGAGGTCGGCGCGCGGGCGTTCGAGGTCGTGCGCGGAGGCACTGACTTTACGGAATTCGCGCTCAACAGCTATGTCGTCGGGAACTCATACTGGGGACATCTCTTCTCCGATCGTGTCTATACCACCGGCCAGAGTCTCTACATCCTGTTCGGCTCACACGAGTACACCAACGAGACGGTGAACGACGTCGAGTACAACGACCAGGTGACCTACCAATGGAATGTGAAGAAGCTCTGGATTCGCTCCAGCGGCGAGTAATTCATGTCAGGCGCCTCGCGCAGGCCGTGCGGAATGTTCGTAGAGCGGGGAGTCGAACCCGAAAAGGCGCAATCTTCGTCTGCCTCTAGCGTTTTGGCTTTATGATCGTGGGCCGCGGCGTGCGAGCGCACCCTGCGGTTGCCTCGATGCCTGCTTCTCCGAGTTCACCAGCGACGCCGTTATCAGGCGTGGCGCCATCCGTGGGCGCGCCACGCGACTCCCCGTTGCCGTTTCCGCTGGCGCGCTGGCAGTTTGCGTTCGGCCTGGCGGTGCTGGCGGTGTTCATCGTCTTCAGCATCGCCGCCCGCTTCACCGTGCCGTACCGCGATGACTGGGATTGGCTCAATGCCATCCTGACGACACCGAAGACGCTCCACTGGCTGTTCTCGCCGCACAACGAGCACATCATCCCGCTGGTGCGCATCATTCACCTCTGGCAGTACCGGCTCGAGGGCGGCCAGGGCTGGGCGCTGTCCGTGATCGCCGTGCTGGCACAACTCGGCATCGGCGCCATCTTCTGGTTCGAGATCGGGCGACGGTGGCGCGGCGATGCGCGACTCTTTCTCACCGGTCTCGTCTCCGTCTTCGTCTTCTCGACCTTCCAGTTGCAATCGATCGTGTTCCCGGCGGCGATTCTCTTTCCGCTCGTACAGCTCTTCGCGCTCGCAGCCTTCACGGCGCTTCTCAATGCGCCGCCGGACGCAAGCGGCCGCCGCACGCGGTGGGTGGGGACCGCGACGCTGGCGACCTTGCTGGCGGCGCTGACGACCACCAACGGGTTCGCGGTCGCCCCCGCGCTGGGACTCATCGCGTGGCGGCAGCAGCAACGCCCATGGCTCGTCGCCGGATTCGCCGCCATGACGATCGCGTTCGGGGTCGGCTATCTCGTGCTGGTCGGCGCGCCCTGGCAGCACGGGCCTCCACCGGCCGGACAGAGTTGGTCGTCGCCCTCGGCCGGCGCCCTTGCCTCCTATTTCCTCACCTTCTACGGCTCGGCGCTGGCATACGCGAGCATCCCGGCGGCGATCGCGGTCGGAACGCTCCTGTTCCTGCTTGGCGTCTTCGCGGTGCTTCGAACCAGCCTCGACGGCGCGCGCGCGCCGCGCGTCGAATGGTTCGCCACCGTCACCATGGTCTTTGCGATGGCGAGCGACGCGATGGCGACGCTGGGACGGGCGCAGTTCGGGCCCATTCAGGCAGCGCAGTCCCGCTACGGGACCTACGCGTTCGTCTATCACGGCGCCCTCATCCTGTGGTGGTTCAGCTATGCGCAGCGGCACCGGCTGCTGACTCAGACCAGGGCATTGTCCTGGACGATACTTCTCGGATCAGCCGCGCTGATTCCCGCGAACGTCCTGGTCGGAACGGTCTGGAAGGCCAAGGCGGACAACATCGCCGCTTCCGGCCTCGCCGTCTCGATTGGCGTCGACGACGACGAATGGATCGCGACGCTTCATCCGATCACCTCCGTCGTCTACGAGGGCAGCCGTTACCTCCGCGAGGCGCACGATCCTGTCGCCTACGACGAGGCGATGGGACGGCCCGTGATGAACGGCGCGAACGGTGCACTCACGGCCTGCGCAAGCGGAAGCGCAACGCTGGCGCCTGTCCCCAAGAACCCGGGATGGCGTGTCGCCGGCACGTTGCCGGATGAGGCCGCCGGTGCGCTGGTCAGCGACCGCTCGGGGACGATCGTCGGTCGGCTACGCCCGGCGCCGCTCGTCACGACACCGAACCCGCTCGAGCCGGCGCTGGTTGCAGCAGTCGTCGACTCGATCAGGACCGGCAAGCGGCCTGAGGGCTGGCTGGGATTCGCGCGCCTTGGCGACGGCCCACCGTACGCGCTCTATCCGATCGATGCCGCAGGGCAGCCGCTCTGCACCATCAACCAGGTCGCGGTCCCTTCACAACCCTGAGCCTCGCCACTGATCCCGTCGCGGGATCGGCAGCCGTCCGACGGGGCAGCGTGCTACGGGGACGCCGTGCGACCACTTGACATCCCACATGAGAGTCGGCAGACTCTTGTGACCATCCCACAGAGGAGTCGCGGTGGAGACCAGATCGCCCATTCTGCAAGGCACGCTCGATCTCATGGTGTTGAAAACGTTGGAGCAGCTCGGGCCTCTCCATGGATACGGCATTGCCCGCCGCCTCGAACAGGTTGGGCAGGACGCTATGGTCGTGAACCAGGGCACCATCTATCTCTGTCTCGTTAGATTGATGCAGAAGAAGTTCATTTCTGCGAAGTGGGGCACATCCGACAACAACCGGAAGGCGCGCTTTTACTCGATCACCAGGGCCGGCCGTGCGCAACTGAAGCTGGAAGCGGAGAGCTGGGTGCGCATCTCCGGAGTGATCGGGCGGGTTCTCCAACCGGAGTAGACGATGCCTTCCGTTTACGTGGCGCTGGCCCGGCTCGCCGGCTTTTTCCAGCCTCACAGACACGACGTCGAGTTCCACCTCGAACTCCGGGAGCACATTGCGATGGCAATCGACGACAAGATGCGCGGTGGCCTGCCGCCGGAAGAAGCGCGACGGACCGTCCTCGTGGAATTGGGCGGGGTGACGCAACTGCGTGAGGAGGCGCGAGCCGCCAGGGGCTTGCCCTGGCTCGACGGCTTCCTCCTCGACCTCAAGTTGGCCATTCGCCAGCTTCGGCGCAACACCGGCTTCACCATCGCCGCCGTCGTCACGCTGGCGCTCGGCATTGGCGCCAACGCTGCGATGTTCAGCGTCGTCCGGGGCGTGCTGCTGCGACCGCTGCCGAACGACGACGAAGCGCACCTGCTGTATCTGCGCCAGAGCGCGTCTGGGCTTGGTGTCGAGAATGCGTGGTTCTCGGTACCGGAGATCAACGACCTTCGCGGACGGCTCACGAAGATCACTCGCCTGGCTGAATTTTCGACCACGCAGCCGACGCTGTTCGGGTTGGGTGAGGCGCGAGAGGTCCGCTCGGGTGTCGTGGACGGAGGATTCTTTGAAGTGATGGGTCTCAGGGCGTCGCTCGGTCGGCTGATTGGCCCGGCGGACGATGGTCCTGGTGTGCCCGGGGTGGTCGTCCTCACTCATCGCTTCTGGAACGGCGCGCTTGGCTCGGATCCGACAGTTATTGGCAAAGCGGTGCGGCTGGGCGGGCAAAGTGCCACGGTGATCGGCGTGCTCGAGCCCGCCGCGCCCTATCCCGAAGAGACCGAGATCATCGCCAACATGGTGACCAGCCCCCACCATCTCTCGGCCACGATGGTGACCGAGCGTGAACATCGGATGACGGAGGTGTTCGGACGCATGGCGCCGAACACGGATCTCGCGGCCGTGCGCGCAGAACTGCAGACCGCCTACGGCGGCATTCAGCGGTCGTATCCGGAGATCTATACGCCGCACGCGCGGTTTCAGCTGAATGTCGTGCCGTTGCGCGAGCAGCTCAATTCACGAGCCACCACCATTCTGACGGTACTGCTCGTGGCGGCCGGGCTTATCTTCGTGGTCGCATGTGCCAATGTCATCAATCTGGTGCTGGCCAGGACCGCCCGTCGCGAGTCCGAGCTGGCCGTGCGCGCGGCGCTCTTGCCAAGCACGATGGCCGTTCGTCGCACACTGCTCGTCGAAAGCTTGTTGCTTTGCAGCGTTGGTGCGACGGCCGGTGTCGTTATCGCTCAACCGATGGTGAGCCTGCTGGCGCGATTTACCGCCCGGTACTCGGTACGGGCTGTCGACTTTCAGCTCGACGCCACGCCACTGTGGATCGGCGTGGCGCTGGCGCTCGTCGCGGCGGTGCTGCTCGCGTTCGCGCCCAGCCTGCCAAAGCCCGGGCGCGCCGTACAGCGTTCCACCGGAACCTCGGCGAGGCGCCTGCAGGTCTTTGCTATTGCGCAGATCGCCGCGTCGTTCATGCTGTTGTCTGGAGCCGCGGCGGTGGTGCGCACGCTGCTGGCGCTCGAGCAGACCAGTCCCGGTTTCCAGACGGCCAACGTGCTCGCCGTTAACTTGCCGCCGGGCGGCTTAGGCCGGACCGCGGCCCAAACCCTCACGTTCTATCGCAATGTGCGTGCGCGCCTCGGTGAACTGCCCGACGTGGCGCACGTCGTCATTGGCAGTAACGTCCCGTGGCGCGACATCGGCGGCGGACCGACGCGCCTCAATCCGCGTCCGGGCGGCATGCAGTTCACTGCCGAGGGCGCTGCTGCGGCACCGTCAGGCGAGAAGCCGCAGGCGCGCGGGCGCGCCGTGTCGTCAGGGTTCTTCTCGGCGCTCGGCATTCGCATCCTCGCCGGTCGTGAATTCAACGACAACGATACCGCCGGGGCCGAGCGCGTAGTCATCGTCAGTGCCAGCGTCGCTGCTGCGCTGTTTCCCGGTCAGGACGCCGTGAATCGTCAATTCCGGTGGTCAGATCCCGTGGCCAGGCTCGTGAATTTCAGCGAAGAACCGCGGCGGATCATCGGCGTGGTCGCGGACATCGACGATGAGCAGGTCGATCCGCAGACGAACATGACCGTGTACCACCCATTCGAGCAGGAAGTGGCCGGCGGCCGTCTTTTTGTTGTCACGCGTGGCACCAAGCCGTACACGCTGGTGTCACAGGTCGAGCGCATCGTCAAGGGACTGGCGCCAACGCAGCCCGTGGAGCAGGCCTCGACCCTCGAAGATATTCGGGCCCAGGTGTTGTCGCCGGCCAGGGTGAACACAATTGTATTGGGCGTGTTCGCGAGCGTGGCCTTGCTGATCTCGGTCATCGGTATCGGTGCGGTGCTGGCGTTCTCGGTCAGCGGTCGGACGCGCGAGTTCGGCGTTCGGCTCGCCATCGGATCGCCACCGAAGCAGTTGCTGTTGATCGTGCTCAAGCAGGGCGCGGTGATCGTGGCAGTCGGAATCGTCGCAGGGGTGGCGCTTGGCTGGGCACTGACCCGCGTGGCCGGCGCGTACATTCCTGGCATGCAGTCGCCGGGCGCTGCCGCGTTGACCGGCGCCACAGCACTTCTGGTGACGACAGGGCTTGGCGCGGCGCTGGGGCCGGCCATTCGTGCCGCGCGAACGAACCCGGTCCGTGCGCTGAAATACGAGTAAGGGGAATTTCGTCGAGGCCGGAAGACTGAGCCGCGCGTGTTGCATTGGCCGCTTCGAAGTGATGCCGCGTCCGCCCGATGAATGTACGTCTCGTTTGCCTGTCGTCCTCGCGAGTGGGCCCATCCAGATGGAGCGAGGTAGATTGCATGCGTTCACGTGATAGTTCGGAGTCGAGCCGTTCAAGCGTGCCGACCGAGGCGACACGGAGGGTGAACCCCGGACGGTCGATCACATCGCGGGAGCGCGAAGTGCTGCGCCTCGTCTGCGACGGACATTCCAGCCGTGCGATCGCAGGGATTCTTGGCATCAGCGTTCATACGGTGGGCGTTCACCGGCAAAAATCATGAAGTCGCTCGGAGTCCGAAAGGCGGCCGAACTCGTCATGAGCGCCATCCGCCTTGGACTGGTGTCAGTTGGACCACCAAGTGCGATGTGCAGTTGTGGCGGACGACGGGCGAGTGGCGTGAACGGAGCAGAATCGTAGCGGCGCCTTTCCGTAGACACCTGTTATCTGGCGCGGCGGGAGTCGAATCCGCGTCCGAAGGTACTTCCCCGTGGGAATCTCATACGTGTCCGCTTCTTTATTCTCATGCCCGGCGTGAGGAAGCGGCCAAAACCGCGAGGCACCAGACCCGGTAAATCTCACGCCCGAACGCCGAGCCGCCGTCCGGGCGCCAGCCTGCTTGATGCTGGGCGTCTTCGCGATGCTTCGCACCAGCCTCGACGGCGCGCGAGCGCCCAGGTCGCGGCCCCGCCGCAACCGTGACCGGCAACAATGCTCGCAACGGTGGAGAATAGCGCCGTCAGATCTAGTAGAGAATCATTGCGATAGCGAGACGCCGTGTCCATCATTCACCGGGTCACCCGGCGATTATTTGTGTTCCTCGTCACGGTGACGACGATCGGCTGCGGGAATCCTTCGTCTTCCCCGGCAGACGGCGCCGGTGCCGCCGTGATTACGCCGATCGTGACGGCGCCGACGCCGCCGGCAACGGCACTCACGCTTCCGCTCAAGACCGGATCAGTGCGCTTTGCCGTCATCGGTGACGCCGGCCGGGGCGATCAGCCGCAATATCAGGTATCAGCGCAGATGCAGGCCTACCGACATCTCTTTCCATTCGACTTCGTCGTCATGGTCGGCGACAACGTCTACGATGGGGGAACGGCTGCAGACTATCGCCGGAAATTCGAGGAGCCGTATGCGCCGCTCCTGGCCGCCGACGTGCAATTCTTCGCGACGATCGGCAACCACGACGACCCTCGCCAGCCGGACTACACGCCATTCCACATGAAGGGCCAGCGTTTCTACTGGTTCAAGCCGCCATCGGCGGTGGCGCGCCTGTTCGGTGCCGACGTCGCGTTCTTCATGATCGACACGGAGCAGCTGACGTTCGACCAACGCACCTGGATCGATCGCGAAATGGCAGCGTCATCCGCGGTCTGGAAAATTCCAGTGTTCCATCGCCCGATTTACACGTCGGGCCGGTATGGCGTCTCGGCCAGGTTTCTGCGGCGCAACCTCGAGCCGATTTTTCGCAAGCACGGCGTCGCGGTGGCCTTTTCCGGCCACGAACATTTCTACGAACGGACAACGCCCCAGGGCGGCATCACCTACTTCATTTCCGGTGGCGCCGGGTCGTTGCGCATGAACGACATTCGTCCTTCGCGGCTGACCGCGGTCGGATTCGATACCGATTACCATTTCATGCTGGTGGAAATCGACGATCACACGCTCTATTTCCAGGCCATCTCGAGGAGCGGCGCGACGATCGATACCGGCCGCGTGGAGCTGCCTAGAGAGGCGCCGCCGGTGGACACGCCGGTCCTTCGGTGATCGCGCGCGCTTTTCGAGCGAATGCCGCTGCCCACGCCTTGGCCGCCTCACTCGGACCAGCGCCGTCCGGGTGAGGAAACCTGGCGGCCGTGAACAATGCCTCAACCTGCGCCTGGCTCACGCGCGCCAACTGGCTCGCGAGCAAACGGCGCCCCTCTTCTGAGACCTGAACCGGCGTGAATGTCGCGCCCGCGTAAGGCAAGCCGTTCATCGAGACGACGCACGCGGTGCGATCGGCCCAGATGGGTGTGGCGTCCCACGACTTCAGATCCACCTTGTTGGGTCCGAACGTGGCCCCGAGGTCCTGAATGAAGGCCACCGACTGCCCGCATGTCGGCACCTGGCGGTCGTCCGCAGCGCCCTGACACACCAGGCGTTGGTTTGCGGCTTTGTTGTCCCAGTGGACGAGAAACGCCGCCATCAGTCGCAGCGCATCCAGTTCCGCGCGGCTGGCGCCGCCAGCCCGCTCGTCGACTGCAGGCAGTTCGTCCCAGCGCCATCCTTCGTCATCGCCGTCTGTGACTTCGATGCCTGGAAAGGGCCGCTCGACAGACACCCAGGCAAACTCGCTATATCGATCGGCCGGGAGCGCGTCGACCAGCGAGCGCGCCCGTACCCAATCGAGGGCCCAGATCGCGCGAAATGGGAATCGCGGGCAGCCGAAGCAGCGCAGTCGCGGCACCAGGTGCATTTCGTCGGCGGCAAACCCCAGAGCAGAAAGCAGCCGCGCCGCGGCGACCTCCGCATGTATCTCGCGCACGGCTCTGCCGTCCTTCACCTTGATGACTTCACCGTTCGATAGGACGCAACGGAACTTTGGCGTCGTGCCGCTGCTCTCTCTCGGTTGAAGGCGGCAGCTCACGACATCCGCGGATAGGAGACCCGTCTCGTCCCGAGGATTCACGCCCAGGTCGATCGTCGCTGGATCCGTCGGCTGCCACACGCGTGCGGACTTCAGACTTGCGATCCGAAACGCCCGTTCATCCGTCGCATTCTCGAACGTCAGCTTCGCGTCCGGGCGCGGATCCGGAAATGAAGGAGCCGGCGCGGCCGAATGAAGCGGGATCAGCGACATCGCGAAAAGACCGATGCCGCCGCCGAGCGCCGCTGCGACCGTGCCCAGACGGACCATGCCAATGTGCTAGCAAGGCAGTGGCCAGCTGAAACCGATCGCGAGACCCGATCACAGTCACGCTGCGCCTCGTCGCCGGCGCGGGTCAGGCGCAGGTTGGCCATCAAAATTACTACAAGCGGGCGTGACCAGCCCATCCGTTACGGACGCGGCGCTCGAAGCCTGGACGCGTCGCTGAAAGCGGGAGTCCGCCGAGAGCGCTATTGCGGCTACAAGCGCTTTAGCGTTTCGAGATCCCCGCCAATCAATGCTTCCTTCTTCGCTCGCGTCCAGCGTTTGATTTGGCGTTCGCGTTTCATCGCTTCCGCTCGTGTGGCGAACGACTCTTGGTACACGACGTTCACTGGCGTTCGAATCGCCGTGAACGTGCAACCTTCGCCGCGATTGTGCCGCTTCAGGCGCGCGTCGAGGTCGCCAGTCACACCGATATAGAGCGCGTTGTCGGAGCAGCGGAGGATGTAGACGCAGCACATCCGGACGACGATGCCATCGTCTTGGGGGCGAGCGGGTTTGTCTGGGAAGAAACCGTGCAGGAGAGTGCCGAAGGCACCATGAGCGAGCGCGCCAGAAGCGAACGTTAACCGACTCGGTGGCCCTCGATTCGGCCCGAGCGCAGCCGAGGGCCTCACTCGGGGCACCATTCGACTCGTTCGCTTGGCTCGCGAGTCGAATGGTGGAGGCGGCGGGAGTCGAACCCGCGTCCGAAGGTCCTTCCCCGTGGGAATCTACATGCGTGTCCGCTTCTTTATTCTCATGCCCGGCGTGAGGAAGCGGCCAAAAACCGCCAGGCACCAGACCCGGTAAATCTCACACCCGAACGCCGAGCCGCCGTCCGGACGCCAGCCTGTTTAATGACATCTGGCCCCCGACCACCAGGCGAGGTCAGGGCAGACGCTCACTGCTTATTAAGCAGCGAGAGCGTACTGAGTATCCGCAGTTAAGGGATATTCCACCGGATTTACGAGTCAGTGGAGCTCGGCATGCATCCCGCGAGTCTTTACCCCCGTCGAAGCCGTATCGCCCCCGTGCTGGATGGCCGAAACGTTCTCTGAAGAGATCGAGCGAGCGGTCGCACGAGCGCGACGAATGTGTCCGCTCGCTGAGATCGATTTTACGCGCGCCGCAACACGAGGGTCAAACGCTTGTACCGGTTGGACTTGCCGCGGTATAATCCGATGACCGCACAGCGCACGGTCCTGCTCATGGATTCCACGGCTCCGCCGACGCTCGACGACCAGCTCCGCCGCGCCTTCGACGCGCTCGCCGCGCGCCTGCGCGAGGAACTCGACACGCACCGCGACCGGCATCCTCGAACAGGTGAGCGCGGCGGTCGAGGTCGAACGCGCCGACGCCATCGCCCAGGCCTCGAGCGACGCCAGGGCCGCCATCGAACAGGAACACCGCGACCGCCTCGTCGAACGCCTCGCCGCCGCAGAAAAAAATCACGCTGAACAATTGTCGGAGCGCCTGGCGGCCGCCGGTAAAGACAACGCCGATCGGCTGCAGGAACGGCTCGCCGCGGCGGAAAAAGAGCACGCGGCCACGCTGGATGAACGCCTGGCCGCAGTGGAGAAGGAGCACGCGTCGCGCCTGACCGAGCACCTGGAGGCGGCGGATCGCGACAATGCCGCGCGCCTGAAGGAACGTCTCGCCGCCGCCGAGCAGGAGAGCGCCGCGCGCTTGAGCGAGCGCCTCGCCGCCACCGAACGGGAGGCAGCCGAGCGCCTGAGCGCCCGTGTGGCCCTGTCCCAGCGCGAGCACGCCGATCAGATCGCCGCCAACGTCGCCGCGAACGAACGCGTCCTGTCCGGGTTTCAAAGCATGGATCGCGGGCAATCGCTCTCCGAGATCCTCCACGCCCTCGTCGCGGGCGCAAGCGCAGAAGCGCGCCGCGTCGCGATTTTTCTCGTCAAGGGTCCACAACTCCAGGGATGGCGGTTTTCCGGGTTCGGTGACGCGCTTCCCGAGAACGCGGACCTTCAGATTCCTCTCGCCGAGGCCGGGCTGCTCGCCGACGCCGCTCGCACGCGCGCCGCGGCCAGAAGCGGCCAGCCGCCCTCGTTTGCCGGGCTCCCGGCTGATCGTCCCGCTCTCGGTATCCCGCTGATCATGAACGGTCAGGTGTTCGCGATGCTGTACGCGGACCAGGGAACGAGCGGGGAAGCGGAGCGGCAGTCCTGGCCGGCCACCATCGAAATCCTCGCCCGCCACGCCGCGCGCGCCCTCGAAGCCATCACCGCACTGCGGCTCGCGCAAGTGGCCGCGGAACGTTCGCAGACGAGAGCGGCGGGAGTGAGGAATTAGGAATTGGAATTAGGAATTGAGAATTGGGAATTAAGAATTAGGAATTGGGAATTTGGAATTGGGAATTAGGCGTTCGAACCTGAAACCCGGCGTCTGGAGTCTGCTGGCTCTGGCCTTTGCGCTCGTGCCGTCGGGGTTGTCCGTCCGGGCACAGCAGGCGCCGGCGGCGACGCCGAACCTGGCGACGCAGGACGTCACGACGGGCGTGGCGATGCTGGGGCCCACGCGTCATCCGCCGGTGCCGCGCGACCTTTCGCAGATCTGGCTCGCGCCGGTCAAGGGGCCGTCGTATCGGCCGGTCGTCAACGCCAACCTGCAGGCGGCGACCGGGATGATCGACCGCCGCGAATACAGCAAGGCGCTGGGCGTGCTGACGCAGCCGTCGATGCGGCAGGGGATTCTCGCCGACTACTCCACGTACTACGCCGGCATCTCCCAGCTCGAACTCCTGCGTTTCGACAACGCCGAGCGGACCTTCAAGGCGCTGCGCGAGCGTAAGCCGTTCGGCTATCTCTCGGAGGCCGCGGCGCTCGGCCAGGCGCGCGCCTTCGAAGGGCAGCTGGATTTCGCGTCCGCGATCCGCGTCTACGAAGATCTCGATCAAAGACACGAAACTGATGCGGCCCGACGAGGTCTACATGCGCCTCGGCCTGGCGGCCCGCGCCGCGCACGAACGCAACAAGGCGGCGGACGCCTTCGCCCGCGTGTATTACGAGTTCGCGTTGAGCGAGCGCGCTGCCGAAGCGGGCGCGCAGCTGACATCGATGGACGTCGAACCGGCCGATGCCGGCACGCCGCGCTACAAGCTCGATCTCGGCCGCGCCGAGCGCCTGTTCGGGGCGAAGCAGTACGGGCCGGCGCGATCGGCGTTCGACTCGCTGCGCGTGCGCGCCGCCGACGAGGACAAGGAGATCATCGGCCTGCGCATCGCCGAGTCCGACTTTTTCCTCAAGCGCCAGCGCAACGCGCGCGAAGAACTGCGTCCCTTCATCGAGCGCGCGTCGCGCCTGGGTGAAGCGCTCTATTTCTACGCGATCGCCTCGCGCGATCTTGGCGACCCGGCCACCTATGTCCGGTTGTCACGCCGGGTCGTCGATGAATTCCCGAGCGAGAGCTGGGGCGAGGAATCGCTGAACGCGCTCGCCAGCTTCTACCTCAAGACGGACGACGACCAGGCCGACGTCATCTTCCGTGAACTGCTCGCCAAGTATCCGAAGAGCCCATACTCGGAGCGCGCGGCGTGGAAAGTCGGCTGGCGCGCCTACCGCGAGGGCCACCTCGACGAAACCGTGCGCGTATTCGACAGCGCGGCCGTCGGCTTTCCGCGCTCGGACTACCGTCCCGGCTGGTTGTACTGGTCGGCGCGCGCGCACGAGCGCCTCGGCTCGAAGGAAACGGCGCAGGCGCGCTATCTGCTCGTCCTGGTCGACTACCTGAATTCCTACTACGGCCGCCTGACCGTCAAACGTCTCGATCGGTCGGCGATCTCGCGCATCGGCGAGATCACCGGCAATGGCGGCACCGGCGACGTGTCGCTTCCGGCCGAGCCGCCGCCGAACGCACCGGTCATCCGCGCGCTGCTCGAGTCGTCGATGTACGACGACGCGGTCAACGAGCTGAAGTTTGCGCAGCGCGTGTGGGCCGATACGCCGGCGATTCAGGCGACGCTGGCGTGGACCAGCCAGCAGCAGTCGATCGGCAAGAAGGGCACCGAGCAGTTCGCGCTCCTGCGCGGCGGGATTACGCAGATGCGCCGCGCGTATCCGCAATTCCTGACGGCCGGCGGCGAGAACCTGCCGCGCGATCTGCTGACGGTGATCTTCCCGCTGTCGTACTGGGATCTCATCAAGACGCACTCCGCCGCGAACGGCCTCGATCCGTACCTGGTCGCGGCGCTGGTCGCGCAGGAGTCCACCTTCGTCGCGGACATCCGGTCGCCGGCGAACGCCTACGGCCTGATGCAGCTCCTGCCGGGGACGGCGCGGCAATACGCGCGCAAGATCGACCTGAGATACTCGCCGGCGCTGCTCACGCGTCCCGAATCGAACATCCGGCTGGGCACCGCGTTCTTTGCCGATGCGGTGCGTCAGTTCGGCAGCCAGGCGCCTCGCGCTCGCCAGCTACAACGCCGGACCGACGCCGGTGCGCCGCTGGGTCGCCGAACGGCCGGGCATCGATCCGGAAGAATTCATCGACGACATCCCGTACCCCGAAACGCAGAACTACGTGAAGCGCATCCTGGGTACCGCCGACGACTATCGCCGGTTGTACGATCAGACTGCCGCACGCACCCGCTGAACCATGTCGAAACTGACCGGATCCAGGAAGGCCACTCAATTCACCGAGTCGGTCATCAGCGAGATGACGCGTCTCAATCAGCTCCACGGCGGCGTCAATCTCTCGCAGGGGTTTCCCGACTTTCCCGCGCCCGCGGTCGTGAAGGATGCCGCGTGCGCGGCGATTCAGGCCGACGTGAACCAGTACGCGGTCACGTGGGGCACGCGCTCGCTGCGCGAGGCGATCGCCCGCGAGTTCGGCCGCCGCTACGGCGTGACCGTGGTGCCGGACGAACAGGTCACCGTCTGCTGCGGCGCCACCGAAGCGATGATGGCGACGATGATGGCGATCATCGATCCGGGCGACGAGGTCGTCATCTTCGAGCCGTTCTACGAGAACTACGGGCCCGACGCGATCCTGTCAGGCGCGACGCCGCGCTATGTGACGCTGCGCGAGCCGGGCTGCACGTTCGATCCCGACGAACTGGCGGACGCGTTCAACAACCGCACGAAGGCGATCATCCTGAACACGCCCAACAACCCGACCGGCAAGGTCTTCACGCGCGAAGAGCTCGGCGTGATCTCCGCCCTCTGCCGCAAGTGGGACGTCGTCGCGATCTCGGACGAGATCTACGAGCACATCATTTACGACGGCTGCCAGCACGTGCCGATCGCGAGCCTCGAGGGGATGGCGGATCGCACGGTGACGATCAACAGCCTGTCGAAAACCTACAGCGTGACCGGATGGCGGGTCGGCTGGACGATCTCGCCGCCGTCGCTGACCGGCGCGATTCGCAAGGTCCACGACTTTCTGACCGTCGGCGCGGCAGCGCCGCTTCAAGAGGCCGGCGTCGTCGCGCTGGGCGTGCCCGACAGCTATTACGCGGAGCTGGCGGCGGCGTATCAGCGGCGGCGCGACCTGCTGCTCGGCATCCTCGAGCGGCATCACTTCACCTGCTACAAGCCGCTCGGGGCGTACTACATCATGACCGACATCAGCGAGTTCGGCTTCCGGAACGATCTGGAGTTCGCGCGCTACCTGGTGAAGGACGTGGGGGTCGCTGCGGTGCCCGGCAGCAGCTTCTATCGCGATGCCGCGGCCGGCCGCACCAAACTGCGTTTCTGTTTCTGCAAGAAGGACGAGACGCTGCTCGAAGCCGACCGTCGTCTCGCCAAGCTGTCGGTGGCCTCAGCGGGCTCGCGCGTTCACTGACAAAAGATCCACCACGGACCGGACACAGAGGACACGGACTTCAGGCCTTAAAGGGTCGTGCTCCGTGTTCTCTGCGTCCTCTGTGGTGGATCTTGTCTCAGTACCGCGCGACGATACCGAAGTACAGACCCTTCACGTTGAACGTCCCCGTGCTCGTCGCGTCGTGGTCGGTAAACGCCACGCCGACGTCGAACTTGCGGTATCCGATCTGGGCGCCGACGTTGTTGGTGAAGTTCACCGTCCCGTAGATATCGAGCTCGAGGTAGTGCCCGTCGAAGCCGAGATTCCTGGACGACGCTGTCGGGATCATGAAGTCGCTCAGCTCGCCGGTGATCGAGATGTTCGGGACGAAGTAGAAGCGGCCGATGCCGCCGATCGCCGGGATCGGTCCCTTCGCGTGCACGAACTCCGCTTTGGTCTGGAGCGGCGTCTGCAGCGACGAGTAGACGTCGGTGTACTTCACGTCGAGCAGCGCGCCGACAAATCCCCGGCTCCCGGCATACACGTCGTACTCGTAGCCGAAACGGTATGCCTTCCAGTCCACCAGCCAGTTGACCGGGATGCCGACGTTATAGCGCTGTCCCTGGAAGATGACCTCGCGCTTGAGCGTGTAGCCTTCCCGCTGGAAATCGAGCGGGATGTACTGGAACCTGAACTTGTGCTTCCGCGCCGGTTTCGCGACGATGTGAAATTCCCTCAGCTTGCGATCCTGCAGCCCGAGGTCCTTGACAGTCGATGTCGGTGCCCTCGATGCCCAGTGCGTCGCTCGCATTGATGGTGATGCTGGTCCCTGGACTCCAGATGCCAGCTGAGCCCTCGATGTGAAACTTCTCGCCGGTTGCGGGATCTTCGAGTTTTCGCGGTTGAATTGTGCGTAGGCGGGCGTGGCCGCCAGCAGAAGCGCTGCTGCGGCAAGCACACCGTACAGTCGAAGACCAGATCTGATGAGCATGGCTCGTAGTTTTCTCCGGAAACGAACGTCGAGCCCGCTGGGGAAGGCTTGCGCAGAATAGCACGACGTCCGGCATGTACCGGCGATCTGACAGTTGTCGGACGGACAACCTCATCGGTCGGGATTGTCGTGTCCGCAGGCGGTTCTGTTAAGGGAAGCTCTACGCTTCAGCCAGATCGGCGCCATGGCGACCTTGCCTCAGCACGAGCATCCAGCGGCGCAGCGGCGGCGGCGAAGATGATCCGCGGCGCAGACCATCATGATCGCTCGTGCAGATCGCGTCGACGTAGCCCAACATGCAGCGCCGGATCGGGCGATGCTATTACGGCCAGAAGTTGTCGCGGATGTTCAGTGCACGCCGCGTAGAGCGTCGTCACCGAGAGGAACGCACAGCGGCGCGCTCGTGACCCACGCGTATCGCGCCCGCCCCATGTTGATCAGCATCGTCGTGCCGACCGCGAGCGCGACCGAGGCGAGCAGCTGGTTGGCGACGCCGAACAGCGGCCAGATCGTGTCGATGCTGCCGGTCCAGATGAAGTAGCCCCACAGCAGCACCATCGATCGCCGGAGCAGATCATCGCGCCGGCATCCAGTTCGGTGTCGCCGAACTTCGGCCACACGCGGCCGATCGATTCCTGCAGCAGGAAGCGGCCGACGCGCGTGCCCGAGTCGATCGTCGTCAGGATGAAGAGCGCCTCGAACATGATCGCGAAGTGATACCAGTAGGCCATCAGCCCGCGCATGCCGGGGATGTTCGCGAAGATCTGCGCCATGCCGACCGCGAGCGAGACCGCGCCGCCGGTGCGCCCGATCGACGTTCTCGCCGACCTGCGCCTGCAGATCCATCAGGTTGACGATCGGCGATGCCGAGCGTCGCGAACTCCGCGGGCGCGACGTTGATGGCGAAGTAGTCGCCGGGGTGCAGCGAGGACGCCGCGATGAGCGCCATCACGCCGACCAGCCCTTCGAACAGCATGCCGATGTAGCCGACCGGCCGGATGTCGCGTTTCCTTGTCCACCATCTTCGACGTCGTGCCGGTGGCGATCAGCGCCGTGGAATCCGGAGATGGCGCCGCAGGCGATGGTGATGAACACGAACGGGAACAGCGGGCCGGGAATGACCGGTCCGCCGCCGATGAACTGCGAGAACGCCGGCGCCTCGAGCGTCGGATTCGACGATGATGACGCCGAGCGCCAGGAAGATGATCGTGCCGATCTTCATGTAGGTGCTGAGATAGGAGCGCGGCGTCAGCAGCATCCACACCGGCATGGTGGCGGCGACGAAGGCGTAGATGCCCATCGCGGCGTGATCTGGTGCGGCGTCAGCGACGAAGTAGTGGCCGAGCGACGACTCGCGAAGTTCTTGCCGAAGATGACGCCGGCGAACATCAGCGTCGACGCCGATGATCGTGGCTTCCTTGATGTGGCCCTTGCGCCACACGAACATGTAGAAGCCCATGAACACGGCGATCGGGATCGTCGCGCCGACCGTGAACATGCCCCAGGCGCTCTCGGCCAGCGCGTTGACGACGACGATGCCGAGGCCGGCGAGCGCGACGACGAGGATGAACAGGATCGCGATGATCGCGGTGGTGCCGGCGACCGGTCCGATTTCCGAGCGGGCGATCTCCGCGAGCGAGCGGCCGCCGCGCCGCGTCGACGCCCAGAGCGTGATCATGTCGTGGACGGCGCCGGCGAGCACGCAGCCGGCGAGCAGCCACATGAAGCCGGGCGCCCAGCCGAACTGGGCCGCGAGCACCGGTCCGAGCAGCGGTCCGGCGCCGGCGATGGCCGCGAAATGATGGCCGAAGAGCACCCAGCGCTGCGTCGGGTAGTAGTTGGCGCCGTCGTATTTCGGGTGCGCCGGCGTCTTCCGCGAATCGTCGAGCACCATCACCTTGGCGGCGATGAACGCGCTGTAGTAACGGTACGCGATGGCGCCAACGCAGAGCGCCGGGATGACCAGATAAAGAGCATGCATGGGCGCATTCTACATCAGGCGAGAATCCTGCACGCTATACTCAGCTGGATGTCCCCGTTCCGGCGGCTTTTAGCCTATGTCGGACCGCTATCGGCGCGCGTTCGTCCTGGGGCTGATCTGCTCGGTCGTCACCACCAGCATCACGCTCGTTCCGCCGCTCGTTCTGCAGCACGCGATCGACGATCTGACCGCCGGCGTCACCGTCGCCAAGCTCGCGCTGTACGGCGGCGCCCTTCTGGCCATCGGCGTGGTCGGCGGCTATTTCCGCTTCTGGACCCGCCGCATCCTGATCGGCGCCTCGCGCGATCTCGAATACGACATGCGGAACGATTTCTTCGCGCACCTGGAGACGGCTGCCTCTGGGCTACTTCCAGGCCAATCGCACCGGCGACCTGATGTCGCGGGCGACCAACGACCTGAACGCCGTGCGCATGATGATCGGCCCCTCGGTCATGTATTCGTCGAACACGCTGCTGACCTTTGTCGCGGCGCTGGCGATGATGCTGCGGATCGATGCCCGGCTGACGCTGCTCTCGCTCATTCCGCTGCCGGTCGTGTCGTTCTCGGTCTGGTACTTCGGCAACGCGATCCATCGCGGCTTCGAGCGGATCCAGGCGCAGTTGTCCGAGGTCAGCGCCATCGCGCAGGAGGCGCTCTCGGGCGTGCGCGTGGTCCGGGCCTATCGGCAGGAGGAGGCCGAGCTCGCGCGCTTTCAGCGCGCCAACGAAGAACTGCTGCGCCGCAACCGCAGGCTCATTGCGATCCAGGGGCTGTTCTTCCCGAGCATGTCGCTGTTCCTCGGCCTCGGCGCGATGCTGGTGCTCTGGCTGGGCAGCCGCGACGTCATCGGCGGCAAGATCACGCTGGGACAATTCGTCGCGTTCTTTTCCTACCTGACGATGCTGTCCTGGCCGGTGATCGCGTTCGGCTGGGTGACGAACATGCTGCAGCGCGGCATGGCCAGCTGGAAACGGATGCTCGACGTGCTCGACACCGAGCCGGCAATCCGCGATCAACCGATGGAGCACGCAGAGTACGCAGAGCTCTCAGGGCACAGCCGGTTCAATGCGGAATCATGACGACATCAACCCAAGAGGCTCTGCGGACTCTGCGATCTCTGCGGTTGAACGTGACGGGATTCATGGCGAGATCGAGTTCCGCGATCTCACCTTCCGCTACGGCGAGACGGAAGTGCTCAGCCACGTCACCGCGCGGCTCCCGGCGGGGCAGACGACGGCGATCGTGGGCGAGACGGGATCGGGCAAATCGACGCTGATCGGTCTGCTGGCGCGGCTGCACGAGCCGCCGCCGGGCACCGTGTTCATCGACGGCATCGACGTCCGCGACTGGCCGCTGCACGTCCTCCGCGAGCGCCATCGGTTTCGTGCCGCAGGAGCCGTTCCTGTTCTCCGACACGATCGGCGACAACGTCGCGTTCGGGCTGGACGGCCGCCGCTATCGCGATGACGAGGCGGCTGTGCGCAGCGATCCCGAGCGCCGCGCGCGCATCCTCGCGGCGGCGGCGGTCGCGCGGCTCGACAAGGATCTGCCGGACTTTCCCGAACGGCTACGACACGATGGTGGGCGAGCGCGGCATCACGCTGTCGGGCGGCCAGAAGCAGCGGACGGCGATCGCCCGCGCGGTCGCGATCGATCCGCGGATCCTGATCCTCGACGACTCGCTGTCGGCCGTGGACACCTACACCGAAGAGGAAATTCTCCACGGCCTGTCGAGTGTCATGCGCGCGCGGACCTCGATCATCGTGTCGCACCGCATCTCGACGGTCCGCGGCGCCGACCAGATCCTCGTCCTCAACCGCGGCCCATCGTCGAGCGCGGCACGCACGATGAGCTGATCCTGAAGAACGGACTGTACGCCGAGCTGCACAAGAAGCAGCTGCTCGAAGAAGAGCTCGCGGCCTCCTGATCGCCATGGCACAGCACGACGACGAAATCCTCGGAAAGGCCTACGACGCGCGGCTGATGCGCCGGCTGCTGGCCTACCTGCGCCCGTACTGGCGGCAGGTGGCGCTGGCGTTCGTCGCGATTACGCTGGGCGCGGCGATGGCGCTGGCGCAGCCCTACCTGATGAAGGTGGCGATCGATCAGCACATCGCGACCGGCGATCTCGACGGCCTCGGATCGCTGGCGCTCCTGTATCTCGGCGTGCTGGTGCTCGGCTTCGTGTCCGAGTACGTCCAGACCTGGACGATGCAGCTGACCGGCCAGCGGATCATGTTCGACATCCGCATGGGGATTTACCGCCACCTGCAGCGGCTCGACGTGCGCTACTACGATCACAATCCGGTCGGCCGGCTGATGACGCGGGTCACGTCGGACGTGGACGTCCTGAACGACCTGTTCACGTCGGGCGTGGTCACGATCTTCGGCGACGTGTTCACGCTGCTCGGCATCATGGCGATGATGCTCGTGCATGAACTGGCGGCTCGCGCTGGTGGCGTTTGCCGTGCTGCCGCTGATCGCGATCGTGACGCAGTGGTTCCGGAAGAACGTGCGCGAGTCGTACCGGGTGGTGCGCGGCTGGATCGCGCGCATCAACGCGTTCCTGCAGGAAAACATCACCGGGATGTCCACGGTGCAGCTGTTCCGCCGCGAGGCGCTGAACTTCGTGCGCTTCGACGACATCGACCGGAAGCACCGCGACGCGAATATCGATTCGATCTTCTACTACGCCGTCTTCTACCCGGCGATCGAGGCGATCGGCGCGCTGGCCTCGGCGCTCATCATCTGGTACGGCGGCGCCAGCGTGCTGCGCGAATCGCTGTCGCTCGGCGCGCTGGCGGCGTTCCTGCAGTATTCGCAGCGGTTCTTCCGGCCGATCAGCGACATGTCGGAGAAGTTCAACGTGCTGCAGTCGGCGATGGCGTCGTCCGAGCGGATCTTCAAGCTGCTCGACGAGCCGGTGCACATCCAGTCGCCGGTGCCGGCGGCATCGCGGCGCATCGCCGCCGGCCACATCCGCTTCGAAAACGTCTGGTTCGCCTACAACGTCGCATCCCGGCGCGGAGCCGGACTGGGTGCTGCGCGACATCTCGTTCGAGGTTCGCCCGGGCGAACGGCTCGGCATGGTCGGCGCGACCGGGTCGGGCAAGACGACCCTCATCAATTTGCTGCTGCGTTTCTACGACGTCCAGCGCGGGCGGATCTCCATCGACGGCGTCGACGTGCGCGAGCTGGATCTCGCACGAGCTGCGCGGACTCTTCAGCCTGGTCCTCCAGGACGTCCATCTGTTCTCCGGGACGATCGCGGACAACATCAGGCTGGGGAACGCCGGCATCTCGGACGAGCAGATTCGGCAGGCGGCGGAGGCGGTGCACGCGGACCAGTTCATCGAGCGGCTGCCGGGGACCTATGCGGCGCCGGTCGCGGAGCGCGGCTCGACGCTGTCGGTCGGTCAGAAGCAGCTGCTGTCGTTCGCGCGCGCCCTGGCGTTCGACCCGCGCGTGCTGATCCTCGACGAGGCGACGTCGAGCGTGGACACCGAGACCGAGATCCTGATTCGCGACGCGCTCGGCGCGCTGATGGCGCGGCGGACGACCATTGCGATCGCCCACCGGCTGTCGACGATCCAGGACATGGACAACATCCTGGTGCTGCACAAGGGCGTGCTGCGCGAATCGGGCACGCACCAGGAACTGCTGGGGTTGCGCGGCATCTACTACAAGCTGTTCGAGCTGCAGTACAAGCAGGACGCGCGGCTGACCCAGCTCCAGCCCGGTGCCGAGCAGCTCGCGCGATCCTGATCGACGGAACACAGATCAACGGAACCACGAAGGCACGAAGACACGAAGAAATTCACCACAGAGGACGCGGAGGACGCGGAGACACCGCGCCGCATGGCGGCCGACAACGTGGCGGCTGCGAGTGAGTCGAACCTGACAAACACAAGTAGTCATGACTGCTGCATACTTGTGTTTGTCAGGTTCGGCTCACTCGCGGCGGGCCGGCGTTGCTGGCCGCCATGCGGCGCACAGTCTCTGCGGTCTTTGCGTGCTCTGCGGTTAATCGTCGTCAGTTCTTTCCAGCGGATCGATCGGCAGCGGCCGCGACGGCAGGGGCGCCTTCGATTCCGGGCGCCTGAGCAGCCGATCGACCAGGCTCGTCGTCGTCGCGCGCGGGTTCCAGCCGAGGCGCAGCACCGTCACGTGTGCCGAGCGGCGGCCGAACGCCAGCGCCTCGTAGCAGCTCCACATGTAGAGATCGACTTCCCGGCCTTTGATTTCCGGGCCGGTGTCCAGGATCGTGTAGATCCCGTCGTACTTGTCATCGTCCATGTTCATGTCGATGACCGAGCCGACCGGCAGGATGGCGGGGTCGGCGGCGACCACGCCGCGCTGGGCGGCGACGCCGGAGCTGGTCACCATTCCTTTGCAATAGGCGGTGGCGCTGAACGCGACGCGCGCACCTGGCGTCGGCGAGGCGGACGGATCCAGCCAGCGCTCGAAGCTGAGCGGCAGCATCGAGAACTTCGAGTCCGGGATCGTCACTTCGTAGAGCGCCGCGAACGCCGTGGCGGCGACGAGCGTGACGAGCGCCTTCCACCAGAACGACTGTGACAGCCGCATGAGCGAGCGCGATTGTAGATTGGCAGGCGCAGCCGACGCTATTTGACAGCGGGCGGCGTCTCCCGGGTGCGCATGATGGCAAGGCCGCGCCGGCGCCGCACGTAGGCCAGGGCCAGCGGGTAGGCGAGCGCCGCGATGATCGTGCACCCGATGAGCGATCCGACCATATAGGGCACCACCAGCGGGCGCAGCAGCTGGGCGATCTGGTTCCAGAACTCGCTGCTGCGAATCGACAGCTCGAAGGTCGCCACCAGCCGCTCGCGGAAATCAGGCGGCAGCCGCGTCCTGGTGATCGTCGCCCCGATCATCGTGGTGAAGACGTAGTAGCCGGCGATGATCCACGGCAGGTTCGAGTAGACGCCGAGCAGCGCCGCGACGCGGTTGAGGTTGAGGAAGAAGGCGAGCGCGATCGCGATCAGCGTATGAAAGCCGAGAAACGGTGAAAAACCGATGAAGCACCCGAGCGCGAACGCGGCGGCCGTTCGTTCGGGCGTGTCGTTGACGTGCAGCAGGGCGTCCAGCCAGCGGCGGACGAGCGAACGCGTGAGGTGAATCATCGAAAGTGACTGAACCCGTGCGGGAGCGGCGCGTCAACGGTCTGGCCGTCGAAGCGTGCCCGAAATGCGGAGATCGCGCTCCGGTGTACAGACACCGATTCGCGTCAGCGGCACTCCCGCGTGCCGCGCCACCGTCCGAAGCCGGCCGCGCAGCTTCCGTGAAACCGTGAACATCAGCTCGTAGTCGTCGCCTCCCGTCAGCACCTCTGCCACGACGTCGGCGCGGCGCGATGCAAACCATCGCCGCGTCTCGGGATCCACGGGCAGCGCCGCCGCGTCCAGCCGGGCGCCCACGCCGCTCGCCTCCGCGACCTGACGGACGGCGTCGGCCAGGCCGTCGCTGAGATCCATGCACGCCGTCGCCGCGCGATTGCGGCCGAGCAGCAGCCCGGCGCGCACCCGCGGCTCGGGATACAGGAATCGCCGCGCGGCCGGCGCCATCCCCTCGTCCGGCATCCCGTGCTGCAGATACTGCAGGCCCGCGCGCGCGGCGCCGACCGACCCGGTTACGTAGATCTCGTCGCCGGCCCGCGCGCCGGCGCGCGTCAGCACGCCGCGCCGTTTGATCGTGCCGACGGCCGTGACGTCGACAACCAGCGGGCCGCTCGAGCGGGTGAGGTTTCCGCCCGCCACATGGAGGTTGTGCTTCAGCCGCGAGCGCGGCCAGCCCGCCGATCATCGCGTCGAATTCGTCGGCGGGCAGCGAAGCCGGCAGGGCCAGCGAGAGCAGCGCCAGGCGCGGCGCCGCACCCATGGCGGCGAGATCGCTCAGGTTGACGGCCAGCGCGCGATGACCGATGGCTTCGGGCGGCGTGAACCGGCGATCGAAGTGGACGCCCTCGACGATCGCGTCCACGGTGAAGACGTCCAGCTCGTTGCGCACCGTCTCGACGACCGCGGCATCGTCGCCGATACCGACGGTCATCCATGGCGGCGCGGGGGGGAGTTGTCGCCGCAGGCGCGCGATCAGCTCGCGCTCCGAGAGATCGGAAACAGTCATGAGGCCGAGCAAGCCCGACCCTTACTTCGCGTAGTCGACGGCGCGCGTTTCACGAATGACGGTGACTTTGATCTGGCCGGGATACTCGAGCTCATTTTCGATCCGCCGCGCGATGTCCTTGGACAGCCAGACAGCCTCCTCGTCCGAGATTTTCTCGCTCTCGACCATGATGCGAATCTCGCGGCCGGCCTGCAGCGCGAACGACTTCGAGACGCCCTTGAACGAATCCGCAATGCCCTCGAGCTTCTCGAGGCGCTTGACGTATGACTCGAGGATATCCCGCCTGGCGCCCGGCCGGGCCGCCGAAATCGCGTCCGCGGCCTGGACGATCATCGCCTCGAGCGACGGCCAGTCGATATCCATGTGATGCGCGGCCATGGCCATCACGACCGCTTCGTTCTCGCCGTGCTTGCGCAGGAAGTCGATGCCCAGCTCGAGGTGCGTGCCCTGCATTTCGCGATCGATCGCCTTGCCGATGTCGTGCAGGAACGCCGCCCGGACCGTCGTGTGCGCGTCGAGGCCCACTTCCTTGGCCATGATGCCGGCCAGCCGCGCCACCTCCGCCGAGTGCGACAGGACGTTCTGGCCGTAGCTGGTGCGGTATTTCAGCCGGCCCATGAGGCGAAGAATTTCGGGATGGAGATCGTGAAGGCCGAGCTCGAAGGCGACCGCGCCGCCTTCCTTCCTGACCTCTTCTTCTGTCTCTTCCTTCACCTTCTGGACGACTTCCTCGATGCGCGCCGGATGGATGCGCCCGTCGGCGATCAGCTTCTCGATCGCCTTCTTCGCAATCTCGCGGCGATACGGATCGAAGCCGGACAGGATGATCGCGCCCGGCGTGTCGTCGACGATGAGATCGACGCCGGTGGCGAGCTCGAGCGCGCGGATGTTGCGTCCCTCGCGGCCGATGATGCGCCCCTTGAGATCGTCGCTCGGCAGATCCACGACCGAGACCGTCGTCTCGATCGCGTGTTCGGCGGCGCTTCGCTGAATGGCTTCGGTGATGTACTGCTTGGCGCGATCGCTCGCGACCTCGCGCGCTTCCGCGTCCAGGCGCTTCACCAGGTTCGCGGCGTCGTGGCGGGCGTCGCTTTCGATCTGCTTGAGCAGCAGCTCCTTCGCTTCGTCCGCCGTGAGGCTCGCGACGCGCTCGAGCTCGTGCTGCTGCGTGGCGACCAGCTGTTGATACTTCGCTGCCGCCGCCTCCGCCTGTTTCTCGCGGGCGGCGACCGAGGTTTCGCGCGAATGGAGGTCGCGGTCGGCGCGTTCGAGCGTCGCCTGCCGCTCGGTCTGCTGCGCGTCGCGGCGGATCAGCGTCTGCTCGAGCGTCTGCGCCTGCTGCCGTTCGGTGCGCGCCTGCTTCTCGGCCTCCGTAAGGATCCCGTGAGCTTTTTCCTTCGCGTCGAGGATCGTTTCCTTACGCAGGTTTTCGACCTCACGCTCGGCGTCGCGCGTGACGCGAGCCGCGTGCTCTTCGGCGCGACCGATCGTGTCGGCGGCGATGCGGCGGCGGCTGAGAATCCAGATGAGAAAGATGGAACCGGCGGAGACGAGCGCGACGACGGCGCAGATCAGATACTCAACGACTGGTACCACGCGACACGTCCTTTCCCGTGACCAGAGCGTCGGGCGTTAACGGACCTAGCACCGCGCGCCGCGAGGGACAACCTCGCGATTCGTTCTCAGGAGGGAAGCAGAGCGATGAGCCCCCGCTTTGCCGTGTGGGGAGGTCGATGAACCTGCGTAAGCAGGTGGAACCGCTATAGATAACCGCGCTTCAGGCTTCCTCGAGCAGAGGCATGCACACCACGCGGCGTCGCGACTCACTTGGGTAAAACGTTGGCTCAAACGAGCCTACCGCCATCACGCGCAAAGCAGGGAACCCAAACGCTCTTTGCATCCTAGTCAGAACAAGTGCGGGGTGCAAGGTGCGAAGTGCGAGGTGCGGTGCGGAGTGCGGAGTGCGTGGTGCGAAGTGCCGCAGTTTAAGGTGCGAAGTGCGGTGGTGCGAGGTGCGGAGGTGCGGTGCGAGGTGCGGGTGCAGCGAACTGCGCGATGCGACTGGTGAACGACGTGAAAGTTCGTTAAGAAGTCGTAGTGGGCTATGACAGCAGCACGCGGTCGAGCAGCCGCTCCAGTTCCTCGGCGCGCTCGACGAACCGGCCGTTGCGCGTCGCATTCGCCTCGCGCACGCGGAACAGTTCGTCGGCGATGTTCAGCGCGGCCAGCACCGCGAAGCGCAGCGAATCGCCGGACGGCACGCTGCTGGCGGCGGCGCGCATCTTCTCCTCGACATAGGCCGCGAGGCGCGCCACGTATTCCTGTTCGAGCGAACTGCGGATCGGGTACCGCTGGCCGTAAATCTCCACCGGAATGACACGGCCGTCGGCGGCTGTGTTGTTGGCGCCCGCCTCGTCTACGATGGAGCCGGCCACAGGAATCAGAGATTCAGCGCTTCGAGCTGTTCGAGCATCTCGCTGACGCGCGTCCGGATGACATCACGCTCGTCGCGCATGGCGGACAACTCGGCATTGACGGTTTCGCTGGACGCCAGGCGGCGCGCGCAGCGAGTCGATTTCCCGCGAGAGACGCTGGTTTTCCTCGGCCGCGCGCGCCTGTTCGGATCGCATGCCGTCGACGAGGCCCACCAGCCGTTTGATTTTGTCTTCGAGCCGGTCGATCGGTTCGAGATCCACCGAGTCGCCGCTGCGCGTTGCCGTTTTCACCATGAAGGTCACCGTTGCCTGGCGCCGTGTTCCTGCACGAGCGCGGAAAGAATCCGATCGAATGAGTGCTGCACGTCGCCGTCCGTCAGCGTGCGATCCGCCGCCTGGAATGTCAGGCGCACCGAAAGGCTGACCGAGCCCTCGGGCACGCCCTTGCCCTGATAACGATCGAAGAACGCGATCGCGGTCAGCGGAGCGGCCTGCCCGTCGCCGGCCGTTCGAATGGTGCCATGAATGATCTCGGCGGGCAAGGACTCGGATACGACGATCGACAGATCGCGGACGACAAATGGATGGCGCGGCAGCTCCCGCACCCATTCGTTGTCGAGCGCCGCGAGCTGCCGGAGGCGATCGAGGTTGAGCTCGGCCACGAACACGCGGTCCTGCCGGGGCGTGCCCGATTTCTCCGCGATCGCCGGCGACAACTGACCCGCCAGGCCAACCGGCGTACTACCAGCGACGATCGCCGCCGTCTGTCCGGGAACGAGAAAGGGCGCCGTCGCGGTCTCGAAACGGACCGCGGCGCCCAGCGCCCGGCACAGCAATTCCACCGCGCCCTTGACGTCGAAGAAATCCACCTCGCGTGCGCTGCCGGACCAATGCTCGGTGCCAACCGATCCGGTCCACGCCAGCGCCATGCCGCGCGTTTCGCCGTCCGACACCGTGAAGCGCGTGCCGGCTTCGAACAGCGCGACGTCGCGCCGCCCGTGACGGCGGTTGTAGGCGACCGCTTCGACGAGCCCGGCGAGGAGCGACGGCCTGAGCGCGTCGAACTTGGCGGAGAGCGGATTCGCGACGGCGATGACGTCGGCGGCGTTGCCCTGAGGCGCGAAGGTCGCGGCCGCCTGCGCCTCGATGATGCCGAACGTCACCGCTTCGGAGAGGCCGGCCGACGTCATGACCCGCCGGACGAGTTGGTCGGCCTGGATACGAGCGATCGGGCGGTTGAGCCGCGGCGGTCATCGGCGGGAAGGCCGCCTCGAGCTTGTCGTAGCCGTAGTGGCGGCCGACTTCTTCGATGAGATCGACCTCGCGCAGCAAATCGACGCGGAAGGTCGGCGCCGCCACGTCCCAGCCGTCCGCGGCCTGGGTCGCGCCCAGGCCCAGCGCTCGCAGGATGCGCATCACTTCGACATCGGGCACGCGCAGGCCGAGCAGCCGGGCCAGGCGCTCCCGGCGCAGATGCAGCGGCTTCATCCCGCGGAAATGCGGATACCGGTCCACGATCAAGCCGGTCACGCGGCCGGCGCCGATCATCTGCATCAGCGCAATCGCCCGCTGCAGCGCGACGACCGGGGCGTTGATGTCGGCGCCGCGCTCGAAACGCGCGGATGCCTCGGTTTTCAACCCGAGCCTCTTGCTCGTCCGGCGAACCGACGCCGGCTTGAAGTACGCGCTTTCGAACGCAATCACCGACGTGGCGGCCGACACCTCCGAGTGCGCGCCGCCCATGACGCCGGCGACCGCCTGCGCGGACTGCGCGTCGGCGATCACCAGCATGTCCGGATCGAGAGTCCGCTTCACGTTGTCCAGCGTCGTGATCGTTTCGCCGGACCGCGCGCGGCGGATGCGCAATTCGCGGCCCTCGAGCCGATCGAGATCGAAGGCATGGAGCGGATGGCCGAGCTCCATCAGCACATAGTTGGTGACATCCACGATCGGGCTGATCGGCCTGACCCCGGCGGCCTGCAGACGCGTCGTCATCCACTCGGGCGAGCTGGCGGGCGAGATGTCGGCGGTTGCCGCCGCGTACCGCGGACAGCCGTCCTCGTCTTCGATCGTGACCTTGAGACGATCGGATTCGCCGGAATCGACCGCGGCCAGCGGGATCTTGGAGCCCGGCGCCGCCGACGGCGTGCGGACCGAGAGGTCGTAGACCGTCGCCAATTTCGCGCGCGAATCCCTGGACGCTCAGGCAGTCGGGACGATTGGCCGTCACTTCGAAATCGATCACCGCATCATCGTCGGCGAGGTGATCGATCGACGCGACCTCGAATCCGCGGAGCGCCAGCTTCTCGGCGATGTCTTCAGCCGAAGCGGTGACGTCCACGAAGTCGCGAACCCAGGAAAGAAGGAGGCGCATAGAGAGTGCTTACGGCGTTTTCACGAAGTCACGAAGATCACGAAGTTGCAGAAGGTCTCAGGTTGTGCGCGCTCAGGTCGTTCGGTTTCTTCGTGTCTTCGTGCCTTCGTGTCTCCGTGAATGAGCTCTAGTACGTTGAAACTGTTCCAGGAACCGCAGATCGTTCTCGTAGAACATCCGGATGTCGCCGATCTGGTGGCGCAGGATCGCGATGCGCTCGATGCCCAGGCCCCAGGCAAACCCGCTGACCCGCTCCGGGTCGTAGCCGACGGCTTCGAAGACCGCCGGGTGGACCATGCCGCAGCCGCCGAGCTCGATCCAGCCGGTCCGCTTGCACATCTGGCAGCCGGCGCCGTCGCACTGCCAGCAGCTGATGTCGATTTCCGCGCTCGGTTCCGTGTACGGGAAGAAGCTGGCGCGGAACCGGACGCGCGACGTGGACGTGAACATCTCACGCACGAACGACAGCAGCGTGCCCTTGAGATGCGCCATCGAGATCCCTTCGCCGACGACCAGCGCTTCGACCTGGCCGAAGGCGGGGGAGTGGGTGAGATCGAGATCGTCGCGTCGATACACGCGCCCCGGCACCACGATGCGGATCGGCGGTTCGTGCGTCTCCATGTAGCGGATCTGCACGGCGGAGGTGTGCGTCCTGAGCAGCGTCCGGCGGTCGTCGTCTCGCCCGGAATCGCCTTTGAGCGGCGAGGCCAGATAGAGCGTGTCCTGCATGTCGCGGGCAGGGTGCTCGGCGGGCATGTTCAGGGCGTCGAAGCAGTGCCACTCGTCTTCGGCTTCCGGGCCGTCCACGATCGAGAAGCCCATGCGCGTGAAGATCGCTTCCATGCGGTCGCGGACGATCGTCAGCGGATGGCGGTGGCCGAGCGCCGGCGGCCGTCCGGGCAGCGTCACGTCGATCGCGCCCGCGGGCCGCTCGGTCGCGAGCGCGTCGGCCTGATGCGCGGTCCAGCGCGCTTCGATCGCCTGCTTCAACTCATTCGCGAACCGCCCGATGTCTTTTTTCAGCTCCGGCGGCGCGCTGCCGATCTGCTGCATCCAGGACGCGACGATGCTGTTCTTGCGGCCGAGGTATTTGTCGCGGACGGCCTGAGCGTCGCGCGACGAGCCCGCGGCTGCGAGATCGCGCTCGAAGGCGGCGAGTTGCTCCTGGACGGCGGCTGAATCAGGAAGGCTCATCGGCAGGACAGTACATCACGAGATGGCAAGGGCCGCGAAGTTTTCGGTGCTTCGCGGCCCTGAACCGGTGATGTCACGCTGGCGTGAAAAGAGACTTACGCGCGCGCGGTGGCGGTCTTGGCGGTCGTCTTGGCGGCCTGCTTGGCCTGCTTCGCGAGCGTGCCGAAGGCCGCCGGGCTCGCAATCGCGAGTTCCGACAGGCTCTTGCGATCGAGCGTGACGCCGGCGTTCTTGAGGCCGTTCATCAGCTGACCGTAGGTGAGGCCGTGCTCGCGTGCCGCGGCGTTGATGCGCACGATCCACAGGCGGCGGAAATCGCGCTTCTTGCGGCGGCGGCCGACGAACGCGTACTTGAGCGCGGTATCGACCGATTCTTTTGCGGCACGATACAGCTTGCTCTTGTTGGCGTAATACCCCTTCGCCAGCCCGAGCAGCTTCTTGCGCTTCGCCCGGCGAACTGTTCCTCTTTTTACACGCGGCATTTCTACTCCTCAACAACGGCTTCGGGCTTCGGGCTCTCGGCTTCGGCAAGATCCTGCCGCGCTCCTGGAGCCTGAAGTCTGGAGCCTGAAGCTTCTGTCTATTTGTACGGCAGCATCCGCGCGAGTTTCGCGGCGTCCACGTCGGCGACCGTCGTGGATCCACGGAGCTTGCGCTTCCGCTTGCGGGTCTTGCTGGTCAGGATGTGCTGCTTGAACGCAGCCCCGCGCAGGAACTTGCCGCCCTTCGTCTTCTTGAACCGCTTGGCGGCGCCCCGGTGCGTCTTGAGCTTGATCTTCTTTGGCATCGTCTCTCTTCGAATCCTCGTGGCCGTCAGCGAGCGACGGCGGTCTTCTTCCCACCACCCTGAGGCCTGCGGGTCAGGATCGTGTGCATCTGATTTCCTTCGAGTCGCGGCATGGTCTCCGCGATCGCGACTTCGGCGAGCTCTTCGACGAGCCGTTCGAGAATGCGCCGCCCGATGTCGGGGTGCGCCATCTCGCGGCCGCGGAAGAAGATGGTCGCCTTGACCTTGTCGCCTTCCTCGAGAAACCGCTCGATGTGTTTCTTCTTGAACTGGTAATCGTGTTCGTCCACTTTCGGACGGAACTTGATCTCTTTGACCAGGATCACCTTCTGGTGCTTTTTCGCCTCGCGCGCGCGCTTCTGCTCCTGGTACTGATATTTCCCGAAGTCCATGATCCGGCAGACCGGCGGGTTGGCCGTCGGCGAGATCTCGACGAGGTCGAGACTCTTCTGCTTGGCGATGGCCAGGGCTTGCGGGGGCGGCATGATGCCCAGCTGTTCACCCGTATCATCGATGACCCGGATTTCCCTGACGCGGATTCGTTCGTTCACGCGTACGCGGTCGTCTCGGCGCGGTCCCCTCTCGAATGCGATAAAGCCTCCCTAAACTAAAGCCGTGCCCTTGTTTGCGATCTCCGCCTGCGCGGCCGCGATGAACGCGGACACGGCGCTGGCACCCTGATCGCCGCCGCTGCGGGTGCGGACCGACACGGTCCCCTCCGCCGCTTCCCGATCGCCGACTACCAGCATGTACGGGATCTTCTGCAGCTGGGCCTCCCGGATCTTATATCCAATCTTCTCCTGGCGTTCGTCCAGGTCGGCCCGGAGGCCGCCGGCGGCCAGTTCGGCCCGTACGGAACGGGCGTAGTCCAGGTGCCGGTCCGAAATGGGGATGACCCTCGCCTGAAGGGGGGCCAGCCAGAGCGGGAAGGCCCCGGCGTAGTGCTCGATCAGGATCGCGATGAACCGCTCGAAGCTCCCGAAAATGGCCCGGTGGATGACCACCGGCCGGTGCTCGGCGTTGTCCGCGCCGATATATTTCAGGTCGAAGTTCTCCGGCTGCATGTAATCGAGCTGGATCGTGGCGCACTGCCACTTCCGGCCGATGGCGTCGGTGACGTCGAAATCGATCTTCGGTCCGTAGAACGCGCCGTCCTTCTCGTTCAGGTCGTAGGCCAGGCCGCTGCGCTCGAGCGCAGCCTTGAGCTGCGCTTCGGCATGCTGCCAGGTCGCGACCTCGCCCATGTGCTCGTCGGGCATGGTCGACAGCTTCGCGGTGAACGGCAGGCCGAAGTCGCCGTAGACACGCTGGACCAGCCGGATGAGACGCTCGACTTCGTCGCCAATCTGCTCCGGCGTCACGAAGCAATGCGCATCGTCCTGCGAGAACTGACGGACCCGGGTCAGGCCTGAGAGCACGCCCGACGCCTCGTTGCGGTGCAGCGGCGTCTGCTCGTGATAGCGCACCGGCAAGTCGCGATAGCTGTGGGTCTGGCTCGCGAAGGTCAGGAAATGCCCCGGGCAGTTCATCGGCTTCATGCTCATCGTCTCGCCTTCGGACTCGATGAGGAACATGTTTGGCTGATAGAAGGCCCAGTGGCCCGACCGCTCCCACAGCGCCTTGTTGTAGACGAGCGGCGTCTTGACCTCGACGTAGCCGGCCGGGAACAGCACGCCGCGCATGTAGTTCGCGAGCGTGTTGTACAGCGTCGTGCCCTTGTCCAGCCAGAAGGCGGCGCCGGGCGCCCACTGATGAAACGTGAACAGCCCGAGCTCGCGTCCGAGCTTCCGGTGATCGCGTTTCTTCGCTTCCTCAATCTGGGTGAGGTGCGCGTTCAGTTCCTTGTCCGAGAAGAACGCCGTGCCGTAGACGCGCTGCATCGGCTGATTGTGCGCATCGCCCTTCCAGTACGCGTTGGACGTCGTCAGCAGCTTGAACCCCTTCAAGCGTCCGGTTGACGGGACGTGCGGCCCGACGCAGAAATCGATGAAGGTCTCCTTGTCCTTGATGGTGTAGCAGGAGACTTCGCGCTGGCCTTCGGTTTTCTCGTCGATGAGCTGAACCTTGAGCGGTTCGCCGCGCGCGGCAAAGAACTGGCGCGCTTCGTCGCGCGGCCACATCTGGCGCTCGTAGACCAGATCCTCGGCCGCGAGGTCGCGCATCTTCTGTTCGATCGCCTCGAGATCCTCCGGCACGAAGGGGCGCGGCACGACGAAGTCGTAGAAGAAGCCCTCGTCGGTTGCCGGACCGATGCCGCACTGCACGCCGGGAAAGAGATTCGTGACGGCCGCCGCCAGCAGGTGCGCCGTGCTGTGGCGATAGAGCGCCAGCGCTTCGGGGCTCTTGTCGGTCACGATGCGGACGGCGGCGTCCTGGTTCAGCGGAAAGGTGAGATCGACGAGACGGCCGTCGACGACGCCGGCGAGCGCCGCTTTGGCCAGCCGCGGAGAAATCCCCTCGGCGACATCGCGCACCAGCGTGCCGGCGGGCACCGCGCGATGGGATCCATCGGGGAGTGTGACGTTGACCTGACTCATTCCGGGCTGTCGATCTGGTTCTGGATGGTCTTCGACTGTTCGCTCGCGAACTCTGCTTGCCGACAGTCAGGGCTGAGTCGAATGGTAGGCACGGGTGGACTCGAACCACCGACCTCCTGCGTGTCAAGCAGGCGCTCTAACCCCTGAGCTACGCGCCTACAGCTTCAAAAACAAGGCATTAGACGAACCCCCAGTATAGCCGATGGGCTCGCGGCTTGGCTACAGCGGGGCTCCAGTTCTGGGCAGGCTACGCGGCTTTTTTCTGTCGCGAGCCGCTCGAGCGCCTTGTCGAGGATCGGGTCGGTCGTGGGCGCCGGCTGCGCCGAAATCCACGTCCGGTTCGTCGACCGCGACGGTCGGCTCGAGGCCCTTTTCGTGCAGCGGCGTGCCGGCCGGTGTGAGGAACCGTGTCGTCGTGAGCCAGAGTCCGCTGCCGTCCGGCAGGCGAACCAGTTTCTGGAGTCGCGGCGCGGCCGATCGTCCGCTCGCCGATCGATTCGGCGCGGCTGTTTCCGAGCAGCGACGCCGCAAAGAGCTCGGCGCCGCCCGACGTGCCGGTGTCGATGAGGAGTGTCGTCGGGAGCGTGACGCTGCCGTCGCCGCTCGCCGCCGTCATCGTCACCTTGTCGGCGCCGCGCGTTTCGCGGACCGTCAGCGTGCCGGTGCCGACGAACAGTCTCGCCAGCGCGATGCCGCCGTCGAGCGAGCCGCCCGACGCGCGGCGGATGTCGACGATCAGTTTCGACGCGCCGCCTTTGACGAGGTCCGCGATCCGCGCCTTGGCCTGTTCAGCCGTGCGCGGGCCGACGGCGGTGACACGGAGATAGCCGACGCCCGGCGCGGCAATCCGCCCGGTGACGTCGGTCGTCGGCGGCACTTCGCGCGTCAGTTCGATGACATGGGGATCGGCGGCGCTGCCGCGGATGACCGTGATGGAAATCTTCGTGCCCGGCGCGCCGCGCAGGCGGCGCATGCCCTCGAAGACCGACATCTCGCGCGTCGGCGTGTCACCGATGATGCGGACGTAGTCGCCCGTGCGCAGGCCGGCTTTCGCGGCCGACGAGCCGTCGCGCGCCGCGATGACGCGCAGGTAGTACTGGCGGGTGAGGTCGAGTGCCCACGTCGCCGGTCGGCTGCGGCGCGTTGGTCTCGATCTGCTTCACCTGATCGGCGGAGAGATACGCGCTGTCCGGATCCAGGCTGTCGGCCAGGCCGTGCATGGCGCCGGTCATCACCTTGTCCACGTCGACCTTCTCGACGTAGCTGCCGGTGATCAGCTGGACCACATCCTGGAAGATGCGGAGCTGCGGATAGGTGTCTTCGCGCGCGGTGACTTTGTTGAGGAAGCCGCCGATGATCGCAAACGCGACCACGGGCGCAGAAATCCAGAGCACGAGCCGTCGTGTTTTTGAAGACATGGCCTACCGTTTCTTCAGCCATTGTAAGGGATCAACCGGGCGACCGTCGATGCGCAGCTCGAAATACAGCCCGGCCGCGCCGGTGGTCGAGACCCCGACCGTGCCGAGCGTTTCCCCGCGCGCGACGCGCGCCCCGCGCTCGACCTCGATGTCCTTCAGGTTGCCATAGAGGCTGAACGTCTGCGCGCCGTGATCGACGATGACCAGCCGGCCGAAGCCGGCGAAGGCGTCGGCGTACGCGACGACGCCGTCGTGGAGCGCGTGCACCGGCTCGCCTTCCGCGGCGGCGATGTCCATGCCGCTGGCCGAGGGGCGCCGCCCGTCGTTCGCGCCGAACCGCTGGCGGACGGTGCCGGGCACCGGCCAGTCGAGGTCGCCCCGGAACGGGCCAATCGGGAGCGACGGCTCGCTGCTGCGCCGACCCCGGCGATCGTCGACTGCAGCTTCTGCTGCGCGCTCAGCAGTTCGCCCGCCAGCTCCGCATTCAGGTCGCGGCGCTGGTCGATCTCGCTGATGCGCGCGTTGCGCGCGGCGACGGCCAGTTCGGCAGCCGCGCGCGCCTGCTCGGTCGTCTCGCGCGCGCACGGCGAGCGCGGCGCGCCGCTCTTCGAGCGCCTTGCGCGAGGCGGTCAGCGCGTCGAGCCGGCGCTTGTGCGTGGCGATGCGGACGCGGTCCTGCGTGGCGAGCGCCGACACCATGCGCGCCGCCTGGCCGATGCGGCGCGAGTCGGACGTCGACAGCAGCAGCCGCACGTAGCGTCCGCGACCGAGCTTGTAGAGGCTCACGAGCCGGGCGCGCAGGTCCGGTTCCTCGCGCTGCTCTTCGCTTTCGATGCGCGGCGATCTGTTGATCGAGCGCCGCCAGTTCGCTCGACGACGGCGCCCATGTCGCGTTCCGCCTGACGGAACTCCTCGGCTTTGATCTGGCGCTCGAGCTCGAGCCGGCGCAGGTCGCTGAGCACGGTCCGTTCCTCGAGCGTCAGACGATCGGCTTCGTCGTGGAGCGCCTTCAGCCGCTCGGCGGCGCGGCGGGAGAGGGCATCGTTGTCGCCGCGGCTGGTCTGCTGGCCGCGAGCGTGCAGCAGGCCACGACGATCGTCGCCGCGACACCTGCCCTGTACATGTGCACGCGAGTGGCCATGCTGTATTGGGAGAGCGGAAAATAATAACATCTGCGTGTGCGCGTTCTGGCGATTGACGTCGGCCGGCGGCGAGTCGGCCTCGCGATCAGCGATCCGACCGGTACCCTCGCGCGTCCGCTGACGACCCTTTCGGTCTCCGGCTCCGATGTCACTATCGGCTTGAACGGCGTCGCCGGCCAGATCGATCGCCTGGCGGCGGAAGACGATGGGCTCGAGACGATCGTCGTCGGACGTCCGACGCGGCTCGACGGCTCCGCCAGCGAGCAGACTGAATACGTGCAGGCGTTCGTCACGGCGCTGCGCGCGCGCACGCCGATTCCGATTGTCATGGAGGACGAGCGATTGACGAGCCGTGAAGCCGAGAGCCGGCTGGCCGTCACCGAGCGCGACTGGCGCAAGCGGAAAGCGCAGCTCGACGCCGCCGCGGCGGCGGTCTTCCTGCAGGACTATCTCGATCGCACGCGGGCGGCGCGATGAAAAAACTTGCGATCTGGCTGTTCCTCGTCATCGTCGTCCTGGGCGCGCTGGCCGGCGCCGCGGCGGTTGTCGCGATGCGGCGCGTCGATGAGCCGTTCCGCGGCTACCAGGGCGCGGACCAGCTGGTCGACATTCCCCAGGGGCTCGGGACGAATGCGATCGGCCAGCGGCTGGTCGACGCCGGCGATCGTCCGCGACTCGCATCACCTACCGGCTCGCGCTCTGGTTGAGCGGCGACGCGCGCCGCCTTCAGGCCGGAGAGTACCGCTTCGATCGTCCGATGACGGCGCGCGACGTCGTCGGCAAGATCGCGCGCGGCGAAGTCGATCAGATCGCCATCACGTTTCCGGAGGGGCTGACGATCGCGGAGATGGCGCACGTCTTCGAATCGAGCGGCCTGGGAGCGGCGGCTGATTTCGAGCGCGCGGCGCACGACGCGGCGCCGGTCCGTTCGTTCGACGCGTCGCGCCACGGATCTCGAAGGCTATCTGTTTCCGGACACCTACAAGGTCTCGCGCCGTATCGACGCGTCCCGCCTGGTCGGCGCGATGGTCGAGCATACCGGTCGCGTGCTGACGCCGGAGGTCCGGCAGGCGGCGGCCGATCGCGGCTGGACGGTCCGTCAGTTGGTGACGCTGGCGTCGATCGTCGAGAAGGAAACCGCGCGGCCGGAGGAGCGGCCGATCGTGGCGGCCGTCTACGCGAACCGCCTGCGGATCGGCATGGCGCTGCAGTGCGATCCCACGGTCATCTACGCGCTGCAGCGGCAGGGCGGGTTCAACGGGAACCTGCGGCGCGACGATCTGCTGATCGACTCGCCGTACAACACCTATCGGTATCCGGGACTGCCGCCCGGTCCGATCGCCGCGCCCGGCAAGGCGTCGATCGACGCCGCCGCGCATCCGGCGGACGTGGACTACCTGTACTTCGTCAGCCGCAACGACGGGTCGCACGTGTTCGCGCGGTCGCTCGAGGAGCACAACCGGAACGTGCAGAAGTTTCAGGTGCAGTACTTCCGGGAGCACAGACAGGGCAGGTAGGGCGGGTAGGGCAGGTGGGCCGGGTAGGCAGCGTAGGGCAGCGCCTGCGGCCATGCGAGCCGAGGACATGGCAATCCGAGGCGCAGCGATCGGCGTCATTCTCGCCGCGGTGTGAGGTCCCGCTGGCCATGTGAGACCATCTGACACTAGCCTGGCCAACGCTGCCCACCTGCCCTACCAGCACCCACCTGCCCTACCGTTCTCCCCACTTCAGCTTGGTCCGCAGCACTTCGAAGTAGCTGCGCGTTGACGGTTTGATCAGGCGGAGCGGCTTGTCCGCGCAGCGGACGGTGATCTCGTCGCCGGCGCTGCAGCTCGAAGCCGGCCTGGCCGTCGAAGGTGATGAAGACCTCGTCGCGTTCGTCCATGTTCGGCTGCACGCGCACGGCGCCGAGTCGCGGGGATGACGATCGGCCGATTGGTCAGCGTGTGCGGCGCGATCGGCGTGAGCAGGAGCGCGTCGACGCTCGGCTGCACGATCGGACCGCCGGCCGCCAGGTTGTACGCGGTCGATCCGGTCGGCGTCGCGATGATCAGGCCGTCGGCTTTGACGCGCGTCACGAACTCGTCGCCGACGCAGACCGACAAATCGATCATCCGCGAGCGCGCCGTCTTGGTGATCACCGCATCGTTCAGCGCAATCGACGTGGCGAAGACGACAGAGTTCCTGATCGTGGTCGTTCGCAGCATCAGGCGCTCTTCGATAGTGCGCCCGCCCGCTGACGCGCCGCATCGAGCGACGCGGTACAGCTCGGGCAGCGTGACCTCGGTCAGAAATCCGAGGCTGCCGAAGTTGACGCCGAGGATCGGAATACCCGATCCCGCCTCGCCGATGCAGTCGGCCATCGACAGCAGCGTGCCGTCGCCGCCGAGCACCAGCACCATGTCGACATCGCGCGGCGAGCGCCGGCCTTGCTCGGCGACGTTCCGCCCGTCGGCCGGCGGGCATCAGCGCCGCCGTTTCCGTTTCGAACACGGCCGCGAGGCCGCGCGCTGCCAGCCACTCGCCGATTTCGAGCAGGTGCGGCGTCGCGGCGCGCAGGTGCGACTTGGCGAGAATGCCGACGCGCGAGATCGGCGGAAGCGGAAACAGGGGCATGCAGCGTCATCCTAGCCGGTCGGTACCGCAGATGGAGAAAGAATTCCCGGTTGCCGGTCGCGCCGGTGATCGGCGACGGCGTCACGTCGACACGTGTGAAGCCGGCGTCGAGCGCGGCATCGGACACTTCGGCAATCACCGCGCTCGTGAACGGCCGGATCCGGCACCAGGCCGCCTTTGCCGACCTCCTCGCGTCCGGCTTCGAACTGCGGCTTGACGAGCGCGACGATGTCCGCGTCGCGCGGCGAGACGCGGCGGCAGCGCCGGCAAGATGTGACGCAGCGAAATGAACGCGACGTCGATCGTCACGAGATCGACCGCGTGCGGCACGTCGGCTGCCGTCAGCGCCCGGGCGTTCACGCCTTCGCGGACGATGACGCGCGGATCGGTGCGCAGCTTCCAATCGAGCTGGCCGTGGCCGACGTCGAGCGCGATCACGTCGCGCGCGCCGCGCTGCAGCAGGACGTCGGTGAAGCCGCCGGTCGACGCGCCGACGTCGAGCGCGCGGCGTCCGCTGACGGCAATGGCGAAGACGTCGAGGGCGTGCGCGAGCTTGATGCCGCCGCGGCCGACGTACGGATGATCGGGAGCGACCAGCGCGACGTCGGCGCTCGGCGCCACGGCGGCGCCGGCCTTCGACACGACCTGGCCGTCGACGGTGACCTGGCCGGCGAGGATCAGCGCGCGCGCCCGTTCGCGCGACGGCGACGAGGCCGCGTTCGACGATCAGGACGTCGAGTCGCAGTTTCTTGTCAGGCATGCGATTGGATCGACGGTCCGGCTGAACCGGACACTGCGATCATCCGAACTGGACTCGAGTCCGCGCTGACGCGTCAATTCCTCCGCGTGAGCACCCAGTCCGCGATCGCGTCCAGCCAGCCGTCCGTCAGCTGCGCGTCCACCAGGACGGCGTGCGCGCGTTCCGCACAACTCGGCGGCCATCGCGCGCGCGCGGTTCCAGTCCGAAGAGCGACGGGTAGGTCGGCTTGCCGCCGGCCGCATCCTTGCCGGCGGTCTTGCCGAGCTCGCTCGCGCTGCCTTCGACGTCCAGGATGTCGTCCACGATCTGAAAGGCGAGCCCGATCTCAGTGCCCCACGCGCGCGACCGCGTCGACGAGCGTCGCGTCCGCGCCCGCCATGATCGCGCCGCTGACCGCCGACGCGCGAATCAGCGCGCCGGTCTTCTGCAGGTGCATCGCGCGAAGGCCGTCGGCGTCGAGCGTCAGCGCGTGACCGGGCGCCTGGCCGGCGCGCCTGCAGATCGATGGCCTGGCCGCCGACCATGCCCGATGCGCCGGCGGCTTCGGCGATCGACGCGCAGCGTCGCCAGCTTGCGGGCCGCCAGCGCCGGGTCGCTCGGCGGCCGGCTCGCGCGCGAGCAGCGCGAAGGCTTCGGCCTGCAGCGCGTCGCCGGCGAGGATCGCGATGCCGTCGCCGTAGACGACGTGCAGCGTCGGCCGGCCGCGCCGCAGCGTGTCGTTGTCCATCGCCGGCAGATCGTCGTGGATCAGCGAGTAGGTGTGGATGAATTCGAGCGCGCACGCGGCCGGGCAGCGCCAGGCGCTCGGCATCGGTGCCGGTGCGCCGGCCGACCGCATCGGCGGCCGCCAGCGCGAGGAGCGGCCGCAGCCGTTTGCCGCCGGCCATGACGCTGTAGCGCATCGCCTCGCTGAGGAGCGGCGGGCAGCCGGGCGGCGCGGCAGATACGCGTCGAGCGCCGCGTCGACCCGCGCGCGCGCCGCGCTCGACGAACCCGGTCAGCGAGTCAGCGTGCGGCACGACGAATCAGCGACGCTCGGGGTCGTCGGCCGTGAGCGACGCCGGCGCCGGCTTCAACTCGCCGCGGTCGGTGAGGATCTCGATCCGCCGCTCGGCCTCTTCGAGCCGCGCGTGGCAGAACCGCGACAGCTGAACGCCGCGTTCGTACAAGGCCAGCGACTGCTCGAGCGGCAGATCGCCTTCCTCGAGCTTCTTCACGATGGACTCGAGCTCGGCAATCGCGGCTTCGAAATCCTTGATGGAGGTGTCGGACATGTCTGTGGCTCTGACGCGTTTAGTTTAGCTCTCGTTGGACTCTTCGTTCGCGCGCGCGGTCGTCGAGTTCGTCTCGAGGACCTCGCAATCGAGGCTGCCTCGAGCCAGCGTGACGTGCACGCGCTCGCCGGCGGCGACGTCCGCGCGTCGCGCAGAATGCGCGTGCGATCGGCCGATCCAGCCACCGCGTAGCCGCGGCCCAGCACGGCGAGCGGGCTGAGGCTCTCGAGGCGGCCGGCGCACCCACGCAGCCGGACATCGTCCTGGTGCCGGCGTCTCACGATCGCGGCGCCCAGCCGGCCGTCCGCGGCGACCAGCCGCGTCCGCACACCGGCCAGACGCCGCCCGAGATCGAACGCGTCGAGCTGACGCCGCAGTTGCGAGACCCGCCGTTCGCGCAGCGCGACGACCGTCGCGGATACTTCGTGCCGAGCGCGTGCGACAGCTCCGCGGTGTCACGCGTCGCGCAGCGCGACGCGCCCGGGAAATCCTGCCAGCGCCGAACGGCGCCGACAGGATGTGCACGCGCCGGCTGAGGCGCTGCATCGCCCCACGGGTGTCGGCGCGGAGGCGCTCCTCGAGCCGGTCGATCCGCGGCGAAGAACTCGTCTTTCGCGGCGACGACGATCTCGGCCGCCGCCGACGGCGTCGGCGCGCGGCGATCGGCGACGAAGTCGGCGATCGTGACGTCGGTTTCGTGGCCGACGGCGGAAATGACCGGCACCGGCGAGCGCGCGATCGCGCGCGCGACCATTTCCTCGTTGAACGCCCACAGATCTTCGATCGACCCGCCGCCGCGTCCGACGATGATGACGTCGACGCCCGGCACGCGTCCGATGCATGCGAATCGCCCGCGCGATGTCGGGCGCGGCGTCCTCGCCCTGCACGCGCGCCGGGCGGATCACGATCTGCGCGCTCACGTGACGGCGGGCGAGCACCTTGATGATGTCGCGGATCGCCGCGCCGTCGAGCGACGTGACGATCCCGATCTTGCGCGGCAGGGCCGGCAGCGGGCGCTTGCGCGCGGTGTCGAACAGCCCCTCGGCCTGCAGCCGCTTCTTCAACTGCTCGAACGCGAGCTGCAGCGCGCCGAGCCCCTGCGGCTCCAGGTGCTCGCAGACGATCTGGTACTCGCCCTTGGGCTCGTAGACCGAAATCTTGCCGCGCGCGACGACGCGCAGGCCGTCCGCCGGCTTGAACTTCAGGTAGCGCAGCGCCGACCGGAACATGAAGCCGCGCACCTGCGACGATTGATCCTTCAGCGTGAAAAACAGGTGGCCGGTGTTCCAGAGCCGGCAGTTGGAGATCTCGCCTTCGACCCAGACCTCGAAGAACGCCGACTCGAGCCGATCGCGGATCTGGATGGTCAGCTCGGTGACGCTGAGGACGCGGCGCGCCGGCGGCGGGGCCGCCACGCGCTCGGGTTCGGGTTCCGGCTCGGGCTCCGGATCGTCCTCGAAGGGAAGGTCGAAGAGATCGGACATGGCTACGGGCTTCGGGCTTCAGGCGCTGCGCACTTGGCTCAGGCTTCGGGCTCTAGGCTCTGGCCGAACCGCCGACTCAGGGCGATGGTAGCTCGATCAGCTCGTTCAGGCTGTAGCTGATTCGCTCGATTTCCGTCGCGCGCCCGGTCGCATCGTCGGCCTCGACGATGACGGCGTTCAGGCGCGGATTCCCGGTCGCGGTTTCGAATCGCGCCGGCATCGCGTTGAGGAATCGGCCGAGCGCGGCGCTGATTTCAACGCCGATGACCGAGTCGTGCGGTCCGGTCATGCCGACGTCGGTCAGATACGCGGTGCCCTTCGGCAGGATGCGTTCGTCGGCGGTCTGCACGTGCGTGTGCGTGCCGACGACGGCCGTGACCTTGCCGTCGAGATGCCATCCCATCGCGATCTTCTCCGACGTGGCCTCGGCGTGAAAGTCCACGAAGATGACGCGGGCGCGCTGACGCAGCGCCTCGATCTCGCGCATGACGACGGCAAACGGGTCGTCGATGCTGTGCATGAAGACGCGCCCCATCACGTTGATGACGCCGACCGACTGGCCGCCGGCGGCGCGCGCCAGGTAGCTGCCGTTTCCCGGCACGCCGGCCGGGTAGTTCGCCGGGCGGAGGAGCCGCGGCTCGATGCCGATGTAGTCGATGGCTTCGCGGCGGCTCCAGATGTGGTTGCCGGAGGTCATCACGTCCACGCCGCGATCGAGCAACTCCTCGCCGATCTCCCGCGTGATCCCGAAGCCGGCGGCGGCGTTCTCGGCGTTGGCAATCACGAGATCGATCTGGTGGTAGTCGCGCAGCGCCGGCAGGCCGCGGCGAATCAGCTCGCGTCCCGGCCGGCCGACGATGTCGCCGATGAAGAGGAGGCGGATCACGCGACCGGTGGCTCGCCGGTAATCGCGATCGGAACGATGCGGCCGCGCCGCTCTTTCAGCTTCGGAACCGAGATGCGGAGCTCGCCCGAAGCCAGCGTCGCGCGCGCGCGGCTCATGTCGCACGCCGCCGTCAGGCGAACGACGCGCGCGAAGCGGCCGTAGCCGCGCTCGACGAGATGAAAGCTCGCGTCGCCGCGGCTGCGGCGCGGCATCTTCTGGCCGGCAATCAACACGACGCTGCCCTTGGCGGCGACACGGACGGCCGTCGGTTCGACCGCGGGGAGATCCATCGCAATCTCGATCGCTTCGTCGGTTTCGAAGACATCGAGCGGCGGGAGAGCACTCGCCGGTGAGGCCCGGAGCGGCCGAGTTCGAGAAAAAGGCGGTCGAGATCGTCGGCGAATTCGGACGCCTCGGAAGGCAGCGCGACAACCTGAATCCGGGGGCTCACCCGGGGATCATCGCACAGCCCCGGCGCTCTCGCCAAGACAACCCGTGCAATATGAACAGGATAGAGCTGGACAGTATATGAGTGTTAAACACTAAGATAAACTGCTTGACATATACTCACTATGCCTCTATACTCTCTTCAACTCGAACACGAATTCACACGACTGGGGGACTCAACAGATGCCAGGCAAAGTCATCGGAATCGATCTGGGCACGACCAACTCGGTCGTTGCGGTCATGGAAGGCGGGCAGCCGGCAGTCATCGTCAATCAGGAAGGCGCGCGGACGACGCCGTCCGTGGTCGGCTTCGCGAAGGATGGCGAGCGGCTCGTCGGCCAGGTGGCCAAGCGGCAGGCGGTCACGAACCCGGAAAACACGATCTTCTCCATCAAGCGATTCATGGGGCGCAAGTTCGACGAGGTGTCGAGCGGTGCGGCCTCGAAGGCCGAGATCTCGCGCGTGCCGTACAAGGTGACGCGCGCGCAGAACGGCGACGCGTGGGTCGAGGTGCGCGACAAGAAGCTGTCGCCGCCGGAAATCTCCGCCATGGTGCTGCAGAAGCTGAAGAAGGCCGCTGAAGACCACCTCGGCGAGAACGTGACGGACGCCGTCATCACGGTGCCGGCGTACTTCAACGACTCGCAGCGGCAGGCGACCAAGGACGCGGGCAAGATTGCCGGCCTGAACGTGCTGCGCATCATCAACGAGCCGACTGCGGCGGCGCTGGCCTACGGCCTCGACAAGAAGAAGGACGAAACGATCGCGGTGTACGACTTCGGCGGCGGCACGTTCGACATCTCCGTCCTCGAAGTGGGCGACGGCGTGGTCGAGGTGAAGGCGACCAACGGCGACACGCATCTCGGCGGCGACGACCTCGACGACCGGATCATCGAGTGGCTGGTCAGCGAGTTCAAGAAGGCGAAGGCATCGACCTCTCGAAGGATCGCATGGCGCTGCAGCGCCTGAAGGAAGGCGCGGAGAAGGCCAAGATCGAGCTGTCGACGGCGATCGAGACCGAGATCAACCTGCCGTTCGTCACGGCGGATCAGACCGGTCCGAAGCATCTGCAGCTGAAACTGACGCGCGCCAAGCTCGAACAGCTGGTGGACGACCTGCTGCAGCGGACGATGGGTCCGGTCAAGCAGGCGCTGGCCGACGCGGGCGTGGATCCCCGGAAGATCGACGAGGTCGTGCTCGTCGGCGGATCGACGCGCATGCCGAAGGTGCAGCAGCTCGTGCGCGATTTCTTCGGCAAGGACCCGCACAAGGGCGTGAACCCGGACGAAGTCGTGGCGATCGGCGCGGCGGTGCAGGGCGGCGTGCTGGCCGGCGAGGTCAAGGACGTGCTGCTGCTCGACGTCACGCCGCTGTCGCTCGGCATCGAGACGCTCGGCGGCGTCATGACCACGCTGATTACGCGGAACACGACGATTCCGACGCGCAAGAGCGAGGTGTTCTCGACCGCGACGCGACAACCAGACCAGCGTCGAAGTGCACGTGCTGCAGGGCGAGCGCCCGATGGCGCGCGACAACCGCACGCTCGGCCGCTTCCAGCTGGTCGGTCTGCCGCCGGCGCCGCGCGGCGTGCCGCAGGTCGAAGTCGCGTTCGACATCGACGCCAACGGCATCGTCAACGTGACGGCGAAAGACATGGCGACGGGCAAGGAACAGAAGATCACGATCAGCGGATCGAGCGGCTTGTCGAAGGACGAGGTCGACCGCCTGGTCAAGGACGCGCAGAGCCATGCGGCCGAAGACCAGTCGCGCCGGGAACTGATCGACGCCAGAAATCAGGCCGATGCGCTGGCGTATCAGGTCGAGAAGACGATCAACGAGAACCGCGAGAAGGTCGCGGTCGGCGAGCTCTCGAAAGCCGAGGCCGCCATCGCCGAGGTCCGCAAGGCGGTTCAGACCGACGACCTCGCGAGCATCAAGCGGAGCGCCGACGAACTGCAGCGCATCTCGCACGAGATCGCGCAGTCGCTCTACAAGGCGGCGACGCCTGACGGCGGCCCGCAGGGCGGACACCAGGCGCCGAAGGACTCGAAGGTCAAGGACGGCGAAGTGGTCGACGCGGAGTACGCGGAGACGCTCTAACTGGGGCAGGCAGGGCAGGTAGGGCAGGTAGGCCAGGTGGGAGCGCCTGCGGCCATCCTGAGCCGAGGACATGTAAATCCGAGGCGAAGGATCGGCGTCAGTTCGCGCCGGGGTGGGCCCGGCGCCATGAAAGAGGCGCTGCGTGCGGCCATGCGAGCCGAAGACAAGCGGATCCGGCGAGGCATCTGCGTAAGTTCGCGCTGGGGTGGGGCCCCAGCGCCAGTGAAAAGAAGGAGATCAACCATCATGGCAATCGTTCGTTGGACAGACCCATTCAAGGATTTCGCGCAGCTTCAGGGACGGATCAATCGTGTCTTCAACGACGCCTACGGCCGGCAGGACGAAGGGCTGTTGACGTCGGGGTCGTGGGTGCCGCCGGTGGACATCTATCACAACGGCGACCACGAAGTGGTGCTGAAGGCCGAGCTTCCGGACATGGCGCGCGAGGATATCGATATCACCGTCGAAAACGGCACGCTGACCATCAAGGGCGAGAAGAAGCTCTCCCAGGATGTGAAGGAAGAGCAGTTTCACCGGATCGAGCGCCACTACGGCGCGTTCAGCCGGTCGTTCTCGCTGCCGCTGACCGTGGACGCGACCAAGGTCGGCGCCGACTACAAGAACGGCGTCCTCACCGTGCGGCTCCCGCTGCGCGAGGAGGCCAAGCCCCGGCAGATCAAGGTCGACGTCGCGGCCTGACACACCGGCTGTCGCGGGTGGGAGGAGCGGAGGAGCGTCCTCTTCCAGCTCCTCCTGCTCGCGTGTTACGCTCTACTCTCGCCTATGGACGACGCCAGCGAAATCACCGAACTGACCGAGCCAGGCGGAGAATCCGGCCATTCCGGCCGAACCGCTTCCGCCGATTCAGAGCCGTTTCCTGTTTGTCGACGTCGCGGCACTCAGGGCCAAGCAGCTGCGCCGCGGTGCGCACGTGCGCTTCGATTCCGAGCCGGGAACGCCGGCGCCGCACAAGCCCGAACGGGTGGCGATGGAAGAAGTGCGGCGCGGCCTGGTCTACTACCAGGTCGTCCCGCGAAGAAGGCGAATCACGCAGAGGAGCAGGCATGAGCGACGTCGTGCAGGTCGGCCTGGGCTTTCTCCAGGGATTCCTTTCGAGCAGCCTGTTTGTCCTGGCCCTGTTCATCGGCTTTTGCGTGCTGGCCGGTTTCACGAAAACCAAGCGGAGCGCCGGCAACGGGCCGGTCGTCAAGAGCCTCGAAGAGGCGGTCAATCACCAGGCGGTGGTCTACATGACGCCTGGCCTTCCGCGCGGTCCCGCCGATCAACTCAGAGCTCCGGAACTCCTCGAGGCAGCGGCTCGTAGATCCTGATCGAGTTGAGGCGGCGACTGGTGTGTCGTGCCGCCCCGGGAGGATCCGCGATGCTGTGGCTGCTGCTCTTGCCGTTCCGGCTGCTCTTCGGAGTCGTCGCCGGACTCATTGCGCTGCCGTTCGTGATTCTGCTGCTGCCGCTGGCCCTCGTGGTCTGGCTGCCGTTCGCCCTGCTGCGCCTCGCGTTCCGCCTCGTCTTCCTGGTCGTCATGCTGCCGGTCATGATCATTGCGGCGGTGGTGGGCGTGCTCGCGGTCGGCGCGGCGCTCGTCGGGGCGGTCCTGGTGCCGCTGCTTCCCCTGTTGATTCTCGGCGGCCTCGGCTGGCTGGTCTGGCGGACGCACCGCCCGTGCCCGCCCGTTCGCGGTCTGATCCTCGCTATCTGGCCGGCGGGTTCAGGCGACGCTTTCCGGCTGCCACCGCATGCCCAGATTCACGATCCGTTGCAGCAGCGACTCGTAGCTGACGCCGATCTTGTCGGCCGACGCGGCGAAGTCCTCGCCCTTGGCGATCTGCGGGTTCGGATTGGCTTCCAGCACCCAGACATTTCCGTTCGGATCGAGCCGTAGATCGATGCGGGCAAACCCGCTCAGCTCGAGCGCCCGGTAGGCGCGCTTGCAGACGTGCTGAATGCGATCGCTGGCGCCTTCGGGCAGATCCCGCGCCAGCCCGCTCTCGATGCCGTACTTCTTCTGATACTTCACGCTCCATTTCACGCGGTCGGTGGCAATGCGCTTGGCATCCGGCGGCATGTTGGTGAAGAACAGTTCCCAGACCGGCAGCGATTGCAGCGTCTGATTGCCGAGGATCCCGACATAGAGCTCGCGCCCTTCGATGTACTGCTCGACGATCGCGGCGGTCCCGATGCTCTGGTGAATGAAGGCGACGCGCTCCTTCAGCTTCTCGTCGGATTCCACGACCGACGCCTGCGAAATACCGATCGACGCCTCCTGGGTGAGCGATTTCACGATCAGCGGAAACGCCAGGCGCTTCGGGCGGCGAATCGGCCGGCCGCTCCGGAACACCTCGAATTCGGGGACGGCGATCCGGTGATAGGCCAATAGCTTCTTGGACAGCGACTTGTCGCGCGCGAGCAGCAGTCCGCGCGGATTGCACCCGGTATAGGGCAGCTTCAGCAGCTCGAGGTGACTCACGACGTTCTGATCGAAGATCTGAATGTCGTCGAACGCTTCGAGCAGGTTGAAGGCGATGTGCGGTTTCCATTCCTCGGACGCGCGCCGGATGTCGCCGAGGTCGTCGTGCACGCCGAGCGGACGCACTTCGTGCCCGAGCGTCCGCAGCGTGGAGATGACGTCGTACTCGGTGCGCCAGGGCGCCGACACCAGGTCCGTGCCCTCGGGGACTGTTTCCGGCGGGACCAGGTGCCGATGAACGAGCGCGAGGATCCTGAGCTTGACACTCATAACGCGACGCGGTGCCGCCCGCTGTGCAGATAGTTCATCGTCTGAACGGTGAGGAAGACCATGAATTCCGTCCTGGTCGCCTGTTCGGAGTCCATCAGCCGCAGGTTGAGCTCGCGGCAGCGCTGAATCACCTTTTCGATGAGCTGATCGATCGTGTACTGATAGCTGTCGGTGAAACTCGCCACCGTGCTGCGCACGTCCTTGCGGATCCGCCGCAGGAAGCGAGCGGCTGATTGATTCTTGCTGTACTCAGGCGAGTCCGAAAACAGGTTGCGGAGATCGCTCTCGTAGAAATCGGGATGATCGAGACCGTAGTGCTCGCGTTTCTTCCGGTAGTGCTCGCCGAGCGTCTTGCGTAGCCGGGGAAGCGGATCGACCTGCCGCTTCGACGTGATCCGCGGCCGCGTCTTGGCGACGCTGCGCATCATCCGGTCCATGTATTCGAGCTTGCGCTGCGCCGGCCAGCCGGCATAGCGGAGGCCCCAGTTGGCGCGCGGATCGAGCCAGACCGCAAACGTTTCCGCAAAATCTTCGTCCGGATGGCTCTGTGCGTACCAGTGATCGAGGTGTTGCACGAAGCTCTTGCTGTACGGCTTCGGGGTGTAGTACTCCGGGTACGGCGTGGCCGGCGTGCCGAACAGCCGTCGCCTCGTGCCGCGCCGGCGGAGGCCGTACGCGTTGTCGGTCGCGTGCCCGGCCTCGTGGCGCAGGATCTTCAGGCAGCTGGCTTCGTCGCCGCCCTCGACTTCCAGCATCTGCGCGAGCTCCAGTTTTGCCAGCCGCGGATGCGCCAGATAAAACGGGATGGCGACTCCGGGTACGCCGTCCGGCGTGAACCACTCGTCCGACAGCCAGTAGTGCGGACGCACCAGGCCGCGCGCCTCGAGTTCCGCGTCCACGATGGCGATGCGGTGTTCGATCTCGGTGCCGGCGATCGACAGGGACAAATCGCACATACGAACGGCGAGCAGCTGCTCGTCGTTCATCGACGTCCAGTCCGGGGGCGCCGCTACGTGTTCGGGTGCCGCATCCACCATTCGGTCTGGCGCTCGTAGGCGTGGGCCGCTCCCAGCAGCGTCGTCTCGTCGAAGAGACGGCCCGTCAGCTGCAGGCCGATCGGCAGGTTCTGGCTCGTGAAGCCGCACGGCACGCTGATCGCGGGGAGGCCCGCCAGCGGCGCGCTGACCGTGAAAATGTCGGCGAGATACATCTGCAGCGGGTCGTCGACGCGCTCGCCGAGCTTGAACGCGGGCGTCGGGCTCGTCGGCATCGCGACGACATCCACGTGCGTAAACGCCTGCTCGTAGTCGCGGCGGATCAGCGTGCGCACCTGCTGCGCCTTCAGGTAGTAGGCATCGTAGTAGCCCGCGCTGAGCACGTAGGTGCCCAACATGATGCGGCGCTTGACCTCCGCGCCGAAGCCCTGCGCGCGCGTGCGCCCGTACATGGCGCGAAGATCGTCCTGCATCGCGCCGCTTCGCTCGCCCGCCGGCGTCCGCGCGAAAGCCGTACTTCACGCCGTCATACCGCGCCAGGTTGGAGCTGGCCTCCGCGGTCGCGACCAGGTAGTAGACCGGGATGGCCGCCCCGGCGTGCGGCAGTTCGACGTCCACAATCGCCGCGCCCGCCGCGCGCATCACCTCCACCGCCGCCAGGAACGCGGCGGACACTTCCGGATCCACGCCCTCGGTCAGGAGGGCGCGCGGCACGCCAATCCGAAGCGCCCGGCCCTCAGCTGACAGCGCGGCCGCGAAATCGGGCACCGGCTCTGGCGCGCTGGTCGCGTCCATCGGGTCGGCGCCTGCGATCACCGACAGCGCAAGCGCGGCATCGTCTACCGTCCGCGTCAGCGGACCGATCTGATCGAGCGACGAGGCGAATGCCATCAGTCCGTAGCGTGACACGCGCCCGTAGGTCGGCTTCAGCCCGACGACGCCGCACAGCGCTCCCGGCTGGCGAATCGATCCCCCGGTATCCGAGCCGAGGGCGAGCGGCACCATGCCGCTTGCGACAGCGACCGCCGATCCGCCGCTCGAACCGCCCGGAATCCGGTCGTGCGCCCACGGATTTCGGGTGGGCCCGAACGCGGAATTCTCGGTTGACGACCCCATCGCGAATTCGTCGCAGTTGGCCTTGCCGACGATGACCGCACCGGCGGCCTCGAGGCGCTCGACGACAGTCGCGTCAAAGGGCGGGATGAAGTGCTCGAGGATTTTCGACGACGCGGTGGTGCGGACGCCGCGCGTGCACATGTTGTCTTTGAGCGCGACCGGCACGCCGGCGAGCGGCAGCGTGGCGCGGTCGGGATGCCGGTCGATCGCCTCGGCTCGCGCCATCGCGCGATCGCGCATGACCGTGTTGAAGGCGTGGAGGGCGCCGTCGTCCGCCGCGATGCGCGTCAGCGCGCTCTCGCAAATGTCGGTCGCCCGTTGTGCTCCGCTTCTGACCGCGTCCCGAATTGCCCGAACGGTCGCGAACCGTTGCTGCTCCGGTGTGGTCATCCGATGACCCGGGGAACCCTGAACAGCCCGGCGGCCGGATTGCCATCAGGCGCATTCGCCAGCGCGTCGTCCCGGTTCAACGACGGTCGCGGCGTGTCGGCGCGATCGGCCCCGTGACGCAGCTCCGACACTCGCGGTCGGAGGTACACCGGTGGTGTCTATCTGCTGCACCTGGTTGGCGTAGGCGAGGATATCGCCGAGCTGCCGCGCAAAGAGGTCAATTTCGTGCTCGTCCAGTTCAAGGTTGGCGAGGGCGGCGACCGCTTCCACCTGAGCTCGCGTGAATTCCGCAGGCATGGCAAATGCTAGCTCGAAAGGCAGCTGAGGTGCTACGGTGCACGACGTGCCGACTCGCGACGCGGCGATGGCCGGTCGCTGGTATCCGCGTTCGACCAGCGATCTGACGAACGAAGTCGATCGATATCTGCGGGCCGCCCGGACCACGCGACTCACGACGGTGACGGCGATCATCGCGCCGCATGCCGGCCTGATGTACTCCGGGCCGGTGGCCGCTTACGCGTACCAGGAACTCGAAGATCGGGACTTCGATCTTGCCGTGCTGGTGGGGCCGGCGCACGCCGGCGGATTTGACGGCGTCGCACTCTGGCCGCGCGGCGAGTTTGCCTCGCCGCTCGGCAGCGCGCTCATCGATGCGGAGGCGGCCGATCGCATCGCCGACTACGCACCGGCCGTTCGCACGCTCGAAGGGGCACACCTGCGCGAGCACTCGCTGGAAATGCAGCTGCCGTTCTTGAAGCGCGTCGCGCCCGATGCGACGATTCTTCCGCTCCTCATGGGATGGCAGACCCGCGAGACGGCTGACGCTCTGACCGCCGCTCTGGTGGCGGCTGTCTCCGGCAGACGCGCGGTGCTCATCGCGAGCACCGACCTGTCGCACTACGAGGACTCCCGGCGCGCGGCGGAGCTCGACGCGGTCGTCATCCAGCATGTCGAGCGGTTCGACGCGGAGGGGCTGCAGGAGGCGCTCGATCGCAACCCTCATCATGCCTGCGGCGGCGGACCGGCGGTGGCGGTGATGCGCGCGGCCTGGGCGCTCGGCGCGAGAGACTCGATTATTCTTCGCTACGCCGACTCCGGCGACGTGTCCGGTGACAAGTCGTCGGTGGTCGGCTATCTGGCCGCGGCGCTGGGCCTGAAATGATTCCTGAGCCGGACCGCCGGCGCCTGCTCGCGCTGGCGCGCGAGGCGATCACTGACTGCGCCCGCGGGATCCGCCGGCCCGAGGTCGCGGCTCCTGGTGCCGGCGCGCGCCTGCGCGGGCCTGTTCGTCAGCCTGCACAAGCACGGCGATCTGCGCGGCTGCATCGGCCGCCTCGATACCGACGAACCCCTCTCCAAGATCGTCGCCGACTGTGCGCGATCGGCCTGCAGTGCCGACCCGCGGTTTCCGCCCGTCTCGCCAGCGGAACTTCCCGACATCGAGATCGAACTCTCGGTGCTCGGCGACCTCGAACCGATCGCGTCACCCGATGACGTGATCGTCGGTCAACACGGCCTCGTCGTCGAACTGGGACGCGCGCGCGGTCTGCTGCTGCCACAGGTCGCTCCCCAATGGGGATGGGACGCGCGCAGCTTCGTGGAGCAGACCTGCCGGAAGGCCGGGCTGCCGGCGGACGCCTGGCAGCACGGCGCGAAGTTGTGGCGATTCGAGGCCGAAGTGTTTACCGAAGACAGCCAGCGTTGAACGGCTACCGGCTCCCGTAAGCAACCGTCGTCGGGACGAGGCGCGCCTTGTCGGCGCCCGGCTTCGGCGTGTACTTCTGCACGCGTCCGCCAAAGCTGTCCGCGGTGTAGAGGCTGCCTTGCGCATCGACCGAGAACTGGTGCAGCTCCCAGAAGGCGCCCGGATAGGTGCCGTAGGTTCCCCAGAAATACAGGAGCTTCCCGCTCGCGTCATATTTGAGCAGCCGGGCGTTGGTCCCGTCGCACACCCACACGGATCCGTCCGGCGCCGCGACGACGTGGTTGGGAAAACGGATGCCCGGCCAGGTGTCGAGATGCGCGCCGTCCTTGTCGAAAATCTGGATCCGGTTGTTGCCGCGATCCGCGACGTAGATCTTGCCGTTGCGATCGGCGTCGATGCCGTGGAGGCCCGAGAACTGTCCCGGTCCGTTGCCGCGCGTGCCCCACTGCGAGACGAACTTGCCGTTCTTGTCGAACCTGGCGACGCGTGAGTTGCGAAGGCCGTCGGCGACCACGATGGAACCATCGGGCAGGAAGGCGAGGTCCTGCGGCGATCCGAAATGCGTCGCATCGTCGCCTGCGACGTCCGGTTCGCCGAGCGTCTTCACCAGCTGTTTGCCGTCATTGGTGAACTCGTAGATCACGTGGCGCGAGTCGTTCACGACCCAGACGTGGCGCTCCGGATCGTACGGGCTGATCTTGATCTTGTGCGGGCCGCCGGCCGGACCGCCGCCGCCTTCGAACAGCTTGTCCCACTGCGTCCACGACTCAATCAGCTTGCCCGAGCCGTCGACGACGACGATGGAGTTGCGCATTTCGGGCTTCGGCACGGTCGCCCGCTCGCCGAGCGATCCCCACTCGCCGTTGAAGCCGCGGCCGAGCGGTGTCGGCAGCTTGAGCTCGCCGCGCGCGGCAATGAAGATCCGGTCCGGCGATTCGGCGAAGATGCCCGGCTGCGATCCCCAGATGTAGCCGCTCTTGGCCCACGGCTGCGGCCAGTTCGCCACGACGTCGTACGGGCCGGTTTCCTCCTCGCCGCCCTTCATCTGCTGCTGGAGTGTGGCCTTGGCTTCGAACGTCAGGAAGATGGCCAGGAAGAAAAGCGACGGCGCGAGGAACTTGCGGATGATGCTCATCATGCGGCGGAGCCTAGCAACACGGTGCGGGCTTGGCAAGCAATCAGGAACCGAGGCGCTCGCTGACGACCGATCCGTTCGGCGTGACGCGAATCGTCGCGCCGAACACGCCAGGCGTGCGCTGGCGCGGGCTGGCCGGGTTGTCCGCGATCACGAAGCGCAGATCGGTCCAGATCACCGTGGCGACGCCGTTCTCGTCGATGACGGAACGCACCGAAGGAAAGCGCGAGAATCCCAGAAACGTCCGGGCGATCGGCGCGTTCGACGCCTTTGCGACCGCCGGCGTCCACTGGTTCGGATAGTAGACGCCGATCAGCCTGACGTTCGACGCCGGCATGCTGCGGCAATCCGAGCAGGTTGACGACGCGCACTTCGTAGCCGTTGGCGAGTTGCGCGATCAGCCGCCAGCGGAACGGCGAAATGAAATCGGGCATCGCGGCGATCTCGATCACGCAGCGCCTCGCGCTGCTGTCGCGCGGCGACAGCGACGTGTCACGCGGCCAGTGATCGATCGGCGCGCCGGGGACCACGGCGTCGTTGCATCGCTCGGGCAACTGCGCGCCGAACACCGCCGGCGCCGTCCGCAGCGCCTGCCAGTGCATGGTCGCGCGAACGCCGTAGTTCAGGAGCATCAGCACGAGCGCGAAGGTGGCGTTGCCGCGGCCGGCGCCGATCGCCCGAACCACAAGCCCGCCCCGAGAATCGCCAGGAGATAGATGTCGACGATCGGCATCCAGTCCACGGTGAACCACGTCCACGCGAACGGACTGAGCGGCCGCGTGCCGTACGACGTCGGCAGATCCATCAGGACGTGGCAGACGACGCCGAGCGACGAGATGGCCCAGAGGTCGAGGAAGGCGGCGCGAGTCGTCCGCGAGGTCCGGTCGAGCAGGCGCTCGCCGGCGACGACCAGCCCGGCGACGATCAAGCCGAGGCCGATGACGCCGAGCGGTCCGTGCGTCGGACCGCGGTGCCAGGCGAGATATTTCGCGGCGCCGCCGGCCGTCGTGACGATGTCGATGTCCGGCGCGTTCGATGCGAGGAGCAGGGCGACTGTTGCCGCCCGTCCGCCGCGGCCGAGCGGCGTCCGCGCCAGCGTGAGCCCGAACAGGCTGTGCGTCAGATTGTCCAATCGACTTAATATAGCAGGATGAGAAACGCGCTCGCCGCAGTGTGCGTGTTCACGACGGTGGCGCTCATGCCGCGGCCCGCGGCCGCGTGGGGATTCGCGGGTCACCAATTCATCATGCGGCGCGCGATCGAGCTGCTGCCGCCCGAACTGAAGCCGTTCTTCGAATCGATGGCCGACGATGTGGTCTCGCATGTCATCGATCCCGATCTCTGGCGCAACGTCGGCTGGGACGACGACCCGAATCACTTCCTGGACTTCGGCGTCCAAGGAGTACGGCGCGTATCCGTTCGACGCGCTGCCGCGCGACTACGACACGGCGCTCGAGAAGTTCGGGCGCGACGACGCTGAAGCGCAACGGCGAACTGCCGTGGCGGCTGGCCGAGGAGTTCGGCAACCTGCGCCGCACGTTCGAGGAGTTCAGGCGGGCGGCGCCGTACACGATCGTCGAACGTCATGCTGTTCTCGGCGGTGCTGTCGCACTACATGCAGGATGCGCATCAGCCGTTCCACGCGACCGACAACTACGACGGACGCGAGACCGGCAACGACGGCATCCACAGCCGGTTCGAGCGCGATCTCATCGAGCGGTTCGCCTCGCGGCTGACGCTGACGCCGGCCGCGCCGCAACCGGTCACCAATCCGCGCGACATGGCGTTCGCCACGCTGCTGAACAGCTACAGCAGGTCGACGCGATCCTCGCGGCCGACACCGCCGCGGCCGCCGGCCGGGACACCTACGACGACGCGTATTTCGAAGCGTTCTTTGCGAAGGTCAAGCCGGTGCTCGAGCGGCAGCTGTCCGCGGCGATTTCCGCGACCGCGGGCGCGATCATCGGCGCGTGGGAGCAGGCCGGCCGTCCGGCGGTGAGGCTGAACGGACGACCGCGACCCCGCAACGAATTCGTGTCCCTCGATGATCGTGTTTCTCGTGCCGATTGGCGGCGACCGCTTCGAGCTCTACTCCGAGCCTCCTGAAGAAGCCGTCGGCGCCGCATCGCCCGGGACGGCCGTCTCCGGCGCTGGGCGCACAAAGCGAACGAACAGTGGCACGAGCTCGTTGAAATGGCGCGGCAGGGGAACGCGACCGGCCGTCTCGCGCGGTGGCGCGACCGCGTCGTCTGTGCGCTGGCCGAATCGATCGCCGAGCAGCGCACGCTGTGGTCGCTGCGCGGCCAGACGGATGCCGTGCTGCATCCATCCGGCCTCGATGGCCGGCGCGCCGCGGAGCCGTGCTCGATCGCGCGCTCGACGCAAGCGCGCTGGCATCACGGCTTCTGGCTGGCGATCGACCTGCCGCTGTTCGTCGTGTCGGCGGTGCTCGCGCCGATCCCGGGCCCGAACGTCGTCGCCTACTATCTCGCGTTCCGCGTCGTCGGGCACTATCTCAGTCGTGGCGCGGCGCGCATCAGGCGCTCAGGCGGGCGGCGTGGACGCTGCAGCCCGACGACGCATCTCGCCGAACTCGCCGCGCTGGTCCACGCGCCGCGCGAGCAGCGTGCGGACGCGCGTCGAGGCGATCGCGCAGCAGCTGAATCTGCAGCGGCTGTCCGCGTTCTTCGAGCGCGTCGCGGCCTGAAATCTGCGTGCTATACTCGCGAATCATCGCGCGCTCGAAATCCCCTGGTCCGGCCAGTGTCCAGGACCTGACGAACATCACTGTTGAAGCTCCGCGAATTAGCTGAACGGCTGCACTGCAGTCTCGAGGGCGACGGCGACATCGAGATCGAGCGCGTCGCGGGCATCGAGCAGGCGCAGCCCGGCGATCTCACCTTCATCGCCAATCCCAAATATCAATCGCAGCTCTGACGGCGACGCGCGCGTCGGCGATCATCGTGCACTCGTCGGCGCCCGCCGGCGAGACGCGGGCGGCGATCCTGCGCTGCGATCAGCCGTACCTGGCGTTCGCGCAGGCGCTCGAGCTCCTGTCGCCGCGCCGCGGGCCCTGCGCCAGGCATCGACCCGACGAGCGCGGTCGCGCCGACGCGCAGCTCGGCCGGCGATGCGTCGATCGGCGCGCTCGTGAGTGTCGGCGCCGGCGCCACCGATCGGCGCGCGCACGGTCATCTATCCCGGTGCGGTGATCGGCGACGGCGCGGTCGATCGGCGACGACTGCGTGATCCACGCGCACGTGTCGGTTCGCGAGCGTGTGCATCGGCAACCGCGTCGTCGCTGCAGGACGGCGCGGTCATCGGCAGCGACGGCTTCGGGTTCGTCACGCAGGCCGACGGCACGCACCTCAAGATCCCGCAGCACGCCGCCGTCGTGATCGAAGACGACGTCGAGATCGGCGCGAACACGACGATCGATCGTCCGGCGGTCGGCGAGACGCGCATCCGCGCCGGCACCAAGATCGACAACCTGGTGCAGATCGCGCACGGCGTCACGCGTCGGCGAGCGCGTGCTGCTTCGCGGCGCAGGTCGGCATCGCCGGCAGCACCGTGCGTCGAAGACGACGTCGTGCTGGCCGGGCAGGTCGGCGTCGCCGGCCACCTGCGGATCGGCAAGGGCGTGGTCGCGACCGCGCAGACCGGCATTCCGAACTCGGTCGATGCCGGGCGCGTTCATCTCCGGCTATCCCGCCATTCCCAACCGCGACTGGCTGAAGTCGTCGGCGGTCTTCCGTCAGCTGCCCGCGCTGAGGAAGCGCGTTGCCGAACTCGAGCAGCGCATCGCGGAGCTCGAGGAGAAGCTCGAGGCATGCCGGACTCCATCGGATCAGTAGCGCGCGCCTGCGTAGCCGCGTGCCTGCTGATCGATCGTCGCCATTCCCGCGTACGCGCAGCAACCGCTTGGCATCACCGAGGCGCCCGATCACGGCGAGTTCCTGTCGCGCTTCGACTTCAACGTGTCGGCGGCAAGCTCTGCGAGCGACGATCAGCGCTTTTCGTGGGACACGCACTGGGCCGGCGACTTCGACCTGGTCGACTACGTCTACGGGCGGCTCATCGTTCCTCGCCGACTATCAGGCGCTGCTCGGCAGCGAGTTCCGGCCGTTCGATCCGTATCAGAGCAACTACACTGCTCGAGGCGTCGGGCTCGGTCCGGATCGGCAAGACCGAGCTCGTCGGCGTCCTGAATCACGTCTCGCGGCACCTCGGCGATCGATCCAAGCCAGCGCGCGGTCGCGGAGAACTCGCTCGGCGGGCGCGTCATGCGGCGGTTCGGCGGCGAGCCGACATCGCTCGAACTGCGCGCCGATGTCCGGAAGGTGATCGCGCGCGCGTACGTCGACTACACGTGGATCGGCGACGTCGACCTGATGTTCCGCCGCTCGTTCAACGACCGCGCCGGCGTTTTACGACGCGGGGCTTCGGCCAGCTGATCACGGTCGAACAAGGCGATTGCCGGTCGTGACAACCAGTGGGCGGGCGCGTCGAAGTCGGCGTCCAGCTTCAAGGGCGAGGCGGCCGTCGCTGGAGCTGTTCGTCGGCGCCGAGCGGGTGATCGACGCCGATCCGCTCGACCGCCAGGCGAAGCGCTGGGCGTTTGCCGGGTTTCGCATATCGGGGAAGTAGTCACTTGGGGAGATAATCGACTCATGACGCGTCAGGCGCGCCCGGTTTCTCCTCGCGGCAGTCGCTGGTCGCCGTGACGAGCCTTTCAGTATCCGCGGCGGTCCGTCCGCCCAAGCTGCAGTACGACATCTCGACGCTGCCGAACGGCCTGACGGTCGTCCTCTCCGAGGATCACTCGACGCCGATCGTCCACCTCCAGCTCTGGTATCACGTCGGCTCGAAGAACGAGAAGCCGGGCCGCACCGGCTTCGCGCATCTCTTCGAGCACATGATGTTCAAGGGCTCGAAGAACGTCGAGCCCGAAGAGCACACCTCGGTCATCGCCGTCGGTCGGCGGCCAGAGCAACGCCTACACGACCGACGACGAGACGGTGTTCTGGGAGACGCTGCCGGCGCAGTACCTGCCGCTCGCGCTCTGGCTCGAAGCCGACCGGATGGCCACGCTGCGCATCGACAAGGACACGTTCGTCAACGAGCGCGAGGTCGTGAAGGAAGAGCGGCGGATGCGGGTCGACAACCAGCCGTACGGCCGGCTGAACGAGATCATCTACGACCAGGCGTTCACGACGCACCCCTACAAGCACCCGACCATCGGCAGCATGGAGGATCTCGAGGCCGCGTCGATCGACGACGTGCGCGACTTCTACCAGACCTACTACGTGCCGGAGAACGCGACGCGTCGTGATCGTCGGCGACTTCGACACGGCGCAGGCCAAGGAGCTCGTCGACGCAGTATCTCGGCCGCGTGCCCGAAGGCCGAGCAGCCGGTGCCGCGCGACATTCCGAAGGAGCCGCCGCAGACCGCGGAGCGGCGCGTCACCGTGCGAGGCGCCGTGGCCGCTGCCGGCGGTGGTCGTGGCGTATCACATCACCTACGACGGCCATCCCGACTCGTATCCGCTGCACATCGCCTCGAAGGTGCTGTCCGACGGGCAGAGCTCGCGCATCTACCAGAAGCTGGTCTACGAGCAGCAGCTCGCCGTCGCCGCGTTCGGCGGCGCGAACCTGATCGAGGATCCGAACCTGTTCTACGCGGTCGCGATCGTGCAGCCGGGACACACGCCGGAGGAGGCGATCGACGCGCTGATCGCGCGAGCTCGATCGGCTGAAGACCGAGCCGATCACCGAGCGCGAGCTGCAGCGGACCAAGAACCAGTTCGCGCGCGACTACATCCTCGGCCGCGAGATCGAACCAGCAGAAGGCGCTGCAGCTGGCGCACGCGGTGGTCATCCACCACGACATCACGACCGCCGACGGCGAGTTCGACATCTTCCAGAACATCACCGCCGCCGACGTGCAGCGCGTCGCGCGGACCTATTTCACGCCGCAGAACCGCCTGGTGCTGACCATCATGCCGTCGAGACGGCGCCGGCGCGGGGGACGGACGATGAGGCTGACGCACGCGCGCTCGTCGCGGCTGGCGCTCGCGCTGTCCGCGGCGATCCGCGGCCGGCGCAGACCCGCTGGCCGTCCGAAGGGCCGCCGCGGCCGCTGCCGGCGCGCGACGTCAACTTCCCGCCGTACGAAGTGCGGACGCTGGCGAACGGGCTGCAGGTCGTCGCCGTGCTGCATCACGAGCAGCCGGTCGTCAGCATGCGGATGATCGTGCGCGCCGGCGGCGTCGCATCGATCCGCGCGACAAGGCCGGGCTCGCCGACCTCGCGGCGTCGCTGCTCGACCAGGGCACGACCACGCAGATCGGCCAGCGAGATGAACGACGCGATCGACTTCATCGGCGGCGCGATGGGCGCCGGCGCCGGCACCGACCTGACCTTCGTCAACGTCGTCGTGATGAAGGACAGCTTCGAGACCGGCCTGCGGATGCTGTCCGACATGGCGCGCCATCCGGCGTTCGCGCCGGAGGAGATCGAGCGGCAGCGGCAGCAGGCGCTGTCGGCGCTGCAGGTGAGCCTCGAGGATCCCGAGTTCGTCGCCGACGCCGTGTTCGATCGGCTGGTCTACGGCTTCCATCCCTACGGCATGCCGCAGATCGGCACGCCCGAGACGCTGGCGTCGATCACGCGCGACGATCTGGTGGCGTTCCACCAGCGGAACTTCGTGCCGAACAACGCCATCCTCGCGGTCGTCGGCGACGTCACCGCCGACGAGGCGTTCGACGGCGTCGCGCAAGGTGTTCGGCGACTGGGCGCGCCGCGACGTGCCGAAGACCACCGTTCACCGCGCCGCCCGATCCGACGCGCCGCGTGGTCGTCGTCAACAAGCCGGACGCCGTGCAGACCGAGGTCCGCGTCGGCCACCTCGGCGTCAAGCGCAACCAGCGCGACTACATGCGCTCAACCTGGCGCTGCGCATTCTCGGCGGCGAGGGCGCGAACCGGCTGCACCAGGTGCTGCGCACCGAGCGCGGCCTGACCTACGGCGCGAAGGCCGACATGGACACGCTGCTCGAGACGCGGCGACTTCGAGGCGTCGACCAACACGCGATCGGAGGCGACCGGCGAAGTGCTGCGGCTGATCGTCGACGAGTTCTGGCGGCTGCAGCGCGAGCGCGTCGGCGAGCGCGAGCTGTCCGGACGCGAAGGCCTACATGACCGGCAGCTTTCCGCTGACGATCGAGACGCCGGACGCGATCGCGACGCAGGTGCTGAACGTGCTGTTCTACGGCCTGCCGGTCGAGGAGCTGCAGTCGTTCCGCGAGCGGGTCAACGCCGTGCGCCCGACGACATCGAGCGCGTCGCGCGGCTACTACCTGCAGCCCGATCGGCTGTCGATCGTGCTGGTCGGCAACGCGGCGGCGTTCGCTGTCGCAGCTGCGCGGGCTCGGGTTCGGCACGTTCGAAATCATCGACATGGACGATCTCGATCTGCATGGCCGCCGACTTCAAGCGCGCGCGGACCGCGGCTCCGTCCGGCGCGCGGCCTGGCAGCGCCCGCCCGGGCCGGGGCGCCGCGTATCAACCGGATTCGCGCAATCGGCGCAGTCCGCGCCGCGGACGCATCGTCCCGCAGGACATGCCGGTCGCGCGCAGCCTGCTCGCGAAGGTCATCGCGGCGAAGGGCGGACTCGACCGGCTGCGCGGCGTCAAGACCATCGTCGCGACGACGAAGGCGACCGGACTCGGCGCCGAACGCGCGCGCAGGGCGCGATCGAGACGGTGACCTACCTCGCGTATCCGAATCGCGTGCGCGTCGAATCGAACGGCGACGGCGCGAGCATCGTCCAGGTGTACGACGGCACGCGCGCGTGGGTGAAGGATCCCGAGCGGCATCCACGACGTGCCCGAACGCCGATGGTGCACGACCTCGAGGCGAGTCTGCAAGCGCGACACGATCGCGCGTGCTGCTGGCCGCGCACGACGGGCGCGTGCGCGTGCGCCTGCTGCCCGACGTGAAGGACGAGACGGGACGGCGTGCGCCACGCGCTCGAGTTCTCGGCGCCGACGATCTCGATCCGATGGTGCTCTACGTCGATCCGGCCAGCCATCTCGATCGTCAAGCAGACCTACGTCGCCGGCGGCGCCGGCCGGCCGCTCGTCGAGGAGCTGTTCAGCGACTACCGCGCGGTCGACGGCGTCCAGATCGCGCATCTCGCGACCGTCCGCGTCGAGCGGCGAAGCCGGTGCTCGAGCGCCGCGTCACGAAGTTCGCGATCAACGCACCTCTCGCGCCGGCTCTGTTCACCCGCCCGGTCTCTTGAGCCCCCGCCTGCTGCTGTCGTGCGGCGAGGCGTCCGGCGATCTTTACGCGGGCGCGCTCACGCGCGAGCTGCGGACGCTTCGCCCGGACATCGACGTCGCCGGGCTGCGGCGGTCCCGAGTTCGCAGCGGCCGGGCGGCCGGCTGCTCGCCGACTACCGCGGGCTCGCCGTCACCGGCTTCACCGAGATCGTCGCCGAAGGTCCCGCAGCTCGCGCGCGGCGAAGCGCCGGCTGGTCGACGCGGCGCGCCAGCGAGCGGCCGGACGCGCTGGTCGTCATCGACTACTCCGGTTTCAACGTGCGGCTGGCGCGCGAGATCAAGGCGCTCGGCATCCCGGTGATCTACTACATCAGCCCGCAGATCTGGGCGTGGCGGCCCGGCCGGCTCAAGACGATTCGCGAGATCGCCGATCGGGTGCTCGTGATCTTTCCGTTCGAGGAGGCGATCTATCGCGACGCCGGCGTGCCGGTCGAATTCGTCGGGCACCCGCTGGTCGATCTCGCGCCGCTCGGACGTGTCGCGCGCCGATTTTCTGGCGCGGGCTCGGCCTGGATCCGTCCGCGCCGACGGTCGCGGTGCTGCCCGGCAGCCGCCCGAGTGAAGCTGCGGCGGATTCTGCCGACGCTCGTCGAGGCGGCGCGGCGAATTCGCGCGGCCGTTCCCGCGGCGCAGTTCGTCGTCGCGCGCGCGCCGCACCTCGACGATCGGCTGTTCGAGCCGTGCGCGGCGCTTGACGGTCTCGCGATGGTGGAAGGGCGAGACCGACGCCGTGCTGGCGGCGGCCGACGTCGCGCTGACGGCGTCGGGAACCGCGACCGTGCAGACCGCGCTGCACGACACGCCGATGGTGGTGGTCTATCGCCTGTCGCCGCTCGAGTACCGCCTCGGACGCCGGTTCGTGAAGCTCGACACGTTCGCGATGGTCAACCTGATCGCCGGCGAGCGCATCGTGCCGGAGCTGATCCAGGATGCGTTCACGCCGGAGCGCGTCGCCTCCGAAGCGATCGATATCCTGACCGATCCGCAACGCGCGGCACGAATTCGCGCCGGGCTGGCGGATGTGCGACGTAAGCTTGGGGGAGCCGGCGCGAGTCGTCGCGCCGCGGAGGCGATTCTCAAGGTGGTGGAAGAGCGATGCGGTACGGCCTGATCGCAGTCATGCTTCTCTGTCAGTGGCGCGCTGACGCGCGCCACCGTGATCATTCCAGCCGATCTCGGCGAGCTGTCGCGCGACGCGCGCGCGATCGCGCGCGGCCGCGTGGTCGCCGTCGACGCGCAGTGGACCGACGACCGGCGCAGCATCGAAACGATCGTCACGCTCGCGACCGAGGCCTATCTCAAGGGCGGGCTCGGCGAGACGGTCCAGTTCCGCGTGCCGGGCGGCATGCTCGGCCGCTACCGCAGCATCGTGGTCGGCGCGCCGCAGTTCGCGGTCGGCCAGCGCGTGGTCGTGTTCCTCGGGGCCCAGGGGCCGATGGTGCCGTTCATCCTCGGGCTGAACCAGGGCGTCTTTCGCATTGCCCAGGATCGCGGCGGCGACATGGTGACGCCGCCGGTCCCGCTGCCCGCGGCCGACGGGCCGATCGTGCGCGGCAGGTGTCGCGCGCGCCCGCAGCCGCTGGCGGATTTCGAGCGCGACGTGCGCGCCTTGACGCGGAGCAGCCCTAGTGTCGACCGTCGTGCGCGCTCGACTCTGCCTCCTGACGATCGCGGTCATGCTCTTTTCGCACGCGCGTCCGGCGCTGGCGTATCTGAAGTTCGGCGTCGACGTCGGCGGCCATCAGGTCATCCTCAAGTGGGCGTCGACGCCGGTGCGCTACTTCGTGTCCGATCCCGGCATCCCGAGCGTCAGCGCCACGCAGTTTCAGGCCGCGGTGGCGCGCGCGTTCGCCACGTGGGAGGCGGTGCCGAGCGCGACCGTGTCGTACACCTTCGGCGGCTACACGGCCAGCCTGCCGGGCGCAAGACGACGGGCGGTCGACGCTCGGGTTCCTGAGCGAGCCGTCGCTCGATCGCGTGCTCGCCTCGACCAGTTACCTGGTGGACGACGCGACCGGCGAGCTCCTCGAGTCCGACATCTTCTTCAATTCGGCCTTCGCGTGGTCGGTGGCGGAAGCCGGCGAGCCGAACAAGTGGGATCTGCAGACGATCGCGCTTCACGAGATCGGCCATTTCAGCGGGCTCGGCCACTCGGCGCTGGGTGAAACGGAGGGCGCCTCGGGGCAGCGGCATCCGATCGGCGTCGCCGCCGTGATGTTTCCGATCGCCCTCGGGACCGGCGACATCTCGATGCGGACGCTGCAGCCGGACGATATCGCGGGCATCTCCGATCTCTATCCGTCGGACCATTTCCGCAGCGACACCGGCAGCGTCTCGGGCCGCGTCACGAAGAACGGCGCGGGGGTCTTCGGCGCGCACGTCGTGGTGTTCGACCCGGCGCGCGGCGAGATGGTCGGCAACTTCACGCTGAGCACCAACGGGCAGTTCTCGATGTCCGGGCTGTCGCCGGGCCCGCACGTGATCCGCGTCGAACCGCATCGACGATGCGGATATCGAGAGCTTCTTCGACATCAGCGATCCGGTCGACGTGAATTTCTCGGTGAAGTTCTACGACAGGATCGTCAACGTTCCGAGGGGCGGCGACAGCGGCGCGATCACGATCGCCGTGCAGGCCAAATAGTGCGGACGCCGCTCGCTGCGCTCACGGTCGTGGCCGCGTTGCTGGCCGCCGGCCCAGCCTCCGCGCAGGCGCGCCCGCCGGCGGCGCCTCGAGGTTGGCGGCGGCGTGGGCGTCATGGGGGCGATCCACTTCGCGTCCGTGCCGGCGAACGAGATCGCGCCAGGCGGAAACACGCTGACGCTGTTTCAGTCGCAGCAGCGGCCTCGAGACGACGCCCGCGGTCGTGGCGCGCCTCGGGATCCGGATCGCGTCGCGCTGGTGGGCGGAATCGGCGTTCGGTCTCGGCTCGACGAACCTGGTGACCGACATCACGCACGACCGGGAGACCGGCGCGGCGACGGTCAGCGAGCCGGTCACGCAATACGCCGTCGAAGGCGGGCTCGCGCTGCGGCTTCGCGCGAGCGTCGCCCGGCCGGCTGAAGCCGTTTCTCGGCGCCGGCGGCGGCTACCTGCGTCAGGTGCACGACGGGCAGATGTTCGTGGACACCGGCTGGTCGGCGTATGCCGGCGGAGGGATTCATTACCTGTTGAAGCAGGCCGCGACCGGAGCGGTCAAGGGTCTGGGCATCCGCGTTGACGCGCGGGCCGCATTCGCCGGCGGCGGCACGTCGCTCGATGGCGACGTGCATGTCGCACCGGCAGCCGGGGCATCAGTCTTCGTTCGTTTCTAGCGACTGCACAGGAGGCGCCAATGCTGAAGGAATTCCGCGAGTTTGCGATGAAGGGCAATGTCGTCGACATGGCTGTCGGCATTGTCATCGGTGCCGCGTTCGGAGCGATCGTGACCTCGCTCGTCGCCGACTCGTGATGCCGCTGATCGGGATCATCACCGGCGGTCTCGATTTCTCCGCGCGCTATCTGCTGCTCAAGGACGGCGTGCCGCCCGGGCCGTACGCCACGCCGGCGGTCGCCAAGGCGGCCGGTGCCGTGACGTTGAACATCGGCAACTTCATCTCGCTGATGCTGAATTTCGTCATCGTGGCGTTCGCGCTGTTCATGGTGGTGAAGGCGATGAATGCCGCGCGGCGCGCTCCTGCGGCCGCCGCGCCGGCCGCGCCGCCGCCGCCGACGAAGGAGGAGGTCCTGCTCACCGAAATCCGCGATCTCCTGCGGGCTGCCCGCTGAATTTGGCTGTGGTACGATTGACCTTTTCAGAGGACATGAACTTCGATGGCCAGCGCTGATTCCTTCCACACCCGATCCACGTTGAGCGTTGCCGGGCAGGACGTGCACTACTACAGCCTGTCGGCGCTTCAGGCCCACGGCTTCGCCGATATCGCGCGGCTGCCGTTCTCGCTGAAGATCCTGCTCGAGAACCTGCTGCGCCACGAGGATGGCCGCTTCGTCAAGAAGGCGGACATCGAAGCGCTGGCGCGGTGGGACGTGAAGAGCACGGCGGCGAAGGAGATCTCCTTCGCGCCGGCGCGCGTGCTGCTGCAGGATTTCACCGGCGTGCCCTGCGTCGTCGATCTCGCGGCCATGCGCGACGGCATCGTGCAGGCTCGGCGGCGATCCGAACCGGGTCAATCCGCTGCAGCCGGTCGAACTGGTCATCGATCACTCGGTGCAGGTGGATTACTTCGGCCAGGCGAACGCGTTCCAGCTGAACGCCGAGCTCGAGTTCTCGCGCAACAAGGAACGCTACGCGTTTCTGCGCTGGGGACAGAACGCGTTCCGCAACTTCCGCGTCGTGCCGCCGGACACCGGCATCGTCCATCAGGTCAACCTCGAGTACCTCGCGCGCGTCGTGTGCACGGACGACACGGCGCTGACGGCGCGGTCGCCTATCCGGATACGCTCGTCGGCACCGACTCGCATACGACGATGGTCAACGGCCTCGGGCGTCGTCGGCTGGGGCGTCGGCGGAATCGAGGCCGAAGCGGCGATGCTCGGCCAGCCGATCTCGATGCTGATCCCGCCGGTCCTCGGCTTCCGCCTGACCGGCACGATGCGCGAAGGCACGACGGCCACCGACCTCGTGCTGACGATTACCGAGCGGCTGCGCAAGCACGGCGTGGTCGGCAAGTTCGTGGAGTTCTTCGGCGCCGGACTCGCAGCACCTGACGATCGCCGACCGCGCGACGCTCGGGAACATGTGCCCGGAGTACGGCGCGACGATCGCGATCTTCCCGATCGACGCGATGACGCTCGACTACCTGCGGCTGACCGGCCGCGAGGCGTCGCGCGTCGAGCTGGTCGAGGCGTACGCGAAAGCGCAGGGGCTGTTCCTGTCGACGCGGCGACGCCGGACCCGATCTACACCGAAACCATCGAGCTCGATCTCAACACCATCGAACCGAGTCTCGCCGGGCCGCGCCGGCCGCAGGATCGCGTGGCGCTGAAGAACGCGAAGAGCGGCTTCAACACGGCGCTGCCGACGCTCCTCAGTCGGCGAAGAAGGGCGCGAGCGCCGGTTCCGCCGCCGCGGCGGCGTCCGCCACGGCGGTCGCCGATCTGCCCTGCAGTGGGTCAGCTGGAGCACGGGTCGGTCGTCATCGCCGCCATCACGAGCTGCACGAACACGTCGAACCCGAGCGTGATGATTGCGGCGGGGCTGGTGGCGAAGAAAGCCGTCGAGCAGGGGCTCGAGCGCCAGCCGTGGGTGAAGACGAGCCTCGCGCCCGGGTCGAAGGTCGTGACCGAGTACCTGCGCAAGGCCGGTCTGGACACGTATCTCGATCGGCTTGGCTTCAACCTCGTCGGCTACGGCTGCACCACCTGCATCGGCAACAGCGGGCCGCTGCCCGACGACGTGTCAGCGGAAGTTGAGGAGCGAGAACCTGGTGGTCGCCTCGGTCCTCAGCGGCAACCGCAACTTCGAAGGCCGCATTCAGCAGCAGGTGCGCGCCAACTACCTCGCATCGCCGCCGCTGGTCGTCGCCTACGCGCTCGCCGGCACGCATGACGATCGATCTGACGACCGAGCCGCTCGGCATACGGCAAGGGCGGCGCGCCCGTCTACCTGCGCGACATCTGGCCGTCGGAGCGCGAGATCCAGGAGACGATGCTGCAAGTCGGTGACGGCGGAGATGTTCCGCGAGCAGTACGCCGACGTCTTCGGCGGCGACGAGCGGTGGAAATCGCTCGACGTGCCGACCGGCGATCGCTTCGCGTGGGAGCCCGATTCGACCTACGTGCGCAACCCGCCGTTCTTCGACGGCGTGACGCTGAAGCCGGCGCCGCTGACCGACATCACCGGCGGCCCGCGCGCTGGCGGTGCTCGGCGACAGCATCACCACGGACCACATTTCGCCGGCCGGATCGATCAAGAAGGACAGTCCGGCCGGGAAGTATCTGATCGAGCACGGCGTGCAGCCGGCGGACTTCAATTCGTACGGCGCGCGCCGCGGCAATCACGAAGTGATGATGCGCGGCACGTTCGCCAACATGCGGCTGCGCAATCAGCTGGCGCCGGGAACCGAAGGCGGCTGGACGACCTACCAGCCGGCCGGCGACGTGATGTCGATCTACGACGCCGCGATGAAGTACAAGGACGCGCGGCGTCCCGCTGGTCATTCTCGCCGGCAAGGAATACGGATCCGGGTCGTCGCGCGACTGGGCGGCCAAGGGCACGCTCCTGCTCGGCGTGCGCGCGGTGATCGCCGAAAGCTTCGAACGCATTCACCGCAGCAACCTCGTGAACATGGGCGTGCTGCCGCTGCAGTTCGACGCCGGTGTGAACGCGGCCACGCTGGGACTGACCGGGCGCGAGTTGTTCGAGCTGACCGGGATTGCGCAGGGTCTGCGCTCGATGGGTCGCGTTCACGTGCGCGCGGTCGGCGACAAGACCATCGAGTTCGACGCGCTGGTGCGGATCGATACGCCGGAGGAACTCGTCGCGTTCAGCCACGGCGGCATCCTGCCGTACGTGCTGCGGCAGCTGGTCGCGAAAAGCTGAGGCGATGGGCGAGCCCGGACGCCCTCTGACCGCCGCCGACATCAAGCGACAGGCGCGCGCGCTGGGCTTCGACGCCTGCGGCATCGCGCCGGCCGGCGATCATCCCGAGCTGAAATTCTTCAAGGACTGGCTCGCCCGCGGTTACGCGGGCAACATGGGCTACCTGCCGCGGTCGGCCGAGCGGCGGGCCGACGTCCGCCGGGTGATGCCGTCCGCGCAGTGCGTCATCGCGACCGCCACCGTCTACAACACGAAGCGTCCCTATTCGATCGAGTGCGCCGATCCGGAGCGCGCGCACATCGCGCGCTACGCGTGGGGCGACGACTATCACGAGGTCATCGGCCGGCGGCTCGAGCAGCTGCTGGCGTGGATGCGCGCCGCGTCGGACGTGCCGTTCGAGGCGCGGGTCGTACGTCGATACCGGCCCGGTCCAGGAGCGCGTCTACGCCCAGCACGCCGGGATTGGCTGGATCGGCAAGAACACCTGCCTCATTCATCCCGAGCTCGGCTCGTGGACGTTCCTCGCCGAGATTCTCTGCAGCCTGCCGCTCGAGACCGATGTGCCGTCGTTCGATCAGTGCGGCACCTGCACGCTGTGCCTCGAGGCGTGCCCGACGCATGCGCTGGTCTCGCCCGGCGTGCTCGACTCGACGCGCTGCATTTCGTATCTGACGATCGAGCATCGCGGCGCCGTGCCCGAGGCGCTGCACGAGGCCATCGGCTCGCACATTTACGGCTGCGACATCTGCCAGGAAGTGTGTCCGTGGAATGCGGCGCCGCCGGTGTCAGGCGACCCGGCGTGGCAGCCGCGTGCGGTCTGGGACGCGCCGCGCGTCGCGGATCTTGCGGCGATGTCGGATGACGAGCTGCAGCAAGGTCTCGCGGGAAGCGCCATGGAGCGCGCCAGGCTCACGGGCTTGCGGCGCAACGTGGCAATCGCCGCCGCGCAGAGCAAGCCTGCCAGCTCACCGGACTGACGTTTGCAGGATCGTCCGGCGTGGCTGACGTTCGGAAGCCTTTGCGGAGGACGCTCGCGGTCGTTCGCGCGGACGCGCAGGACTGTCGAGCCTGCGACCTGTGGAAGCGCGCCACCCAGACCGTGTTCGGCGAGGGACCAGCCCGCGCCGATCTGATGCTCATCGGCGAGCAGCCGGGCGATCGCGAAGATCTCGAAGGGCATCCGTTCGTCGGACCTGCCGGCCACCTGCTCGATCAAGCGCTCGCCGCAGCGGGGATCGACCGGCGCCGTGTCTACGTGACGAACGCCGTCAAGCATTTCAGCTGGGAGCCGCGGGGCAAGCGCCGCATTCACAAGAAGCCTCGCGCCGGCGAGGTCGAAGGCCTGCCGTCCCTGGCTCGACGAGGAAATCCGCATCGTCAAACCGCGCGCCATCGTGCTGCTCGGCGCGACCGCCGCGCAGGCGCTGCTCGGATCCGGTTTCAAGGTCACCGCGCATCGCGGTGAGTTTCTCGCGTCGAGCCTGGCGCCGCTCGTGGTCGCGACGGTCCATCCCGCATCGCTCCTGAGAGCACCGGACCCGGAGACCCGCCGCCTCGAGCTGGATCGTTTCATTGACGACCTGCGCCGAGTCTCGCAAGAATTGAAGCTATGAGTTCCCTGGCACCCGCACTCCTGCTCTCGATGCCCCAGCTGGTCGATCCGAATTTCATCCGGACCGTCGTCCTGTTGTGCAAACACAACGAGGAAGGGGCATTCGGCCTCGTCATGAACCGGCCCCTCGTGACGAGCGGGCGCGTCGTCGTCAATCTGGAGCCGCCGGTGTCGACCGAGCGCGAGCTCGAAGTGTGGACCGGCGGACCCGTGGAGCCGGAGCGCAGCTGGATGCTGGTGGCCGGCCGGCCCGAAGAACAGCAGCTGTTCAGCGGCGTCCCGATCGTCGAGGGATTGTTCCTGTCCACGTCACCGGATCTCCTGCGCCGGATGCTTGATCCCGTCCCGCCGCCGCACGCCCGGCTCATCGTCGGCTATTCGGGCTGGGGCCCCGGTCAGCTCGAGGCCGAACTGCAGGAATCGTCGTGGCTCCTGAGCGACGTCGATCGCGATCTGCTTGTTCAACACGCCCGCCGATCGCATGTGGGAGCGCGCGATCCGCCGCCTCGGCGCCGATCCCGCCGCGCTGCACGTGTCGCGGGGAGTGCACTGACGCGGGGCTCGGGGCTGGGGGTTGGGACTGGAGGGCTGGAGACTGCGGGACCTCAACTACGGGCTCGGTCCGCATTGTCTGCAACTGAGCTTTCGTTCAAGCGCGTGGTGCAGTCCGTAAAGCAGCGGCCGACGCTGTCGCTGAGAGCAAACTAACGACGGTTTCACGCCGCTCGTCGAAGTATCCCAGCCTGTCGACTGATCTCGAGACACGTTTCGAGCTCACCGTGAGAGCCGAGCGCAATGCTGACGTGGTTTGCGATACGGCCGCGTGGACCTCCGGCAGTGGCCCTCGGCGATGTTGGATGGAATGAGACACGGCTGCGTCGACGAATCTGACTGGCCAGTCCGTACCTTTCTGCTGCCGGGAACACGCTGTGGTCTTGTAGCAGGCCTCGACGAGTCCATGGACTGCTGCCAGACTTCAAGATCTCTGAGTGAAAGAACCGGACACGTGGCGTGCTGCAGCACGTGAGGTGCCAGCCGAGAACGCGGCGAATTCTGGGGATTTCAGGCTTGCGTGGCAACTCCTGCATTGAGCCAGTGTTAAGCCCGCGCAATCTGTTCGCCACTGCGGTACTGTCCAACCTCCAACCTCCAAGCTCCGAGCCCCGAACCTCCAACCTCCAACCTCCCGCATGTCCGAGACCCCAGCTAAAATGTCCCTCATGTTTCCATCCAAGACGGTGGCCGCCTTTGTCGTGCTGAGCGGTGTGGCCGCGCTCGCCCAGGAGTCCAAATTGCCCTCGACCGCCGATCTTCAGCGCATGGCCGCGCAGTTCGCGCCGACCGATATCGTGGCGGACCTGTCCAAGGTGTCGCCCGAGCGATCGCCGCGTGCTCGGGAAGCTGATCGAGGCGTCGAAGATCGTCGATGCGCTCTTCATGCGCCAGGCCTGGTCGGGCAACGAGGCGATGTTTCTCGATCTCGTGCAGCGCGACACGCCCGAGGAGCGCGCGCGGCTGCACTACTTCCTGATTAACAAAGGGCCGTGGGATCGCCTGGATCACTTCCGTCCGTTCGTGCCCGGCGCGCCCGAGCGGCCGCAGGGCTCGAATTTCTACCCCGAGGGCGCGACCAAGGCGGAGCTCGAGCGCTGGCTGCAGTCGCTGTCCGAGGCGGACCGTGCGCGCGCCAACGGATTTTTCAGCGTGATCCGGCGCGGCCCGCGCGGCGAGTTCACCGCGGTCCCGTACAGCCAGGAGTATCAGAACGAGCTCACGCGGATCGCCGTGCTGCTGCGGGAAGCGGCGGCGTTGTCGAATGAGCCGACCCTGAAGGCTTTCCTGACCAAGCGCGCCGATGCGCTGCTGTCGAACGACTACTACGACAGCGACGTCGCGTGGATGGAGATGACCGGCGCGATCGAGCCGACCATCGGCCCGTACGAGGTGTACGAAGACGAGTTCTTCAACTACAAGGCGGCGTTCGAGTCGTTCATCACGGTTCAGGACGAAGCCGAGAGCGCCAAGCTGCAGAAATTCAGCGGCGAGCTCCAGGGCATCGAGGACCGCCTGCCGATCGATCCGCGGTACCGCAACCCGAAGATCGCCGCGCTGTCGCCGCTGGTCGTCGTCAACGAACTGTATGCCGCGGGTGACGCCAACCACGGCGTCCAGACGGCCGCGTTCAATCTGCCCAACGACGAGCGCGTCCTTCGCGAGAAGGGCGCCAAGCGCGTGATGCTGAAGAACGTGCAGGAAGCCAAATTCCAGAAGACGCTGCTGCCGATCTCGAAGATCGTGCTCGGCTCCGCGGATCAGAGCTCGCTGGCGTTCGACGCCTTCTTCACCCACATCGTGCTGCACGAGATGATGCACGGCCTGGGGCCGCACAACATCAGCGTCAACGGGCGGGACACGACCGTCCGCAAGGAGATGAAGGAGCTGTCGAGTTTCCTGGAAGAAGCAAAGGCGGATATCTCGGGGCTGTACGCGCTGCAGTATCTGATCGACAAAGGCGTCGTCCCGCGCAGCATGCAGTCGACGCTCTATCCGACATTCCTGGCGTCTGCGTTCCGGTCGATCCGTTTCGGCATCGCCGAGGCCCACGGCAAGGGCATCGCGGTCCAGTTGAACTACCTGCTGGATCAAGGCGGCTTCGTCGCGAAGCCGGACGGGACCTTTGCGGTCGATCAGAACAAGATCAAGGAAGGCGTGATCGGCCTGACGCACGAGATCATGACGATCCAGGCGGAGGGCAGCTACGAAAAAGCCAAGGCGCTCGCCGACCGGCTCGGTAACATTCGTCCGGAAGTGCAGCGCGTCCTCGATCGCCTGGCGTCAGTGCCCATCGACATCGAGCCGAAGTTCACGACGGCGGAACAACTGCTCTCACAGGCCAGGTAGGGCAGGTAGGGCTGGTAGGGCCGCAGGGAGCGCCTGCGGCCATGCGAGCCTGAGGACAAGCAAATCCGAAGGCGAGCATCTGCGTGAGTTCGCCGCGGGGGTGGGGCCCCGCGGCCAGTGAAGAAAAGTCGGGCAGGATGAGGGAGCGCCTGCGGCCATGCCGAGCCGAGGACAAGGAAATCCGAGGCGAGGCATCGGCGTCAGTTCGCGCCGGGGGTGGGGCCCCGGCGCCAGTGGAAGAAAAGGGGAGCGCCTGCGGCCACGCGAAGGCGAGGACAAGCAAATCTGAGCCTGAGCGTCTGCGTCAGTTCGCCGCGGGGGTGGGGCCCCGCGGCCAGTGAAAAAAAGTGTCCCCGGCGCCAGTGAGAAATATGCACACAAAACCTCTTGTCCTCGGCGCGGCGCTTCTCGGGACTGGCGCCCTCCTGTTCGCGCAATCAGGCAGCAACGCGGCCTTCGAAAAGATCCGAGCCGAAGGGATGCAGCGCTCGCAGGCGCAGGTGATGTTCGAGACGTTGACGACGGATATCGGGCCGCGGTTGACGGCGTCGCCGGCGCAGAAGCGGGCGTCCGAGTACATGCGGGACCGGCTGGTGAGCTACGGCTTGTCGAACGTCCATCTCGAGCCGTGGAAGTTCGGCCGCGGCTGGACGCTGGAACACCTGACCGTCGAGATGATCGAACCGCGTTACCTCCCGCTGATCGCGTACGCCGACGCCTGGTCTCCCGCCACGAACGGCGACATCGTCGGCGCGCCGGTGCTATGCGGGCGGGAGAGACGCCGATGCGCTGACGACGATGGGCGGACAGTTGAAGGGCGCGATCGTCATGACGCAACCGATCCTGACGAATTTCGTTCGCAAGGATCGCCCGCAGCCGAGCGAGCCCACCTACCTGCCGAACTCCGCGGCCTACGCGACCAGCGTCGGCCGGGCACGCGATACCGCCACGCCGCCGGGAGAGACTCCGGCGCAGCGGACGGCCCGCGTCGCTGCGCGAGGCGCAGCCGGGCGTCGTCCTGAAGCCGAGCGTCGGCGAACATGGCACCGTGTTCGTCACCGGCCGCGACGGTGGTGCGGGCGCGCCGCCGACCATCACCATCGCCGCCGAGCAGTACAACATGATCGTGCGGATGCTCGATCACAAGATTCCCGTCAAGCTGCGCGTCAACGTGCAGTCGCGTTTCTACGACAGCGAGAACGGCAACGCCTACAACGTGATCGCGGAGCTGCCCGGCAGCGACGCGGCGGTGCGCGACGAGATCGTCATGATCGGCGGGCACCTCGATTCGTGGCACACCGGCGTCGGGGCAACCGACAACGCGGATGGCGCGACGACCATGGTGGAGGCGATGCGGATCCTGAAAGCATCCGGCGTCCAGCCGCGGCGAACGATCCGGGTCGCGCTGTGGAGCGGCGAGGAGCAGGGACTCATGGGATCGAAAGCCTGGGTCCAGCAGCACCTGGTGGGGGATGCGAACCGGGCGGCGCGCGACAAGTTCGACGTGTACTTCAACATCGACAATGGCTACGGTCCTATCTACGGCTTCTATCTTCAGGAGCGTCCCGCGGTGCGGTCGATGTTCGATGCGTGGCTCGAACCGCTGAAGGCGATTGGCGCGCGGCGCAACACCATCGAAGGCGTGGGCTCCACCGATCACCTGAGCTTCATCGACGGCGGCGTGCCCGGGTTCAACCCGATCCAGAAGTACGACAACTACGACATCCGCACGCACCACACGAACATGGACACCGTCGAGCGGCTCGACGAGCAGGATCTTCGCCAGTCGTCGGTCGCCATGGCGTGGTTCGCGTATCAGGCGGCGATGAGCGAGCAGAAAGTTCCGCGCTAGCCGGGCGACCGGTTCCGCAGGCGTCGATCGGTGGACGGCGGCCCGGACCAAGTCGGGCGGATTGGTGTCTAAACGCCCGAATGCGGGTGCGTCTGCTGGTTGCCGTGATGCTGCTGGGCGCGTCGTTCGCGTGCGCGCCGAAAACCGCGCCGCCTGCGCCATCTGTTCCGAGTGTCACGCCGGCGATGCGCCTCGAGCGCGCGACGCAGGATCTTCTCGCCGGCTGCCTCGACTGCCTGAACGCGGCCTATCGCGCGTTTCTCGATCTGCGCGATGAGCCGGCCGTCAGCGGGGAAGCGACCGATGGCGCCGTTCGCGCCGCGGCGCTGATTGCGCTCCGCGAAGCGGAACTCGGGCTGCGCCGCAGCCGTCAGGGCCAGCCCATCGCCGCCGGCGTCGTCTCCACGCCGACACCGGAACAGGCACAAATTCTCCTGGCCAGCCGAAGCGCTCGCTGTCGGGCGATTACACACGACTCATGCGGGAGCAGGCGCCGTGGGTGGAAGCGTTTCGCGGCCGGGTGGACGGCGATCCCACGTCTGCGTATCTGTGGTTGTCGCTGGCCTGCGGGCCGGCGGGGTTTGCGGTTCCCGAGCGCAATCTTCGCGCGTCGGTCGTGGCCACGACGTCAGCCGTGCCGCTGGTGTCGTTCAAGCTCGCGGCCGGCTGTACGCCGCGCAACCGCGCCGCGCTCGAAGCGCTGCTCGAGCGCGAGCCGCGATTCGTCGAGATCCACTATGTCCTGGGGATCATCGCGCTCGCCGGCGAAGGGCAGCCGAACCAGGGCCTGCTCCTTCCCAATCTCGAAGTCGCAGACGCGCACTACCAGGCGGCGTACGACTGGCGGCCGGACTGGCCGGCGCTCACCCAGGCCATCGCCAATCTCGCGATGACGGCCGAAGACTTCGGGCGCGCGCACGAGTTCTACGAGCGGACGCTGGCGCTCGTGCCCGACAACGCCGACGCGATGGTTGGCGGCATCCGCGCGCTCACCTACGGCGGCCGTTACGACGAAGCGATTGCCGCGGCCAACCGGATGCTGACGACCGATCGCAGTCCCGGGCGAGGCGTTGTACTGGCGCGCCTTCAACGAGTCGCTGCTCAACCGCGACAACGACGCCTGGACCGACATCGAGCAGGCGGCCGTCACCCTGATCAACGCCGATGTGCCCAAGCTCGCGGGAATCGTGGCGGTCAAGCGCCGCGACTTCGAGGTGGCGCGCGAGCGCCTCGCGCTGTCGCTCGGCCGGCGATCGACCGACTGCGAGACGCGGTTCTATTTCCAGGCGGTCGTGTCCGAGCAGCGTGACTGGAAAGCCGCAGCCACGGCCGCGCCGAGAGCGCCGCCTGTTTCGACGGTGAGCTGGCTCGGCTCGACCGCGAGATCGCGGGGCTCCGCACTGCCGACATGCCCGAGGCGCGGCGCAATCGGTGGATGGCGAGACGCGAAGCCGAGGTAGCCGGCGATACACGCATGCGGGCGACGGCGTGGTTCAACGCCTCCGCCGCGTACTTCAATCTCTCGAGAAAAGACGACGCGCGCCGCTTTGCGGAAAAGCTGGTCGGCGATCAGGCGTTCGACGCCCGCGCGCGCGAGATTCTCGATCGCCTGAATGCGCCATAGCTCACTTTTGTCGCCTCCAACCTCCAACCTCCAACCCCCGACCTCCAACTTCAATCCCCATCCTCCACCGCCGCCCTGTCCGACAGGTATACTGAGAGGATGCTCGTCGCGAATTCTTCCAGACGTAACGTCGCCATCATCGCCCACGTCGACCACGGCAAGACCACCCTCGTCGATGCCTTGCTCCACCAGAGCGGGACGTTCCGCGCCAACGAACGCGTCGCGGAACGCGCCATGGACAGCAACGAACTCGAGCGGGAGCGCGGGATCACCATCCTTGCGAAAAACACCGCCGTTCACTACCACGACATCCTGATCAACATCGTCGATACGCCCGGCCACGCCGATTTTGGCGGCGAGGTGGAGCGGACGCTGTCGATGGTCGACGGCGTGATGCTGCTGGTCGACGCGTCCGAAGGTCCGCTGCCGCAAACCCGGTTCGTGCTGCGCAAGGCGCTCGAGCGCCGGCTCACGCCGATCGTCGTCGTCAACAAGATCGATCGCCCGGACGCCCGGCCGCAGGAAGTGCTGAACGAGATCTACGACTTGTTCATCGATCTCGACGCGTCCGAAGAACAGCTCGACTTTCCGGTGCTGTACACGAACGCGAAGACCGGCACGTCCACGAAAGAACAGGAAGGCGTGGGGGTCGATCTCCGGCCGTTGTTCGAAGCGATCATCGAGCATGTCCCGCCGCCGAAGGGCGATCCCAACGCCCGGCTCCAGCTGCTGGTCGCCAACCTGGATGCCAGCGACTATCTGGGGCGGATCGCGATCGGACGAATCTTCAACGGCCGCGTGCGGATTGGCGACACGGTGGCGGTCTGCAAGCTGGACTCCGCGATCCACCCGACCAAGGTCACGAAGCTCTTTGCCTTCGACGGCTTGAAGCGGATCGAAGTCCAGGAAGCCGCGGCCGGCGACATCGTCTGCCTCGCCGGCATCGAAGACATCACCATCGGCGAGACCATCGCCGACGGCGAGAACCCGGTGGCGATTCCGCCGATCGCCATCGACGAACCGACCGTCTCAATCGTGTTCGGCGTCAACACGTCGCCGGTGGCGGGCCGCGAAGGGCAGTACGTCACGTCGCGGCAGCTGAAGGATCGGCTGGACCGCGAGCTGCTCGGCAACGTGTCAATCCGGACCGAGCCGACCGACTCGCCCGAGCAGATCAAGGTCGTCGGGCGCGGCGAACTGCAGTTGTCGATCCTCATCGAGATGATGCGGCGCGAAGGTTTCGAGATCCAGGTGTCGCGTCCGGACATCGTCACCAAGACGATCAACGGCGTCCTGGTGCGAGCCGGTCGAGGAACTGGTGATCGACGTGCCGCAGGATCACCAGGGCGTGGTCATTGCGCAGGTCGGCGAGCGCCGCGGCACCATGACGAAAATGGTGAACAACGGCAGCGGCCGCGTCCGGCTCGAATTCCGGATTCCGGCGCGCGGGATGATCGGCTTCCGCTCGCAGTTCATGACCGACACCAAGGGGACCGGCATCATGAACCACATCTTTTCGAGCTGGGAGCCGTGGCACGGCGTGATTGCGTCGCGCGCCAACGGCGTGCTGGTGGCCGACCGCACCGGGATCGCCACGTCCTACGCGATCTTCAATCTCCAGGAGCGCGGCGAAATCTTCATCGACCCGGCCATCCAGGTCTACGAAGGCATGATCATCGGCGAGAACTCGCGCACCGCCGACATGGACGTCAACGTGACGAAGGAAAAGAAGCAGACCAACATGCGCGCGTCGTCGGCCGACGAGGCGATCCGCCTGGTCCCGCCGCGCAAGCTCGGTCTCGAGCAGGCGATCGAGTTCATCAACGACGACGAACTGGTGGAAGTGACGCCGTCGAGTATTCGCCTGCGGAAGCGAATCCTGGCCAGCAACATGCGGCCGAAGAAACAGGGCGTCGAGGTCGGAGCCTAGCGCCGAAGCCGAAAGGCCAAAGCCTAAAGCCCAGAGCCCAAAGCCGAGAGTCAATGGCCATGTTCGGACGCAAAACCACTGGATCGGTCGTCTGTCCCGGATGCGGGGCGCTCGTCGGCGTGCGCGACGACAAGTGCTACATGTGCGGGCGCACCAATCCGAGTCTGTGGGGGTTCGCGCCGGTGCTGCGCCGCCTCGGCGCGGATCTGGGCTTCGTGCCGTTCGTGATCGGCGTGTCGATGGTCTTGTACGTCCTGACGCTGGTCGCCTCGGGCCCCGAACTGCAGGTGATGGGCGGCGGCATGTTGTCGATTCTCGCGCCCAGCACCAACGCGCTGTGGATGTTCGGTGCGAGCGGCGCGCTGCCGGTGTTCGGCCGCGGCAACTGGTGGACCATCCTGAGCGCGACATGGTTGCACGGCAGCCTGCTGCACATCGTGTTCAACATGATGTGGGTCCGCGACATCGGAGCATCCACGGCCGAAATCGTCGGTCCGGCTCGAACGGTCATCATTTATGTCGTCTCGGGTGCCTGCGGCTTCCTCCTGAGCTCGATGGCGTTCGTCTACTTTCCGGCGATCCCACTCCTGCACGGCGCGCCCCTGACGGTCGGCGCCTCGGCATCGATCTTCGGGCTGCTCGGCGCGCTCATGCACTACGGACGCAAGAGCGGCAGCAGCCTGATCCACGGGCAGGCGAAGCAGTGGGCGATCATCATGTTCATCTACGGGCTGTTCATGCCGGGGATCGACAACTACGCCCACGCCGGCGGGTTTCTGGGCGGCTACGCGATGTCGGCGCTGTTCAATCCGCTGACGCGCGAACGCGGCGACCACATGCTGATTGCGGTCCTCTGCCTGCTGGCGACGTTCCTGGCGATCGCGGCGTCCCTGTATCAGGGACTCGGCGGGCTTACGCTGAGAATTCAGATTTCAGACTGCAGAGCTTCAGACTTCAGATTGGACGTCAGAGGCTTCAGTCTGAAGTCTGCAACTCTGAATTCTGCAATTTCATTTCTTCTTACTGGCAAGTTCCTCGTCGATCACCCGCTTGAACGCGTCGAACGGCTGCGCGCCTTCGAGTGACCGGCCGTTGATGAAGAAGGCCGGCGTCCCCGTCACTCCCGCCTCGGTGGCCTCGGCGATATCGTGGTCGACGGCTTCCTTGAACTTGTGCGTATCGAAGCACGCGTTGAACTTGCCCGTGTCCAGGCCAATCGCCGCGGCGTGAGCCTTCAGGTCGTCGTCGGACAACTTCGAGCCGTTCGCGAACAGCCGATCGTGAAACGGCCAGAACTTGTTCTGTTCTTCGGCGCAGGCGGCGGCTTCCGCCGAGGGGCGCGCGTTGGGATGATTGGGCAGGGGATAGTGCCGGTAGACGAAGCGGATCTTGTCGCCGTAGGTCTTGAGCACCTGCTCGACCGTCGGATTGGCGCGCTGGCAGAACGGGCACTGGAAGTCCGAGAACTCGACCAGCTCGATCGGCGCATCCGCCGGCCCGATCGCCGGGTGGCCCTTGGTGGCGATCGTCTGGCGCGGCGGTTCGAGCGAAACGGTGACTGACGTCTTGTCCTTCAGCGACGCGATGAAGCGCTCGCGCGCGGCGTCCATCCGCTCCTCGATGAGCAGCGACCGGATCGGTTCGCGGACCTGATCCAGCGTCGCGCCTTGCACCCTCGCCGGGTTGTTCTGGTACCAGAAGTCGATATCGGCAGCCGTCGGCGCCGGCGCCTTGTCGGCGATCTCTTTCTCCACCAGGCTCGCGCGATCGATCCCGCGGGCCTTGGCCTCGTCGTCCATCAGGCGCCTGCCGATGATGTCGTCGAGCGCCGCGCGCCGCGCCAGATAGAGCGCCTGCACGAGCCGCACGCCGCCAAAGTTCGACGCCGGAGCCTGCATCGCCAGCGCGTCGACCTCACCAAGCGTGATCGACGTCTTGCCGACGGTGGCGACCACCTCGTTCGGCGCCATCTGCTTCGCCTGCTGCGCCGACGATGCGCACGCGGTGAGCAGCAGCAGCCCCGCCGCCAGGGTCGCATGCGTGAGTTTTCTCATGGCTTCAGTATGAACGTTTGCCCGGGGGATGACCACCTGAACCTCTACTCGCCGAGCCTGCCCGGCAAGTCCGCGACGACATACGCCATGACCGCGATGGCTGCAGCGGCGCGCGACACATCCACGGGATCGATCTTGTCCACGGTGTCCGCCTGCGTGTGGTGGATCGAAAAGTAGGGGCCGGTTCCGTCGTACGACATTCCCGGAATATGACCGGCCTGCACGCTCGGGTCGATGTCGGATCCGCCGCCGCCCGACGACACATGGTCCACGCCGATCTCGCTCAGCAGCGTCGCAATCGAGCGCACGGTTTCCATCGCGCGTGCCGTGCCCGAGAAACCGAATGACGTCGGCGAAAACAGCCCGTCGTCGGATTCGAGCATCAGGACATGCTTGTTCAGCTCGCGCGCATGCGCATCGCGATACGCGCGGCCGCCGCGCGTGCCGTTTTCCTCGTTCGTCCACAGCACCACGCGCACCGTGCGCCGCGGCTTGAGTCCGAGCTTCTGCATCAGGCGCAGGGCATCCCAGGTCGCGATGCACCCGCCGCCATCGTCGCTCGCGCCCGCGCCGACGTCCCAGCTGTCGAGATGTCCACCGACGACGACCACTTCGTCCGGCCGCTCGCGGCCGCGGATTTCGCCGACGACGTTCGCCGAGTCGGCGTCGGGCTCGAAATGCGCTTCCATCTGCAGGCGGATCACAATCCGCTCGCCGCGGTCGGCCATTCGCTGCAGTTGATCGGCATCCTCGCTGGCGATGGCCGCGGCGGGTATCCGGGTCACGCCTTCGGCGTAGCTCAGGCCGCCGGTGTGGGGGAGCCGCTGGCCGTCAGGGCCGATCGAGCGAACCAGCGCCGCGACGGCGCCGTGGCGGGCGGCGCGCGACGGACCGTTCGTCCGCACCGGCCGCGAGTTGCCGTAGTCGGTGTACGCGACGTTGAAAACGACGATGCGCCCGGCCGCCTTCGACGGGTTGGCGTCCAGTTCGTCCATGCTTTTCACGACCAGCACGTCCGCCTCGATGCCCTGGCGAGGCGTGGCGACGCTGTCGCCGAGCCCCAGCATCGCAATCGGGTGGCGCGCCGGCTGGATGATCTCGGCGCTTTCACGTCCGCGGACCCATCGCGGGACCTTGACCGGTTCGGTATGGACGTTCTCGAGTCCATCGCGCTTCATTTCGGCCACCGCCCACTGGATCGCTCGCTCGAGCTCGGGGGTTCCGCTCAGCCGGTTGCCGATGCCATCGGTCAGCGCAGCCAGGCGCCGCCATGCGAAGGAATCGCCCATCGACTCGCGAATCAGCCGGGCGGCGGGCTCGCGGTATGCGTCGAGCCAGTACGGCGCCGATTGCGCAGAGACCACCACGGGAGCGACCGACACAATCCCGATCGCGCCGGCGAGCAAGACGGTCCTTCGAAGCGACAAATGAGACCTCCCCCGGCAAAGCGTATCTCATCTTTTCTGTGGCTGTGTGTAGAGCGGAGGCGTCGAGCGGCCGATTAGAAGGAAAGAGGGTGGCGGCACCCAAGGCGAGGTGAGGGCATGAGATTTCGGATTCTCGCGCTGACGCTCATGACGCTGGCGGTCCGGCCGGTTGGCGCCGGGGAGCGCCTGGCGGTGAAGGTCTCACCCCGGATGGCGTTCGCGCCGGCGGACCTGAACGTCCTCACGTCCATCGAGCACAACGACGACAACCGCACCGTCGAAATCATCGCCGAGTCCGAGCAGTTCTACCGGAGCAGCGAGCTTCCGCTCGAAGGCGGCCTCGCCCCCAAAAGCACTTACGTCCGGTTCCGAAATCTCCCGGTCGGCAACTACACGATTCGCGCGATCGTACGCGGGTCGACCGGGCGCGAGCTCGCCATTTCCGAAACCATCGTCAGCATCCTCGGCCGGCGGTAGCGACGGTTAGAGCGCGCCGGGCGCCCGGACCGCGCCGCGCGCCATGGCCGGTTCAGGCTCCGGGGTGAAATCCTCACCCGGGTTGATGAACTGGTCCTTCTCGAATTTGTACTGCTTGTCGTAGAGCTGCCTGTACCGGCCGTTCTTCGCCAGCAGCTCCTCGTGCGTCCCGCGCTCGACGATTTCTCCGTGCTCGAGGACGAGGATTTGATCCGAACTGCGAATCGTTGACAGGCGGTGCGCGATGACAAAGGTCGTGCGTCCCTGGCGGAGCGACTTCAGGCCGTCCTGAATGAGCGCCTCGCTCTCGCTGTCGAGGCTCGACGTGGCTTCGTCGAGGATCAGGACGCGCGGATTGGCGAGGATGGCGCGCGCGATCGCGACGCGCTGGCGCTGCCCGCCGGACAGGCGAACCCCGCGTTCCCCGACGACCGTGTCGTAGCCCTTTTCGAACTCCTGGATGAACTCGTCGCAGTGCGCGATCCGGCTGACCGCCACGATCTCGTCGCGCGTGGCGTGCGGCCGCGCGAACGCGATGTTCTCGGCGATGGTCCCGTCGAACAGGAAATTGTCCTGAAGGACGACACCCAGGTGCCCCCGGAAATCGCGCAGCTTGATCGACGTCAAATCGGCGCCGTCAACGAGCACGCGGCCGGACAACGGCCGGTTGAACGCCATGACGAGGCTGATGAGCGTGCTCTTGCCCGACCCGCTCGAACCGACGAGCGCGGTCGTCGATCCGGCGTGGGCGTTGAACGACACGTGTTTGAGGACCGGCGCGCCCGGGTTGTACTCGAACGTGACGTCCTCGAACTCGACCTCGCCGCGGATTTCCTCGAACGGCGCGCGGTCGGCGTCCTCGTCGTCCTCGGTGGCCATGCGCTTGATTTCACGGATGCGATCGAGTCCGGCAAATGCCTCGGTGATCTGCGTGCCGATGCTCGCGAGCTGGATGATCGGCATCGTCAGAAGCGCAATCATCGAGATGTACATGAAGAGATCGCCGATCGTCATCGCCCCCGACCGGATCGAGGAGCCGCCAATCAGCATCACGGCGATGCCGATCGCGCCGATCACCAGGCCGGAGAACGCGCCGATCGCCGACACTCCGGTCAGTGACCTGGCGACGTTGCGGAACAGCTTGTGCGCGCCTTTCGCGAAGACGAGCTCTTCGCGCTTCTCCGCGGTGTACGCCTTGACGATACGCACGCCGCCGAGCGATTCGCCGAGCCGTCCGGTGACCTCGGCGTTGATCTGGCCGCGCTCGCGGAACAGCGGCCGCAGCCGCTTGAAGGCGGTCGCCATGCCGCCGCCGAACGTGCCGAGCACGAGGATGGTGACGGCCGTCAGCTTCCAGTTCAGATAAAAGAGGATCACCAGCGCCATGACGGCGGTCAGGATCGATCCGGTGAGCTGGACCAGCCCGGTTCCGACCAGGTTCCGGATGCCGTCGGCGTCCGTCATGATGCGTGAGATGAGGACTCCGGTCTTGGTGGAATCGAAGTAGCGGATCGGCAGCCGCATGACGTGCGCTTCGACGTCCTTGCGCATGTCGGTGATGGCGCGCTGGGCGGCCACGCCGAGCACCTGCGAATTCGCAAACGACGTAATGGTGTCCACGATGGTCGCGGCGGCCGCGGCCAGGGCGAGCTTCGGCAGCAGGTCCCAGTTGCCCTTCGTGATGACGTCGTCCATCAGGTATTTCGAGGTGGTCGGCAGGACGAGGCCGGCGAGACGGTTGACCACCATCAGCGCCAGACCGAGCGCAAGACGGTGGCGATGGGCCCAGATGAGGCCGCGCGCTTCTTCGAGTGCGCCGGACGTGATTTTCTTCCGCGTGGGCGCGCCGCCTGACGGGCCGGGCAGCGCCCCGGGGGCAGGCCGCGCACCTCGACTGCGTTCGGCGCCTCCCAGTCCTTTGATTTTCACCGCGTCACCTCTGAATCCTTGTGCCAACACGAGTTAGACGCCTGCGGCTCGGGCGGAGGTTCCGCGAGCCGCACGGCAATCCTGTTCTCGAGGGTTTCTGGAATTATCCTCTAGCCGCACAATAGCGGGTCAGGAGATTACGCATGAGTGTCTGGAAAGTGCCCGGGTTGGCCTTGCTTCTTCTGTGGCTGCCGGCCGCCGCGCACGCGCAGGCGCCGGATCTGCAGGCCGCGGGCCAGCAAATCGTCAAGGCCGACGCGGACTTTGCGAAATCCGTGGCGGACCGGAATCGCGAACGCTTCCTGTCGTTTGTTGCGGATGCGACCACGTTCAACGGCGGCACGCCGGGTGAACTTCACGGCCGCGATGCGGTGATGAAGGACTGGGAAGACTTCTTCAAGGCGGACGGCCCGACGTTGACGTGGGTGCCGACCAAAGGCGAAGTCCTTGGCGCGGGCGATCTCGGCTACACCACCGGACGGTCCGTGTTTCGCCGCAAAGGCGAGGACGGCAAGATCGTCGAGCGCCGCGGGCAGTACCTGACCGTCTGGCGCAAGCAGGCCGACGGATCGTGGAAAGTCGTCTTCGACACGGGATCGACGCTGCCGTAGCAGGCGCTTCCAGGGCGCCGCTGCGCGATCAGCTCGTCGTATCCGTTGCGTAGCGGGCGCGCGCTTCCTCGAGTTGCGCGGCGATCTCGCGGCTGAGATCGACCGGGGTCAGCACTTTCGCAAACGGCCCGAAGCTGAGGATCCAGCTGCGGAGCGCCTGGTCGAGGCAGACGTCGAGCGTCATGAACACGCCGCCATCGGGCTCGTCGCGCAGCCGCTGCGACGGATGCCATTCGCGGGCCCTCACGTAATCCGAGACCGCGCGCTCGAACTCGATTTCCACCCGCTCGGGCGGCCCCGAATGCACGCCCATCGAGTGCGGGAACGCCGCGTCGGGCAGCTCCTCGATCGGCGTGAACCGATCTTCGAGCAGCGAGATGTCTTCGACGCGCTCCAACGCAAACGTGCGCACCTCGCCGTATTCCGGCACGTAGGCGAGGAGATAAAGCCCGCCCTGCGCGTAGGCGAGACGATACGGGTGCAGCAGGTAGGTCTTGGTCCGCTCGCTCGACTTCGAGAGGTACAGCAGGTTGGCCTGGCGATGATGCAGCGTCGCTTCGAGCGCGCGCGCGACGATGTCCTGCTGCCGCGCGGAACCGTGCCCGGTGCGCCGCAGCGGGTCCGGCTTGGAGGCGATCACCTGCGGCAGCTGATCGAGGAACTGGCGCATGTGCGGCGTGAGCGTCGCACCGAGCTTTTCGAAGGCGCGTTCGAGCTCGTCACGAAACGGCGTGCCCGCCAGCGCTTCGAGCAGCGTCCGGCTGAAGTAGAGCGCGCACAGTTCCGACAGCGTGAGCCCCGCGCTCAGCCCTTTGAACGCCTGGCCGTTGATCAACCAGCGGGTGCGGCCGTCATCACGCGACTTGTCGTCGTAGACCGGAAAGCCCGCTTCCTCGAGCGCCTGCAGATCGCGGCGAATGGTCCGCGTCGTGACGCCGGTCATCGTGGCGAGATCGTCGATCGTGACGCCGGCGGTTCTGGCGAGCTCGATCTCCCGGAGAATCGTCCACTGACGGATGACCTCAGCGTTGCGGGGCACTGACCGAATTCTACGCTGGCACTGCATGCGTAGGTTTACACGTTCGATATACACTGGGTTCCTGACCCCTCGGCCGGACCTGCCAACAGAAATGTCCCCGGCCTCTACAATCGGACCTGTTGGTCCGATCGGTCTCGTGATCAGTGAGTTACACAATGCGTTCTCTCAGTGCTGCCGCGGTGGCCGTTGTCTGCATCGCCACCGCCAGCTGCAATAAATCCCAGACACCCGACGCGGCTCCGGCCGCGTTTCCTCCTGCCACGGTCAAGCTCGAAACGGCGCACACGGTGCCCATCGAGGACGTGACGGAATACGTCGCCACGCTGAAGTCGCTGCGCGGGACCGCCATTCAGCCGCAGATCGAGGGACAAGTGACGGACGTGTTCGTCACCTCCGGTCAGCGGGTCGCGCGCGGCGATCAACTGGTCCGCATCGACGCCAGGCGTCAGGAAGCGGCGGTGGCGAGCCAGCACGCCGAGCGGGCGGAACGCGAGGCGGACGTGGCTTACGCACATCAGCAGCAGGAGCGCGCGAGCGGCTTGTACGCGGCGGGCGCCATCAGCAAGCAGGAACTCGAGCAAAGTGAAACGGCGGTGCGGACCGCGGAGGCGCGGCTCCAGGCGCTGCAGGCGCAGGTGCAGCAGCAGGAAGTGCAGCTGCGTTACTTCACGGTTACGGCGCCGACGGCCGGCGTCATCGGCGACGTGCCGGTCCGCGTCGGCAACCATCGTCACTCCGCAAACCGTGCTGACGACGGTCGATCAGAACGACGTGCTCGAGCTCCAGGTGCAGGTGCCGATCGAACGCGCCAGCGCATTGAAGAACGGTCTGCCGCTTCGCATCCTGAACAGCGACGGCACGCAGACGATCGCGCAGACCACCGTCAACTTCATCTCGCCCCACGTGGACGACCAGACGCAGTCGGTGCTCGTCAAGGGCAACATCCGCAACACGGACGGAACGCTGCGCGCCTCGCAGTTCGTCCGCGCGCAGGTCGTCTGGAATACCAGCGAAGGACTCGTGGTGCCGGTCACCGCGCTGCTACGCATCAACGGCCAGTATTTCGCGTTCGTCGCTGAAGAGACCAAGGGCGCGGACGGCAAGACGGCGCTCGTCGCCAGGCAGCGGCCGGTCAAGATCGGGCGCATCGTCGGCGACAACTACTCGATCGTCGACGGGATGAAGGCCGGCGACCGCGTCGTCGTCTCAGGTACGCAGAAGCTCGCCGACGGCGCGCCGCTCGCTCCCGCGCCGTAGTCAGCCCGAGTCCCGAGTCCCCAGGCCCGAGTCGCCTATGTTCGTTGACACTTTCATCCGTCGTCCCATTCTCGCGAGCGTCTGCTCGCTGGTCATCGTGCTCGCCGGCGCGATTGCCATCCCGACGCTGCCGATCGCGCAGTTTCCGGAGCTCGCGCCGCCGCAGGTCCAGGTCGTGGCGTTCTACAACGGTGCGAGCTCGCAAACTGTCGAGACCGCCGTCACGACGCCGCTCGAACAGGCGCTGAACGGCATCGAGGGCATGCAGTACATGACCTCGACGAGCGGCAACGACGGCGGGTGCGCGATCATCATCACGTTCGACCTCACGCGCAATCTCGACATCGCCGCCGTGGAGGTCCAGAACCGGATCTCGCAGGTGTCGGGCCGCCTGCCCGCCGAAGTGAACGCGGTCGGCATCTCGGTGGCCAAGGTCTCGAACAACTTCATCCTCGCGGCCGGCGCGTTTGCCGAGCACGGGGAATACGACCTGCCGTTCGTCAGCAACTACCTCGATCGATTCGTCAAGGACGAGTTGAAGCGTGTGCCGGGCGTCGGCGATGTCGTCATTTTCGGCGAACGCCGCTACGCGATGCGTCTCTGGCTCGACCCGGATCGCATGGCGGGGCGGAACATCACGGCGGACGAGGTCGTGGCGGCGCTGCGCGAACAGAACGTGCAGGTGGCGGCCGGTCAGGTCGGCGCGCCGCCGGCGCGAACGGGGCAGACCTATCAGATCAGCGTGCGCGCGCAGGGGCGGCTCAGCGAGCCGTCCGAGTTCGACGACATCATCCTGAAGCGTGCGACCGATGGGTCGCTGGTCCGCGTCAAGGACGTCGGACGGACCGAGCTGGGCGCCGAGAGCTACTCGCAAACCGCCCGCTACAACGGCCGCGACGCCGTCGGCTTCGGCGTGCTCCAGCTGCCGACGGCGAACGCGCTTCAGGTCTTTCGCGACGTGGACGCCGAGATCCAGCGGCTGTCGAAACGCTTCCCGCCCGGCCTCAAGATCGAGATCGCCTTCAACACGACGACGGTCGTGGCCGAGTCGATTCGCGAAGTGGTGCTGACGCTGCTCGAGGCGATTGGCCTCGTCGTGCTCGTCATGTTCCTGTTCCTGCAGAACTGGCGGACGACGCTCGTGCCGGCGATAACGATTCCCGTGTCGCTCGATCGGCACGTTTGCGTTCGTCAAGCTGTTCGGCTTCTCGATCAACACGCTGACCCTCTTCGGCATCACGCTCGCGACCGGGCTGGTCGTGGACGATGCGATCGTGGTGATCGAGAACATCGAACGCCATATCCACGAGCATCACCGGCCGGCCGTCGACGTCGGCGTCGGAAGCCATGCAGGAAGTGACCGGCGCGGTCATCGCGACGGCGCTGGTGCTGGCGGCGGTGTTCGTGCCGGTGGCGTTTTTCCCCGGCACGACCGGCCGGCTCTATCAGCAGTTCGCGATGACGATCGCCTTCTCGATGGCGATTTCGGCGTTCAACGCGCTGACGCTGACGCCGGCGCTGTCGGCGCTTCTGCTCGGCCGCGGCGCCACCGGCCGCGGGATTTCTCTTCCGCGGCTTCAACCGTCTGCTCGAGGGCGGCACGCGCCTGATGGTCCGTACGCTGCGCGTCCTGATTCGCGCCCGGTGGATCGTCACGCTCGTCTTTCTCGGACTGCTTGCCGCGACCTATCAGGTGTTCCGCATCGTGCCGACCGGATTCGTGCCCGACGCGGATCAGGGCTACGTGTTCGTCATCATCCAGGCGCCGCAGGGGGCCTCGCTCGACTACACGATGGGCATCGTTCATCAGGTCGAGGACATCGTGAAGTCGATTCCCGAGACGGACCGGATGTTCGCCGCGGGCGGCTTCGGCTTCACCGGCACGGCGCCGAACCAGGGCATCTGCTTCCTGTCGCTGAAGGATTTCAAGGAACGGCAGGGCCCGGGCAAATCGGCGCAGGCGATCATCGGACAGCTGTTCGGCCGTTTCAGCCAGATTACCGGCGCGCAGGTCTTTCCGATTCTGCCGCCGTCGATCAACGGTCTCGGCACGTTCGGCGGCTTCACCTACGAACTGCTCGATCAGAGCGGCGGGCCGATCGAGAATCTCGAAGCGGCCGCCAATCAACTGATCGGTCAGGCGAACCAGACGCCGGGGCTCGCGGGTCTGTTCACGCAGTTCACCGCCAACGATCCGCAGCTGCTGATTGACATCGACCGCGCGCAGGCCAAGAGCCTCGGCATGTCGTTGCGCGACGTCACCGACACGGTGCAGGTGCTGCTCGGTTCGACCTACGTCAACGATTTCGACTTCAACAACCGTTCGTACCGCGTCTACGTGCAGGCGGACCAGCAGTTTCGCGCGAAGCCGGACGACATCACCCGCTACTATGTGAGGACGCCGGACGGACGCATGATGCCGCTCAGCAACCTCGTGTCCGTGCGCAACGGCACGGCGCCGAAAACCATCACGCACTACAACCTGTTCCGGTCGGCCGAGATCAACGGATCGGCCGCGCCCGGTTTCAGTTCGGGTCAGGCGCTGCAGCATCCTCGAAGACCTCTCCACGCGCACGCTGCCGCAGGGCATGAGCTTCGCGTGGTCGGGGATCTCGCGGGAGGAATTGAAGTCGGGCAGTCAGTCCATCTTCATCTTCGGGCTCGGCATCCTGCTCGTCTATCTCACGCTGGCCGCGCAGTACGAGAGCGTCACGCTGCCGTTCATCATCCTGTTGTCCGTGCCGCTGGCGATTCTCGGCGGCCTGCTGGGCCAGATGAGCCGTGGGCTGATCAACGATGTGTATTGCCAGATTGGCCTGGTGATGCTGATCGGCTTGTCGGCGAAAAACGGCATCCTGATCGTCGAGTTCGCCGAGCAGTTGAGCCACAAGGGCATGTCCATCGCCGACGCCGCAGTCGAAGCGGCGCGCATCCGGCTGCGGCCGATTCTGATGACGTCGCTGGCATTCATTCTCGGCGTGCTGCCGCTGGTGTTCGCCAGCGGAGCGGGTCAGGAGGCGCGGCACGCCGTCGGCACCGTCGTGGCCAGCGGCATGCTGGCGTCCACGTTCCTGAACCTGCTGTTCATTCCGGTGCTGTACGTAGTCGTGCGGGGAGTGCGGCGAGATGCGTAACGGAGACCAGGTGCGGGGGTGCGGGGGTGCGGGGGTGCGAGGTGCGGTGCGCCGTGCGGGGGTGCGACGTGCGTCTCTCTGCTGCATGGCGGCATTTCTCTCTGCCACGGCCGTGTCGGCGCAGCCGCCGACGCAGCCGCCGACCCGACCGAACGCGTGACGTTCGACGAGGCGATCGCGCGCGCGACTTCGCGGAACCCGTCCGCGGCGATTGCGGCCGCTGGCATTCTTCGCGCCGAAGCGCTGCTCGCGCAGGCGCGCTCGTCGGCCGGCCTGCAAATCAACGGCAACGTCACGTCGACGACGCTCAACCGCAGTGTCGCGTTCGAGGGAACGACCGTGACGCCGCGATCCTCGGTGACCGGCACGCTGGACTTGCGCTATCCGCTTTATGCGCCCGCGGTGTGGGCGCGGCGCGTCGAGGCGCAGGACAGCGTCGAAGTCGCCGGCCTGAGCGCCGCCGAAACGCGGCGCCAGACGGCACTCGCCACCGCCGACGCGTATCTGGCGGTCATCGCGCGGCGGCGCGTCATCGACTCGAGCGTTCGCGCCCGGGACGCGGCGCAGGCGCATGTCGATCTCGCCACCGAACTCGAGCAGCGCGGCAGCGGCAGTCGCCTGAACCGCGTCCGCGCCCAGCAGGAGCTGTCGGTTGACGACGGGCTGATCGAATCGGCGCGGCTGCTGCTTTATCGCGCCCAGGAGGCGCTCGGCGTGCTGCTGGCCGCCGACGGGCCGGTCGACGCCGCCGACGATCCGGATTTCGACATCCCGCCGGCAGGCGGCGACGTGCCACAGATGATTTCCAATCGCGCCGATCTCCGGCTGTTCGCGGCCGAGGAGCGCAGCGCCGACCGCGTGCTGGCGGATAATCGCAAATCCTATCTGCCGGTGTTCGAAGGCATCTTCCAGCCGCAGTCGACGTATCCGGCGCAGTTTTTCGTGCCGGCGAACACGTGGCGCGTTCTGCTGCAGCTCGACGTGCCGTTGTTCGACAGCGGATACAAGTCGGCCGAAGCCCGTTCCCGGCAGTCGGCGGTGGACGTGGCACGCGCCACGCGCGTTGGCGCGACGACGTCAGCGACCTCGGAAGTGCGGATGGCGCGCGAGGCGATTGCCAGCGCCGATCGCGAACTGGTGACAAGGCGGGCGGCCGCCGCGCAGGCGCAGGAGGTCGTGGACATCGTCAACATCAGCTTCCGCGCCGGGGCGTCCACCAACATCGAGGTCATCGACGCCGAGCGTCGCGCGCGCGATGCCGACCTCGAAGTTGTGCTGACCGAGGATGCCCTGCGGCGGGCGCGCCTCGATCTCCGGACGGCGCTCGGGCTGTTTCCGTGACGAACACCGCCGCCGCGCTGATCTCATGACGTTCCTCCTGCTTTTCGTGGCGGCGTTTGTGGGCGGCGCCCTCAATTCGGTGGCCGGCGGCGGCTCGTTCATCGCGCTGCCGGCGCTGATGTCAGCCGGCGTCGCGCCGGTCGCCGCGAACGCGACCAGCACGCTGGCGCTGTGGCCAGGCTCGGCATCGAGCGCGCTGGCCTATCGCCGCGAAGTCGTGACGATGCGCAGCTGGCTGACCGGTCTCGGTTTCGCGAGCCTGGTCGGCGGGTTGGCGGGCGGCTGGCTGCTGATTCGCACGTCGGACGAGCGCTTCCTGCAGCTGTTGCCGTGGCTGATGCTCGCCGCCGCGGTCACCTTCACGTTCGGCGGCCAGGTCACCGCACGCCTGCGCGCGATGAGCGCACGGCGCAGTGTGACTGCTGCACCTTCGCACTCCGCACCCACGCACCCGGGCACCGCACCCCGCACCCCCGCACCCGAGCACCCCCGCACCCCGCACCCCCGCACCAACGCACCCCCGCACCGTTATGTCTGTTCCCCCCTGGCTCCTCGCGTTTCAGTTCGTGATCGCCACATACGGCGGATACTTTGGCGGCGGCATGGGGATCATGATGCTCGCGGCGCTCGCGGTGGCGGGGCTCGACGATATTCATGAAATGAACGGCATCAAGACGACGCTCGCGGTGCTGATTAACGGCGTGGCGCTCGTCGCGTTCGTGGTCAGCGGCGTGATCGCGTGGAAGCCCGGGCTGGTCATGGTGGCGGGCGGCATTCTCGGCGGCTATGGCGGCGCGGCACTGGCGCGCCGTCTCAATCCGGCCCGCGTCCGCACGTTCGTCGTCGCGATCGCGTGGATCATGACGGGGTATTTTTTCTATCGATAGTAATTAAGGAAGTAAGGAATTGAGGAAGTAAGGAATTGCTGAGTGCGCAGGAACTCGTCGTTGACCAGCGGCTGCGGGCGCTGGAGATTCCGTTCGAGCGGTTCGAGCATCCGGCGATCTCGACCGCTGAAGAAGGCGAGGTGCATTGGGCGGGGATCGACGCCGTGCACTGCAAGAACCTGTTCATGCGGAATCAGAAAGGGACGCACCACTACCTGGTGATTCTGGCGGCCACCAAGCGTGCGGATTTGCGCCGCGTCTCCGACCAGGTCGGCGACGGGAAATTGAGCTTCGCCTCGCCGGAGCGGCTGATGAAGTATCTCGGCGTGACGCCCGGTTCGGTCTCGCCGTTCGGGCTCATTCACGACACGGGCCAGCACGTGCGGGTCTATCTGGATCGCGAGCTGAAAGAGTCGGGGCGGATTTCGTTCCACCCGAACATCAATACCGCCACGCTGGTCCTGTCCTTCGACGATTTCGCGCGCTTTCTTGCGGCCTCCGGACATCAGGTGCGATACATCGATGTCGCCCGCGCGTAGGCGCCGCTTCTTCCGGATCGCCGCGGCGCTGGCCGCCGCAGTCACCGCGAGCCTGTCCGCCCACGACCTGGCCACCAGCGAGTCCACCCTGCGCGTGAACGGCCGCGAGGTGGCCGGCACGTTGATCGTCGACCTCCTGCCGATTCGCCGGCGCCGATGCGAATGGCAACGGCGTCGTGACCTACGAGGAACTGGATCAATCGATTGCCAGCGTCTTTGCCGCGGTGAAAGAGCACTACGTCGTCACCGCGTTTCAGGATGCGCCGCGGATCGTGCTGGCGCGCTACGAGCTCGTGGACGACCACGCCGTGCGGCTGGAGCTGGCGTACACGTTCCCGGCGCGCGTGTCGCGGCTCGAGGTGACGTCGACGCTCGATCGACTGGCGAAACGGCCGGACCACCAGCATCTCGTCAGGTCGTACTTCTCGGACACGCGGCGCGACGCCGTGCTGACGGCGGCGCAGCCGACGGTGGTGTTCGACGATCGTTTCTGGAAAAAACTGAGCGTGCAGCTGACCGCTGTCGGCGTGCTGCTGCTCGGTGCGCGGGTTGGCGCGTTCGTCTACCAGCGAAGGCGGCGGCGCCAGCCGCGCTGACGCGGCGGTTTACTTCGAGGCCGTGGCGCGCAGCTCGCGCAGGATCTCTTCGTTGTGCTCGCCGAGCTTCGGCGGCCGGCGCGAGGTATCGGCGGGCGTCGCCGAGAGCTTGATCGGGTTGCCGATGACCCGGAAGCCGGCAAGCTCCGGATCGTCGAACTGGATCAGCATCTGGCGCGGCTCGACCTGCGGGTCTGCCAGCGCCTGCGACACGGTGCGGACGCGGCCGCAGGGCACGCCAAATGCGGTGAGGCGTTCGACCAGCGCATCGACCGAATAATCCGCGAACGCGCGTTCGATCTCCTCCTTCAAGGCCGGGCGATTCTTCACGCGGTCAGTGTTCGACACGAACCGCGGGTCGTCCGGCAGATCCGGCCGATCGATCGCCGCGCAGAGCTGCTTCCACAGCCGCCCGTTGGCCGCGCCGATCATCAGCATGCCGTCCCGGCACCGCAACACCTCGTACGGCGCGATCGACGAATGATCGTTGCCGAGCCGTTTGGGCTCGCGTCCGGTCGTCTGAAGGATGCCGGCGGGCATCGAGAGCGTCGAGAGGATCGAATCGTAGAGCGCGATGTCGACGTGCTGGCCTTTGCCCGTGCGATCGCGCTCGCGCAGCGCCAGCAGGATCCCGCCGAACGCGTAGAGCCCGGCGAGGTAGTCGGTGGTGGCAATCCCGGTGCGCACCGGCGGACCATCCGGCGTGCCGGTGATGTCCATGAACCCCGACTCCGCCTGGACGATCGGATCGTAGCCCGTCAGGTGACGGCGCGGGCCGGTGCGGCCGTAGCCGCTGATCGAGCAATAGACCAGGCGCGGATTGAGCGCGCGCACTGCGTCGAACCCGAATCCGAGCTTGTCCAGGCTGCCTGGTTTGAAATTCTCGATGAAGATATCGGCCGTGGCGAGCAGCGCGCGCAGCGTCGCGGCGCCGTCCGCCGTCTTGATGTCCAGCGCCAGGCTGCGCTTGCTGCGGTTGACGCCCAGGAAATACGCGCTCCAGTCGCCGACAAACGGCGCCCACATCCGCGCGTCGTCGCCTTCCCGGGGCTCTTCGATCTTGATGACATCGGCGCCCATGTCGCCGAGCAGCATGCCGCAGAAGGGGCCCGCGAGGACCCGGGTCAGGTCGACGACCTTTACATCGTCGAGAGGCGGCATGCGGACTCCGGAAACGGTGAACGGATGATGGTGGACATGACAGGAGATGGATAGCCGGGCGACAGCGCCGGCCCGCTGAAATCATAGCCCGGCCGCGAGTCATGGCAAATGGCGCAGTGCCGCTTGACTTCGCGCCGCGCCCGGCCTCAACGTTACGCGCGCATGCGGAGACATCATTTCGAATCTCAGCAGGTCACCGCGCCGCGCGCGCATTCGCGCTGGCGCTGTGCACGAGCGCCGGCCTCATTGCCGCGGCGTCGGGCTACCAGCTGGTGGAACGCTGGGGATCACTGCCGCCCGGGCCAGGAATGGGGCGAGGTGACGGGAGTCGTCGTCGACGCGCGAAACACCATCGTTGCGGTACGGCGATCGGAACCGCCGATTGTCGAGCTGAACCCGGCGGGGAAGGTCCTCAAGACCTGGGGCGAGAACCTGTTCGTCTGGCCGCACGGCGTGCGCGTGGACAAGGACGGCTTCCTCTGGGTCACGGACGGACGCGCGAAGGACGGCCGCGGCGAGCAGGTCATGAAAATTGCGCCGGACGGCCGTATCGTGCTGACGCTCGGCACCAAGGGCGTGGCGGGCGAGACGCCTGAGACATTCAGCGGGCCGGCCGATGTCGCCTTCGGCGCAAACGGCGACATCTTCGTGGCCGATGGCCACGTCAACAACCGCATCGTGAAATTCACCAGGGACGGCCGGTTCATCAAGGCGTGGGGCCGGAAGGGCGCGGGCCCCGGCGAATTCAGCGTGCCCCATGCCATCGCGATCGACGCGCGCGGGCGGGTGTTTGTCGGTGATCGCGGCAACAGCCGCGTCCAGATTTTCGACCAGGACGGCCGCTTCCTGGAACAGTGGACGCAGTTCGGCCGGCCGAGCGGCCTGCTCATCACTCCCGACGACACGCTCTACGTCGCCGACGTGCAGGATAAGAAAGGCATCGTCTACGGCAGCGCCAAAGACGGTACGGTGCGCGGCGTCATCGAAGGCACCCTGCCGGAGAGCATCGCCATCGACCGCGACGGATCCGTGTACGCCGGCGAGACCACGACCGGGCATACGCTCCGGAAATTCGTGAAACCCTGACGCGTATCGCGCGCAGGGGATCGTCTTGACCCGTGCGCGGCGCCATGTTAGAAAAACCCAGATTATGCGAACGGTTGTTCGATTATCGAACACGATCGCGAGCGTGGCGGCCGCGCTGGTGCTGGTGTTATGTGGTCGCCGCCGCGCGTCTCGCTGCCCAGTTCGAGAAGACGGTCAGCACCACGTTCGACGGCTGGAACAAGCTGCCCGACGGCAGCTACGAACTGGTGTTCGGCTACATGAACCGCAACAGCACCGAAATCGAGGTGCCGCTCGGTGCCGCCAACCAGGTTGAGCCGGCGCCGGCCGACCACGGCCAGCCGACCAGCTTTCTCCCGGGCCGCCAGCGGGCCGCGTTTCGTGTGCCCGTGCCCGGCCAATTTCAAAGGCAAGTACGTCTGGACGCTGAACTACGGCGGCGTGACGCAGGTGGCGACGGCCTCGATCGATCAGAATTACTCGCTGGATGTCGGTGATCCGGAACCGCCGGGCGTGAAGGGCGGTCCCGATGTGAGCGTGCCGGTCTCCGGGGCCGCGCGCCTGGCGCCGACTGTCACCGCGCCACCCGCCGAGCCGGTCCCGGCGAACGCCGGACGTCGTGCCGCGCCGGTCGCGAGGCGGGCGCATCACCGTCTGGTGGAGCAAGTTCCGCGGCCCGGGAACGGTCACGTTCGGCGATGGCGACCGCCCCGGAGGCGACGCCGCCCGGTCCGACCGGACGCGAAGTGCCGCTGGGCACGTTCCGCGTCACCTGTGCGCAATCCGCCCGAAGCCGCGTGCGGCGCCACGACTGCCCATTTCAGCGCGCCCGGCACGTATTGGTTGCGGGTCGTGGCGGCGGAGCGCAGCGCGTCCAATGCCATCGTCAAGGTCGTGGTGACGCCGTGAGCGCCCGAAACTTGATGACGGTTTCATTATTCGGTGGGAGAATCTCTTCCTGGAGGCAGGTCGTCATGACGAAATACACGATGTCGTTCGCCGCCGGTTTGTGCCTCGGGCTGGGTGTCCTGCGCGGCGCCCTCGGCCGCCGCGGCCGCGGATCGGCGCAACGCCGACGTTCACGAAGGATGTCGCGCCGATCATGATGCGCTCCTGTGTGACGTGCCATCGGCCGGGCCAGGTGGCGCCGTTGTCCCTCCTGTCCTATGAAGACGCGCGCCCGTGGGCGCGGTCGATCAAGACGCGCGTCGGCAAGCGCGAGATGCCGCCCTGGAACCTGGACCCGACGGTCGGCATCAAGGAAATCCTCGACGATCCCTCGCTGTCCGAGCACGAGATCGACACGATTGCGAAGTGGGTGGACGCCGGCGCGCCGAAGGGCGAGATGGCGGACATGCCGAAGGCGCCGACCTTCGCCGAGCGCTCGACTACGTGGACGATTGGCGAGCCCGACTTCGTCATCGAATCGCCCGAATGGACGCAGCCCGCACAGGGCGCCGACTGGTTCGGCGATTTCTACGTCGACTCCGGCCTGACGGAAGACCGCTGGATCAAGTCGATCGAAGTGCTGCCGACGGTGAAGGGCCGCAAGGCCGTGCACCACGCGATCGTCTACGCGTTCCAGGACGACAAGGACATCCTGAACCAGATGCTGCCGGTGCGGACGCCCGACGGCTTCAACGCCAACAACGGCACGCGCCTCGCGGAATACACCATCGGCAACAACGGCGATATCTACGCCGACGGCACGGCGCGGCTGATCAAGGCCGGCGCGCGCATTCACTTCAACGCGCACTACCACTCCATCGGCGAGGAAGTGAAGGATCGCATCCGCGTCGGCATCAAGTTCTATCCGCGCGGCTACACGCCGAAGTACGTGCTGATGAACAAGCTGCTGTCGGCGACCGGCTACATCGACATCCCGGCCGGCGCGAGCAACGTGCGCAACGACGGCTACTTCCACGCTGCCGAAGCCGACCAAGCTGATGCTGTTCCAGCCGCACATGCACTGGCGCGGCAAGGCGATGCAGCTCGAGGCGATCTATCCGGACGGCCGCACCGAGCTGATCTCGTCGGTGCCGCACTTCGACAGCAACTGGCAGATCACCTACGCCTACAAGAATCCGCCGGTGTTCCCGGCCGGAACGGTTCTCCATCAGACGAGCTATCACGACAACTCGTCGGCCAACAAGAACAACCCCGATCCGACCAACTGGGTCGGCGGCGGCGAGCGCACGGTCGACGAGATGTCGATCGCGCACATCGACTTCATCTACCTGACGGATGAAGACTACGCGGCCGCGAAGAAGCCCGCGCGGTCCACGGACCAGCAACAACAACAGCAGCAATAGCAGGGAGACGCCCATGCACGCCCGACACAGCCTCCGCGGAGCCGCACTCGCCGCGGCGATCGTCGTCGGTGCGGGCGGCTTCGTGCTGCACGCGCAGCGGGGCGGCGCGCCGCAGCCGCCGGTCCGGCCGCACGACGAACGACGTCAACGCCACCTACACCCGTCTGCCGCTCGCGCCGGCCGATCAGAAGTACGCCGCGCTCGACGGCGCGCGGATGAAGACCATCGTCAACGACATCACCGCGATCTCGCGCAAGTCGCGCGACGAGGGCGTCAAATACTGGGGACGCATCGCCGGCTCGAAGGCTGACGCCGAGATGGAGGAGTACGCGGCGAAACGGTTTCGCGAGGCGGGCCTGCAGGACGTCCACATGCAGCCCTTCGATCTGCCGCCGCAGTGGTTCGCGCTCGACTGGGAGGTGACGGCAACCGGCGGCGGTCAGACGCTGGCGTTCAAGACCGCGTTCCCGAGCAGCCGATCGGCCGCGACGCCTCCGGCGGGCATCGACCTCGACATCGTGTGGGTCGGCGCGGGCACGGAGCTCGACTACGCCGGCCGCGACGTCAAGGGCAAGGCGGTCTTCATCACCAGCTTCCCGACGCCGAGCGCGAACATTCACACCGCGTCCACCGGCGGCGCCATGGAGCGCGCCGTCGCAGAAGGGCGCGGCGGCCACGATCCTGAATATCTACATTCCCGGCAACGTCACCAACGAAGCGGGCGGCGCGTCCGGGCTGCCTTCGTTCGCCATCGGCAACGACGATGCGGCCGCGCTGAGAAAGTTGATGGAGAAGGGCCCGGTCAAGCTCCACGTGAAGCTCACGACCGAGATGCGCTCGAACCTGAAAGACTCGAACGTCTGGGGCACGCTGCCCGGCGCGACCGACGAAGAGATCGTCATCTTCGCGCATCACGACGGCTACTTCGAATCGGCATTCGACAACGCCAGCGGCACGGCGACCGTGATCGGACTGGCCGAGTACTTCGCGAAGATTCCGCAGGCGCAGCGCAAGCGGACGCTGAAGTTCGTCTCGACGGCCGCGCATCATGCCGGATCCCCGGGCACGCGCTGGATGTACGACAACCTGTCGGGCGCGATGTCCAAGACCGTGCTCGTGATCAACTGCGAGCACACGGCGATCACCCAGCAGTACTTCCAGGGATCGGATCTCCGGCGGTCGAACGCCATCAACGCCGAGCGGTGGTGGGTCAACGGCAGCGACCGGCTGGCCAGTCTCGTGCTCGATGCCTACAAGACGTTCGGCGTGTCGGTCCTCGAAGGGATGGAACCGGGCGCGAGCGGCGACATGGGACCGATCGGCCGCGTGGTGCCGTCCGTGCAGTTGATCACGTCGCCGTACTACTACCACTCCGATCACGACCGCGCCTCGGACATTCCGGAAGCCGGCCTCGAGCGCGTCGCGCGCGCGTACGCGAAGATCGTCGACCAGGTGAATACCCTGGACAAGGCCGCGCTGCACGGGGAAGTTCCGGCGACGCGCAGCGGGCGGTAACGCCAGCCTGCTCGTCCGGCGTATTCGAATATAGGTGAGCGAACACGCGGACCCGGGTCATGCATCGTCGCGCAGACGACGGCCTCTTGCGATCATCGGCGCGACGTTTCTGCTCGCAGCGCTGATCGGCATCGGCCTGTCGCTCTGGCGTGAGGCGGGCGAGCCGTCGGCGGCCGCGTCAGTTCCTCCCGCTGCCATTCCCGATCAGGGGCCGATCTCGATCGCCCTGGCCGGAGACTCGTCGCTCTTCGCGCCGCTGGACACCGCCACCCCTGGTTACGCCGCGGCCATCGAGATCGTCCGCGGCGCGACGCTCGGCTTCACCAACCTCGAGGTCAACCTGCTCGATGCCGAGACGGCGCGCGGCGCCGACGCACGGCCTGCGCCGCGCTGGGTGCACGGATCGCCGGCGAACGCGCGGCAGCTGCGCGAGATGGGGTTCGATCTCATCTCGCTCGCCAACGATCACGCGGTCGACTTCGGTCCGGAGGGGCTGCGCAGCACGGTCAAAGCGCTCGGCGATGCGGGTTTCAAGAGCGCCGGCGCCGGCCAGGACCTGCGCGAAGCGCGCGCACCGGCGGTTGTCGGCACAGGCGCCGAGGCGGGTGGCGCTGATCGCCGTCACGGCGTCGTTCGTACCGGGCGCCCGCGCGAGCGCGTCGCAGCCTGACATCCAGGGACGGCCCGGCGTGAGCGGGTTGTCCTACGAGGCCGACATCACGCGTGGATGCGCAGACCTTTCAAACGCTCGCGCAATCGATCGCGCAGCTGAACGCCGGACCGCCCGCCGGCGAGCACGAGCTGACGATGTTCGGCACGCGCATCCGGAAGGGCGATCACGACCCACATCGATTTTCACGTGGACGCGAAAGACCAGCAGGACGTGCTCGGCCAGATTCGTGCGGCGCGCAGCGGCGCCGAGGTCGTGGTCGTCTCGATCCACAGCCATGAGCCGTCGAACGCGAGCGACGAGCCGGCGGAATTCATCCGCGAATTCGCGCACGCCGCAATCGAGGCGGGCGCCCAGGTCGTCGTCGGCCACGGGCCGCACCGGTTACGCGGCGCCGAGGTCTACAAGGGCGGCCTGATTTTCTACAGTCTCGGAAATTTCCTGTATCAGACCGACGGGCTCGACTTTCGCGCGGCCGATTTTTTCGATGCCGGGAAGGACCTCTACAGCGTGGCGCTGGGCGCCTCGGCCGATCCGGGGGCGGCGACGGCGCAGCTGGAGCGCGACTGGTGGTGGGAAAGCGTGCTGGCGGTGCCGGTTTTCGAGAACGGACGCCTGACCGGGGCCCGCATCTACCCGCTGGACCTGACCGGAGCGGCGCCGGGCGCGGCCCGGGGCGTGCCCCGGCTTGCCTCGGGTGACCGGGCCGACGCGGTTCTGCGCCACTTTTCCACGCTGTCGGAGCCCTATGCGACGCCGATGCACCGGGCGGTTGGCGGGGACGAGCTCGTCGTGCCGATACCTGAATTCAGATAGCGACCAGTTTCGGGGAAATGGGTATAATCCCCGACGCCTAGAAACAACGCCATTATTGTACGTTGGCAAAGGAGTCCCGAAGATGAGTGCAGCATGGAAGCCCCTCGGTGTTCTGGCACTCGCGGTTACGGCTGTGACACTGCCATCGGCTGCATTCGCCGCCGGCGTGGCCAACCCCACGTTCACGAAAGATATCGCGCCGATTTTCCAGTCGAAGTGCGAATCGTGCCATCGCGTCGACTCGATCGCGCCGATGTCGCTCGTCACATACGAAGAAGCGCGTCCCTGGGCGCGGTCGATCAAGACCCGCGTCGAAGGCCACCAGATGCCGCCATGGAACATCGACAAGACGGTCGGCATTCAGGAGTTCAAGAACGATCGCTCGCTGACCGACGATCAGGTGGCGACCATCGTCCGCTGGATCGACGCCGGCGCGCCGAAGGGCGACGCGAAGGACATGCCCGCTGCCGGTCAAGTGGCCGGATGAACAGGGCTGGAACTTCGCCAAGCTGTTCGGCCAGACTGAACCCGACCTCGTCATCCACTCGACGCCCCTGGACGCAGAAGGCGGGCGCGAACGACACGTGGTGGCGTCCGGTCGTCGCGACCGGCCTGACGGAAGATCGTTGGGTCCGCGCGATCGAAATCCGCCCCAGCACCGTGAAGGGCCGCAAGATCACCCATCACGCCATCGCGCGTCTGCAGCAGGACGAAGCGGCCGATTCGCTCGCCGCGAATGACCTCGACCAGAACGGCCAGGTGCAGCCCGGCACGTTCATGGAATGGGCCGTCGGCAAGCAGGGCGAGATGATGCGTCCGAACTCGGGCAAGCTGATGAAGGCGGGCTCGAAGATCGTGTGGGACATCCACTACTCCAACGGCGGCGAAGACATCACCGACGACGTCCAAATGGGCGTCTACTTCTACCCGAAGGGGCAGGAGCCGAAGTTCCGCCAGGTGCTTCACCTGATGGGCGCGACCAACGCCGGCGGCGTCGACATTCCGCCAAACACGGTCAAGTCGACCGAAGGCTTCTTCGTGCTGCGTGAAAACGCCCGCGTCGAGAGCTTCCAGCCGCATATGCATCTGCGCGGCAAGGCGATGCAGATGTCGGCGATTCTCCCGACCGGCCAGGTCCAGATCCTCAGCTACGTCAGCAACTTCAACTTCAACTGGATGAGCAGCTACCTCTACGCCGACGATGCGGCGCCGATGCTGCCGAAGGGCACGATCCTGAAGATTGAGGCGTGGCACGACAACACCGCGGCGAACAAGGCCAACCCGGATCCGAACGTGTGGGTCGGCTACGGCGACCGCACGGTGGACGAGATGGCGCATGCCTGGGTCAACGTCACCTACATGGGCGACGACGACTACAAGGCCGAGCTCGCGGCCCGTCGCGAGCGCGTCCAGAAGGCGCGCACGACGCAGCAGCAACAGCAGCAGTAACACCGCTGGCGCCCCGAGAGGGGCCGGACGTTTCGATAGCTAGTCCCAGGGCGCCGCCTCGCACACGCGAGGCGGCGCCTTTTTCCGTCAGGAGAGCCCGTCCCAATGAGACCATATCGATTCGCAGTCGCGACGCTGGCGGCTGTGACCGCCTTCGCTATCGGAGGCATCGTCGGAAGCGGCCAGCAGCCGTCGTCCACCACCCCGCAGGTGGCCGCGCCCGCGCCACTCGGCGCGCAAGGCGAGGCGATCTATCCGGCCTTCGAGGGCTGGGGACCGCACAAGGACGGGACGAACTACGTGCTGCTTGGCTACTACAACCGCAACAAGGATCAGACGATCGACATTCCCATCGGACCGAACAACCGGATCGAACCCGGTGGCCCGGACCTGCTGCAGCCGACGCATTTCGAGCCAGGCCGCGCCTGGGGCGTGTTCGCCGTGCAGGTGCCCAAGGATTTTGGAACGAAGAAATTCACCTGGACGCTCGTCGCCAACGGCAAGCAGTCGCAGGTGCAGGTCTGGACGAATCCGCCGTACTGGGTGGACTTCTTCAAGAACGCCGCGAAGGGGAATACCCCGCCCGTGATCAAGTTTGCCGAGAACGGTCCTGAGACTGTCCGGCCCGCCGACCGGCATCGCCGCGACGCTGAATGCGACCGTGAACACCCCGCTGAAGCTCACGCTGTGGGCGAAGGACAAGCCGAATACTTACGACCCTGAAGAGGGTCTGCCGCCGGATCAGCGTTCAGCGGCGCGTGGACGCGGCGGTCGCGGCCGTGGCGCGGCTGCGGGTACCGATACCGACGCAGCGGCCGCGGGTTCAACGCCGGCTGCGGGTTCGACTCCGGCAGCAGGTGCCGCTCCGGCGGCGGCTGCGGGTGGCGCGCGGCGGCGGTCGAGGACGCGGCGCAGCGGCGCCGAATTTCGATGTTTCGGCCGCGACCGGCCGGGGCGCGCCGATCGGACGCGCCGGCGGCGGTGCTTGGCCGCGGCGCCGGGCCGCAACCTGATGTCACGGTGACCTGGAAGGTGCATCGCGGATCGTCGCCCGTGAAATTCGCGGACGAAGTGATTCGGTTGTTCAACCAGGGCAACACCGATGCGGTCATGGAAGCGACGACCACGGCGACCTTCACGGTCGCGGGCGACTACATGCTGCGCGCGCAGGTGAACGACAACTCGGGCGATGGCGGTAATGGCGAGCAGTGCTGCTGGACCGACGCGCTCATCAAGGTCACGGTCAAGTAGCGCCGGACCGCAACGCCGTCTCACGTTTCTAATCTGGTAAGGGCCGAGTCTGTTCTCGGCCCTTGCCGTTTGAGGAGATGCACATGATCGATCTCACGCGGCGGGAATGCCTGACGATGCTCGGCGGCACGTTGGTCGCCGCCCACGCGGCGCGGATCGTGGCCGCCACGCCTGGCAAGGCGATGCGCGGACCGTTCATCATTCTCAACACGCCATTCACCAGCACCGGGGAAGTGGACTGGGAGGATCTCGAACGCGAGGTCGCGTTCGTCGATCGCGGCGGCTGCGCGGGGATCGTCTGGCCGCAGGGATCGAGCGGCGTGAACACGCTGACGAAGCAGGAGCGCGTGCACGGCATGGAAGTCCTTGCCAAAGCCGTGCAGGGCAAGCGGCTGACGCTCGTCCTCGGTGTGCAGGGCAAGGACACCGCGGAGATGCTCGAGTACGCGAAGAAGGCCGACGCGCTCGGCACGGACGCGATGATCGCGATGCCGCCGACGACCGGAACATCGCTCGACGACTACCGCGCCTACTTCCGCGCGCTCGGCGGCGCGACGAAGCGTCCGGTGATTGTCCAGACGAGCGGCGGCGCGCGGAACCTGATTCCCTCGACGGATCTCATCATCGAGCTCGCGAAGGAATTCCCGCACGTGGCGTACGTGAAAGAGGAAAGCGATCCGCTCGTCGAGCGCATGAAGGCGGAGATTCAGGCCAGGCCGGCGATGAAGGGGATTTTCGGCGCGAGCCTCGGGACCGGCTGGCTCTACGAACTTCGGCTGGGCCTGGACGGGATCATCACCGGGATGGGCATGTATCCGGATCTGATGGCGCGCATCTGGGACGCCCACGAACACGGAAGGCACGACGAAGTGCGCGACGCCTACAGCAAGTTCCTGCTGATGCGGAACCTGAACGAGTCGGTTCCCGGCACCGACCTCTACATCATGAAAAAGCGCGGCGTGTTCAAGACCACCGTGCGGCGGACGAGCGTGCCGACCGGCGAGCGCGCCCGCGAAGCTGACCGAGTTCAAGCCATCTCCCATGGACGTCGAGGAGATCGAATACCGGTTCGCGGCGCTCAAGCCGTATCTGACGCTGTAGCACTCTCGGGACTGGGGGCTGGGGACTCGGGACTGGGGAATTCTCAGCAATTCCTAATTCCTCAATTCCTCAATTCCGTGAATTCCCGAATTGGCGGGTGACCTGTCCTGTCACGGCCGGTTTGTAGACTGGGTGCATGAAGACGCACCGCCTCCCGGCATCACTGCAAGTCGCTGAAACAGATTGGATTACCTTCCCGGGTGGGGAGCTCGAGGGCAAACGCCCGAACGTGCTGTGCCCGGCGTGCCGTGAGAAGCTGCGCGCCGCCGCAGCGGGCGGCGGCACCTCGCACCCCGCACCCCGCACTCCGCACCGCACTTCGCACCCCCGCACCTCCGCACCCCCGCACCAACTGTTGTGCTTCGAATGCTACCGTGCGACCGTCCAGCGCGAGCGCGCGCTCAAGGCGGCAGGCGAGCTCGATACGGCGTCGGAAGAGCGGTTCCAGTTTCAGCTCCCGCTCGAGCCGGTCAATCAGTCGCGGCTCGCCCGTCTGCGCGCGGAGCGGGCTACCGAGCGCGTGGCCTCACAGGCCGGCGCCGGGCGTTACGTGGACCGCCGGCGGCACGCGCAGATCGAAGCGCGTCACGCCCTGCAGCACATCGTCGCCACGCTGCGCGCGCGAAACGCGCCGACACCGGAACAGGAGCGCGTCATGGACGATGCGACCCACGCCGCGGAACTGCAGCTCCCGGAAGCCTGGCTGCCTTTTGTGGCTTCGCGCTAGAGTGCAGTCGAAGTCGCCAGACGGTTGGAGGTTGGAGGTTGGAGGCTGGACGTGCGGACTGACGACTGGCGAATACAGCAACGACTGCCCGAGTCCCGATGCCCGTGCGACTAGCGACTTGCGACTGCGACTGGCGATGAACCGTGCAATACTGTGAACCGATGGTTTCTGTGACGAGCTTGTGGAGCTGACAACGGTCGTTTTCCTCGTGCTGGCGGTTGCCGCAGGCGCTTTGCTGGGCTGGCTGGCCTCCAGGCCGGCTCGAACGCGTCTGCAAACCCAGCTCGATCACGAGCGCGCCCTTCAGGGCGAACGCCTGAAAACCTACGCTGATGCCGAGCAGCGTTTCCGCGACGCCTTCACGTCGCTGAGCGCCCAGGCGCTCAACAAGAACAACGAAGCCTTCCTGCATCTCGCGGAGACACGCCTCAAGCAGACGCGGACCGAAACCGCCGCGGACATCGACGCGCGCAAGAAATCGATCGAAGACCTGCTGACGCCGATGGCCCGAGTCGCTGGAGCGCGTCGATTCCGAGATCAAGGACGCCGAACGGCGGCGCGTGCAGGATGGGGCCTCGCTGCTGCAGCGCGTCGCATCGCTCGACGCCGTCGGCAAGGAACTCCAGTCCGAAACGCGCCGCCTGGTCGATGCGCTGAAGCGGCCGGGCGTACGAGGCCGCTGGGGCGAACTGCAGCTGAAACGCGTCGTCGAGCTCGCCGGCATGATCGAGCACTGCGATTTCGAGGAACAGCAGACGATCGACGCGAACGACCGGCGCATCCGGCCGGACGTCATCGTCCGATTGCCCGGCGGCAAGCAGATCGTGGTCGATGCGAAAGTGCCGCTGGATGCGTACCTGCGCGCGCTCGAAGCGCCGGACGAAACCGCGCGTCAGGCGCTGCTCGTCGAACACGCGCGCCAGGTGCGGACGCATCTGACCCAGCTGGGTGCGAAAAGCTATTATTCAGACGTCGCGTCCAGCCCCGAATTCGTCGTCATGTTCCTGCCGGGCGAGATGTTTTTCAGCGCCGCGCTCGAGCAGGATCCCGCGCTCATCGAGTTCGGCGTGGACCGCAAGGTCATCCCCGCCAGCCCGACGACGCTGATCGCGCTCTTGCGCGCGGTCGCCTACGGCTGGCAGCAGGATGCCATGGAAGAAAACGCGCGCAAGATCAGCGAGCTCGGGCGCAGTCTGTACGAAGCGACGCGCGCGCTTGGCGGCCACTTCGACGACCTCGGATCGAAGCTGAAGTCGAGCCTCGATTCGTACAACAAAGCGGTGGGTTCGCTTGAAGGCAACGTGCTCGTGAAGGCGCGCAAGTTCAAGGAGCTGCAGGCGGCCAACGGCAGCGAGGACATCAAGCCGCTCGAGGCGATCGACCGCGTGCCGCGCATGCTGCAGTCGCCGGAACTGACAGACGGGCTGCCGTTCGACAGCAACGCGCTTGAACCCGAAGAGGTCGAGCGGGTATAACCACTCGCGTGACTGATGGCGTCTTCGCTGCCGATCTTCTGAAGGGGCGCGCGGCTCTGGTGACCGGTGGCGGGACCGGGATCTGCCGCGGCATCGCGCTCGCGCTGGCGTCGCACGGCTGCGACGTGGCGATCACCAGCCGCAGCCAGGAGCACCTCGATCCCACCGTCGAGGAACTCAAGGGTCTCGACGTGCGCGCGCTCGGTCTGCAGCGCGGACGTCAGGAAGCCGGATGCCGTCCAGCAGATCGTCGACGAAACCGCGCGGACGTTCGGGCGGCTCGACATCCTGATCAACGGCGCGGCCGGAAACTTCGTCTGCCTGGCTGAAAACCTTTCGCCCAACGGGTTCGGCACGGTCATCGACATCGATCTCAAGGGGACATTCAACGTCTCGCACGCCGCCTATCCGCATTTGAAGGCGCACGGCGGCGGCGTCGTGCTCAACATCAGCGCCACGCTGCAGCTGCTCGGGACGATCGGGCAGTCGCACGCGTCGGCCGCGAAGGCGGGCATCGATGCGCTGACGCGCGCGCTCGCCGTGGAGTGGGGGCCGGCCGGCGTCCGGGTCAATGGTCTGGCGCCCGGGCCGGTTGACGGCACCGAAGGCGTCAAGCGCCTGACCAACGAACGCTCGCGCCAGATGATTCAGGAATACTGTCCGCTGGGGCGCATGGCGACGATCGACGAAGTCGCGCGGGCGGCGCTGTTTCTGTGTTCCGATGCCGCTTCGTTCATTACCGGCGTGACCCTGGTCATCGATGGCGGCCTGTGGCTCCGCTCCGGCCGCGCGCTGGCCACGGATTGACATGCAGCGGCCCCTGCCATTCGATGCCGTGAGACCGGCGCCTGCGGGGATCCAGGCGCCGCCGGAATTTGTCAGGCATCCGCGCGCGCGGCGCTACATCGTGCGCGTCCGGCCCGACGGCAGCGTGCGCGTTTCGATCCCGCGGTGGGGCTCGAAGCGCGAGGCGCTCGCCTTCGCCGAACAACAGCAGGCGTGGATCGACAAGCAGCGCGCCAGAATTGCCGCCGAGCAGTTGCAGCAGCGCGACGTCCTGTCGCCCGACGAGATCCGCGCGTTCCGCAAACGGGCCGCCAGGGAATTGCCGGTCCGGCTGCTGGCGCTCGCCGCCGAGCACGGCGTCGCCGTCTCGCGCGTCAGCGTCCGCAATCAGCGATGGCGCTGGGGATCGTGCTCGCGGAGGGGCCACATCTGTCTGAACTGGCGGCTGGTCACGATGCCCGACTGGGTGCGCGACTACGTGATCATCCACGAACTGATGCACGTGAAGCGGATGGATCACTCGCCGCGCTTCTGGAAACTGGTCGCCGCCGCGTGCCCCAACTACCTCGACGCCCGCGCGTGGTTACGCGAGCACCAGGACGTCCTCGCGAATTAACGACAAAAACGCCACCACTGAGAGCACGGAGAACAGCACGGAGATCACGGATCCCTTGAATGGATCTGTGAACCTCCGTGTTGTTCGTCCGTGTCCTCCGTGGTGAAGCTTTTTTTGTGGTGATGTTCTTACACGATCTCGAAAATACGGTAGGCCACGCGCTGCGGGACCGTGTAACTCACGCCGACCGCGACCACGTGCGTCAGCCACTCGTATTTTTTCGAGTCGGTTTCGAAAATCGGTACCGTGCGCCAGTAGCGTTCGCCTTGTCCCGGCGGCGGCGTGTAGATGACGCCGCGATACGTCATGTAGATCTTCTGATCGTCGTCGGTGACGAGAATCGTGCGGACGTCCAGGATGCGCACCGTGTCGCTCATCCGCATCGGCCAGTCGGCGCCCGGCCCGATCACCTTGCCTTTGAGTTTGGGTCCCTCGAACGTGCCGCCGGTGACGGCGACCGCCGTGCGCGGGCCGATCGTCACGGCCGGCGCGGTCTCGAGGATCATGTCCATGAGAAATTCCGACTTGAGCGAGTCCGGCCGCGGGATGGACGGGGGAGGCGCGCCGGCGCCCTGGCGCTGCGCGGCTTCGAGCCGCCTGTCTCCCAGCCCCGCCAGCCCGACGCCGGCCGCCGCCGCTGCGCCCAGGTGAGCGAATTGCCTTCTTGAAATGCGTTCACGCGCCATCGTGCCCTCCGATGCGCGCGAGCATAACACCGCGAGCGGTCAGTGCGTGGGGGATCGTGGCGGCGGTGCGGCGGCGTCACCGCGCCGCAGGGCCCGCCGCACATCCAGGCCGAACTGCGGATCGCCGCGGGTTCCGGAGATCTTCAGCGGGACGACCGTGCGGCCGTCTTTCCGGAAGAACGGGTCCACCATCTTCAAGAGCAGCGACTTGAAACCGGCGACGGTCTGCGACAGCTTGGCGTCCATGAACAGGTTGCCGTTGAAGTCGATCTGCTCCTGCTGCAGGTCGTACGAGCCGGCGAGTTCGACGACCGCGCCAGGCACGTCGAAGGCGACGTTGGGAAGCGACAGCCGTCCACCAGCGAGTTGAAAGCGGCCGGAGAAGTTCGAAGCGATCTTCTCCGTCGCGTCAACTGTTTCCAGGGCCTGGCCGCGCGCGCGGCGACTGAGCTCGTTGATCTTGGTTTGCACGCCCACATTCGTGAAGCGGCCGTTCTCGATGGTGAAGCGGCCATCCAGCTTCAGTTTCTTGACGACATCGGCTTTGCCCGGGCGGGATCTCGAACTTGGTCGTCAGGTTCAGACGGCCGGTCATCGGCGGGGTCGGCGTCTTCACCGCGAGCCGCATGATGTCTTCCAGGCGGCCGCCGTCCATCGCGATATCGAGCTTGATGACGCGACCCTTCACGCCCGGGCACTTCGTAGACGCCGCCGCGCGCCACGAGCGAGGTCTGCAGGAATGTGGCATTGACCGGATCGAGCGTGGTGTTGCCGTTGGTCGCGTCGACGACCGCGTGATAGTTGGTGGTCAAAGGAACCGGCTGTCCGCTGATGTCGATCGAGAAGTCGGGCGTCGTCGGTTTCGCCGTCCACGGCGATCACTTCGAGCTTGCCGCCGAACGTGCCCTTAGCGGAGAGCGTTCCGCCGATGCCGTCAAACACGCCGAGATCGGCGTTTTCGAAAATGAACCGGCCATCGAGCGGCGTTCTCCCCGGGTCGCGGCGCTGCCACGGGCCGAACGTGCCTGACGCGGTGATCTCGCCAGGCGGCACCGCATTGGTCAGCACGGTCTCGAACGGCATCTTCGAGTTGAGTCCGAGGTCACGCACCTTCAGCGTGTGCATCGTCCAGACCCGTGCCGGCTTCGAGGCCTCGCGGCGCAGGATCGTCAACCTGGCGTTTGGCGCGTCGAGATCGTCGATCACGACCTGCTTGATGTAGTCGCTGTCGTCCTCGAGTTCCGGCGACGAGTCGGCCGTGGATCCGGCGTCTTGTCGGCGTCGTTGTCGTCGTCCGGCGGAATCTGGATATCGAGCCCCTCGAGCGACACATGGCTGACGTGCCAGCGCCAGAGACTGCCCAGGCTGGCGGTGACCGTGAAGGTCTGGACCGAGATCAGCGGCGGAACGTCCGTGCGGCCCTTGTGGTGGATACGGAGCTCGGTTCCTCGGGCGTGCATCGTGGGCAGGAGCCGCAACTCGAGATTGCCGAGCTCGACCTCGGCATCCAGTCGAGCCGCGAGGCCGTCGATGACCCGCCGGCGAAGCGTCTCGGACGAAAACGGCACCCTGGCCGCCAGGATCGCGACCACGATGACCATCATCGCGACCACAAATGAGATACCGAGCACCCACCACCGACGTCTTATTGCCACTTCGGACGCTAAAAGAGCACAACCTGTGCCGTCAACACGAGGCGCGGGACTGCCATAATTATCAGATGCTCGAACGCCCAGCCGACTGCCGACGCGGCGATGACGCCCTGGCACGAGGCGCGTGGACCGACGCGCGCGAGGCCTTCGAGAAGGCGCTAGCCCGGCGCGAGAGCCCTGAGGCGCTGGAAGGTCTGGGGACCGCCGCCTGGTGGCTGGACCTGGCGGATCTCGTCTTCGAATCGCGCGAGCGCGCGTATCGATTGTTCATCGAGCGCGGCGACAAGGCCGGAGCGTCGCGCGTGGCGGTCTGGATCGCCTGGGACTGCTGGGCGTTTCGCGGCGAGACCGCTGTCGCCAACGGGTGGTTGCAGCGTGCCCGGCGTCTGCTCGACGGTGAACCGCCGTGTGCTGAGCTGGCCTGGCTCGAGAGCCGCGAGAGCGCGTTGGCGCTTTTCGAAGACGGCGATCCGGCGCGCGCCGAGGCGCACGCCTGCGCAGGCGAGGCGGCAGCTCGCGCCGCGCAGAATACCGATCTCGAGCTGCTGGCGCGTTCGCTGCGCGGGCTGGCGCGCGTCGCGTCCGGCGAGGTCGTCGCCGGCCTCAACGAACTCGACGAAGTGAACGCGGCAATCGTCGCCGGCGAGATGAAGGACCTTGTCGCCATCGGCCTGGCTTCGTGCTACATGATTGCCGGCTGCGATCGCGTTCGCGACTACGAGCGCGCGGCGCAGTGGTGCGCGCGGCTCAAGGCGTTCAGCGCGAAATGGGGGCTCCGCCCGCTGTTTGCCGTCTGCCGCACGCAGTACGCGTCGATTTGCATGTGGCGCGGCACGTGGCCCGAGGCCGAGCGCGAATTGACGGCGGCGACCGACGAACTCACCGCGTCCCGGCCGGCGATGTCCGCGGACGGCGTCGTCCGGCTGGGTGAGCTCCGCCGCCGGCAGGGACGAATCCAGGAAGCGGCGTCGCTTTTCGAGCAGGCGGGCCATCATCCGCTCGCCTCGCTGGGCCGCGCGGAGCTGGCCTACGACGCCGACGACATGCGCGGCGCGGCGGAGCAGGCGGCACGGTGCCTGCGCCGCGTGCTGCCCAACAATCTGACCGATCGCGCCGCCGCTCTCGACCTCGTGGTGCGCGCGTCAGTCGGCGCCGGCGAGGTCGAGCATGCGAGAACGGCGCTCGCCGAGCTGACGATGATCGCCGACGCGTTTGCCACGCCGCCGCTCCGTGCCTCCAGCAGTCTGTGCAAGGGGCTGGTTGCGCGCGTGTCGGGCGACGTGGATGCCGCGCGGCGCCATCTCGAAGACGCCGTTGACGGCTATCTCGAGAGCGGCGCGCCCTTCGAGCTGGGATCGGCGCGGCTCGAACTCGCGCGGGCGCTCGCGTTGTCCGGCCGCCCTGACGCCGCGCGCATCGAGGCGCGGCGAGCGTTCGATTTGATGACCGAACTGCACGCGGAACGCGCGGCCGAGCGTGCCCACCAGTTCCTGCAGTCGCTCGAAGGGATCGAAGCGGCAAAAGTTCCGCCGCCCGCACCGCTCGTCGATCCCGTGCTCACGCGCCGCGAGCTGGAAGTGCTGCGGCTTGTCGCCGACGGGTTCAACAACCAGATCATCGGCGAAAAACTGTTCGTCAGCGAGCACACGGTCCATCGCCACATGGCGAACATCTTCGACAAGTTGAGTGTCTCCTCCCGGGCCGCTGCGGTTGCCCAGGCCGCCCGTCGCAAGATCCTCTAACCGCCGGATGGCCTGATCGGGCCATTTGCGGATCCCCTCTAAAAATGACCCGCCCATGGGACGCGCGCATGCGCGCGTTCCAACTACGTTTGAGTGTCGCACCGGGCCGATATCCGGCCAGTTCTCCAGGAGGAACATCCATGAAGCTGTTTGTTGCTGCGTTGCGTCTCGGCTGTCGTTGTTGCGGCGACCATCGCGAGCGCTCAGAGCCACACGGCCGTCGTCGCGAACGTGCAGGAAGCGCAGTGGGGTCCGGCGCCGCCGTTTCTTCCCCCGGGCGCGCAGATCGCCGTGCTGTCGGGCGATCCGACCAAGGCCACCGCGTACGCGGTTCGCCTCAAGTTCCCGGCGAACTACGCCATCCCCGCGCACTCGCATCCCACCGATGAGAACGTGATCGTCGTGTCTGGTGCATTCACCCTCGGGATGGGTGACAAGCTGATGAAGGACAGTGCGGGGAACAAGACGCTGCAGCCCGGCGGCTACGCGCTGGCCGCAGCCGGAATGAACCACTACGCGTTCACGGCGCGGGAGACGACCATCGTGCTATACGGTCAGGGCCCGGTCGAATTCAAGTACGTCAATCCCGCTGACGATCCGCGCACGCCGAAGAAGACGCAATAAGGGCAGGTGGGGCGGGTAGGGCAGGTGGGGCGGGTAGGGCAGGTGGGGCGGGTAGGGCAGGAAGGGCGATGGGGCACGGGCTCGAGCTGGAAGTCTCGAGCCCGTGCGTTTACGGCGCTGACAGCAGTTTCCCCGAGTCCCCAGTCCCCAGCCCCCAGTCCCGTCTATTTACACCCCGGATGTCGGCACTCGCAGCGGAGCTCGATGCTCTGGCCTTTCTCTTTGCAGTGCTCACTGCAATATTTCCCGTAGGGGCCGCCTCGTTCGACTTGGCATTCGCAGGCGGGATGCGCACACTTCTCTGCCACGGCCACCTCCTGTTCGGGTCACTTTACGCCTCGTTCCGTGCAGCGGCGACAGTTTTTCGACCTGCGCCGAGCTGGTTCTCGGAGCAGTCCGCATCCGTCTGACGCCGTCTCGACCGTCCACAAATCCGTTTTTGCGTGGTCCGAATCGGGACGGCAGGTGTCGTTCTGAAACAGTCGCCGCATCCTCAACAGCGCCGCCAGGTTGCGATGGATGTATCTACGAAGCGGGTGAGCGCGTGTTCCGGAATGGCGCGCCGCTCGGCTTCAGCGGAAATTGTAATGATGCGCTAAACCGTTGAGCGGACAAGGTCGTCGCGTCCGGCGGTCGAACTGGCGTCGGTGTTGCTCCCACGACCGGCGTGGCGATCCCTCTAATGAGCGGAGATCCGTTCGGTTCGTGGCCGCGCGTTGCACGCTTCTACCTGATTGGCGTCGCCGTGCTCGGTGCGGCCGTGACCGGTTATGCGCTCTCGCAAACCGACGGCAGTCATTCCGTCGTCTTTGCCGCACTGCTGTGCCTCTCGCTGGTCGGATCCATCGGCCGCGTCGTTCTGCCGATTCCGGGGCACGGAACGTCGCTCGCGCTCTCCGCGCTGGTGGACTACATCGCCCTGATTGCGTGCGGGCCGTCTGCGGCTGTTCTCGTCGCAGCCTGGAGCGGGTGGACGGGGAGCGCGCTCGGAAGCGAGCGCAAGCCGCCCGTGCACAGCGTGGTGTTCAACGTCGCGAGCGCCGCCGTCGCGATGTCGGTTGCCGGCGTGATGTTCGCGGTGATCGATCGGCAGCCGCCGCTCTGGAACAACGGGCCGCGCGTTGAGGCCTTTGCCGCCGGCGCCACCGTATTTTTTCTTCTCCACTCGCGGCTGGTTGCGATCGCGGGGGCACTGTCGCTGGGGAAGTCGATCGCGCCGGTCTGGCTGGAATCGTTTTTCGAGAACTGGCCGAGCCACTCGATTGGCGCCGCACTCGCAGCGGCCATCGGCGTCATCCTTGACCGCCGCGCCTACTGGCTGGTGCCGCTGCTGGCCGGACCGCTCGTGCTCGTGCATCGGAGCGTCATGTCGTACTTCGACCGCTTGAACGAGGCCGTCACCGATCCGATGACGCTGCTGCCGAACCAGCGGTATTTGATGGCGCACATGGAGCGCGCGCTGACCCGGGCGCGGCACGACGGCCGGCCGGTCGCGGTGATCTTTCTCGACTTGAACGACTTCAAGGCCGTCAACGACAACGCCGGTCACGCGGCCGGCGACGCGGCGCTGCGGCTGGTCGCAGGCCGGTTGAAGGGCGTCGTGCGCGCCAACGATCTGTGCGCGCGCTACGCGGGCGACGAGTTCGTGGTCGTCCTCGACAATTGCCCGAAGGCGGAGGCGTTGCTGCGCGCCGAGGAGATGCAGGCGGCGGTGCACTCGCTGATCGTCGACGGCCAGACCGGTTTCCGCATGTCGCTCTCGGTCAGCGCCGGCGTGGCCGTGTATCCGGACGATGGCGATACCGCCGAGCGGCTGTTTTTCATTGCCGACCGCCGCATGTACCAGCGCAAGTCCACCGACACCGGCATTCATCGCCTCGCCGCACTCTAAAGTCCGCTGACGCTGTTCACAATCACGAGCGGCTGGTTGCGCCCGCGCGCGCGGCGAACCACACGGCAGGAATGCCGATGCCGAAGGCGTGAATGGCGATCCCGTTCAGGAAGACGGGAAGCACGAACGGGCCGCGGCTGGCCGCCGAGAGCGGAATCACGACGTAGTTCATCACCACATACGCGCCCAGGCCAAAGAGGACGCCGCTGGCGACGATGTGTGAGGTCATGAACGGGAACCAGCGTGTCAGCGCGTAGCAGGTGAGCACGATCAGGAACGCGATCAGGAAGTGCAGGCAGACGCCCAGGACCGACACGAAGGGTCCACCAGCGAAGGCGCTCCTTCCGAGAACCCCGCGGCAATCGACTGGAAGATTCGCACCGGCGGGGTTCCACTCCTCACGCCGAAAAACACGATCGCATCCAGAAGATCCAGTGTGCCAACAACGACGG
>CAVQHT010000002.1:0-206134 GCA_963712355.1 uncultured Acidobacteriota bacterium
CCTTCGAACTCGCCGTAGTCGAGCGGATGATCTTCGACCTTCATGGCGAGGCGTTTGGTCTTCGGATCGAGCGACGGCCCCTTCGGCACCGCCCAGGACAGCAGCACGCCGTCGTGCTCGAGTCGGAAGTCGTAATGGAGGTGGCTGGCGAGATGCTTCTGCACGCAGAAGAAACGCTCGCGGCCTTTTCGCGCCGCGACCTCACCGGCGGGCTCGGGGCTCTTGTTGAAGTCGCGTTTTTTTCGATATTCCTCGAGCGCCATGGGTTTACGCCTCGACCTGCTCCGCGCGTCGAATTGTCCGCTTGATTTGCGGGATCATCAAACTCAGCGGAATCGCCGCGGCCATCAGGATCGCGACGACCATGAAGAAGAAGCGGCTGTGCGGCATCTGGTCCCAGTAGGCGCCGATCGATCCGGACAGCTTGCCGCCGAAGCCGAGGCTGGCGAACCACGCGCCCATCATCAGACCGCGCAGTGACGGCGGCGAGAGGCGATTGACGAGCGACATCCCCATCGGGCTCAGCGCGATTTCGCCGACGGCGATCATGACGTTGGCCGCGATCAGCCAGAGCGGCGAAACGCGGCCGGTGTCGCCGCCGAGCGTGCCGGCGTAGCCGAGCATCGCGAACGCGAACGCGACCAGCAGCACGCCGATCAGCATCTTCGATCGGCGTCGACGGCTCGGCGTTGCGGCGCTGCAGCCGGCCCACAGCGCGACCAGCGCCGGCGACAGGAAGATCACGCCGAGCGGTTCGAAGACCTGGAACGTTTCGGGCGACATCGAGGTCGCGGTGTTGTCGCGCGCCCAGAACGTGAACGTGTAGAAAATCTGGTAGAACGCGATCCAGAAGACGAACGAGATGCTGAAGATCGCGAGCAGGGTAATGACGCGTGACCGCACTTCGTCCGGCGCCGAGCGCCTCGCTGGCGGCCGTCTCGACACTCACCTTCGTGTCGGCCTCGGCCAGGTAGTGCTTGAACGTGGTGAAGATGATCAGCGAGAAGAGCATCGCCACCGAGGCGGACATGAACGCGACGCTCCAGCCGTAGTGCGTGCGCAGCCACGCGACCGTGAGCGGCGACACGAAGGCGCCGATGTTGACGCCCATGTAATAGATGTTGAAGCCCTGGTCGCGCAGTTCCGGCCGGTCGCGATAGAGATTGCCGACGAGCGTGGACACGTTCGGCTTCAGGAGGCCGCTGCCGCACGCGAGCAGCACGAGGCCCGAATAGAAGAAGGGGAGCGCCTCGACGCCGAGCACGAGGTGGCCCAGCATCATCAGCGCGCCGCCGGCGATGATCGATCGCCTGAACCCGAGCCAGCGATCGGCGATGAAGCCGCCGGCCAGCGGCATCAGGTACACGCCCATGTTGTAGGTGCCGTAGACGCTGCCGACGCGCGCGACGTCGAAATGCAGCGCCTCGTTCATGTACAGCGACAGGATCGCCATCATCGAATAGAAGCTGTAGCGCTCCCAGAGCTCCGTGAAGAAGAGCACGTAAAGGCCGGGCGGATGGGACGGCGCGTGTGGCCATGGCGCCAACTCTAGCAGACGTGTGCCAGAATGTTGACCAGTGGCCACGCGCGCACTGCTCATCTCCACCTACGATCTCGGTCACCAACCGTTCGGCCTTGCGTCACCCGCGGCATGGCTGCGCCGCGAAGGACTCGACGTCGTGTGCGCGGACCTGTCCAAGGAGCGCCTCGCCGATACCGCGCTGGCCGATGCCGATCTGATCGCGTTTCATCTGCCGATGCACACCGCGACGCGGCTGGCCGCGCCGGTGATCCGCAAGGCGCGCGCCCTCAATCCCACGGCGCGCCTGTGCGCGTACGGTCTCTACGCGCCGCTGAACGGCGACTGGCTGCGCTCCCTCGGCGTCGACGATATTCTCGGCGGCGAATTCGAAAGCGACCTCGCTGTCATCGCGCGCCGAGTTTCGCAGCCCGGTGGGCCGGCTCCGGATATCCACGACTGCGTGACCTCCGATCTCAAGGTCCGGCCCGATGGGACCGCTCCGCGTGCCGAAGCTCCATTTCATCGCGCCCGATCGATCGGGACTCCTGCCGCTCGGGCGCTACGCCACCGTGCACCTGGGCGACGGGACCAGCCGCGTGGCGGGCTACACCGAAGCGAGCCGCGGCTGCCGGCACCTGTGCCGCCACTGCCCGATCGTCCCGGTCTACAACGGGCAGTTCCGCGTCGTTCAGCAGGAGGTCGTGCTCGCGGATATCGACGCGCAGGTCGCGGCCGGCGCGCGCCACATCACCTTTGGCGATCCCGATTTTTTCAACGGCCCGACGCACGCCGTGCGCATCGTCCAGGCGCTGCACGCCGCGCACCCCGGCCTGTCGTACGACGTCACGATCAAAGTCGAGCACCTGCTCAATCATCGAGACCTGCTGCCGGTCCTCGCCGCGACACGGCTGCCTGTTCATCACGAGCGCGGTCGAATCGATCGACGATCGCGTGCTGGCCATTCTCGAGAAGGGGCATTCGCGGCAGGACTTCGTCGACGCCGTCGCCCTCTGCCGCGCCGCCGGCGTCATGCTCGTGCCGACCTTCGTCGCCTTCCATCCCTGGATGACGCTCGAGGACTACTGCGACCTGCTGCAGACGATTGCCGCCCTTGATCTGGTCGAGCACGTGGCGCCGATTCAGCTCGCCATCCGCCTGCTCGTGCCCGCCGGCTCACGGCTTCTGGAACTGCCCGCGGTCCGTTCGTTGGTCGGCGCCTTCGACAGCAACACCCTGACCTATCGCTGGACCCATCCGGATCCGCAGGTCGACGCCCTGCAGCACGACGTGTCCGCCATTGTCGGCCGGCGTCTGACATCGGACCGGCGGGAGGCCTTTGCCGCGATCAGCGCCCTCGCGCACGAACGCGCCGGACGGGTGGCGCCGCCGCTCCCCGCATCCGACACCCGGCCCGTCGCGTATCTCGACGAGCCGTGGTACTGCTGCGCCGAGCCGAATCCGGAGCAGCTGACAGCTTGACTCTAGGCTCAGGCTTAGGCGACATTGCAGAGCCAGCCAAAGCCAAAGCCGAAGCCAACAAGGATACCATGCCGCGCATCCTTCTTCTTGCGACGACGACGGGATATCAGACGCGGGCGTTCGCGGAGGCAGCGGAGTCTCTGGCGGTCGATCTGGTGTTTGCGACGGATCGCTGTCATCAACTGGACGATCCCTGGCGCGACCACGCCGTCCCGATTCGCTTCCACGACGAAGACGGATCGGTGGCCAACATTCTGGCCGCGGCGGCGGAAACTCCGCTGGACGGCGTGCTCGCCGTCGGCGACCGTCCGACCGTCATCGCCGCGCGGCGTGATGCGCGCGCTCGGGCTGCCCGGCCATCCGCCCGAAGCGGCCGCGGCCGCCAGGAACAAGCGCGCCACCCGCGACCGCTTCGAGAACGCCGGCCTGCTGGTCCCGAAGTTCGCGCTCGGCGACTTCAGCGTGGACCCGAAACGGCTGGCCGCGGCCATCGGATTTCCCTGCCGTCGTCAAGCCATTGGCGTTGTCGGCGAGCCGCGGCGTCATGCGGGTCAATGACGAGACCGAGCTGGTTGCGGCGATTTACCGGCTTCGTGCGCTGCTGTCGTCGCCCGACATCCGCGCCGAGCGCGACGAGGTCCACGATTACTTTCTCGTGGAGGAGTTCATCGAGGGGCACGAGTTCGCCGTCGAAGGGGTGATGAACCACGGCGACCTCCATGTCCTCGCGATCTTCGACAAGCCGGACCCGCTCGACGGTCCGTTCTTCGAGGAGACGATTTACGTGACCCCGCCGGTCGTCCCGCCGGAGACACAGCGGGACATGGCGCACGCCGTCAGCGCAGGCCGCGGCGGCGCTCGGGCTCTATCACGGCCCGGTTCACGCCGAGTGCCGCGTGAACGCGCGCGGCGTCTACGTGCTCGAAGTCGCGGCCCGGCCGATCGGCGGGCTGTGCGCGCGGACTCTCCGGTTCGTTCGGCGCCACGAGCCGTCGCGCCCCGGCATCTCGCTCGAGGAACTGCTGCTGCGGCATGCCCTCGGCGAAAACACGACGCCGTGGGTCCGCGAGGATCGCGCGGCGGGCGTGATGATGATTCCGATCCCTCGCCGCGGCATCTTTCGCGGTGTCATCGGCCTCGACGCGGCGCGCGCGGTGCCGGGCGTCGAGGACGTCCGGATTACCGCGAAGATCGATCAGCGGCTGCTCCCGCTTCCCGAAGGCGCCAGCTACCTCGGTTTCATCTTTGCCCGCGGCGACCGTGCCGGGCAGGTCGATGCGCGCGCTGCGGCGCGCGCACGAACGCCTCGAGTTCGACATCGTTCCCGAACTGCGGGTGTTACAATCGGTGCATGGCTGATAGCTGCGCGCCGACGCCGCCATCGAGCCCGGGCACGAACAAGACCGGGCGGAAGGTCTTCTGCGTCAAGTTTCAGAAGGAACTGCCCGGCCTCGACACGCCGCCCTGGCCGGGAGAACTCGGTCAGCGGATCTTCGAGAACGTGTCGGTCGACGCGTGGAAGCTCTGGGAAGACCGTATGAAGATGATTCTCAATGAGTATCGCCTCATGCCCTGGCAGAAAGAAGCGCAGGAACTGGTCGCGAAACACATGGAGGACTTCTTCTTTGGACAGGGGTCGGCGCTGCCGCCCGACTATGTTCCGCAACAAGCCAAGTAACTGACCGCCATGCCAGACGCCGAAGCGCGTCACCGGGCCTGCTGGTACGGCCGCCGCACGCGCGAGATTCCCCTCAACATCGGTTTCCACACGACGATCGAGGACGGCGAGCTTCTTTACTGCGGGCATCCCATGTGGTTTCCCGTCGTCCAGTACGAATTCGACATCCGCAATTGCGAAGGGTGTGAGTACTTTCGCGGCCGATCGAAGCCCCAGGCGACCGCATCCTGACCGTGTATCCGCGTCAGCATTACGACGGTAATTGCTACTTCATTCCACCCCTTCTGTAGCGATACACTGCAACTGTTAGAAGTGACAAAGGAGAGACAGCCGCTCTAAGCCCTTCTCATCCAGCATTTACGGCCTGGCCGTAAACCCGGGCGTGGCACAGAGTTTGTAGCCTTCCCAGCCGTGACGTCGTTTTCCGTCTAGTGGGAGGTGTAACAATGAACACGAATACTGGTCGCAAGGAACGTCGAGGCTTTGCTTCAATGTCGCCCGAGAAGCAGCGCGAGATCGCCAGCAAGGGTGGCCGCGCCGCTCACGAAAAGGGCACCGCGCACGAATGGACCGCCGACGAAGCCCGGACCGCGGGCCGCAAGGGTGGTCAGGTCAGCCGCGGTGGACGCGGTCGTCTCGCGACCGAAACCACCGACACCGTCTCCGCGCCCGAGATTCCTTTGCCGTCGGATAACGAACAGTGAGAAGATTTGTCCTGCCGTTTCCTCATCAACGGCTTGGAGAGGAGACAAACGATGACAGTACGATGCGCCGTGGTTACCTGCGCGCTAGTCGCCCTTGCGTCAAGCGCGAGCGCGCAGTCCGGTTCTTCCGGGACATCCACGGAACCACTTACGCCAGCAACCACGACGTTTCTGGGCGATACGGGTCTGTGGTTTGTTCCTACAGCGGAAGTACTCGCTTCAGGGAAATGGTCGGGTAGCGGCTATCGTCGAGGAACCAACTACATCCAGGGTTTCTCGAATATCGGCGACTTCGCGGGTACCGCGGCCTATGGTTTCCGCGATCGCGCCGAGGTGTTCGCATCGCTGCTGTTCGACACCCGCATTGATCGCGACTTCCGTCCGATCTTCATCAACAGTGAGAAGGTCGGCGGCGTAGTCTCGCAATATCCCGGGGTCAACCAGTACTGGACCGGCAATTCCGTCGGCGATCTCTATCTTGGCGCCAAGGTCAACATCTGGTCCCAGCGACAGTCGAAACCCGTCGCCATGGCGGTGCGCGGCATCCTCAAGGCGCCGACCGGCGATTCGGACAAGGGCGTATCGACCGGGAAAACCGATTTCCTGGCCGATTTCGTCGTCAGTAAGAACATGAAACGGAACGCGGAACTCGCGGGCTACGGAGGCTACGAGTGGCGCGGTCAGCCGGACATCGTCGCAGACGGTCCCGGCGGCGCGTTTCGCTGGGGCGTCGGGACGGGCGTGTCGTTCAAGACTTCGCTGATCGCGGACTTCGAAGTGAACGGCATTGTCCCGAGCTCGGACACGGTGACGCTCAACTCGCCGCTCGTCGGCATCGACGGGTCGCGATCGCCGCTCATTTCGTCGACGGAGAACATCACCCGTGCGACCGCCGCGCTCACGTGGCGGAGCAAGAAAGGGTTCTTCGTCGGTGGCGGCGTGAGCTGGAACCTGCCGCAGCAGAATCGCAGCGGGTTCGGGGCGGACAGCGATCCGTCAGGCGACTACTTCGACTGGCAGGTTCGCGTCGGCTATCACCCGGGCGTGCACTCGACGCCGCCCCCGCCGCCGACACCCGTACCGGTCGCGGCAACTCCGGCACCGGCGCCCGCTCCGGCACCAGCGCCTGCTCCGGCGCCTGCCCCGGCACCCGCGCCTGCTCCGGCACCCGCGCCTGCTCCGGTCAGGAACTACACGTTCGAAGACGTCTATTTCGACTTCGACCGGTACACGCTCAGGCCGGAGGCCACGCGGCTTCTGGATGACGCGGTGACGACCCTGAGAGACAACCCGACGCTGCGCATCGAGATCGAAGGCCATACGTGCAGCATCGGCACCTCGGAATACAACCTCGCCCTTGGCGACCGCAGAGCGAACGCCGTGCGTGATTACCTGGTAAGCCGGGGAATCGCGACGGACCGCCTCCGGACCATCAGCTACGGTGAGGAACGACCGAAGTTCGACAACTCGAGAGAAGAAACCCGCCGCCTGAACCGGCGCGCGGCGCTCGTCGTCAACGTTCGCTAGTCCTCCGGAAAACGGGCACGGGTTGTGTTTCCATGCGAAAGCATGGTTCGCACCCTGCCCGTTTTCCTGTTTCTGACCCTCCTCACTACGGCAGCCTGCCGCGAAAACGGGACCGTTACGGTCCATTCCATTGCGTTCAAGGGTGTCAGCGCGGTTGACAGCGGTCAATTGAAGAACGCCCTGGCCACACGGGAGGACAGCACGATTCCACTTCTTGGAGTGCGGTTGCCATGGTCGAAGCAGCGCAACTACTTCGACCGGTCGCGATTCGAGGAGGACCTGAAGCGGATCCAGGCCTTTTATTCGGATCGGGGCTATCCGGATGCGCGGGTGGCCGGCTTCGACGTCAAACTCAACAGCAAACAGGACGAGGTCGACGTCTCGTTGACGATCGCCGAAGGCGCACCGGTGATGGTGACGACCGTCGAACTCAGAGGGTTCGACGTGATTCCCGCCGCTCACCTCGGCGACCTGCGGAAGCGCATGCCGCTCCACGTCGGACAGCCGCGCGATCGCGAGTCCGTCGTCCTCGCGCACGAAATGGCACTCAACGAACTGCGCGATCACGGCTATCCGTACAGCCGGGTCACGACGGACGAAGAGGATGGGCCGACCGGCAAGCAGGCGAACGTCGTCTTCACGGCGGAACCCGGAACGCTGGCGCACTTCGGCCCCGTGCAGATCGTCGGCAACAAGAGCGTCGGCGACAACGTGATTCGCCGGAAGCTGACGTTCAAGCCGGGTGAAATCTACCGGCGCAGCGCGGTGCAGGAGACGCAGCGCCGTCTCTACGCGATGGAGTTGTTCCAGTTCGTCAACATCGAGTCGATGGACGCCGAACAGCAAAGCCCTGAAGTCACCACGCGCGTGACGGTCGCCGAGGGGCGCCACCAGCGCATCAACGGCGGCATCGGCTACGGCACGGAAGAAAAAGCGCGCGTGGACGGCGAGTATCACCACGTGAACTTCCTCGGCGGCGCCCGATCGGCCGGCGTGCACGCCCGCTGGTCGAGCCTCGATCGCGGCGTGCGCCTCGATTTTCAGCAGCCGGCATTTTTCTTTTCCGGGTCCACGCTCGGCATGGACGGTCAGAAGTGGTACACCTACACGCCGGCCTATAACTCGATCGTCACCGGTGCGCGGCTTGCGTTGGCGAACCGGATCAACGAGAAGATGTCGTGGACCGTCTCGGTGGCCAGCGAACGCACCAACAGCGCGATTACCCAGGAGGTCCTGGACGATCCGAAGCTATACAACGACTTGATCGCGCTCGGCCTCGATCCGACGACGAACACGCAGTCGGGGACGCTGAGCACGGTGGGTCTCGATTTCCAGCGTTCGACGGCGGACAACGTGTTGAACGCGCGCCACGGCTATCAGGTCGCGTTGCACGTCGAAAAAGCCGGTGAGTGGCTGCCCGGCACCTTCAACTACTACTCGACCTCAGGCGACGCGCGTCACTATCTGCCGATCAGCAAACGCCTGGTGATCGCGAACCGCGTGCAATTCGGGAACATCCGCGCGGCCAATGACGATCCGACGCAGGTGCCGTTCTCCAGGAAGTACTTCCTCGGCGGCGCCAGCAATCTTCGCGGCTGGGGCCGCTACGAAGTCAGTCCGCTCGGTGGCAGCGGATTGCCGATCGGCGGCAACGTGCTGCTCGGGTTCAACTCCGAGGCCCGCATCGGGCTGCGCGGGGCGCTGAGCGGCGTGCTGTTTCTCGACGGCGGCAACGTCTGGGCCGATCGCCATTCGGTCGACTTGAACGAGCTCCGCTACGCGATCGGCGCCGGCCTCCGCTATCGGACCCCGGTCGGTCCCATCCGCTTCGATTACGGCTATCAGCTGAACCCCATCGATGGCCTGCAGGTGAACGGCGCACCTCAAGCGCGCCAGTGGCGCATTCATTTCAGCATTGGGCAGGCTTTCTAGAGCTTACAGCGGAAGTTGAGGAAGTAAGGAAGTAAGGAAGTAACTCATTGGGAATTCAAGGAATTGGGAATTCAGGAATTCAACTTCCGAAGTTCCGGGTTCGGGCTCGGATACAAGCGTCAGGACATCCTGATCGTTCTTGCGGCCGGTCGCCCAGGCGCCGCGACGGCGATTGCGCACGCGAAAGCCGGCGGCGGCGATCGCGTTCAGGGCGAACGTTTCCTCGAAGGCCACGGCCGCTTCCGGCACGGTGGCGTCGTGCAGCCGGCACACGCCAGACGAGTGGCGCACGCCGAATGACATGAAGCTCAGCCGTCGTCGACACGGGGTCGCGATTCTTCGTCGAGAAGAAACCAACTGATGACGGCGACGCCGCCCGGCTCGAGCACGCGCGCGATCTCGCGAAGATAGTGCATGACCTCGTCGGGGAGCATGTGCGTGAAGACCGATCCCAGCATCACGAAGTCGAACGCGCGATCCTCGAACGGAAACCGGTAGGACGCGGCCGTCGTCGTCCCAGCCGGGTTGTAGGCGCGGCTCGCGACGTCCGCGCGATGGAACCGGAACGCCGGATAGCGCGGGGTGATGGCGCGCTGGCACCATGCGACGGCCTCGGGATGGATCTCCAGGCCGTCGTACGTGGCTGTGAGGAAGTCAACCAGCCCGAGCGCAAGAATGCCGATACCAGGGCCGATGTCGAGCACGCGATGGTGCGGCGCGAGGCCGTGGCTCAGGACCTCGGTGCGCGCGCCGACGCAGGCGCGCGCGAACGCCGCCGGATCGGCCGTGCCGTAGTAGTAGAAGCGCAGGTGCGCCGGGGGCAGGAGGGCGTCGCGGCGCGACGGCCGCAGGCGATCGACGACGGTCAGGCCGCGAAAGAGGGCGCGCCGAATGCGCCCGGCGATGCGCCGCCAGGCCGGCCGCGCCTGCAGCGCGGGTGCTGGCATCGCGGCAGTGTATCTGGAACAGCCGGGCCAGTGAAGCGATCCGGCCATTCCTAATTCCCAATTCCTCAATTCCTTAATTCCTTAATTCCTCAATTGCCAGTGTTCCAGCTGAGGGGGTTCGGTCCTTGCATTGCCTATGGGCATGCGAGTGGTGCGGCAGCTCTTGCGGGTGTTGGCGATCGTCGTCATCCTCGCGATGGGGGCTGCGGCGGCGGCGGTTACGGTTTCGCAGACGGCGTGGTTCAGGAATCGGCTGCGCGGCTACGTGGTTGCACAGGCCAATCGCTACCTCGATGGCGAGCTGACCATTGGCCAACTCAGCGGGAATCTTTTTTCGGGCCTCGAACTGCAGCAGATTGCGGTCGCCACGCATGGCGAGCCGGTCATCACGGTCGACAGCATCGGCCTCGACTACAACCTCTATCAAATTGCGACCCACGGGCTGTCGATCGATGCGATTCGCCTGACCAGGCCGGTCGTGCATCTCTCGCACGACGAGAACGGATGGGCCATCGCACGACTGATCCGGAAACAGGAGACCGAGGCGGATCGGCAGGGACCGGCGTCTCCGATTCGCGTGGACACGATCGGCATCAGCGACGCGACGGTGACCGTGGACGATCGCGTCGAACCGGCGGACCCGGTGGTCAGGATTCCCCGGCGGATCGAACACCTGGACGCGAAGCTGTCGTTCGCCTACGAGCCGGTCCGCTTTTCGTTCGACATCGCGCACGTGTCATTTCGCACCGCGTCGCCGTACATCGGCCTGAACGGCTTGTCCGGCGGCATCGCGGTACGCGACGACACGGTCTTCCTGAAAGACATCGCGGTTCGAACGGAGGAGACATCGCTCGAAATCGGCGGCGCGATTCAGAACTATCTCACCGCGTCGCCGGTGCTCAATCTGCGCGTGTCGTCGGACAAGACGTCGCTGGCGGAGTTGTCCGCGCTCGTGCCCGCGCTGGCCGCGGTTCACGTTCAGCCGGTCTACGAGTTCGCCTTGGATGGTCCGCTCGATCGCCTGAAGATCGAGGCCAACGTGCGATCGTCTGCCGGCCAGGCGATCGGGCAATTGACGGCCGATGTCGTATCGCCGGAGCGCGCGATCAAGGGTCACGTGGCGATCGCGCATCTCGATCTCGATCCGATCGTCAGCGGCGCGGGATCGACCGACCTGACCGGCGACATTCAACTCGATGTGCATGCGCGCAGCTTCGCCGACCTGAACACCGTCAAGGGCACGGTGACTGTCGATGCGCCCCGTCTTGCGGGCGCCGGTTATGCCGCGGAACAGGTGCACGCGAACGCGCGCGTAGCCGGACGTCAACTCGACGTCGAGGCCCGCGCCGGCCTCTACGGGACTAGCACCACGGCGCGAGGGCGGGTCGTCATTCCGGAACGGGACGAGCCGCTCAGGCTCGATCTACGCGGCCAGCTCCGGCATCTCGATCTCGATCGCCTGCCACGCGGTCTCGGAGCGCCAGTCGTCTCCACGAACGTCAACGCCGCCTACCACGTCGTCGGCTCGCAGACCCTCGGAAAGTCGCGCGGGCTTCGTGGCACCCGGGTTGTGCTCGATGCCACGTTCGACGAAACGACCGTCCCGGGCGTGACGATTGCGCCTGGCAGTCAGGTCACGCTCGATACCCGCGGTTCCGATCTCGCGTACCGCGCCGACGCGAGCGTGACGGATGTCGATCTCGAGCGGATCGGCGCCGCCTTTCATATCCCGTCGCTCGTGTCGGAAACGTACCGCGGCCGATTCAATGCCCGGATTACCGGCGAGGGCAGCGGCACCACGCTCGACACCCTGACCGCGATGGCGAGCGGCACGGTGAGCGACGCGGCGATGTTCGGCGGCCGCCTGCCAACCGCGATGTTTACCGCGTCAGTCGATCACAACGTCGCTCGCATCACGGCTTCGGGATCGCTCGCCGACTTCGATCCGGCGGTCGTCAGCCAGAAGGCGACGCTGAAAGGGATCATCGCCGGCCAGTTTGACGTGGACGCCACCCTGCGCGACATCTCCACGGGCGTGCGTCCCGAGACCGTCGAGGGCACGATTCGCGCGACGCTCGAGCCGTCCGAAATCGGCGGCCTGGCGATTTCGAAAGCCACGCTCGATGCCGACTATCGCGATCAGGTGGCGACGGTCCGTCAACTCGACGTGACGGGCGTTGACGCCAATGCCACCGCACATGGCACGGTGGCGTTGAACGACAGTGGTCAATCCAATCTCGAGTTCAAGATCGATTCGCCGCGGCTCGGCGAGCTCGCGCGGCTCGCCGATATCGACGTCTCCGGGCTCGGCAACGTCAACGGCGTGTTGACCGGCAATCGGACACTGCTGACGGCGACGGGAACGCTCGAAGCGGGCGACATCAAGTACAAGGACAACTCCGCACTGACCGTCCAGTCCGCCTACGTCGTCCACGTGCCGGATCTGGACTCGAACGCGTCTCGGTCGAATCGGACGGTCACGCCACGTTTCTGACCGTGGCCGGCCAGAACATCAACGAGCTGACGGAGAAATCCACCTACGCGGATCACCGGCTGACGTTCGACGCGAGCGCCAAACAACCCAACCGGTCCGCCAACGCGAACGGCTCGCTGACGCTGCACCCCGATCATCAGGAAGTGCACCTCGAGCGTCTGTCGATTCAGACCGCCAATCAGACCTGGCAGGTGCCGGCGGGCGACGCGCCGGCAATTCAATACGCCAACGGCGTGGTCACGACCGACGGCATCCGGCTCGTGAACGGCGCGCAGGAGATTTCGGCCAGGGGTTCGTTCGGGGAAGCCGACGATGCCCTCGATGTGGAGCTGAAGTCGGTCGATCTCGCGAGCGTCGATGCGCTGCTGCTTCGTCCGCCGCAGTTCACCGGCAGCCTGAACGCAAAGGCCGTCGTCGGCGGGACGACCGAGGCCCCGCACGTGTCCGCGGATTTTCAGGTGACCAACGGCGGCTTCCGCGAATTCCACTATCAGACGTTCGGCGGGACCGCGCGCTACGAGGGAGCCGGCCTGACGATCGATACGCGGCTGCAGCAGAACGAGACGCAGTGGATCACGGCGAAAGGCTACGTGCCGGCGGCCGCGTTCCGTCCCGGTTCGGCGGAGCGCGCGCCGGGACACAGCGAGCCGGTCTCTGCGGCGGATCGCATCGACGTGACCGTCGACAGCAGCCCGCTCGGTCTCGGTCTCATCCAGGGGTTCACGACCGCCGTCACCGGCGTCGCCGGCACACTCGAAGCGCATCTCCACATAGGCGGCGCCGCGGACGATCCGCATCCGACCGGCACGCTGGTCGTCGCCGACGGTGCGATGAAGGTGGATGCGACCGGCGTGAACTACACGAATATCGCCGGCCGCGTGAACCTCGAGGCCGACCGCGTCCACATCGATCAGTTCACGGTGCTCGACAATCACCAGGCCGCGCTGTCGATCACCGGTGATCTGGCGGTCCACGAGGGCGAGGTCGGCGGCGTGCATCTCTACGTGAACGCCGAGGATTTCAAGATCATCGACAACGCGATGGGCAACCTGCGCGTGCAGAGCGCCATGGAACTGGTGGGCGAACTCCGCAAGCCGCAGGTCGAAGGCTATTTCGGCGTCACCAGCGGGAAGATCAATCTCGACGAGATCCTCGCCGCTACCGGCGCCTCGTCCGCGTACTCGACGACGCAGATTGAGTACGGGCCGGCCAAACCGGCCGCCGCCGACGCATCGAAGCCGGCAGAACAGCAACAACCGCTCTTCGACGCCCTCCGGATGAACGTTCATGTCACCGTGCCCGACGATCTCGTGATCATCGCGCGGGACCTGCAACCGCCCGGCGCCGTCGTCGGTCTCGGCGCGCTCAACGTCACGCTCGGCGGCGACCTGACTGCCGTCAAGGAGCCCGGCGGCAGGCTGCGGCTGACCGGCACCGTCAACACGGTGCGCGGCAACTACGATTTCCAGGGACGCCGCTTCGATATCCTGCGGGACGGCACCGTCCGCTTCGACGGCCTGGAAGACTTCAACCCGATGCTGGACATCCGCACGCAGCGCATCATTCAGGGCGTCGAGGCGCACGTCAACGTGCGCGGGCGGTTGAACCAGCCGGAGATCCAGTTGAGCAGCGTCCCGCCGCAGCCCGAGGCGGACATCATGGCGCTGATCATCTTCAATCAGCCGCTCAGCACGCTGGGCGCCGGCGAGCAGATTTCGGTCGCCCAGCGCGCGCAGTCGCTTGCGGTCGGTGCGGTGACCGGGCAGATCTCGCAGTCCATCGGCCGCGCATTGAACCTCGATCTGTTCGAAATCCAGGTCGCGCCTGACAGTCACACCGCCGCCGAGTTCACCGTCGGTCAGCAACTCGGGCCGAACCTGTATCTGAAAGTCCAGGAGATTCGTCGGCGATGCGTCGGTGACGAACCTCATCGTCGAATACGCCATTACGAACTGGCTGCGGCTGCAGACGAACATCGAACAGGGCACGACCACGCAGCAGTCCGTTTTCCGGCGGACTCAGGGCACCGGGGCGGACCTGATCATCCTCTTTACCCGATAGAGGTTGGAGGTTGGAGGTTGGGACTGGGACTCGGGACTGGGGCTCGGGACTCGGGGCTGGGAATTCTGGAGCCTGGAGCCCAAAGCCTAGAGCCCAAAGCCTAGAGCCCAAGGCCTAGAGCCCAAGCAGTGACGCTACGCGACCGGCAGCGCTGCCACCTGCACGCGCGCGTCGTTGAAACAGGCGCCGCTGCCGATGTCGGTCAAGCGTATCGGGCACCAGCGCGGTCCCGGTGACGCCGTTACGCGTGCTGCGGCGCCACAGGCCCTTGGGCAGGCTCACGGTGCCGGGACGAATCGTCGGGAGGACGTTGACGGCGCAGTGCACTTCGCCGAGCGCGTTGAAGATGCGCACGAGCTCGTTGTCGGCGAGGCCGCGCGCGGCCGCGTCGTGCGGATTCATGAGCAGCTTGACGTCGGTCCGCGGACAGCTCGCCGAGCGTCGAGCTGATCGTCCGGTCGCTGGCGGGCGAGATCAGCGTCAGCGGATACTCTTCGGTCGCCGGATCCGGCTGGAAGCGATACAGGCCAAGCGGAGTGCTGTGCTCGAGCGCCTCGGGAAACAGGTCCACCTTGCGATCCTGAGTCTTCGGAAAGACGTCCACGAACTGGATCGGGCGCTTCGCCGAATGCGGGAATCGGCCGGCGATCGTTGCGCAGATCGTCGCCGATCGTGCCCGGCAGCGAATCGAGCACGCGGACCAGCAGGTCCAGCTCGCCCGTCGGCTCGTCCTCCTGCAGCACGCCGAGGCGGCTGCACAGCTCGCCGAAGACATCCGCATTGGAGCGGGATTCGCCGACCGCGTCGATTGCCGGGCGGCCGAGGTCGATGTTCAGCGGCCCGTAGGCCTTCGCGAAATCGTACCCTTCGAGGAACGTGGTGTTGGGGAGGATGACGTCCGCGTAGAGCGCCGTGTCGGTCATCACCTGGTCGAACACGACCGTGAAGAGATCCTCGCGCTCGAGGCCGCGCGTGACGCGGTGCTGATCCGGCACCGTCGCCGCCGGATTGCAGTTGTAGACGAACAGCACCTTGACCGGCGGATCGGTGGCGTCGAGCAGCGTGCGTCCCAGGTGATTCATGTTGACGATGCGCGTGGCCGCTTCGGGCGCGCCGATCCACGGCTTCTCGATGTCCCACGACGCGGAATTGCTCATCGAGTAGCCGCCGCCGCGCACGCCGAATTTTCCGCCGACCGCCGGCAGCGACAGGATCGCCATCGCGGCGTTGCCGCCGTTGCGGTTGCGCTCGAGGCCCCAGCCGCAGCGGATGAGCGCCGGCGACGTGTCGGCGTACAGCTTGATCGCGCGCTCGAGCAGCGCCGGCTCGATTCCGGCCAGCTCCGCCGCCTTGTCGATCGTCCACTCCTCGGCGCGCGCCCGCAGCTTGTCGGCGTTCTTCGTGTGCTGCGCGAGGAATTCCGCGTTCACGTGACCGTTGGCGAAGAGGTAGCGGTGGAACGCCAGCGCCACGGCGACGTCGGTGCCTGGCTTGACGGCCAGGTGCACGTCGGCCGATCGCGCCAGCGCGGTCGATCGCGGATCGATGACGATCAGCGTGGCGCCGTTTTTCTGTGCCTCGCGCACGTAGGGGATGAGATGAATGCCGGACGCCGACGGGTTCACGCCCCACAGAATGATCAGCCTGGCGTGCGGGTAGTCCGCGTAGACGACCGACGGCATCTTGCCGTAGAGCGCCATGTTGGCCGCGCCGGTCGGCGCCGCGCACAGCGTGCGGGCGAGCCGCGACGTGCCGAAGCGGCGCCACAGCGTCGCGTCGAAATTGTCCTGCGTGAGCAGGCCGTTCGATCCGCCGTAGGAATACGGGCAGGATCGATTCGCCGCCGAACTCGGCCTTCGCGCTCTCCATCCGCTGCGACGATCAACTCGATCGCTTCGTCCCACGACGCGCGCTCGAATCGTCCCTCGCCCTTGCGCCCCTTGCGGACGCCGGGATGGAGCAGGCGATCGGGTCCGTAGATGCGATCGCCGAACCCGCGCACCTTGTTGCAGATGTATCCGGCGGTCGTCGGGTTCTTCTGCGAGCCGTCGATTTTGACGAGCTTGCCGTGCCGAACGGTGACCGCCAGGCTGCAGGCATCCGGACAATCGAGCGGGCAGGCGCGTGTCGACGACCGATGCGGGTCCGCCCAGCGGGATGTTGCGCGTCCTCGGTGCTGACGGGTGTCGCCATAACCGTCAAGTATTATCCCCTACGTGAGCGATCTTCCACACGTCGTCGATCCTCGGCGGGGGATTCGGCGGGCTCGACGCCGCGCGTGCGCTGGCGCGACGCGCCGGTGCGCGTCACCCTGATCGATCGTCACAACTATCACCTGTTCCAGCCGCTGCTGTATCAGGTCGCGACCGCCGCGCTGTCGCCGGGCGATGTCGCGTCGCCGATTCGATGGGTGCTGCGCCATCAGCAGAACGTGCGCGTGCTGCTCGCCGACGCGCGCGCGATCGATACCGCGAACAAGGCGTGCATCTCGATCCCGGCGGCGGCGATCGGGCGGCGGCGAGTCGGAACTCCGCTACGACTACCTGATCGTCGCGACCGGCGCCGCGCACGCGTACTTCGGTCATCCCGAATGGGCGCAGCGCGCGCCGGGACTGAAAACGCTGGACGATGCGCTGGAGATTCGCCGGCAGGTGCTGCTCGCGTTCGAAGCGGCGGAGCGCGAGACCGACGCGAACGCGCAGCGCCGGCTGCTGACATTTGTGATCGTCGGCGGCGGACCGACCGGCGTCGAGCTCGCCGGCGCGCTCGCCGAGATCGCGCGGCAATCGCTGCGGAAGGATTTCCGGAACATCCGACCGGAGTCGGCGCGCATCCTGCTGCTCGAAGGCAGCCCGGCGATCCTCGGCGACATTTCCGCCGCGGCTCGCAGGAGCGCGCGCGCCGTTCGCTCGAGCGCCTGGGCGTCGAAGTGCGCACCAACGCGATCGTCACGACCGTCGATCAGGACGGCGTCAAGGTCGGCGAAGAACGGATCGCCGCGCAGACGGTGTTGTGGGCGGCGGGCGTCGCCGCCTCACCGCTCGTCAAGTCGCTCGGCGTGCCGCTCGATCGCGCCGGCCGGGTGCTCGCCGAGCCGACCCTGACGATTCCCGGCCGCCAGGACGTGTTCGTCGCCGGCGACGTCTGCGCGCTGCAGCAGGACGGCAAGCCGCTGCCCGGCGTCGCGCAGGTGGCGATGCAGGAGGGCACGCACGCCGCGCGCAACGTCGCTGCGCGCGCTCCGCGGTCAGCCGCTCGAGCCGTTCCGCTACACGAACTACGGCAACATGGCGGTCATCGGTCGAGGCCGCCGCCGTCGCCGATATCGGACCGATAAAGGCGTCCGGCTTCTTCGCCTGGCTGTTCTGGGTATTCCTGCACATCTTCTGGCTCATAGGCTTCCGCAACCGGCTCGCGGTCATGACCGAGTGGGCATGGGCCTACGTCACCCTGCAGCGGCGCGTGCGCCTGATCACGGGCGAAAAGCTGTGGCCAAGCTCCTGAGTAACCTGGAAGGCGCTTTGCTTTAACCGGGAGCGTGGATGACCTCGATCCGCTGGCGTCGGCTCGTGCGGCGGGATTGCGCTACGTCAACGACCGCAGGCATGCCCGGCATCCGCCGCATCGGTTCCACGGACTCGCGTCCGCTACGTGACGGCCGACGGCAGGACGCGTAACCGCGCGTACCGATCTGCAACGCATCAAATCGCTCGTCATTCCGCCCGCGTGGACGGACGTCTGGATCTGCCCGATTCCGCACGGCCACCTGCAGGCGACCGGCCGCGACGCCCGCGGGCGCAAGCAGTATCGCTATCACGCGCGCTGGCGCGATGTGCGCGACGATGTGAAGTACGGCCGTCTGATCGCGTTTGCCGAGGCGCTGCCCGGCATTCGCCGCCGCTGCGCACGCGATCTCGAACAGCCGGGCCTGCCGCGCGAGAAGGTCCTCGCGGCCGTCGTCCAGCTGCTCGAAAAGACACTGATTCGCATCGGCAACGAGGAATACGCGCGGGACAACGGATCGATCGGCCTGACGACCATGCGCGACGGGCACGCGAAGGTCAACGGATCCCGGCTGCGCTTCGCGTTCAAGGGCAAGAGCGGGGTCTCGCACGCCGTGGACCTGGAGGATCGCCGCCTCGCGAAGATCGTGAAGGCGTGCCGCGAGCTGCCCGGCTACGAGCTGTTCCAGTACGTCGACGCCGACGGCACGCCTCGCACCATCGAATCGTCCGACGTGAACGAGTACCTGCGCGGACGATCAGCGGCGCCGACTTCACCGCCAAGGATTTCCGGACCTGGGCGGGAACCGTCCTGGCGGCCGGCGAACTGTCGGAGGCTCCCGGATTTGAGAGCCGCACGGAGGCGAACCGCAACATCGTGCGCGCCGTGGAAACGGTGGCAAAACGGCTCGGGAATACCCGGGCCGTCTGCCGCAAGTGCTACATCCACCCTGCGGTCCTGGACGCGTATCTGGACGGTGCGACGATTCCGCGAGAGCCGTGCCGCGCGCGTGCGGAGCTGAGCAAGGTCTGGCGCGCGACGAGCGTGCGGTCGTCCGCCTGATCCGGCTGCGCTTGCCGAAGGTCGCGTGAGCTTCGTCTATAATGGCGCGACCCTTCCGCGAATTCCCCCAATGCGCGCCGTCGTTCTCGCGCTCGCCGATCTCGGACGAAGCGCACGGATGCAGTACCACGCTCGCGCCCTCGCCGCGAGCGGCGTGGACGTCGACTTCGTCGGCTACGAAGGCACGCCGCTGCCGAAGGCGGTCAACGACGCGCCGCGCATCACCGTTCACCGCATCAAGCCGTCCACTCGCCGCGCTCCGCCAGATCCTCGGCGGTCGGCTACGCGATCGTCGCGATCTTCGACACGCTGCGACTGAGTTACCGGCTCTGGCGGCAGCTGCGGCGTCCTGCCGCGCGCCGACCTCGTGCTCGCGCAGAATCCGCCGGCGTTTCCGACGCTCGCGCGTCAGCTGGTTCTGCGCTGCACCGCAAGAACGTCCGCTTCGTCGTCGACTGGCACAACCTCGGATACACCGTGCTGCGGCTGCGCCTTGGGCGCTGGCATCCGGCGGTGCGCCTGGCGCGCTGGTACGAGCGGCGCGACGCGCGGATCGTTGACGCCAACATCTGCGTGTCGCGCGGCCTGGCCGCGTTCCTCCAGAGCCGGTTCGGCGCGACGACCGCGCACGTGCTGTACGACCGGCCGGCTGCCGTGTTCACGCCGCTCGAGCGGAGCGAGCGCGAACAATTCCGGCAGGGGCTGTTCGGCCGTCTCGGCGTGCGCCTCGGGGTCAGCGGCCTGATCGTCTGCCCGACGAGTTGGACCGAGGACGAGGACTTCGATCTCGTGATCGACGCCGTGCTGCGCCTGGAGGATCGGATTCGCGGCTGGGAGGCCGCGGCGCCGAATCGGCGCTTCACCGATCTCGTCATCCTGGTGACGGGCGACGGCGCGCGGCGCCTGCAGTTCGAGCGGCGATTCGCGGGCCTGCCGGCGCGGCGCGTCCAGCTTCGCACCCGCTGGCTCGAACCGGAAGAATATCCGCGCGTCGTCGGCAGCGCCGACCTCGGCCTCTGCCTCCATCGGTCATCGTCGGGGCTCGACATTCCGATGAAGATTGCCGATCTCTTCGGCGCGGGCGTGCCGGTCTGCGCGCTCGACTACGGGGCGTGCCTGGCGGAACGCGTCCGGCACGGCGACAACGGACTGCTGTTTTCGACAGGCCGGCAGCTGGCGGATGTCCTGTTCGATCTCTTCGAAACGTTTCCCGCCGATCAATCGCTGCTCGAACGGCTCCGGACCGGCGCCCGCCGATCGGCTCGTCCGACCTGGGACGAAGGGTGGAACCGCGAAGCGAAGCCGGTCCTTCTCCCCGGCCTGTAGCCGTCCGCGTTTTCAGCGCGGCGCCATCCATTTCCCGCCAAACGGCGTCTAAGTGTCCGTCTAACTTTGAGGCGGGGTTTCTCGTCTATAGAGATACGCATCTGCCGCCGCTGACTAGTTGGGCAGGTTCCGTGCCCGGCGCATCAGAGCGGGGGAATCCGGGTCGAGGCGCCAAGCCTCCAGTCGCTTCGTCGCCCGGTTCCCCCGCCGTCGCCGGCTGCTGAGATCGGTCGTTCCGGGTCAGCGGAACGCCTGAACTACAATCGCGGCGCCTTGTTTCGCCGCTGGCTCCTTCCAGTTCTCGTCTACGTTGCCGTCACCGTGGCGCTGACCTTCCCGGTCATCGCCCATCCCGCTTCGGTGGTCGCGCACGACGGCGGCGATCCCATCCTCAACACGTGGATTCTGTGGTGGAGCACGCAGGCGACGCCGTTCACCGCGCGGTGGTGGAGCGCGCCGATCTTCTTTCCGATGGCGAACGCGATGGCGCTGTCGGAGATCCTGGTCGGGCTGCTGCCGATTTCGGCGCCGGTGCAGTGGCTGACGCACAGTCCGCTGGCGGCCTACAACATCACCGTGCTGGCGTCATTTCCGCTGTGCGCGCTGGCGACCTACGCGCTTGCGCTCGAATTGACCGGCCGTCGCGACGCGGCGTTCGTCGCCGGGCTGGCATTCGCGTGCGCGCCATACCGGATGGCGCAGCTCTCGCACGTGCAGATGCTGTCCTACTACTGGGCGCCGCTGGCGCTGCTCGGTCTCCACCGGTATCTCAGAACGCGCGCGGTGTCGATGCTCGCGCTGTTCGGCGCGGCCTGGCTGATGCAGTCACTGTCCAACGGCTACGCGATGTTTCATCTGTCCGTGCTGATCGGACTCTGGATGCTGTGGTTCGCGCGCGACATCCGGACGTTCGGCGCGGTGCTGGCCGCCTGGGTGCTGGCGGCGCTGCCCATGCTCCCGGCGCTCCTGACGTATCGCAGCGTCCACGCGTACCTGCACCTGGTTCGCGACATCAACGAGATCAAGGCGTTTCGGCGCCGACATCGCCGACGTGTTGAGCGCACCGCCCGATCTCGTGATCTGGGGCGCGCGCCTTGGATCGCCTCCGTCCTGAAACCGCCATCTTTCCCGGCGTGACGATCGTGTGCGTCGGCGCGGCGTGGCTGCTGGTCGAATGGCGCCGCGGCCGGTTCCGCGAAGAGCAGTCCACGCCGGACCGGCGCATTTTCATCGCGCTCGCGGTGGTGGCCGGACTCATCGCCTTCAGCGCGCTGTCGTTCGGGCCGTGGCGGATCGGGCCGCTGACGCGTCAGCGATTTTCACAAACCGTTTTCGATGGCCGTCGCGTTCCGGCTCCTCGCCTCGGCGCGGAGCGCGTGGATGCGCCGCGCCTGGCGCGAGCACTCCGTCGTGGTGTTCTACCTCGTCGCCGCCGCGGCGGCCTACGTGCTGGCTCTCGGCCCCGAGCCCCGGCTGCTTGGCCGGCCGATCCTCTACGAACCGCCGTACGCATGGCTCATGCGCCTGCCCGGGTTCGAAGTGCTTCGTGTGCCGGCGCGATTCGCGATGCTGGCGGTCCTGTGTCAGTCGCTGCTGCTCGCGTTCGCCATTGCGCGCGCGCCGCTGGCCGCGCTCAGGAACACGGCCGTCGTGGCCGCGATCTGCGTGGGCCTCTTCCTGGACGGATGGATCCGCATGCCGGTCGCGCCTGCCCCGGAGAGCGGGCCGCAGTGGCAGAGTGTCGCGGCCGTGATCGAACTGCCGCCGGCTGACCCGGCGGTGGACTTTGGCGCGCTGTACCGTTCGATGTCGCACCGGCTCCCGCTCGTCAATGCGTTCAGCGGCTACTATCCGCCGCACTACCTGCCGCTCGCGGAGGCGATTGGCGCACAGCAGTTCGCGGCGATCGGCGAGCTCGCGCCCGGCGCTGACATTGGGATCGCGATGCGCCGGCCAGCCGGCGGCACGCTGCCAGCCGTCGACGCGCTCCAGCGCGAGCCGGGCGTCGAGCGACGGCCGTCCGATTCGAACTGGGACGTGTTCGTGATGCACCCGCGCGCGCGGCCGGCGGTGCCGCGCGGCACGCCGCTGCCGATCGCTGCCCTCGTCGCCAACCGTCATCCGGAAGATGTCGGGCGGATGCAGGACGGCACGGTCGAGACCGCATGGGGCTCCGGCGCCGGTCAACGCGGCGACGAGGAGGTCATCGTCGATCTCGGCGCACCGCACGATATCGCGTCGATCGTGTTCGAGATGGGCGCGTTCTCGTTCGGGTTTCCGCGCCAGCTGACCGTTGACGTCTCACTGGATCGGGCGACGTGGTCGGACGCGTGGAGCGGCGAGACGTCCGTCGCCACCGTGCGTGCTGCGGTCGATCGGCCCGGCACCGTCCCGCTCGCGATCGACTTTCCGGCGACGTCCGCGCGTTTCGTGCGCCTGCGGCAGACCGGCGAGGAGCCGGGCATCCCCTGGTGGATCGCCGAGCTGTCCGTGCTCGCTCCGGCTAGTTCCCGACCGTAAACGCCACGCGCTGCTCGACGCATCGAAGAGTACGCGTCGTCTTGCCGCAATCTCTCGATTCTGTAATCCTCATTTCACACATGGATCTCCGCCAGCTCGAAATCCTTCAGGCGATCGCCGAGACCGGCTCGTTCACGGCGTGCGGGCGCAAGCTGCACGTGTCGCAGTCGGCGATCAGCCGGCAGATCGCGCTGCTCGAAGAGGAGCTCGGCGAGCCGCTGTTCCTGCGGGTCGGCCGCCAGGTGCGGATGACGCCGGCGGCCGAGAGCCTGGTCCAGCTCGGGCAGCGCGTGTTCCAGGACGTGCGCGACACGGTCGGCGCGATCACCGATCGCACGCGGGCGCTGCGCGGCACGCTGCGTCTGGTCGGCGGCATGACGGTCTGCCTCTACGTGTTTCCGCCGCTGCTCAAGCACCTGAAGCGCGTGCATCCGCAGCTCGACATCCGCCTGACCGTCGCCACGGCCAGCCGCTCGGTCGAGGAGATCCGCGCCGGCCGCATGGATGCCGGGCTGCTGACGCTGCCGGTCGAAGAGTCCGATCTCGTGACGGTGCCGGTGCTGCGCGAGGAACTGCTGCTCGTGACGATGCCGACGCATCCGCTGGCGAGGAAGCGGCGGATCCTGCCGCAGGATCTCGCCGGCGAGCCGTTCGTGCTGTTCGAGGCCGGATCGGCGACGCGCCGCGTCATCGACTCGTTCTTCGTCACCGAGAAGATCGAGCCGACCGATCGTGATGGACACCGAGAACGTCGAAATCATCAAGGCGATGGTCAAGACCGGCCTGGGCATCGGCATCGTGCCGTACCAGGCGATCGCGCGCGAGGTGCGCGCCGGGCAGTTCTTCTGCGCGCGGATCGAAGGGCACGAGCTGGTGCGCGAAACCGGCTGGGTCTACGCGCGGGCCAACCGCGTGCCGCGCATGATCCACGAACTGCTGACCGCGTTCGACGAGATCCGCGGCAAGCTGCAACTCGCGCCGCCTTCACGAGGCTGAAATCAACCGCAGAGCACGCGGAATTCGTAGAGAATTCAGAATTCTGAATTCTGAATTCTGCGAATTCTGAATCTCTGCGGTTGATTGTGGCGCGGGGATTGTCAGCTCGAACGTCGTCCGGCCTGGCGCGCTGCTGACCGTGACCGTGCCGCCGTGGCGTTCGACGATCGCCTTCACGATCGAGAGGCCGAGGCCGCTGCCGCCGGTGGCGCCCTGGCCGAACGGCGCGCGACGCGTCGGCCTTGTAGAAGCGATCGAAGACGTGCGGCAGGTGCTCGGCGGCGATGCCCGCGCCCTGATCGGTGACGGTGAACGCGATCGCCGTCGCCGACGCTGCGCGCGCCCAGCTCGATCGACGATCCCGACGGCGCGTAGCGCAGCGCGTTGGCCGCCAGGTTCTGCAGCGCCTGTTCGAGACGATCGCGGTCGCCGCGCACGACGGCTGCGCCCGGTTCGATCGTCATCGTCATCGTGACGCCCGCAGCGGCCGACGCCCGCTCGTGCCGCGCCAGCGACCCGCTCGAACAGCTGCCGCGACCGACACGTCGTCCACGTGCGAGCGAGCCGCCGCCGCCTTCGAGCCGCGCGAGATCGAGCAGATCGCCGATGATGCGCTCGAGGCGCGCCGTCTCGTCGCCGATGATGCCGAGGTAGCGCGTCCGCGTCGCCTCGTCGAGGCCGAACTCCGGCATGCTCAGCGTTTCGAGATAGCCGCGCATCGCGGTGACCGGCGTCGTCAGCTCGTGCGAGACGTCGGCGAGCAGCTGGCGCCGCGCGCGATCGGACGCGGCCAGCGCGTCCGCGCGCGCGGCCAGGTCGTCGGCCATGGCGTTGAACGCCGTGGCGACCGCCGCCACTTCGTCGCCGCCGGTTGACGGCGCGCGCGCGCTGAGATCGCCCGCGCCGAGGCGCCGCGCCGCGTCTTCGACCGCGCGCAGCCGCCGCCGCGCCGGTCCGAAGATCACCACCGTCGCCAGCACCGCGCCGACGACCAGCGTCGCGAGCGCGACGATCGCCGAGCGTGGGCGCGTAGCGGACGAGCAGGAAGCTGAAAGGCGGCTGCGGCGGCACGACGACGAGCGCGAGCACGCGCCCGCCGACGACCATCGGCGCCGGCCGCGTCGGCGGAAATCCTGGTCCGCGGTCCGCCGCGCTCGCCCGGTCCGCCCCGTTCGAAACCGCCGCCGCGGCCGAACTCGCGCGGTCCGGAAAGGGGCCGCCTGGTCCGGGACCATCGCCCCGGCCGAACGAATCGCCGGGCGGAAACCGGCCGCGTCCTCGCGGCTCGAAGGGATAGCCGCGCCCGGCCGGACCACCGGGTCCCAGCGCGCCGCGCTCGCGCATGAACGTCAGGCGCCGCGCGCGCTTCCTCGATCATCGGCGCCGGAAACGACGCGCCCAACTGCAGCGTGCGGCCGTCAGCCATCACGACGAAGAACGGCTGCGCGTCGCGTGAGTATTCCTGACGGAGGTAGGCCTCGATATCGAGCGAGGGGTCGCGCTCGAGCGCGCCGGACGCGTCAACCGCGATGGTCTGCGCGAAGCGATCGGGCGGCTGGTTTGGCACCGTGGAGCCCGAGCGCGCGACGACCCAGACGAACAGCATGGCCTGCACGACGAGCAGCAGCGCCAGGCAGGCGACGAACCCCGCTGCGATGCGCCAGTAGAGGCTGGATGCCACTTCATGCGGGCACTCGGGGCTCGGGACTCGGGACTCGGAGTCGAGCTCCGACGAGCGCACTGAGGTCGAGATCGTTAGTCAGGTCCAGCTGCCTCGAGCCCCGAGCTCCCGAGGCCGCTGCGTTATCACGGTCTTTTCACTTGTCGTCCGGATCCTCGTCTTCTTCGTCCGAGTAGCCGGTGGCGATGAAGCGGAGCGCGGTGTCGGTCCGGCCCAGCGCGTGAGCTCGCGCTGGATGCGGTCGGCGTAATTCTGCAGGATGTGGCGGCCTTCAGCGGCGGAGGACACCCAGACCGAGATCTGATCGCCGGAGTCGCTGGCGTAGGAGGAGTTCGAGAACCAGCGGCGGAATTCCTCGGGATCAATATCCCCGCGAAGCCGGTCGAGGATGGTGGCCCAGATGTTGGCTTCAGACATCAGGTGACCCTGGAATTTCAGATTTCAGATTGCAGATTTCAGATTGCAGAACTCGTCGAAGCTCTGAACTCTGAATCTCCTGAAATCGCCGCCTTATTCGTCGTCCCCGGCTTTGTCCGCTTCGTCGGTCGGCTTGCTGGTCGCGAAATCGTCGATATCCGGCAGCACCTCTTCCGGCGAGTCGTCGTCGAGCGAGAAGGACCGGCCGGTGAACTTCAGCGGAATCGGACCGCGCGGCCGCTCGGCTTCCTTCTTCTTCGCCTTGGCGTTCGGGCCGCGCTGCGGCTTCGCATCCGGACCGAAGTTGCGGCTGCGCGGGGCCGCCGGCGCCGACGGATCGAAGGGACGTGGTGCGCCGAAACCGCCACCCGGGCGAGGCGCGCCGCCGCCGCCGCTGAAACCACCTGGCCGCGGTGGGCCACTGAATCCGCCCGGACGCGGGCCACTGAACCCGCCGGGACGTGGACCCGGACCGCCGGGGCCGCGATCTTCCCGCGCGCGCGCTTCGCTGACCGCGAGCGGACGGCCGTTGAACATCTGACCGTTGAACCGCTGAATGGCCTGCTCGGCGTGCGGCCGCTCGAGGAACTCGACGAACGCGAACCCGCGGGGACGCCCGGTTTCCCGATCGACCGGCAGCACGACTTGCGACGGCGCCGCCACAGTCCCGAAGTACGCGCGAAGATCCGCTTCAGTCGTGCTATACGACAGATTGCCGACGAACAGACGGACAGCCAATCAACGTTCTCCTTGGATGACAATCCGACGGCCTGGAAACACGCGGGGGAGCAGGCGAAAAGACACGGTGGGCAGCCGAAGCTTAGGTCGGAAAACCTTACCTGAAGTCGCGCAGCATGGCAAGCGGGACGTATAGTTAATGGCCGAGGATTGCGAATGACCCACCGCCGTACCCGCTTCACCATGGTCTTTGCGGCTGCCGCCGTGGCGATCGGCGTCACGGCCAGTGCGGGTAGCGGCCGGAACTCCATCGCGGCGGCCGACCTGAAGACAGTGGCTGACCTACATGTCGTCCGACGAGCTCCAGGGGCGGGCGGTCTTCACCGAAGGGCTCGGCCTGGCCGCCGGCTACATCCAGGGACACCTCGAGAGCTGGGGACTCAAGCCAGGCGGGGACCACGGGACGTTCATCCAGACGGTGCGCGTGCTCGGCGTGAAGACCACGAGCCACTCATCGGTCACGGTCCGCGTCGGCAGCGAGACGCCGCACGTTCAAGGACGGCGAGGGCGTGACATTCCCGCCGAATGTCGGCGCGAAGCGCACGCTGACCGTCGATCGCGTCGAGTTCGTGGGCTACGGCCTCGATGTGCCCGGATCGAGTCACATGGACTATCGCGGGCGGAACGTGGACGGCGCCGCGGTCGTCTACCTCGGCGCGACGGCCGAAGTCGGTTGACGCGTCGACCTACCGCCGGCTGCTGACCGGGCGCAGCCGCTACGCGACCGAACAGATGCACGCGCTGGCGACGATTGGCCCGGTGCCGGCCCCGGCCAACGCCCCGCGCGGGAAACGGCGCCGGGCGAGGAGCCGCGAATCGCGGCAATGCGCCCTGACTTCACGACGGTCCAGCGGCTCGACACGCCGATCGCGCCGGCCGCGATGGGGAGCGACGCCTTCTTCGAGTTCCTGTTCAGCAAGGCGCCGGCGTCCGTACGACGACCTGAAGCGCAAGGCCTCCGACCAGGAGGAACTGCCGATCTTCACGCTCGATGGCGTGAGGCTGACCTTCAACGTCGACGCCGACTACAGCGTCGTTCGCACGCAGCTGACGCAGAACGTCGTCGCCATCGTCGAGGGCGCGATCCGCAGCTGAAGTCCACCTACGTCGCGTTCGGCGCGCACTACGACCACGTCGGCTACGCCGATGCGGAGTTGACGGAAGGCCGCCGGCCTGCGCCGCCAGGCCGCGTCACGCCGGGCGCGGCCGACGATCGCATCTGGAACGGCGCCGACGATGACGGCTCGGGGACGGTGGCGCTGATGGCGCTGGCGCGCGCCTTTGCAGCAGGGACCGCGGCCGAAGCGCTCGCTGCTGTTCGTCTGGCACGCCGGCGAAGAGCGCGGGCTTGTGGGGTTCGCGCTACTTCGCCGACTATCCGACCGTGCCGCTCGACAAGATCGTGGCGCAGCTGAACATCGACATGATCGGGCGGAACCGCGACGACCTGGCGAGCGAGGCGAACACGGTGTATCTGGTCGGCTCCGATCGCATCAGCAGCGAGCTGCACGAGATCAACCGCGAGGCGAACCAGGCGCTGCAGCCGCCGCTGACGCTCGACTACGAGATGAACGATCCGGCCGATCTCGAGCAGGTCTACTACCGCAGCGATCACTACAGCTACGCGGCCAAGGGCATCCCGATCATCTTCTTCACGACCGGGCTTCATCCCGACTACCATGCGAACACCGACGAGGTGTCGAAGATCGAGTTTCCGAAGATGACCCGCATCACGCAGCTGGTCTACGAGACCGGCTGGCGCGCTGGCCAATCTCGATCACGCGCCGGTGCGCGACAACAAGGGGCCGCGAGCCGGAAAGGGAACGCCGTAGTGTCGCGTCCGCTGCTGGTCATCTTCCTCACCATCTTCGTCAATCTCGTCGGCTTCGGCATCATCATTCCGCTGCTGCCGTTCTACGCGGAGACGCTTCGGCGCGTCGCCGCTGGTCATCGGCCTGCTGTTCGGCGTGTTCTCGCTCTGCCAGCTGATCGCCGCGCCGGTGCTCGGCGATCTTCGGATCGGTACGGCCGCCGGCCGGTGCTGATCTTCAGCCTCGCTCGGCACGGTCGTCAGCTTCGTGATGCTGGCGCTGGCGCAGTCGATCGCGATGCTGTTCCTGGCGCGCATCGTCGACGGGCTGTCGGGCGGGAACATCTCGACGGCGCGCGCCTACGTCGCCGACATCACCGAGCCCAAGGATCGCGCGCGCGCCTACGGGCTCATCGGCGCGGCGTTCGGCCTCGGGTTCATTCTGGGTCCGGCGCTGAGCGGCGTGCTGCGCCAGGGTCAGCTACACCGCGCCGATCTGGGCGGCGGCGGCGATCACGCTGGTCGCGACCGCGATGGCGTGGTTCTGGCTGCCGGAAACCGTGCACCGCGCCGCCGCCGGCACCGGCATGCCGTTCCGCAACATCGCGGCGATGATGCAGCGGCCCGGGTCTGCGCCGCATGCTGGTGATCGATTTCGTCTACTGGTTCGCGTTCGCGATCTTCCAGACGACGTTCGCGCTCTTCGTGGCGCGCCGGTTCGGTTTCGACGCGCCGCAGACCGGCTATTTCTTCGCCGGCTTCGGCGTCCTCGGCGCGATCGTCCAGGGCGGCGTTCATCCGGCCGATCGTGCAGCGCCTCGGCGACAAGCCGACGTTCATCATCGGGCCTGGTGTGCGCGGCGGTCGGCCTGGTGGCCGCGACGCTGGCGCACTCGGTCGACGCTCTTCGTCGATCGCGCTGGTTCCGCTGGCGCTCGGCATCGGCTTCGGGCACCCGACGGTGTCGAGCCTGGTCAGCCGCGCGGGGCGCGCGCGACGAGCAGGGGCGCGTGCAGGGCGCGGCGGGCGCGGTGGAGAGCCTCGGCCGCGCGCTCGGGCCGGTCTGGGGCAACGCCGCGCTGCAGCGTTTCGGCGACGCGATGCCGTATCTGTCTGCGGCCGGCTGCATCGCCGTCACGCTGGTCCTGAGCCTGTCACCTACACGGTCACGGATTCCGAGTTCTAGCCTCTCTCTGGAGCCGTGAAACCGGGCTCTACGTGTTGACTTTCAGTCAAACGATTGTTTTATACATATGTTTAACCAACTGCTCATGAAGCGACTTCTACCTCTGCTTGTCATCCTCCTCGTCGGAGGCGGGGCGTACTTCTACTTCAACCGTCCGCCCACGGAGCTCGTCCTGACCGGCGTCGTCACGACCAACGACGTGATGGTCGGCCCGCAGATCGGCGGCCGGCTCGACGCAGCTGCTGGTCAACGAGGGCGACCAGGTCAAACAGGGTCAGCTGGTCGGCGTGATCGCGCCCGACGAACTCCGCGCCGAAAGCGCGTACGCCGCGCACAACGTCGAGGGCGTCGCGTCGCAGATTCAGCAGGCGCAGGCCGCGCTCCGCTACGAGGAGCTGCAGATGACCGAGCAGGTTCGCCAGGCCGAGTCCAACCTGGCGGCGACCGAAGCGCAGGAGGCGGCGGCGACGGCCGATCTCGAGTCGGCCCGCCTGACCTTCGAGCGCACGCAGAATCTGTCGCGCGAAGGCGTGGCCGCGGCGCAGGAACTCGACGGCGCCCGCACGGAATATCGAGGCGGACCAGGCGCCGGCTCGACGCCCTGAAGCGCCAGGTCGAGGCGCAGCGCGCCGCGATCGAGCTCGCGCGGTCGAACGCCGAGCAGGTGGCGATGCGGCGCGAGCCAGGTGGACACCAACCAGCACATGCAGGCGGCCGCGTCGGCGCAGCAGACCAAGGCCGACGTGCGGCTGGCCTACACCGAGATCAAGGCGCCGATCGACGGCGATCGTCGACGTGCGCGCGGCGCGGCCCGGCGAAGTCGTCAACGCCGGCCAGCCGATCGTCACGCTGATCAACCCGGACGATCTGTGGGTCCGCGCCGACGTCGAGGAAACCTACATCGATCGCGATGCGCATGGCGATCACATGAAGGTGCGGCTGCCGTCGGGCGCCGAGCTCGACGGCGTCGTCTTCTACCGCGGCGTCGACGCCGGCTTTGCGACCCAGCGCGACGTCAGCCGCACCAAGCGCGACATCAAGACGTTCGAGATCCGGCTGCGCTGCGACAACAAGGATCGCCGCCTCGCGGTCGGGCATGACCGCGTACGTCCTGTTGCCGCTCAAATCAGGGCTGACGCGTGTCACTGACCACTGCATGATTGCGATCGACGTTCAGAACATCGTCAAGAAGTTCGGCGACTTCACCGCCGTCAAGGGCATCACCTTTCGGCGTCGAGGCCGGGGAGATCTTCGGCCTGCTCGGCCCGAACGGCGCGGGGAAGTCCACGCTGATCCGCATGCTGACGACGCTGCTGCCGCCGACCGCGGGCACGGCGATCATCAACGGCTTCGACGTCGTGAAGCAGTCCGACGGCGTCCGCCATTCGATCGGCGTCATCCCGCAGGCGATGACCAGCGACCTCGAGCTGAGCGTCGAAGAGAACCTGATCATCTTCGCCAAGCTGTACGGCGTGCCGCGCGAGAAGCGCAAGCGGCTGATCGACGAGCTGCTCGACGCGGTCGAACTGACCCAGTGGCGCGACAAGCAGGTCCGCAACCTGTCGGGCGGCATGCGCCGCCGCGTCGAGATCGCGCGCGGCCTGGTCCACGAGCCGCGGATCTTCTTCCTCGACGAACCGACGACCGGCCTCGATCCGGTGTCGCGCGTCCACGTCTGGGAAATGCTCCAGCGCATCAAGGCGGAGCGCGACCTGACCGTCCTCATCACCACGCACTACATGGACGAAGCCGACAAGCTCTGCGACCGGATTGCGATCGTCGATCACGGCGAGCTGAAGGCGCTCGATTCGCCGATGAAGCTGAAGGCGTCGGTGCCGGGCAAGAACGTGCTCGAGGCGAGTTTCTCGCCGGTGCCGGACGGCTGGGAGCAGACGCTGAGCAGCGCTGCCGGGCGTGGAAGACGTCACCAGGCACGAGGACGTCTTCCGGCTCGCCTCCAGCAACGGGCCGGCAACGACGCTGGCGTTGATGGAAGCGGCCGCGCGCTCGCGCGTCGCGGTGAATTCGCTCGCCGTCCAGAGCACGACGCTCGACGATGTGTTCGTGCACTACACCGGCCGGGCGCTGCGCGACGCGCTGCAGGACGCGTCGGCGCAGGACAGTCCCTTCATGATCCGGCGAGGATAGCCATGCAGCGAACACTGGCCATCATCGAACGCGAGATGCGGCGCTTCCGCCGCAGCCCGATGCTGATCGTCATGTCGATGATCATGCCGATCGTGCAGCTGGTCGTGCTCGGCTACGCCTTCGGCGGCAACGTCAAGCACCTGAAGGTGGCGGTCGTCGATCAGGATCACGGCGTGCCGGCGGTGCGCGTGCGCGAACTGGTCAGCGCCGCGGCGTCCGGCAACCAGATGTTCGACATCATCGACTACACCGATCCCGGTGTGGCGCTCGACCGACCTGCGCAACGGCCGCGTCAACGGCGTGCTGACCATTCCGCCGGATTTCTCGCGGCGGGTGCTCGCCAAGAACGAGCCGCAGCGTGGCGCTGATCGCGGACAACACCGACAGCTTCGTGTCGGCGTCGATGGCCGCCGGCATCGGCCAGCTGATGGGGGCCTTCAACAAGCCGCCGGCGTCGGCCGTCCGCATGTCGGGCGAAGCGGCGCTCGACGTCGTCGAGGTCTATCCCTACGTGCCGTACGTGCAGTACCTGCTGCCGGGCTCGATCGTCATGTCGATCTTCATGATGGTGATGATCGGCGGCGGCATCATCTTCATCGACGACAAGGCGCGCGGCCTGCACGAAGGCTATCTCGTGACGCCGATCACCAAGTTCGAGCTGATTGCCGGCTTCAACATCTCCGGCACGATCCGCGCGGTGCTCGCCGGCGCCGTGATCATGGTCATCGGCTCGCTGATCGCCGGCATTCCCAATCCGCTCGATCCGCTGCGGCTGCTGCGCATCCTGGCCGTCGATCGTCGATCACCGCGTTCGCGCTGATCAGCATGATGTTCCTGCTGATGGTGCGGGTCACCGATCCGCTGATGCCGCGCGCGATGTTCGGCGTGCTGAACACGCTGCTGTACTTCCCGAGCGGCGCGGTCTATCCGCAGCAGGGCTTTCCCGAATGGATGCAGGCTATCGCCGTCGTCGATCCGTTCACCTACGCCGTGCACGCCTTCAAGAGCCTGCTGCTGAAGAACACCGGGTTCGACGCGATCGCGCTTCGACCTGTTCTATCTGCTCGGCGTTCTCGGTCGATCGCGATGACGGCCGCGACGATGCTGTTCAAGCGGACGCTCTGATGTCGGAGAAGGATGTCGAAACCCGCACGCGCGTCCTGACGGCGGCCGCGCGCCTGTTCGCCGCGAGCGGATTCAAGAAGGTCACCGTGCGCGAGATCTGCCGCGCCGCCAGCGCCAACGTCGCCGCGGTGAACTATCACTTCGGCGACAAGCTCGGCCTCTACCGGGAGGTCCTCGGCAAGGCGATCGAGACGATGCAGGGCGACGACGGACGCCGCGCGGCGCGAAGGCGAGGGGCGGACCGCCGAGCAGAAGCTGCGCGATCTACATCCGCGTGTTCCTGCAGCGCGTCGCCGGCAACGGCGACGACTCGTGGATTCATCAGTTGATGGCGCACGAGATGGCCGACCCGACGCCGGCGCTCGACATGGTCGTGGACCAGGTGATCCGGCCGCGCATGGCCTACATGAGCGAACTGGTCGCCGAAATGCTCGGGCTGCCGATCGACGACGACCGCGTGCTGCGCTGCGTGCTGAGCATCCAGTCGCAGTGTCACGCGGTCGATGACGAATCCGGTGTCGCGAAAGTTCCTGCCCGACTACGACGCCGATCCGGCGGCGCTCGATCGGCTGGCCGACGCACATCGCCGAGTTCTCGCTCGGCGGCATCCACGCGCTGCACGTCGCCGAGCGAGCGTCTCGTTCCGCGCGCCGTTTCCGGCGGACCGTTAGACCGTCACCAGCCCGCGCCGGATCGCGCGCCGTACCGCGTCGGTGCGATTCGCCGCGCCCAGCTTCCCGCAAATCGCCGCGACGTGAAACTTGACCGTCTGGTCGCTGATGCCGAGACGCGCCGCGATGGCCTTGTTCGACAGCCCTTCGACCAGCAGCTCGAGGACCTCGATTTCGCGCGGGGTCAGCGGTTCGGGGAGCGGGCCCGGCGAATCGTCGCGGGCCGCGATCAGGATCGCGTCGGCGTCGAGCGCTGCCGCCCGGGCGAGCGGCAGCGTGGCGAATTCGCCGGCGATTTCGAGGGCGCCGGTCGCAAGGCCGCGCCCTGAGCCGAGCCCGTTCGCCCGGCGATCCGACGAGCACGACGCGCATCATGCGATCTTACGGTCGATTCAGCGCGCCGGCCGATGGCCGACCGTGACCGTCAGCGTCACGACGGACGTGCCGCGGCGGACCCGCAGCGGCACGGCGCGGCCGATGCGATCGCCGACCAGCAGATCGAGCAGATCCTCGGCCGATCCGATCGGCCGGCCGTCGAAGTCGAGCAGCAGATCGCCGACCAGGACGCCGCCGCCGCGGCCGGGCTGTCCGGCGTGACGCCGACCACGAGCAGCGCTTCGGTCCGTTCGTCCGACTCGCGCTGCGCTTCCGGCAGCTGCGCCGGCTGTCCGGCGATGCCGAGGTAGCCGCGTTCGAGCTTGCCGTGCTGCAGGATCGCCGCGGCAGCCGCCCAGGCGATGCGCGACGGAATGACGACGCCGAGACCGCGGATGGCGGCCGCGGTGGTCATGCCGATCAATTGCCCCTCGGTATTGACGAACGCGCCGCCCGCGAACCCGTCGTGCATCGGCGCCGTCGTCCGGATCACTTCCTCGATCGCGCGACGCCGGCCGGTCGCGAGCGGTCCGCCGATGATGGCGACGATGCCGGCGCTGGCGGTCACGTTGTTGCTCCACGAGCGCGCGATGGCGACCGCGAGGTGACCGACGCGCGCGGGCGCCTCGCTCGGGTGAATCGGCGCGACGCCGAGCCCGGCCACGCGCAGGACCGCCAGGCCGGTCGTCGGATCCCAGCCGGCCAGCTCCGCGTCGAAGACCGTCCCGTCATGACGCCGTACGTGCAGGCCGTCTTCGCGTCCGAGCGCGCGTGCGCTGGTGACCACGACGTTGTCCGCGTAGACCACGCCGCTGACGGCCGCCGCCGGCCGTGCACCTGGACGACCGACGGGGCGGCCGCGTCGACTGCAGCGGCCAGGCCGTTTGAAAGTTCTGTAAGCGTTGACATTGCTTCCTCCGGGACCCATCGTGGCAGAACGCCGGCACCGCGACATCACCCATCCGGGCAGCCGCACCGGGCTGTAGGATCGATGCGTGACTGATCACCGCTGGATCGTTGATCGCGAGTCGAAGGGACTGCGGCTCGACAAGTTTCTGGCTGCGGCCGGCCGGCTCGCGTCGCGCGGACGGCGCGGCTGACGCCCTGGCGCGCGGCAAAGTTTTCCTGAACGATGCCGAGGCGACCCGCGCCGATGCCGCCCACCGGCTGGCGGACGGCGATCGCGTGCGTGTCTGGGAGGATCGGCCGGGCAGCGCGCGCGCGCGGACGCCGCGCGCGCCGCGGCGCGGCGAGCTGTCGATCGTCTATCAGGACAAGTCGATCATCGTGGTGAACAAGCCGCCGGGGCTGCTGGCCGTTCCGCTCGAGCGGCAGGAAGACGCCAACTCCGTGCAGGACGAGCTCGTGGCGATGATGCGGTCGCGCGGCAAGCGGCGGCCGTTCGTCGTCCACCGCATCGATCGCGACACGTCAGGACTGGTCGTGTTCGCGACGACGACCGAGGCGCAGCACCGGCTCAAACAGCAGTTTCGCCAGCGCGAGCCCGAGCGGATCTATCTCGCGGTGGTCTACGGTCATCCGTCGCCGGCCTCCGGCGTGTGGCGCGATCATCTCGTGTGGGACCAGAAGGTGCTGGTGCAGAAAGAGACGCATCCAAAGGATCCGCTCGGCAAGGAAGCGCGCAGCCGGTATCGGGTTGTCGAGAAATTGCGCGACGCATCGCTCATCGAGGTGTCGCTCGTCACCGGACGCCGCAATCAGATCCGGTTGCAGGCGCGGCTGCACGGTCACACGCTGGTCGGCGAGTCGCGTTACACGTATGGGCCCGACACGCTCAGGCCGATCGCATTTGCGCGGCAGGCCCTGCATGCCTTCCGGCTCGGTTTCCGCCATCCGGACACCGACCGGCCGGTGAGTTTTGAAGCACCGCTACCTGCTGATATGATTGAGCTTATCGGCAAGCTTCGCTCCTGAGTCACGGAGGGAATCTTTTTCAGGGCCGGTGCAGTCTAAGCAAGAGAGGGAAATATCCATGGCCAAACGTCCTACTGCCGGCGCCATCATCTGTCCGCGCTGCGGGGTTCCAAGCGCGAGAGTCATCGGGCGGTCCGAATCGCTGCCGGTCGTCTACCTGCGCTGTGAAGAGTGCGGGAAGACCTCGATTTCTCCGGAATAGCCGCGCTGGGGTGTCAGACACCCATCTGACACCCTAAGTTTCGCTTCGATCCGCAACAAAAAGCCCAGCCGTTAGTCGCATATCCCATGTGTTGTGTCCTCGAGCCATTTGCTCGGGGTCAGATAGGTGTCAGACACCCATCTGACACCCATCTGACACCAAGGCTGGATTACAGAACTAGTGGCTCGGGCACGGACCGTGTAACCGTTCTGAGCACAAATCGAGTCAGCCGTTCGGGCCTACCAGCTATCTAACCGCTTTGAATGACAATCGATTAGACAAAATCGTCAGGACCGGCACGGTTCGCGCATTTCGGGCGCTCGTGGCCTTCCGAGATGGACTTGGCGAACGGCGTCTCGTCGTTGAATCCGATGGCCCGGGCGCCGAGGCTCTCCGCCTCCGCCGCGACCTTGCGGTCGTGCCGTCGTTCGAGTTTGCTCTGCGGGAGCGCGTCAACCGCCTCGCAACGTTCCGCCACAGCTATTACGCCCGCGTCCGGAGCGTCGACAGGTCGACTGACCCGGACCAGGCGCTGACGATTACATCGGACGCGACGCCCGGCGTCCGGCTCTCGGAACTGCTGACCCAGGCCCATGACCGGGGCCTGATTCTGCCGATCGACGCCGCCCTTTGCCTGGTCCGTCAGCTGGTGCCGGCCGTGGCCATCCTCCACGAGACCGCCCGCGATGCCGCCCACGGCGCCATCGCACCCGAGCGGCTCATCGTGGGACCGAATAACCGCCTGGTCGTCACCGAGTACGTCCTGGGCTCCGCGCTCGAGCAACTGCTGTTCTCGCGCGAACGCTACTGGGCCGACCTGCGCATCGCACTGCCGCGCGTCGCGGGATCTCCCGCGGTTCGACCATCTCGCCGACGTGACCCAGATCGGCGTGGTGGCCCTGCAGCTGGTCCTCGGACGCCTGCTGAGAGACGACGAGTATCCGGCGGGGATCGCGGACATCGTGTCGAATGCGACCGCTGTCTCGCAGAGCGGTCCCGAGCCGCTGGCGGCCGGACTGAAAGGCTGGCTGAATCGCGCGCTGCAGCTCGATCCGCGCCATTCGTTCCCGTCGGCCATCGAAGCGCGCGCCGATCTCGATCGGGTGATCGCCGAGAGCGGCTACGAGGCGTCGCCCGAGTCGCTCGACGCGTTTCTCGCTCGCTATCAGGCGCCCGACAATCGCGCAGACCGACGTCGAACCGCTTCCGGTTGTCCGATGGCCGTGCCCGAAATCAGTGTGCCGGTGGTCGCAGCAGTCGCGTAGGCCCGCGCCGCACCGCGCCGCTTCCAGTTGCCGTTCCAGTCGTCCCGCAGCCTGTGGCGGTCCCGGTCGCCGCGTCGAGGCCCACGCCTGCGCCTGCGCCGCCGCCGGTCCCGGTTCGAGAGCCCGCAGTGACTCCGTTCCTCGTCTCGATGCCGGCGGTGTCCGAGGAAGATCGACTCGAAATCCAGAAGCACGTCGAGCTCCCGGCCGCGCCGCGTCGCACGAGCGGACGTTTCATGACCATCGCCGCTGCGGCGATCGTCGTGCTGGTCATCCTCGCGGGCGGAGGACTCCTCGGCGCGAAGAAGTTCTTTGCCGATGAACCCGGACCGGAAATCAGCGGCACACTGGTCATCGCCACGAACCCTTCGGGCGCAGAGGCGCTCGTCGACGGCATTCCGCGCGGCATGACGCCGGTGACGCTGTCGTTGAGCGTCGGTCCGCACAAAGTGGAACTGCGCGGCACCGGCGAGCCGCGCGTCCTGCCGATCACGATGACCGCCGGTGCGCAGATCTCGCAGTACGTCGATCTGCCGCGTCCGGCCGCGCCGGTCGCGATGGAACCCGCGGCGGTCACGCCGCCGCCCGCCGCGCGGCAGCCGACGACACGCTGGCGATGGCGGGCTGGATCGCCGTGCAGGTCAAGAGCGCCGCGCCCGACCAGCGCTTCGAAGTGGACGTCTACGAGAACGATCGCCTGCTTGGCAGCAGTCGCGTCGATCGGATCATGGCGCCGGCCGGCCGGCACGAACTGGAGCTTGTCAACACGTCGCTGGGCCTGCGTGTCACCAGAACGCTCCAGGTCACAGCCGGCAAGGTCTCCACGATCGCCATCGATCCGCCGGCCAGCGCGATTTCCGTCAACGCGCTGCCATGGGCCGAGGTCTGGGTCGATGGCGCGAAAGTCGGCGAGACGCCGATTGGAAATTTCCCGATCGCCGTCGGCACGCACGATCTCATGTTCAAGCATCCCGACTTCGGCGAGCGGCACGAATCGGTCGTCGTGACGCTGACGAAACCGACCCGGATCAGCGTCGACCTGAGGAAGCCATGAAATCGCACTGGCTCGACATCGTCCTCGCGGTGCTGGTCGCGGGCGTCGTGTCGTTGCCCGTGCGGGGCGCCGACGATGGGCTGGCGACGGCGCGGTCGTTGTATGCCGCGGCGGAGTACGAAGACGCGCTGTCCGCCCTCGATCGACTCCAGCAGCTGGGCGAGACACCGATCGACGACCGCCGCACCATCGCTCAGTATCGCGCCTACTGCCTGCTGGCGCTCGGGCGCAATGCGGACGCCGAAGACGCCATTGCGGTCGTCGTGAACGCGATGCCGCTCTATACGCCGTCCGATTCGGACGTGTCGCCGCGCGTCCGCACCGCGTTCAAGGACGTGCGCCGCCGTTTGCTGCCGCTCATCATCCAGGAACGGTATGCCGCCGCGAAGGCGGCATTCGATCGCAAGGAGTTCGACGCGGCGGCGTCCGGATTCGCCGGAGTGGTTGCGGCGATCGAGGATCCCGACGCCGCTCCGTACTTCGACCGTCCGCCGTTGTCGGATCTTCGGGGACTGGCGATCGGTTTTCGCGACCTGAGCGCAAGCGCGGCCCGCCCGGCGCCGCTTCCGGCGACGCCCCCGCCGGCTGCGGCCATCGTCTCGCAGCAGGCGGTCGTTGTTCCTGCGAAGAACCGGATCTACACCGCCGGGGATCTCAACATTCTTCCGCCGGTCGTCGTCGCCAGGCGCTTCCGCCGTTTCCAATGAACGCGATTGCCGCGCAGCCCGGCGTGCTCGACGTGCTGATTGACGAGACCGGCCGCGTCGAGGCGGTCTCGCTGCGCGAACCCGTCAGCCCCGCCTACGACCCGCGCTTCTCGAGGCCGCCCGTCAGCTGGACCTACAAGCCCGCGACATTCCAGGGCGTACCGGTGAAGTACCGCAAGATGCTGCAGATCGCGGTCAAGCGCTGAGCCGTCAAATCGTATACACGACGATCAACGCACAGAGAGCGCGGAAGTTCGCAGAAGCCTAGAGGGCTCTGCTGTGTGCGTCTGCGTGCTCGGCGTGGATATTGTGTGAGGTGTTGAGGGGTTATTTCGGCTGCGGGCTGGGGTGTTTCTCGCGGTAGGCCTTGAAGATTTCCACGACGTCGCGCTGATCGCCCATCGCCGCCATGAGCCACGCGGTCTGGTTCTTCTTGCTCGGCTGATCGAGATTGGCGCCGCGGTCGAGCAGCAGCTGCGCCACCGCGGTAAAGCCGGACGTGGCCGCCTGCATCAGCGCGGTCTCGCCCTCTTCGTCGGCCGCGTTCACGTCCGCGCCTTTCGCAAGCAGCAGCTCGATCGCTTCGCGGCAGTTGCCCGCAGCGGCGAGGACGATGACCGGCGTCCCGTCGATGGCGGCGGTGGTCTTGGCGCCCGAGTCGAGCAGGCGCCGCACCGTCGGCATGTGGCAGCCGCGGACCGCGAAGGCGAGCCCCATGTCGGCGCCCTTCGTCAGACCCGCGCCGGCGAGCAGATCGATGAACTCGAAGTGGCCGTTCGCGGCCGCGTAAATCAGCGCCGTTGAGCCGCCGGAGTCTTCCGCGTTCAGATCCGCTTTGTGATCGAGCAGCAGCCGGGCCACGTCCGAGCTGCCGCTCAGAGCGGCGGCCATGAGCGGCGTGCGGCCGCTGCTGTCCTTGCTGTTCACGTTGGCGCCGGCGTCGACCAGCACGCGTGCGGTCTCGGGATAGCCGCCGTACGCCGCGGCGGTCAGGGCGCGTGGCGCCGTCGGGGCTGGCATCGTTCGGGTTCGCGCCCTTGGCCAGCAGCGCGCGCGCCACGCCGGCGCGGTTGGCGCCGGCGGCCGCCATCAACGCCGTCATCCCGAATTTGTCTTTCGCCGCGACGTCGGCGCCGGCGGCCATCAGCACATTCGCCACCTCGACGTGGCCTTCGTGCGCGGCGACCATCAGCGCGGTTTCGCCGCCCTGGTCTGCGGCGACGTTGGCGCCCGCGGCGACGAGGGCCGACGCGATCGACGGCGTGTCCGTAGAGCGCGGCGATACCAAGCGCGGTCATCTGCGAGCCGCTTTCCGCGTCAACCGGCGCCTTGGCGGCGAGCGCCGCCTGGACGTCGGCGAGCGAACCCGTCATGGCGCCTTGCCACAACTGCAGTGACGCCGCGCTCGGCGCGTCGGTGGTCTGCGCCTCGGACCACGTGACCGGCGCGAGGATGACCAGGAACAAGGCAATCGCGCGCGCGGGACGAAAGACAGATGACATTGCAGCACGCAGTATAGCCAAGGACCGCCTTGCAGTGGGCTTGTGGCTGTGTCAGAATCCCGGCTGCTTTTTGCGGCCTCCTTCAGGCCGTTCGGGCACGTCGCAGACAGTTCAGTAGAGCTTCTCCGCGACATTTCATTCCTCAAGGAACAAGGGAGAGCGGGAAAGATGCGCCGCATTTCTTCTGTGGTCATGTTCGGATTCGGGATGGCGCTCGCCGCCATCGTGGCACTCAGCGCTCAGGATCCCGGCGGCAGCGCCGAGGGCAAGAAAATGAAGAACCCCGTGGCCGTTTCTGCGGATCGATCGCCGCAGGGTCCAGCCGCGTATACCAAGAACTGCCGCTTCTGCCATGGCGCGGACGCCAAGGGCAACGGCCCGATGGCGCCCAAGGACACGCATCCGTCGGACCTGACCGACGCGAAGTGGGATCGCGGCAGCACGGACGGCGAAATCTTCCTGGTGATCCGCGACGGCGCGGGGCCCGACTTCAAGATGAAGGGCTACAAGGGCCGCATGGCGGACAACGACATCTGGAATGTCGTCAACTACCTCCGCAGCGTCGGTCCGAAAAAATAGCGACGCCTGGTGACTGGTCGCGTGAGTAGTCGCATGCGTTTTCCGGCGCTCGTCGTGTGCGTCGTCGCCGCGGGTGCCGCCGTCGGCTGCGGCTGGCTCGACGATCGCGCGGCGCCGGTCCAGCCGGCGGCGTACACCGCCGGCGCCAAGTCGCAGGAGTCCACGCTCTTCACGACGGCGCGCCCGACTCTGGGCGCCGCCGTCAACGACTTCCTCTGGGTGAAGTCCAAGCCGACGCAGCCGATCGAGTTTCCCCACATCATCCACATCGAGAAGGGGCTCGCCTGCACCGAGTACTGCCACGAGGCCGTGACCAAGGGCCCTGAGGCCGGGCTGCCGAGCGTCAACACCTGTCTGATCTGCCACGCCGCCATCGCGACCGACAAGCCGCGCATTCAGCAGATTACGGCGATGGCCGACAAGGGCGTCGATCTCGCCTGGCAGCGCGTCTACGGCTACCCGCAGGGCGCGCACGTCAAGTTCAATCACGCGCCGCACATCCGCGCCAACGTCGAGTGTTCGACGTGTCACGGTGATATCGCGCATCAGACGGTCGCCCAGCGCAACGTCGACGCTGGGGATGGGTGACTGCGTCACCTGTCACCGCGAGAAGAAGGCGCCGAACGACTGTCTCACCTGTCATTACTGAAGATCGTCATTCAATGAAGATTCTGATGGACCGCCGCGCCTTCATCAAGCTCACCGCCATTACCGGCACCAGCGCCGCCGTCGCCAGCTGCGGCGTGCCGGAGCATCAGCTGATCCGCTTCGTGCCCGAAGAGGAACTGGTGCCGGGCGTCGCGGAGTGGAAGCCGAGCGTCTGCCCGCTCTGCGCGAGCGGCTGCGGCGTCAACGTCCGCGTCATGCAGGCCGATGTCGAGATCGTCAAGGACAACCAGGCGGGCGTCGTCCGCATGGGCGTGGCCAAGAAGCTCGAAGGCCTCGAAGCGCATCCGGTCAACCAGGGCGGCCTGTGCGCACGCGGGCAGGCCGGCATTCAGGTGACGTATCACCCCGATCGCATCACCCAGCCGCTCAAGCGCACCGGCCAGCGCGGCGACGGCAACTTCGAGATGATCACCTGGGATCAGGCGATCGCCGATCTCGTGGCGAAGCTCGACGCGCTCGACGGCGATCAGAAATCGCTGGCGTTCATCACCGGCGCGCACACCGGCCATCGCCAGGCGCTCGTCGATCAGTTCCTCGCCAAGTTCGGCGCGCCGCTCGCGGTCAGCTACCAGCTGTTCAGCGACGATGTGCTGCGGCGCGCGAACGCCATGAGCTTCGGCCAGGCGCAGCTGCCGACCTTCGATCTGAAGAACGCGCGCTTCGTCCTCAGTTTCGGCGCCGATTTCCTCGGCACGTGGAACTCGCCGGTCTCGCAGAACGCGGGCTTCGGCCACATGCGCCAGGGCCGTCCGGGCATTCGCGGCACGTTCGTCCAGGTCGAATCGCGCATGACGACGACCGGCGCGAGCGCCGACGAGTGGATTCCCGTGACGCCGGGCACCGAAGGCGTGCTCGCGCTCGGCCTCGCGCACGTGATTCTCGAGCACAAGCTGAAACCGGCGACGAACGGCCGCGCGGCCGGGCTCATCGACGGCTGGTCCGGCGGCCTGCACGAATACGAGCCGGCGGACGTCGAGAAGATCACCGGCGTCAAAGCCGAGCCGCATCGAGCGTCTCGCGCACGATCTCGCCGAGCAATCGCCGGCGGTGGCGATGATCGGCGGTCCGCCGCTGGCGCACACCAACGCGCTGTTCAGCGCGCTCGCGGTCAACGCGCTCAACGAACTGCTCGGCGCGGTCGGACAGCCGGGCGGCGTTCATTTCACGCCGCAGATTGTTGATGGCCGGCCCGACCGGTCCGCGGCAGACGCTCGACAAGTTTGCGGCCGGCGTGCTGGCCGGCAGCCAGTCGGCGAAAGTCCTCATGGTCGACGGCACGAATCCGGTCTTTGCCGCGCCGAAAGCGTGGAAGGTCAAGGACGCGCTCGACAAGGCCGGCTACATCGTCAGCTTCGCGAACTTCGTCGACGAGACGAGCGTGCTCGCGGATCTCATCCTGCCCGATCACACGTTCCTCGAATCGTGGGCGGAAGCGCTGCCCGAATCGGGATCGATGACCGCCGTCGCCAGCGTCGCCGGGCCGGCGATGAAGCCGCTGTTCCAGAGCCGCGCCACGGGCGATGTCCTGCTCGACGTCGCGCAGAAACTGAAGAAGCCGCTCGGCCTGCCCTGGCAGACCTTCGACGCCATGATCAAGGCGACCTTCGACGCGCATCGGCGAAGACGCCTGGTCGGCCGCGCAGAAGCAGGGCGGCTGGTGGGGTGAGCTGCCGAAGCCGAAGGCGGGACCTGCGCCAGCGCCGCAGCGCCGCGCCGCGCGAGCGCGAAACCGGCGCTCGCGAAGTACGAGGCCGCCGACCTTCAACGGCGACGCCGGCCAGTATCCGTATCACTTCCTGCCGTACAAGTCGCTGCAGTTCCTCGACGGATCGCTCGCGCATCTGCCCTGGCTGCAGGAGCTGCCCGACCCGACGACGTCGGGGATGTGGAGCAGCTGGGTCGAAATCAATCCCAAGACCGCGGACACGCTCGGCGTGAAACTCGGCGACATCGTCGAAGTGGCGTCGCCGGCAGGGACGCTGCGATCGGCGGCATTCATCAATCCGGCGATTGCGCCCGACATCATCGCGATGCCGGTCGGACAGGGACACTCGAACTTCACGCGCTATGCGTCCGGACGCGGACAGAATCCGGTCGAAATCCTGGCGTCGGTCGTCGAGCCGGAAACCGGGACGCTGGCGTGGGCCGCGACGCGCGTGAAAGTGACGCGCGTCGGCGATCCGGACGGCAAGCTCGTGCTCTTCTCGCGGCGCGGTGAGCTGCGCGAGAAGCCGCACGAAGGGGAGAAGCGGTAATGGCGTACCGATGGGGGATGGCGGTCGATCTCGACCGCTGCACCGGCTGCGAAGCCTGCGTCACGGCCTGCCATGCCGAAAACAACATCCCGACGGTCGGCGATCTGCAGGCGTCGCGCGGCCGCGCGATGCACTGGATTCGCATCGAGCGCTACTTCGAGGGCGAATTCCCGAACGTCAAGGTGAAGTATCGCCCGGTGATGTGCCAGCAGTGCGACGCGGCGCCGTGCGAGCCGGTGTGCCCGACCTACGCGAGCAGCCACAGCGAGGACGGCCTGAACGCGCAGATCTACAACCGCTGCATCGGCACCCGCTACTGCGCGAACGCGTGCCCCTACAACGTCCGTTTCTTCGACTTCTTCAACCCGGCGTGGGAGAAGCCGCTCCATCTGCAGCTCAATCCGGACGTGTCGGTCCGCGAAGTGGGCGTGATGGAGAAGTGCACGTTCTGCACGCAGCGCATCACCGCGGCCAAGATCACCGCGCGCGCCGAGAACCGCAGCGTGAAGGACGGCGAGATCAAGCCGGCCTGCGTCCAGTCGTGCCCGGCCAAGGCGATGGTGTTCGGCGACCTGAACGATCCGGAGAGCGAAGTCTCGAGGCTGTTCGAGTCGCCGCGCGGCAGCAAACTGCTCGAGGACCTCGGCACGTTGCCGAAGGTCAATTACCTCAGCGGACAGTAAGGCATGAGCGCTTCCGATCGCCTGACCACCGACCTGCTCAAGCCGCTTCAGCGAACCGGAGCGCTCTGGTACATCTGGGTGCTGTTCCTCGCCACCATCGTGGCGTCGGGGCTGTTCTCGTGGTGGATGCAGATGTACCGGGGCTTCGGCCTCACCGGCCTCGGCTGGCCGGTGTACTGGGGCTTCCTCATCACCGACTTCGTGTTCTGGATTGGCATCAGCCACGCCGGCACGCTGATTTCGGCGATCCTCAGGCTCGTCCAGGCGGAATGGCGGCGTCCGGTGACGCGCTGCGCGGAGGTGATCACCGCGTTCGCGCTGATGATCGGCGGTCTGTTCCCGATCATTCACCTTGGCCGGCCGTGGCTGTTCTTCTGGCTCGTGCCGTATCCGAGCAGCCGGATGATCTGGCCGAATTTCCGATCGCCGCTCGTCTGGGACTTTTTCGCGATCTCCACCTATCTGACCGGCAGCTTGCTCTTCCTGTTCCTGCCGATGATTCCGGACTTCGCCATCGTCCGCGATCATTCGACCGGGCTGAAGAAGAAGATCTACGGTCTGCTGGCGCTCGGCTGGCGCGGCACGACGCGGCAGTGGCACCGCCTCGAGACGGCGATGTCGATCATGGCGATCGCCATCATCCCGGTCGCCGTGTCCGTCCACACGATCGTCTCGTTCGACTTCTCGATGGCGCCCGTGCCGATGTGGCACTCGTCGATTTTCGGACCGTACTTCGTCGCCGGCGCGATCTTCAGCGGCATCGCCGGCCTGATCCTCGCGATGGCGACGCTCCGGAAGTTCCTCCACCTCGAGCAGTACCTCAAGCCGATGCACTTCGACAACCTCGCGAAGCTGCTGCTGTTGATGAGCCTGCTCTGGGGCTATTTCACGTTCAACGAGCGGATCACGGTCTGGTACGGCAACGGCGACGCCGAAGTGAACTCGTTCCTCGTCACGCAGAAGGGCAGCTACTCGCCGCTCTTCTGGACGATGGTCGTGTGCAACTTCGTCGTGCCGGTGATCCTGCTCGGCATCCGGAAGCTGCGGAAGCTGCCGTCGATGGTCATCGCGTCGATCTGCGTGTGCGTCGGCATGTGGCTCGAGCGCTTCCTCATCGTCGTGCCGTCGCTGGCGCACAAGGAGCTGACCGTACTCGTGGGGCGCGTACTATCCGCGTCCGACTGAGATCCTGATCACCATCTCCACCTTCGCCGCGATCATGCTGCTCTATACGCTGTTCGCGAAATTCGTCCCGATCATCTCGATCTGGGAGATGAAGGCGGCCGAGCATCAACCGCCGGCGGACGGACACGGCCATGCGGTGGCCGGCCATCTCGAGGAGACGCACGCGTGAAGGCGGTCTACGCGCTCTACGACGACGGACACGGCGCCCAGCGTGCGGTGAACGGTCTGCGCGCGGCGGGTGTGCCCGATTCCGAAATCACGGTGATCAGCATCACCCCGATGGAGGACTTCGAGTTCAGCCACATCGACGGCAAGAACCCGCTGTGGTACGTCGCGTGCGGCGGCGGATTGTTCGGGCTCCTCGGCAGCACCGCGCTCGCGACCTACACCTCCGCCGACTGGCCGATGAACGTCGGCAACATGTCGACGATCGCCTGGTGGCCGTTCCTCATCGTCGATCTTCGAGATGACGATGCTCGGCGCCATCCTCGCGACGGTCGCCACGCTCATCGTCACCGCGGGACTGCTGCGCCGGCGGCCGGTGCTTTACGATCCGGCGGTCAGCGACGGCAAGATTCTCGTCGGCGTCGAGAACCCGAGCGACGGCAAGATGAAGGATCTCGAGAGCGCACTGCTCAGCACGCCCGGCGTCTCGCTGCGGACGGTCTAGGCCCAGGCCGTCCAGCTTCCGCATACGACGATCTACCGCAGAGCACGCGGAGTTCGCCGAGAATCAAGAAGGTCTTTGCCGAATAGACCTTCGTGTTCTTCGTGCCTTCGTGGTGAGCTTTGTTTGTTTGGGTCTGCTTAACTCGATCTGCCGCAGAGCGCGCGGAGTTCGCAAAGCCAATTTCAGCTCTGCGTTCTCCGCGCACTCCGCGTTGATCGTCGTCCTACCTAGAACTTGATCTGCGCGCCAATCTGGATCAGCCGCGGCTGCAGCACCGCGTTCGGCGTGCCGCCCTTGTCCGGATCGTTCGACAGATACGTGAAGTTCGGGCTGGTCTGGCCGTTGGCCAGCAGCGGGTTGAGCCGCGTGCTGAGGCCGGTGCCTTCGCCCAGCACCGCGTTGCTGTTCAGCGCGTTGAAGAAATTGACCTGCGGCTGCACGGTGGTCCCGTGAACCTTGAAAGTCCGGCGGATGCCCAGGTCGAGCTGGTTCCATCGCGGAAGATAGCGAACGCCTGGCGGCACCAGTTGCAGCGTGATGCTCGGATCGCCGTTGAACCGCGACGGCAGGATGACGGTATTCGCCGGGCAGGCCGTGCAGTCCAGCGGATAGCGCGTGGTGCCCGGTGTGATCGCCCAGCTCAGAGCCGCCGGCGGCCGCCTTCTGCGCGCCCGCGTAGCTTTGGAGCGACGCGCTCGCCTCGAAGCCGTAGACCAGCGGCACGCTGGCGTTGAGCTTGATCTCATGGCGATACGGAATCGCTGCGGTTGCCCCGAGATCCTGGTTGGTCTGGCCGGACTGGTCGCAGAAGCGGAGCGAGTTCGGGCTGTTGACGGTCGCCGACGCGCTCGCCGTGTTCATCGTGCAGTCCACGTCGATGGTCCGCTCGAACGTCCAGCCCGCAAACATCGACACGTGACGCGGCAGGCGCGCCGACGCGCCCGTCTCGAATCCGGTGTAGGCGTTCCGGCGGAGATTGTCGTCGGTCATGTTCGTCAGATAGAGATCCGGCGCGACGCCGGTCGCCTTGTTCTGATTGATCTGGTAGACGGTAATCGGCGTGCCGTCGAGCGGGTTGACGACGCTGGTGGTCGTCCAGTCGGCGACTCGGATCGATGGCCCGGTTACGGGTGAACGCCGTGTTGTGGAGCGTGCGGCGGTACCAGTTGAACGTGGCGGCCATGCCCGGCCGGAGCTCGTGCTGCACGCCCGCGCTGTACTGCGTGTTGAACTCGCGGCTGAAGTTGGGATCGAGCGTTCGGCCGGTGATCTTGCCGAAGTTCGGGTTGCTCGACGCGCCGATCTCGTTGTCCTGCGCGATGTCGTCACCGTTGGTGTCGTTCCAGGTGCGATTCTCGTTCAGGCTCGCGACCGGGTTGAACAGGTTCAGGAACGCGCTCGAGTCGGGCGTCATGTACTTGCCGTAGCTGAACTTGAGCGCCGTCTTGCCGTTGCCGAAGAGATCGTAGGCCGCGCCCACGCGTGGCGACCAGGACGACCAGCAGGTCATGCCCGGCAGCGTGTCGCAGTTGATCGCCTCGTAGTGTGCCGCGGGCGCGAAGCGTCCGGCGGCGCGGTCGATGGCGTCCTGGGCTTCCGACAGGTACTCCCACCGGATGCCGCCGCTCAGCGTGAATTTGCCGTGCGACCACTGATCCTGCGCGTAGAGGCCGATGTTCGCCTTCAACTGCGGACTGCGGTCGAGCGGCGTATTGAACACCGTGACCGTGGTCGGCCGGCCCTGCGGTATAGACGCCGTTGACGAGCGTGCCGCCGGTGTAGTTCTGCCAGAGGTCGCCGTTCAGCGTGGCTCTGGTAGTCGTTGTTGCCGAACCCGTACAGCATGCCGGTCTTGATGTTGTGCGAACCGGTGACGTACGACACCGACCCGATGATCGAGTGCTGATCGGGCGTGATCAGCTGATCGTTTTGTCCGGCGTTGGTGCGCGCGAGCAGGCCGTTGGTCAGCGTGTCGAGGTGCGAGGCTTTCGCGAACCACGCCGGCGTGCCGCGTTCCTGGGCGATGCCGTCCTGCGTGTAGTTCGAATAGTGCAGGATGTCACCCGAATAGCCGGCCTCGAGGAGCAGCTTGCTGGTGACGGTGGAGGTCCACTTGCCCTGCGCGATGTAGTAAAGAACCGGGTCGCGCTTGGTGGCGGAGACGTCCGGGAAGATCGGCAGGCCGGTCTGGCCGCCGAAGGCGATTTCGTGCCCCTTCCACTTGAAATTGCGCTGATAGGTGAACGCGAACTTGTTCTTCGCGCGTCGCCTGGTAGGTGCCGCGCACCACAAAGCTGCGGATCCACGCATCTTCCACACCCGGCGATCCGTCCGACTGATAGGTGTTCGGAATCAGGACGTAGGTGCCCTGATGCCGGACCGACGCGAAATACCACAGCTTGTCCTTCGCGATCGGGCCGCCCATCGAGAAGTTGTAGTCGTTCAGGTGATCGATCCGCGTGCCGGTTGGCGACAGGTTCCGGTTCAACAGATCATCGTCAACGTTGTGCGACTGCAGGTGCCAGCTGTCCGCGGAACCGGCGAAATATCCCTGGCCGTGAATGGAGTTGCCGCCGTCCTTGGGAATCAGGTTGAGGAACACGCCGCCGGCCGAAGTCTCGGCCGAAACGCCGCTGGTCTTGTAGACCGATTCGGCGATGAGCGCGTTGTCGATGTAGTTCTGCACCGCGCCGTCGACCAGGTTGGTCTGCGCCGGCATGCTGTCGAGCAGCACCGTGTTATGGGCGGCGCTGTTGCCGTGCGTCGCCATGTAGGTCTGTTCGGTCTGCTGGGCGCCGCCGACGTCCGGCGTGTTCAAACGAACGCCAGGAACGAGCGAGCCGATCGATTGAATGTTGCGGGCGCTCGGAATCGCATCCATCAGCTCGCGCGTCATGACCTGGACCTTGGACGTGTTCTGGACGTCCACGACCGGTGACGCGCCGGTGACCGTAATAGTCTCTTCGAGCGATCCGACTTTGAGATCGGCGTTGATCGGCACCGACACGTTGGCCGGCACGATGACCGCTTCGCGCTTGAGGGAGCTGAAACCTGGGAGCGTGAAGGTGACGTCGTAGGTGCCCGGACGCAGATCGATGATCGCATAGCGACCGTCGCTGTCGGTCACCACTGAGCGCGTCTTCTCAATGAGAACGTCGCTCGATGCCTCGACCGTGACGCCGGGCAGAATCGCGCCCGACGTGTCCCTGACGGTTCCCGCAATCGTGCTCTGTGCGGCGGCAATGCCCGGGAGCAGCGCACACAGGACGGTTCCGAGAAGCAGGCGGACTCTCGACACACTCGTCATAGCTGGCCTCCAAAACGGCTGTCACCACGATGAACAAGAAAAATGCGGTGCGCCGAAACGGATATGAACCGCCGCCGGAGGCCGTACGCGTCCTGCCGCCTGGAGCCAGGTCGCGTCGTGGAGCCTAGTGACAACCAGCCAGCTGGTCAACTGAAATAATCGCTCGGCCGCCGCGTATCAGCTAGAATGCCCGACGCTCGATCCACGAAATCGTAGCCGGCGCCGGACTGCCGGAAATGGACGCGCAAGGCTGGATCGCTGCCGCAGCTCATAAGGTTGAGAGTTGATATGAGAATGCGAATCTGGACGGGCCTGGTCGTGGTGCTCGCGCTCGCGACAGGCATTCACGTGCCTGCACTCGACGCAGGCTCGATCGCCTACTGGTCGGCCGAGGATCTGAAGTCGGGCAAGGCCGCCAACCTGCCGTTCCTGACGACGACGCATGCGTTCAATGTCGTGCGCCTGGCCGCATCGGCCGACCGGCCCGCCGAATCGCACGAGGGGACGACCGATGTCCTGTTCGTGGTGGCCGGCGGCGGGCGCGTGACGGCCGGCGGCGAGATCGAGAAGGCCGCCGCGTTGAAGGACATGCCCGGCGAGATGCGGGGGCCGTCGATCAAGGGCGGCACGGCGTACGAGCTCGCGCCGGGCGCGACGATCAACATTCCGCCATCGACGCCGTATCGACTGCAGGCGGGCGCGAACGGTCTCGTCGCCATGCGGTTGAAGATCAATGTGGGGATGCACCCGTGGTCGATTGTCTCGACGCAGCAGACGACTCTTCAGCCGGCGGGGGCGCGGGCCCAGGACACGGTCCCGCTCAACGTCACGCAGGGCGGCGTGGTCTTCTGGTCGGCGGAGAGCCTGCACAAGGCGCACGCCACGATGAAGGCTGCCGCGGCGAAGGGGGAGTCGACCGCCGATCCGCGCGCGCTGGCGGTCATTCCGGCGACACGTACGCACGCGTGGAATTTTCTCTACCGCATCATGGGGCCGAACGGCCGGCCTCCGGGCGTCGAGTTCCACGAGGGCAACACCGACATCTATTTCATCCTCGACGGAACGGGCACGGTGATGACCGAGGGCACGATCGAGAATCGCGAGCCGATTCCCAACCGGCCTGGCGAGACTCGCGGCACGCTCATCACCGGCGGCCGCGGCTACAAGGTCAAGGCCGGCGACGTCATCAACATGCCGCCGAGCACGCCCCACCAGTCGCTGCCCGACCCAGGCGGGTTCACCTATCTCCTCGTCAAGGTGAACGTCGGCATGTATCCCTGGTCCCTGATTGACAAGTAGCTCACGGCGGGAGCCCTGAACATGTGGAATCTGAAGATGGTCGCCGGCCTGGCCGGCGCAGCGGGGCTGGCGATGCTGCTCGCGCCGGCGACCGGCGCTGGCCGCCAACCCGACGCGGACCGGCGAATTCATCGTCGAACCGGCGACGCTGATCAATCTCGGGTTCGAGTGGTTCATCGAGGGCGACGACAACCGCAATGCGGCGGTGGCGGTCAGCTATCGCAAGCAGGGCGAGACCCGCTGGCACGATGCGCTGCCGCTGCTGCGGCTGCAGAACGAGCGGATCAACAACGGCGCGCAGCTCGACGTCGTGGCGCCCAACATGTTCGCCGGCAGCATCCTCGATCTGGATCCGGATACTGCGTACGAAGCGAGGTTCGTGCTGTCGGATCCGGACGGAGTCGCCGGTGATGCGCAGAAAACGGTGACCGTGCGCACGCGGCCCGAGCCGATGCCGGCGGCCGGAGGACGCGTGTTTCACGTCTATCCGCCGGGGTTCAAGGGACAGAAGAGTCGAACCGTCGTTCGAAGGGCTGATGTGCGCGTACAACCTGACGTGCTCCGGCACCGACTGGGCGACGGCCGGCCGTCCCCGCGTCAAGCCGGGCGACGTCATTCTCGTGCACGCCGGCCTCTACAAATACAACCGGCTCGAATACACGAACGATCCGGCGGTCAATCGCACGGTCCCGCTCGACGGCACGTACTACCTCACCGCCGACGGCACCGCCGAGCGCCCCATCGTCATCAAGGGCGCGGGCGACGGCGAGGCGATCTTCGACGGCGCCGGCAACTTCGCGCTCTTCGACGTGAAGGCCGCGGACTACACGTATTTCGAGGGGCTGACCTTCAGGAACAGCGACTACGCGATCTGGGCGGGCACGCAGTTCATCGCCGGCTCGAAGGGGCTGACGGTCAAGCACTCGCGCTTCGAGAACGTCGGTTCCGGGGTCTTCACGAACTACTCGGGATCCAGCAATTTCTACATCGCCGACAACGTCTTCATCGGCCGCGACGATCCGGATCACGTGATCGGCTGGTCCGGCAACTTCTGGGCGCCGTTCAACGGCGTCGCCGGCCAGAAATTTCCGCCGGTGATGGCGTCATACGTCGCCGTCAAGGTCTACGGTCCGGGCCACGTGATTGCCTATAACTACGTCGCGAATTTTCACGACGGCATCGACATCGAGACGTATGGCAATCCCGACGGATCCGCGGCCGTCGACGGACCGAAATATCCGAGCCGCGAGTTTTTCGACCGCCGGCCGGTCGCGATCGATTTCTACAACAACTACATGACCAATTTTCACGACAACCCGTTCGAGGCCGACGGCGGGATGCACAACATCCGGATCATGCGCAACATCATGATCAATTCGGCGTCGCACGCCTTCTGCAATCAACCCGCGCTCGGCGGGCCGACCTACTGGATTCGCAACATCGCGTATCACCTGCCGGGTGGATCGACGCGGCTGACCAACGGGTCGGCGGGCGTGCTGTTCTACAACAACACCATCCTCTCGGAGACGGCGGCGGCCGGCACGTCGAACGTTCACTGGCGCAACAACCTGTTTCTCGGCGAGAATTCGTCGCCGGTGATCTTCAGCGTCAACACCTTCACCAACTACACCTCGTCGGACTACAACGGATTCCGGCCGAACCCGGGTGCGGCGACCGCGTTCCAGTGGACGTCGCCGCCGTTTGCCGTGCCGGCCGATTTCAGCGGGATGGCGACGCCGGGGGCCGGCGGCGCGACCGCCAAACTCGAGTCGCGCCAGTACGCCACGCTCGCCGAGTTCACGCCGGGCGACGAAACAGGACCAGCACAGCGTCCTCGTGGACTACGACATCTTCGTGAACGTGCCGCGCCTGGACGCGCAGGATCGCGCGAAGGTGCAGCACGTGTACAAGGCCGAGGAATTCGACTTCAGCCTGAAGCCGGGGTCGGCGGCGGTGGACAAGGGGGTGGCGCTGCCCAATGTCACCGACGGCGCGAACGGCGCACCGGACCTTGGCGCGCTCGAGGTCGGTCAGCCGCCGCCGCACTACGGGCCCCGCGCGAATTGAGGCGGGCCGCGCGGCCTGGTTGTCTATAATGCGCTCCGGCGGCGAGAGCGAGTCGGAAAGTTCGGAAGTAGGGAAGTAGGGAAGTAGGGAAGTAGGGAAGTTGTTGAAGTGTGGAAGTCTACTTCCAAACTTCCATACTTCCAACTTCCCAACTTGCAAGATTCAGAAACGAGGTTGTCTATGAAACGCTTTTGGTCCATTCCTCTCGCGGTCGTCATGGCTGCGGGCGTGTATGTCGGCGGTTCCGTGACGGCGCAGCAGCCGCCGCCGCCCGCACCGCCCGCCGCGTCGGGGACGGTGACCGTTCCCGAGATTCCCTTCGACTCCAATCCCGGGTTCCTGAAGTACTCGGCGGACATGAACCTGGGCGAAGTGCTCGGCGTGGCGATCAATTCGAAGGGCCAGGTCATGGTCCTCAATCATCCGGGCAGCGCCACGAGCGGTCCGGTCTACGGCAACGCCTCGACCCAGCTGTTTCTCTTCGATCAGTCCGGGAAATTCATGAAGGAAGTGGGCAAGGGCGTGTACGGCCTCGCCTACGGCCACAGCATCCGCTACGACAAGTACGACAACCTGTGGGTCGTCGACAAGGGCACGAATGCCGTCACCAAGTTCAATCCCGAGGGATTCACGGTGATGAATCTCGGCCGCCGGCCGGAAGGGCCTGACGATCCGGGCGAGTTCTACTACCGCGCCGGCCGCGGCGCGGCGCCGCCGGTTCACGTGGACAACAACTTCCGCCAGCCAACGGATGTGGCCTGGGATTCGGACGACAACATCTACGTCACGGACGGCTACACGAACTCGCGCGTCGCGAAGTACGACAAGAACGGCAACTGGATCAAGTCGTGGGGCCAGCGCGGACCGGGCGGCCAGCACGCCAACGAGAACCCCGGGCAGTTCAACACGCTGCACAACATCGGCATCGACAAGCAGAACAACGTCTACGTCGCCGATCGCAACAACCGCCGCATCCAGGTGTTCGACCGCGACGGCAAGTTCCTGCGGTTCATCCTCCTGAACGCGACCTACGACAAGAGCCGTCATCCGGTGCTCGGCAATCTCGCGCCGACCCGGCCCGACGAGACGCAGCCGTGGACCATCTGCATCACGAACACGACGCCGCAGTACCTCTACACGTCGGACGATGAGCCGGGGCGGATCTACAAGCTGTCGCTCGACGGCAAGATTCTCGGCGCCCTCGGGAAATCGGGCCACGAGGTCAAGCAGTTCAACTGGATCCACAGCCTCGCGTGCCCGTCGGAGAACGACATCATCGTCGCCGACATGAACAACTGGCGCGTGCAGCGCCTGACGCTTCACCCGGAGCGCGCCGGCAGCACGGCGACGGCAAACAATCGGTAAAGACCCTGGGAATTTAGAATTAGGAATTAGGAATTAGGAATTGGGAATGAGGAATTTGAAGATGACGAACGCGGCATCTCAAAATGAATCCTTATCCCATTTATTCTTAATTCCCAATTCTTCATTCCTAATTTCCATCCAATTCCCATGCTCGGCATCTTTCATCTGCGCGCGCGCGATGTCATGGGCTACACGTTCATCGTCGCCCTCGTCGCTCGTGCCGCTCGTGTTGATCCTCGTGACCGTCCTCGGCCGCACGCTGGCCTATCCGTTCTGACACAACGATCACCACAGAGCACGCAGAGTTCGCAGAACCCAATCCAATTTGGCTCGGCGAACTTAGCGAGCTCTGCGGTTGATCGTCGTGATCCTGTCGCGGCTTACGACCGCAGCGCGAGAATCAGGATGATGGTCGGCACGGCGGCGCCGGCGATGAGGATTCCGCCGAGAAGAAGGGCTGCGCCGGGACGGCCGAAGTTCAGCGTCCACCGCGATCCGTCGCGCGTCGGGACGAACAGCGCCGGGTGATCGGGATTCTTGTACAGCTGACCCATGCGCCAGTGCTCGGCGACGTAAGGCAGCGGCGCCGGCCGGCCAAGATGCACGTGCGCGCGGACCCCTACGGCCGCCGTGAGCACGAGCCCGACGAGTTCGAGCACCGTATACGGCGGTCCCAGCCCGCCGCGCTCGCGCGCCCACATGCCGACCAGCGAGACCGCCGCATATGCCTGGAACGTCGTCCAGATCGCCGCGGTCAGCACGACCGCTTCCGCCGCGGTGGCAGCGGCCTTGACGTCCGGCGCGTCAGGATCGGCCCGCTCGCGCCGCGTCAGCAGCACCGCCGCGACGCTGCCGAGCGCAATGGCCAGAGCGGTTTGAACGAAGACCGGCAGGAAGACGCGGCCGCCTGTCTTGTATTGCCATCCGTCAGGCAAGCCGTTGCGCTGGAAGTGGACGGGAAGCAGCCAGGGCAGCGATGTATAACGCCACGCAAGATACGCGAGCGTTCCCAGAATGACGCCCACAATGACACGGGCGCCCTGGCGCGTCAGCGCCGTTGGTTCGACCTGCGACCGCCAGCGCCATTGCATGCCTGATCTTATCGGCCGGTGCCCGCGTCCGGAGGAGCGCCGCGCACGCCCTCGTCGTGGGCTACGGGATACGCGCGGCCACCACTGGAACATGCCAGACCGCGTACCGATCGGGATCGTCGAGCGTCGCCAACTGATCCTCGAAATGCGCGTGATACATCTCGAGGGTGATTGGCGTATGTTCCGAAATCGCCTCGCCGTAGCCGTCACGCCACGCTTTCCAGATCGCCGCAAACGTCTCGCGGGGTACGCGCAGCGGATCGACGACCACGTAGTCGATCTTGATATCGACGAGCCCCAGCCGGCGCAGGATGCCAAACGCGTATCGCCCGATGCGCAGGTTCGTGTTCGTCGCATCGCCAAAACGGCGCGGCGCCACGCTCCAGAAGTCGTCGGCGTCGAGCCGGCCCGGCTCGAAGTGGATCATCAGATAGTCCTCGGGGATCAGGTGCAGCCACCCGCCGCGCCTGGTGACCCGCGCCAGCTCGGCGATCGCGCGATCGGCGTGCGGGATGGCTTGCAGAACGTGGCGGCACACCACGAGATCGAGCGACCTGTCGGGCAGGCCCAGCTCGAAAATGCTGCGGTGTTCGAACCGTACGCGCGCACCGAAGGATTGCGAGCGCGATCGAGCCAGGTCAAGGTGCGCGTCGATGATGTCGATGCCGAGGAGTTCGGCGTCGGGCAGCAGGTCGGCCAGCCGCCTCGTGATTTCGCCCGTGCCGCAGCCTGCATCCAGGATGGCCGGCTTGGCCGGCAGCTGATAGCGCTCGAAGAGCGGGCGTTCCTGCGGCCAGATGGCATCGGCCTGCGCGGCCAGATTGCGGACCATCGACTCGTCCGCCATCTCCCGCGCCTGGGGATTGAGATTTTCAGTCACAAAGCAGTCTCCCTGGCACAAAATCCCAGTCTATCGCGCTCTCGGGGCTCGGGGCTCGGGGACTCGGGGCTGGGGACTGGGACTGGGCGACTGGGGACTGAGCCGGGACTTCGAGGCGACTCGCGACTTCCGCGACTAGGGCGGCAGGTGAAAAAATGACACGAAGAGAACTCATCACCCGCGGTGTCATGGCATCGGCTGGCGCGCTCATCGCCGGCCGCGGCACGGCGGCGGTTGCTCAACAGAATGCCGCGGTGCGCCGGCGGCAGGTGAGCGTCGGCGGAACGCGAGTGAAGACGATCGATGTGCACGCGCATACCGCCGTACCCGCCGCGCTGACCGACATCGTCAAGGGCACACCGCTCGAGGCCACCGTGCGCGGTCAGGGGACGACCGCCAACCTGGTGATCAACGACGCCCGGCTGCGCGCGATGGACGAGCAGGGCATCGACGCCGAGGTGATCACGATCAACGCGTATTGGTATGCCGCCGACCGCGAGCTCGCCGCGCGCCTCATACCTGCGCAGAATGCCGCGCTCGCCCAGGCCTGCGCCGGACATCCGGATCGGTTCGTCCCGCTGGCCAGCGTGGCGCTGCAGCATCCCGAGCTGGCGGCGGATCAATTGCAGCAGGCCTTCGAGACCTGGAAGATGCGCGGCGCCGGGATTGGCGCCACGGTCAACGGCGAGGAGCTCGCGTCGCCCAAATTCGATCCCTTCTGGGCCCGTGCCGAATCGCTCGGCGTGATGATCTTCATGCACCCGCGGGCGTGCCGGAACTGCGCACGCGTCTTCAGGGCAACGGATTTCTGGCCAACGTGATTGGGAATCCGCTGGAAACAACGATCGCGCTGGCGCACCTGATCTTCGAGGGGACGCTGGATCGTTTTCCGCGGCTGAAGCTATGCGGTGCACACGCCGGCGGCTATCTGCCCGCGTACGCCGGCCGCTTCGATCAGGGCTGCGTCACCTTTCCCGCCAACTGCACCAACAAGAATGCGAAGAAGGCGAGCCAGTACCTCAAACAGTTGTATTTCGACTCGATGGTATTTACGGGCGAGGGACTGCGTCACCTGGCCGCAGAATGCGGCGTCGATCGGATTTTCATGGGCACCGACTATCCGTACCCGTGGACATCGACCTCGGTCGATCACATCCTGACCGCGCCGGGGTTCAGCGATGCGGATCGCATCGCCATGCTCGGCGGGAACGCGTCGCGGATTTTTTCGATCTAGCGTCTGAACCTACTCGACCCGTTCGAGCGTGAGGCGGCGCGTGAGGCGCTCGTCACCGCTCCTCATCGAATTGGGCGCCGGCCCGTACAGCATCCGGTTGTTGCCTTCGAAGCGATAGAACCGCGTCTGCTCGGTGCCGACGTAGTCGGGCCGCCACGCCGCTTCGACCTTCATCGTCGTCGTCCCCTTGGCATCGTCGAACGTGCACGGCCCGGTGTACGCGATATACGAGCTCAGGAGCGACGCTTTCATCTGCTCGCCGGACGTCGCGGTTCGCCTTCGAAAAGTCCGGCACATCACTCGACATGATCTGGACGTAGCAGGCGCCGCCTTTGACGACGATGCCGCCGATGGGGTGTGGACCCCAGGGGAGGCGCGCGACGGACCCATCGGGACGCAGATCCTCGGCGGCGACGATCTTCCAGGTGCCGCTCAGCGTCTGCGCGGACAGCGCTTGTGCGGCCACGAGCACGGCGAGGAGAGTTGTGAAGACACGCGGCATGCTAGCGGACCTCGCTGAAGACACTGCGTCGTGCCGACCCGGCGGGATATCTTGCCCTACTTCGGGTCAGGCGGCATATCGCCTCTTTAAAACGGGCCATTTCCACGTAAAAACCGACGCATAAGGACTGCGTTAAGATTCGAGCGTCCTTCCGGAGGCCCTCTGCCATTTACGCGCCACACGCTTGCCAGCATCACTCGAACAGTCGCGGTCGCCATTGGGGTGACCGGGTTCTCCGTAACCAGCGCCTTCCCTCAACCGCCGAGCCGCCCGGCGGCAGTGATCGCCGATGAGGACCCGCCGGCGCCGGTCGCGCCGGAAGTGATTTCGCGCGGCGAGAACGGCCGCGTCGTCGTCCGCGCGATTCGACTGACCGAGCCGCTCCGCATCGACGGCAAACTCGACGAGGCGATCTATCAGACGGCCAAGCCGCTGACCGGCTTCATTCAGGCGCTTCCCGCTGAAGGCGAGCCGGCGACCGAACGGACCGAAGCGTGGGTCATGTTCGACGAGAACTTCATCTACGTGTCCGGGAAGTGCTACGACTCGGCGCCGCCGGACAAGTGGACGGCGAACGAGATCCGGCGCGACACCAATCAGCTGCGGCAGAACGACTCGTTCGGCATGCTGCTCGATACGTTCCACGATCGGCGCAACGGCTACAACTTCTACACCAATCCGCTCGGCGGCTTCGCCGATCAGGCGGTCACCGACGAAGGCAACCCGAACGTCGACTGGAATCCCGTCTGGCAGGTGCGAACCGGCCGCTTCGAGGGCGGGTGGACCGCGGAACTGGCGATCCCGTTCAAGTCGATCCGCTACAACTCGGGCGAGAACCAGGAATGGGGCATTCAGCTGCGGCGCGCGATCCGCCGCAAGAACGAGTGGACGTACCTGACCGCCGTGCCCGCGTCCACCGGCGGAGCGAACGGCATTTTCCGCGTGTCGCGCGCGGCGACGCTCGATCGGCCTCGACCTGCCGCCGGCCAGCAAGAATCTCGAGCTCAAGCCGTACGGCATCGGCCGGGTGACGACCGACAAGATCCGGACGCCGGCGGTGATCAACGATCCCGAGCGCCAGTTCGGGCTGGACACGAAGTACGGGCTGACCGCGAATCTGACAGCCGACGTCACGTTGAACACCGACTTCGCGCAGGTGGAGGTGGACGAGCAGCAGGTCAACCTGACGCGATTCGTCCTGCAATTTCCCGAGAAGCGCGATTTCTTCCTCGAGGGACGCGGCATCTTCGATTTCGGCCGGACGTCGGTCGGAGGTCCCGGCAACGGCAACGCCAGCTCGATCACCACGCCGCCGGCGCTGTTCTACAGCCGGCGCATCGGCCTGGACTCGGGCCGCGTGATTCCGATCGATCTCGGCGGTCGCGTCACCGGCAAGGTCGGCAAGGCGAGCCTCGGCGTGATGAATCTCGAGACCGGCGACGAACCGGTCTCCGCGTCGCCGCAGACCAACTTCACGGTCGTCAGGGTCAAGCAGGACATCCTGCGCCGCAGCAGCGTCGGCGTCATGGCGACCAACCGATCGCAGTCCACGGTGGCGCCGGGCGAAGCCAACCTCGCGTTTGGCGTCGACGCGCTGTTCGCGCTCTTCCAGGATCTGACGCGTGGCGGGCTACTGGGCGGAATCGCAGCTCGAGGGACACAACGACGACAACGTCAGCTACCAGGGGCGATTCGACTATGCCGGCGATCGTTACGGCGCGAAGTTCGACTACCTGAAGGTCGGCGACAACTTCAATCCCGAAGTCGGCTTCGTGCGCCGCGACAACCTCAAACGATCGTTCGGCACGCTGCGCTTCAGCCCGCGGCCGAAGGGCAGCCGGCGGGTGCGGCGCTACTCGTACGAAGGGATGATGGATTACCTGGTGAACGGCGGCGGCCTGCTCGAATCGAGAACCGGTGGCGCGCGTTTCACGACGGAATTTCAGACGAGCGACATGTTCACGCTGCAGTACAACAACAACTACGAGCTGCTGGTGCGCCCGTTCGCCGTGGCGCCCGGCGTCATCATCCCGCCGGGCCGCTACCCGTTCAGCGACGCGATCGTCAGCTACCTGATGGGACAGCAGCGGCGGGTCTCGGGAACGGTCGCCTTGCAGCAGGGGCACTTCTATGACGGCGACCTCACCGCGGTCAGCTTCACGGCGGCGCGGGTCTCGTTGATGAAACAGTGGTCACTCGAGCCGAGCGTTTCGGTCAACCACGTCGAACTACCCACCGGGACGTTCACGACCACGGTCCTGCGTGCGCGCACCGACTACGGATTTTCACCGCGCATGTTCATCAGCGGACTCGTCCAGCGCGGCAGCGCCGACAACGTCCTGAGCAGCAACTTCAGATTCCGCTGGGAATATCAACCCGGCAGCGAACTGTTCGTCGTCTACACCGACGAACGCGACACGCTGAAGCCCGGCTATCCCGATCTGAAGAACCGGGCGTTCGTCGTCAAGGTCAACCGGTTGTTGCGATTCTAGCCGCACAAGCGGTGCGGGGGTGCGAGGTGCGGGGGTGCGCAAGTGCAGTGCGGAGTGCGGCGTGCGGGGTGCGAGGTGCCGTGCAGCGAGTGCCGGGTGCGAGGTGCGAGGCACTGTCGCACCGGCACTTTCGCACCTCGCATCGCACGTGGCACCGCACTGCGCACGTACTGCACTCTCGCACGTCGCACCGCACTCCGCACCTCGCACCTGCGCACCTCGCACCTTCCGCACCCGCACCTCGCACCCCGCACCTCGCACCGCACTCCGCACCTCGCACCGCGCACTCTCGCACTAGAATATCCGCCAAGCCATGGCGCTCCCGGAAGGCACGCATCTCGGACCGTATGAAATCGTCGGCCTGCTCGGCGCCGGCGGGATGGGCGAGGTCTATCGTGCGCGCGATCCGCGGCTCGGGCGCAGCGTCGCGATCAAGATCCTGCCGGCCGCCTTCTCGACCGACAGCGACCGGCTGTGGCGGTTCGAACGCGAGGCGCGCGCGGTCGCGTCGCTCAACCATCCGCACATCTCGACCGTCCACGACATCGGCGAGCACGACGGGCACCGCTACCTGGTGATGGAGCTGCTCGAAGGGCAGCCGTTGAACGCCCGGCTCGAATCCGGGCCGCTGCCCATGCCGCAGCTGCTGGAGCTGGCCATTCAGATTGCCGATGCGCTCGAAGCGGCGCACGGCGCCGGCGTCATCCATCGCGATCTGAAGCCGGCCAATATCTTCATCACCAAACGAGGCGAAGCGAAGCTGCTCGACTTCGGCCTCGCGAAGCTCTCGGACGAGGAGTGGAGCGAGCGAGGACGAGACCACGCTCCAGGCGAGCATGGGCGCGTCGCCGACGCTCAGCCCTGGCGGACACACGACGCTCGGCACGCTGCTCGGGACCGCCGCCTACATGAGCCCCGAGCAGGCGCGCGGCGATGTCGCCGACGCGCAAAGCGATCTGTTCTCGTACGGCGCCGTGCTCTACGAGATGGCCACCGGCCGGCCGGCCTTCACCGGCAAGACGATGGCCGTGCTGTTCGATGCGGTGCTGAACAAGAATCCGCGGCCGGCCAGCGAGGTGAATCCGCAGCTTCCGCCGGAGCTCGACGGCATCATCGCGAAAGCGCTCGAAAAGGATCGCGATCGCCGCTATCGGAGCGCCGCCGACATCATCGCCGACCTGAAGCGCATCGCGCCGCACGCCGGAGCGCGTGCGGCTGCCGCGGCGCCAGCTCAACGCGATACGCCGGTAAACGCCGCAGCGGCGAGCGCGCGGCGCGCGCGCGCGGCATTGTCGCGGCGGCCGCGGCGGTGGCGCTCCTGGCCGCTGCCGGCGCGGCCTACTTCGTCCTCGGACGATCGAACCGCGCGGCGGCGACAATCTCGCTCGACAACCTGCTGGTCAAGCCGCTCACGTCGACCGGGAAGGCCGGATCGCCCGCCATCTCGCCGGACGGCAAATATGTCGTCTACCTGCAGGCGGACGACGAGGGGCGCGAGCGTGTGGCTGCGGCAGACCGATGCGACCAACGCCGTTCGGATTCTTGCCGCGGAGCCGGGCGCCCTCGTGCTTGGGGCCACCGTCGGACCGGACAGCACGTTCGTGGACGTGTGGCGCACCAATGGCGTGTGGCGCGTCCCGTTCCTCGGCGGCACGCCAAAGTTGATCATCGAGCGCGCCAATACGCCGGTCGGCTGGTCGCCGGATGGCCGGCAGATGGCGTTCATCAAGCCGAATCCGGCCACGCGCGGCCAGGAACTGGTCGTGGCCAATCGGGATGGTGCGGACGAGCGGGTCGGTCGGTCAGGGGCCAGCGGCTCTCGCGGATTTGCGACCGAACATTCCCGGCGCGACTGCGAGCGCTCCGGCATGGTCGCCTGACGGCCGGCTGATCGCCACGTTTCAACGCCTCAGCGAGGACATCCGCGATATCGGCGTGGCCGCGTTCGATGTGTCGAGCGGCCAGGTGACGGTGGTCAAGATCACCGGCGACGTGCCGCAGGGCATCGGCTGGCTCGATCAGTCGACACTGGTCGTTGGCCAGGCGCTGCAGCAGGGAACACCGAGCCAGCTGTGGCAGGTGACGTTCCCCGAAGGCAAGCGCACGCGTTTGACGAACGACGTCAATCGCTACTCGGAGCTGAGCTTGAGCGCCGACGCGAACACGCCTCGTGACGTCGCGCCTCGACGACCGCGTCAGCGTGTGGGTCGGCGACGCCAAAGGCATCGGCCACGACATCCTCGACCCCTCGCCGTACATGTCGTCCGCGACGCAATACGCGACGGTCGGATGGGACGGCCCGCGCGTGCTGTTCACGCACACCTTGAACGGCCGCTTCGAGATCTTCAGGCTCGATCCATCGCCGGGCAGCACGCCGCAGGCGATCGTGCCCGGACGAGAGCTGGCCGCCGATTCGGACGGCACCATCGTCTATCGCTCGCTGACCGGTAACGATGTGGGGTTGTGGAAAGTCGGTCGTGACGGTCAGCGTCCGGTGCTGCTCGCGAAGGGCACGGTCAGCTTTCCGTCGATCACCCCGGATCGGCAGCAGGCGATCTACTCGTCGTCGATCAGCGGCGTCCAGACGATCTGGCGCGTGCCGCTGGCCGGCGGCGAGGCAAAGCCGATTCTCGACGAACCCGTGAGCATCGCCGGCTTTTCCGACGTCTCTCCCGACGGCAAATCGATCGTCGTGCAGCTGGGGCGGGAGTGGATCGTCTGCGATTTTCCTGCCTGCGCGATGCGCAAGACGCTGGCCCCCGTCCAGGGCGGATATCTCCGCTGGACGCCGGACGGGCGCGGGATTTCGTTCATCGCCGGATCGCCGGAATCGAATCTCTGGGTGCAGCCGATCGACGGCTCGCCGTCGCGCCAGATTACCCATTTCAGCGATGGCCGCAACATCGGCAACTACGCGTGGTCGTCCGACGGGCGGCTGGCGCTGTCGCGTGTGACCAACAGCGCCGACATCGTGCTGTTTCGTGGACTGAAAGGAAAACCGTGACTACGACGTTCAACCGCGGAGATCGCAGAGCACGCAGAGCCTTGAGCGGTCTGCATGATCCTGTTTTGCGTCGGCATCGCTGCGCCGGCTGCTGCCGCCGATCCGCTGACGTGCGACATGACGGCGTACAAGTCCGCGCCCGGTGTGTCGGCCGCGATCGCCGGCGACACGCTGACGCTGACCTGGGAAGGCGACCGCCAGCAGGAAGTGCGCCTGCTGCTGTCGCTCGTGCGCGGCGCGCCGACGATCCGCGAAGTCGCGGTCCGTCGCCCGTGGCGGCGCCTGGGCGACGGTCGCGTCAGGCCTCACGCCGGAATTCCGCATCGCCTCGGGCATCCGCCGCATGAGCAATCAGCAGATCCAGCCGCTCGACGAGCTGAAGGTGCCGATCACCCCGGAAATCCTTGAAAAGGATCGCTGGGACGCGTTCTGGGATGCGCCGCTGTATGTCGGCGGCACCGGCGCGGCAGGGAGGAAATCCGCCGCCCGCCGCCGGCGTGGCCGGTCAGCCGGGGCTGCCGCGCAAGGCCGACGAAGTGCACCGCGACGCGATTGCGTACCACGTGCAGGGCTGCGCGGTGAAATCGAATGGCGCGCGTCTCGAAGTGTCGTTCCCGGGTATCGAACTCGGCGTGTTCAAGGGCGCGCTGCAGTTCACGGTCTACCGCGGCACCAATCTCGTTCGCCAGGAGGTCGTCGCGTCAACGTCGGCATCACCGGTCGCCTACAAGTACGACGCGGGGTTGACCGGCGTGGCGGTTCAGCCGGACACGCGTCTGGCCTGGCGCGACGCCTCTGGGACCTGGCAGGAAAATCATCTCGGCGGCTCGGTCAACGACGGCCCGGTGGTCCTCAAGACCGCCAATCGCACCGTCGTCGCGGAAACGCGCGCCGGGTCGATCGCCGTCTTTCCGCCGCCGCATACGTTCTTCTGGGCGCGCGAGATCGAGACGAATCTTGGCTACAACTGGTATCGCAAGGACAGCGCGCAGTCGTTCTCGTTCGGCATCCGCCAGGCCGAACGCGAGGAGACGGAGCAGTACCAGGAGAACTTCGCGCTCTACAGCGCGCCGGCCGGTTCGGTTCAGCGCATGCCGATCTATTGGTACGTGAGCGCCGATCGCGCGCCCGCGGCGGTCGATCAGGTGCTCGCGTTCACGCACGGCGATCGCTTCAAGGCGCTGCCGGGCTACCAGGTGATGGCGCACCACTACCACATGGATCTCGGGTCGCGCCTGCAGGCAGGCCGGATCGCTCGACGCCGACATTCCGGATCTGGCCGCGATCCGATCCATCGGCGTCACCATCGCCAGCCAGATCGATTCCGTATTCACCGGGACTGGCGACGCCGGCCGGCGCGGCGACTGGCTCGACATCACGAAGGCGTCGGTCGATGGCGCGCGCCGTCATTCGGACACCAACTTCCTGGTGATGCCGAATCAGGAGGTCTACGGCAGTCCGCTCGGCGGCCATACCGACCTGCTCTTTTCACATCCGGTGTACTGGGGCAACCGCGCGGCCGGCCAGCCGCTCGTCGAAAACGATCCGAAGTACGGCAACGTCTACCACATCGGCAGCGCGGACGATTTCATCGAGATGGCCAAGCGCGAGGACGTGCTGATCTCGATGCCGCACCCGCGGACCAAGGGATCGACCGGCTATCCGGACGCGGTCAAGGATCAGGCCTTCTTCAAGGATCCGCACTATGAAGGCGTGGGCTTCCGGTGGGGCATGGGGCTCGATCTGTCGGAGCAGCGGCTCTGCGATCGGCGCTGCCTGACCCTGCTCGACGACATGAGCAACTGGTCGGCGGACTGGCCCGGCCCGCCGAAGTATCTGATCGCGATCACCGAGACGCGCTTCAAGGCGCCGGGCGACGAGGTCTACGCCGCGTCGCCGGTCAATTACGTCAAGCTGGATCGCGTGCCGTCGTCCGACGATGTCAGTCCGGTGGTGAAGGCGCTGATGCGCGGCGACTCGTTCGTGACGTCGGGCGAAGTGCTGGTGCCGTCGTACTCGTTGACGCAGGGGCAGGGCAGCCAGCGCGATGTTCGTCCGCGCAGGTCGAGTGGACCTTCCCGCTCGAGTTCGTCGAGGTCGTCTGGGGCGACGGCAAGACCACCGATCGAAAGATCGTCTCCGCCACCGATCTGCCGCCGTTCGGCAGCAAGCATTTCGCGATCCCGTTCGATGCGACCGGAAAGAAGTGGGTCCGCTTCGCCGCCTGGGACTCAGCGGGCAACGGGGCGATTCTTCAGCCCATCAAATTGGCAGGTAGGGCGGGTAAGGCAGGTAGGGCAGGTAGGGCTGGTAGGGGAGCGCCTGCGGCCATCCTGAGCCGAAGACACGAAGGGCACGAAGCCTTTTAAGGAAATCCAGAAGTAGTTCTCTTCGTGTGCCTTCGTGCCGTTCGTGGTGTCCCTTTACTTCTTCGGCGCGACCCACCGCACTTCCAGGTACGTCACTTCGCCCTCGACGTCCTTGTACCAGTGCGCTGAACCCTCGGGGACGATGATGACGTCGCCTTTGGTGACGTGCCGGGTCTCGCCGTTCTGGATCGTGGCGAGCGTCGTGCTGCCGGCCGGCGGCCTGACGATCGTGCCGCCGGTGACGACGGTGGCCGAGCCCGAGATGATGTAGTGCAGCTCGGTATTGCCGGCGTGGGCGATCGCACCGGCCGCCTTCTCGCGGTGGACGACGTTGATGCGGTACTGGTCGGTGTTGGACACCGGCGAGTCGGTCATTTCGCCGTTGGTGCCGCGGACATGTTCTTCTTCAACACGTCCATCAACTCGACGTTCGTCTTGACGATCGCCGGCGAGCCGGGCGCCGGCGCGGGCGGCGCCGGTGGGGCCGCGCCACGTCCCGCCGCCGCAGGCTGCTGCGCGATGACGGCCGAACCGGCGAGCAGAAGCGAAGCCGCGAGAATCGATAATTGCGCACGCATGATCGTTCCTTTCAGGTCCGGCTGAAGCCGGACACTACGAACCCAAGGCCGAAGCCGATCCTACCAGCCTAGAAAATCGCCAGCGGGTTGGCCGGAAAGCCCGTGCCGCCCGTGACCGGCACCGGCGCGACCGTCAGCAGGAACTCCCACCGATTCAGCCGCGCCGCGGTTTCGGCGACCGCTTCGAGATCCTGGTTGTCGATGATGTCGATGCCGAGCGCCGTGATCGCGAGCGTGTGGACCGGCAGGTTGATGCCTTCGACCAGCGACGGCGTCACGTCCTGCGCATCGTCGCTCGCCGAGAAACGAGACGCCGCGCTCCTTCAGCCACGGCGCGACCGACGCGTGATAGCCGGCCTCGTTCTGGCCGACGTCCACGGGCCGAGCTTCGCGCGGCGCGCCCAGCGTCCGGTGCGCAGGAAGATCGCGTCGCCAGGCGACACCTTGACCTCGCCTTCTTCTCCCACGCTTCGATGTCTTCGACGAACACCGGCGTGCCCGGCTCGAGATAGGGCAGGTTCTTCAGCCGCGGGATGTCGATCAGCACGCCGCGCGTGACGACGCCGTTTCTGCAGGTTGTCGATGCTCAGCTTCGTGCAGCCCTTGTCCGATGAGCACGTCGGCGCGCGCGTAGCCGTTGTAGGTCTGATCCTTGTAGAGGAAGTGGCAGAGCGCGTCGATGTGGCTGTGCGCGTAGCCGTGATAGCTGACGCTGTAGGTGTCGGTCGTCAGGCCGCGGTTCATCGTGTGCTCGAACGGATTCGGGTTGTCGGGCGCGGCTTCGTTGAGCGGCGGAGTGCGCCGAGCGGGACGACGATGCCGTTCTTCGCGAGCGCGAGCGCCTGCTTGCGCTTCGCGTCGGTGATCAGGTTGGCGGCGCCGAGCTGATCGTCCGTGCCCCAGCGGCCCCAGTTCTTGACCTGGTTGAACATCTGATCGAACTCGTCGGCGTTGCGCGGAAATCGCGCCGCCGCGGCGCCCGGGCTGCAGGAGCGGCGTCGGCGGGCCGGCGCGCCGCGCTGTTGCCGGCCGAGTGCTGCCGTCAGTGCGACGGCGAGCGAGCATGCCGAGCGCGAGCCGCGCGAGTGACGCTGCGTGTCATCGTCGCGGGCCTCCTGAGGTCGGTGCCGAATGCGCAGAGGTTATATCATCTGCCGGCATGCTCGGCGCCGTGGCTCTGCTCGTTTGCGTTCTTCCTTTCGGGCGCCGCCGGGCTGATATTCCAGGTCGTCTGGTTTCATCGCGCCGGCCTCGTGCTCGGCAGCAGCCTCTGGGCGGTCACGGTCGTGCTGTCGAGCTTCATGGCCGGGCTGGCGCTTGGCAATGCGCTCGCCGGCCGATTGGCCGCGCGCATGCGCGCGGCCGCTCACGACCTACGCGGCGCTCGAAGTCGATCGTCGCCGTCTCGGGCATCGCGGCCACCGCCCTGCTGCCGCATCTCACGCGGCTCATCGTTCCGCTGCCGCGGCGATCGCGCCGGAAGCGTCGTGGCGTGCAACGCGCTCCGCTTCGCGTGCGGCGTTCGTCGTGCTCGCTGGTTCCGGCGACGGCGATGGGCGCGACGCTGCCGGTGCTGGTCGGCGCGCTGGCCGGCCGCGCAGGCGCAGCTTTGGCACGTCGCTCGGCCGCCTCTACGGCTGGAACACGCTCGGCGCGGTCGCCGGTGTGATCGCTCGCCGAAGTCGTGCTGATCCCGACGCTGGGGTGTCGGCGGCACCGCGTGGATCGCGGCGTTGCTCGACATCTGGCAGCGGCCGCGATCGTGTTCGCCCTGACCCGGGCGGTCTGCGATCCGCCGCGACAGACGAGTGCCGCGGCGCCTCGTGCCGCGCGGCGGCGCCGCGTGGCATCGCCACGACGGTCTCAGCGCGTGGCGATCTGCGCGCGATGCTCGTCTGCGCGTTCCTCTCGGGCGGCACGCTGCTCGCGCTCGAAGTCGTGTGGTTTCGATTCCTGTCGATGTACGTGCTCAGCACGACGCTGGCGGCGAGCCTGATGCTGGCGGTGGTGCTGGCGGCGATCGGTCTGGGTGGCCTGCGCCGCGTCGTGGCTGGATCGGCACGGGACGTCCGAGCGTCGCGCTCGTCCCGGCGATCGCGTTCGCCTGCCGGCGTGCACGGTGGTCGCTCACGTATGCCGGGTTTCAGTTCGTCACCGCCGGCACGCAGGTCGGGCGAGTGGCGACGCGTGCTCTGGTTCGCGTCGCGTCCTGACGTTCCCGACGGCGTTTCTCTCCGGCGTGCTCTTTCACGCTCATCGGCGACGCGCTGCACGCGCGAGCGTCTCGGCGACACGACGGCGGTCGCCTGGCTGGCGCTGGCCAACACGCGGGCGCGCTGTGCGGCCCGCCGCTCGCCGCCTTCGTCCTGCTTCCCGCGGCTGGGCATGGAAGCGCGTTCTTGCTGTTCGCGATTGTGTACGGCGCGTTGGCGCTCATCGCGGCCGCGCAGCCGCGGAGCGATCCGCGGCCAGCGACGCCGGCACGGTTCGCGCGCGGCGCTCGCGCTCGCTCGTCGCTCTTGGCGTTTTCCCGTTCGGCACGATGCGCGACCGGTATTTCCTGCGCGCGGCGCAGGCGTATGCCGGCGACGGTTCGCGGATCGTGGCGACGCGCGAGGGTCCGTCGGAAACGATCTTCGTCATGCAGCAGCAGTGGCTGGGCAAGCCGGTCTACAGCCGGCTGGTGACGAACGGCTTCTCGATGTCGGGCACCGCGGTGCCGGCGCATGCGCTACATGCGCTACTTCGCGTACTGGCCGATGCTGCTGCACCAGGGGCCGCTCGAGCACGCGCTGGTCGTCTGCTACGGCGTCGGCGTGACCGCCGGCGCCGTCACCAGCATTCCGTCGCTCGACGACGCATCGACGTCGCCGAGATCTCGCGCGGACGTCGTCGCGATGAGCGATGTCATCTACGCGCCGGCGCAGCATCCGCTGCGCGATCCGCGCGTGCGCCTGCACCTCGAAGACGGCCGCTACTTCCTCGAAACCACGACAGAGCGCTTCGATCTGATCACCGGCGAGCCGCCGCCGCCGCGGACGCCGGGCGCGGTCAACATCTACACGCGCGAGTATTTTCAGCTGGTCCACGACCGCCTGGCCGAAGGCGGCATGGCGACCTACTGGGTGCCGGTGGCGCGTCCCGATCCCGGCACCGACGTGGACACGATCGTGCGCGCATTCTGCGACGTGTTCGAGGACTGCTCGCTCTGGAACGCGACGCCGTTCGACCTGATGCTTGCCGGCAGCCGCAACGCGCGCGGCCCGGTGACCGAGGCGCAGTTCGCCGCCGCATGGCAGAACGCCCACGCTGCAGGCGCGGCTGCGCGAGGTCGGCTTCGAGCAGCCGGAGCAGATCGGCGCGACGTTTGTCGGCGACGCCGACTACGTGCGGCGGCTCACGGCCGGCACACCGCCGCTGACCGACGACTTTCCGCAGCGGCTGAGTCCGGTCGCCGGGCGGCCGTCGCTGTCGGATCCCCGCTACGGCACGGATGCCGCCGTGCGCGGCGCGCTATCAGTCCGTGTTCGACCCGTCGCGCGCGCGCGACGCGTTCCGTGCCTCGCCGCTCGTCCGGAACCTGTGGCCGAGCTGCTCTCGCCGAGCGGTCGCTGCCGTTCTTCGATCGGCAGCGCGTCGATCAACCGCGTCATCTGGGAAGGCGGCAAGCCGCTCGCGCAGATCGAGGATCTCGACAGCGTGCTGACCGGACGACGCTGCGCACGCTGCCGCTGTGGATCCTCGGCAGCGACGAGGTGAAGCAGCGGATCGCCGAGTCGGTCAACGATGGGACGGGGACGACCGAGTACGCGCGCGGCCTGCGGGCATTGACCGGACGCGACTACGCCGGCGCCGCGGCGCTCTTCGAGCGGGCCGAAGCGCGCGGGCTCAAGGGACCGACGATCGAGCCGCTGCGCGCCTATGCGTTGTGCCGAGCGGGGAAGACCGAGGCAGCGACGACGATCGCTCGCGAAGCGCGTCCGTCAACCGACGAGGAACGGCACTTCTGGACATGGATGGCGACAGCACTGCGGATAGGCGGTGACCCGCACTGTGTCGGTGCGGAGGTGCGTGGGTGCGAGGTGCGAAGTGCGGTGCGAAGTGCCGGGTGCGGGGTGCGAGGTGCCGCACCAAATAAAAACGCGGGACCGAGTCTTCACTCCGTCCCGCGTTTCCGTTTCCAGCCTGAAGCCTGAAGCCTGAAGCCTGAGCCTGAGCCAGCCCTCCAACCTCCAGCCTCCGTTAGAAATCGATCTGCCCGCCAATCTTCATCAGTCGTCCCTGCAGAATCAGCGTCGGCGTCCGCCAGGCCGCACCGTAGGTGTTGTTCTGGGCCAGGACCGCGCTGCTGTTCATCAGGTTGTAGATGTCGAACGACGCCGTGATGCGGCTCTTGCCGGCCTTGAAGCCTTTGCCGAACCGGACGTCGACCTGGCGTGAAGCGATCGTTATACAGCGTGGCCGGCGCGATGAGCTGCGTCGTCTGCGAACCGCCGGTGACGGCGCGTCCCAGTGTCGTCTGTGTGGCCACGTTCGTGGCATTGATGGTGTAGTTCGCCAGAATCTGCGGCCCGGGCCGATTCTGGAACGTCGCGCTCGCCCGGATGCCCCACCAGGGCAGCGGGTAGCTGACCAGTCCCTTGATGTCGGGCTGGTACGGCGGCGCGACGTGGCAGTAGAGCGTGCTCGGATACCCGGTCGTCGAGGCGATCGTGCCGGCGCTCGACGCCAGCACGCCCGCGACCGCCGCATACGTCACGCTGGCCTGGCCGATCACGTCGCAGATATCCGTCACTTCGTGGCCGATGCTCACGCCGCCCGACGCGTTGCCGCCCCGCGGCAGGCGCAGGTTCATGTTGACGTCGTAGCCGGTGTACACGTCGGTCGGATCGCCGAAGTTCTTGGCGCGCGTGACGTTGAGGAACGTCGGCGTGAAGGCCGGGCTCGGATTGCGGTTGTAGAAGCCGCAAATCTGCGAGCTGCCGCTCGGCAGCGGGAACCCGTTCGCCGACGCGGCCGGCGTCACGCAGAACGGGTCGTACGCCGTCGGGACGCGGATCGTGTCCTGGCTGGCGACGAAGTTGCCGAACCAGTGATGCGTGTACTGGAAGTCGATCGACAGGTTGCGGCAGCAGCTCCTGCTGGAGGCCGAACGCGACCTCCTGGTCGTTGGGCCGGACACCGAAGCCGTGACGTCAGCGACGGATCGTAGGCCGCCGAAATGGCCAGCGAACCCAGCGCCGAGTCGAGCGCGCGTGCAGATGTCGCCGCCCGCCGCGGTATTGTCCTGGGCGCCTGGATTCTGGAGGTTGCAGTCCGGCACCAGGTTGCCGTTCGAGTCGGTCCAGCCGCGGTTCGCGCGAGTTCACCGAGGTGTTGACCCGGTTGTTCAGCGTCGCCATGTTGGTCGATTCGCTCGCGAGGTACTTGCCGTAGTTGCCGCGCGCGACGGTCTTGCCGGTTCCGAAGAGGTCGTAGGTCGCGCCGATCCGCGGCGAGAGGTCCTTCCAGTTCGGCACGTTGTCGATCTGCGTCGTAGTGACGCGCCGGCGACGAACGTGATCGCCGGCAGGTCCTGCGCGGGCACATAGGCGTTGTGATAGTCGAACCGGATGCCGAGGTTCAGGGTCAACCGGTTGATGGTCCAGCGATCCTGCCCGTACATCGCCAGCGCGGCTTTCAGGTGTTCCTTGTCGTAGAGCGGCCGCGCGTACTCGCTGACGACGGTCGGCACGCCGTTCGAATAGGTCCACGCCTGGGCCTGGTTCACGTCGTACTGGTAGTTGCGCGTCCCGAACATGTCGTTGATCCCGACCTTGAACGCGTGGCTGCCGGTGACGTAGTTCATCGCGCCGCGCATGTTGTACTGGTGGTTGCCGGCCGTGACGAACGGGCCGACGTTGCTGGCCGAGCCGTACAGGTAACCGGTCGCCGAGTCGAACTTCGACACCACCGCGTCGAGTGCCATAGCCGTTGATGTTTTCCGGCTTCGGACCAAAGAGCCACCGCTCGTTGTAGAACGTGAAGCCGCCCTCGAAGAGCAGCCGGCTCGTGTACGGGTTGGTCCAGGTCGCCTGCAGCAGGTACTCGGGCCGATGGGTGAAGTACACGCCGGCTTCGGGCGAGGTCGTCGCGCTGCACTGGTTGCAGTCGACGAGCCGCTGGTTGAAGTGGCCGAACGCCGTGACCTTGTTCTTCTGATCGACCTGCCACGTCAGGTTGAGGGTTTCACCGCGCGTCCAGGTGTCGCCGCCGACCGCCGGACTGTTGACATCCTGTGAGTACGGCACCGAGACGCCGCCGAAGGTGCAGCCGTTCGGGTTCGCGCAGTACTGCGGAGCGTTGGGACGAAGATTCTTGAACATGCCGGCGATGTAGTTCTGCGCGCCGGAAGACCGGAAGCCGCCGTAGAACCACAGCTTGTCCTTGGCGAGCGGACCGCCGACCGTGGGGTTGAAGTCCCACAGCTTCTTCGACGAGTTGACGCGGGTCAGCCCCTGCTTCACCGAGATCGTCGCTGAGGTTGTCGCTCTGGAAGCTGCCGTTGGCGAAGTTGCCGAACACCAGGCCGCGGAAGGTGTTGCCGCCTTCTTTCGGAATCGTGTTGCTCAGCACGCCGCTCGACCGCGCCTCGGCCGACAGCCCGCTGGTCGTGACCGTCATTTCCTGCACGGTGCCGGTATTGATGACGAGCGTGGTGTTGTAGCCGCCGCCCGTGTTGTTCATGTTGTTGTACGGCATGCCGTTCATGACGAGCGGCATCTGGTCGCGCGCGGCTGCCGTGGATCGACAGCGTCTGATAGCGCTCACCACCCGTGCCGCCGACGTCCTGGCTGGCCAGGCCGATCTGCACGCCCGGTACGAGCACGCTCAGGTTCTGGAAGCTGCGGCCGGTCGGGAGCGCGTCGATCATCTCGCTGGTCAGCGATTTTTTCTGCGTCACGCTCTGCGTGTCGATCAGCGGACTGGCGCCGGTGACGGTAATCGTTTCTTCGATCGCGCCGACTTTCATCTCGGCGTTGACTGGGGCCGTGAAATCGCCCGTCAATATCGATGCCTTCCCGCTTGACAGTGTTGAAGCCGCTCAGCGTGAACGTCACCGAGTAGGTGCCGGGCACCAGGTTGATGATCTTGTAGACGCCCGTCGCTGTCGGTGACGACCGTGCGCGTCTTCTCGATGAGCGCCGGACTCGCCGCTTCGACCGTGACGCCGGGCATCACGCCGCCGCTGGCGTCACGCACGACGCCCGCGATCGCCTGAGCCAGCGCCGTGCTTTCGCCCAGGGCGAAACACGCCACCAGCAGCAGGCCAAGCCTTGCCATTCTCCTCATGCCCCCTCCTCGTTGTCGGTGCGCCGCGGGCGACGTACAGTCCGCCAGCGGCGCACACACCCTACAGGATGCCGGCGGCGAACAGTTGTTAAAAAGTGATGTTGGCGGCTGCAAATCGGGGCCGGATGTTAGAGAATCCAGTCTTTCGGATGCCCTCCGCCCAGCTGGCCCAGGTTCACTGTCGCGTCCTTGTCGTCGAGGACGAGCGCAGCATTCGCGAGCTGGTCGCCCAGCAGTTGCGGCGCGCCGGCTACGACTGCGACGCCGTCGCCGACGGGCAGGACGCCCTCGATCGGCTGCCGCACCGAGTCGTACGGCGTCGTCGTGCTCGATCTGATGCTGCCGGGCGTGGACGGCATGACGATCTGCCGGTCGATCCGCGAAGAGGGCAACCTGAATCAGCACGTGCCGATCCTGATTCTCACGGCGCGGCGCGAGGAGTCGGACAAGATCGTCGGGTTCGAAGGCGGCGCCGACGACTACGTCACCAAACCGTTCGGAGTCCTCGAACTGACCGCGCGCGTCGCGGCGCTGGCGCGTCGTGCGCAGCGGCCGCCGCTCGAGCCGACCGCGCCGGCCCGCGCGGCCGATTTCCCTGCACGGCCTCCGGCTCGATCCGGTCAAACACACCGTTCGCATGCGCGACGCCGACGTCGCGCTGACGCCGCACGAATTCGAGCTGCTCTACCAGCTCGCGTCGCAGCCCGGCGTGATGCTCACGCGCAAGCAGCTGCTGTCGGCGGTCTGGAACGGCCAGGCATTCGTCACCGAGCGCAGCATCGACACGCTCGTTCGCCATCTGCGCTGCAAGATCGAAGAAGACCCGGCGATGCCGCAGCTGGTCCTGACCGTGTGGGGCTATGGCTACAAGTTCGCCGACGCATAAGGCCGCCTGGTCGCACAGTCTCTACTGGCGAAGCGTCGTCAGCTTCAGCGCCTGCATCGCCGTGGCGCTGCTCGTGCAGGCGGTCGCCGTGCAGATCTGGTGGAAGAGCGCGCCGGACACGGCGCAGGTGCAGGCCTTCACCCACGCCGTCGCCGACGAGCTGGGCCCGGTCGTCGCGGCCGATCCGCAACTCGACGTCCAGCGCTACATCGACGAGCACTATCCGCGCCCGTTGACGACGCTCTGGGTCATCATGGCGCGCGATGCCGGAGCGCAGGTGATCACGCGGGGGCCGCTCGTGCCGTCGGAGCCGTCGCTCAAGATCGCGCGCGATTTCTACCGCGAGAAGCCGGTCCCGGCCACGCTGCCCGACAGCTGGACGAGCAGCACATTTCTGGCGGCGCCGATCCTCGTCGAATGGCGCGATCGTCGGCAACGTCTCGGCGGTGCAGGCGTATTCATGGCTGGAGTTCGTCGGCTGGAAGATCTGGGTGCTGTCCGCCATCCTGCTGCTCCTGGCCACGACCGTCGCCGGCCGTTTCGTCTTCGGTCCGGTCGGGAGCCGGCTGGCCGGTCTCGAGGAGGTGGCCGAGCGCTACGGCGTCGGCGACTTCGATGCGCGCGCCGATGAACGCGGCGCCGACGAACTGGCCGCGCTCGCGGCGACTTTCAATCGCATGGCCGCCGACCTGGCGGCCCGGGACGCGCAGCTCAAGGCCGCGGACCGCATCCGCCGCCTGCTGCTCGCCGACGTGTCGCACGAGCTGATGACGCCGCTGACCGCGATCCGCGCGTACCGCGAAGTGCTGTCGATGAGCGACCTGGCGCGCGGATCCCGAGAACAGCCACAGCCTCGGCGTCATCGCCGACGAAACCGAGCGTCTCGAGCAGCTCGTCGGCGACCTGCTCGATCTGGCGCGTCTCGAAGCCGGCGGCGAATCGCTGGTCACGCGCGACGTCTCGGTGGAAAACCTCATCGGCCGGGTCGCCGCCCGTCACGAACCCGAAGCGAAATTGAAAGGCGTCTCGGTGACGACGGCCGTCGGCGCCGGCGCGGAAATCCTCTACGGCGACGCGCTCCGCCTCGAGCAGGCGCTGCAGAATCTCGCCACCAACGCCCTGCGGCACACGCCGCCCGGCGGAGAAATCGAGGTTCGCGCGGAGTTGACCGGGGATGCGGTCACCTTGTCGGTGCGCGATACCGGCGGGGGCATTCCGCCCGAGCACCTCCCGTTCGTCTTCGACCGGTTCTACAAGGTCGATCCGTCGCGCACCGGCGAATCCCGCCGTCCGCAGCGGTCTCGGTCTCTCGATCGTCAAGGCCATCGTCGAACGGCACGGCGGGACCGTGTCCGCGACGAGCGAGCCTGGCGTGGCGACGGTGTTCACGATCCGCCTGCCGGCCGGCGCCGCCGCTGCCTGAAGGAAACCAACGGTAAAATCACGCGGTGGCGGACCAGCGGATCTGGCGGCTCCGGAAACTGCACCAATCGGTCGATGCCGAGCTGTGCGACACGGCTGATGCCGTGGAGATCCGGTTCCTGTTCAATGGCGCGCTGTCGTACGCGCGCCGTCATGCCACGCGTGCAGAGGCGCTCCAGGAAGCCGCCGCCAAACGCGCCGAGCTCGAGCGCGAAGGCTGGATGTTTCACTGGTGAAATGCCCGCTCGTTAATATCTTCCTTATGCGCTCAGCGACCCTGTACTATTTGACCGTTGATTTGATTCACACCGGAGGAGAGCTCTCTATGAAACGTCTTTTCTTGCCGATCGCGATGTGCGCGCTGGCGGCTTCGGTCTCTCTCGTCGCGCAGTCGCCGCAGGGCTGGAAGGTCCGCGTGGACCGCAGCACCAACGCGTCCGATCCCGATGCCGCCGGCAACATCAAGTTCGTCACGATGGGTACCGGCTTTCACGCGACCAATCCGCAGGCGGCGGTCTATTGGAATCCGGCCAATACGGCGACGGGGGCTTACACCATCAAGGGCACCTTCGTGCTGCAGAAGCCGAGCGGCCACACGAACTACTACGGGATCGTCTTCGGCGGCAGCGAGCTGGAAGGACCGAACCAGAACTATCTCTACTTCATGGTCTCGCAGGACGGCACGTGGCTGCTGAAGCATCGCGCGAACGATGCCACGACGCACGAAGTCGCTCCAGCCGCAGCCAGCGATGCGGTGAAGAAGCCCGATGCGTCAGGGAAGTCCACCAACGTCCTCGAAGTCCGCGTCCAGGCGAGCAAGATTGACTACGTCGTGAACGGAACCGTCGTCCACTCCACGCCCAAGACCGGCATGACCGCGAAGACCGACGGCATCTACGGCATTCGCATCAACCACCTGCTGGAAGTGCACGTCGACGGGTTTGGGAAGTCGTAGGAAGCGAATCCGAGAGAGGACGAGCAGGCCGCTCGTCCCTCTCAGATTGCTCTAGGCTCTGGGCTTCAGGCTTCGGGCTTCGGGCACAGGCACCGCAGCACGTCGCACGCACGCACCTCGCACCGCACCTACGCACCTAAGCACCCACGCACCGAAGCACCTACGCACCGACAAGGTTCTTACATCCCCGGCGGCGTGAACCGTCCGTCGATTGCCGTCCAGCCGCCGTCGGCGAACAGCACGGTTCCCGTCACATAGCTGGACGCATCGGACGCGAGGAACAGGGTCGGTCCCACCATTTCCTCGGCGCGCGCCCATCGCTTGAGCGCGCTTTTGGCGGCGTACGCGTTGTACCAGTCGGCGTTCGACTTGATCGGCGCGGTCAGCGGCGTCTCGACGACGCCAGGCGCGATGGCGTTCACACGGACACCGGATGTCCCGAATTCGGCGGCGGCGGTGCGTACGAGCTGGACGATGCCGGCCTTGGTCATCGCATAAACCGACTGCCCGGGCTCGACTACCTGCGATCGAATGGACGAGAACACGACGATGCTGCCGCGGCGCTGAGCGGTCATGATTCGTCCCGCCGCTTGCAGCACATTGAAGCTGCCTTTCAGGTTGACGGCGACCACGCGATCGAACTCGTCGTCGCTGTACTGAAGGATCGGCTTGCGGACGTTGATCGACGGGGTGCAGACGACGATGTCGAGCGCGCCGCGCGCGGCGATCACTCCTTCGAATGCCTCGCTCGACACCCGCGCGATCGCGGATGTCCACCGTCGCCGCTGTGACGGCCGATCCCAGTTTTTCCGCCAGCGATCGGGCGCCCGCTTCGTTGGCGTCGAGAATGGCGACGGTCGCGCCCGCGTCCGCGAAGCCCCGTACCACCGCCTCGCCAATGCCTGATGCGCCGCCGACGATGGCAGCGGTCTTCCCGGTCAGATCAAACGGTCCGCGTTCGCTCATATGACGCCATCCTGAACATGTAGACCACGCCGAAGCCCGCAAACGCCGCAATCAGCCCGAGCAGCGCCGGCGTCAGTCCCGCGACGCCCGCGCCACTCGGTCGCGAGTTGGACCGACCACCACCGCGGCCACACCGCAGACGATCGCCGCGATCGCTTCGACGGTCGTCGCCTTCTGCACGTACAGGCCGGCAAGGATCGGCACGAACAGGCTGACGCCCAGCAGCGTGTAGAAGATCGTCAGCGCATTCACGACATCGCCAAGGATGATGGCCAGCACCGTGCCGAAAAGTGCCGCGGCGGCCGTGGTCGCGCGCGCCACGAACAGCAGGCGGCTGTCGCTCGCGCCAGGGTTGATGAAGCGCTTGTAGAGATCCTGAGACAGCGACGTCGTCAGCATGAACAGGGCGGCATCCGACGCGCTGACTTCGGCGGAGAAGACCGCGGCAAGGCCGATCGCGCCAACGAGCGGCGGGAGCACGCCGACGAGCAGCATCGGCAGGGCAGAGGTCGGCGATTGCAGATCCGGAAATCGGCCGCGCGCGATGATGCCGAGCAGGGCCGGGAAGGCGGCGAAGAGAAAGAGCCCCGCGGCGTTCAGGCCGACGCCGACGCGCACGGCGTGGTCATCGCGCGCGCCGAAGACTTTCTGCAGCAGGCCAGGCGAGATGATGAACGACGGCGTGAGGAGCGCCAGATACATGATCCCCGGCGGGCCCGGACGCCAGAACGACCAGTACCGACGGAACGCTCGCGCCGATCGCCGTCATCGCGCTCCACCCGCCGACCGCCGCGATGGCCATCGGCAGCGCCAGCAGAAAGCCGCCAAGCTTGACGAACAACTGCACGGCATTGACGCGCGCCGTCGTCATCAGTCCGCCGGCGGTGAAATAGGCCATGACGACCACGCCGCCAATCGTGCAGCCGATGAACGGGGGCACGTGGGCCACCGCATCGAGAATCGAGCCAATCGCCACGAGTTGCCCGGCGAGGATGAACAGCGTGCCGACCCACAGCATCACGGCGACCAGGCCGCGCGTGCCCGCGCTGTAGCGGAACTCGAGATAGTCGCCGACCGTCCGCAGATCGTGGGCCGCGGCGACGCGGCGCATCGCGGGTCCGATCCAGATGGCCATGATCACCTGGCCGATCGCCGCCGACCCGACCCACCACCATGCGGCAATGCCTCCCGAATAACCGAGCGCAGTGGCGCCGACGGTCGATCCGGCGCCGATATTCGCCGCGAGCATCGTCGAGAAGACGAGGCCCGGGCCAAGCCGGCGCCCTGCGACGAAGAAGTCGCTCGAGCCGCGGACGCGCCGGCCAATCACCAGGCCGAGCGCGATCATGCCGACCGAGTAGCAGATGAGGATGACGAGGTGCAGGCTCAAGGCGGGCGGCTATTTCTTCAAGTCCCTCGCGGCCGGAATGCCGGCGACGCCGGTCGCCTGGGTTCCCGCCCGCACGACGGCGTCCGCCATCGCTTCCGCCGCGAGCGCGCCGACGATGGTCAGGTTGACCTCGCCGTTCCATCGCCCGGTCGCGAGCGAGAAGATCGTGTCGCCGTCGGCCATCGTGTGCGACGGGCTGATCGCGCGCGCGTAGCCGTCGTCGGCCATCATCGCCATGCGGGATGCCTGCGCCTTGTCGAGCCGGGCATTCGTCGCGACGACGCCGATCGTCGTGTTCTCGCCGGCCCGCGACGGCTGTCCCGAGCCGCCGGCGCGCAGGATCCGGCGCGCATCGGCGAACGTGCCGTCCGGATTGCGCACGCCGGCGACGACCGCGCCGTTTGCGGGGTCGATGATGTCGCCGGAGGCGTTGACCGCGACGATGGCCGCGACGATCAGTCCGTTCGGCAGCGTGATCGCGGCAGCTGCCCACGCCGGCTTTCGTGGAACGGTTTGCGCCCGCGAATTTGCCGACCGTGGCGCCCGCGCCTGCGCCGATGGACCCTTCCTGCACGGCATTGGTCGTCGCCGCCGCGGCGGCCCGGTATCCGCAATCGGCCGTCGGTCGAATTTTCGGATTGTTGCCGACGCCGAGGTCGAACAGGATCGCCGCCGGCACGATCGGCACGCGCGCCGGCCCGGCGGGCCAGCCGATGTTGTGTTCCTCCAGCCAGCGGACGACGCCGGTGGCCGACTCGAGGCCGAACGCGCTGCCGCCGGCGAGCACGACGGCGTTGACCTTGTCCACCATGTTGAGCGGATCGAGGAGGTCGGTTTCGCGCGTGCCGGGCGCACCGCCGCGCTGCGACACGCCGCCCACGGCGTCGCCATCGACAATCACCACGGTGCAGCCGGTCGGCCGTTCGGCGAGGGTGAAGTGGCCGACTTTGATCCCGGGCACGGCCGTCAGGGTGCGGTTGGCGCCGGCGGTTCCCGCGGCCGGCGGCTGCTGCGAGCGCACAGCCGTCACGGCAGCGAGCGACAGGACCAGCGCGAGCATGGGCGTGACACGCATTGAAGTATTGTAGGCCGCAAGCCCATGCACGTCATCGATCGCATCGTTGCGGCCGTCGATGCCGACGCGGCGGACATCGTCGAGTTCACGGCCGACCTGGTCCGCATTCCGACGGTCAACCCGCCAGGCGAGGCCTACGACGCCTGTGCCCGGTTCATCGGCGATCGCCTGGCACGCGAGCAGTTCGCGGTCGAGTACGTCGTCGCGGAGAGCCGTCCGGAACACTCCACTCGTTTTCCGCGCGTGAACGTCATCGGGACCCGGCGCGGGTCACGGCCCGGGCCAGGCGTTCATTTCAACGGTCATATCGACGTCGTGCCCGCCGGCGACGGATGGACGCTCGATCCCTTCGCCGGGATTGTCCGCGACGGGCGCATTTTCGGCCGCGGCGTCTGCGACATGAAGGCGGGCCTCGCCGCGGCGGTATTTGCGGCGCGCGCGATCGCGCAGGCGGGCGTCGATTTGCCGGGACTGTTTGAAATCAGCGGCACGGTTGACGAAGAGAGCGGCGGGTTCGCCGGCGTCGCGCATCTGGCGACCATCGGACGCCTCGACAAATCGCGAACGCGATATGTCGTGATTCCGGAGCCGCTCAACGTCGACAGAATCTGCGTCGGGCACCGCGGCGTGTACTGGTTCGAGCTGACGACGAGGGGCCGCATCGCCCACGGCAGCATGCCGTTTCTCGGGGTCAGCGCGATTGACGGGATGAGCGAAGTGCTGTCGGCGATTCGCCGCGAGCTCGAGCCCGCGCTCGGCGTCCGGATGACCGCCATGCCGGTGGTGCCCGGAGAGCGCCCGCCGCGCCACCATCAACGTCAACGCGCTCGAAGGCGGGCAGCTGGTGGACGGCATTCAGACGCCCTGTGTCGCCGATCGCTGCCGCGCGGTCTTCGATCGCCGCTTCCTGATTGAAGAGCGGCTCGCGACCGTCAAAGAGGAGATCGCAGCGGTGGTCGCGAATGCTCTGGCGAAGATGCCCGACGTTCGCTACGAGCTGCGCGACCTCATGATCGTCGAGCCGGTGAAGACGCCGGACGGTTCTCCAGTCATCGGCGCCCTCGATCGCGCGATTGCCAGGATCCTGGGGACATCGGCCCGGCTGGTCGCGAGCCCCGGCACGTTCGATCAGAAGCACGTCGACGCGAATCGCCGGCATTCCTGATTGCGTCGCCTATGGACCCGGCGAGCTCGAACTCGCGCATCAGCCTGACGAGTCCTGTTCGATCGCCGACCTCATCAACGCCACCAAGGTCCTGGCCCTCGCTGCGTTAGAGTTGTCGGGAGGAGCCTGATCATGTGCCGGAACATCAGGACGCTGGCGAATTTCGATCCGCCCGCGACCGACGCCGAGATTCGCCTGTCGGCGCTGCAATTCGTTCGCAAGCTCAGTGGGACCGCTCGTCCGTCACGAGCCAACGATGAGATTTTCAATCGAGCGGTGGAAGAGGTGACCGAAGCCGCGACCAGGCTCGTGCGGTCGCTGACGACGACCGCGCCACCGCGCAACCGCGACGAAGAGCGCCGCAAGGCGCAGGAACGATCGGCGCGGCGCTTCGCATGATCCGTGCGCTTCGCGTTGCGGTCGTCGCCTGCACGGTCGCCGTGTCGGCGTGCGCGCCCGCGGCTCGCGGATGCGGGCGCCGGCAGAACGATCACGCTCTCGATCGTCGGCACCAACGACCTGCACGGCGGGGTTCTGGCGTCGAACGGGCAAGGCGGGCTCGCGCTGCTCGCCGGCTACGTGGCCAACCTGAGAGCGGCGCGCGCCGCCGACCACGGGGCGGTCCTGCTGCTCGACGGCGGCGACCTGTTTCAGGGGACGCTCGAATCCAATCTCAATGAAGGCGCCGTCGTCATCGCGTCATACAACGCGATCGGATATGCGGCGTCGGCGATTGGCAATCACGAATTCGATTTCGGCCCGGCCGGCGAGTCGCAGACGCCGCGCGCGCCGGGCGACGACCCGCGCGGCGCCCTGAAGGCGCGTGCGCGTGAAGCGCATTTTCCGTTTCTCACCGCCAATATCATCGATGAGTCCACCGGTCAGCCCGTCGCCTGGCCGAACGTCCACCCGTCCACGATCGTGACGGCGGCGGGCGTTCGCGTCGGGATCGTCGGCCTCGCCACCAATGTGACGCTGAGCGCGACGATGGCCGCCAACACGCGAGGGCTGGCCATCGCGCCGCTGGCGCCGGCGCTGGCTGCCGAAGCGCAGAAGCTCCGGGCGGCCGGCGCGTCGGTCGTCGTCGCGGTCGCGCATGCCGGCGGCGTCTGCAGGGCATTCGACGATCCGCACGACCTGTCGTCGTGCGCCGCCAACGAGGAGATTTTCAACGTGGCGCGAGCGATCCCCGCGGGTGCGGTGGACGTGATCGTGGCCGGGCACCGCCACTACGAGATTGCCCACGAAGTGGCCGGAATCGCGATCATCGAATCGCGTTCAAGCGGACGCACGTTCGGTCGGGTCGACCTGACCATCGACGGGGCGACTCATCAGGTCCTGGACAAACGGATTTTCCGGCCGCACGACATCTGCGCTTTCGAGCGGCCGGACGGCGCGTGCGCCGCGCAGTCCGATGTCTCGGCCGCAGCCCGCGGTGTACGAGGGGCGCGCGGTGATCGCCAGCCGCGAGATCGACGGCATCCTCGCGCCTGCCATCGCGCGGGCGAATGAAGTCAAGTCCGTGGCGTTTCCGGCCGAAGTACTCGATGCGCTGCCCGAGGTGTCGGACGGGGAGTCGGCGCTCGGCAACCTGCTGGCGGATTGGATGCGTTCGACGGTGCCCGATGCCGACGCCGGCATTGCCAACAGCGGCGGCGTCCGCGCCGCACTGCCCGCGGGCGTCCTCACCTTTGGCCGGCTGTACGCGGTGACGCCGTTCGACAACCGCGCCGGGAATGATGCAGTTGACCGGCGCGCAGCTCAGCGCGATGGTCCGCGCCAACCTGCAGACGCACGACAGCTTTCTCTTGTTGTCCGGAGTGCGCGCGACCGCCAGCTGCCAGGGGCCGAACCTGGTCGTCGCGCTGCGCCGGGAGTCGTCCGGGCGGCGCGATCGGCGACGACGAGATGTTGACGATCGCCGCGGACGAATTCATTTTGACCGGAGGCGATGGATTTCTCGCGCCGATCCTGCCGATCGGCAACGACCGCATCCACCTGCGCGATACGCTGATGCGCGACGAGATCGCCGCGCGGCTGCGCGCGTCCCGGCATGAGTGGCGCGCCAGCGATCTGTTCGACCCCGGCAACCGCCGGGTGACGTTTCCCGGCACGACTGCCGGTGCGTTGTTCGTCTTTTTGACTCGACCGGGCGCAGGTTCTTGAGATGATGTGCGGCGAAGGTCCCGCGGGAAAGATCGCATGACACGATCGACTGGACAGCCCTCGCACAGCCCGCTGCCGGGCGGCAACCTCACGGTCGTCTTCACGGATATCGTGAACTCGACCAAATTGAAAGGGCTCATGCCCGGCGATACGTCGCGGCGCCGCGACGCGAGCTACCGGACGACGGTCAAAGAACCGCACGACCGGCGGGTTCTCGGCCTGGTGGAACAGGCCGGCGGCGTCAGGGTCGCCTCGACCGGCGACGGATTCTTTTTCACGTTCGAGGACGCCGACGAAGCCGTGCTGTGCGCGCTGGCGATTCAACGTGCGCTGCATGCCGAGCCGATCGTGACGCCGCTCGGAGCAGCTGGCGGTCCGTATCGGCATTCACACCGGTCCGGTGAACGCGCCTGACGCCAGTCGAGGCGCGACCGATTACGCGTCCACCACCGTAGACAAGGCGCAGCGAGTCCAGGCGGCCGCCGGGCCGGGCGAGGTGTTCGTCTCCAGCCAGACCCACTCGCTGGTGAACGTGCGCAGCGTCACCTTCGAGGAGCAACCACCCGCCGAGCTCAAGGGATTCGGCCCGACCACGCTGTATCGAGCGGTGGCCGACGACATTCAGCAGCCGGCGCAGCGGCGCATTCCGTTGTCGGAGTTCGACAATCCTTACGACTTCATCGGGACGGCCAGGCGCGGGACATTCAAGGGACGCACGCGCGAAGCGGAAGAACTGATGCAGTCGGTGGGCGCCGGCACGCACACCGCGATCTTTGGTCTGCAGCGGATGGGCAAGACGTCGTTGATCGAACAGGGTCTCGATACCGAACTGCAGCGCCATCCCGACGTGCGCAACAAGATATTGCTCGCGACCATCGACATGCAGCGGCTCGGCGGCGCCGAAGTGACCTACCGCGATTTTGCCGGCGCGATCTTCGAATCGGTGATCACCCAGCTGGCGGCGCTCGGCCTCGGCCGTGAAGTGCACAACCTCCGGGCGCACACCCGCGAGCTATTCGACGCCAGCCAATACCAGCGCGGCGATCGGACGGAATTCTTCGCCGTCTTCGCGCGGCTCATTCGCGGGCTGGCGACGACCTCCCGCCGGCGGATCGTGCTGTTCATCGACGAGTTCTCGGAGATTCGCAACGTCATCGAGCGTAACAACAACGCGCTGCGAAGAAATCCCTATCGCGTCTCCAATCTGCTTCCGCACGACATGTTCATCGACGTGCCGTTCATCCACCATCTGAGCTCGCTGCTCCGGGACGCGGACGTCAAGAGCCAGTTCACGGTGATCGTCCTGGTGCGGCCGTTTCTGGCGGAGTACGACGCGCGCGAAGACCTGCAGCTGCTGAAGCTGATGAAACCGATTACGCTGCGGCACCTCGACGAGCCCGCGGCCCGCGAACTCATCACGGAGCCGCTGCGGCCCTGCCTGTCGCTCGAAGACGCCGCGGTCGACTATCTCGTGAAACTCACGGCCGGCCATCCCTATCTGCTGCAGTTCATCCTGAGCCTGATCGTGGACAAGATGAAGCACGCGGGCCGCGTGACGCTGTCGCTGGACGATGTGAAGGCGGTCGAAGAGCGCATGGTGTCCGACGGACCGGAGTTCGACGCGCAATTCGAGGTGTTGATTTCCGACTACAGCATCGATGAAGTGACGCACGCCGAAGAGGCGCAGCTCGGGAAAGGCCTGCTGGCGCTGATCTCGAAATACGGTCAGCCGCCGGACGGCTGGGTGTTCGGCAGCCAGATCTTCGAGGACTTCGCGCGTTACCGCGTCCCGGAGGCGAAGACGACGGCGATCCTCGACCAGTTGACGCGGACGCGGATTCTCGAGGAGAGCACCGCGGACGACCGCATGCGTTACCGGCTGGCCATTCCCCTGGTCCAGCGGCGATTCCTCCAGCAGAACCTGTTCCTGAAGTACTTCCGCCACGTGTAAGGCAGGCCGCGTCTCACGGCGTCAAGCGCTTGATCCCTTCGCGGATGGCCCGCTCGCTGATGGCGGAGAACCCCATGATGAACTCGCGCGGCGCGCGACCCGACGCGTAATAGCGCTCGGCGCTCGCCAGATGGACGCGGTTCCGCTGCGCCCGCGCGCCGATCGACTCCGACGCGAAGCGGACGAGGAGATGGATGCCTGCGGCGTCGCCCAGGATGGCGGCCGACGATCCAAACGCGCCGGCCAGCGACTCGACCAGCACGTCGCGCCGCCGTTTGTAGAGGCGCCGCGTGCGGCGGACGTGGCGCTCGAAATGTCCTTCGCGCAGAAAGTCGGCGAGCGCGGCCTGTTCCAGGAGCGGCGTATTGCGATCGGACAGCCACTTCGCGCGCGCAAACGTCGTCAGCAGCGCGCGCGGCAGCACGACATAGCCGATCCGCAGATCCGGAAACATCACGTTTGAAAACGTGCCGATGTACACGACCGGCACGTCATGCGCCAGGCTCTGCATCGCCGGCAGCGGCGGGCCGCTGTAGCGGTACTCGCTGTCGTAGTCGTCTTCGATCAGCACGGCGCCGGTGCGCCGCGCCCACTCGATGAGCTCGAGCCGCCGCGCCAGCGACATCGACACGCCGCTCGGGAACTGATGTGACGGCGTGACGTAGACCAGCCGTACGCCGTCGGGCAGCGAGGATGCCGCGAGGCCGTCGGCGCTGACGCGAACCGGGTGGACGTGCGCACCGTGCGCGGCGAACAGCGTTCGCGCACCCGGGTAGCCGGGCTCCTCGATGGCCACGTGGTCGCCGGCGTCGAGCAGCACGCGCGCGGCGAGATCGATGGCCTGCTGCGATCCGTTGACCACGAGCACCTGCTCGGCGGTGCAATCGACAGCCCGGGCCCGCGCGACGTAGCGGGCGATCTCCTCGCGCAGCGGGGCAAATCCGGCGGCGCGCGGCGACCGATCGAAGAGTCCCGGTGCCTGGCGGCGCATGTGCCGCGTCATCAGCCTCCGCCAGACGCGGAAGGGGAAGGCATCGAAGTCCGGACCGACCCGCGAGAGGTTGATGAAACCAGGCGGTATCGGCGGCGGTGGAACCTGCGGCGGCAGCCGCCGCCCGTACTGCGAAAGGCGAACGGGCGCGGCGACGGAACCGGGCACGGCGGCCGGCCGGGTGGGTCGCGGCCGTTGATCCGGCAACTCGCGGCAGACGAAGGTGCCGGAGCCGCGTTTCGATTCCAGGTAGCCTTCCGCAATGAGCTGGTCGTACGCCGCGGTGACGGTGATCCGCGACAGGCTCAGGATCTCGGCGAGCTCGCGCGTGGACCGCACCCGTTCGCCCGGCCGGAAGCGGCCCGAGAGGACGCCGTCGCGCCAGTGCTCGTAAATCTGCTGGTGCAGCGGCGTGTGCGAACGGCGATCGACGGCCGGCAGGGAGGACGGTGGCAAGTGGACCTATAGAATAGTCAGAAAGTGGCTATTTTACGAGGTCCACTTCAGGGATACCGTCAGGGTCATGAGTCACGCATACGGGCCCACCCCGCGCACGCAGCTCCGGCGCAAGCCGACGCGCGGCGCCTACGACGCGCCGGCGGTTCACGCCATCCTCGACCAGGCGTTCATCTGTCACGTCGGATTCGTCGCCGATGGACAGCCGTTCGTCATCCCGACCGGCTTCGCGCGACAGGGTGAAACGCTGTACCTGCACGGGTCTGCCGCCAGCCGCATGCTGCAGGCCCTCGGCACCGGGATCGAGGCGTGCGTGACCGTCACGCTGATCGACGGCCTGGTGCTCGCGCGCTCCGTGATGCACCACTCGGTCAACTACCGCTCGGTCGTGGTGCTGGGAAACGGCGCGGCCGGTGACCGACCCGGATGAAAAACTGCGCGCGCTGCGGGCGATCACCAACCACATCGTGCCCGGCCGCTGGGAGGAGACGCGCCCGCCGACCGCGCAGGAGTTGAAAGCGACGGCCGTCCTCGCGCTGCCGCTCGAGGAAGCGTCCGCGAAAGTGCGTACTGGTCCGCCGGTTGATGACGAAGAGGATTTGACGCTGCCGGTGTGGGCGGGGGTCGTGCCGCTGCGGGAAGTGGCGGGGCAGCCGGTGCCAGACCTTCACGTGCCGTCTGGCACCCTGCCCTTCGATATCGCGCGTCTGTCGCTGCGCGCCTGACGAACCGCACTGGCGGTCGCGGGCGACCGCGCGCGCTACGCGATCGTCAGCTTGCGCGGGAACTGCGAGTTGTCCTCGAGAAACGACTTCTTGGTTTCGAGGTCGGCGGCCGTCGGCTGCACCACGCCGTTCATGTCAGTCGCGCGCGACACGAGCGTGTGCGGACCGGGCGTGGCGCCGGTCCAGTTGTAGGTGAAGAGCTTCCACGAATACTTGTCCTTGGCGGTCACCGGGTCGAGCGTCGCCGGCTGCCACGGGCCTTCGTCGACCTTCACTTCCACTGACTTGACCGGCGTGCCGTTGCCGAGCACGAACCCGTGGACCTTGTGGGCCTTGCCGTCGAACGTGACGCGCGCGATCACCGACTTGACGTGCATCTCGGCGACCGAGGTTTCCTTCCACATCATTTCGCCGTCGATCATCTCGCCGCGCAGCGTGCGGTACCAGCGCGCCTGGAAGCGTCCGAGGAACGCCTCGTCCTGGACGTGAATGTGGTTGAGCCACTTCACGTTCGAGACGCCGTACCATCCCGGCACGAGCAACCGCAGCGGCGCGCCCTGGTGTTTGGTCAGCGGCTCGCCGTTCATCGCGTAGGCGAGGAGCGGCTCGGCCGCCATCGCGCGTTCGCGCGTCAGGCTGCGGCCGAAATTCTGCTCGAGCGTGAATTTCTGCGTGCGCCACTCGATCTCTTCGGTGCCGTGATCGGCGCCGAAGAACACGATCTCGCGCGCCAGCGGCTTGAGCCCGGCCTGTTCCAGCACGGTCTTGAGCGGCACGCCGGTCCACTTGCCGTTGCTCGACAGGCCTTCCATCGACCGCGGGCTGTTGCCGGAGCACTCGAATCCCGCCACGACTTCAGTCGGGCGCATCTTGCGCAGATCGTCCACCGTCAGCGACATCGGCTTGTTCACCAGGCCGGTGACCTTGAGCTTGTGCCCGGAGAGCTCGGCGTCGGTCGGCTGTCCGTAGTGCTGGATCGCAAAGAACTGGTCGCGCGGCGTGAGCGCGCCGTCAATCTTCCGGATGTCGAGCGTCCGGTTCGTCGCATTCGGCACCGGATTGAACGTCGCGGGAATGTCGGTGAACGGCACCAGCGTCTCGCTCTGCGCGAGCGCGGGCAGGACCCATCCCGGCAGATCGGCGATCGAAAGCGCCGCGCCGGCCATGCCGAACTGTTTGAGAAGCGTGCGGCGCGAGGTGGTAGGAGCCATTGAATGCCTTCCTCCGGAGAAGAGCCGTCGACCGCGCGAATGTTAGCACGAGCGCCGCGCTAATGGACGCGTTCGACGAGCGACGCGACGGACGCGACGAGGCGGTGCGAATCGATCGGCTTGGCCATGTGCATCTGGAAGCCGGAGGCCAGCGCCTGCTCGACATCTTCCGGGCGGGTGTGGGCGGTCAGCGCGATGGCCGGCATCTGCCGGGCGCCGCTCTCGAGGTCGCGGATCGACATGATCAGCGAGTAGCCGTCTTCGTCGGGCATGCCGATGTCCGCGATCAGCAGATCCGGACGCATCGCGGAAACGAGATCCCGGGTCTCGCTGGCCGAGGAACTGGTCGTCACCCGCGCGCCCGCGTCTTCGAGAATCGTCCGGAGGATCTCGCGCGCGTCGGGATCGTCGTCCACGACGAGAACGTTCGCGCCGGTCAGCCTTGGCATCTGGCCCGACCGCACCAGCAGCGCGTCGGCTTTCTCGCGGGGCACGAGCGCCGGCAGGCGGACGGCGACCGTCGTCCCGCGGCCTTCGCCGGCACTGGTCGCCGTCACCGTGCCGCCGTGCATGTTGACCAGGTCGCGGACGATGGCGAGGCCAAGGCCGAGGCCGCCGTGCGCCCGCGTCGTGCTGCTGTCGGCCTGGCGGAATCGCTCGAACACGTGCGGCAGGAACTCCGCGGCGATCCCGATGCCGGAATCGGCCACCGCGATCTCCACGTAGCTCTCGACGCTGCGGGCGGTGACTTCAACGGTGCCGCCCGTCGGCGTGAACCGCACCGCGTTGGACAGCAGGTTCCAGATGATCTGCTGAAGGCGCCGCGGATCGGCGCGCAGCATGGTCGCGTCGAGCGCGACGCTGTGCCGCAGCGTGATGCTCTTGGCCTCGGCCGCCGGCCTGACCGATTCGAGCGCGCCGTCGATCGCCGTCAGGACGTTGACGTCGGCGAGCGTGAGCCGGACGCGGCCGGTCGCGATCCGCGAGACGTCGAGCAGTTCTTCGATCATCTGCGACTGCACGCGGGCGTTGCGCTCGATGACCTGGACCGCGTGCGAGACGCGCGCCCGATCGGATTCCGTGCGCGCCAGGATCGACGCCCACCCGAGGATGGCGTTGAGCGGCGTCCTGAGCTCGTGCGACAGCGTCGCCAGAAAATCGTCCTTCATGCGGCTGGCGGCTTCGGCGTGCACGCGCGCGGTCTGCTCGCGCTGCACCAGGTCGCGCAGCGACGCCGCCATGCGGGAGAGCGAGAGTCCCAGCTGCCGGACCTCGGACGTGCCGCGGACGGGCACCGTCGCTTCGAAGTCGCCCTTGGCGAGCGTCTCCGCCGCGTTCGCCAGGTGCTTGATCGGCCGCGTGACCAGTCCCGCGAGCAGCGTCGAGACCGCGCCGCCGAGGAGTCCAAGGAGACCGGCGCTATAGGCGAGCAGGGACGCCAGCCGCATCACCGGCCTCGTCGCATCGTCGTACGTGACATCGGTCACGATGCATCCGCCGCCGGCGATGGTGGTCGGCGTGACGCCGCTGATGACGTCCACACCCCGATAGTCGGTCGTCAGCCCGGTCCGCCCGATGCCGTTCAGGCAGCCGGCAATCGGCGGCATGCGGACGGGAAAGTCGGTCGGAGCGGCGTAGGTGGTGCTGGTCAGGCGATAGCCGATCGAGTCGGTGAGGAACGCTTCGCCGTTGGCCTCGAGCCCGGCGCGATCCTGGAAGAGCGCGTTGATGTCGTCGATGGGGAAGTGGACTTCGACCGCGAGATCCCCGAGCTCCGCGCGCATCGCGTAGCGGCCGCGTCCCGCCCGCGCGTCGATGTGCGCGAGCTGTCCGGGCAGCGGCGCCTCGATGACCGCGCGCTCGCCGTAGAAGACGCGGCGGATTTCGCGGGAGCGCAGGTCGGTCGTCGTCGCGCGCTCGCTGCGATGCAGACCACCCACCGCCGCGCGCAGGCACTGATCCTCGAAGCCGAACGAGCCGTTCGAATTGCGCTCGCCGCAGAGGCTGCGCAGGCTGCCCAGAAATCCGACCAGGCGCTGTTGCCGGCGCTCGAGGAACGTGTGCAGCTCGCGTTCGAGGCTCTGGGACACGAGCGCCGCGGAATGCACGGCCTGATCGACCATGGCGTCGTGCGCGGCCCGATAGGCGAACGTCGCGACGACCGCCGTCAAGCCGACGTTGGCGACGACCAGCGTCAGTCCGAGCGTGGAGCGGAGTGAGAGACGAATCACGGGCATTTTAACGATGAAATTTTCGGGGTGGACTCCTAGCTCAACAGTGAGCCAGCTGAGCGAGTTGCCCGCCCAGACTATCGAACGGAATTGGCTGATTTCTTCACCTGGAGGATGTCCTACACGCGACCTCGGGGCCCATGATGAGGTTTCGGTGTATCGTTCCCCCTCACAGAGGTGACTGACGATGCGCACACTGTTCAGATCCTGGCAGGCAGCTTTCATCGTGCTCAGCGCGGCGGTCGGCATCGGGGTCAGCGTATTCACCGTCGTCGGGCATGGTCAGGCCACCGCCTCGGGCCAGATCTTCGCGGAGCCGCAGGCGCCGGCGCCGCGGGACGCCCCGGCGAACCTCGCCACGAAAATTCTGGCGCCGTTCACCGTCACCACCGTCGGCGACGTGATGGTGAAGCGGACCGGCGCGTCGCTCGACGCGCCGGAATTCCAGTCCATCTTCAAGCTGCTCAAGGACGCCGACGTGACCTTCGGCAACATGGAAGGCAACCTCGTCGGACATCGAGCACTTCGACGGTCCGCTGCGCGGCATGATGGGCGACAAGGATGTCGCTCCGAGCCTCAAGGCGATGGGCTTCGACCTGATGAACCGCGCCAACAACCACATCTTCGACTCCGACAAGGAGAGCATGTTCTCGACGATCGCGCAGCTCGATGCCGCGGGCATCGTGCACGCCGGCACCGGGAAGAATCTCGAGGATGCGCGCGCGCCGGCGTTCTTCGACAGCGCCAAGGGGCGCGTCGGCCTCGTCGGCGATGCACACGCCGAACGGTCGCGAACACCTCGGCGAACGCGAGCTACCGGTCGGGCAACATCGGCGGCAAGCCGGGCATCAACGCGTCTCGACTACACGGTGTTCTACAACGTGACCGCGGAGCAGCTGGCGGCGATCAAGGCCGATCCGCCGCGCCGCCTACGCGCCGCCGGCCGGGACGACCAATGTGACGCGGCTTCCGGATCCGGACAAGGAGCCGGCCGATCGCGTGCAGTTCCTCGGCGTCTGGTACAAGGTCGGCACGCCGGGCACGCGCAGCTTCGAGATGGACAAGGACGATCTGCGCGAGATCCTCCGCAGCATCCGCAATGGCAAGTACCTGTCCGAGTTCATGATTGCGAACCTGCCACTGCCATCAGGGGCCGATCACCGCGCAGCAGTGGCTCTTCGAAGACCAGATTCCCGATTTCCTGACCGAGCTCGCGCACAAGGCGATCGACAACGGCGCCGACATGTTCGTCGCGCACGGTCCGCACGTCCTGCGCGGGATCGAAATCTACAAGGGCAAGCCGATCTTCTACGGGATGGGCGAGTTCTACTACCAGTGGCAGCACATGGACGCGGCGCTCATGTGCGGCTCGTGGCCGCAGGGCCGCGGCACGGACGACAGCGACGGTCGACGTGCGCGTCTCGGCGGGGCTGCGCCCGATCAACTTCGAATCATGGTCGCGCAGAGCCACTACGACAAGGGCAAGCTCGTGGAAGTTCGGCTGTATCCGACCAGCGGCGCGTGGGACGGACCGATTTCGCAGCTCGGCATCCCGCGTCAGCCGTCGCCCGCGATGGCGCAGAAAATCCTGGCGCGCGTGCAGGCGCTGTCGAAGCCGTACGGCACCAACATCGCGATCGAGAACAACGTCGGCGTGATCAGGATCGAGCAGCCGCGCCAGACGACCGCCGGCCTGCAGTAGCACGCGAGGCTGATTACCGGGGCCAGATTTAATCTGGCCCCACCAGCTGCCTACCTTCTTTCACTGGCCGCGGGGCCCCACCCCCGCGGCGAACTGACGCCGATGCCTCCGCCTCGGATTCTCGATACATGTCCTCGGCGTCGCATGGCCGCAGGCGCTCTACGCGACCGGCGTCTACGCCTCGAAGGGCCGCAACCCGACGTTCACTGGCCATGGTGTCGGACGCACTCGCTGGAACTGGCGCCGATGCCTCGCCACGGCAGCGGCTATACGCGGCGCTGACATGGCCGCAGGCGCACTCGCCAGCCTTACCAGCCTCACGCTGCACGAGACCCGTCCTATCCTGCCCTTTCTCCCTCGTGGTTCCCTACAAAATCCAGATCGTCGGCAGCGTCTCGATCAGCGCGATGTCCGCGCTCTCGACCGAGGGGCTCTGGCGAATCTGCTCGCGCGTCAGCGCCACGGTGATCGTCTGCTCGGGCGCGTCCACGCTCTTGACGAGCGACGGGGACACGAGGACGGACTTCCCGCCGATCCAGTTGGACGTGTCCACGACGAGATACCTGACCTGCCAGCCGTTTTCGTCGACCAACAGATCGTCCACGTGTCCGATCGATCCGTCGGACGCCTGGAGGTGAAAGCCGCGGAGTTTGGTGGTCTTGTGCAGCATGGTCGTTGCTCGTGCAAAGACATCGCCACAGGGTCGGGCACAACGCGCGCGTTGCTCATGAGCTTGCCGGACCCTGGACGCCGCCGTTTTCGGGCGATTTGCACCCTTTTACATACATTTTACAGCCGAGGTCTGTCTGAGCCGGGCGCTTTTGACTTGTCACGCCCGCATATCTTGTTGACAACGAAGAACCTGGACGTAGATTGAGACGTTTTCAGATCCTTTATTGGGAGGACGCGATGTCCCGACTCGTCTCATTGTCTCGCCGGTTCGTCTCCGCGGCCGCGCTCACCATGGTGCTGGCGCTGCTGCCGTCCGTGCTGCTGGCGCAGGCCATTGAAAGCGGCGCGATTGCCGGCGCCGTCAAGGACTCCTCCGGCGCGGTCCTGCCGGGAGTGACGGTCGAGGCCTCCAGCCCGGCGCTGATCGAGAAGACGCGCACGGTCCTGACCGACGGCCAGGGCCTCTACAAGATCATCGATCTGCGTCCCGGCACCTACACGGTCACCTTCTCCATCCCGGGCTTTTCCTCGCTGAGACGCGAAGGCATCGAGCTCTCCGCCGGGTTCACGGCAACCGTCAACGCGGAGCTCAAGGTCGGCGCGGTCGAAGAGACGGTCACGGTGTCGGGACAGTCGCCGGTCGTCGACGCGCAGAACGTGAGGCAGCAGCGCGTCTTCACGCAGGAAGTGGTCAACGCGCTCCCGGTCGGCAGCAGCATCGCCGTCGTCACGACGCTGATTCCCGGCGCGACGATTACCGGAACGGGCGGCGCGGCATCGCAGGACGTCGGCGGCAGCAAAGGCGAGAACACGCAGGGCTTCAAGATCCACGGAAGCCGCGGCGCCGACTATCAGCAGCTGCGCGACGGCATGTTCTTCGGCACGCTGGTCGCGGCCGGCAATTTCATGTCGAGCACGAATCCGGCCACGGTCGAAGAGATCGTCGTCGAAACCAGCGGTCAGTCCGCGGAAGCCGAAACCGGCGGCGGTCTCGTCAACATCGTGCCGCGCGAGGGCAGCAATCGATTCAACGGTTCGTTCAAAGGCAACTTCGGAACGAAGGGGCTGCAGTCCGACAACCTGACCGACGAGTTGATCGCCCGCGGCCTGACGACCGCGCCGTTCATCAAGCAGCTCTATGATTACGGCGGCGGCGCCGGCGGGCCGTTGGTTCACGACCGCGTGTGGTTCTTCGGCAGCGCGCGCTACTGGACGAGCTCGAGCTATCAGCCCGGGAACTACTACAACAAGACACCCGGCACGCTGTTCTACACGAAGGATCTCGATCGCCCCGCCTACGACCTCAGCTTCTACCAGGAGACCAGCGCCCGCGTCACCTGGCAGGTGAGCGCGAAAGACAAAGTGAACGCCAGCGTGGCGGCCGAGCGCAATTGCAACTGCATCTTCGGCATTCAGGCCGGCACGCTCTCACCCGAAGCGACCGGCGACGACTACTACTGGCCGAACTGGCGCGTCCAATCGACCTGGAGCCGGCCGGTGAACAGCCGCCTGCTGCTGTGGGCCGGCGTCACGGTGGTGGACGGCACGATTCAACGGCGCCTGACCGGCGGCACCTACGACGACATCTCGGTGCTCGAACAGTCCAACAACTACCGCTACAACTCGCCCGGATCGAGTTTCGGTATCACCACGTCCTGGGGCGATCAGGGTTTTGGACAGGTCAACGAGAAGTTCACCGCCGCGTACATTACCGGCTCGCACTCGTTCAAGGCGGGCATCGCCCTGCGCCAGGGCAAGTCCGACAAGTACTCGTTCATCAACCAGAACGTCAGCTACACGTTCCTCAATCAGAAACCGTCGGTGATCACCTACTGGGCCGGCCCCTACACCTACTCGCTGGATCAGGACACGACGGCGATCTTCGGGCAGGACCAGTGGACGCTCGGCGGGCTCACGCTCAACCTGGGTGTGCGTTACGACGGCCTGGTCGGTTCGGTGCCTCCCCAGCACCTCGACGCCGGGCCGTACGTGCCGGCGCGCGACTTCGACGCGGTGAAAGATGTGCCCAACTGGAAGGACATCAGTCCGCGCATCGGCGCTGCCTACGACATCTTCCGGAACGGCAAGAGCGCCGTGAAGTTCGCCATCGGCCGCTATGTCAATTTCGAGCCGGCCGGCGGCATCACGCTCGCCAATAATCCGGTCAACGCGATGGTGACGAGCGCCACCCGCACGCTGGACCGACAACGGCGACTTCATCCCGCAGGAGAGCGAGCTCGGCCCGCTGTCCGACGCCGCCTTCGGCACGACCCGGATCACGACGCGGTATGCCGACGATGTCCTGCATGGGTGGGGCGTGCGCGGCTACAGCTGGCAGGGGAATATTTCGTGGCAGCAGCAGCTGCGCGAGGGCGTCGCGCTGAACGTCGGATACTTCCGGACCTGGTATGGCAACTTCACCGTGACGGACAACCTGGCGGTGACGCCGAACGATTTCGACCCCTACTGCATCACGGCGCCGCCCGATGCGCGTCTCGGGTCGGTCAGCGGCACGGACGTCTGCGGCCTCTACGACATCACGCCGACGAAGTTCGGCCAGGTCGATAACGTCGTCAAACGGGCGTCGGAGTTCGGCACGCAGAGCGACGTCTTCAACGGGATCGACGTCACGCTGACGGCGCGCTTCGGGCGGGGTGCGGTCGTCCAGGGCGGCATGAGCACCGGGTCCGAAGTCATCGATTCCTGCTTTACCGTTGACTCGCCGCAGCAGGGCACCGGCGCGGTCCTGCCGATCGCGCAGGGTCTCTATCAGTGTCACAACGCGCCGCCCTGGTCGGCGGCGACGCAGGTACAAGTTCGCGGTCGTCTACCCGCTGCCGTGGCAGATCCAGTTCGCGGCGAACTATCAGAATCTCGCGCCGATTCCGACGTCGGCGAGCTTCGTCGCGACCAACGCGCAAATTGCGCCGTCGCTCAAGCGGAATCTCGGCGCGTGCGGCGCCAGGCCGACCTGCACGTCCACCGCGACGATCGAGCTGATTCCGTTGACCTCGGTACTACACGGAACCGCGCAATCAACAGCTCGACATCCGCTTCACGCGCACGTTCCACCTGAAGCGGACGCGGATCCAGCCCGAGGTCGACGCCTACAACCTGTTCAACCGCAGCCCGGTCCTGACGATGAATACGCGGTACGGCCCGCAGTGGCAATACGCGCAGGCCACTCTCGGACCGCGCCTGGTGAAATTCGGCGCTGCAGGTCTACTTCTGATGCCGGTCATGCGCACGCGCACCACTCGCGCCGGACTGGCCGCGGCGGCAGTCGCCCTCCTCGGCGCCGTGGCCTGGGGGCAGCGGCCGCCGATGCCGACGTCGAGCGAACGCCTGGTCAAGATCACCGACACGATTTACGTCGGCATGCCGACCTCCGGCGCCGACTCGAACGGCTGGATCTTCATCAACGATGACGACGTGCTGGTGGTGGACAACCACTGGACGCCGGCGCGCGCGCGGACGCTCCTGGCGGACATCAAGAGCATCACGGCGAAGCCGGTGCGCTACGTTGTCGACACGCACTACCACAGCGATCACTCGATGGGGAACCAGGCGTTCGTCGGACGTGCAGCTGATCGGGCACGACTACACCCGCCAGATGCTGCTCACCGACATCCTCGCGCAGGAGACGCACCGGAATTTCACGGTCGACATTCCGGCGAGGACCATCGATACGCTCAAAACACAGATCGCGGCGGAACGCGACCCGGCGCGCAAGGATCAATTCGAAGGACAGCTCGCCATTCAGGAGATGACGCGCCGCACGCACGACGAGGAAATCAAGGAAGCGAAGGCGACGCCGCCGTTCATCACGTTCAACGACCACATGACGCTGGTCCGCGGCTCGCGCGAGTTTCAGCTGATCTTTCTCGGGCGCGCCCACACCGGCGGGGACATCGTGGTCTATCTGCCGCGCGAGCGATTCATCGCCACCGGCGACATGTTCGGCAATGGCGTAGGCTACATGGGCGACGCGTTCGTGAACGAATGGCCCGAGACGCTCGAAAAACTGCGGGCAGCTCGACTTCGACCACGTGCTGCCGGGCCATGGGGCGGCGTTCGACGGCAAGGATCGCATCGCGCCGATGCAGGCCTATTTCCGCGACCTCTGGAGCCAGGCGTCGGCGCTGAAGCGGCAAGGCGTCAGCGCGGCCGACGCCGCGTCGCGCATCGATCTGAGCAAACATCGAACGCCGATCCTGTCGGTCTCCGCGACCGCCGGCGTCGATCGTCAAAGCGGTCGAACGGATTTATCGCGTCCTCGACGGCGATCTCGCCCCGAAGTAGCCGGGGCACGGAGCGAATCATGACTGAACTCAATCGTCGCCAGGCCATTGGACGGCTCACCGGGGTGGGCGTCGGCGCGCTGGCTCTTCTTCGCGATCAGGCCAGGCTGGGTGCGCAGGGCGGCGGCGCGCAGCCGATTCCACCGGCAGCGGATCCGCGTTTTCCGAAACCGCCGACCTGGGACACCGAGCTCAAGGAGATTGCGCCGAACGTCTACGCCTACATCCAGGGCGGCGGGCCGGGCCGCGACAACGTGAGCGTCAGCAACGGCGGCATCATCGTCGGCGACGACGGGGTGATGGTGATCGATGCGCTGGCGGCGCCGATGCACGCCAAGCGATTCATCGAGTCGATTCGCAAGGTCACCGACAAGCCGTTTCGTCATCTGATCAACACGCACCATCACGGCGATCACGTGGGCGGCAACCAGTATTTCACCGGCGCAGAGATCGTCGGCCATCCGTACTGTCGCGCCGAGGTGCTCAAGACGGTGGCCACGGCGACGCCGCTGTGGGCAAAACGCGAGGGCTGGGCGGACGGGACGGAGCCGAAAAAGGTGCTGCCGCCGGTCACGACGTTCGACGGCAAGATGACCTACTACTACGGCAAGAACGTCGTCGAAGTCGTGCCGATGCTGCCCGCCCACACCTACGGCGACCTGGTCGTCATGCTGCCGCAGCACCGGATCATGTTCGCCGGCGACATCGCGTTCTACTACGTGGCGCCGTTCTGCCAGAACGCCCATCCGTCGAACTGGATCAGCATCTGCGACAAGATCGACACGATGGATATCGCGACGATCGTGCCGGGGCACGGACCGCTCGGCGGAAAGCGCGAGCTCGCCGAGATGAAGGAGTACCTCGTCGTCCTCAAGCGCGAGGCGCGTCAGCGCTATGACGCGAAAATGAGCGCCGGCGCCGCGGCCGCGGATATCCGGATGGGGAAGTTCGACAACTGGATCGGCCCCGAACGGATCGTGATGGACACCGCGCGGTTCTACGACGAGTTCGCCGGCACGCTCGTGCCCGACGTCAACACGCAGGGCATCCAGCGAGCCACCGAGGAGTACAACGCGGCGAAGGGGCGTTCGCGATAGCCTATGGCCCCCAAAGAGTGCCGGAGGTCGGAATCGAACCGACACGTCCTTGCGGACACGGGATTTTGAGTCCCGCGCGTCTGCCAGTTTCACCACTCCGGCACGAGGAGAGGAACGGACGCGAACGGATCATAATAGCAACATTCGCCGCACCCCTTCTGCATTCTCCGGCCCGGAAGCCGTTGCCGCCGCGATCGCGGGTTCCGCCGCCGTCCTGGTGACCGCGGCGTACCTGCTCGACCGTATCGGTATGGCATTTACCCCCACGGTGATGCTGCCGGTCGGCCTCACCGCGTTCGCCGTGACGCTCGCGTGGCTGGGCGCCGGTGCGTCCTGGGAGCGCGCCGATCTCGCGACGTTCGCGGCCATTGTCGCGGCGACATTCGGCTGGCTGATGTGGGTCGCACGGCCGTCATTTCTGCCGCTCGGCGCCGGGCCGGATCTGACGCATCACCTTCTCCTGATTCAGTATCTGGAGCAGCACTGGCGCCTGGTGCACGGGCCCGGCGTCGAGGACTATCTCGGCGAGATGGTCTACTACACGCCGGGCAGCCACACGCTGACCGCGCTCGCCGGCGCGTGGAGCCGCACGACCGGCCTGCACGCGCTGCACGCCGTGATGTCCGCGGCGGCGGCGCTCAAGGCAGGTTTCGTGTTCCTGATCGCGATGCGCGCGCTGCCGCGCGACAGCCCGCGGACGCCGCTCGCCGCGATCGCCGCACTCGCGCTGTTTCAGTCGCAGATCTTCTTCCTCGGTTCGTTCGCCGAGTTTTCGTTTCTCGCCCAGGTGATCGCCGAGCTCTTCGCGGTCGCCCTCTGGTGGACCCTCGTCGCGTGGGACGAGGAGCCGCGCTGGTCGCTGATGCTTGCGGCCGGCGTGCTCGGATCGGCTGTGTTCCTCACCTGGCCGGTGCTGATCGGTCCGCCGCTGGTCCTGCTCGGCTTCCTGCTCCTGCTGCCGCGCGCGACGCCATTCAACATCCGCATCGCGCAGGCGGCGCTCGCCGTCGTGCCCATCGCGATCGTGGCGGGGCTCTTCATCGTCGGCCGCACCGGCATGATGATCATTGCGGGCACGGGCGGCCGCGCCGTCTGGCCGCATGTCAGCGCCTACGGCGCCTGGTTTCTGGGGCTGTCCGCGCTTGGATTCATCGCCGGTGTATTTCGCGCCCGCGCCCGGACGACGACGTTGTTCGCGATCGCCATTGCGCTGCAGGCAGCCGGCTTGTACTGGTTCGCGCGCATTCACAACAACGAACCCTACATGGCGCTGAAGATGCTGTATCTCTTTCTCTACGTGCAGGCCGTCGCCGTGGCGGTTGGCGCGGGGGAAGTGTGGGTCGCCGTGTCGCGCGGCATCCGTCTGCGACCGCCTGTCGCGTGGACGGCCGCGGCCGTCGTCCTCATCGTGACAATCCGTCCGCTGCTTGGCGCGCCGCGTTCGCTGGAAGTGGCTCGGCATCCGGCGACGTCGATCCCACTCGAGCAGGCGGGGCAGTGGGCACGCGAGCACGTCCCGATCAAATGCGTGGAATACCTGGTCGGCAGCGGCGACACGGCCTACTGGCTCCATCTCGCGGTCCTCGGCAACGCGCGCCAGGGCGCGCGCACCGCCGACAGCGCCACCTACGAGCTGACACCGGCGCTCGTGCGATGGCTGACGCCCGGCGGCCTGCCGTACGCCATCGTCGATTTCGCGTCGATTCCGAGCGGCATTCGAGACGAACTCGACCTCGTCGCCCGGTTCGACGGGGCCGGCGTGGCGAAGCGGCGAGGTCCCAGCACCTGTGACGAAGGGCCGTAGGCTCCGACTGAAGTATCATCCGCCGACCCGTTGCCCGAGCTCCTGTCCATCATCGTTCCCGTCTACAACGAACGCGCCACCATCGCCGCGGTCGTCGACCGGCTGCTGACCATCGATCTCCCGATCGAGCGGGAGATCATCGTGGTCAACGACGGATCCTCCGACGGAACACGAGAAGCCCTCGACGCATTTCCAGTGTCCAAGTGCGTGACCATCGTCCATCTTCCGCAGAACGGCGGGAAAGGGCATGCGGTGCGGGTCGGGCTGGCCCGGACGCGGGGGACGATCACCGCCATCCAGGATGCCGATCTCGAACTCGACCCCGCGCAGCTGGCGGATCTGATCGGTCCGATTCTTCGCGGCGAGGCGGCGGCGGTGTACGGTTCGCGGTTTCTGGCGGGGACCGCGACGGTTCCGTTCATGACCCGGGCGGGTAACGTCGGGCTGACATGGCTGACCAATATTCTGTATGGCCAGTCGCTGACCGATATGGAGACTTGTTACAAGATCATGCGCGGCGACATTGCCCGCAGTCTCCAGCTATCGGCCAATCACTTCGACATCGAGCCGGAAATCACCGTCGCGCTGCTCAAGGCCGGGCACCGCATCGTCGAGCGCCCGGTGACCTTCTCACCGCGTTCCAGGGCGGCCGGCAAGAAAATGCGCTGGCGGGACGGCATCGAGGCCGTGCGCATGCTGATCAGACATCGCCGCGGCTGAAACTTCTCTCAGACAATCAACCGCAGAGTTCGCAAAGTTCGCAGAGCCAAACCCTAAGGGCCGGGAGGCCTACCCTAAGAATCTCTGCGCTCTCTGCGATCTCTGCGGTGATCGTCGTGTCCTACCGGCTCAAATCGACTGGGAATTCCGGGTTGTTGCTCAGGATCATCGGCGGTGCGAACTGTCCGCGCGCAAAGGCCTTCTTGCGGCCGGGAAAGAACGTCACACCGAGGTACGCGTCCACCGTGCCGGTCGCGGCCGGCGTCAGGAAATTGCCGGAACCGGTAATCGCCAGACGGTCGCTCAGCGGCAATTCGAGCTGGGCGCCATAGACGACAACGTTCTTGTCGCGCGAGTTGTCGGGCAGCACGAAGACGATGTCGTGGTGATGGCTGGCCATGCCGACCCAGACGGTCGTGTGCGCGCCGGTTGGCCACGCATGCCGCAGGAAGCCGTTCACCTGCGAGATCGGGTCGAGCCGGACCGGCGGTTTCGCCCATCAGGCCGGTATCGCTTTGCGCGGACTTCGTGAACCAGCTGCCGATTTCATCCGCGGCGGCGACCTTGTAGCCCACCTTGCCGCGCATCTGGCCGAGGCTGAACGTGTCGTAGTACGAACTCGTGCAGATAGTCGTAGCCGAGCACCCACGACAGCTTGGTTGTCGCCTGCTGGAAGAAAGCGGCGGTGACGAATGTCTGGGTGCGGCGGCTCGTGCCTTCGATCTGGTCGAGCACATGCACCGCGGCGTCGGACAGGTTGACGCCCACGCCCAGCTGCGCGCCGAAATTCTTCGACTTGACGACCGGGACACCCAAGTTCGCAGCGAACCGGACGCCCATGTTTGCGTTGATGCCAAGGTCCTGGGGCTGCTTCGAGCCGTCGAGGCCCACGAAGAGCTCGAGGTTCTGGAACGGCGAGCTCTGGTTGCCGGCCCCGGCAGCCGCTGCCGCGGCGATGGCGGCGTTGGCCGGCGAGCTGACGGCGGTTTGCGCGGCGGCCAGCGAAGGCAGCGCCGAGCAGAGAGCGAGACTGGAAAAAGAACGTTCCGAGACGTTTCATGATGATGATTGACCTTCTGATGGTGAACATGAACTACGCAGCCTGTCGGTAGTCTTCGGCGAGGTCGCGCACGATGCGCGCTGCCGGGACCGGAGCGTCCTGGCTGGCTTCGTTTTCCGTGAGCACCGCCTCGAGGGCGGAGTAGCAGTCCGCGTCGAGCCCGACGCCTTTGTCGCGTCCCATGATCTCGAGGATGCGTTCGGTCGGCAGGCCTTCGCGGTACGGACGCGAGCTTCGAAGCGCGTCGCAGATGTCTGCAACGGCCAGGATCCGGGCTTCGAGACTCAGTTCGGATTTCCCGAGGCCGCGGTGGTACCCACGACCGTCGAGACGCTCGTGGTGAGACGCAGCGTCGTCCGCCAGATGGTGGAAGCAGGAGACGCGCGCGAGGATTTGCTTGGTGTGCTCGGTGTGCCGCTGCATGATCCTGAACTCTTCCGGCGTCAGCTTGCCGGGCTTGTCGAGAATCAGGTTCGAGACGCCGAGCTTGCCGAGATCGTGGAGCAGCGCCGCTCGGCGGAGCACGCGCAGCGATTGCGGCGGGAATCCCAGCTTGGCGCCGATTGCCACCGACGTTTCCGCGACGCCGTTCGAGTGCTGATAGGTCCAGGGGGACTTGGCGTCGATGACGCGCGCGAAGGCGCCGGCGAACTCGTCCATCCGGTCTTCAGTGGCGACGAGCATCTGACGATCGATCTCGAACTGTCTGGAGGCGTTCGATGGCGCCTTCCTTGCCGAGGTCGTTCCAGAACGTCTTCGTCACGCTGAAGCGCAAAGAGCGCATCGACCATCGTCGGATCGAACCAGGCGCCGCGCCGGGCGGCGGCCATCTCGAACGCCGCGGCCGTGCCGTAGGTCGTGTAAAAGACTTCAACGGTCTGCGCGAGGCCGAGGATGCGGGCGAGGAACGGAATCTCCTGGCCCTTTTTCGCGTACGGCTGACCCTGACCGTCCCAGTGCTCGTCGAGCGCGCGGATCGCCTGGACGGTCGCGTCCGCAAGCGCAAGCGACTTGGCGATATCGGCGCCGCGTTCGCACCGCGTGCGGACGACTTCGCGCGCGCCCTCCGGGCCGCGCGCCATGATGGCCAGCAGCCGCCACGTGCGCTTCAGGAAGAACTGGCCGGGCGCCGAGTTTCGCGCGACGAACCGGAACGATTCGAGCGCCCGGGACCAGTCGATGTGCGTGAGGTCGGCTTTGAGGTCGTGGTCGTTGGCGCCGAAGAGCGCCGCGAAGCGGGCGGAGTTGCTGGAGCAGCCCAGATCCTTCATCAACAGCGCGTCGAACAGGGCCGCGCGCTCGTTGGTGTGAAGCTGCAGCACCTCGGCGATGCGCATGCCGATCAGGCAACTGCGCACGGAGTGCCCGGGGCGCTGTCCTTCCGTCAGGTCCAGCGCATACGACAACCCGGCGAGCACTTCTGACTGCCGGACGACACGGTCCGGGCGTGCGTGTGCCGGACGCGACGGACCACCTGGCTGAGATCCAACTGTCACGTATTCCGTCTCGGAGCCTCGCCGTCACGGCATTAGCCGGAACTGGGGCGCGCGGCGGGACGGAACTTCGTGAGAGTGATCGCCGGTTCACAGACCGGCGCGGATCCGTTACACGCTATCCGCGCAATTCTGACGCCCGGGCGCGATGGAATTTCTCGAGTTCGATGTTGGCGTTCACGATCGTGTCGATCTCGGCCAGGACGCGATCGATCGCGCTGCCCGGCACCGCGATGTACAACTCATCGTCGGCGAGACCTGTGTAGACGCGATTGCCGATGCAGCCGACGCTGGTGACCGCGTTGGTGGCGCCGATGGCCTGCGGAAGCATCGCGCAGGCGGGGCGACCCATCACCGCCGCCGTGTCGAGCGCACCGGCGCGGCGGGCGGCTTCCGAGACCAGCATGATCTGGCGCGCGGTCCCACGGAAAATCACGACATCGGGAGCGAACGTCGCTTGCGCAAGCGGCGCATAGGCCGCGACGCCGAGCGCTTCCGTGCGGTGCGGAATCTGCGGCACCTCGTCGGCCTTGATGTAGTGCAGTTGCACCATCGTCCCGATCAGCCCCTCGAGTTCCTGCTGCTTGGCGGGTGACAGCGCGACGCCGTGGGTGAACGCGCCGACCGGGCAGTTCTGGTGATCGTCGGCCGTCGTGTAGAACGCCTGACCCTCTGACGCCTGCTTCCAGTAGCCACAACTGGCTGCATCCGAACGATGCACCCGGGCGAGACCCGCCGGCGGCTGGGCGAGAAAGGAGACGGCGACCGGGCTATGGATGAGATTAAGACGGGAGAGCGGTGCAACGTTGGGCATAAGGCCGGAAGAATAGCATCATCAGTAAGTTAGGGCGTCAAACGCGGCTGCGGGTCGCGCTGCGCCGGATGGCCGTCTGACCGCCAAATTGGCCAGAAAAGCCTTAATTTTGGCCATTTCTCGTTGTCCGGGGACCCGACGCTGCTGTATACTAAAAGGACTGCTGGCACGACTTCGGCCCACCAGAGCGAGCTCCTAACAGGGGGAACCGTGACATTTCAAGTCGGCGACAAGGTCATTTACCCGAATCATGGTCTCGGCATCGTTGAGCGAATCGAGGACAAGACCATTCTCGGGACGACGTGCGGCTTTTACCATCTTACGCATAGTCGCGAACGAGACGACCGTGCTCGTTCCCGTCAGCAACGTGGACGGCGTCGGCCTCCGACGCGCGATCAGCGACGAGGAAGTTGAGCGGCTTTTCGGTCTGCTCGGCGACGGCAAGATCGACAATCACCAGAACTGGAAGGGACGCTTCAAGGACAACTCCGACAAGATGCGCAGCGGCTCGATCTACGAAGTCGCTGACGTGCTCAAGAGCCTGACGTTCCTTGCAAAATCGAAGAGCCTGTCGTTCCGTGAGAAGCGGATGCTCGACCGCGCCAAGTTTCTCATCATCTCGGAAGTGTCCGAAGTGATGCGCGAGACTGCGGCGGCGATCGAAGGGCGCGTTGACATCGCGCTCGAGCGTTGCTTCGTCGCCAAGGCTCGGACGGCGGCCCGCGCGAAGGTCGTCAAGGCTGCGCCGCGTGCGCAGGCCGCGTCGGCTGCGGCTGCGGCGCCGGCGCGTCGCGCCGCCCGCGCATCGTAACGTTTCGCGCTCTCTCGCACCGTTCTTGCTCAGCCCGCGGGCTCAAACCCGCGGGCTTTTTTCGTCTATGATCCCTCTCGCGTGGTGCTTGCTGCCATCCGCTCCGTCGCCACGTACGTAGCGGTCTCACTTTACGTCCTCATCGTCGGTCCGCCCGGCATGCTGCTGGCCATCCTGTTCGGGTGGAAGGACCTGCTGTACATCCTCGGCCACCTCGGCGTGCGCCTGGCCTGCGGGCTGAGCGGCATCCGCTACCGCGTCATCGGCAAGGAGCATCTGCCGCTCGGCCGGGCCGCGGTCTACTGTTCAAATCACCAGAGCAACGTCGATCCGCCGGTGCTGTTCGACGCGCTGCACCCGCGCATGCACATTCTCTACAAGCACGAGATCGACAAGATTCCGGTCCTGGCGCGCGCGTTCAGGCTTGGCGGGTTCATTCCGGTCGATCGCCGCAACAAGGAAGCGGCGATGCGCTCGATCGACGCCGGGGCGCGGTCCATCCGGTCCGGCAATTCGTTCCTGATCTTCCCGGAAGGCACGCGCAGCCGGACCGGCGACCTGCTGCCGTTCAAGAAGGGCGGCTTCATCATGGCGCTGCAGGCCCAGGCGCCGATCGTGCCGGTGGCGATCACGGGAGGAACCACCGCCATGCGCCGCGGGAGCGCCCTCGATTTATCCGGCGACGGTCACGATCAGGGTCGGCGCGCCGATCGAGACCGCCGGGCTGTCGGTGACCGATCGCGACGCGCTGATCGAGCGCGTGCGGACGGCCATCCAGTCGCTGCTCGCGTGATCCATCGTCCGGCTAAAGCCGGACACTGCGTGTACGCTAGACTAGCCAACGCCACGCCCGCTCGAGGAACGGTCATGTCCTCGCCGCACCGAATTCGCTCCTTTCGACTCTGGACGACGCTCGCGGCGTCGCTCGGCATGTGTACGCTCGCCACCGGCATCGCCGGCGGGCGCCTGCAGGATCCGGCGCAGCCGACGTTCCGGACCGGCGCCAACTACGTGCGCGTGGACGTTTTTCCGACCGCCAACGGCCGTCCGGTCGCCGATCTGGCGGCGGACGATTTCGAGATTCTCGAGGACAACGCTCCGCAGAAGATCGACGCGTTCGAGCACGTCGCCGTTCGCGGCGGCGGACCGCAGCCCGACGCCGCTCAGCCCACCACGCTGGCGGAATCGCGCGAGCAGCTTCAGAACACGCGTTCGCGGGTCTTCGTCATCTTCCTCGACATCAATCAGGTCGAGGCCTCGGCGTCCGGCAAGGTCCGCCAGCCGCTCATCAACGCCCTCAATCAACTCATCGCGCCCGACGATCTGGTTGCCATCATGACGCCGCTGATGACGGCACGTGACCTGTCGTTCACGCGGTGGACCGACGCGACGGAGGGTTTCATCCGGAAGTACTGGGACTGGGGGCAGCGCGATCGGGCGGGGGCTGACCCGCGCGAAGAGGACTACAAGCAGTGCTATCCCGGAACGAAAACCGGGCGGGAAGGGTGCGGAGACGATCGCGGCGTGGCGGACAAGATGATCGCGAGACGCCGCGAAAAGCAGACCATGGACGCGCTCCAGGGGCTGACCGACTATCTCCAGACCGCTCGCGAGGAGCGGAAGGCGGTCCTGCTCATCTCCGACGGCTGGCTCCTGTATCGTCCCGACGATGGGCTGCGCGTGCGGACCGACTGCGCGCCGCCCAAACCGAAAATCACGATGGACCCGCGCACCGGCAAGGTGACGACCAAGGAGCCGGAACGTGCGCCGGCGACGCGGTCGGATGTGTTGTGCGAAACCGATCGGCTGCAGCTCGCCGCCATCGACAATCGTGCCCGGATGGACGACCTCCAGAGCCAGGCGAATCGTGCCAACGTCTCGTTCTATCCCATCGATCCGCGCGGGCTGCCGGCGACCGATGTCGATCTCGGCGCGCCACGCACCGGCCTGCCGGCGCGCGGTCAGACGGCCGTGCCGACGCCTGCTGCCGATTCGGGGATGCTGCGCGCACGCCAGGAGTCGCTGCGCGATCTGGCGGCGGCCACCGACGGCCTCGCCCTCACGGCCTCGAACGATCTCGACGCAGGATTCCGGCGCGTGGTCGCGGACCTGTCGTCGTACTACCTCCTGAGTTACTACTCGACCGGTAAACCCGACGGAAAATTTCACTCGATACGCGTTCGCGTCAAGCGGCCCGGCGTCCAGGTTCGCGCCCGCCGCGGTTTCCTCGCGCCGACCGGCGACGACGCGGCGCAAGGGAATCGCACGGCGAACTCGAACCTGCCGCCCGGTGTGGCGCCCAGCCTGGCGCCTGTCCCCTCGGCGCTCACGACCCTCGGAACGGTTGCGCGCGAAACGCGCGTGCGGTTTGCCACGGTGGCCGGATGGAAGCCCGGCAACATCGCAACCGTCTGGGCCGTCGGCGAACTGGGCGCCGGCGAGGAGTGGCGAAGCGGAGCGAGCGTGGACGTCGTGCTCGCGGACAAGACCGGCCAGGCGATCACGTCGGCGCGCGAACAGATGGCCGCGGGGCAGCGGGGGTTTCGCGTGGCGATCCCCGTAACCGACGCGACCCAAACTGACTACTCGGTGCAGATCCACGTCGTCCCCGTGACGCCGCTCGCCGGATCGAAGGAACCGGTGTCGGAAACCCTGAGCGTCGCCCTGCCCGCGGCGGGCCTGTCGTCCGGTTCACTGGTGGTCCGGCGCGGACCGACGACCGGCAATCGCGATACGCCGGCCGCCGATCTGCGCTTCCGTCGCAGCGAGCAGATTCGCATCGAGGTCCCGGATCTCGTCACCGAGTCGCCGAGCGCGCGCCTCCTCGATCGCAACGGTCACCTGCTGGCCGTTCCGGTGGCCGCCGCCGTCCGCACGGATGCTGACGGCAGCCGATGGGTGACGGCGCAGGTCTCTCTCGCACCGCTGACGACCGGCGACTATCTGATCGAGTTGACGCGCCCGCCCAATGCGGAGCCGTCGCTCGTGGCGTTTCGAATTGTTCCGTGAGGCTTGCGGGGTCCGGCACTGCGACAAGCGTCCGGTTCACAGAAGCGAGGTCACGATCCTTTCGATGCGGTCTCTGTTTTCCGTTTCCGGTAAGCTTGGTGCAGTCTAGGGGCCGGTCTGGAACGTCAGCTTCCACGGTTTCAGCGCCTGCTTGTCGGTGCCGACGACGCCGTCCCTCAATTCCACGGTCACCGTGCGGAAGCGTTCCAGCGGATTCACGAACTTGAGCTCGAGGACGCGCGTGCCTGGCAGATATTGCGTGGTGAACTCCGATGCCGGAGCCTGTGTCCCGCGTCCGCATAGTTCACCGCGATCCGCCCTTTGAGCGTCGCCGGATCGATGTCGCGCGAAAACTGGATGCGGACGTGCGTGGCGAGCTCGACGTCGGTTTCGTCGGCCGTCGGCGTGCTGAAGATCACTTCAGGCGGCGGCGCCGCGGCGACGCGGATGGCGGGCTCCAGTGTCGGCTCTTTCGGTGCCTGCGTCAGCTTCAGGCTGCCCGCTTCCGCATCGAGCCATTGCAGGCCGCGTCCCTGCTGGAGCGTTCCCGAGACCTCGAGCCATCGGCCGGTATCGATCCGCGCGTCGAGCGCGAGCTCGAAGTCCTTGCCGCGCGGCCGCATGTTGGTGACCCAGATCGCGGCGTCGGCGGAGCGCAGCACGAAGTCGTAGCGGCTCACCGCGGGCGAATCCGCCAGGTCGCCGAGCAGATTCCGTCCGCCAAACTGTCCGCTGACGGTGATGCGCTGTTCGACGTAGCGCGACGGATACAGCACGATGTTGCGGATCGACGGGGCGCTCGGCGGCGCGGCCGGCGCAATCGCCGACGCGATGATCGCCGTCACCTGGCCGGGCCGCGGCCACGGGCCCTCGGGATCCATCTTGAATGTCGCGCGCAAATCGTAGCCGGCCAGTCGCGGATCGGCGGCGTTCATGCGGCCGACATCCCAGAACTCCCCGCGGATCTCGTCCATGCCGTCCGGCGCGGAGCCCTTGAAGACGACCCGTATCGACAAGCCCTCAGTCGTGGCGCGGAGCTCGCCGTTGTCCTGCAGCTTCACGTCGCCCACGATGACGACCGGCCGCTGGTGATAGAACCCGGGTTGGGCCACGAGCGACGCGATGTTGGTGGCGTGACGCGTCGATGGCTGCGCCGACACGGTCGCCGCCAGCAGGACGAGGGACAGGAACAGGAAGCGTCGCGGCACTGCAGTCGTCACCACTTACATGATCTTCTTTTGAGCGGCACGCGCAAGCACCACGGCCAGCGCGATGAACAGGAGCGCGCCCGCCACCATGCCCGAACTGCCTTCGTGAAGGAAGGGCACCAGGCCGGTGACGCTCTCTGCTTCACCTATCAGGTTACGCCCAAACAGGACCGCGTAGAGGATGCCGGCGAGCGACCCGCCGGCAATCAGCCCGGAGCTGAACAGCGTTCCGGCTCCGACCTCGGATTCTTCCGATTTCTTCGTCTTGCGCTCGACGTACGCGCGGACGAGGCCGCCGGCGAAGATCGGGGCGGTCGTGGCGATCGGCAGGTACGAGCCGACCGCGAAGGACAGCGAGCGGATGCCGCACAGCTCGAGGGTCACCGAGATGAAGACGCCGACCAGCACCAGGCCCCACGGAAGGTTGCGGCTGAGCAGCCCCTTGATGATGGTGGCCATCAGCGTCGCCTGCGGCGCCGGCAGCGACGTCGATCCGATGCCCATCACGCCGTGCAGATACAGGGTCGTCATCCCGATGACGAGCGCGGACGTCGTGACGCCGATGACGAGTCCGATCTGCTGATAGATCGGGGTCGCTCCAACCAGGTAGCCGGTCTTCAGATCCTGTGACGTGCCGCCCGCCTGCGCCGCCGCGATGCAGACGATGGCGCCGACGCAGATCGCAATCGGTCCGTACTTGTCTCCGGTCCAGCCGAGCGCGACGAAAATCGAGCAGGTCAGGATGAGCGTGGCGATCGTCATGCCGGAGATCGGATTCGACGAGGTGCCGATGAGACCGGTGATGCGCGACGACACCGTGACGAAGAAGAAGCCGAAGATGATGATCAGGATCGCCACGAGAAAGTTGCCCTGCATCGGCATCGCCGGCGCGAGCGCGAGGACCAGCGCGAGCAGCAGCGAACCGATCAGCACGACACTCAGCGGCATGTCGCGCTCGGTGCGGATCTTCGCGACGCCGGATGCGCCCGATCCGAAATCCTTCACGCTGTCGCGGAACGACGACACGATGGTCGGGATGGTGCGGATCAGCGTGATGATGCCGGCCGCGAGCACGGCGCCGGCGCCGGTGTACCGGATGTAGCCGCTCCAGATCTGCTGCGCGCTCATCTGGTCGATCCGCAGTCCGCTGGCCGGTACCGGCGGCAGCGGGACCGTCATGAAGTTGCCGAGATACGAGAGCAGCGGCAGCAGGACCATCCAGCTGAGGACGCCGCCCGCGAACATGACGCCCGCAATCCGCGGTCCGATGACATAGCCGACGCCCATGTACTCGGGCGAGATGTCCACGTTCAGCGTCGCGTTGGGGAAGAAGCTCGCGCGCGTCAGGCTGTAGCCGACGACCGTCCGGAACAGCTGCACGATCCACGAGAGCGCTTTCCAGGCCGCGCCGACGCCGAGACCCTTGAACACGGTCGCGGCCAGTGCGCCGCCGCGTTCGCCGGCGATGAGGACGTCCGCGCAGGCGGCGCCTTCGGGATAGGGCAGGACGCCGTGTTCGTTCACGATCAGCGCGCGGCGGAGCGGCACCATCATCAGCACGCCGAGCAGGCCGCCGGTGGCCGCGAGCATCAGGATCTGGAAATAGCGGAAATAGCCGGGGCCGTCCGGCGTCAGGAAGATGAGCGCGGGAATGGTGAAGACCACGCCGCCGGCCACCGATTCGCCGGCCGATCCAATGGTCTGCACGATGTTGTTCTCGAGGATCGTCGAGCCGCCCAGCCGCTTCAGCACCGAGATCGCGAGCACGGCGATCGGGATCGATGCGCTGACCGTCAATCCGGCGCGCAGCCCCAGGTAGACCGTGGACGCGCCGAACAGCAGCCCGAACAACGCGCCGATGACAATCGCCTTCAACGTGAACTCGGCGGGCGACTGCGACGCGGGAATGTACGGCTGAAATCCAGCGCTCTGACCGGTCGGAACGGGGCGCGAGGACGGAGCGGAAGTAGCCATGGGCCCGGATATTAGCACGGCGGTTTTTGTTACAATCGGGCACTGCTTGTGAAAACTCGGAACAAAGCCGCGGGTCGCCCGCCGAAGGCGAAACAGGCGCTCGAGCAGGTGTCTGAGCTGACCACCAACCGCCTGTCGGTTTACCTGCGCAACCTGAATGAGCTCGAGTCGGCCGGCGTCAAGACCATCTCGTCGCAGGCGCTGGCCGAACAGTTCCATCTGAACGCCGCGCAGATCCGCAAGGACCTCGCCTACTTCGGAGAGTTCGGCGTGCGCGGCGTGGGCTACTACGTCAGGGATCTGAAGCGGCATCTCCGCCAGATCCTCGGTCTCGATCGCCGGCTGCGCGTCGCGATCATCGGCGCCGGCAATCTCGGTCTGGCGCTCGCCGACTACCCGGGCTTCGTCCAGGAAGGCTTCGAGATCGCCGCGCTCTTCGACAACTTCAGCGCCAAGGTCGGACAGCGCTCGCGCGGCGGCGTGCCGATCCACGACATCGCCGATCTGAAGAAACACGTGCGGCGCGACGCCATCAGCATCGCCGTCATCGCCGTCCCGGCGCAGTCCGCGCAGCGGGTCGTCGATCTGGTGATCGCCGCCGGCATCAAGGCCGTGCTGAACTTTTCGCCGGGCACGCTGCAGGTGCCGGATGATGTGAAGCTGAAGAGCGTGGATTTGACGGTCTCGCTCGAGAGCCTGTCGTTCTACCTGGCGCATGGGGAGCCGGCGGGGGAATAGGGCAGGTCGGGCGGGTAGGGCAGGTAGGGCAGGTAGGGCGGGTAGGTAAAAAGGGAGCGCCTGCGGCCATCGCGAGCCGAGGACAAGGAAATCCGAGGCGAGCGATCGGCGTCAGTTCGCCGCGGGGGTGGGGCCCCGCGGCCAGTGGAAAAAAAGTCGGGCGGGTAGGGCAGGTGGGGCGGGTAGGGCGCAGGTAGGTCACAGTAAAAAAAATGACCAAGGCACGGCTCTCACATGTCGATCGGCGCGGGCGCGTGACGATGGTGGATGTCGGCGACAAGGCGATCACCAGCCGCGAAGCGATCGCGCGCGGCTCGATCCGCATGTCGCGCGAAGCGCTGTCGCAGATCCGCCGCGGCGCCGTCAAGAAGGGCGATCCGCTCCAGGCGGCGCGGCTCGCCGGCATCATGGCGGCGAAACAGACCGCGTCGCTCATCCCGCTCTGCCACCCGCTGCCGATTGCCAGCGTCGGCGTCGAACTGATGCCCACGGCGCGCGGCTACGACATCGAGGCGCGCGTGCGCACGACCGCGCAGACCGGCGTCGAAATGGAAGCGCTGACCGCCGTCGCCGTCGCGGCGCTGACCATCTACGACATGGTCAAGGCCGTCGACAAGCGCATGGTCATCGGCGCGATTCGGCTGATGAAGAAAACCGGGGGCAAGTCGGGGACCTTCACGAGAAGTAAGAAAGTAGGGAAGTAAGGAAGTAAGGAAGTAACCTCTTTCCTTACTTCGAACTACCAACTTCCTCACTTCCAAACTTCCGCACTTCCAAACTTCCAAACTTCCATACTTCCCAACTTCCTTACTTCCAAACTTTCATGAAGGTTGTCGTGGGTGTCGTGAGTCCCAATGCTGCGTGGGTGCTGCCGCGCCGCTACGTGGATGATCTGCGGCGCGAGTTTCCTCAGCACACGTTCGTGGATGTCTGGGACCGCGAGGCGTTGCGCGCGGCGCTGCCTGAGCGCCGACGTCGCCTTCGCGGCATTCGTCGATCGCGACATCGTGCCGTCGCTCACTCGACTGCGATGGGTGCAGGCGCCTGCGGCGGGCGTCAGCCACATTCTTTCCGATGAACTGAGCGCCAGCCCGATCGTCCTCACCAGCGCCCGCGGGGTCCGCGCCCGCGCGATCGCCGAGCACGTCATGGCCGTCACGCTCGCGCTCGCGCGCCAGCTGCCGCTGGTGCTGCGCCGCCAGGCGAGCCACGAGTGGTCGCTCGACGAGATCGAAGCGAGCGGCGCCATTCGCACCCTCAAGAACCGCCGCATGGGCATCGTCGGTCTCGGCGCCATCGGCCTGGAAGTGGCGCAGGCCGCGGCCGGATTCGGCATGCGGGTTTCGGGCATTCGCCGCCGCGCGGAACTTCCGGTGCCGCCGTGTCGTCGACCAGGTCATGACGCCGGACCGGCTGCACGACCTGCTGTCGGACAGCGACGTCATCGTCCTGTCGGCGCCGCTCATCGCGGGGACGCGGCACTTGATCGGCGAGGACGCGCTGGCGCACGTCAAGCGCGGGGCGTTCCTCGTGAATGTCGGCCGCGGCAAGTTGATCGACGACGACGCGCTGCTGGCGGCGCTCAGGGACGGGCGAGTCGGCGGCGCGGCGCTCGACGTCTTCGTCCGCGAGCCGCTTCCGCCTGACAGTCCGTACTGGGATCTGCCGAACGTCATCGTCACGCCGCACAGCTCGGGCACGATGGAGGACTACTGGACGCCGCTCGTCGAGCTGTTCGCGGAGAACCTGCGGCGCTTCGAGCGGGGCGAGCCGCTGATGAACGTGGTCGACAAGACGGAGGGATACTGACAGGGCAGGTTGGGCAGGTCGGGCGAGTAGGGCAGGTGGAGCGCCTGCGGCCATGCGAGCCGAAGACGAAGTCCGAGGCCAGCATCTGAATCTGGCCCCGAGCCAGGCATCGAGCGTCAGTTCGCCGCGGGGGTGGGGCCCCGCGGCCAGTGTAAGAAGCTGGACCCTGCGGCCATAGCGTCGCGTCGTGCAAGAATGCTGATCGATAATTTGACGGTGAAGCGAGTCGTTTTCTTTACGGCGTCTGCACTCCTGTTCGGAATGGCTCCGCGGGTGGTCATGACCCAGGCGACACTGCCGACCTTCGGCTACACCGTCGTGCGGAGCTATCCGCACGACGCGGGCGCCTTTACCCAGGGGCTCGAGTACGTGGACGGCGTGCTGTACGAAAGCACCGGGCTCAACGGGCGCTCGTCGGTACGTAAGGTGAAGCTCGAAACGGGCGAGGTCGTTCAGAAGCGCGACATCGCGCGCGCAGCATTTCGGCGAAGGCATCACGGTCTTCAAGTCCGAATTGTTCGAGCTGACCTGGCAGTCCGGCGTGGCGCTGGTGTACGACCGGTCGACGCTCGCTCCCAAACGGCAGTTCAAGTATCCCGGCGAAGGCTGGGGCCTTACCCACGACCAGACCAGCCTCATCATGAGCGACGGCACCGAATTTCTCCGGTTCCTCGATCCGGCGACGTTCGCGGAGCGGCGCCGCGTCCGCGTGACCGGCGCCGGGCAGCCGGTCAAGAACCTGAACGAGCTCGAATACGTGAAGGGGGAAGTCTTCGCCAACGTGTGGATGACCGATTACATCGCGCGGATCGATCCCGTGTCGGGACGCGTCAACGCGCTACATCGATCTGCGCGGCCTGATGCCCGCGCGCGACGTCGTGCCGGACGCCGTGCTCAACGGCATCGCGTACGACGCCGCCGCCGACCGCCTGTTCGTGACCGGCAAGCTCTGGCCGCGCCTTTTCGAAATCAAACTGGTCGCCCGGAAGTCCTGACGCGCGATCAACGCCGGCGTGAAGCGACTACCAGCGCAACAGCCGCGTGACCTTCACGACAAACGACGCATTCTCGACCTCCGGAAAGCCCGGCGTTGAGCGTCGTGCGGCCGTCGCTGTAGACGATGAACAGCTCGCTGCCCGGCAGGTATTCCCAGCGGAACCGCGCGTTGATCGTCACGCTGCCGATCCTCGACTGGTACTGCACCAGCGCCGAGACGAACATGCGCGGCGAGAGCGTGTAGGTGGCGCGCGTGCTGAACAGGTTGTTGTCGGCGATCGCCGCCGGGCTACGTCGACGTGGTTCCACGAGAGGGTCGGTTCGAGATAGAACTGGCGGGAAAGTTCGACGCGGCCGCGCCAGGTCAGCTCCGACAGCGTCCCGTCGTAGAAACCGCCGTGGCCGGCGGTGACTGATCCGGAGACCGGCCGCTGCGATCCGAGCGTGTACGTGCCGCGCACCTGCGTCGAACCGAGTATTCGCCCGGCGGGACGAAGACGCCCTGCGCCACTTCGAACCGCGTGGTCAGCCGCTCGTAGTTGCGCGTGACGTCCGACGCTCCAGACGTCGCTGTTCTCGAGATCCATCTGGTAGGTGCCCTGCGGTCTCCTTCGATTCGGGCACGATAGCGTGATGTCGGTGATGTAGTCGATGCTGCCGATGTAGTAGATCTTGCGGATGCCGCGCCAGCCCGGGCGCGGACTGTAACGCGTCCTGCCCGAACGAGCGCCGTGAACGACGGAGCGGCGCAGGAAGCCGACCTCCGGATTGAAATTCGGATCCGACCGCCGAGATATTCCGCCTGGATGCCGTAGCGATCGGCGTTCCAGTCGAACCGGCCGCGATAGCTCGTGATCGTTGCCGCTGGCGGCCGGGCGACGTCGTCTTGGCGAGCGTAGCTCGACGATGCTGACTTCGTTGGTCGGGTTGATCAGCGCTATCGACGCCGTAGGCGAGGTTGGCGTCGCCGCTCGTCGCCCGGCAGCGTCGCGGCGATCGGATCGCGTCGCGTCGCGATGGCGCCGACGCGGCTGCGGCGGAGAAAGTCGTGGTTGACCCGGACCACGCTGAAGTTGGTGGACGGCGCGTCTCGCGTCCTGCGACTCGCCGGTCTGCATGTTCAGCGCGCCGAACCGCCACGGCCCGGAGCGACCGAGCAGGCGGCCGCCGGCCGCAATCGGGACCTCGAAGCCGTTGTTGAGACCGATGCGCCGGCTGTAGAAGAGCAGCGGCGCCGTGCTCGTGTTCTGGCTGCTGCCCTGCACGCCTCCGCCGCCGCCGGTGCCGCCGGTGCCGCTCGACCCGCTCGCGAAGTTGAACGTGTCGGCGCCCTCGAGGAAGAAGTCGCGCTTCTCCGGGAAACTGCAGGCTGAACCGCGTCAGGTTGACCTGCTGCTCGTCGTCTTCGACCTGGGCGAAGTCGGTGTTGACGGTGAAGTCGGCGACGAGCGTCTGCGTGATGCCCCACTTCACGTCGAATCCCAGGTCGCCGTCGCGGATCGTTGGCATACCGGCGTCGCGGCCTTGCGATCGGTGACCACCGAACCGAGCGCGTACGGCTTGAGTCGATGTTCCTGCCCTTGGCAGGCACGTCGAGGCCGGTCACCGTCGCCGCCACCGACATCTTCGACATGCCCGGGCGGCCCCACGAGGCCAGCACGGGCGCCAGGAACGCCACTTCGTTCTTGTAGCGCACCATGCCGCCGGAAGTTCATGCCCCAGACGTGGCCGTTCTCGCTGGAAGCGGAACGAGCGGAACGGAAAGCGGATCTCGAGCGTCCACCCGTGCTCGAAGTCGGCCGGTGCGTCACGTCCCAGACGCCGTTCCAGTTGTTGTTCGGCTGCTCGTTGTTGATCGACCAGTCGAGCATTCCGCCGAGCGCGTTGACCGCAAACCCGTAGCCGTTCCGCCGATCGTAGAAGCCGTCGAACGACACGCCGAAGTGATCGTTGTTGTAGAGATTGTTCGCGTCGCGCCGCATCTCGGTGGCGACGCGCTTGCCGCGGCTCCGGCTCCCAGAGCCGCGCACGACACATACAGGTTGTCGTTGTCGAAGAACACCCAGACCTCGGTCTTGTCGGTGGCCGGCTGTCCTTCGTGCGGCTCCTGCTGGATGAAGTCGCCGAACGACGCGCACGTCGTGGTAGAAGGCCTCCTCGAGGCGGCCGTCGAAGACAAACGGCGACGGCACGCGGGTCGCCCGGACGGTCGATGCGCCCCTGCGCGATCGCGCGCGATGACGTCCGGCGCGCGCGGCGGCGGCGGGCCCTCGAATGGACCGGATCGCTCCGTTCTGTGCGAACAGCCGGAACCGCCGCCAGTAGACAGAAAGCGAAGAGCAGCACGCGTCGCCGCATGATGGGAATCGGATTGTAGTCGGGTTCCCGCACGTGATTCGTGCGCCGATCAATGCGTCGCCGATCGGCCGCGGCGGCGGCTCGATGTGGATGACGGCGTCCGCGATCTGCGGATAGCGCGCCATCAGCCGATCCTTGACGACGTGCGAGAGGTCGTGCGCATCGGTGAGCGGCATGTCTGCCGGCAGCCAGACGTGCAGATCGAGGAAGACGTGGTCGGCCGACCCGCGCGTGCGGATCTGGTGACAGCCGAGGACGCCGTCCACGCTCATCACGACCTGCTCGATGTCCGCCTCCGACATCACGATCCGGTCGCTCAGGATGCGCGTCGTCGTCGGTGGCGATCTGGATGCCGGCGCGTCCGATGAATCCGGCGACGACCAGCGCGGCGATCGGATCGAGGATCGGCAGCCCGGCCCGCGCGCCGACGAGCGCGGCGATGACCGTCAGCGACGTCCAGACGTCGCCGCGCGTCTGCAGGGCGTCGGCGAGCAGCAGCTCGCTCTCCAGGCGCGCCGGCCTCGCGCGACTCGTAGCGCACGACCGCGACGTTGATGACCACGGTCACGACCATGATGACGAACCCGGCGATCGAGATCTCGGGCGGCGGCTCGTCGGCCGGTCAGGTGATTGAAGGCGTTGCGCAGCACCTCGAGGACGACGAGCAGCAGGAACCCGGTCACCGCCGCGGCCGCGACGGTCTCGTACTTCCGGTGCCCGTAGGGATGATCCTCGTCGGGCGGCCGCTGTGCCGCGCGCACGCCGACCAGGCCGACGACGTTCGAGCCGGCGTCGGTGAGCGAGTGGAAGCCGTCGGAGAGGATGCTGATCGCGCCGCTCGAGATAGCCGAAGGCGATCTTCGCCAGCGCGACGACCAGATTCAGGACGAGAACGCGCGTGAGGACGGGCGAAACTTCGGCGTAGCGGGTCGACACCCCGGTGGTCTAGAAGACGCGCGCGGTCGGCACGGGCCACCAGCGCAGCTGCACCTTGCCGATGATGTACTTCTTCGGCACCATGCCCCAGTGCCGGCTGTCGGAGCTGTTGTTCCGATGGTCGCCCATCACGAAGTAGTAGCCCTCGGGGATGACCTGCGGTCCCCAGTCGTCGTGGCTGCGGTACTCGGCGGCACGTAGTCGTCCTGCAGCGGCACGTCGTTCACGTAGACGCGGCCGTCGACGATGCGGACCGAGTCGCCTTCTTCGGCGATGACCCGCTTGACGAACGACTTGTCGGGATCGAGCGGGTAGTAGAGCATCACGATGTCGCCGCGGCGCGGCTCGCCGATGCGGTAGACCAGCTTGTTGACGATCAGGCGGTCCTGATCTTCGAGCGTCGGCGCCATGCTCTGCCCTTCGACGCGGGCGACCTGGAAGCCGAAGGTGACGATGAGGATGGCGTAGACCGCCGCCGAGAGCAGCGTCTTGATCCAGGCGACGAGCTCTTCCTGGACCTGCGCGAGGCGCGCGCCCGCGTTGGCCATGCGCGCTTCCTCGGACAGCGGCGACGCCGGCGTCGGGTCGAATCCCAGCGCGGTCGGAGCGTGCGCTAGAGCTTCAGATACTCCCGCAGCCGCCGCGTCTGCGTACGGCTGACCGGGATCTCCGTCGCCTTCTCGTCTTTCATTCTCAGGATGTAGTTCCGACTGAACCAAGGGACGATCTCCTTGATCTTGTTGATGTTCACCAGGTGCGACCGGTGCACGCGCCAGAAGACGCCCGGGTCGAGCCGCGCCTGCAGCTCGTCGAGCGTCCGATAGTTCGACGTGCCCGTGTGCTGGCCGGTCACTACGGTGATGCTTTCGTCGGCCAGCGACGCATAAAGAATTTCTTCCGCCTGCACCAGCAGGAACCGCTCGCCGACCTTGATCGCCAGCCGCTCGCGGCGGCTCTGCCGCTCGGCTGACCAGCTGGACGATCTTCTCGAGCTGGTCGGTCGCCAATCGACGCCGCCGGCCGTCGCCGGCCGGCTGCCGCTCCGACGCGATCCGCCGGCGCGCGCGCTGGAGCGCGATCTCGAGCCGCGCCGGATCGACCGGCTTCAGCAGATAGTCGACGGCGTTGACCTCGAACGCTTCGATCGCGTGCTGATCGAACGCCGTGACGAAGATGATGTGCGACGCCGGGCCGTCGTCGAGCAGCCGGCGCGCCACCTCGAAGCCGGTCAGCCCCGGCATCTGCACGTCGAGGAAGACCAGGTCGGGCTGCAGCCGCTCGATCGTCGTCAGCGCCTGCGAGGCCGTTGCCCGCCTGACCGACGACCTCGACGCCGCCGACCTGTCCGAGCAGGTACCCCAGCTCGTCGCGCGCGAGCTGCTCGTCGTCCACGAGGACGGTGCGCAGGTCCATGACATTCAACCAACCAGCTCGCAATCCATCTCCATCGTTCCGTAGTGTCATGCCGTCACGCGCTCCGGGACGGTCAGTTCGGGATCTCGACGCTGACCGACGTGCCGCGGCCCGGCGCGCTGGTCAGCTTCAGGCTGCAGCCCGCGCCGTAGATCGTCCGCAGCCGCTCGTTCACGTTGCTCAGGCCGATGCCGCCGCCGAACGCCTGCTCGAGCCGCTCCTCGGTCATGCCCAGGCCATCGTCGTGCACTTCGATGACGCGCGTGGCCGTCGCTCGAGCGTGGTCCGGATGGTGATGCGGCCGCCGCCGACCTTGCGCGACAGCCCGTGCTTGATCGAGTTCTCGACGAGCGGCTGGAGGAGCATGCTCGGCACGATGACGTCGAGCGTGTCGGGGCTGATCTGCTTGTCGACCCGCAGCTGCGGGCCGAAGCGGACGACCTCGATGTCGAGATACTCGTCGATCGACGTCGAGTTCCTCGCGCAGCGTCACGAAGTGGTCGGTGCTGCGCATCAGCCGCCGCAGCAGTCCCGAGAGCTTCGTGATCAGCATGCGCGCGGTGTCGGGCTGCGTGCGGATCAGCGACGAGATCGAGGTCAGCGTGTTGAACAGGAAGTGCGGGTTGATCTGGCTGGCGAGCGCCTCGATCTTGGCGGCGAGCAGCAGCTTCTCCTGTTCCTCCAGCCGGTGCTCGATGCGCGCGTTGTTCCAGATCTTGATCGGCGTCGCGACGCCGAGCACGGTCGCGAGCAGGATGACGCGTCAAGCGTCCAGAACGGATCGGCTCGAGGAAGAAGAGACGCTGCTGATGCGCGCTCCAGCGGAGGCCGAGCGCCTGGCGAATCAGCTCGAGGCCGACCGGCGCGAGCAGCAGCACCACCTGCCAGTCGACCTGCCGGCGCGCGCAGCATCCGCCAGACGCGCGCCGGCAGGCCGCGTGAAGACGAACGGCGAGAAGTGCCAGATCGCTTCCTTCGGGCACAGCTCGCGCAGGCCGCCGCCGGCGAACCCGCAGCCGACCGCAAAGGGCAGCGCGATGAACTCGCCGTTGGCGAGCGGCGGCAGCCCGACCATCAGCGCCGACGATGGCGCCGGCGTAGGGCCCGGCGATGAGGCCGGCGAGGAAGGCGCCTTCGAGCGTCAGGTCGGCGGCCTTGTAGTTCAGGAGCAGGCGCGCGACGACGCCCGCCGCCAGCGGAATGCCGAGCGCGAGGACGAAGATCAGCCGGTCGGGCCAGTCGCGGCGCTCGAAGATCAGGATGTGGCGGAACCGCCGGTAGCGGACCAGCATGGTCGCCAGTGCGGCCATGACGGCCAGCTTCACGACCAGCGTCGTGAGCAGCACCTGCTCGGCGGAGAGCGATGTCTGGCCGGGCATCCTTGATTTACTTGATCTTATCGGCCGGGTAAACTGAGGGCAATGGCTGTGATTCGCCCGTTGATCATCGGGTTCGCGACCACGTTCAAGCACCTGTTCAAGAAGCCGATCACCGTCAACTACCCCGAGCAGAAGGTCCCGATGTTCCCGAAGTTCCGCGGCAAACAGGTGCTGATGCGCGACGAGAACGGCCTCGAGAAGTGCGTCGCCTGCGGCCTGTGCTCGGTCGCCTGTCCGGCCGACGCCATCTACCTCGAGGCGGCGGAGAACGACGGCACGGTCGCAGGCCGGCCCGCGCTACGCGTCGGTCTACCAGATTCACAAGACGCGCTGCATTTTCTGCGGCTACTGCGAGGAAGCGTGCCCGGTCGGCGCGATCTTCATGGGCAAGGACTACGAGCTCGCGGTCTACAGCAAGGACGACTTCGTCTGGGACAAGACGGATCTGCTCGTGCCGGCCAGTGTCTCGCCGGAGCCGGCCCTCGCTGACAGAGGTTAGGGAGTCGGAGGCAGCCTGCCAACCTCCAACCTCCATTTGGTCATGCAGATCGGCGCGCTTGGCGACATCCACGGCGCGTTCGACACCGTGCAGGAGATCATGGCGCGGCATCCCGACGTGCCGCTCTGGGTGCAGGTCGGCGACATCGCCAGCAACGACGGCGAGTACTTCACGCCGATCCGTCCGGTCTACTGGATCAAGGGCAACAACGAAGACTTCGACGTGATCGCCGCAGCGATGGCCGGCCAGCCGCCGGCGCCGACGCTGCACTACCTGCCGAACGGCGGCGCCGTATCACGGTCGGGCCGTGGCGCGTCGCCGCGCTCGGCGGCACGTTCGCGCCGAGCTGGTATCACACGCCGGTGGCGGCGCTGCCGCCGTCGCGCGGCCGGCGCGGCGTCCAGCAGCATCGGTGAAGCTCGGCAAGAGCCGCGACGACAAGCGCCGGCATTTCGTGCGCGACGAAGTGCTGGCGTGCAAGGCGCTGACGGGCATCGACGTGTTCCTGACGCACGAAGCGCCGCGGCCGTTCTATCCGGCCGGGCGGCGGATCGACACCGGCAAGACGGTGATCAACGAAGTGCTGACGGCGATGCGGCCGCGGCTGCACCTCTTCGGCCACCACCACGAGTTCACCGACTCGGTGCGGCAGGGCGTCCGATCGATCGGCCTCGACGTCGTCACCAAGTCGTACCTGCTGATCGACGCCGAGACGTTCCGGTGCGAGCGGCTCGATACCTGACGTGCATGACATTGGTCATCTGGTCATCTGGTCATTGGTCATCGATACCATACCCGATGACCACATGACTCGATGTCCAATGACCGATGATTCAGATGACCAGATGACCAAATTCTCGACGCGCTCGACGAGCGCGTGCTGGTGTGCGACGGCGCGATGGGCACGATGCTGTACGCGCGCGGCGTGTTCATCAACAAGAGCTTCGACGCGCTGAACCTGACGCAGCCGGACGCTGGTCGACGGCCGTGCACCAGGAGTACGTGCGCGCCGGCGCCGACATCATCGAGACCAATACCTTCGGCGCCAACCGGATCAAGCTCGGCGTCGTTCGGCCTGGCCGACAAGCTGAACGAGATCAACGTCGAAGGCGCGCGCATCGCGCGGCGCGCGGCCGGCGACCGCGCCTACGTGGCCGGCTCGATCGGCCCGCTCGGCATCCGCATCGAGCCGTGGGGCAAGACCGGCGTCGACGAGGCGCGCGAGTACTTCCGCGAGCAGGCGCAGGCGCTGCTCGAGGGCGGCGTCGATCTCTTCATCCTCGAGACCTTCCGCGACCTGAACGAGATCGGCGCGGCGATCGACGCCGTGCGGTCGCTGTCCGACCTGCCGATCGTCGCGCAGATGACGACCGAGGAGGACGGCAACACGCTCGACGGCACGCCGCCCGAGCGGTTCGCGCCGGAGCTCGAGCGCGCGCGGCGCGACGATCATCGGCGTCAACTGCGCCGTCGGACCGGCGCCGATGCTCGAGACGATCGAGCGGATGGAAGCGGTGACGCCGGCTCAAGCTGTCGGCGCAGCCGAACGCCGGCAAGCCGCGCGACGTCGAAGGGCGCAACATCTATCTCTGCTCGCCGGAGTACATGGCGTCGTACGCGCGCCGCTTCATCCAGCACAACGTCCGCGTCGTCGGCGGCTGCTGCGGCACGACGCCCGAGCACATCCGGCAGATCAAGGCGGCGGTTCGCGCCAGTCATCCGGCCACCGCGACCGTGGCCGCGCCCGCCGTTGCCGCCGCCTCAGGCGCACGGCGCGACGCGATCGCCGCGCCGCCGGTTCCGCGCGAGCAGAAGTCGCGGCTCGCGCGGGAGCTGGCGCGCGGCACGTTCGTGCTCGGCGTCGAGCTGCTGCCGCCGCGCGGCTTCGAGGCCGAGCCGGCCATCCAGCGCGCGCGCGAGCTGAAGCGCTACGGCGTCGACGTCGTCAACATCCCCGACGGCCAGCGCGCCGGCGCCCGGCTGAGCGCGCTGTCGCTGGCGGTGCTGATCGAGCAGCAGGCCGGGCATCGAGACGCTGCTGCACTACTCGTGCCGCGATCGCAATCTGCTCGGCATCCAGTCGGATCTGCTCGGGCGCGCACGCGATGGGGCTGCGGAACCTGCTGCTGATCACCGGCGATCCGGGCCGGGTCGGCGATTATCCCGATGCGACGGCGGTCTTCGACGTCGACTCGATCGGCCTGACCAACGTCGTGACGCGGCTGAACCACGGCTGCGACGTCGGCGGGCAGGCGATTGGCGCGCCGACCGGCGTTCCACATCGGCGTGTCGGTGAATCCCGGCGGCGTCGAACCTCGACGAGGAACTGCGCCGGTTCGATTACAAGGTCGAGGCCGGCGCCGAGTTCGTCCTCACGCGGCCGATCTTCGACGTCGCGGCTTCGAGCGCTTCCTGCAGCGCATCGAGCAGGCGCGGCTGCCGGTCGATCGCCGGCATTTTTCCGTTCGAGAGCGCGCGGAACGCCGAGTTCATGGCCAACGAAGTGCCCGGCGTGCGCGTGCCCGACGCGCTGATGGAGCGGATGCGCGCGCGGCCGACGGCCGCGGATGCGCCGACGGCCGAAGGCATCGCGATCGCCCGGGAGATCGCGCACGGACCTTCGCCCCGCTGGTGCAGGGCATCCAGGTGTCGACCCAGTCCGGGCAATATCGACGCCGCGCTGGCGGTCGTTGATGGACTTCGCTGACGATCCGGATGTATAGTCGCTCGGTTCGTTCGCGGATTCCGGCTAGAATTCTCGTAAGTCTTTGAGTCCGTTGAGTATCTCCTGAGGCCACTGATGCCGCTATTCGAGCCGCGCCGCTGCGCCGGAGAACGAAGAGTTCATGGGATCGGACGCGGCCACGCGGGCGCTTGTCCGTCACGGCGGTCGAAAACGACTTCGTCGCCAAGGTCTACGAGAACATCGCGTGGGCGTACGACTACACGTTCGGCCCCACGCTGCATCCCGGCCGGCTCCAGGCGATTCAGCGCATGGGGATCAAGCCAGGCGATCGCGTGCTCGAGGTCGGCGTCGGCACCGGCATCAACGCCACGCTCTATCCGCGCGACTGCGCGGTCACCGGCATCGACCTGTCCGACTCGATGCTCGAGAAGGCGCGCGAGCGCGTCGCCCGCAACGGGCTCAGCAACGTCCGGCTGCTCGAGATGGACGCCGCCGACCTCAAGTTCGCCGACAACTCCTTCGACATCGTCTACGCGCCGTATCTGATCAGCGTCGTGCCCGATCCGGTCGCCGTCGCGCGCGAGATGCGCCGCGTCTGCCGCCCGGGCGGCCGCATCATCGTGCTCAATCATTTCCGCAGCGCGAACGCCGGATGGCGCGTGGATCGAGCGGCTGATCTCGCCGTTCACGGTGCACATCGGGTTCAAGTCCGATCTCGATCTGCCCGGCGTTCCTCGCGCAGGCCGAGCTCAAGCCGGTGTCGATCGAGAAGGTGAACGTGCCGCGGATCTGGTCGCTCGTCACTTGCATCAAGGACTGAGCGTGAGCCGGCCCTGGCTGGCTCTCGTCCTCGTCCTCTTCTGCCTGCCGCTGTTCGTCGGTCTGAGAAGCCTCGATCTCGAGACCGACGAAGCCATCTATTCCTTTGCCGTCGATCGCATCCTCGAGATCGGCGAGTGGCTGCAGCCCAAGAGCAGTCCCAGCGAAACCGCCGTCTTTCTCGAGAAGCCCCCGCTGAAGTTCTGGATCGTGGCCGCGCCGATCAAGGCCGGACTCCTGCCGCACGACGAGTTCGGCCTGCGCTTCTGGGATGCGCTCTTCGGCGCGGTCGCGTTCCTCTATGTGTTCGCGATCGGCTCCCGCCTGGCCGGGCCGGTCTGCGGCGCGGTCGCCGTGCTGCTGCTGTTCGTGCACGGTCCGCTGCTGTTCGAGCACGGCCTGCGGACCAACAACATGGAAGCGCCGCTGTTCCTCTGCTACTGCGGCGGCGTCTACCACTTTCTGCAGTGGGCGTCGGACACGCGCGCGCAAGACGCACGCACGCGCTCGCCACCGGCGCTGTACTTCGTCCTCGGCTTTCTGACGAAGTTCGTCGCCGCCGCGTTCCTGCCGCTCGTGCTGGGGCTGACGGTCCTGGCGTTCCGCCGGCTGCGGATGCGGATCTTCTCGGAGCGCGCGACGTGGACAGCCGTCGGACTGGTCCTCGCCCTGACGCTCCCGTGGTTCGCCTACGCGCAGTGGAAATTCGGCAGCCTGCTCTGGGAGACGATGCTCGCCGAGCACGTCTATGCGCGGTTTACGACGGCGCTGAACCAGATGCACGTCCAGCCGTGGCACTACTACGTGGACTCGATGTGGCGCGCGCTCGAACCATCCGGCCTTCGCTGGCTCGTTCCCGCCGGTCTCGTGACGCTCATCGTTCTCAGCGTTCGCCGGCGTTCGGTGGACGGCGTTCTGGTCGTCGCTGTGGGCGACCGTTCCGCATCGCGCTGATCTCGCTCGGCTCGTCGAAGCTGTATCACTACGCGTATCCGTTTCTGCCGCCGCTGATGCTCGCCGCGGGGTATCTCGTCGCGCTGATCGTGATGCTCGCGCCGGTCGTCGTCCGCAAGCTGCTGGACGCGATAGACGATGCGATCGCGAGGATGGCGCCGGGATGGCCGCGCGCGGCGTCGCAGCCGGCCGTCCGCGCGCTGAGCGGCATCGTCATGGCGGCGGCGGCGATTGCGGTGCTGTGGACCGCCGCGTTTGGCGACATGCGTGTCGCGATCGGCAGGAGTCTCGTCTTCAAGAACACCGGCGCCGTGCGGCCGATGATCGCGCTGGCCGCGGCCGGCGTCCTCAGCCGCCGCAGTCTGCAGTCGGCGTTCGTGCTCGTCGCGATGACGCTGGTCTGGTGGACGCCGATTCACGCGTATCGCGACACGATCCCGGCGCTGCGCGCGGAGAAGCATCCGTTGCGCGATGCCAGCGCGTGCGTGAGCCGCGTCGAGCAGGCGCTGCCGCCCGAATCGCGGCCCGGCCTGTTTGTGGACTCGGATGGATCGATCTGGCATCCGATCAACTTTTACTTCCAGCGGATCCAGCCGTGGACCGAGCAGCGCACGCCGGCGCCCGAGACGCTCGATCGCTATCTGCACGACCCGGCGTCGTTCCGCCCGAGCCTCGTGCAGGACGACCGCTACCATGCCTACCTTCGCGGTCCGGAGGAGGCGCGCTTCAATCGGCGGCATTTCGCCGCCGATGATTCCGATGCTGGACTACACGCTGCTGCTGCCGGGTCCCTATCGCGTCTGCAGTCCGGAATCGCGGCTGCAACCGGTGCGCTGAGCCGTGGACCTGGTCGAGGCGAGAGCCCGCGGCTTCGAGGCCGGCGTCCGGCATCCCTGGGAGCGGGCGCGCGTCATGCTCGCGGATCGGCTGATCGCGAGGCACGTGGCATTGACCGCGGGCGCCACCGTGCTCGACGTCGGATGCGGCGACACGTTCGTCTGCGAAACGCTGGCGGGCCGCCATCCCGGCGTCCATTTCCACGCCGTGGACAAGGCGTTCACGCCCGAGCTGATCGAAACGTATCGCGCGCGGCTTTCCGTGCAGAATGTGTCGCTCTATGCCTCGCTGGACGACATGCCGCCGGCGCCGCCCGCGTCGCTGGTTCTCCTCATGGACGTCCTCGAGCACGTGCCCGACGACTACAGCTTCCTCGACGAACTCTGCCGGCGGCCGTGCGTCGACCGCGACACGCGAATCCTGATTACGGTGCCGTCATACGCGTGGCTGTTTGCGTCGCACGATCGATTCCTCGGACACTTCCGGCGCTATTCGACGCGGACGCTGAACGATCTGCTCGAACACGTCGGACTGATCGCGCTCGAATCCGGCCACTCTTCACCAGCCTGCTGGCCGTGCGGATGCTGCAGGTGCTTCGCGAGCGCGTGATGCGTTCGACGCGGCGACGCGCCGACCGATCTTGCGAGCTGGACGGGCGGGGAATGGAAGGCGCGCACGCTGGCGAGCGTGCTGACGCTCGATGGCCGGTTCGCGTTGTCGCTGTCGGCGTTCGGTCTCCGCGTGCCAGGCCTGTCCAACTTTACGGTATGCCGGAAGTCTGCCTAGTCGTTCCCTGCTTCAACGAGGAACACCGGCTGCCGGTCGGCGATTTCACCGCCTTCCTGCGCACGCATCCCGGCGTCTCCATCTGCTTTGTCGACGATGGCAGCCGCGATGGGACGGTCGCTGTGCTCGAGGCGTTGCGGTTGACCGAGCCGGATCGCATTGACGTCCATCGCCGGCCGGCCAACGCGGGGAAAGGCCGAAGCCGTTCGCGCCGGCGTCCGTCATGTCGCGGCGACGAGCGATGTGCCGTTCATCGGCTACTGGGACGCGGACCTGTCGACGCCGCTCGACGAAGTGGAGCCGCTGCTCGCGGTGCTCCGCGCGGACGCCGGACTGCCAGCTCGTGATGGGATCGCGCGTCAGGCGTCTCGGTGCGCGGATCGAGCGGCGCGCGCTGCGCCACTTCCTCGGACGGATATTCGCCACCGGCGCCGTGCAGGTCCTCGGCTTTCCGGTCTACGACTCGCAATGCGGCGCGAAGCTGTTCCGCCGGGAGTCGGCCGGCCTGTTCTTCGACGATCCGTTTCTGACGCGCTGGCTGTTCGACGTCGAGATCCTGGCGCGCCTGCGGAATCACGCCGGTGTCCGGGCTCCGGACATGGTGCGCGAGGTTCCGCTGGCCAGCTGGCGCGAGGTGGGCGGGTCGAAGCTGCGCCTGCAGGAAATGATCAACGTGCCCCGCGAACTGCTCCGCATCCGCGCGCACTACAACGCGCGCAGATAGACCGACGAAAATCCAACCACGGAGGTCACGGAGAAGAGCAACGGAGATCACAGAACCTTCTTGGATCTGTGCACCTCTGTTTTGCTTCCGTGTCCTCCGTGGTGAAGCTTTTCTGGGTAGGTCCGGCATGAAGCCGGACACGCTACTGTGCTGCGATGGTGTCGCGGCCGCGTCGAGGATCGCGCGCGCGGCGACAGCGGCGCCGTCCGTATCGATCGTGTCGGGCGGGGCGGGCTGCTCGAGCAGCGCGCGAATGCTCTCCTGCCAGCGCCCTTCGCGCACGTCCTGCTGGTCGATGAACCGGCAGCGCAGGACGCGCGGCATCTCCGACACGAACACATCGTGCTCGACGAAGTGGCCGCGCGAGGTGTAGAGCAGGGCGGCGCCGTTGGCGATACATTCGGACACGATGCCGTACCCGGGCTTGGTGACGACGACGTCGGCCGCTGCGACGAGATCTTCATAACGCACGCCGTAGCGGGCGAAGTCGCTGCGGTCGAACCAGCGCAGGCGCCCATCAAGGTCGTCTCGGCTGCGATCCATCTCATGGCCGGTGACGATCAGCGTGATGTCGTTGCCGCGCGCGACCGCCGCGAAGTCCAGCGGCGCACGATACCCGCCAAACGAGCCGAGCACGATCGGACGATCGGCGCTCAGTCCGAGGATGCGGCGCGAGGCCTCGCGGCCGAGCCGTGAACGGCGGGCCGCGAGAGGAATGTCACGCACCACGGCGCGCATCGGGCCGAATCCGCCTGCGAAGGGCAGACGCAATGCCAGGGTGGTCGAGGCGTACCCTCGGCGGATGACGTCGAGCGTCTCGCTGGCCTCATGGCGGAACGCGTCGTAGTCCTCGTAGATCCAGTCCCACGTGAAATTCGCGAAGGCGATGCCCGGCACGCCCGCGCGCGCCGCCGCCGCGAAGGCGAGCGGCGGGATGTCTCCGATCACCGCGGCCGGTTTCAACGCGCGCAGGACCGCCGCCTCGCGGTCGGCGCGCGTCTCGAAGTCTGCGTAGAATTCGCGCGCCTGCCGAACCGTGGCCTCCACGTCGATCGTCAGGCTGTCGATCTGCACCATCCCGGTGTCGGTGTCGCAGGGCTGCAGCTCGAATCGCCCGCGAATCGACTGCTCGAGAAACCACTGCGGCACGCGGCTGCGGACCACAATCCGCGCATCCGGCCGTGCGATCAGGATCTCGTTGATGACTTCGGTATCGCGCGTCGCGTGGCCGAAACCGTGGCTGGAAATGTAGAAGACGAGGAGCATGCGGGGCTTTGGGCTCTGGGCTTTAGGCTCTAGGCTTTGGGTACCTCTCTACCGTACCTAAAGCCACCTAAAGCCCAAAGCCGAAAGCCGAAAGCCCAGCCCCGAGTCCCCAGTCCCGAGTCCCCAGCTTACCACCACCGTCGCGCCCAGACGAGGGACACGCCGACTTGCTGGCTGGCGATCGGGGTGAAGTAGGTCTTGCGGGTCACGAAGCTGCCGCGAATCGTGAAGGCCTCGTCGAGGCGATAGCCGATGCAGGCTTCGCCGATCCGCAGCGTCGTCCTCGTGGCGGTGCCGACCCGGCGGAGGAGCGTCCGCGCCTTCGTGGCGTCCGGACACGAACCAGCGTGCGCCGAGCGACTGGATCCCCTGGATGAACCACTGCGTGGCGCGCTCGTGGCCGGTCGCGGTGCCGAGCGAATCGGTGGTCACCTCACCGGCGAGTTTCGTGTAGCCAAACGCGTATTCGCCCTCGAACGAGAACATGTTCAGGCTGCGTGCCTCGAACGGCGGCTTGGTGACTTCGCTTGCGGCGACGTAGTCGCCTGTCGCGACGCCGACGCCAAGACGCAGGCCGGTTTTCGGCGTGATGCCGCCGCCGACGATCAGCGTCGGATGCGCGTTCAGGATTCGGCGACGAGGCGTACAACACGTAGTTTCGATTCGGCGGGGAATCGACGACTGCGGCGCGGGCATCCCATTTCGTCGTGGACGCCGTGAACTGCCCGCCGAGCGGATACGACGAAGCGATCGGCAGCGCCGCCGGCACGCCGGCTTCGAACACCGGCATCGGGATGAGATAACTCATGTGCGACATGATCACCGGATTGGTATCCGGCCGCATGTCGAGCATGCCGAGTCCGATCGGCGAGAGGATGTAGCCCAGGTCGACGCGCGTCGCGACCCGTCCCGGCTTCTGGTACTGCACCGCCGCCTGATAGATTTCCGCCGCGACCTCGTGCGGGACGCTCGATGGACGCCGGAACCACGGCCTCACGTACGCCGTCCAGCCTTTCGACAGCCGCATCGCCGCCGTGACGTCTACGACGACGTCCGGTTGATCGGGCGCGTTCTCTCCCGTGAACTTGTTGATGCTGACCGCGCTGTCCACGCTGTACCGCTCGACCGACTGCGCTGACGCGGGCTGCGCGGCGAGCACCAGGCATCCGACGAGGCCCCACCGTCGGCTACGCACAGGCCGCCTCCAGAATCGGGATCGGGCAGCGTCGAGGTCAGCGACGGCAGCGCGCTGGCGAGCGCGCCGACCACTTCCGCGTGGAAATCGGTGCCCGCGCACAGCCAGAGCTCGCGGATCGCATCGGCCGGCGGACGTCCGGGACGATACGCGCGCGCGTTGATCATCGCGTCGAACGCGTCGGCCACGTGAACGATGTGCGCCGCCAGCGGAATCTCGGTCCCCTGCAGGCCGTGCGGGTAGCCGCGGCCGTCCGGCCGCTCGTGATGGAGCTCGACGATCGCGACATGCCGCGACAGGAACGGGACGGTGCGCAGGATCCGTCCGCCGAGCACGGTGTGCTGCTTGATCGTGTCGTACTCGCTGTCGGTCAGCGGCCCCGGCTTCATCAGCACCGCGTCGGGCACGCCGATCTTGCCGATGTCGTGGAGCAGGGCGCCGAGCCTGAGCACCTCGAGATCGTCGGCGCCGCAGACTCAACACGCGGCCGATCGCCACCGACACGACGCTCACGCGCTCCGAGTGACCGGCGGTGTACGGGTCGCGCGCGTCGAGCGCCGCGGCCAGCGCACGAATGGCCGCGGTGTACGCGGCTTCGGTTTCCGCTTCCGCCGCCGCGACCGACGCCATCAGCGCGTTGAACGTCGCGGTCAGGCCGTCGAGCTCCACGCTGAATCCGGTCGGCTCGAGGCGCTTGTCGAACTGGCGCGAGGTCGCCATCGTGTGGAGCGAGGCGGACAGCCGGCCGATTGGCTTGCTCAGCCGGTGCGCGATCCAGATGCTGCCGAGCAGCGCCAGGCCGAGCGCGCCAATCGCGATGAACATCAGCGCGCGCGTCGTCTGGCCGACCGCGGCCCGCGCGGAATCGTCGATCGACGTCGAGCGCGTAGAAGCTGGTGTCGGCGATCCGGAACAGACGCCGAAACGCGTGTGACGAGCCGCCGAGATCGACCGTCCCTTCGTCGGTCAGTCGCGCCGCGACGGCGGAAAACTGCCGCTGCGTGTCGGCCTGGAGGGTCGTCGCCACCAGCGTCCCGTCGCTGACGATCGCAATGTTCGTGCGCGCGATGTCGCCCAGCTGCTGCGCGTACTGCCGGTCGAGGCTCGTCGCCAGATAGAGTGTGCCGATTTCGGTGCCGTCGCTGAGGAGCAGCGGCGCGCCGACCAGGCGGAACGTCTCGGCGCCGACATGTGCGACGCCGTCGATCGCGTCGCCGCTCGACTGGTCGCTTTCGACCGGCATCGGCTCGTGCGGCGGAAAGGCGCTGGCGAACTGGCCCGCGGCCGCCAGCGTGGTCTGCCGCGCGTCCGCGACGACGATGGCGTCGGCTTCGACCCGCGCGGCCAGCTTGGCGAGCTCGCCTTTGATCGTGTTCAGCAGCTGCGCGCGCACCGCGGGCGCGGAGAACGATTCCGCCCCGTAGGTGTCCATCGCCGCTTTGAGCGTCGGACTCTCCGCGACCGTGACCGCCTGCCGCCGCAGATCGTGCTGCTCGCGGTTGTGCATGGCGGCGAACATCCGCTGGCTCGCTTCGAGACTCTCGCTGACCGTCTGCCGGACCTGTTCGCGCGCGCTCATCGTGACGGTCACGAAGATCACCACCAGCAACAGGACCGAGGTGACGAAGGTGACGGCGAGCGTGCGGAGCAGCAGCCCTGGCGGCTGCCTCGCGCTCATTTGTCGTCCTCGAAGGGAAGGCTGAGTTCGACCGAAGCGGACTTGCCGGCCGCCACCTGGATCGGCTCAGAGCGCTCGCCGACGCGCTCGTGCCAGCCGACGATCGCGTAGCTGCCGGCAGGAACGTTCGGCAGCGTGAAGGTGCCGTCCAGATCCGGCGTCGCGAAATACGGGTTGTCGAGCACGAGGACCGAGGCGCTCATCTGCGAGTGGATGTGGCAGTAGACCTTCACCAGTCCGGGCTTCGTGAACGTTTCCGCCCGCGATCGGCCCATCGGGTACCGGCCCAGGTCGAAGGTCGCCGCGCTCGACAGCGAGAAGACGTTGTGAAACATCGGGTCGCTGTTGGGAAACACGACCGTGGACCCGCGGGTGATCGGCAGCACGCGCGGCACGAACGCTTCGCGCTCCTGCCGGATTTCCTCGTGCATGACCGGCAGCGGGCCGGCGAACGGCGCGCCCTTCAGGAACACGACGACGTTCTTGATTTCGGGAATGAGGTCGGCGTCCGAGTTGTTGACCGCGCGCGGCTGGTAGACGTTCGAGGGCATCTGCGTGCCGCGGATGCGCCTCACCAGCGTCACGTGGCCGACGATGGTGCCGTGCTCGTGCGACTGGGCGGCCAGCGCAGCGATCAACGAAGAACGACGCGATAGCAGCGAGCCCGGCACGCATGTGTGCGGTTGATTCCCGTGTGCTTAATCGGCCTCCGGTAGGGCGACTTTAAGCACATCTTGCAGGGTCGATGCCGGTACGAACTTCATGCCGTTGCGCACTTCGGGCGGCAGTTCCGCCAGATCGGGCTCGTTCAACGCCGGCAGGACGAAGGTCTTGATGCCGTGCCGCCGTGCCGCCAGCGCTTTTTCGCGAATGCCGCCGACCGGCAGGACCAGCCCGCTCAGGGTGATTTCGCCCGTCATCGCGACATCTTCGCGAACCGACTGGTTGCGCAGCGCCGACACGATCGCGGTGGCCATCGTGACGCCGGCCGACGGGCCGTCCTTGGGAATCGCGCCGGCCGGCACGTGCACGTGCAGGTCGTTGTGGTCGAGGAAGTCGGCGGGAACCCCGAGCTGCGCGGCGGTCGCGCGGATGTGGCTGACGGCGGCGCGCGCCGACTCCTGCATCACGCTCCCGAGCTGACCGGTCAGGATCACCTCGTGGCGTCCTGACGGCAGGAGCGTCGCCTCGACGAACAGCACGTCGCCGCCGACTTCGGTCCACGCGACGCCGGTGGCCACTCCGGGGCGCGACACGCGGAACGAGACCTCGTGGCGGAATCGCGCCGGTCCGAGGAACGTCGCCACATCGTCGGCGTGGACCGCGGTGGCGTCGATCGCGTCCGAGCTCGCGGCGACCCGGGCCGCGATCTTGCGCAGCACCGCGCCGATCTGGCGCTCCAGGCTGCGGACGCCGGCTTCGCGCGTGTAGTCCGAAATGATCCGGCGGATCGCGTCGTCGTCCAGCGTGACCTGCGCGGCGGTCAGGCCGTGTTCGTCGAGCTGCCGCGGCACGAGGTACTGCCGGGCGATGTGCAGCTTCTCTTCTTCGCTGTAGCCGGAGAGAGAAATGATCTCCATGCGATCGAGCAGCGCGGGATGGATCGTCGACAGCTGATTCGACGTGGCGATGAACAGCACGCGCGACAGATCGACGTTGATCTCGAGGTAGTGATCGCGGAACGAGTGGTTCTGCGCGGGATCGAGGACTTCGAGCAGCGCCGCCGCGGGGTCGCCCTGGATAGCCGGCGCTGACCTTGTCGATCTCGTCGAGCATGAAGACCGGGTTCATCGCGCCGGCCTGCTTCAGCGCCTGGACGATGCGCCCGGGGATCGCGCCGATGTAGGTGCGCCGGTGTCCGCGGATTTCCGCTTCGTCGCGGACGCCGCCGAGCGAGATGCGCACGAACTTGCGGTTCATCGCCCGCGCGATCGACTGGCCGAGCGATGTCTTGCCGACGCCCGGCGGGCCGACGAAGCACAGGATCGGTCCGCGGATCGCGCCGCCTTTGTGCGCCTTCAGTTTCTGCACGGCGAGATACTCGACGATGCGTTCCTTGACCTTGTCGAGATCGTAGTGATCCTCGTCGAGCACGGCGCGCGCCGCGACGGGATCGAGCCGGTCTTCGGTGACGGTGGACCACGGCACGTCGAGGATCCAGTCGAGATACGTCCGGATCATCTGGTACTCGGGCGAGGCCGGCGTCATCCGCTCGAGGCGCTCGAGTTCCCGCGCCGCGACCGCGGCGACCGCCTCCGGGAGCTTCGCGTCCTCGACCCGCTTGCGGACTTCCTGCGTCTCCGGCTTCTCGTTCTCGCCGAGCTCGTCCTGGATCGCCTTGAGCTGCTGGCGCAGGTAGTACTGGCGCTGCGCGTCGCTCATTTCCTCCTGCGCGGCCGATTCGATCTTGCCTTTCAGCTCGAGGAGCGCGAGCTCGTGGGTGAGCGAATTGGTCACCGCCTTCAGCTTGTCCAGCAGGCTGTCGGTCTCGAGGATGACCTGTTTCTCGACGCCCTTGATATCGAGCAGGCTCGCGAGCAGGTAGGCGAGCCGCAGCGGGTCGTCGATGCCGGCGACCAGCGTCCGCAGCTCCTGCGAGAGGCCGCTGGCCAGCGACAGCGCCCGTTCGATCAGCTCCTGGATCCGGCGGACGTACGCGTCCACTTCGAGCGACCGTTCCGTCTGGTCGGGGGCCGGGTGGATGGTGGCGCGCAGCGATCGATCGGTCAGCGTGACGACCTCCGAGCGGGCGCGAACCAGGCCCTCCACGATGATGTGAATGCCGCCGTTCGGCGCTTTCGCCATCTGGCGTATCACCGCGATCGTCCCGATGGGCTTGAGATCGGCTGGCTGCGGATCGTCGCTGTCGGTCGTCTGCTGCGCGAGGAAGAGCAGCCGATCGCTGGCCAGCGCGCGATTGATGGATTCGATGGAAATCGCCCGCGCCACCGACAGCGGCTGCAGTGTCAGCGGGAAGACGACAGTGTCGCGGAGCGCGAGGACCGGAAGCTCGCTTGGATAGGTGCGGTCGGCGTCGGTCGGCATCGGCAAAGGATAGTATGATCGACGAATGGCCCTCGACGAACGGGACTTCTTCAACAACCGCAACGAGACACGGAATGACAAGCTGACGTGTCCGCGTTGCAAGCGCGTCAACGAGTATCAGATGCGCTGGGTCGTGCGGACGCGCAAGGATCGTATTCCGTCCGGCGCGGACGAGCGGGACCGCGCGCTTTACGCGAAACTACGCGACTACATGATCCGCATGGACGATAACGTAGTTTGCAAGACCTGCGGCAAGCGCTTCGACATTCCGTCCCAGCATTCCATGGTCTTCCTGCAGCAGGCCGGCGGAATGAAGGAAAACTAGTAGAGATACGGGACGATTTTCCACCTGACGTCCCGCTTGTACTTCGCATACCCCTCGCCAAACGCACGCTCCAGCGATCGCTCCTCCCACGGAATCGCGACGATGAGGTAGGCCGTCGTGATGATGGCGTAGGCGACGCGATCCCCGGTCATGTGCGGCGAACCGAACACACACAACAGCCAGCCCAGATAGAGCGGATGACGGACGAGTCCGTAGACGCCGTTGCTCTGTAGCGCGTCGATCGGGCGTTCCGGATGGATGCCGGCCAGCTCGAGCGGATCGATGGCCCGCACGGAATTTGCAATCGTCCAGACGCCAATGAGCTGCGCGGCGACGAACAGCCACATCGCCCATCCCGTGACGCGGTACGCCTCGCCTCCGACGTGCCGCCACAGCAGGCAGACCAGGATCAGCAGCAGGCTCGCAATCCACACATACACCGATCGCAGGAGCCGATCCGGAACCAGGCGGCTCAGGGCGCGTTTCATCGCATCGCGGGCAAACAGGCTGTGGTGCAGGGCGAAGAGCGTGATGAGCAGCGCGTCAATCGCCGCCGCGGTGAAGTCGGCTGAGGGCGTGGCCGTGGCGAAGGCCCAGAGATACGTCCACGCCGTGAGCACGAGCGAGCCGACGAACACGCGCGCCGCCTGCCCAGACGAAGATCCGCTCCAGAGACCTGCTCATTCCAATACTATAGGTTCCGCCATGCCTCACCCGCGTGTTGTCATCACCGGCGTCGGCGTCGTCTCTCCTTTCGGCGTGGGTCGAGAACGCTTCTGGCAGCACGTCAGCCGGGGCTGCAGCGGCACTCGCGCCATCACCGACTTCGACACGACGGGATTCGCGTGCCGGGTCGCCGCGCCGGTCACGGATGTGACCTTCGATCAGGCGCCGGCGATCGAGGGCGACGATGCCCACGATCGCGAACATCGGGCCGATCCGCGCCGGTATTCGAAGGCCGCGCTGGTCGGTGTGATCGCCGCGCGCGAGGCCTGGAACGATGCCGGGCTGAAGGCGGGGCACGAGGGCGCCGGCGTCATCATCGGCAGCGGCGGCGGCGGCATCGACGTCGGCGAGAAGCAGTACCACGACTTCTTCGTCGAGGAGGGCAAGAAGGTCACGCCCTACGCGATTCCGATCTCGATCGTCGGCATGATGTCGAGCGAGCTGTCGATTTCGTTGCGGCTGCACGGCGTCAGCCACGTGTTGTCGTGCGGCTGCACCAGCTCCACCGACGCCATCGGCTACGCGGCCGCGCTGCTCAGGACCGGCGAGGCGGACGTGGTGCTGTCGGGCGGCGCGGACGCGTGCGTCACGCCCGGCATGATGTTCGGGTTCTCGCGGATGCGGGTCATGTCGACGGCGTACAACGAGACGCCGGCGGAGGCGTCGCGGCCGTTCGATCGGGCGCGCGACGGGTTCGTCCTCGGCGAAGGCGCGTGGATGGTCGTGCTCGAGCGCGAGGACTACGCGCGGGCGCGCGGGGCGCGCATCTATGCGTCGGTGGACGGTTACGGATCCACCTGCGACGCCTACCACCGCGTGCAGATGGCGCCCGACGGCCGCGAAATCGTGCGCGCGATGGATCTGGCGATCGAGCGCTCGGGCTACGCGCGCGAACAGATCGGCTACGTGAGCTATCACGGCACGTCGACATCGCTCAACGACGCGGTGGAATCGCGTTCGGTCCGCCACGTCTTCGGAGCCCAGGCCGATCGCCTGCCGGGATCCTCGGTCAAGTCGATGATCGGACATCCGCAGGGCGCGAGCGGCGCCGCGGGCGTCGTCACGGCGGCGCTGGCGATCGACCGCGGGTTCCTGCCGCCGACCATCAACCAGCGCGACCCCGATCCGGCATGCGACCTCGACTACATCCCGAACCAGGGGAGAGCCGCGGAGATCGAGGCGGCGCTGTGCAACTGCCTCGGGTTCGGATCGAAAAACAGCGCGCTGGTCATCGGCCGGGTGGTATGACACAGGAAATTGCAGATTGCAGAGTTCAGATTTCAGATTTACGGCTTCATCGAGCTCGATCGGCAATCTGAACTCTGCAATCTGAACTCTGAAATCTCATGACTCCTGACGTCATTGTGGCCGGCGCCGGACCGGCCGGGGCGATCGCCGCCACGCTGCTTGCCCGGGCCGGAGCGCGGGTCATGCTGCTCGATCGGGCCGCGTTTCCGCGGCCCAAGCTGTGCGGGGACACGCTCAACCCCGGCGCGCTGTCGATTCTCGAGCGCCACGGCCTTGCAGACGGCGTGGAGCGGCGCGGGCTGCGCATCGACGGCATGCTGGTGACCGGGACCGGCGGCGTGCGCGTCGAGGGACGTTATCCGGACGGCCTCCACGGCCGATCGATCCTCCGCACCGAGTTGGACACGCTGCTCCTCGACCAGGCGCGAGCAGCCGGCGTCGAGTTCCTTGACCGCACGATCGTGCGCGAACCGATCGTGGATGCATCGCGCCTCGTCGCAGGTGCTGGGCGTGCGGATCGGAAGCGGCGGCGCGTCGCGCGAACTGCGCGCGCCCGTCACGATCGCCGCCGACGGCCGCCATTCCGTGCTGGCGTTCGGCCTGGGCCTGACCCGGCATCCGCCGGCGCCGCGGCGCTGGGCGATCGGCGCGTATGCGACCAACGTGGCGGAGACCTCGTCGTGCGGCGAGATGCACATCCGCCCGGGACACTACGTCGGCGTCGCGCCGCTGCCGGACGAGGTGACGAACGTCTGTCTCGTCAAGCCGCTGCAAGTCGGCGGCATGCGCGATCCCCATGCGGCCCTGCAGGCGGCGATTGCCGGCGATCGCGATCTTCGGCGCCGGTTCGCCCGCGCTGAGTTCATCGGCGCGCCGGTCGTCCTCGGACCGCTGGCGATTTCGCCCGTTGCCGGCGCGGTGCCGCCCGACGGACTGCTGCTGGCGGGAGACGCCGCCGGATTCATCGATCCGATGACCGGCGATGGGCTTGCGCTTCGCGCTCGGCGGCGGCGAACTCGCGGCGGCGTCGGCCCTCGAGGCGTTGCAGCACGGGTGGGACGGCGTCCAGGCGCGGCTCGGCTCGCGCGCGGCGGCGGGAGTTCTCGGCGAAGTGGCGGTTCAACCGCGCGCTGCGCGCCCTGGTCGGCTCGTCGGCCGCCGTCCATCTGGCGACGTCCGGCGCGCGCATCGCTGCCCTCGATCGTCCGCGCCGTGATCGTGCGCGCGAGCGATTGCGGCATCGCGCGGGCGGCGCGGTCGCGTCAGCAGCCGGCCGAGTACGCGGGCGCGTTTCGTCTCACGCTGTGAGCCTGCTCGTCACCGCCGCGCTCGTCTTCGGGTTCATGCTGATCGAGGCGCAGCGCGCGGCGCGCAACGAGCGCGCGCAACTGGCGCGCGGCGGGATCGAACCGCCGGGCGACGTCTATCGCCTGATGCAGATCGCGTATCCGGGGATCTTCGTCGCGATGATCGCCGAAGGCGCGTGGCGCGGCGCGCGCGGCGATCGACGTCTTCGTGCGCCGGCCTGCGCGCTCTTCGCCGCTGCGAAGGCGCTCAAATGGTGGGCGATCGTTTCGCTCGGGCCGGCCTGGACGTTTCGCGTGATCGTCGTGCCCGGAGCGACGGCGGTCGCGGCGGGGCCGTATCGCTACGTGCGTCACCCGAATTACGTGGCGGTGGTCGGCGAGATCGTCAGCGTGGCGCTGATGACCGCCGCGCGTGTCGCCGGACCGCTCGCGCTGATCGTCTTCGGCGCCTTGCTGGCGCGCCGCATCACCGTGGAGAACCGCGCGCTGGATGCTATACTCCGGCGCAAGCTGACGCGCGCGTGACGCGCGCCGTTCCTGCATGTCCTCTCCGGCCTCAGACGCGCCATCGCTTCCTCGCTGGGCGCGCAGCGTCGACCTTCTCTGTCTCGCTGCTGATCGCGCTGGCCCTGGTCGTCGCCGGGTGGGGAGGATTTCGTGAGCGGATCGCCGGCATCCGCGTCGCGCTGACCTCGCCGGCGCGCCTGCTCGCGGCGGCCGCCGTGCTGGCGATCCTCCGGCACGTCCTCGCGCCGCGTCCGTCGATCCTGCACGACATCCCGCAGCGCATCAAAGCGGCCTGGAACACGCCCGCCGGCCGCGCCGCCGGCTTCGCGTTCGTGGGGACGCGGCCGATCATCCTGTTTGTCGGCTACTTCGCGGTGCTCACGTTCGGCTACATCAACGACAATCGCCCGCCGCTGCGCTTCACCCAGAACGAGTTCCTGAATCTGCAGGGCAAGTGGGACACGGCCTGGTACATGAGCATCGTCGTCGACGGCTATCGCTACAAGACGAGCGACATGACGCAGCAGCAGAACATCGTGTTCTTCCCGGCGCTGCCGGTGGCGACGCGGATCGCCGGCCGGCTGTTCGGCGGGGAATCGCCGGCGTTTCTGTGGGGCGGTACGCTGGTGGTGTTCGCCGCGTTCTTCTGGTCGCTGGTCTACGTCTACAAGCTCGCGCGCGAGTTTCTCGACGAGGACTCCGCGCGGTGGGCGATCTGGGTGACCGCGTGCTATCCGTTCGCGCTCTTTTACAGCGCGCTCTATACCGAGTCGTTCTTCCTGCTCGGATCGGCGGGCGCGATCTATCACTTCCGGCGGCGCGAATGGTTCAAGGCGTTCGGCTGGGGCGTGCTGGTCGGTCTGACGCGTCCCAATGGATGCCTGCTGTCGATCCCGCTGGCGATCGTCGCGCTCGAACCCTGGATCCCGCAGTGGGCGGCGGGTGGGTCCGAGCACGATCCGGGCAGTCACCGTCGTCGAGGTGTTCGCGTACCTGGCGAAATCGATGCTCGCCGCGGCGGGACCGGGCATCGGCATGCTGATCTATTCCGCGTTCCTCTGGCACCTCACCGGCGATCCGCTCGCCTGGCTCGAGGGCCACGCGGCGTGGGGGAGGCAGTACAGCGGGCTGGTGCCGCTCGCCGAAAAGTACTACGGCTACATGGCCGAGTCCGGTCCGTACATCTTTACCGTCGCGCTGCCGTTCGAGACGCTGAACGCGCTGGGCGCCATCTTTGCGATTGCGGCCGCGTTTCCGGTGTGGCGGCGCTACGGTCTGGCCTACGCGGTCTTCATTCTCATCAACATCCTGCCGCCGCTGGCGGCGGGCGGCTTTCTCTCGACCGGACGCTTCTCAGCGGTGCTGTTCCCGGCATTTATCTGGTTCGCCGCGGTCGTGCCGCGCGCCCATCGTCCCGCCTGGCTCGGCTCGTTCATGGCCTTTCAGTCCCTGAACGCGGCGTTGTTCTACACCTGGCACGAAATGTTCTAGCGGCGCTCGTCACGGACCAGCGTGACGCGTCGATCCCGGCTGATTTCGCCCGAAAACGGTCCTATATAATGTGCGAATGATGCGGAAGGCGATCGGTGCTGTCGCCGTGCTCGCTGTGCTGTCGGTCATTACCGTGGCCGTCGCCCAGTCGCGCCGACCCCAGCCGCCCGCGATCGAACAAGCGACCCGCGCGCTTCTCGAAGGCCGGTACGATCAGGTCGCCCGGCATCGTCGAAAAACTCGACGCCCAGGATCCGGCCGTGGCCGCGCTCGTCGCGCGCGCGTCGATTGCACGCGGCAAGTATCAGGAGGCCGAAACGGCGCTCCGCCCGATCGCCCAGCGCGCGCCGACCAGCGACGCCGCGCTCGAACTCGGGCTGCTGCTGAAAATGCTGGGACGGCCGGACGCCAACGCCGTTCTCGAACGCGTCGCGATCATGGCGACGCGGGCGACCGAGGCCGGCGACCTGGCGCGCGGGGCGCGCGCGCTGCGCGCGCTCGGCCGCTTCCAGGAATCGAAATCCGCATTCCTGCGACGCCGAGACCGCCTCGCCGCGCGATCCGGCGATTCAAACCGCCTTCGGCGAGCTGTTCCTCGAAAAGTACAACCGGGCCGAAGCGTTGAAGTCGTTCCAGGCGGCGCTGAAGATCGATTCCAAGTGGACGCCGGCGCTGCTCGGTGCGGCGCGCACGCTCGCCGACGAGGATCCGAAACAGGCGAACGCCATGGCCAAGGCGGCGCTCGACATCAATCCGTCCGACGTCGGAGTGCTCGTGTTCGTCGCCGGAGAGTCGGCCGACGCCGGCCACAACGACGAGGCGCGCAAGGCGCTCGGGGCCGCGCTCGACGTCAATCCGTCGAGCCTCGACGCGCTCGCGCTGCTCGGCGCGCGTCGCGTACATCGAGGACAAGGCGCCGGAATTCGACGCCGCAGATCGGCAAGGCGCTCGCCATCAACCCGCACTACGGCGAGGCCTACCGCGTCGCCGCGCAGCTGACCGCGTACAAATATCCGCTTCGACGAAGCGCTCGTGCTCGTCCGGAAGGGGCTCGCGCTCGACCCGCAGAATCCGCGCAGCCTCTCGGACATGGGCGTGTATCTGCTGCGCACCGGCGACGAGCCGTCGGCGCGCGCGGCGCATCGAGCGGTCGCTCGATCTCGATCCGTTCGACGACATCCTGCGCAAGAACCTGTTGAGCATGCTCGACACGCTCGACACCTTCGCCACGGTGCGCGACGGCGATCTCGATCCTGCGCCTGCACAAGGACGAGGCGCCGGTGCTTCAGGACACGGCGATTTCGCTGGCGCACCAGGCGCTCGACACGCTGTCGAAGAAATACGAGTTCACGCCCCAGCGGCCCGATCCTGATCGAGATGTTCTCGAAGCACGACGACTTCGCGGTCCGCAACGCTCGGATTGCCCGGGCATGGTCGGCGCGCTCGGCGCGTGCTTCGGCCGGGTCGTCACGCTGGACTCGCCGCGCGCGCGTGCCTCCGGGAGAAATGCAGTGGGAGGCGACGCTCTGGCACGAGCTGGCGCACGTCATCACGCTGCAGATGTCGAATCAGCGGCGTGCCGCGCTGGCTGTCGGAAGGCATCTCCGACCTACGAAGAGAAGATGGCGCGGCCGGACTGGGCCCGCGGCATGGACATGCAGTTCGCGGCGATGCTGAACCGCAAGGAAACGCTGAAGCTGAAGGATCTGAACGCGGCTTCACCGACGGCCGCGACGATTTCGATGGCGTACTTCCAGGCGGGCGCTCCTGGTCGAGCACATCGTCACGACCTACGGTGACGCCGGCCTGCACGAGCTGCATTCGCGCCTACGGCACGGGCCAGGACACGACGCGCGGCGCTGAAGTCGGCGCTCAATACCGACATCGACGAACTGCAGGCCGGCTTCGACAAGACGACTCGATCGCATGTTCGGCAAGCTGCGCGCGGCGCTCGCGCGTCCCGCCGAGGGCACGGACCTCGCGAAAATGCCGCTCGACGAGCTCAAGACCTACGCGAGCGCCGCACGAGGACAACTTCATCGCGCAGATGGTGCTCGGCGAGGCGCTGCGCAAGGCCGGCGAGCTCGACGAGGCGATCAAGGCGTTCGAGACGCGCCGCGGCGCTCGCGCCGGTGGCGACCGGCGAGGACAGCGCCGAACGCGCAGATTGCCGAAATCGCGCTGCAGAAGAAAGACATCGCCGCGCGCGATCGCGGCGCTCGAAGCGGTGCTCGGCGCGGATTTCGACAACATCGAGCGCGGCCCGCCAGCTGGCGGGGCTGATGAAGGAGTCGGGCGTCACCGATCCGGCGCGGCTGCGCCCGGTCTATCAGCGGATCGTCGCGATCGATCCGTTCGACGCCGAAGCGCACACCATGCTCGGCCGGCTGTCGATGCAGATGAACCAGCCCGACGTCGCGGTGCGCGCACTTCAAGGCCGTCGTCGCGCTGAAACCGGTCGATCCAGGCGCTCGCCTACACCGATCTGGCCGAGAGCTACTTCCAGAGCGGCAAGCGCGCCGAAGCGCGCCGGCAGACGCTGGCCGCGCTCGAAGTCGCGCCGAGCTACGAGCGCGCGCAGGATCTGCTGCTCAAGATCGCCGAGGGCCGTCCGTGAAGGTCCGCGATCGCGATCGCGCTGCGGTCCTGCTGTTCGCGATCGCCCCGATCTTGCAGCCGCGGGTCGTCGCGCAGCTCCCGAGCGTCGCCGACGATCGATTCGCCGGCCTGCAGTGGCGCTTCGTCCGCATCAAGTATCACTACGTCACCGAGAGACACGCGCCGTGCAGCAGGATTTCTACGGCGAGCCGTGGCTGATTGACGGTCCGGCCGCCGAGCAGAACCTGTCGCGCCGCGTGAAGACCGCCACCTCGATCGACGTGCAGGATCCGATCGTCCTCACGCTCGACGATCCGCGGCTCTTCACCTATCCCGTGGATCTACTTCGTCGAGCCGGGCAACCTCGCGCTCACCGACAGCGACGCGAAGACGCTGCGCGAGTTCCTGCTGCGCGGCGGCACGGCGCTCTTCGACGACTTCCACGGTCCGTTCGAGTGGGATCATTTCGCCGGCGAGATGAAGAAGGTGTTCCCCGAACGCGAGATCGTCGACTTCCCGAAGGACCATCCGGTCTTCAGCTGCTTCTACAAGCTCGATGGCTATCCGCAGATCGCCGGCCTCGGCTCGTTCCTGCAGGGCCGCAGCTGGGAGAAGGGCGGGTTCGTCGCCCATCTCCGCACGATTTTCGACGACGCCAATCGCCCGATGCTGTTCATCAACTGGAACACCGACATGGGCGACGGCTGGGAATGGTCGAACGCCGAGGACTATCCCGGCTACATCAAGTACACGTCCATGGCATACCGGATGGGCATCAACGAAGTCGTCTACGCTCTGACGCACTGAACTCAGATCCTGGAGCTGCTGTGGACCAACTCTCGAACGCGCCTGCCGCTGGCGCCGAACGCGTCGCGGAAGGCCGCGAACGCATCCTCACCGAACTGCGCAAGGTCATCGTCGGCCAGGACGACGTCGTCGAGCAGGTGCTGATCGCGCTGTTCACCGGCGGACACTGCCTGATCACCGGCGTGCCCGGCCTGGCGAAGACGCTGCTGATCAAGACGCTCGCCGACATCCTCGACCTGGATTTCAAGCGCATCCAGTTCACGCCCGATCTGATGCCGTCGGACATCACCGGCACCGAGATCCTGGACGAGGAGCAGGGCAGCCGGCACCTGCGCTTCGTGAAGGGGCCGATCTTCGCGCAGATCATCCTCGCCGACGAGATCAACCGCACGCCGCCGAAGACGCAGGCGGCGCTGCTCGAGGCGATGCAGGAGCATCACGTCACCGCCGCCGGCCGCACCTACCCGCTGGAGCAGCCGTTCTTCGTCCTCGCGACGCAGAATCCGATCGAGCTCGAAGGCACCTATCCGCTGCCCGAAGCGCAGCTCGATCGCTTCATGTTCAACGTCGTCATTTCGTACCTGAACGAAGACGACGAAGTGGCGGTGGTGACGCAGACGACCGGCGCCAAGCGGGCGAAGCCGGAGCGCGTGCTGGGCGGTCCCGACATCCTGCAGTTCCAGGAGCTGGCGACGCAGGTGGTGATTGCCGAGGAAGTGGCGCGCTACACCGTGCGGCTGGTCGATGCGTCGCGGCCCGGGCGGCCCGGCGCGCCGGACTTCATCGAGAAGTGGGTCAAGTGGGGCGCCGGCCTGCGCGCCTCGCAGGCGCTGGTGCGCGGCGCCAAGGCGCGCGCGCTGATGCACGGCCGCTACCACGTGTCGATCAAGGACATTCAGGCGCTGGCCAAGCCGATCCTGCGCCACCGCGTGATGACGAATTTCTACGCCGAGTCCGAGCGCATCAACTCCGACGCGATCATCGAACGGCTGCTCGACGACCGTGCCGGTCCCCGCGAGCGGAATGTAAGCGATGGCCGCCCAGCGCGCGCGAACGCCAGTTTCTCGATCCGGCGGTCGTCGCGCGCCTCGGCACCCTCGAGCTCAAGGCGCGCACCATCGTCGAGGGATTTCTGACGGGCCTGCACCGCAGCCCGTTCAAGGGCTTCAGCGTCGAGTTCGCCGAGTACCGCCAGTACATGCCCGGCGACGATCTGTCGCACGATCGACTGGAAGGTCTACGCGCGCAGCGACCGGCACTACGTCAAGAAGTTCGAAGAGGAGACCAATCTCAATTGCCACGTGATGCTCGACGTCAGCGGATCGATGGGCTACGGCATCGCGCGGCATCACGAAGTTCGAGTACGGCCAGTGCCTGGCGGCGTCGCTCGCGTATCTGATGAATCGTCAGCGCGACGGCGTCCGGCCTCACCGCCTTCGACGATCGCATCGTCAGCATGCTGCCGGCGAGCGCGCGGCCCGGGCATCTGCACGCCATGCTGGTCACGCTCGATCGACTGGCGCTCGGTCAGCAGACCAACGTCGCCAAGCCGATGCACCAGCTCGCCGAGTCGCTCAACAAGCGCGGCATGGTCGTGCTGATTTCGGATCTGCTCGACGATCCGGAGCGGGTGATTCGCGGCCTCAAGCATTTCCGTTTCGCGGCACGGACGTCATCGTGTTTCACGTGCTCGATCCGCGACGAGCTGACGTTTCCCTTCGAGCGAGCCACGCGGTTCGAGGATCTCGAGACCGACGATGAAGTGCTGGCGGTTCCGGTCGATGGTCCGCGAGCACTACGTGAAGGCGATGGAGGAGCTGATCGAGCGCTACAAGCGCGAGCTCGGCGCCGCCGGCATCGACTACCACCTGCTGACGACCGACCAGCCGCTCGAGCTCGGGCTGATGGCGTATCTCTCGACGCGGGGACGGACGTTCTGATGTCGTTCCTGTCGCCGCTCTTCCTGCTGGGCGGGCTCGCCGTGGCGGTGCCGATCGTGCTGCACCTGCTGAAGCGCGAGCCGGATGCGCGCGTCCGGTTTTCCGCCGTCCGGCTGCTGCGCAACGCGCCGGTCGAGCACGCGAGCCGGCGCCACCTGCGCGAACTGCTGCTGCTGGCGCTGCGCGTGGCCGCGCTGATCCTGCTGGCGTTCGCGTTCGCGCGTCCGTTCTTTGCGTCGGCGACGGCCGCGCGATCCTCGGAGCTGACGGTCGTCGCGCTGGACACGTCGCCAGCATGTCGGCGCCCGGCCAGTTCGAGAAGGCGCGCCAGCTCGCGAACGCCGCGATCGGCCGCGCCAGCGGCCTGGTCGCCGTGATGACGTTTTCGGACAGCGGACAGATCGTGTGTGCGCCGACCGGGGATCGTGCGCTGGCCACCGCGGCGATCGCCGGGGCGGCCGCCGGCGCCGGCGCGACCAGCTATCGAGCGGCCTTGAATGCCGCCAGCGATCTCCTCGCGCGGCGGCAGGGACGCATCGTCGTCGTCACCGATCTGCAGGCGGGCGGCTGGGACGCCGGCGATCGCGCGTCGGTCCCCGATTCGGCAACGATCGAGATCGCCGACGTCGGTGCGCCGCCGCCGAATCTTGCGGTGACCGGCGCGCGCATCGCCGACGGTCGTCTCATCGCGACCATTCTCAATACCGGTACGGCGGCGCGCGAAGCGACGGTCACGCTGAAGGCTGGTGCGGACGATCGCGATCGCGCCGGGACCAAGATCACGGAAACGCGGTTGCCGGTTGCCGCCGGGCGCATGGCTGAGACGACGTTCGACGTCCCGCGGGGGCGCTGGGCGTCGGTGGCGGTTGACGATCCGACCGGCGCGGCGGCGGACAACGCCCGATATCTGGTGCTCGACAACGCGTCTCGTCCGAGCGTGCTGGTCGTGACCGCGGACGGCGATCTGTCGCGCGAGGCGTTTTACGTCGAGCAGGCGCTCGTGGCGCAGGGCGTCGACGGCCGGACCTACGACGCGGTCGGCGTCGCCGCGAGCGCCCTGCAGTCCTGGGATCAGGCGCGGATCGATCGCCACACGGCGATCGTCCTGCTGTCTACTCGCGGGCTCGAGCACCACGCCCGGGCGCTCCTGGCGGATTACGCCCGGAAAGGCGGCGGACTCCTGATTCCCGCCAGCGCCGACCTCGACGGCGAGGTGCTGCCGGAAGTGCTCGGTGGTGCGAAAATCGGGATAGCGCCGCCGGACGCCAAGTCAGCCGGAGGCACGGCGCGTACGCTGGCGCCGTCCGACGTGAGGCATCCGGTACTGCAGGCCTTCACCGGACGGTCGTCGCTCGGGTTGGTGAAGTTCCGGCGGTTTGCCGGCGTCCGCGCGGAGGGCTGTCAGACGCTCGCGCGGTTCACGTCGGGCGAGGCGGCGATCGTCGAGTGCGAGGTGGGCCAGGGTCGCGCGGTGATCCTGGCGTCGGATCTCGACAACCAGTGGAACGATTTTCCGCTGCACGCGACCTTCGTCCCGTTCGTGCACCAGAGCGTTCGCTACCTGTCGCGGGCGCGAGTCGCGCCGTCCTACTCGGCGGGGCAGGTGCCGGCCGGGGTGGCGCCGACGCCAGGCGTCGCCACCGCGCCGCAGGAGGGTGCGCCGGAAGGCCGTTTGATTGCGGTGAACGTCGAACCGAGGGAATCTGAGGCCGCGCGCCTCACCCCGGACGAGTTCCAGAGCGCTGTCACCCGCCTGCAGGGCGGCGCGGTGGTTCGCGAAACGGCGCGTGCGCGGGAGGAAGAGGAGCGGCAGCACATGTGGCAATACGTGCTGGCGCTGATGATTGGGATGATGATTGTCGAGAGCGCCGTGGCGACGAGAACCGCCTGACGATGACCGAGCAGTATCAACCCATCGCCGACCTGATTGGCCGCGTCCGCGCGCGGTGGCGCCGGCTCGTGGCCCTGCGTGCGGTCACGCGCTCGGCGCTCGTGGCGACCGTGGCGCTCGGCGTCGTGCTCGTCCTCGCGCTTGGCCGTCGGACGCTCGCCGGCCGAACTGGCCGTGCTGGGCGCGCTCGGTCTCCTGCTGGTCGCGGCGGCGGTCTACTGGGCATTCCGGCCGCTTCGGCAGCGTCCGTCCGATCGGCGCATTGCGCGCTTCATCGAAGAACACCGCGCCGAACTCGACGAACGCCTGGTGAGCGCCGTCGGCGTGGCGAGCGGCGATCAGGAGATGGCGCCGGCGTTCGCCGCGTCGATGATCGGCGATGCGGCGCGTGCTGCATCCGCCATCGAGCCCTCGGAGATCGTTCCGTCAGAGTTGTTGCGCCGGACAGGATTCCAGGCGGCTGCGGCCGTGCTCGCGTTCCTGGGCGTCGCGTTTTTCGGCCGGCACACGCTGAAGGAATCGTTCGACGCGGCGTCGCTCACGCTGTTCCCCTCGAGGGTCGTCCTCGACGTCACGCCGGGCGATGCGCGCGTCGAGGCAGGCTCGACGTTGAACGTGCAGGCGCATCTGGTCGGCAACCAGGCGCCGGTCGTCGCGCAGCTGCTGCGCAGCGAAGGCGACGGTGAGAACGACTGGCACGCGGTCGAGATGACCGGCGGAGACGATGGGCGGTTTGCGCTGGCGTTGAACCGGTTGGCGACGCTCATTCCGCTACCGTGTGGTGGCCGGAGCCGCGTCCTCGAAAACATTCAACGTCGCGGTGGTTCGTGCGCCGCGCGTGTCGCGCATCGACGTCGAGTACACCTATCCGAAGGAACTGGGGTTGGCGCCGCGCACCGAAGAGGACGGCGGCGACATCTACGCGCCGGCCGGAACCGAGGTGCGGATTGCCGTCCACACCGACCTGCCGGCGGCGACCGGGCGGATGGTGCTGGCGGGCGATCAGACGATCGCGCTGACCGGTTCGGGGCGCGTGCTCACCGGCGCGCTGCAGATTACCGAGGACAGCTCGTATCGCGTCGACGCTCGCCGACGCCGAGGGGTTGTCGAGCCGCGGCGATACCGAGTACTTCATCCGCACGCTGGAGGATCGGCCGCCGGAAGTGCACGTGCTGCGCCCGGCCAGCGATCGCCGCGTGACGCCGCTCGAAGAGGTCGACATCGAGGCCGAGGCCAACGACGACTTCGGGATCGCGTCGCTCGATCTCGTCTATGCCGTGCGCGGCGGCGCCGAGCACGTCGTGCCGCTGAAGATCACGCCGGGATCGACCGCCGCGGCAGGACGGCACACGATCTTCCTCGAAGATCTCGAGGTCCGGCCCGGCGACTTCGTCAGCTACTACGTGCGCGCGCGCGATCTGCCGCGCGGCAAGCGTTCGAGTGAAACCCGCAGCGACATCTTCTTTCTCGACGTCAAGCCGTTCGAGGAGGAATTCACGCTGGCGCAGAGCCAGGCGGCCATGGGCGGCGGCCAGCCGAATCAGCAGCTCGACGATCTCGTCGCGGCGCAGAAACAGATCATCGTCGCCACCTGGAAGCTGGATCGGCGATCGCAGGCGACGCAAGGCGCGAAGTCCGAAGAGGATATTCACGCGGTCGGCCGCGCCGAGGGCGAGCTGAAGACGCGCGTCGAACAGGCGTCGAGCATGTTCCGCCAGTCCACGATGCGCGATCCCCGGCGGCCGCTTCCCGGCGGACGCGGGGCGCCGCCGCCCCCGCCGACCGGCCCGCGCGCCGGTCAGACGATGGCCGAAGAGGATGCGATGACGTCCGCCGCCAAGGCGATGGGGCTGGCGGTGACCGCGCTGACGGCGCTGAAGACCACCGATGCCGTTCCGCCGGAGATGGACGCGCTCAACCAGCTGCTGAAAGCGCAGGCTGACGTGAAGAAGCGCCAGATTTCGCAGCAGGCAGGCGGCGGCAGCGGCGGCAATCGCAACATCCAGGACATGTCGAGCCTGTTCGACAAGGAACTGGCCAGGCAGCAGACGACCAACTACGAGACGCCGAAGAGCGCCGAGCCGGGCGACAGCAAGGAAAGCGAGCTCGAGAAGATCAAGGACCTCGCGCGCCGGCAGGACGAACTCCTGAAGCGTCAGCAGGAACTCGCGCGCGAGCGCGAACGGATGACGCCCGAGCAGTTGAAGCGCGAGCTGGAGTCGTTGTCGCGCGACCAGAACGACCTGCGCCAGCGTGCCGAAGAGCTCGCGCAGGAGATGGCGCGGCAGCAGAATCAATCCGGTCAGCAAGCCGGCCAGAATCCGCAGCAGGGACAGCAAGGACAACAGGGCCAACAGGGCCAGCAAAACCAGCCGGGGCAACAGAGCCAGCAGGGGCAGCAGGCGCAGTCCGGGCAACAGAGTCAGTCCGGGCAGCAGGGTCAACCCGGCGGTCAGCCGTCGCAACCCGGTCAGAACAAGCCGGGACAGAGCGGTCAGCCGCGGCCATCGGGCCAGAACGCCGGCAAACCCGGACCGACCGGACAGCAGGCCGGCCAGCAGGAGGGACAGTCGGGACGTCCTGGAGAAAACGGCAGCGACATGCGCAGCATTACCGAGGAAATGCGCAATGCCGCCGGCGATCTCCGCCGCCAGGATGCCGACCAGGCCAGCGCTCGCGCGCAGCGCGCGCTCGATGGACTGCGCGAGCTCGAACGCCAGCTGCAGGCGGGCACGCCTGACGGCCGCCGGCGGGCGCTTGGCGACCTGCAGCTCGAAGCGCGGCAACTCGCCGACGCCGAGCGGCAGATTGGAACGGAGGCGAGCCGCGCCGCCGGCCAGGGCGAGGGCGGCAAGGATACGCTTCGCCGGCTGGCGGGCGAACAGCAGCGCCTCGCCGAGCGCGCGCGCCGCGTCGAAGAAGGGCTCAAGCAGCAGGGCGCGGCGAGCGGGAACGGCGGCAAGGATGGTAAAGACGGCAAGGACAGCGCCGACGCGAAACGGCTGCAGCAGGCGGCGGCTGAAGCCGGGCGCGATCTCGAGCGCCAGCGCGTCGCCGATCGCCTGCAGCAGTCCGCCGACGCGATGCGGGCGGCGGCCCAGCCGAATCCATCGCAGGCCGACGGATCGAAGAACGGCGCTTCATCGCTGCCAGGCGGAACGACGCCAAGTCCGGAAGACCTGGCGCGCGCGCTCGATCGCGCCGCGGACCGCCTGTCCACGGCCGACAAGAGCGACGATCCGGACTCGCGGAAAATGTCCGAGCAATTGGCGCGGGCACAGGAACTGCGCGAACAGCTCGACGAGCTGACACGCCAGATGAGCGATCTCGATCGCCAGGCCTCCGCCAACCCGCAGCCCGGAGCGGCGCCGAACGGCCGGCAGGGCGGACCGCAGGGTGGACAGGGCGCGAAGCCGACGCCGCAGGGCGCCGCCGGCGACACGGGACGCGGCGGACAGGGCCAGGGCGGCGCGGGCGGCAGCAGTGCCGACGTGGAGCGTCTGCGCGCCGCGGCGAACCAGGAGCTCGAGCGCATTCGCGATCTGCTGCACGAAACCGAACGCAGCCAGGGGACGCAGGCGCGCGGCGGTGTGGGTGCGACGTTCGAGGGGCAGGGGATGGTGCTCTCCGCTCCCGGCACCGAAGCCTTCAAGCAGGACTTCGCCAAATGGCAGGAACTGAAGCGTCAGGCCGCTGCGGCGCTCGAGGACGTGCAGACGACCTTGTCCAAGAAACTGCAGGAGCGTGACGCCAAGGATCGATTGTCGGCTGGCGCCGATGACACGGCGCCAGCTGCGTATCAGGATCAGGTGGACAGCTACTTCAAGGCGCTGGCCGCAAAGAAGAAACACTGACGGCCGCCCGGTGCTGACAGGCGACTGAAACTCTTTCATGCATTTTGCTTCGCCGCTGCCCTGGTGGCTTGCCGTCGTCGTGGCGGCGGGCATCGCCGGCGTAGCGGTTTATTCCTATTGGCGCCCGCTCGTGCCGCTCACCGCGGCGCAGCGCGGCGTGCTGACGGTGCTGCGCGGCTTGTCGCTCGCCGTCGTCGCGTTCTTCATCGCGCGGCCGGTTCTGCTGTTGCCGCCGGTCGCTTCGGGAGACGTCGTCATTCCGGTGCTCGTCGATGCCTCGCGCAGCATGCGCGTCAACGACGCGGACGGTGAGACGCGCATTGCGAGAGCCGCCGACGTCATCCGCCGGACCCTCGCCCCCGGACTCGCAACCCACGGCACAATCGAGCTCCTCGAGTTTGGAAAATCCGGATCCTGCTGACGCCGGCCACCGTGGACTCGCTGAGCGCGGATGGGCGTCGAACCGAGCTCGCCGACGCAGTGCAGGCCGCGCGCGACCGCTATCGGGGCCGTCGCGTCGCCGGAATTGTCGTACTGACCGACGGCGCGGAGACGAGCGCCGCCACCACCGACCGGCCGCCGGCCGCCCAGGGTCCGCCGGTGTTCGCGATCGGGATCGGATCGCCGGACGGGATCCCGGACCGGGAAGTCGCGTCGATCGGCGCCGGCGATCCCCGGCTCGATCAGAGCCTCGTCGATCTGCACGTCTCGACGGTCTCCCACGGATTCGGCCGGGCGCCGTTCCAGCTCCGCGTCCTCGGCAACGGCCAGGTGCTGGAGACGCGGCGCGTCGTGCCGCTGGCCGACGGTTCACCCGTCGACGAGACGTTCAGCGTCTCGCCGGATCCGGCGAATCCGACGGTCTTCACCGCGGAAGTGGTCGCCGATGAGACCGATTCGATCGCGGAAAACAACGCGCGCAGCGTGCTCGTCAGCCCGGCCGCGCGCAAGCGCCGCATCCTGGTGATCGCGGGAGCGCCCGGTTTCGAGCACAGTTTCCTGGTGCGCGCGCTGGCGATCGACCCCGGCCTGGAAGTGGACTCGATCGTGCGAAAGGGGAAGAACGATCAGAACCAGGATACGTTCCTCGTCCAGGCGCCCGCCAACCGCGTGAATGCGCTGACCGGCGGATTTCCGGCCACGCGCGAAGCGCTGTTCGATTACGACGCGCTCGTCATCGCCAATCTCGAAGCGGATTTCTTCACGCGCGCGCAGCTCGACTCTGGCCGCGGAATTCGTCAGCGTCCGCGGCGGCGGCGTGCTCGTCCTCGGCGGCCGCTCGTTCGAGTCGCGCGGCATGATCGGCACGCCGCTCGAGGAGGTGCTCCCGGTCGAATTGAACGATCGGCACGGCAGCCCGGTGACTGCGCCGGGCGAAGATGGCGTCGCCACCCAGAACGTGATTACGCCGACACCCGACGGCGTCAACCATCCGGTGATGCGCATCGCGGCGACGGCGGACGCGTCGCGAAAAGCCTGGTCGGCGCTGCCGGCGCTCTCGGCCAGCGCCGCGGTCGGCGGCCCGAGACCCGGCGCCAGCGTCCTCGCCGTGACGACCACGCCGAGCGGCGCGGTCATGCCGGCAATCGCGGTGCAGCGCTACGGACGCGGGCGGTCGATGGTGTTTGCCGGCGAAGCCTCGTGGCGCTGGAAGATGATGCAGCCGTCCACGGATCGCAGCTACGAGTTCTTCTGGCGGCAGTCGCTGCGCTGGCTGACCGCCGAGGCGCCCGAGCCGGTCTCGCTGACGCTGACCCAGGATCCCGAGCCCGGCGACGCGCTGGTCGTCGGCGTCGAAGCCCGGGACCGCGGATTCGCGCCGGTCGCCGACGCGGTCGTCGAGGCAGCGCTCATCAAGCCGGGCGGCGACCAGGTGCCGCTGCCGCTGCGGTCGCTGGGCAACGGCCGGTTCACGGCCACGACGTCGCCGGACGTCGCCGGTCTGTACCGCGTTCACGTCGAGGCCAGGCGCGGCACGACGAGCCTTGGCGCGGCGGAGCGATGGGTGAACGTGGGAGGCAGCGATCGCGAGTTTGCCGATCCCCGCCTGAACGAAGGCACGCTGCGGCGCCTCACCCGTGAATCCGGCGGCCGTTACGTGCGCAGCGCGGACGCGGCGGACATCCTCACCGACCTGCAGGCGGCGATCCCGCAGCAGCTCGAACCGGAGCGCCGCGACCTCTGGCACGAGCCGTGGTCGTTCGCCATCGTCATCGCGCTGCTCGGCGCCGAATGGGTGCTGCGGCGGCGCTGGGGACTCCGGTGATGGGGAAGTGGCAGAATGCAGGGATGCCATCGCGTCGCGCCGCACGCGCCGCTCTTCACGCCTGCCTCTGTGCGTGCGCTGTTGTGGTCGATTCCCGCAGCCGCCGCGCCGGCCGGCGAGCGGTACGCCCTGGTCATCAGCGGCGCGTCCGGCGGCCCGCAGTACGCGGAACAGGACCGATGCGTGGCGGACCGCGTTCGTCGCCACGCTCGAGAAAACCTTCGAGTATCCCGCCGACCACGTGGTCGTCCTCGCGGAGGAGGAATCAAGCGGCGTCGGCAAGGCGACGCGCGAGAACGTGCGTCAGGCGCTGGCGACGCTCCGCGCCAAGGCGACAAAAGACGATGTCGTGCTGGTGCTGCTCATCGGCCACGGGACCGCCGAGAACGACGAGGCGAAATTCAATCTGGTGGGGCCGGACCTGAGCGCGCTGGAGTGGGCCGATCTGGTGCGCCCGATTGCCGGGCGGGTGGTCTTCATCGATACCGCGAGCGGCAGCTTTCCGTTCCTGCGGCGCCTGGCGGGACGCGGCCGCGTCGTCCTGACGGCGAACGATTCATCGGCGCAGCAGTACGAGACGGTGTTTCCCGGCTTCTTCATCAAGGCGTTCGAGGACGGCAACGCCGATCTCGACAAGAACGGCAAGGTGTCGATCTGGGAAGCGTTCGTCGCTGCGAGCCACGACGTCCACCGCTGGTATCAGGAACACGGCCAGCTGGCCACCGAGCGTCCGCTCCTCGACGACACCGGCAACGGCGTAGGGCGCGAAGCCGACGCGGCCGGGCCCGACGGACCACTGGCGCAGGTGACCTACCTGCAGCCGGACGCGCCGATCGCCGAGACCGGCGACAGCGAGCTCACGAGCCTGCTGCGCCGCCGTGCGGAAATCGAGTCGGAGCTCGAACGCCTGCGCGCCAACAAGCCGAATCTTCTGCCCGACGAATACGAAGCCGCCCTCGAAAAGCTGCTCCTCGAGCTCGCCCGCATCGATCAGCGCGTCCGCGCGAAAACGTAGGGCCTTGCCCTCAACGGCGCCGATGGTAATACTCTTACTGGTAGGAGTCTTACCATGCGGCTGACGAGCAAGGGGCAGATCACTATTCCGCAGTCCATTCGCGAAAAGCTCGGGCTCATGCCCATGACCGAAGTCGAGTTCGACGTCGTCGGCGACAGTGTCCGGATGCGAAAGAAAGGCGGGCCGAAAGGGCCGCGGCCAGGCGTTGCTCGAGGCGATGCGCAAGGCGCCCCGGCCGAAGCCGGGCATGAGCACCGACGAACTCATGGCGTTGACGCGCGGCGAATGACGGACACGGTCCTCGTCGATACCAACGTGCTGTTCGATTATCTGAGCCAGGACGAGGACTGGTTCGACTGGTCAGCCGCGATGCTGGCTGAGACCGCCGATCGCGCGCGGCTGGCGATCAATCCGATCATCTTCGCGGAAGTGTCGGTCAGATTCGAGGCGATCGAATCGGTGAACGAGGCGCTGCCGGCCGCGTACTTCCTTCGTCTTCAACTTCCGTGGGAGGCGGCGTTTCTCGCGGCGAAAGTGTTCGAGCGATACCGGCGTCGAGGCGGCTCACGTACGGGGGCCTTGCCGGATTTCTTCATCGGCGCGCACGCCGCCGTGTCGGGAATGACGCTGCTGACGCGCGATCCCAGGCGATACCGAAGCTATTTTCCGAAACTGAAGATGATTGCGCCCTGACGCTGCGGCCCGCGCCGTCGCCGCCTTACATCCAGCGGCTTTCCGCGTATTGGCGTTTCCTGAACACGAACACGCCGACGATCCCGGTCAGGAACCCGGCGACGTGCGCCATGAAGGCGACGCCCCCTCCGCCGTGCGTGCTGGCCGTGACGGCAATCGATCCCGCGCTGAACAGCTGCATCAGGAACCAGAATCCCAACAGAAAGATCGCCGGCAGCTCGATCACTTCGAAGTAGATGATCAGCGGAATCAGCGTGAGCACGCGCGAGTGGGGATAGAGGACGAAATAGGCGCCCATGACGCCGGCGATCGCGCCGCTCGCGCCAATGGTCGGCAGCGTCGATTGCGGGTCGATGGCCATCTGGCCCAGCGCGGCCGCGACGCCGCATAACAGGTAGAAGACGAGAAACCGGCCGTGTCCCATCCGGTCTTCGACGTTGTCTCCGAAGATCCAGAGGTACCACATGTTGCCGAGGACATGCGACCAGCTGCCGTGGAGGAACATCGAGGTGAAGAGCGTCGGCACGCTGAAGTTCGCCGGCACGACGCCGTACAGCTGCAGGAAGTTGTTCAGTTGCCCGCGCGAGAGCGACAGCTCGAAGAACCAGGCCGCCGCGTTGGCGGCGATGATCGCGACGGTGAGGAACGGCGTGGTCCGTGACGGGATGACATCCCGAAGCGGAATCATGAAGCGATTCTATGAGATTGCAGAGTTCAGATTTCAGATTTCAGATTTTCAGACGTCGGAACGGCCATCATTCCGAAGCTGGCAATCTGAAGTCTGAATTCTGAAGTGGGCAATTTCCTGTGGGTTACGCGTGCGTGTGCTGGCCGGAGCGCACGCGCTCGATCATCCGCCGCAGGTCGTTGTCGCCGATCGACTTGCGATGCTCGCCCATCGTGATGACCGCGTGGTAGACCTGCGCGAGCTCGTCGTTCGTGAGCACCAGCCCGAGCTGCTCGGCGCGGCGCTGCACGGCGTGACGGCCCGAGTGGCGGCCAAGCACGAGCTGTTCGGCGTTCTGTCCGACATCCTGCGGCCGCATGATTTCGTAGGTCCGCGAGTCCTTCAGCATGCCGTCCTGGTGGATGCCGGCTTCGTGGGCAAAGGCGTTCCGTCCGACGATCGCCTTGTTGGACTGTACCGGCTCGTCGGTGACTTTCGAGAGGAGCTGGCTGACTTCGAACAGCCCCTCCGACTTGATGCCCGTGTCGAACGGCAGCCGGTCCGGCCGGACGCGCAGCGCCATGACGAGCTCTTCGAGCGACGCGTTGCCGGCGCGCTCGCCGATGCCGTTGATGGTGCACTCGATCTGCCGCACGCCGCCTTCAATGGCCGCGAGGCTGTTGGCCACCGCGAGGCCGAGGTCGTCGTGGCAGTGCGTGCTGAAGATCGCCTTGTCGGAATTGGGCACGCGCCGGCGGATCTCGATGAAGAAATCGCGGAGTTCCTCCGGGACGGTGTAGCCGACCGTATCCGGCAGGTTGATGGTCGTCGCTCCGGCGGCAATGGCGCCCTCGACAACCCGGCAGAGGAAGTCGCGGTCGCTGCGCGTCGCGTCCTCTGCCGAAAACTCCACATCGTCGGTATGGTTGCGGGCTCGCCGGATGGCGTCCACGATCTGCGTCAGGCACTCGTCATGGCTGATGCGCAGCTTGCGCTCGAGATGCAGCTCCGAGGTGGCGAGGAACGTGTGAATCCGGCGCCGTTCGGCCGGCTCGAGCGCGCGCGCCGCCTCGTCAATGTCGGCGGGACGGCAGCGGGCGAGCGCGGCAATGACCGGGCGGCGGATCTCGCGCGCGACCTGGCGCGTGCCTTCCGAGTCGGCCGGCGAGGCGATCGGGAACCCCGCCTCGATGATGTCTACGCCCAGCGCGTCGAGCGCGCGCGCCAGTGCCAGCTTGGAGGGCACGTCCATCGAGAAACCGGGCGCCTGTTCGCCGTCTCTCAGGGTGGTGTCGAACACGACGATGCGTGTGACGTCCTGGCTCATAGTGCCTCAGTTGTAACGGCTGCCACGACTAGAAGTCAAAGTGATAATTATTACGTTATAATAAGCTTAATTTATGGACCTCACCGCGCTTCGCATCTTCCTGACCGTGGCCGAGGAGCGCAGCTTTTCGCGCGCCGCCGCCAAAGTACATCGCACGCAGCCGGCGGTCAGCCAGGCGGTGAAACGGCTCGAGGAGGACCTCGGCGAGCAGTTGTTCGACCGGTCATCCAAGAGCGGAACCCTGACGGACGCGGGGCGCGTGCTGCAGAACTACGGACAGCGCCTGGTCCGGCTGGCCGAGGAAGCCGAGTCGGCGATGCGCGAGCTGCGTGACCTGCGCCGCGGCCGCGTCCTCATCGGCGCGAACGAGGCGGCGATCCACACGCTGCTGCCGCTCATGGCGCGCTTCCGCCAGAAGGTCCCCGACATCGCCGTCGACGTCCGCCGCGTGCCGGCGCGGCAGATTGCCGTCGAAGTGCAGCAGGGCAGTCTCGACTTCGGTGCGCTCACGTTTCGTCCCGCCGAAGAAGGTCTGCTCGAGGTCGTCGTCGGGAGCGACGAGCTCGTCCTGCTGATGCCGCCGTCGCATCCTTTCGCGAAGCGCAAGCAGGTGACCATGGAGGAAGTGGCGGGGGAGCCGGTGGTCGCGCACAACGATCCGTCGCCGGCGCGCGAGCGGGTGCTGCGCCTCTTCGAGGAACGTCAGATCTCGCTCAACATGGTGATCGCGCTGCCCAGTCTCGACGGTATCAAGCGCGCCGTCGAATTGAAGCTCGGGGTCGCGCTCCTGCCGAAGCGCTGCGCGATCACCGAAATCGCGAGCGGCCGGCTCGTCGCCGTCCCGGTCGCCGGCATTTCGCGGCGCCGCCAGATGACGCTCGTCTGCCGGAAAGCGCACCGCTCTCACGCCGCCAACGCGTTCCTCGCCGTCGCGCAGGAAAAAAGCAAAGACAGCTGAAACAAAAACGCCACCACGGAAACGCACGGAGCAACTACACGGAGGTCACTGAGCCTTTTGGGAAAGAGCCGTGTCCTCCGTTGTTTTTCTCCGTGTCCTCCGTGGTGAAGTTTTCGTCGTGTTGATTTTGGCTAGAACCCGCTGACGTACGGCAGGCGGTCGGCGACGGCGTTGACCTTCTTGAAATCGGCCAGGAGCATGGCCGTCGGATTCCACTGATCGGTCAGGAACGCGTCGCGCAGGCCGGCCGGCAGGTTCGCCTGGATGCCGAGCGTGCCGGCGCAGATGACGCCGGTGTCCACGCTGGCTTCGACCACGAGATCGGGGTTGACTTCGAGGTCGCCCTGCAGCGATTCGATCGCGGCCGCTTCAGCCGTGAAGCACGGAATGCCGAGGACCGCCGAGTTGCCGAGAAAGATCTCGGAGAACGATTCGCCGATGACGGCCCTGATGCCGTAGCGCGCCAGCCCCTGCGGCGCGTGCTCGCGCGACGATCCGCAGCCGAAGTTCGAGTTGACGACCAGGATCGACGCGCCGGCATAGCGCGGATTGTTGAACGGGTGCGCGGGATTGGTCGCGCGGTCGTCCTCGAACAGGTGTTTTTCGAGGCCTTCGAATGTGACCGCGCGGAGAAACCGCGCCGGCATGATGCGGTCGGTGTCGAGATCGTTGCCGCGCAGCGGAAGCGCGCGGCCGGTGATGACGTTGATGGCAGCCATGTTCGTTGTTCCTACGCGTGCGCTTCGACGAGCATCTGGCGCACGTCGACGACTTCGCCCGAGACGGCCGCCGCGGCCACCATCGCCGGGCTCATCAGCAGCGTGCGGCCCGTCGGGCTGCCCTGGCGTCCCTTGAAGTTGCGGTTGGACGATGACGCGCAGACCTGGCGGCCTTCGAGCTTGTCGGGGTTCATCGCCAGGCACATCGAGCATCCGGCGCCGCGCCACTCGAATCCGGCCTTCGTGAAGATCTGATCGAGTCCCTTCGCCACCGCCGCGCGGCTGACCGCCTGCGATCCGGGAACGACGAGCGCTTTCACGTGCGACGCGACCCGGCGTCCCTGGACGATCTTCGCGGCCTCCTCGAGATCCGAGAGACGGCCGTTCGTGCAGGAGCCGATGAACGCCACGTCGATCTTCGTGCCCTCGACGCGTGCGCCGGCATCGAACCCCATGAACGCAAGCGCTTCTTCGTCGGCGTTGGTCGAGATCGCCTCGCCGATGCCGACCGACTGTCCGGGGTTGATGCCCCAGGTGACCGTGGGCTCGATTGACGCGGCATCGAGCGTGAACCGATCGTCGTATTCCGCGTCGGGTGTCGGACGCGATCTGCCGCCACCACGCCACCGCGCGATCGAACGCCTCGCCCTGCGGCGCGAACTTGCGCCCCTTCAGGAACGCGAATGTCGTCTCGTCCGGGTTGACGTAGCCGACGCGCGCGCCGCCTTCGATCGACATGTTGCAGATCGTCATGCGCTCTTCGATGGTCATGCGATCGATCGTCGAACCGCCGTACTCGTACGCGAAGCCGACGCCGCCCTGGACGCCGAGGCGGCGAATGATCGTCAGGATGACGTCCTTGGCGTAGACGCCCGGTGCGAGCTGGCCGTTGACGTCGATCCGCCGGACCTTGACCGGGTCGAGCGCCAGGCACTGCGAGGCCAGGACGTCGCGCACCTGCGACGTGCCGATGCCGAACGCGATGGCGCCGAGCGCGCCGTGCGTGGACGTGTGGCTGTCGCCGCACGCGATGGTCATGCCGGGTTGGGTCAGCCCCAGTTCGGGGCCGATGACGTGCACGATGCCCTGGTTCTCGCCGCCGGCGCCGCCCGGCGCGTAGAGCTCGATGCCGAACTCGCGGCAGTTGCGCTCGAGCACCGTCGTCATCTCTTCGGCGGTCAGGTCGATGAAGGGACGGCGCTGCACGCTGGTCGGCACGATGTGGTCGACGGTGGCAAATGTGCGCTTCGGGTAGGCCACCTTCCATCCGTGCTGCCGGACCATGTCGAAGGCCTGCGGGCTCGTGACCTCGTGGATCAGGTGCAGGCCGACGAACAGCTGCGTCTGTCCGCTCGGCAGCGTGCGAACGGCGTGCGCGTTCCAGACGTTGTGAAACAGAGTAGGCATGGGGCTTCCCTCAAGCATAGCGCGCCACGCCGCGCGCGGCCAAAGAGCGCTTAGTTGACGCCGACCGCGGTCCAGGCCTGGGTCACTGCACGCTCGGCTGCGCTCCCGGCGCCGTAAAGGTCGCGCGCAGACTGGATCGTGGCGGCGCGCGCGACCGAATAGGTGGCGTTGGCCGGCATCATTTGCGTGAAGGCGCGGTAGACGACTTTCTCGATCTGGTCTCGATTCGCCGCGCCAACCCCCTGGACCGTGAGCCCGGACGTGCGGTTCACGCCGCCTTCGATCGCCAGGTAGTAGAACTGATTGCCGATGCCGGAGTTGGTGTGGACCCCGCCATCGTCATTGTCGTCGGTCGGCGGGCCGGTGACGACGAGCCGCCGGCTGTAGTGATCGGGTTGTCCGTAGGCCGCGGGATTCGACATGGATCGGAATCCGCCAGGTGTCGACGATGTCCTCGCCCATGATGTAGTCCGCGCGAAGCGGACCAGAGCCCGCCGGCTGATAGTAGAACTCAATCGACGTGCCCATCATGTCGGAGAACGATTCGTTGAGCGCGCCGGACTCGTACTGGTAAATGAGTCCGGACGTAGTAATCGGTGACGCCGTGGGTCAGTTCGTGGCCGACGACGTCCAGCGCGCCGGAGAAGTAGTCGAAATGCTGTCCGCCCAGCGTCAGGTTGGCGGGGAGGCCTTCGCCATACACCATGATGCCGTCGCCGGCGTAGAACGCGTTGACGTAGAAGTCGTCGAGCACCGAGCTGGGAACCGAGGGCGCCTGCGACCGTATCACCGGATGCACGAAACTCCACATCTCGAGGTTCTGGTTGTCGAGCCCGCGGCGTCCGAATCGCTTGTAGTAGTAGTCGTAGACGTAGCCGGCGTAGGCATGGGCATCGACGACCGCCTGGTCGGTCCAGACGTTGTTGCTGCTGCTGGCGACGTCACTCAGGCTGGGATTGATGGCGCCGTTCAGGATGAAATTCATCCGCGTGAGATTCCCGCGCATGTCGAACGTGAACAGGAACGGCGGCCTGAGCTCGTCGTCGGCAAGATAGGTGCCGCCGGACAGGTTCACGCTCAGCTTTTTCGTATCGCCGAGAACGCCCGTCCCCGTGCCGATTTTCGCCGACTGCCGCTGTGCCGCGTCGAGCCGCCGCACGACGGCGCCGCTGTTGGCGTCGATGAAGTACTCGAACGCGCCTGCGTCGGAAAATGTTTTCGCGTGATAGACCAGTCGATACTGTCCATCGAGCGGCAGGATCATCAGCTGCGGCGCTCTCGTTGTTCCAAGGTCCACGCCGCTTTCGCGCTTGATGACCGCGAGCGCGTCCTCCACGGTCAGCGCCGGATCGACCGAGATGTCGATGTCGTTGTACATCGTGCCGAAGAGCGACACCGTGGTCCCGGCGTTCGTCTGCCTCGTCACGTCACCGCCGAACACCGGCACGCCTTTGTAGCGTTGCGCAAATCGTTCGTGCGTGCGCCCCGGGAGCAGGAAATCCGCGTCTTCGCGGCGCCGCTCGAGCTCGCCGGTTCGCGTCATCGCGTCGATGGTCCCGTCCCACGCGCGGCGGTCGGCGTCGGAAGTCACCGCGAGAATCGTCGCTCGACTTTGCGCATGCGCCGGCTCGTGCCGGCCGATCGCGAGCGCCACCGCGACGATGGCGCCGGCGGTGAGGATCAACCGTGGCACGCGTGCGAACTGTTCCCATGCCACCAACTATAGCTTCCCGGCATGCCTTTCAACTCATGCCGGATGCGGGGCGGGCGGGCTAAACAATTCAATCAAGGAACGTGCGCATGGCCGTGGACGAACGCGCGTCGCTCAGGGCGTGATACATGACGCCCGGCATCTGGCCGGTCGCCGTTTCGTGGGTGAACCCATGCATGGCGCCGCCATACACATTGAGCTGCCAATCGGCGTTCGCGTGGTTCATTTCTTCGACGAAGGTGGTGACCTGCGGCGGCGGGCTGTGTGGATCGAGCGCGCCGTGGCAGACGAGGATCCGCGCCTGGATCCGTCCAGGTTCTGCCGGACTGGCGGTCGTGAGACTGCCATGCACGGAGACGACGCCGGCGAGCTCGGCGCCGCTCCGGGCCAGCTCGAGAACGGCCATACCGCCGAAGCAATACCCGACCGCGGCGATACGGCCGTCAACCTGGGGCTGCGACGTGAGAATGTCGATCCCTGCCCGGGCCCGGGCACAGAGGACCGCCCGATCCGCGCGAAGCTCCGCGATCCGCGCCATGATGCGCTGACGATCGCCGGCGACGCCGTCGCCGTACATGTCGCAGGCGAACGCGACATATCCAAGCTCGGCGAGCCGGCGCGCCCGGCCCTCGGCATGCGCATCGCGTCCGGCGCCGCCATGCACGACCAGAATGCCGGGGCGCGGATCTGACCTGGTCTCGTCGTACACGACGAGGCCGGTGAGTGGGGTGTCAGCATCTCTGTAGCGAATTTGTTGATGAGTCAATGAACCTCCGTTAGTAATTATACCATGAAAATGGCCTCTCCTTCAACGAAAAACAGTCGAAACAAGAACTCACACAGATCACACGACGAAATTGCGCGAGGTCACTGAGCCCTTTTGAAAAAGAGCCGTGTCCCTCCGTTTCGCTTCCGTGTCCTCCGTGGTGAAGCTTTTTGGGGCGTGGTGAAGCGTTGGGCGGGCAGTATGATCGGCGTGTGGATTGGTCGCAGACGTCGGTGCATTCTCGACAGCGAGGCCGAGGCCACGCGCTACATCAACGACGTCAAGCGCGACATCCAGCGCATGTTCAGCCCGGCGATCATCCAGCAGGCGCATCGTCAGATCGAAATGGCGGCGGCGTCGCCCGGCCTGCTGGAAGTGGCGCTGCTCGACCGCATGATCGATCTCATCGTGGACGCCGAGCGGACTTACGATCTCATCGTGTTCGACACGGCGCCGACCGGCCACACGCTGCAGTTGCTGCGGATGCCCGACGCCATGACGGCGTGGATCCAGGCGCTGGTGCGGCATCGCCGCGCGGTCGTCGAGATCGATCGCGGGACCGATCAGACGCAGGAGCAGGCCGAAGCCGCCGACCCGGTACTGGCGGCGCTGACCCGCCGCCACGAGCGGCTGGCGCGGCTGCGCGCGACGATCATGGACCGATCGCGCACCACATTCGCGCTCGTGACGATCCCCGAGCGCCTGGCGATCGAAGAAACCGCGCGCGCGGCGGAACTGCTCGACGACCAATTCCTAATTCCCAATTCCTAATTCCCAATTCACTGATTTCCCGAACATGCAGTGTCGTAACTGTGGAACTGAAATCGCCGACAAGGCGCTGATCTGCTATCGCTGCGGCACGGCCACGACCGAGGCGAAATACCAGCCCTACGTGCCGGTGAAGCGCGGCCCGTCCACCATCGTCATCGCGACCATCGTGGTCGCGCTGCTGGTCTTGCTCGCGTTCTTCTTGCTACACTTCCGATCGTGACCCCTGCGACGCCGCTCCGCCACGACTGGTCGCTTGCCGAAATCGAGGCGATCTACACTGCACCGCTGCCCGATCTCGTGTTCCGCGCGCAGTCGCTGCATCGCGCGCATCACCGGCCCGACGAGGTCCAGGGCTGCATGCTGCTCAGCATCAAGACCGGCGGATGCCCGGAGGATTGCGCGTACTGTCCGCAGTCGGCGCACTACAAGACCGGCGTCACGCGCGGCGAGCTCGTGTCGATCGCCGAACTGACGGAGGCCGCGACCCGGGCGCGCGAGCAGGGCGCCACCCGCTTCTGCATGGGCGCGGCGTGGCGCGACGTGCCGGGCGGCGAGCCGTTCGATCAGGTGCTCGAGATGGTGCGCACCGTCCGCGGTCTCGGCATGGAAGCGTGCGTCACGCTCGGCATGCTGACGCAGGAGCAGGCCGACGCGCTGGCCGATGCGGGGCTCACGGCGTACAACCACAACCTCGACACGTCGCCCGAGTTCTACGGCAGCATCATCACGACCCGCACCTACAGCGAGCGGCTCGACACGCTGGCGCGCGTCCGCAAGGCGGGCGTCACCGTGTGCTGCGGCGGCATCATCGGCATGGGCGAAGACCGGATGGTTCGCTACGGGCTGCTTCGTCAGCTCGCGTCGCTCGATCCGCATCCCGAGAGCGTGCCGGTCAACCTGCTCGTTCGCGTGGATGGAACGCCGCTGGCCGATCTCCCGCCCGAGGATCCGTTCGAGCTGGTGCGGACGATCGCGACCGCGCGCATCCTGATGCCGGCGTCGTTCGTGCGGCTGAGCGCCGGCCGTCTTTCGCTGACCGATGAAGCGCAAGCGCTCTGTTTCCTGGCCGGCGCCAACTCGGTGTTTCTCGGCGAGCGCCTGCTGACCACGCCGAATCCCGGCGCTTCGCACGACGAGCATCTGCTCGACCGGCTGGGCATGCGCCTCACCACGTCGGGCGCTCCGGCTGGTGTGCATGCCGGCGGATAGTCCCCTCGAATCACGCGTTCGCTCGCATCTCGCGCGCCTCGCGTCCCGGGGACTCCTGCGGACGCCGAAGCCGCCGTCGGGGATCGATCTCTCCTCCAACGACTACCTCTGTCTCTCGCAGGATCCGCGCATCCGCGCCGCGCTCGTCGCCGGGATCGAGCGCGACGGATGTCGGCAGCACCGGCTCGCGCCTGCTGCGCGGCGAGCGCGACGTCTTTCGCGCGGTCGAGGCCCGCTTCGCCTCCTTCAAGCGCACCGATCGCGCGCTGTATCTCTCGAGCGGCTATCTCGCGAACCTCGCGGTCCTCACGGCCTACGCCGAGTCCGACGATGTGATCGTTTCGGACGAGCGGAATCACGCCAGCCTGATCGACGGGACACGGTTGTCGCGGGCGCGGACGGTCGTCTGCCCGCACAACGATCCCGACCGGCTGTCGCGGTTGCTGGCCGAGACGCCGTGCTCCGGCGTACGGTTCGTCGTCGTCGAGTCGCTCTACAGCATGGACGGCGACATGGCGCCGCTCGCCGACTACCTGGCGATCTGCCGTGCGCACGGCGCGACGCTCGTCGTCGACGAGGCGCATGCGGTCGGCATCTACGGCGAGCGGGGGAGCGGCCTGATCGAAGCCGCAGGGATCGACGCCAACGAGTGCCTGTCGGTCAACCCGGCCGGCAAGGCGCTGGGCGTCGGCGGCGCATTCGTCGCGGGACCGGCGTGGGCGATCGATCATCTCGTTCAGCGCGGCCGGCCGTTCATTTTTTCGACCGCCGCACCGCCGGCGCTGGCCGATGCGCTGCTCGCCAGCCTCGACATCGTCGAGCGCGAACCGGAGCGGCGCCGCCGGCTTCTGGCGCTCAGCGGGTTCCTGCGATCGCGGCTGGCGGAATCGTCGGCTGACGTCCCGGAGGGCCGCTCGCAGATCGTGCCCGTGATGCTCGGCGACAACGCGCGAGCGGTTCGCGTGGCGGGCGAACTTCAGGCTGCAGGTTTCGACGCCCGCGCCATTCGGCCGCCCAGCGTTCCGGACGGCACCGCCCGCCTGCGGCTCTCGGTCAACGCCGGGCTCGACGAACGCGACTTGAGCAGGTTTACCGAGCTGATTCAGGAGCGCCTGCGGCCATGCCGAACCGAGGACAAGCCAATCCGAGGTGAGGCATCGGCGTCAGTTCGCGCCGGGGGTGGGGCCCCGGCGCCAGTGAAAAAGGGCTGACATTTGATGCTCCACGGCGTCTTTGTAACCGGAACAGACACCGGCATCGGCAAGACCGTTGTGGCCGCGGCCATCATGACCCGGTATCGCGATGTTCCCACGCTGCGCTACTGGAAACCGATCCAGACCGGCATCGAGGAAGACGACGATACGAAGACCGTCGCCGAGCTCTGCGAGTGCGGGCCGGCGCGGATTCTGGACAAGGGCGTTCGCCTTCCTCGTCCGCTTTCGCCGCACCTGGCGGCGAGACTGAGCGGCGTGCAGATCGATCTCGATGCGCTGGTCGAAACGGTTGCCGCGGAGGAACGCTCGGACCGCTGGGTGGTCGAAGGCGCGGGCGGCTTCCTCGTGCCGATCAACGGCGACGCGCTGATGTCGGATCTCATCGCGCAGCTCGGCCTGCCCGTGGTCGTCGTCGCGCGCAGCAGCCTCGGCACGATCAATCACACGCTGCTCACGCTCGAGGCACTGCGCCTGCGCGCCATTCCCGTGGTTGGCGTCGTCATGACGGGCGAGAAAAATACGGAGAATCGTCGCGCCATCGAGCACTACGGCCATGTGACCGTCCTCGGCGAACTCCCCAGGCTCGAACCGCTGACGCCGGGCACGCTGCGATGGGCGGCGGCCGCGATCGATCCGGAGGGCGCGCTCGGCGCGTGCTTTCAATGACAGAGCCGATGGCGTCGCTCGCTGCCCGCGATTCACGGCGTGTGTGGCATCCGTACACCCAGATGCTCACGCGGCCCGCCCCGATTCCGATTGTCCGTGGCGAAGGTGTCTATCTCTACACGGAAGACGGCCGGCGATTGCTCGACGGCACGTCGTCGTGGTGGGTCAACATCCACGGCCATTCGCATCCCGCGCTGAATGCCGCGCTGGCGCGCCAGGCCGGTGAACTCGAGCACGTCGTCTTCGCCAATTGCACGCATCGTCCGGCGGTGGAACTGGCCGAACGGCTGGTCAGCGTCCTGCCGAGCGGCCTCGAGCGGGTGTTCTACTCCGACAACGGATCGACCGCGGTCGAAGTGGCGATGAAGATGGCGTGTCAGTACTGGGGCAATCGCGGGCAGCCGCGACGCACGTTCATCACGCTCCACCATGCGTACCACGGCGATACGGTCGGCGCGATGTCGGCGAGCGAAGTCTCGCTGTTCACGCGCCCGTTCGCCTCGATGCTGTTCGATGTCGTTCGCGCGCATGCGCCGTATTGCTACCGGTGTCCGCTGGGCCTCGAGCGGGCCACCTGCCACATCGAATGCCTCGGCGAAGGAAACGCAGCCGCAGCCGGAGACGCTGGGCGAGTTGCTCGAGAAACATCGCGGCGAAGTTGCGGCGGTGCTCGTGGAGCCGATGCTGCAGGGCGCCGGCGGCATGGTGGTGTGGCCTGCGGAATTTCTCGCGGGTGTCAGGCGATTGTGCGACGAACACGGCACGCTGATGATTGCCGACGAAGTGTTGACCGGCTTCGGCCGCACGGGCCGGATGTTCGCATGCGAACACGCGAACGTGTCGCCCGACATCATCTGCCTGTCGAAGGGCATCACCGGCGGGTACATGCCGCTCGGCGCCACGGTCGTCAACGAGCCGGTCTACGAGGCATTCCTCAGCACCGATCGCGCGCAGACGTTTTTTCACGGGCACTCGTTCACCGCGAACCCGCTGGCGTGCGCGGTCGCCATCGCCAGCCTGGAACTGTTTGCCACGGAACGCGTGCTCGAAAAAGTTGCGGCGATGCAGGGATGGCTGACGCGCGGTCTCGAACCGCTGCGCGCGCTGCCGAGTGTCGGCGACGTGCGGGTCATAGGCGGAGTGGGAATTGTCGAGCTCGTCAGCGACAAGATCACGAAGGATTCAGGCGGCTACCTCGATGGAATCGGCCCGCGCCTGACTCAGGCGTTTCTCGATCGCGACCTGTTGCTGCGGCCGCTCGGGAACGTCCTCTACCTGATGCCGCCATACGTCATCACCGAAGCCGAGATGGCGTCGACGATTGCCATCATTTCGGATGTTCTGGCGCAAGCAAATGAGTAACACTGGCCCGAGGCTTGCGGCGTCGGCGCGGCATGTTGGCGAGGCTGAGCGCATTCACGTGCGGATTTGCAGCGGTGATCAGCCGCAGCGGTATCCGTGTCCGCGCAGCGGCCCGCGACCGCTCACGACCCGGCCGCGTTCCGCGGTGGCGTCGATCTCGTCACGCTTGACGTCTGCGTCAAGGGACGCGACGGCAGCTCCGGGCTCGAGTTGAGCCCCCAGGACTTCCTCGTCCTCGAGAACAACATCCCGCAGCGTATATCGTTGTTCTCGGCCGAGGGTCACGTGCCGCTGGCGGTCTCGCTCCTCATCGACAACAGTCAAAGCATGAGCGGCGTCCGCCTCGATCGCGCGCAGGCAGCGGCAGCTTCCCTCGTTGACCTGCTTCGCCCGGACGACCTGGTCGAAACCATCACGTTCAACAGCCATCCGGAAATTCGCTACCAGCTGGGACCGGACCGCGACTCGGCACGCGCGTCGGTCCACGACATTGCCGCCGGCGGACTCACCGCACTGTACGAAGCGGTGCTGGTCGCGCTCCGCGGTCAGCAACATGCCCTGCGCGGCGCCGTCGATCAGTACCGGCGTGTCCTGATCGTCCTGACGGACGGAGAGAACACCGCCGGCAGCGTGTCCTTCGACGAGGTGCTCGACGAAGCGCAGCGAGGCGGCGCGCTGGTTTATGTCGTGTCGCTGCGAACCGACAAGGACGACGTGGCGACCGCGCCGCTCTGGGAGATGTCGCGCCTGGCGCACGATACCGGCGGCGAAGCGGTTGCGGTCCACGATCTGGAGAACCTGACGCCGATCTACCAGGACATCGGCCGCGAGCTGCTGCATCTCTATCGCCTTGGTTACGTCCCGGCGCCGCCTGCCAGCGACGGCAGCTGGCGAAACATTGCCGTCCGCGTCTCGTCCGGGGATCTCGTCGTCAGGACCCGAACCGGATACTATGCCCCTCAGCGCTGACGCATGACCACTGGCGACACTCCCACATCATCCCGTCTGGTACGCGTGGCCGTCGGACTCTGGCTCGCGTTCGGGTTCGTCGTCTGGAACGTCGTGTTCGATCATGAGCTGGTCGTCGCCGGGCGCAACTACTCGCAGGCGGCGTCCATCGCGTTTCGCGAGCATCGCGCCTACGAACGGCTCAACGACTGGATGCCCGCGGCGACATCGCGAAGCGTTGCGGTTGCGACCGCCGCGGCTCTCGCGACGACGGCGCTCGGTTTGAGTGCCGTTGCCGTGGCGGCCGCGCGCGCCAGAAAACGCACGCGCTGAAGCCCGCTATTTCAGGACGTCTTCGAAGAACGATACGGCCCGCGCGTCTCTGGACTGGCCGAGCCAGAACATCGCCTGCTTCCGCACTTCGCGATTGCGATTGGTCCGGGCGACTTGAATCAGCAGCGGAACGCCCTGATCCTTCGGCAGCTGGCTGAGCGCGAATACCGCCTTCTTCTTCACTTCGGTTTCCGGATCGTCGTTGACGGCGCTCTGGATCGCCCGGACCGCGTCCTCGCCCGCGCGTTGCGCGAGCCAGAAGAGCGCCTGGCTGCGCACGAAGGGCCGGCGATCGTCGCGCGCGAACCCGATGACGCCATCGATCGCGCTCCTGTCCGTGTGCCACACGAGCGCCATCAGCGCCGGTGAAAGGATGCGCGCCTCCGGCGTTCCATTCCCATCGGCCCGAATCTGCGCGGTGAGCCACGACGCGCTGTCTGCGGACGATATCCCGTTGAGCCACACGACCGGCAGACCGCCGGCGTCCACCTCGCAGTCCGGCGTGGCGGTCTGCAGCCGGACGACGCGCCGGTTCTCGAGGCGAATCAGGATCGTCATCTCGCGTCGGCGGCTCGAGGAGCACGCGCGTTCCCTGAAACGCGCTCGACGAGCAGTAGTGCCGTGGTCCGGGCACGGTCGGAATGCTGTACGCCACCCACAGCGGACCGCTGCGCTCGGCGAGGGCCGCGATTTCCCGATCGAGCGAACCGGCGGCCTGCCTCACTTCGCCCCGGCCGTTGACGATCTGCGACTGCGGCGCGACGCTGCCCTGCAGCAGGATGACCGCGAGCGCGACCCAGGGTGTCACTTGAGCAGCTCCAGCATGTAGTCGGTCGCTTCCTTGGACTTCATGACCGACAGCTTCCTGACGATGTCCTTCTTGACGTCCAGGTCCTTTTCGGCCCGCGCGAGCTCGACCAGTTTGCCCGCGTCACCGCCGATGAACAGCCCCTGGATGATTCGCTGTTTCAGCTCTGGCGATGTCTCCCGTGCGTAGAGGCGCGCGAGCTCGTCGTTGGCGCGGAGGATTCCCAGCTGCTGAATCGCTTCAGCGCGCAGCGGCACGGCGCTGTTCGCATCGTTGGCGATGCCGGCCAGGCGCGCGCGATCGCCGCGGATCATGAAGCTGCGGATGATGGCGCGCTTGACCGCTTCGTCCGACGTGGCGCGATAGGCCTCGTCGAGAATCTGGGCGTTGTCCGGACCGCCCATCGCACCGAGATAGCGAATCGCCTTCATCTGCAGATCCGGGTTCGAGCCGCCCTTGGCCACGTTGCCGAGAATCTCGTGCGCGCGGGCCGACCGGCTCTGGCTCAGCACGAACAACGCGTTTTCCTTGACCTTGATCGAGCTGTTGCCGGACAGGATCTGTTCGACCATCGGCACGGCGCGTTCCGGGTCGCTTTGCATCAGGCCGCGCAGCGCCAGCAGCTTCAGGTCGTCGTCCGGTCTGCCCGTCCGGCGAGACCGCCTGGCCGGAGGCCTGGCGCACTTCGACCTCGAGCGCCTTTGCGTCCTTGAGCCAGCGGCTGTCGGCGAACTTCTTCTGGAGCTCCTGCAGCGTGGCCTGCGCGTCGGCGAGGTTCTTCTGTTTCGACTGCGCGTACGCTTTCCAGTAGAACGCCGCATCCACGCGGTTGGCGGTCGAATCGGCGATCGGCTTGCCGTCGAACTGCGCGATCAGCCGATTGAGTTGCGACACCGCCCGATCGTACTGGCCGTTCTCGATGAGATCGCGGGCCTGCTGATACAGGGTGTTGTTCGTCAACACCGCGACCTTCGGGGCGATCGCCTGGGCGATCATGAACGGCTCGATCGGCAGCGTCAGCGACACATCCGGCAGGTCGGGCAGATCCGGAAGATCCGGAAGGTCCGGCAAGTCAGGGACGCCGGGGACGTCCGGCGCGGGCGGCACGATCATCCTCGGTCGCGGCGCCGGCTTCGGCTGCGCGGAGACCTGCGAAGCGGCGAGCGATGTCGTCAGGACAGCGAACGCGATCAGCGACCGATGGGGCACCAGGCTGAAACTCATGTTGTTTTCCTCGAGACGGGAACAGGGACGACGGGCGCGGTTTCGCGATCCCGCAGATCGTTGGAGAGAATGCGGACTTTGAAGAGCAGCGCCGCGGCGTCGAGCCGCGTGCGCACGTTGTCGAGATCGGCCGGCGTCAACTTCGACGGCGCGTGCACGATGTCGAGCAGGTTGCGTTCGAGATCGTCGAGCACGCGTGGCGATCGGCGCGTCGCCGGCCTGCGTCGCGGCTTCGCGATAGAGGCGATTCGCGTCGACGAGCTCGGCGGCCCACTCCTGCTGGCTGCTGACGTCGACGAACGGGCCGTCCGCATTGGTGACGTCGAGCAGGACCCGTTCGGAGCGCTCGAGGTGATCGGCAATCGCCATGAGCCGGGCGCGCTCTTCGGCGCCCGCGTCGACGGCGCTATTAACCGCCTGCACCGGCGCGGCCTCCTGCGGGGTCCAGTAGCGCCCGGCGGCAAAGGCCGCGATCGCAAGAACCGCGGCAGCCGCCAGACCCAGCTGCATCCGCCATCGCGCCGGCGAGAGCGTCCACAGCACGCCGCGCGCGGGAAGCTGCGGCCGCAGACGCTGCCAGACTTCCAGGCCGTAGAGATCGCCGCGCTCCGGCGCGGCTGACGGCGGGGACGAGTGCGAGCGTTTCGGCGATCGCCGCATACTCGGCCGCGCAGGCGGGGCAGCTCGCGAGGTGCGCGTGGACCGCCGCCGGCTGTGCGCTCTCGCCGTAGAAGAGCAGCACCAGATCTTCGTCCGTCATGTGCCCGGACATGTCGACGCGGGGCTTCGGAACTCGGGGTCAGGGTCATGATTTCGCTTCCACGTTCGACAGGTTTCTGAACGGCGCGAGCGCGACGCGCAGCTTGCGCACGGCGCGGAAGACGGCGTGCTTCGCGGCGCTCTTGCCCAGGTTCAGCGTGCGGCAGATTTCGTCGATCGACCGGCCGTCGTGATGCCTGAGGGTGAACGCTGCGCGCTCGACCGCGGTCAGCTCGTGCAGCGCGTTCTCGACGACGGTGCCCAGCTGGGCCCCTTCGGCCATCCGCTCCGGGCTCGGGCCCTCGGTCTGCGCGTTGATCGAGGCGTCGTCGATCGGATCCGTTCGCTGGCGCAGGCGGTGTTCCCGGGTGCGCATCATGTCCACCGCGCAATTGGCCGTGATGCGATAGAGCCAGGTGCCGAAGTCGGCCCGGGCCTGAAACCGGCCAAGCTGCCGGTAGGCGCGGAGAAAGCTTTCCTGAACGACATCCTCGGCATCCTGCTCATTGCCCAGCATGCGAAACGCCAGCTGGAACACCCGGTGGCTGTGCTGCTGCACCAGCGCGCCGAAGGCGTCCTCGTCCCCCTGCCGCGCCCGGATGAGCACGGCCGTTCGATCGCTGGCGTCCATCTGGGCGGATTAGACGGCGGAACAGACGGAATGGTTAGGAGGGAAGAGGGTGCTGGGGTGCTTAGGTGCGGGGTGCGTAGGTGCTGTGCGGGGTGCGTCGTGCTGGGTGCTTCGTGCGGACTCACGCTGCGGCTTCGCTGCTGATCCCCCAAATGGGGTCAGCCCAAAAGGTTCCTTCGTGTTCTTCGTGCCTTCGTGGTGAGTTTTTCGTCTACTGACGCGGGCGCGGCGCGGCGGCTCTTGTTTCGATCGCGGGGAGCGCGGCCAGCAGCACGTCGCCGACGACCTGCAGGCTGCGCGCGCTGACGGCGTCGAGCGTGTCCTGCGGCGTGTGCCAGGCGGGATATTCGAGATCGATGATGTCCACCGACGGCACGCCGGCTTCGACGAACGGCAGGTGGTCGTCTTCGATCTGCGTGCGCTCGTTGCGGAAGACGCGGTCTGCTTGTCTTTCTGCGCCGCCGCCCAGATCAGGTCGGTCAGCCACGGCGTGGAGTTGAGGTCGCGTTTGATCTGCAGATCGCGGTCGCCAATCATGTCGACCAGGATCATCGCCTTCAGCGACGCGAGCGAGCCGTCACGGCGCGGCATTGGCGACGTAGTGGCGGCTGCCGTAGGTGTGGTCGTTGCCCTGCCACTCGACGACCGCTTCTTCGCCGTCGAGAAACAGCAGCTCGATCGTCAGCGGGTTGCGGCGCGCCTTCAGCACGCGCGCCAGCTCGATCAGGAACGCCGCGCTCGATCCGCCGTCGTTGGCGCCGACGAACCGGAATTCGCGGAACCGCTTCGTGTCGTAGTGGCCGGCGATGACCAGGCGGTCCTTGCTCGCGCCGGGAATGGTCGCGATCAGGTTGACCATGTGGACGGGGCCGACCGGCGTCTGGTCGTCCCACGCCTGTTCGGCGACGGTGACGCCGCTCGCCGCGAGCTGATCCTTGATGTACTTGCGCGACTGCTCGATCGCCGGCGAGCCGGCCGGCCGCGGCCCGATCGCCGACCAGCTGGCGCAGATGTTCCCACGCGCGGTTCGAGTCGAACGTCGGACGCGCCGGCAGGCGTCTGAAGCGAGCAGCGTCAGCGTGACGAGGATTTTCAGCATCGGCTCGACTCACCTGCAATGCCCGATCGCATCTCAGCACCTACTGTCGCTTGTCGCGCGGCACGTAGTCGCGCGGCGCGGCGCCCGTGTAGATCTGCCGCGGCCGCGCGATCTTCTGCTCCGGATCGAGCAGCATCTCTTCCCACTGCGCGATCCAGCCGGCGGTGCGCGGAATCGCGAAGAGCACCGGGAACATCTCGACCGGGAAGCCCATCGCCTGATAGATGAGGCCGGAGTAGAAGTCGACGTTCGGGTAGAGCTTGCGGCTGACGAAGTAGTCGTCCTGCAGCGCGATGCGCTCGAGCTCGAGCGCGATCTCGAGCAGCGGGTTCTTGCCGGTGACGTGAAGACCAGGTCGGCGATCCGCTTGATGACCTTGGCGCGCGGATCGTACGACTTGTAGACGCGGTGGCCGAATCCCATCAGCCGCGCTGTTGGCCTCGCCCGACTTCACCTTCTTGATGAACTCCGGCACCTTGCTCGACCGAGCCGATCTCGTTCAGCATGCGCAGCACCGCTTCGTTCGCGCCGCCGTGCAGCGGACCGTAGAGCGCCGCCGCCGCGCCGGCCAGCGCCGAGTACGGATCGACGTGCGAGCTGCCGATGTTGCGCATCGCGCTGGTGCTGCAGTTCTGCTCGTGATCGGCGTGCAGGATGAACAGCACGTCGAGCGCGCGCGCCAGCACCGGGTTCGGCTGGTACTTTTCCGCCGGCATCTTGAACAGCATGTTCAGGAAGTTGCCGGTGAAGCTCAGGTCGTTGTCCGGGTAGATGTAGGGCCGGCCGACGATGTGGCGGTAGGCGTAGGCGGCGATGCTCGGCACCTTGGCGATCAGCCGGTGCGTCTGCCGCAGTGCGCGACTCCTTGTCGAAGATCTTGCTTCGCGTCGGGATAGAACGTCGACAGCGCGCCGACCGTGCTCAGGAAGATCCCCATCGGGTGCGCGTCGTAGCGGAACCCCTCCATGAACTTCTTCACGTTCTCGTGAAGCATCGTGTGGAGCGTGATCTGCTGGGTCCAGGCCTGCTGCTGCGCGGCCGTCGGCAGCTCGCCGAACAGGATCAGGTAGGCCGTTTCGAGGTAGTCGCTTTCTTCGGCCAGCTGCTCGATCGGGTAGCCGCGATAGAGCAGGATGCCCTTGTCGCCGTCGATGTAGGTGATGGAGCTCCGGCAGTTCGCGGTGTTCATGAACGCCGGGTCGTACGTCATCAGCCCGAAGTCGTCGGGGCCGGTCTTGATCTGCCGGAGGTCCATGCGCGCGGATGGTGCCGTCCTGGATCGGCAGCTCGTACTTCTTGCCGGTGCGGTTGTCGACGATCGTGAGCGTGTCAGCCATGAGCAGTCTCTAAGGTCCAGGCCGGATCAGTCCTCGGAGGTGTCCGAGTCGTCCGGCTCGCCGGCGCGGTCAGGGTCGTCGTCGTCCACGGAGCTCGCCGGGCACCCGATAGCCGCCATCCGCCCAGCGCGCCAGATCCTGCAGCTTGCAGCGCTCGCTGCAGAAGGGCCGCCACTCGGGCACTGCGGGCTGGCGCCGGCAGAAGACGCACAGCGGTGCGCCTTGTGCTGCGGACATCGCTCATATTCTATCGGACGTTGGCGTCCGGCGTGATGGAGAGGCCGAGCGGTCGCGGTACGGCGTCGAATCGCCCGTACGGGCGCTCGGTTTCAGACCTGCGTGGCGTCGCTGGCGTGGTGCCGGACGTCGCGGGCCGAGACGATGAAGATCACGTCCTCGGCGATGTTCGTGGCGTGGTCGCCGATGCGTTCGAGGTGCCGCGACACCAGGATCAGGTCGAGCGCCGGCTCGATGGTGGCCGGATCCTGGAGCATGTAGGTGAGGAGCTCGCGGAAGATCTGCGTCTTCAGGCTGTCGAGCCGGTCGTCCTCGTTCAGCACGTGCTGCGCGAGGTCGACGTCGCGGCGGACGAACGCGTCGAGCGCGTCCCGCAGCATCGTCTGCGCGATGGTCGCCATGCGCGGGATGTCGATCAGCTTCTTGACCGGCGGGTGCGTGCGCGTAGCGCCGCGCCGCTTCGGCGATGTTGACCGCCAGGTCGCCCACCCGCTCGAGATCGGTGTTGATCTTGACCGCCGCGACAATCGTCCGGAGGTCGGCCGCCATCGGCTGGTAGAGCGCCAGCAGCGTGAAGCAGCGGTTGTCGATCTCGATGTGCAGCTTGTTGACCGGCTCGTCGCCGACGAGCACCCGGTCGATCAGGTCGTGGTCGCGCTCGACGAGCGCCCTTGACCGCCAGGCGCACGTGTTCCTCGGCCAGCCCGCCCATTTCGAGCAGCCGCGTCTTGAGCTGCTCGAGCTCTTCCTGGAAATGGCGGACGACGCGTTCGACCGGTTCCATTAGCCGAACCTTCCCGTCACGTAGTCCTCGGTCAGCTTTTCGGACGGAGCGGTGAAGATCTTTTCGGTCCGGTCGCATTCGACCAGCTTGCCGAGCCAGAAGAAGGCGGTGACGTCGGACACGCGCGCCGCCTGCTGCATGTTGTGCGTGACGATGACGATGGTGTAGCGGCTCTTCAGCTGGTAGATCAGTTCCTCGATGCGCTGCGTGGCGATCGGATCGAGCGCCGACGCGGGCTCGTCCATCAGCAGGATTTCCGGCTCGATGGCCAGCGCCCGCGCGATGCACAGCCGCTGCTGCTGGCCGCCGGAGAGCGCCAGCGCCGAGGTGTGCAGCCGGTCCCGGACCTCGTCCCAGAGCGCCGCGGCCTTCAGGCTGGCCTCGACCCGCCCGCGCAGTTCTTCCCGCGACCGCGTCATCCGGTTGATGCGCAGGCCGTAGGCGACGTTCTCGAAGATCGATTTCGGGAACGGGTTCGACTTCTGGAACACCATGCCGACGCGCCGCCGCAGATTGACGACGTCCACCGACGGCGCGTAGATGTCCTGGCCGTCGATCAGCACGTGCCCTCGACGCGCGTGCCCGGGATGATGTCGTTCATCCGGTTGAGGGAGCGCAGGAACGTCGACTTGCCGCAGCCCGACGGACCGATGAGCGCCGTGACCTGATTCGGACATCACCTTGAGCCGCGATCTCGTGCAGGACCTGGTTGCTGCCGTAGTAGAAGTTCATCCCGGAGACGTCGATCTTCGGGTCTCCCTGAACCCCGGCCGCTGGCGGCTGGACGGATCCGGGCTCGGGCTTCGCCACGGCGGCATGCGCGTGCAGCAGCATCTGTCCGAGGGTACCGTACAGGTCTGTGGCTACAGGTTTCAGCGGTGTAAATTCGTCGGCGGCTCGACGCTACGAGGCTCTGGGCTCTAGGCTTTGGGCTCTGGCTCAGGCTTTGGCTGGTTCAGCCGACAAGAGCCGATCGACCGAGCAGCTTCCGGACGTATCCCATCTGTCCGACGTGATAGGCCTCGTGGAACGCGAGCGCGGCGAGATGATCGGCGAGCGACTTGACGCCGGGAAACGGCGACCGCGCCGGCGCGGCGAGCTGCTCGGCGGAGAGCGCGGCGAAGACATCGCGCATCGGGTGATGCGTGGCCGTGCCAGGCGGTTTCGATCGCGGTACGCGCCGGGTAGGCTTCCCGTCCCTGCATCATCGATCCGCGTGAAAACGCAGCGGGCCATCCAGGATCGAACGCCGTGCCGAGCGACGTCAGGAGCTTGCCGCGCGTCTCCGTGAGATGTCCGACGAGCCAGGCGATCGGATTGCCCGATCCCGCAGGCTGCCCCCAGACTTCATCATCGGACAGCCCATCGAGACTGCTGGCCACGAGCCCGTTGTTCAACTTGTAGATAAGGGCAACAGATTCGAGCATCTAGTCTCAGTCCCATCGGAGTCGCCACAATTCCCGAGCCCGAGCCCCGAGTCGCCCGAGTCCCGAGCCCCGAGTCCCGAGTTCTTACGTGGTCGGCTCGAGGAACGCGGCGACCTGCTTGCGCAGTTCGTCCTGAATGTAGTCGACCGAGCGGCGCGCGTCGATGTTCCGGAAGTGGAACTCGTCGGCCATCGACGTGTACTCGCGCAGCAGCTTGTTCTGATAGGCGCGGAAGCTGTCGTAGATGTCGTCGCCGCTGCTTCAGGTCCATCCCGGATTCCCAGAAGTCCATCCCGCGCGCGGCGAGGACCCGGCCGATCAGCGTTTCGACGTCGACCTTCAGGTAGAAGACCAGGTGCGGCGCAATCGCGAAGCCGTAGAGGTTGCGGAGCCACTGCCGATCGATGCCGCGGACGCCCGCGCGCGCCAGCGCCGTGAAGATGTAGCGATCGGAGAGCACGACGAAGCCGGCCTTGAGCGCCGGGATGATTTCCTTCTCGAGGCGATCGGCGAAATCGGTGGCGTACAGCAGGACGAAGGTCAGCTTGTTGAGCGTGTTGCTCGCCTTCGCCAGCTCGATGGTCGGCTGCATGAGCGTCGACCGCGTCCAGCCGGTCTCGACCACGCCGTAGCCCTGGACCTCGAGCCACTCGCGCAGCAGCTGAATCTGCGTGCTGCGGCCGACGCCGTCGGTCCCTTCGATCGCGATCAGCTTGCCGGGATAGCCATCGATCGGCAGGTAGGGGACGCCGCGGCCGTAGTACCGGCCAGGCTGGATGCCGCCATTGGCGCCCGTCGACCGCGCTATCCAACGGGCTGCTCATCGGTCTTCTTCTCCGTGGTGTTCGGCGTGAGGTGCGGGGCGACCAGTTCGCGCACCAGGCGCTGCTGCGCGGTGATGCTGCCGGCGGCGTCGACCACCTGGAGGCCGAACTCGTCGACGATGCGATCGTATTCCTCGAGCACCGCGCCCTGGAAGAGGCGGAAGCTCTCGTTGGGATTGCTGCTCCATCCCATGTCCATGCCCGCCTCGTAGAACTTCAGCTTCACGCGCCGCGCCGTCAGCCGATCGAGCGAGACGTCGATCGGCACGCGGAAGTAGAGCGCGAGGTCGGGGCGCACCGCGAAGCTGTACAGCTCGCGGACCCACTGCCGGTCCACGCCGCGCGTCGCGTCGCGCGCGAACGCGGTGTAGGTGTAGCGATCGGCGAGGACGATCATGCCCGCCTTGAGCGGCGGAATGATCTTGTAGAGCAGCCTATCCGCGAAGTCGGTGGCGTGCAGCAGGCTGAACGTCATCGGGGTGAGGGCGTTCTTCTTCTTGCCGGTTTTTGTGGCGGCCTTCACCAGCACTGACGAGTTCCATTCGGTGACGAACACTCGATGGCCTTCCGCGCTCAGCCACTTCGCCAGCAGGCCAAGCTGGGTGGTCTTCCCCGAGCCGTCGATCCCCTCGACGACGAACAGCTTGCCCGGGTACTCGTGCGGTTGCATCAGGTTGTTCAGCATAGGAGTGTGTGCTCACTTCGATGCGCAGCGGCTTGCCGATGACGCGCTCGAACGGCGCGGAGTGGCGCTGCGCCGCCCATAGTTCGAGCTCGGCGTCGCCGGCCGTCCGCACCTGCAGCAGCGCATCGCTGCCGCGGTCGTGGAACTCGAGGCCGGTGATCGTTTGCGCGTGGCTGCGATCGAGATTTTCGGCGAGCCGCAGGATCGCGGCGAGCGTCCGGACGACCTTGCGCCGCTTGCGCTTGAGCGCGCCGAATTCGCGCTGGCGGCGCTGCGGCAGCGCCCGGCGGTGATAGCGGGCGATGAGCGCAATCGTTTCGATTTCGTCCGGCTCGAAGCCGCGCAGATCGCCGTTCCTGATCAGGTAATACGAGTGCTTGTGATGCTGCTCGTAGCTGATGTGCACGCCGGCATCGTGCAGGATCGACGCGAACTCGAGCCATTCGCGTTCGCGGTCGGTCAGCCCGTGAATGCCGCGCGTCCGATCGAAGAGCAGCGTCGCCAGTCTTGGCGATGTGCTGCGCGTGAGCGGGCCAGTAGTTGCACCGTTCGGCGAGCTCGATGACGCTCCGGCGCCGCACGTCCGGGTAGCAGGTCGGCCTGCGCGATTTCCTTCCGGTGCTTCGCGATGTAGTCGAGCACCAGCCCTTCGCGCAGCGACAGGTCGCAGAGACTGAATTCGGTCGCGTCGAGCCGCCGGAGGATCGTGTCGAACAGGATCGACGCCCGCGACCGCCAGGTCGCCGCGCCGCGGATCGAGGCCGGGGACCTGCAGGCGCTTTTCGAGATTGAGCGATGTCAGCTGCTTGCGGATGCGGTGGAGGTGTTTCGCCGAGACGCGCCGGTTGCGCAGCGCGCCGGCCGACAGCTTCTGGTCTCCGCTGCGGCAATCGCGCCAAGGCTCAGAATCGTGCCCGACGTGCCGACGACGCGGTCGAATCCGCCGCGGACGATCTTCTCGAGATACGGGTCCAGCTCGCTTTCGATGTGCTTGACCAGCTTGCGTTCGTCGCGCGCGGAGATCGGGTCGCTCTTGACGAAGCGTTCCGTCAGACGGATGACGCCGACCTTGAAGCTGCGGCCGACGTCGATGTTCGGACCGGTGCCGCGCGTGATCTCGACGCTGCCGCCGCCGATGTCGACGACCACCGCCACCTCGCCCGACAGCGCCGAGGCCATATGCGGCTGCGAGATGGATCAGGCGCGCTTCTTCAGTTCCCGAGATGACTCGGGCGCGGATGCCGGTCTGCTCGGCAATGGCCTGGAGGAACTCGCCGCCGTTTTCCGCCTCGCGCACCGCGCTGGTCGCGCCGGCAATGATGTGGTCGACCTGGTGCGAGTCCGCCAGCCGGGCGAATTTCGAGAGAACCTGCAGCGCCAGGTTCATGGCTTCCGGCGTCAGCGCCCGGCCGTCGAGGCCGCCGGCCCCCAGCCGGACCATCTGCTTTTCCCGGTCGATGACCTCGAAGGACAGGTCCGCCTGGACCTGCACGACGATCATGTGCAGGGAATTGGTCCCGATGTCGATGGCTGCCAGTCTCATTAGGCTTTACCACTATAATTGAGGTTTCGTTTCGAGCTATATCATGGCCCCATCAACACAGCGTATCGAGCTTCTTCGCGCCGATTTTCGAAGGTTTACACGTGCGTTACAGCGGCTGAAAGGCGGCGATTTCCAGGCCGTCGAGCCGGCGTGGCTCGCGACGCGCCGGCTGCGCGAAATCCTGCCGGTCCTGCAGCTCGATAGCGGCGCGGTCAGGAAAGCGTCCACGCGGCTGCGCAAGCTGAGCCGTCGGCTGGCCGAAGCGCGAGAACTGGATGGCGTGCTGCAGGTGCGTCGACGGATGATGGCCTCCGAACGCCGGGCCCGATCGGCGTGCGCCCGGGTCCAGGCCGACATCCAGAAGGCTGGCCGGACAGTCCCGCGCCCAACTCACGCGAAAGAAGAGCGTCCACGAGGCCCGCCGCCTGGCGGACAAGCTCGACGAACTGCTCCAGGACGCGTCCCTGACCGTCGATCAGTCCAGCCATAGCCGCGACCTGCGCTGGGCGGTCGGCGCGCGCGTGGCGCGCCGCGCGGCGGCACTGAAAGATGCGATCGGCACGGCCGGCTCCGTCTATCTGGCCGAACGCCTGCAGTCGGTCCGCGTTGCGCTCACCAAATTCCGCTTTGCGATGGAGCTCTCCACGCGACTGGGCGCCGGCGCAAGCGCCGGCGGACACGCGCGCGTTGATCCGGATCCACGCGCTCCTCGGGCGTCTCTACTACACGCAGGCGCTGATCGATCGCGTGCGCGAAGTCCAGGGCAAGCTCGCGACGCCGGACCTCAGAGTCTGGCGCGAGCTCGACGGCGTGGTGGTGGCGCTCGAAAGCCGCAGCCGCGCGCTGCACGCCCGCTACGTGCGCGAGCGCGACGCGGTCGTCGCCCTCTGCGATCGGGTCGCGGCGAAGGCGCCCGTCGCCAGCGGCAGTGCCGGACGAAGGGTGAGCTGACCGTGCCCGGACCCTACGAGCTGTACCTCATTCGGCACGCGGTCGCCGAAGAGCGGGGCGAGAGCTGGCCTGACGATGCCAAGCGGCCGCTCACCGACGACGGGACAGCCCGGATGCGGAAGGCGGCGCGCGGGCTGGTCAAGATGGGTGTCACGTTCGACGTCGTCCTGACGAGCCCGTACGTCCGCACGCGCCAGACCGCCGAGATCGTCGCAACGGCCTACGACGAGCGCCCGCCCATCGTCGCGATCGAATCGCTCGCGCCCGGCGGATCCGTGCAGAGCGTCCTCAGCGACCTCGAGCGGCAGACGCGGCGGTCGCGGATCGCGATCGTCGGCCACGAACCGAACATCGGCGAACTGGCCGCACGGCTGGCGGGGTCGCGGTATCCCATCGAGTTCAAGAAGGGCGCGGTCTGCCGGATCGACGTGAAGACGTTTCCGGCCGGGCCGGGCCGCCTCCGCTGGTTCGTGACCACGAAGATTCTCCGCTCGCTGCGCAAATAACCAACGCTTGACACGACGATCAACGCGGAGGTCGCTGAGAGCGCAGAGAGCCTGATGGCTCCGCGTTCTTTGCGGCCTCTGCGTTGATCGTCGTGTCCGATGTGGCCGGAGCCCGAAGCCGCGCCGCTAGGCGCGCAAGAAATCCCCCTGCCAGTTCTTCACGCGCTGCTTGATGTCCTTCGGCTCCGTCAACCGGCCGGCGATGACCTCGCGCACGAGATCGGTCAGCTCTGCGTCGCTTGCGAAGCGCAGCGCGATGAGCTGACGGATCGACAGGGCCGCGGCCTGGTCGGCCAGTTCCGGATGAAGGAGCTCGCGCATCCGCAGCCGCATTTCGAGCCGGATCACCCGATCCTGGACCGTGAGGATCTGCGTGCGAAGCGACAGCGCCATCAGGATCAGCGCGACGGCGAGGAGCACGTTCATCACCGAGCCGCTGCTGAAGCCGCGGAAGAGCTCGATCACCGCCCAGACGAAATAGGCGAGGAGCGAGGCGAGCACGCCGACGTGAAACAAGGGCACGAAGCGGGTGTGGTTCTTGTAGCTCTGTTCGCCAGCCATCGGTCACTCCTTCTGTGCGGGATTCTGTGCGGGATTATGTCACCCGCGTCAAACGTAACCAGCGCGTATCACGCGGGCAAATAGTTCGTAACACTTGACGCCGCGCCACGAATTGCCGCGACTTCCTCGCGTATAACCAATCCCACGTTCATCGAAAATTCATTTTCACATGGGGAAACCACGGATCGGGTTTCGAACTGGCGCCGGGTGCTTCAGTCGATTCTAGGGGCGATGTGTATCTGGGCGTGCGCGGCGTCGGCCGGGCCGGCGGCTACAACCAGATGCTGTCCAGCTTCGATCAGGGCACTTACACCCTGACTGGCGGCCGCCGGTTCGACGCCGGCAAGGTCGGCGTCATCGGATCGGCGAGCGGATCGCAAATCCACCGCGGCAACCAGGACGTCGAGGTCGTCTACACGCCAACGCCTTCAACCTCAACGAGCTGAACCCGCGGTACTACCAGGTGAATCGGCGGCGCGTCGGCTTTACCGGCGCGCTGGACTTCAAGCCGTCCGCCGACACGCTCGTACACCCTCCGCGGCGTGTTCAACCGCTTCATCGACGATCACGAGAATCGGCAGCGGGTGCGGTCGCTCGTCACCAACACGCCGCATCGATCGCGAGCTTCGCGATCGCACGCACGTCGAGCGGATCACCTCACTGAGCTTCACGGGCCAGACCATCGCGCACAACGCGACCGCCATCGACTATCAGGTGCTCGGCGCCTACTCCGATCAGACCGACCCGCTCACGATGACCACGGTGTTTCGCCAGTCGCGGGTCATCTTCGCGCCCAACGTGACGCCGACCTTCATCGACCCGGACAACGTGCAGGCCAATCCGCTCAACGAAGACATCAACGCCTACACGTTCCAGCAGCAGGTTCGCGCCACCAACTTCGCCAAGGATCGCGACGTGGTCGGCACGTTCAACATCCGCACGCCGCTGCGCCCGATCGGCGGCGCCGCGACGTTTCTCAAGGTCGGTGCGAAATACCGCGACAAGGACAAGGGACGCACGCGCAACGAGACGACCTACGGGGCGTCGGCGAACGCTGAAGATGACCGACTACCTCGAGACCGGCTTCGATCTGCCGTCCGTATCTGGACGGCCGCTACGACCTGACGCCGTATCTCAAGCCAGAGCGCAGTGCGAGACGATTCCGATCAACGGCCGGCATCCCGGGGACGCCGAAATCATCGCACGCGATGCAGAGGAATTCGATGGAACCGAGCGCACGGCGTGCGGCCTACGGGATGGCTGGAGCTCTACGCCGGGATCGAGGCTCTTCATCCTGCCCGGCGTGCGCTACGAGCACACCGCCGCCGACTATGTCGGCCGCGAACGTGAGGTTCTCGCCGAACGGCGCGTGGCTCGGGACCGATCCGGTCGAGTCGACCGCGAACGACGACGACCGTGCTGCCGAGCGTGAACGTGCGCTACGCGCTCGACGCCCGATTCGAACCTGCGGTTCGCCCTCACGCGGTCGCTGGCGCGCCCGGACTACTACGACCTCGTGCCGTACCGCGCGCAGGACGACAATGCGGCGACGATCGCGCTCGGCAATCCCGAGCTCTGCGCCGACCACGCTCGTGGAACCTCGACCTGATGGGCGAGCACTACTTCAAGTCCGTCGGTGTCGTGTCCGCGGGCGTGTTCTACAAGCAGCCTGCAGGACTACATCTTCAAGTTCACCGATACGCAAGCCGATCGGCGGCGTTCAGTACCAGGTGACGCAGCCGCACAACGGCGACTCGGCCACGGTCGCGCGGCATCGAGATCGCGCTTTCAGAATCAGCTGACGTTCCTGCCGTCGGCGTTCGACGGCATCGGCGTCTACGTCAACTACACGCTACAGCGACTTCGTCGGCGCAGTTCCCGGGCACGACGGGCGGAGCCGGCTGCCCGGGCCAGTCGAAGCACTTCGGCAACGTCGCGGTGTCGTATGAGAAGAGCCGGATTCTTCGGCCGCCTGTCGATGAACTTCCACGGCTCGTACATCGACGTGGTCGGCGCCGGCGAGCACTGCACGATCGGTTACTACGACACGAACAGCCAGGTCGACCTGTCGCTCATCGCAGAAGGTGACGCGTAACTTCCGTGTCTACGTCGGACTTCCTCAATATGAACGACGCGCTGCTGCGCTACTATCAGGGCGTGCCGGACCGCGTGCTCCAGGAAGAGCACTACCACTGGTGGTCGACGTTCGGCGTCAAGGCAACGTTCTAGTTGAGCAACATTCGAACGCTTCGGCGCGCCGGATCCGCACTGCTCGCGGTCGCGGCGCTCTCGATGGTCGTCTCGGCGGCGGGGCGCGACGTCCCGCCGCGGCTGGTCGTGCTGCTGATGGTCGATCAGATGCGCGGCGACTATGTCGATCGCTTCCAGCATCAGTGGACGCATGGGCTGAAGCGTCTCGTGACCGACGGCGCGTGGTTTCGTCGCGCTGATTATCCGTACACCAACACCGTTACCTGCGCCGGGCACACGTCGGTGAGCACGGGGTCGCTGCCGAAGACGCACGGCGTCATCCTGAACGGCTGGTGGGATCGCGAAGCGGGCAAGGACACGAGCTGCACCGCCGACGCCTCGGTGAAGAATCTCGGTTACACGAAGCCGGTGAGCGGCGGCGACAGCCTCGTGCGGCTGCGCACGTCCACGCTGTCCGACGAGTTGCGCGCGCAACTCAGTCCACCCGGCCGATCCGCGGCGTTCTCGCTGAAAGCACGCGGCGCCGCGCCGCTCGCCGGCCATCGTCCCGACGCGGTCGCCTGGTTCGGCGATTCCGGAACGTGGGTCACCTCCACGGCGTTTGCTCCGGAGCTGTCGCCCGTCCTGCGCGAGTTCATCGCGGCGAATCCGGTGGAAAGCGATTTCGGCAAGACGTGGACTCGCACGCTGCCGGCGCACGATTACCTGTTCGAAGCCCGCGCGATCGGCGTCACGGCTCCGGAAGCGATGACGGTTGAATTTCCGCATGCGTTGAAGGGTGAGGGAGAGACGCCCGACGCGGCGTTCTACGCCCAGTGGCAGGAGAGTCCGTACTCGGACGATTACCTGGGGAGGATGGCGCTCGCCGCCGCGTCGCACCTGCATTTCGAGCGGGGCAGCACGAACCTGCTCGGCATCAGTTTTTCCGCGCTCGATAAAGTGGGACACGACTTCGGACCGAACAGCCATGAAATCCAGGACGTCCTGGTTCGCCTGGACCGAACGCTCGGCACGCTCTTCGACGGCCTCGATCGTCTCGTCGGCGCGGAGAACTACACGGTCGCCCTGACCGCTGACCACGGCGTGTCGCCGCTACCGGAGCGTTCGCGCGCGGAAGGATTGACGGCCGGACGCATCGACGCCAAGCAGATTGTCGAGGCGATCGAGGGCGCGCTGCTGCATGCGTTCGGTCCTGGAAAATACGTGGACGCGTACACGCACACCGAGGCGTATCTGGCGCCGGGCACGTTCGACCGCGTGCGAACCACTCCTGGCATGGTCGCAGCGTTGAGGGCTGCCGTCGCGTCGATTCCCGGCGTGTCAGGCCTGTTCACGGCGGAGGAACTCGAAACCCCGACCGATGATCCGCTCCGCCGTCGCTACGCGAACAGTCACGTTCACGGCGTCAGCGGCGATCTGACCGTCGTCTATGACCCATACTGGGTCGATAGCGACACCGGTACGTCGCACGGCACACCATACGCGTTCGACACTCACGTGCCGGTGCTGCTGATGGGGCATGGCATCGCGCGTGGCGAGTATCTGCAATCGGCGACGCCGCTGGATGTGGCGCCAACGCTGGCGTTTCTGGCCGGCGTCACGCTTCCGCGCGCCGATGGTCGTGTGCTGGCCGAAGCGATCGCTCCTCTCGGGGTGGCTGGCTCAGCGGGAAAATCGCGCTAGGTGTTACACAGAATTTACAGACGCCCCCCCGTGGTCCGAGGCAAGATTACCGACTCCGGGGACGCCTTCCATGTTTCATCGCAGCCTTCGCTCCGCGCATCACGTTCGTCACTACTCCATCACCACAGCTGAACCCTCTGGCTGGGACGTCAAGCTCGAAGAGGATCGCGAGCTTCGGCGCTGTGATCATTACCAGGATTGGCACCGCGTTGAGCGTGCACTGGCACTGTTCGAAATGGAAGTAGAGCAGCTGCGGGCGAGTGGCTGGCTGGTCTCGACGACCTAGCCGTGCGACTGTCGTAGTGTCGCTTTAGCCGGACATCCCCTGTTAGAGATGTCAGTCGTAGTGTCCGGCTTCAGCCGGACCACTCCTCCTCAATCGATAAATCGATAACCCAGCCCGACCACGGTTTCGATCTGCCGTCCCGCGTCGCCGAGCTTGCTGCGCAAACGCCCGACGTGGACATCCACCGATCGCGTTTCCACCAGGCGGTCGTAGCCCCAGACACGTTCAAGCAGGCGATCGCGCGAGACGACGCGGTTCTTGTTCTGGACGAGATACCGCAGCAGTTCGAACTCGCGCCGCGTCAGCCGGATCGAATCGCCGTCGACCGCCACGGCGACTGCATCGAAGTCCGCGGTGAGTCGCGTGCCCTGGTACCCGGTCGCGGGACGTTCTTCGACCGTCGTGCTGCGCCTCAGTACCGCGCGGACGCGCGCCGTCAGTTCGCGCAGGCTGAACGGCTTGGTGACGTAATCGTCCGCGCCCAGTTCCAGACCGGCGACGCGATCGCTCTCGCTCGATTTCGCCGTCAGCATGATGATCGGCAGGTGCCGTGCATCCGAACGCGAACGCAGCACCCGGCAGACCTCGAGTCCGCTGAGGACCGGCAGGTTCAGATCCAGGATGATGAGATCGGGTGGTCGCGCCGCGACGGCTTTGAGCGCAGCGTCGCCGCTGCCGACGATTTCTGCTTCGGCCCCGCCGCTGCGCTCGAGGGTGTGTTTGATCAGTCCCGCGATGTCCTGCTCATCTTCGACGATGAGGACGCGATGCTTTTGCATGAAGTGGCTTCGAGAGTAGCGACCGGACGTTTCGCCCCAGTATCGAAGGTGTTAAATGTGGGTTACGTGGTGGGTGGCGCGTGCTATTCTCCGGAAGAGCTGACCTGTTCTCGAAGGGGAGTCCGGTGCGCGTTTCCGCATTTCGAGCGTTCTGCCTCGCAGGCGCCATAGGCGCCCTTGTCCTTTCGGTCCCGCGCGCCTCGAGCGGCGGCCAGTGGATTTCGTACAGCAGCAACCCCCGCAACATCCTCGAAGGCAACTGGCAATCGTGCCTGGATCGCAGCGGCCGCTACACCGAGCGCGTCTACGATCACGTCGTCGCCGGGGTCGGGCAGTATCGAGGTTCATCTGGGCCCGCGGCGGGAGTTCGCGATTTTCCAGGGTGTGCAGGACGAGCACCGCGACCACGATTCGCCGGACAACCTCCTGAAGCCGTTCCGCGTGCTCATGGAGGGGACCCGCGCCAAGCAGCACTGGGAGATCCCTTCGCTGAAGCTGTCGTTCACGGTGACGCTCGGCGGCGGCTCGACCACGGACTGCGAGAGCTGGTTCATCGTTCTCGCGCCGCTCGACAAGACTTCGCACTAACCGAAGTTTCATCGTTGTGATCGTGGCGCCTTGGTGGCGTTACAGGGGCCCACTATCCTGTGTGTCGTGCAGGCGGAAGCCCCTTGACGATCAGTGTGATCGTCTGTGCCTACAACGAAGCCCGTTATCTTCCAGCCTGTTTGCATTCCCTGTTAGCTCAGACCCGACCCGCCGACGAGATCGTCGTCGTCAACAACGCCAGCTCCGATGACACCGGCGCGGTCGCCCGCGCGATCCCCGGGGTCCGGGTGATCGACGAACCGGTCAAGGGACTGGTCATCGCGCGTGAAACGGCGCGGCGCGCGACCACTGGGGATGTGCTGGCGTATATCGATGCCGATTGCCGGGTGCCGATTCAATGGCTCGAGCGCATCGAGCGACGCTTCTCGCGTCATCCGGCGCTGGTGGCGGTCACCGGACCGTATCGCTTCTACGACTGGGATCTGGTCGGGCGGGCGCTGATCCGCGGCTACGACATGGTGGTGGCGCCGCCGACCCACCTGTGCGTGCACTACTTGCTCGCCGCCGGCGCCATTCTCTACGGCGGCAACTTCGCTGTCTGGCGCCAGGCGCTGGAGCGGATCGGCGGGTTCGATCGGTCGATTGAATTTCATGGCGAGGACACGAACCTGGGACGACGGTTGACGCCGCTCGGCTCGATCGAGATCGCGCGCGAATGCTGGGTATGGACCTCGGCACGGCGGTACCGCGCTATGGGGAAGCGTCGGGTTTTCGGACTCTACGTGCGCAATTTCTGGTCCGAGATCCTTCGTCACAAGCCGGCCGATGGCAGCCATGTCGATGTGAGGGTGTGACATGCCGGGATATGAACCGTTTATGCTGTGCGACTTTCACGTCCACACGAGTTGGAGTGACGGTCGCCTGTCGATTCGAGAAGTCGTCGATCTGTACGGACAGACCGGACGATTCGACGTCATTGCGATCACCGACCACATCCTGATGAAGCGCGACCTGCTCAAGCGCGCCGGTCGAATCGCCTCGCTCGGGCTGAAGCATTTCTCGGTGACCGAGGAGCGTTTTCCGCGCTACCTGGCCGACATCGCCGAAGAGGCGGACCGCGCCTGGCGCCAGTACAACATGCTGGTCATTCCCGGCGCGGAGGTAACGCAGAATCATTTCCGCAGCAGCAAGAACTCCCACATCGTCGCGCTGAACATCCAGGAGTACATCAGCGCCGACCAGCCGGCCGAGGACATCCTGCGCGAGATCAGGCGCCAGGGCGCGTTCAGCATCGCCTGCCATCCGCATCACCGGACGACCCGGCGGATCGAGATCAGCACGTGCTATCTGTGGGACAACCGCAAGACGCTGGCGGACCTGGTGGACGTGTGGGAGGCCGCGAACCGCGACGATCTGTTTTCGGTCACCAGCCTGAAGCACTATCCGTACATCGCCAACAGCGACTTCCACAAACCGAAACACCTCTACTCGTGGAAGACGCTGCTCAAGGCGGAGAAGAACTGGCCGTCAATTGCCGCCGCGCTCAGGGCGAACGTGGACGTCGCGCTGACGCTGTTCAGAAACGGATCCTGGGCGGCGTAGGAAAGGCTCCAGCACGGAAATCCAGAACCACGAAGACACGAAGACACGAAGACACGAAGAAGAACTCTTATTGGATTTGCTTCCTGTTCTTCGTGCCTTCGTGGTGGTAGATTCCTTCGCGTCTTCGTGCCTTCGTGACTCCGGTTTGTCTCGCTACATCCACTCGATGCGATTGCCGCGCACCCGCGTGTCCTTGTTCACGACCTCCGGCAGCATCTCCCACAAATAAAGCCGCGTCCCGATGTCGTGCTTGCGCACGCCGCACGCTAGTCCCCGGCGCTCGATGATCCGCGTGTGCGCGGTCTCGGTGCCGGGATGGCAGGCGACGTAGACGATGCAGCCGCACTGAAGCGTGAGCGTGTAAGACATGATTCCTCCGTGGGTCTGTTTCAGGCGAAGTGCGAACTTTTTTCCACTGGCGCCGGGGGTCCACCCCCGGCGCGAACTGACGCTGACGCTCGCCTCGGATCTCCATGTCCTCGGCTCAGCGTGGCCGCGGGCGCTACCAGAGCAACTTGAAGCCAAGCTGCAGTTGACGCGCGTCGTAGGTCGACGTGATCGTGCCGAAGGCGGCGGAATTGACGACGGCCGTTCGGTGCGCGGAAATTGGTGTGGTTCAGGAGATTGAACGCTTCGAACCGGAATTCGAGGATTGACCGGCCCACGAGCGGGATCTGCTTGCTCGCGACCGCGTCCACCTGCCAGAAGTTCGGCCCGCGCACGCTGTTGCGCGGTGCGTTGCCAAACAGCTGGCTCGGATCGGCCGGCACGGTGACGTTCTGCTTGTTGAACCAGTTGTTGATGGTCTGCTGTCCGTCCGGCGCGTACGGATCGCCCGTGACATTCGGACGATAGTTGTTGGCGCCGCGGAAATCCGCCGTGATGCCCGACACGCTGTAACGCGGCGGGCGCGGTGTAGGTGAACGTCACCGGTTCGACCGGCGTAGACCGTGTTGATGCCCGCGAGCTGCCAGCCGCCGGCCAATGCGTCGGCGAGCGGCGACATGTCCCCGCCCCAGCGTTTGCCGCGGCCGAACGGCAGCGACCAGACGACGCTCGTCGTGCTGTTGTACGGCTGGTTGTATCCGGACAGCCCGAACTCGGCGTCGAGGTTGTGGAAGTCCTGCGGCGCCGGGATGTTGCCGTTGGCATTTTCGAGCGAGCCCGCGCCGTTGTCCTTCGTCTGCGACAGGGTCAGCGAGCGTCAATAGCGTCAGCTCGGAATGGAGCCGCCATTCGACTTTCGTCTGAATCGCCTTGTAGCGCGACTTGCCGCCGTTGAAGGCGTAGGTGATGTCGGCGAAGTCGGGAATCGGCCGGCGCGACTGGAGCGACAACGTCCCGGCCGCGTTGTTGGGTACCGCCTGGTTGTAGTTGGCGAAGAGCAGCAGGTCGTCGGCGCGGTTGCCAACGTAGGCGACGTCGACGAGAAAGCCGCGGACCGAACTCGCGCTGCGCGGAGACGTACCAGCTCTGCACCGGGCTCGAGTGGAAGTCCTCGGGCATGTAGGTGATGTTGGCGGCCAGCGGGTTGAACTGCGTCGGATCGGTCAGCCCCGCGGGATACCCGGCTTCCGTTGGACGGAACGCCGCGTCCGCCGGCGTCTGGTTCACCACGGCGTTGATCACTTGCGGGCCGTTGATCGGCAGCAGGTTGCCGCCGCCGGCGCGGTTGAAGTGCGTGTAGCTGACGCCGTAGCCGCCGCGCACGACCGTGCCGGGCGTCACGGTCCACGCGAAGCCGAGACGCGGGCCGAAGTTGTTGCGATCGGGATTGACCAGCGCGCGGTCCGCGATCGATCCGTCCGTCGCCTGACGCATCGATGTGCGTCGCCGGGTCCCAGTTCGTCAGGATGTTGTCTGGCTTCCCACTGCGGCGACGCGTACTCGTAGCGGAGACCCAGGTTCAGCGTCACGCGGTCACCGAGCCGCCAGTCGTCCTGCAGATACGCGAAGTGCATGTTCTGGCGAAGCTCCGCGACCAGCACGTTGCTCAACTGCGTACTTGGCGCGCAGGCCGAGCATGAAGTCGCGCGAGGTTGTAGATGTTGTTGTTCGCGAGCGACGCCGCCGGCTTCGTGAACGAGCCGTTGTAGGTGTCGCGGCCGTAGAGCGGGTTGACGTCCTGCACTTCCGTGTTGATCCGCTGGAACTCGTAGCCCGCTCTTCATCGAGTGCGCGCCGGCCAGCCACGTGTAGTTCACCTTGGGATTGAAGACCGTCGGGTACTGCCACTGCGGATTGGTGGCCTGGCGTCCGAGGTCCGAGTAGCCGGTGATCAACTGGGTGGGCAGTCCGCCGGCAATCCGGGGATCGGTCGGCAGCCCGGGGATGCCGAACTCGTCGAACGCGCTGGTCGAACCGAGCGCCGGCGGATTCTTGCCGCCCTGCGTCGTCGACCAGCCGAAGCGGAATTCGAGCAGGGAAGTGCGGACTCGCGACCCAGGTGGTGCCGAGCGCGAGCTGCTTGTTGCGCGCGTAGATGGTGCCGTTGCCGCGCGCCCCCGGCCGGAAGCGGCAGCGGTCGGCTCGATCGATCGGTCTGCAGGTCCCGCCAGCCGTAGCGGCCGAACAGCGGACAGCGCCGGGCGCGAGCTGCACGTCCACCTTGCCGCCGGCCTTGTCGGTGTGATTCGTGAAGTCGAGCAGCGATCACGTAGTTGTTGGCCGCTCCCGCCGGTGGTCGGGTCCGGAGATCGACTCCATGACCTTCCGCGCGAACGGCGGTCATCGGGATCGGCGTGCCGGCGGGATAGACGACGCCGGTGCGCGGATCGCGGACGTCGAGGCTGAGAATGCCCTGCTGCTGCGCGAGCGTCGGAATCGACGAAGGCGTCGTGACGCTTGCGCGTTCTGGCGGAATCCTTCGAAGTCGCCGAAGAAGAACGCCTTGTTCTTCGCGATCGGACCGCCGACGACGCCGCCGTACTGGTTGCGCGTCAGCTCGGCTTTCCGGTCGCCGGCTTGAAGAAGCCCGTGGCGTTCAACGCGGTGTCGCGGAAGAACTCCCAGCCGGAGCCGTGCAGCTGGTTCGTGCCGCTGCGATAGACGACGTTGATCGTCGCGCCGGCGGCGCGGCCGTACTCGGCGCTCAGGTTGTTCGTGACGACCTTGAACTCGCCGACCGCGTCGGGCGGCGGCTGCATCACCTGGTTCGAGAATCCCTGGTTGCTGGTGCCGTAGGCGTTGTTGTCGACGCCGTCGATCAGGAAGTTGTTGAACGTGCTGCGCAGGCCGTTGACGTTGAAGGTGCCTTCGCGCGGCGTGGCGCCGGTCGTCAGCGTCGACGAGCCGAGGCGCACGCCGGTCGTCAGCAGCGCCAGCGCGGAGTATTCGCGGCCGTTGAGCGGCAACGCGCGCGTCTGGTCGCCGGTAATGACTTGTCCGCGCTGGCTCGAATCGGTCTCGACCAGCGGCGAGGCGGCGGTGACGCTGACCGATTCGGCGATCGCCCCGATGCTCAACTCGACGTCGACCCGCTGGCGGGCGCCGACGTCGACGATGACGTTGGGCACGTCACGCGGGCGCGAACCCGCTCGAGTTCGGCCCTGACCGAGTAATTGCCCGCGCGAACCGTCGCAGAACTCGTAGCCCCCGCGTTCGTCGGTCGTCCTGGTGGCCGTGATGCCGGTGTCGACGTTCAGAAGCGTCATCGTGACGCCCGGGAGAACGGCTGCCACTCGAATCGCGCACCGTGCCGAGCACGGTACCCGGTTTCGAACTGGGCGAGGGCAGGCGTCGCAACAAGACTGACCATGGCGGCTGCAAGCAGGGAGCGGATCATGACGATCAGGAGATCTCCTTGTGATGTGGGGCCCGAACGGCCCGCGTCGAGACGCTATCAGCCTGATATTTCGCGCGAATGTCCGCCTTGTGAACAGCGCTTCACATCTGCGGCTCAGGCGGCTGTCATGCGCGTGGGCTATGCTGCGGGCGTGAGCGAGATTCAGTCCTCGAACGTCGTCGCGTTCTATCTGTTCGACGTCGCCGAGAGCGCCGACCTTCCCAAGGTCCCGGCACTTATCGGCGGTCCGACCGTTCCCGCCCGGCTCGCACCGAAGCCGGCCACGCCGCCGTACGTGCAGTACGACAAGCCGCCGCTGTCGTTCGAGGGCGAAGCGCTGGGCGTTCCCGAAATCGACGGATTCCGCACGCGGGTCCGCGTTTACGACTACGGCGTCGTGTCGGTCGCGCTCATCGCGAGCGTTCGAAGGCACATGGGCGGACTTTGTCGGACTCGGTCAGCTGTTCATCGAAAACGCCGAACTCGAGCAGCGCGCCGAGCAGCTCTGTCGCGTCGTGATCGACCGGCTGCGATGCCGCATTAGTGGCCCCGCGCGAGGAGTTCCTGAGCGAGGACTACCTCGTATTCACGATCAACGCGCTGGATCGGCCGATGACCGGGGACGAACTGATGGCGGAGCGGGACGACGAGATCGCGGCGATGTTACGCGGCGAGCGGCAGGCGCTCAGTCCAGCAGGAGAAGCAGAAGGTCCTCGAACATCGGATCTCGTACCTGAGCGACGACCTCGTCGTCCCGGCCTGGAATGCGGCGTTCGTCTACGACACGGTCGCCGGCGCCCAGGCGGCGCTGGAGATCGTCGAGTTCGCCAACTCGCAGCTGCTCGAGTACCGCCACTACGACGAACTGCTCGACAACCAGCTGGAGGTCATCTACAAGCGGCTGAAGCGGCCCCGCTGGTACGACAAGTGGATCGGATCCGGGTACACGCGGGCCGCGCGCGAGGTCCATGCGCTCTTCATCGACGTCAACGAGCTGACCGACCGCACCGAGAACACGCTGAAGTTCATCGGCGACCTCTACGCGGTCCGGTTGTTCGGTCTGGTCGCCGATCGCCTCGGGCTCGAGAAGTGGAAGGCGGACGTCGAAGCGAAGCTGAAGACGCTGGACGACATCTACCGGTTCGCCGTCGAACAGTCACAGATGTCGCGCGGCCAGAGCCTCGAGGTGATGGTCGTGCTGATCCTCGTCTTCGAGCTCGTCCTCATTCTCATGGGAGTGATGAAGTAAGAACCTGTCGGTGCTGGGGTGCGTGGGTGCGGGGGTGCGTAGGTGCGGTGCGGAGGTGCGGGGTGCGACGTGCGAGGTGCGGTGCACGCTGCGAAAGCACTTGAGCTGAGCACTACAGCACCGAGCACCGAAGCACCCGACACCGCACCCCGCAGCACCGACGCACCTATAAGCACCCCCGCACCGCACCTCCGCACCTCGCACCCACGCACCTCGCACTTGACCTTCTTTGCTGCCACATTCGTCCCGAATTTACATTCCTGTAACACACATGAATTGCACCTGACATACCCGCCCGATACTTTCACGGCAGACTACCTGTCAGGACATACGGTCCGGACTGAAGAGGTGACCTGGTGCGATTTGTTCGATGGCGACAGCTGGTCTGCGGAAGCGTGCTGGCTGTCCTGGCGGCAGGCGGTTCGGCGTCGGCGCAGATAACGCCGGCGGCAGGCTACACGCCGCCCGACGACACGCCCTCGATCCGTGTTGGTGTCACCCTCTTCACCGATACACGTACACGATCGACCCGAAGATCGACTGACGCGGACGGCAACGCGTTCAACCCGTCGCGTTCAACGTCGCCCGCAGCATACATCAACATCACCGGCAACATCTCGCACATCGTGGCCTTTCGCTTCACGCCTGACATCACGCGCGAGAGCGGCCTGACGCTGGCACCGGGCAATCCGATCAACGGCAGCCTGGTCTTCCGCATCAAATATGCCTACGCGCCAGTTCAATCTGGACGATTGGATGACGCGGGGATCGTGGGCTCGGCTGGGGATCCAGCAGACCCCATGGGTCGATTTCGAGGAAGGGATCTATCGCTATCGCTTCCAGGGCACGTGTTCGTCGAGCGCGAGGGCTCCTGACGACCATGCGTCATCGGACGCGCGGCGTTTCGTTTCACTACAACTTCCCGTCGAACTACGGCGACGTCCACGTCGGCCTCTACAACGGCGAGAACTACAACAGGGTCGAAGCTCAACAATCAGAAAGGCGTTTGAATTCCGCGGCACCGTCCGGCCGTTCGCCAGGGCGGATCGACGACCGTGCTGCGCGGACTTGCGGGCGCAGCTCGTTCTACGACGGCGACAACTACGCTGAAGGACGGCGAGCGCACACGCGTGATGGGTCAGCGTCACCTTCGAGCATCCGTATCTCAACGCCGGGTTCGACTATCTCGACGCGGCCGATCAGACGTCGATCACCAGGCGCGAAACGTCGAATCGAGCCACGGCTACTCGATCTGGGCGACGCCCGAAGACCGACCAAGGGCGCTGGGAAGGGCTGCTGCGTTACGACTCGACACTTCGACGCGCGCTCGACGACTCGATCGACTCGACGCGCACGCGACCAGCGACGAACATCGTCGGCATCGCGTACTGGTTTCCGCATCAGGGCAACGTCAGCGACGGCGCTGCATGCTCGATTACGACGGCCAGATCGTTCGACAACTTCGTGCCCGCGCTGCCCAAGCAACAGCGGATCGCGCTGCACGCGCTCATCAATTTCTAGGAGGATGGCAATGACGCGATTCAAGACATTGACAGTTGCGGCCGGATGCACAGCGGCGCTCGTCACCGGCGTGGTGGCGCAGACGCAGATCAACGGCGCCGGCGCAACGTTTCCGTATCCGATTTACTCGAAGTGGTTCGACGAATACCACAAGCTGCACAGCAATGTGGCGATCAACTATCAGTCGATCGGCTCCGGCGGCGGAATCCGCCAGGTCACCAACCAGACGGTGTTCTTCGGCGCGACCGACGGGCCGATGACCAACGAGCAATTGCAGGCGGCGCCCGGCAAGATCCTGCACTTCCCGACGGTGCTCGGCGCGGTCGTGCCGGTCTACAACATCCCGAACGTGCGCCAGGAGCTGAAGTTCTCGGGACAGGTTCTCGCGAACATCTATCTCGGGAAAATCACGAAGTGGAATGACGCGGCGATCACCGGGCTCAATCCCGGCGTGACGCTGCCGGCGACCGACATCGCGGTGGTGCATCGCTCGGACGGCTCGGGGACGACCTACATCTGGGTGGACTACCTCGCGAAGGTGTCGCCCGAGTTGAAGACCAAGGTCGGCGTCAATACATCGGTCAACTGGCCGGTCGGCGTCGGCGGCCGCGGCAACGAGGGCGTGGCCGGCCTGGTGACGCAGACGCCGGGAGCGATCGGCTACGTCGAGCTGATCTACGCGCTTCAGAGCAAGTCGAGCTACGGGTCGGTTCAGAACATGGCGGGCGAGTACGTCAAGGCGTCCGTCGACTCGGTCACCGCGGCGGCCGCGGCGGCGGCGAGCCAGATGCCCGCCGATTTCCGCGTGTCGATCACGAACGCGCCCGGCAAAGGCGTCTATCCGATCTCGTCCTTCACCTGGCTGCTGCTCTACGAAAACCCGAAGGACAAGGCGCAGTCGAAGATCATGGTGGACTTCATGAAGTGGGCGCTCGCGGACGGCCAGAAATTCGCAGCCGACCTCGGCTACGCGCCGCTTCCGGCCGAAGTCGTCAAGCTCGAGCTCGCGGCGCTCGCGAAAGTAAAAGACTCGTGCTAGGCTTCGCGCGCGGCCATGCCGACGAGGACATCTGCAGGCATCAGCGCATTCGAGGCGTCCCGCCGATGCTATGCGCAAAGACGACTTAGGCTTCCGCCTCGGCACGGGTCTGTTCGGACTCGTGCTCGTGATGCTCGTCGTCGGCGATCGGCTTCGAGCTGACGCGGCAATCGCTGCTGTCGATTCAGAAGTTCGGGTTCAACTTCTGGCGGACCGAGATCTGGGATCCGGTGTCCGGCGAGTTCGGGGCGCTGCCCTTCATCTGGGGCACGATGTACTCGTCGATCCTGGCGCTGGTGATTGCCACGCCGGTCGCGCTCGGCATCGCGGTCTTCATCTCGGAGCTGTGTCCGGCCGCGCTCCGCCAGCCGCTGGTCTTTCTGACCGAGCTGCTGGCCGCCATCCCGTCGATTGTCTACGGCCTGTGGGGCATCTTCGTCCTGGTGCCGGCGGTCCGCTGGCTCGAGGCGTCGATGCCCGAGTCGCTGCGCCAGCTGCCGCTCTTCAGCGGCCCGCCGCTCGGTATCGGCATGCTTGCGGCGGCGCTGATTCTCGTCGATCATGGTGATTCCGTTCGTCTCGTCGGTGGCGCGCGAGGTCCTGAAATCGGTGCCGCTCGCCCAACGCGAAGGCGCCTACGCCCTCGGCGCCACCCGGTTCGAGGCGATCAGCGCCGCCCTCTACTACGCGCGCACCGGCATCGTCGGCGCGGTGATGCTCGGTTTCGGCCGCGCGCTCGGCGAGACCATGGCGGTCACGATGGTCATCGGCAACAACCCGCGCATCTCGCTGTCGTTGTTCGCGCCGCAGTACACGATGGCGGCGGTCATCGCCAACGAGTTCACCGAGGCGGCCGACGAACTGTACCTGCACGCGCTCATCGAGATCGGCCTCGTGCTGTTCATCATCACGCTGATCGTCAACTCGCTGTCGCGGCTGCTGATCTGGAGCATGCAGCCGCACCGGCAGGCCGCGCGGGCGACGGCCGTGCGTCGCGAAGGCGGCGGCCTAGTGGCGCTCATCTGGCGGAAGACCATCTCGTGGCTGTTCGTCGCGTTCTGTGCGGCGTCGGTCCTGATCGCGCTCGTGCCGCTCGCGTTCATCCTGTTCTTCGTCGTGAGCCAGGGCATCCAGGCGCTGAACTTCGAGTTCTTCGTCAGCATGCCCAAGCCGGTCGGCGAACCCGGCGGCGGGATGGGCAATGCCATCGTCGGCACCCTGATCCTGGCGGGCCTGGGATCGCTGTTCGCGATTCCGATCGGCATCCTGAGCGGCGTCTACATGTCGGAGTACGCGGGGACACGGTTCGCCTCGGCGGTGCGGTTTGCGGCGGACACGTTGAACGGCGTGCCGTCGATCGTGATCGGCGTCTTCGTCTACGGAATCGCGGTGCTGCCGTTCAAGCAGTTCAGCGCGATCGCCGGCGGCCTCGCGCTCGGCATCATGATGATTCCGATCATCGCGCGCACCACCGAGGAACTGCTGCTGCTCGTGCCGGGCACCATGCGCGAAGGCGCGCTGGCGCTGGGCGCGACGCGCGCCCGGGCGGTCTTCACCGTGGTCCTGCCGGCCGCGGCCCCCGGCATCATCACCGGCGTCGTGCTCGCGCTCGCGCGCATCGCCGGGAGAAACGGCGCCGCTGCTCTTTACGTCGTTCAACAATCGCTTCTTCACGACCCGCCTCACGCAGCCGATTGCCTCGCTGACCGTCCAGGTCTTCACCTACGCCATCTCGCCCTACGAAGACTGGCATCGCCAGGCCTGGGCCGGCGCCCTTGTCCTGGTGCTCATCGTCCTCATCTGCTCGATCTTCGCGCGCCTCGCGACGCGACGCCTCGAAGGCATGGCCAGGGGGGATAGAATTCGGGGCTCGGGACTCGGGACTCGGGGCTCGGGAAGCTCAGAAGCCTGAAGCCGATAGCGACTACCGATCGATTCCCGTCGTCGCGGAAATTGATCCGGGTTGTTCGTGAACAGCGCGTCGATGCCCCACGTGTAGAGGTACTGCGCCATCTCGTCGCGCACGCTGGGATACTTCGTCTTCTCGTCGGCCCTGAACGTCCAGGCGGTGACCGTCAGGCCGGCCGCATGCGCGCGGGCGACCATGTCGGGATGGCGCGCGATGACGGCTTTCTCCGGCGCAATGCCGGTCGCAAAGGCCGCCAGCTCGCGCAGGCGCGCGTCCGTCACGTCCTTGTCGTCCGAGGTGAGGAACACGCGCGGAATGCCCGGCAGGTCGCGCGAGACACGGCGCACTGACGCTTCGTCGAACGACTGGATGATGACCGGCGTGGCCTTCAGCGACTCCGGGCGGTCGAGCCCGAGCTTCTTCACCGAATCCACGAAGATCTTCACCATGTCGAGGCCGCGCGCGGTGTAGAGCGGCGGCGACTTCAGCTCGGGGTAGACGCCCGCCTTGCCGCGGACCAGCGCCACCATCTCTTCCCACGTCGGCACGCGCGCGCCGGCAAACTTCGCATCCCGCCAGCTGCCCGCGTCGAGCTTCTTGATTTCCTCGACCGTGAAATCGTTGGCGACCCAGCGCTTCTCACCGCCGCGGCCGGTGACGTCCTTGCTGAACCGATCCGGATAGACGTCCTTGACGTTGGTCGTCCGCTCCAGCGTGTCGTCGTGCAGGCAGATCAGCGCGCCGTCCTTCGAAATCGCCAGGTCGGGCTCGACGAAATCCGCCTTCTGATCGAGCGCGATCTGGTAGGACGCGAACGTGTGCTCGGGCGCGTAGCCCGAGGCGCCGCGGTGCGCGATCAGTTGTTTGGGAGCGTCTGCGGCGCGGGCCATCAAGCCGGCAGCCGCCACCATCGCCGCGACGACGAGCGTGGAACGAAACACCATCGGCATGGGCTGGATTATAGGCAGTCGGGTTGACGACGGTGTCACAAAACGGGGGAACCGACACGTGGAGGTTGGGGGTTGGAGGTTCGAGGTTGGGGACTGGGGACTGGGGACTGGGGACTGGGGACTCGGGACTGGCGAACTGGAGCCTGAAGCCTGAAGCCCGGAGCCTGAAGCCTGAAGCCGGAGCCCAGCGTCCGCCCCCTGCAGAGCACCGCCCCGACAACATGTGTGCCGGGGCGGTGGTGGTGCTCCGTGCGAATGCTCGTTGACTAGAAGTTCAGCCGGAACGCGAACTGGATCTGGCGGTTCGTGCCGATGCCGACCGTCGTGCCGACCGTGGACGTGGCCCGGCCGAACGTGCCGGCTGCCGCCGTCGTGTACGGCTGGCCGGGCTGGACCTTGCCCGCCTCGGTCGTGCTGTTGCTGGGCAGCGCGTTTGGCAGCACGGCAGCTGATGCCCGCGAGGTTGGTGTGGTTGAAGATGTTGAAGATCTCCATGCGCAGCTCGCCGTTCGGTCCGTTGCGCGGTCCGACGCGCTTGGCGAAGACGGTGTCAATCTGCCAGAAGTTCGGGCCATGAATGGAGTTGCGTTCGAGATTGCCGAACGTTCCCGGCGCCGGCGTCGCGAATGCGGCCGGGTTGAGGATAGAGCAGCCCGCCATCGACGACGTAGGGGTCGACGCCCGGGACGAGGTCCGGCCGGCGCGTCGCTCGCGACTGCCCGCCGCCCGGCGTGTTGACCACCGCCGTGCGATCCGCCGCCGGGTTGAGGAACGTGTTGCCCTGGCCGTCCACGTAGACGATGTCGTTGCGGGCGATGAACACCTGGATCGGCAGGCCGCTGCGCGCGTTGGCGATGCCGCCGACGGACCAGCCGCCCTTGAGCGCGCCTTCGCCGGGGATGGCGTAGAGAGCGCTGAAGTTGAAGGTGTGCCGCACGTCGAAGTTGTTGTAGCCGTTGTCGTAGTCCCAGTCCGAAATCGCGCGCGCGTTGTTGCCAGCGGTGGCCGCTTCGTTCGAGCCGCCGGTCGTGCCGCGGCTCGAGGCGAGCGTGTACTGGGCGTTCAGCGCGACGCCGTTCGATGACCGGCGGGTGAGCGCCAGCTGCATCGCGTTGTAGCTGTCGTGACCGCCGCTCGTCTTGTAGTCGATTTCGGCGTACGGCTTCTGGATGCCGGTGATCGACGAGCCGGGGCACATCGAGCCGGTGGCCACGGTCCCGTTCGCGCACGTGACGATGTCGAACTCGCGGACCTGCGTGCCGGCGGACGCGCCGTTGGACTGCACGCCGATCGTGCGGTTCGCGATGCTGCGGAGGAACAGGTTCCGCCCCTGGCTGCCGACGTAGGCGACCGATGCCGCCAGGCTGTGGCCGAGCTCCTGCTGCACCGACGTGGAGTACTGATACACCTTCTCGGGCAGGGTGTAGTCGTTCGGCATAGGCGCGCGGCTGGTACGAGCGGTTGTTCGGGTTGTTCGTGAAGTTCAAGCGGATGAGCGCCGGGTCCACCGGGTAGGCGGCCAGCGCTCCGCTGGTCACGGTGGTGCTGATGCGTTCCGCTTCGATCGGCTGAATCTGATCTTCGGTCTGTCCGGGACCGACGAAGATCCCGACGCCGCCCTTGACGACGGTGCGCTCGCGTCAGCGAGTAGGTCGAGGACAGGCGCGGCTGGAAGTTGTTCTTCTTCGATTGGTAGAACGGCGTCGTATCCGGATCGATGACCCCCGTGTCGATGTTGAATTTCACGATCCGGTTGTCGCTTTCCTTCAGCGGCACGTAGTAGTCGTAGCGCAGGCCGTAGTTGAGCGTGAAGCGTGACGAGACGCGCCATTCGTCCTGCGCGTAGCCGACGTAGTACTCCTGCTCGATGTGCTTCAGGCCGGTCGCGCCGTTGTGGAACGGGCTGGGCTCGCTCAGGTCGCCGAAGTACTGCACCGAGGTCGGCGGTTCGCGAGGAACGCGGTGACGTTCGGATACGTGTAGGTGGTGCCGCCGAGTTGGTCGGTCGACATCCGGATCACGCGGACGTCGGCGCCCGCCTTGAACAGGTGATTGCCCGCCACCTGGGACACTGAATCGGCGAACGTCAGCGAGTACGGATTGTACGGAGCGCCGCGGCCGTTGCCGGCGCTGTTGACGCGGACGAGTCCGCCCGGGCTTGCCAGCGTGGAGTTGTTGCTCTGGCCCGCGATGCCCGAGTTGGCCACCGAGCCGGTCAGGCTGATCGCAGATGTTTTCGAACCCGGCCTGGGTTTCGGCGCCTTCGTTGCTGTGGCGCGCTGTTGTAGCCGAACTTGAACTCGTTGATCATCCCGTTGCCCAGCAGGCCCTGCAGGTTGACGATCGCGTTGGTCGGGTCGATGGTCATGTGGAAGCGCCGGCCGCTGACGTCCTGCGGGTCGAAGCTCTCAGCCTGGTCGTGGAACACGCGCACGTACGACGTCCACCGGTCACTCAGCTTCACGTCCAGGCGTCCGCTGAACGAGTTCTCGTCCACGTTCTGCGTGCCCTGCCACTGATAGATGTCGACGTCGGCGTTGGTCGACGCGCCAGGAATGATGTGCGAACCGGGCGCCGTGAACCCGGGGCGCAGCCCGGCGACCGCCGGAACCGCTCGCGCCCAGGCCGCGTCGCTCGGCACGCCCTGGATGAAATTCTTGCCCGCGTCGAGCCGGTAGCCTTCGTAGCTCCCGAAGAAGAAGGCCCGGTCCTTCATGATCGGCCCGCCGAACGAGCCGCCAAACTGATTGAGCTTGAGCGGCGACTTGGGAACCGTCGATGCGCTGCCGGCTTCCGCGATGATGCTGCCGTCAGGGTTGCGCTGTGAGTCGAAATAGTTGGCGGCGTCGAAGGCATCGTTCCGCACGTACTCGAAGATCGACCCGTGGAACTGATTGCCGCCCGACTTGGTGATGACGCTGATCTGCCCGCCGGTGCCGGTCCCGTATTCGGCCGGGTAGCCGCTCGACTCGACGCGGAACTCCTGGACGTTTTCGAGGCTGGCCTGCAGCTTGAACAGGCTGGCGTTCTCGCCGTTGGCGACGCCCGGCGCGGAATCGATGATCCCGGACGCCTCGACGCCGTCGTACTTGATGACGTTCTGCTCGACGGCGCGGCCGGAGAAGCGGATGTCACCCCAGGTGCCGGTGCCCGCGTTCTGCGAACCGGGCGCCTGCAGCATCAACTGCGACATCTGCCGGCCGTTGACCGGCAGCCCCTGCACTTCGCGCTCGCTGACGTGCGCGCCGATACGCGCGGAGCTGATGTCGAGGATAGGCGAGACCGCCGTCACCGTCACGTTTTCCTGGGCGCCCGCCGTCGACAGGGTGAAATCGATCGGCAGTTCCTGTCCTACCGATAGAGGCAATCCTGGCAGGGCGGCAATGCCGACGCCCGCCTTGGTGGCAGTGAGGGTGTATGGCGCCGGCTTCAAGGCGGCGATAACGAAGTGGCCGGCTTCGTTGGTGGTGGCGGTCCGCGTCTCGCCGGTCTTGTCGTTCTTGACGGTGACTGTCGCGCCGGCTACTCCGGCGCCGCTCGTCGTCGAACACCGTCCCGCTGAAACGACCGGAATCGGTCTGAGCGGCTGTCACACCCGGCAGGGCGGCAACAGAAAAGCCACCAGCAGCCATCGATACATCGTCATTGAGTCCTCCTGCGAATCCAGGCGTAGGCCTGGAACTGACACGTCATGGTTGAGCCCTTCGAGGGTAGGGGCGACGTGTGATCGCGGAATGACGTGGGTGTTACAAGGAAGTTAACAAGAGAACGCGGGGCTCGGGACTGGGGACTCGGGACTGGGGACTGGGGGCTGGGGACTGGGGACTGGGGTTCGGAGATCGTGGCCGAGTTTGCCCGAGCCCTAGTCCCAGCCCCCAATCCCCAGCCCCAACCTCCGGCTAGTTCACACCACGGTCCCCGCCGGAATGATCCCGTCCTTGGGCACGATGATGACGCCGTCGCGGATG
>CAVQHT010000003.1:0-53952 GCA_963712355.1 uncultured Acidobacteriota bacterium
AGCGTCTCGAGCTGCGGCTCGAAACCTTCAACCTGCTCAATCATCCGCAGTTCTACGGCGCCGGCGCGGTCGACGGCAACATCGCGAGTCCGACCTTCGGCAACATCGTTGGGGCGGCCGCGCCGCGCTTCATCCAGCTCGCCGCAAAATTCTCGTTCTGAGCCGCCGGGGAAGCGCAATTCGGCCTGCGGGTCAGCGAGTTCATCGCTTTTCTGGCGTATGCGATCGAGGCCTTGAGGCTCTATGCGATCCCGCCCCCATACTCGTAGACGCAGTCGCCGTTAGCCTCCTCCACCAGCACCCAGATACCGAGCCCGGTCCCGTCGGGCGAGGAGTCGAGGATCGCTGCCGGGCATCGTGCCGCCAGCGGCTGAGGGTCCGTCGGCAACGCGTGTTCGCCGGGTTTGGCGCGATCGGCCGTCACGTATCTACGGCGCGGCCCGCCTTGTGCGTGGAAGGCGCGCGGCCGCGTAGGGTAAGCAGTCATTCCGTTCCCTCCTTCGGCTCAGAATTCCAGGTCGTTGATTCTAGACGAGCGAAATCGCGAACTCCCACCGCCAATCGAACCGGGACTGACGAACGCACCTTGAACAGGTCAGCCTTCAACGCCGAGCAGCGTTTCTCCGCCGGCGTTCACAAACGCCGCGCGGGCCTCCTGGTGGCGAAGCTCGGCTTTCGCCAGAATGGCGTTGAAGTCCTGACGCGTGCGCAACGGATCGAGCCACGCGTGGCGGGCAAACGTCTCGTGCGGATAAAAGCCTCGGTCCACGACGTCAGCGAGGATCTCGACGGCGCGATCGAGGTCCTCTGCGTGAGCGAGGTGGATGACCTGGTAGAACAGCCCTTCGGGATCCCGAAAGCCTGAGGCGACGAGTTCGTCCACTGCGGCTCGCAGGAACACAGGGTCCGGTTTGATGATGCTCATCGCCTTGTGTCCAAACGGCGTATTCGCATATCGCTCACGCTCGACATCGAGGGCGCGCTGGGCGTCGGGGTGCCCCGCGCACGCCAGCGACAATCCCCAGGCGTTTCCCGGCGCCCACGATCGGTCGCCTTCGTCCGCTGCCCGCATGTAGTCGCCGAGCATGAAGAACGTGTGCTGCACGCTCGTCCTGATGTTCGGATCGAGGCGCGTCGCGCGCTCGTGCGCCGCGACCGAGTGCCGCAGCAGGCCGCAATACCGGCAGGCAGGCACGAGCGCCGCAAAGAGCTCCGGGTCGCTGCCGCGTGACAGAGGCGCGACGAACGAGCCTGATCATCGCCTCGTGCGCCCGACCGAGGTCCCCCACCTCGAGCTGCGCATAGAAGCGGTCCGCGATGGAGAGATCCGGATTGAGCTCGAGCGCACGGTTCAGCGCGCCCTCGCTTCGGGCGTAGTCCTCCGATGTGCCCCGGTATTTACCAATGACGTGATACACCCGGCCCAGTCGAGCCCACGCGGGCGCGTAATGCGGGTCGGCCTGGAGACACTGCAAGTACAGGTCGCGAGCCACCTCCCATGATCCGGAATCATGGCTCAACGGGTTCGCGCGCAAATAGAACTCGTAGGCCTTGGCGTTCGACGGAACGTCGTGTCCAAGCGCGCGACGCTCACGACCCGACAGCGGCAGCGCCAGCGACTCGACAATCTGCCGCGCCAGTGTGTCTTGAAGCTGAAAGATGTCTCCGAGCGTCACTTGTGCCGAGTGGGACCAAAGAACGGTACCGGACGGGGCTTCGAGAAGCTGCGCGCTGACACGCAGTACCTCCCCGGCCCGCAGCAACGTGCCGCTGAGCACGACGTCCACCTTGGCCTCGTTGGCGATCGTTTGCAGATCCGGCGCATTCGACGCGAAACGAGCGGCCGCAAGCGTCGAGCGAACGACGAGCGATTCGAGGGGCGAGAGCGAGTTCGTGACGGCATCGGCCAGACTGAACGCCAGGAAATCGATCTCGGCGTCTGGTCTCAGCAGCCGGAACGGCAGCACCATGAGGCGCGTGACGGGCCGTGCTCCACGATGGCCTTCACTGCCCTCCGCGACGAGCGCCGTCCGGAGATCCTCGGCCATTGCCGCCGCACTGGCATATCGCTCCGCAGGCGATTTTGCGAGCGCGCGGTGAATGACGCGATCGGCCGCCGCCACCGCCGGTGGGCCAGCGAGAGTGGGCACGTCTCCGTGCAGCACTTTTTCCAATATTCCGTGGACGCTCTCGGCTTCGAACGCGGCGGCGCCTGAGAGCATCTCGTACAGAATCGCCCCCATGGCGAACAGGTCGGCACTGGCGGTCGCGACAGTCCCGAGCGCCTGTTCGGGAGCCATGTACTTCGGCGTCCCCAGGATCGCTCCCGGGCTGGTGAGCGGCAGCCGCGTCCCGTCTCCCGTCTGGCCCAGTGAGACGCCGAAGTCGAGCACTTTCGCACCGTGAGGCGTCAGAAAGACGTTGGACGGTTTGAGATCCCGGTGCGTGATGCCGCGGCGATGCAGCGCCTCGAGTGCAGCGAGTACTTCGAGGCCAATCTGCACGGTCTCGGTGATGAGCATCGGGCCACGACCCAGGCGTGCGGAGAGCGGCTCGCCCTCCAGACGCTCCATGGCCATGAACAGCTGTCCGTCGGACTCGCCGATTTCGTACAGCTGACAGATGTGCGGATGATTGACGCTGGCGGCCAGGCGAGCCTCGCGCGAGAAACGCTCACGCGCAGTCGGATCAGCCGCGCTCTCGTGTCGGAGCACTTTCAAGGCGATCGGCCGTTCCAATTGTTCGTCAAGCGCCGCATAGACCACGCCCATGCCGCCTTCACCCAGCGTGTCGGTGATACGGTATCGACCGATGCGTGCTGGCACGCTGAGGACGCCGCTGGTCCCAATGCTCTCGTCAGGTAGCACGACTGGCCTTTCCAGAAAGGTCCTCGCGCGTTCGTGAGAGGCGAGCAACTCTTCGACCTCCAGACGAAGCGCCGGGTTGTCGTGGCAGGCTGCGGCCAGGTAGGCTGACCGACGCTCCGCCGGCAGCGCGCGCGCGTTCTCGAACAACTCCTTCAGCCGCAACCAGTCTTCCGGACCAAGTGTCGGCACACCTAGCTCCCGCCGGCCGGCGCGCTCACGGCTGCACCGACAATCGCCGATGCAGCCACGCTCTTGCCATGGTCCATTCGCGCTCGACCGTGGCCGCCGATACCCCGATGGCTTCCGCCGTTTCGTCGATGCTGAGCCCTGCGAAAAAGCGCAGCTCGACGACACGGCACTGTCGTGCGTCGTGTGAGGACAGCGCATCGAGCGCCTGGTCGAGAGCAAGCACATCGACGATTGACGTCTGAGAAACTGGCGAGACTTCGTCCAGACTCATCATCGTGGCGGCTCCGCCCCGTTTGGCGGCCCGCTTCCGGCGAGCGTGATCCACGAGGACCTGACGCATCAGTGTGGCCGCCACCGCGAAGAAATGCGTCCGGTCGTTGAGCGTCAGGCGGTCAAGACCCACGAGTCGCAGGTAGACCTCGTGCACGAGAGCCGTCGCCTGGAGCGTGTGCCCCGGGCCTTCTCGCCGGATATGCGAGCGCGCGACGCGGCGCAGCTCGGCATGCACCAACGGAACCAGCCGGTCGAGCGCCTCGACGTCTCCTCGCCGCCATGAGCGGAGCAGCTCGGTCACTTCGTGCCCGCGCGAGTCGGTCATTGAATCAGTCGCCACAGAGGCATCTCACAGTCGGGCAGGCGGGACGGGTACCGCCCTGTGACCGGAGTCTAGCCTCGCCGCGACGGCTTGTGAGGGAAAAGAGCCGCGCCTTGCGCTTCATCGAGTTGAGAGGCGGCGATCCAGCCGTTGACCAAAGGAGCCTTATGAAACCCAGTCGTATTCAGAGCCGCCTCTTCCTGTTTGTGTTCGCCTGCGTGGTCGCGCTCCAGATGTCGCCCGGCCTCGCAGCCGAGCGGCCTCTGGCGCGGGGAACAAGGAGTCAAAGACCCTCACGGTGACAAAAGAATGCGGTACCGCCACGCTTGCCCCGGGCGAGCTGGACTACTGTACGGTCATTGCCTCGAACTTCCGTCCGCTCAGAGGCGCAAAGATTCGCTATTTCGGGCCCGGGTTTTTCACCGGGAACCATCCATTCCTCGATAGCTGGGTCGTCATCGAAAGTGACGAGGGCGGTGGCGGCACCGCCTTTGGCCATTGCCTGGTCAGAGGTGTGCCGCAGGTGCTGGGAGCTTGCCAGTTCACGGGCGGGAGCGGTTCGCTGAAGGGCTTCAAAGCCGACGTCACCGTCACCACCGTGGACGGCAAGACCTGGTACTGGAATGGCGCGATCTCCAGCGACGACTGACATCGCGCGGCCGGAATATTCGCGAAAACTTCAGCGCGCGAACATTCCGGCCCGTACAAACAACCGCTGGCGATGTTCTGTTGCCAAACCGATCTAGGCAGGCCGGTGCGCGCGGAGGAACGAGTGAATCTGGCGCACCGCCAGGGGAATGCGCTCCTTGGGTTCCTTCCAGGGGAAAACGCTCACCTCCGCTGCCGGGGCAAGCATCGCGCACTCCATTGCGACCGCATATGGGTGCGCGGGGACATCGTCCGGCAGGACCAGGATGGGGGTTTGACACGTGCGCACGAAATCGCGCGTGACCGTGAACACGAAATCAGGATTGGTCTCGAACATCCTGGTCACGAACTGCTCCGCCGTCTGCGTCGTGATTTCTGGCCGCTTGGCCACAATCTGCGCAGGCCAGCCGGTCCAGAATGCACCGGGGTAGGCACGGTCGCGCATCTCGGGACGCCAGCCCACCGGCTGCGCGAGCACGGCGGCCGCGACGCGATTGGGCGCGCGCTTCAACAGGCTCCAGATGAACGGGCCGCCAATGCAGAATCCCATCACCATGAACTTGTCGATGCCCAGGTGATCCATCAGGCCGAGCTGATCGTCGGCATGGGACTCCCAGGGCCGATCCACCTCGATAGGTCCGCTGGACTGACCGGTCGGCGCGTTGCGCAGGTCCGCCGCAATGCACCGATACTCGCTCTTGAACTCCTCGATCGCGTTGAACGGCGCGTTGCCGGTGAAAAAGGCAATCGTCGCGTTCAAGCCGCCGCCTGGGAGCAGCAGGAGCGGGACGCCCGCCCCGGCCTCCTCATAGCGAATGCGAACGGCCCCCTTTTCGTAGAACTTCTCCGTTCCCTGCCTGCCCGTCTGCTGAGCAAGAAGGCGTGGCACGGCGGCCGCCGCTGCGGCGGCAGCACCCGCTGTCAGTAGCGCGCGTCGCTTCGGGTCCATAAGGCGTTCTCCTTGATTTTGAGAGTATAGGGCGTCGAACGACTCAGAACCTGTAGATCTCGATGAGGCCGTAAGTCGGGTCGCGCCACGCGTCGACCATCGTCGCGCGGGTGGTCAACACGTCATAGACCTCTTGCTGGAGCTGTGCTGGAACTTCTCAGATCGGTCGAAATCGCGCGCCGCGCATCCCTCGTGCTCGACTGTCGATTCAGGTATGCGGAGCTGCCGCCGGAGATGACTTGACGCTCGGTCGAGTATTGTTCAATCAATCGTTTGTCGTGCGGATAGTCCGACTGGCTGGTGGGTCACGCCGTATCACTTCGCCATCATCAGGCTGGTCGGCTGATGATCGACTGGACGGACACTCTGGAACATCATGAGGCGCTGCGCGCCGGTCGTCGCCGGACTGCGGCGGGCGGGGTTCAGCGGCGGCTGGCTTTAGACAGACCATGAGCGATGCTGTGGATTGAACTGTTCGGTACTGCTCGCGTGCATCGTCATCGGTGCGCGCCTGGGCGGCATCGGGATTGGCACCGTCGCGGGCATCGGGCTCTTCGTGTTCGTGTTCGTCTTCGGGTCGCCTCCCGGTGGTCCTCCCGGCGTCGTCATCGGGATGATCATCGCGGTCATCACGGCGCTGTCCGCGATGGAGGCCGCCGGCGGGCTCGATTACCTGGTCGCAGTGGCCGAGCGGATGATGCGGCGCCATCCCCAGTACATCACCTTCGTCGCGCCGATCGTCACCTACCTGCTGGTCTTCGCGTCGGGCACGACGCACGTCATCTACGCGCTGCTGCCGATCATGGCGGAGGTCGCGCGCAAGGCCGACATCCCTCCGGAGCGGCCGCTGTCCATCAGCGTCGTGGCGGGGTTCCAGGGTGTGCGCGCCTCGCCGATTTCCGCGGCCACGGTGGCGATGTTCACGGCGCTCGCCGGCAAGGGCGTCTCGCTGCCGGCGATGCTGGCCGTGACGATTCCGTCCACGTTCATCGCGGTGCTCATCGGCGCGATGTCGGTCGCCTGGCGCGGGCCCAGACTCAGCGAGGACGCCGAGTATCAGCGGCGTCTCGCGAGCGGCGCGGTCAAGCCGCCGGAGGCGCCGGCGGCGCTTCAAGGCGGCGCGCGCTTGCGAAACGCGCGCGGCTCGACCTGGCTGTTCCTGGCCGGCATCACGGTCGTCGTGCTGATGGGCGTGTTTCCGGGTCTGCGCCCCTACAGCGTCACGACGAGCGAGATGGTGGACGGCGATCAGGTGAGCATGGGCACCGCGATCATGATCACGATGATTGCCGTCGCCGGGTTGACCATGATCCTGTTCGGCGCCTCGCCGCAAACGGCCGTGAAGGGCGCCGTCATGCGCAACGGCATCACGGCGATCATCTCCATCATCGGGGTATCCTGGCTGGGCTCCTCGTTCTTCGAGGGCAATCGCACGCTCCTCGTCGAAGGCATCTCGAATCTCGTGCGGCTCCATCCGTGGACGTTCGCCGTGGGCCTGTTCGTCCTGTCGAGCATGCTCTTCAGCGCCGCCGCGGCGGTGGTCCTGCTCGCGCCGGTCGGCGTGGCGCTGGGCATGTCGGCGTCGCAACTGATCTCGTTCTATCCGGCCGCCAGCGGCAACTTCTTCCTGCCGACCTACGGGACGCTGCTCGCGGCCGTCTCGTTCGATCAGACCGGCTACAACCAGAATCGGGAAGTACCTGCTGAACCACAGCTTCATGCTGCCGGGACTGGTCACGATGGTTTCGGCCATCGTCATCGCGCTGTTGCTGAGCGCATCGTGCTATAGCGCGCCGGGATGTCACTGGCCGGGCTACAACTGATATCCCTTTGCCAGTGCCGAGAACGCGGTCACTTCCGCAGCCTGGCGCGATCCATCCCAGCCAAGCTCTCCGGCCATCAGCCGTGCAACTTCGGGTGCCATGTCTTCCGCCGCGCGGGCGTTGAGGAACAACGCGCGCGTGCGGCGCGCGAGCACGTCCTCGACGGTCCGGGCCATCTCGTGCCGGGTGGTCCACACGACTTCGGCGCCGGTGTACGGCAACCGCGCATGGAGCGGCTCCGCCAACGACGGGGTCGCGCGCATCAGATCTTGAATCGCCGGCGCGTCCGCATCCGTACACGGCGAGCGCGCCGAACCGATCCGCGTTGGAGTGGTATCCGTGGACATTGAGCGTACGCGTCACGCAGGACCGCTCCGCCAGGCGCCCGAGATCGGCCGCCTGATCGACGGTGTGCTCCGCCATGTTCCGGTAGGTCGTCCACTTGCCGCCGGTCGTCGTGAGCAGCCCCGAGGCGTCGATGTGGATCGTATGGTCGCGCGACAGCGCCGCCGTCAACTTGCCGTCGCCGCTCTTGACGAGCGGCCGGATGCCGACAAACACACTCAACACGTCGTCTCGAGTGGGTGCCTTCAGCAGGTACTGGCCTGCCGTCTCGAGGATGAACTCGATCTCTTCAGGCAGCGGCCGCGGCTCCAGCGTTGGCGTCGTAATCGGCGTGTCGGTGGTGCCGACGAGCGCGTGGCCGTGCCACGGAATCGCGAACATCACTCGGCCGTCCGACGTGTGCGGCACCATGATCGCCGAGTCGGCCGATAGAAAGGAGTGATCGAACACCAGGTGGATGCCCTGGCTCGGCGCCATCAGTGTCTCCACGCCAGGCTCGGCCAGCCGGCGCACCGAGTCGGAAAACGCACCGGTCGCATTGACGACCACGCGCGCCGGGATCGTCCACTGGCGCCCGGTTTCCTGGTCGGCCGCGATGATGCCATCGACGAAGCCATCGTCGCCCTTCGTCATCGCCACGACGCGGACGTAGTTGACCAGCGTCGCGCCCTGGTCGGCCGCGGTCTCCACGAGATTGATCAGCAGCCGCGCATCGTCGAACTGGCCGTCGTAGTAGACGACGCCGCCGCGCAGCCCTTCGGTCTTGATCGTCGGCAGCCGCGCCAGGGTCTCCTCGCGTGACAGGATTTCTGAAGTGCCGAACCCGTACTTGCCGGCAAGGACGTTGTAGATCTTCAGTCCGAGCCCGTAGAAGGGCGCCTCCCACCAGTCGTAGTTCGGTACGACGAACGCGAGGTTGCTGACCAGGTGCGGAGCGTTCTGCCGAAGCAGCCCGCGCTCCTTCAGCGCTTCCATCACCAGGGCGATGTTGCCCTGTTCGAGGTAACGCACTCCGCCGTGCACGAGTTTGGTGCTGCGGCTCGAGGTGCCTTTGCCGAAGTCGTGCTGTTCCAGGAGGAGAACGTCGTAGCCGCGGCTCGCCGCATCGACCGCGATGCCAACGCCCGTGGCGCCGCCGCCGATGACGACAATGTCCCAGGGATTGTGCCGTTCCTCGAGGCGGACGAGCATGTCGGCCCTGCGCATGCTACTGCCCTCCGCGCGATCCAGGACTTCGAGCGGTTCAGCGCCTCGTGCCACTCCGCGCGGCGCGCCGCCGCCGCTGACGACTGCATTGACGGCTCGAATCGTCTGTCGACGTGCCAATGTTGCGCGAGTGTGTCGGTCGAGTCCCAGAAGCCGACCGCCAGGCCGGCAAGGTACGCGGCGCCCAGCGCCGTCGTTTCGGTCACTTTCGGCCGCACGACGGCCACGCCGAGCATGTCGGCCTGAAACTGCAGCAGGTAGTCGTTGGCTGCCGCGCCGCCATCGACGCGCAGCTCGGCCAGATCGATTCCGGCATCGGCTCGCGCCGCTTCGAGCAAATCGGCGACCTGAAACGCGATGCTCTCGAGGGCGGCCCTGGCGATGTGCGCGGCTTTCGTGCCCCGCGTGATCCCGACGATGGTGCCGCGCGCGTACGGATCCCAGTGCGGCGCGCCCAGGCCGGCAAACGCCGGAACGAGGTAGACGCCGCCGCTGTCCGGCACGGACAGCGCCAGCGCCTCGACTTCGGACGAGTTCTTGATGATGCCCAGCCCGTCGCGCAGCCATTGGACGACCGCGCCGCCGATGAAGACGCTGCCTTCGAGCGCGTACATGCGTCTTGCCGCCGACCTGCCAGGCCACCGTCGAGAGCAGTCGATTGCGTGAGGCCGCTGGCCGCTCGCCGGTGTTCTGCAGCAGGAAACAGCCGGTGCCGTAGGTGTTCTTCGTCATCCCGGGGGAGACGCACATCTGGCCGAAGAGGGCCGCCTGCTGGTCACCGGCGATGCCGGCGATCGGAACGCCGGCAGGACCGAGGGTCGTCGAGACGCGGCCGTAGATCTCGCTCGATGGACGGACCTCGGGCAGCATGCTGGCGGGCACCCGCAACAGCTTCAGCAGATCCTCGTCCCACTTCAGCGTGTTGATGTTGAACAGCATGGTCCGCGACGCGTTGCGTGACATCGGTGACGTGCGTCGCGTTGCTCGTGAGCTGCCACACCAGCCAGCTGTCGATGGTTCCGAACGCCAGCTTGCCGGCCTCGGCCCGGGCGCGCGCGCCCGGGACGTTGTCGAGAATCCACGCGATCTTGCTGCCGGAAAAGTAGGCGTCGATGACCAGCCCGGTGCGTTCCCGGATGAAGTCTTCGTGGCCGTCGCGCTTCAGGCGATCGCAGAAGTCGGCCGTCCGCCGGTCCTGCCAGACGATCGCGTTGTAGACGGGCTCTCCGGTCTCGCGGTCCCACACGACGGTGGTCTCGCGCTGGTTGGTGATGCCGATGCCGGCGATGTCGCGCGGCCGGAGGTGCGCGCGCCCCAGCGCCTCCGTGGTCACCGAAATCTGCGTCGCCCAGATCTCGCCGGGGTCGTGTTCAACCCAGCCTGGCTGCGGAAAGATCTGTCGAAACTCCCGTTGTCCGACGGCGACGATGGACGCATCCTGATCGAAGACGATCGCGCGCGAGCTCGTGGTGCCCTGGTCGAGGGCGATGATGTGCGGCATGGTTCTGTCTCCGGAAGGGACAGCAGGTTTGCAGCGAACCAGAGGCCGGCCATTCTACGCTAAGCGTTGTGAGTTACGACGGTACGCGCGAGAGCGAGGCGGCGTTCCTCGCTCTCGCGTCGCTTCCCTTGTTGTGATCCGGTCTCTCAGAAGCGGAAGCGCGCGCCGATGAGAATCGGGATCGACCAGCGCGAACTGTCGCTGTTGATGTCCTTCAGGCCTTCTTCGACCAGCCAGTCCACGTCCGACAGCCCGCCCAGGAAACGCAACTGCGCCTCGGCCATGAACTCGATCGGACCGATGCCGATGAGGAAGCCGCCGGTCGGACCCAGGCTGAACGCCCACGATGCTTCGAAGAACTTGCCGTCCTGCGCGGCAAGCCCCGGCGTGAAACCGGCAGGCACGTTCACGAACGTCCCCTTGATGTCCTGGTGGCGATTGATGCCCACGAGGTAACCCAGGAAGGGCGTGAAGCGCGTGCGCGCGAAGAACCACCGCTGGCCGCCCTCGAGGCCCCAATACTTGTAGTCGGTGAAGTTCACATTGAGCGGGACCTGCGCGTTCGCGCCCGCCGTGCCGATCTGAGTCGCGGTCGAACTCAGCAGAACTGCTGGACCACACGAAGTTGAAGACTCCCTCGGTGCGCGGGGTCGTGCGATAGCCGACGCCGATCTTGAACATCCCCATCCGGCCGTACACGTCGTCGTAGGTCGTCTCGTTCAAATTGATCGGCACGCCGCCGGTCGTCTGACCAGTCGCTGACTTGATCATCTTGCCGCTGAACTGGTTGTCCACCCCAAACAGCGCCGAGAAGGTGAGACGGTGTCCTCAAGTCGTTGCCGCCGGCCGGCGACACGGAGACCGTCAACGCCTCCGTCCTCGAAACGTCCACACGATCGCCGGCTTTGAGACCCTGGACGATCTGGGGGTCGGTGGTGTCGAGCAGCCGGCGCGTGTAGGCCGTTCCATTCGGTCCGGTGAAGCTCACGACCTTGTCGGCTGGGAGACCAACCGGTGATCGTCACGGTCGTCGTGCGCTGCTTCGTTCTCGTGGCGCCCGGCAGTGACCCGGCTGTCGCCGTCGTCATCGGCTCGTCAACGCGGTCGACCGCGGCCTCGCCCGCCGGTTTCATCCGGATGCTGACGCGATCGTAGTAGTGCGCCGTCACGGTGGATCCGACCTTCACCTGATCGAACCGCTCGGCATTGGCCGGCACGTCCACGGTCACCACGGTCCCCGCCTGGGACCGAATCGTCACCGTGCGTGCGTTGTAGTCGACAGCTTCAACCGTTCCCGTGACCGTAATCTGGCTTGCCGCCTCCCGGGTCTGCGCCGCCGCGATGGCTGGCGCCGACATCAGCATTCCTGCGCACATCACGGATGTAAGAAATTGTTTCGGCACGTCGATTCACCTTTGCGGCGCAGGATGCCGGTCACACCGGCGCGCCGTTGAGCCGGTTGTTCCAGGATCAGTGCCGGGAGCCACCAGAGACGCAGTGCCGCTCGGCCGATCCCGCGTGTGCAGGCAGCACACGTCTTGCCGCGCGATTTTTGTCATCTACAATCCTTCATAGTCAGTTGCTGGCGTATCGAGACGAAGAGCATGAGTCTCGCGCTCCTGCGAAATCGCGGCTGCGCCAACGACATGCCGCGGAACCGTCACTGTGAAAATGAACAGGCGCGCGACTCGTCGCGCCTCGGCTGTTGGTTAGCTGATCGGGTGACGCCGACTATCAACCGCAGAGTTCGCGACGCTTCAACAGGGTCTTTCTTCTTTTTTTTTTTTTGCGCGCTTCGTATCTTCGTGGTGAGCTGACCAGCTGGTTAGTTCATCGAAAGCGCGAGGCCGTTAGCGCTTTCCGAATCTGCGGCGCTTGATCACTCCCCAGCCGGCGGGGCCGATCGCGGCCTTCACGGTGGCGACGCATCCCCACCAGGCGTTCATCTGGCGATAGCCGCAACTCTCGAGCAGCACGACGACGATGAGGCGTACGAGATCGGGGCCGGCCATGTAACGCTGCGTCGCGAGGTCGCTCATGAAAAGCGCGAGCATGGTCACGGCGGCGCCGAAGAGCACCGACACGGCCATCATCGCGATGAACATCCCCCAGTGGAGCAGCCCGAGCAGGGCCGCGCCGAGCGTCACAACATACCCGCTGATTTCGAGCAGCGGACCCAGTCCCTCGAACACGAGAATGTACGGAATCACGCCGAGCCCGACGACGCCGAAGCGCGGGTTTCCGATCATCCGCCGGTTTCGCCACAGCACCTGAAGCAGGCCGCGGCGCCACCGTTGCCGCTGCGATCTCAGCGACCGCCAGTCCTCGGGTGTCTGCGTCCAGCCAAGCGGGCTGGGATCGAACGCGATCCGGACCGGTTTGCCCTCAGCGCGGAAGTGCCGCTGCAGCCGTACCGTCAGATCCATGTCCTCGCCGATCGCCTCGCGGTCGAATCCGCCGACGGCAATCACGGCTTCGCGGCGAAAGAGGCCAAACGCCCCCGAGATGAGCACCACGCCGTTCGCCGCCGCGCAGGCGAGCCGGAACAGCAGGAAGGCCCGCATGTACTCGACGATCTGAAACTGCGCCAGCCAGCTGCGCGGCAGCGCGACCTCCGTGATGCGGCCGTTCTCGATGCGGCAGCCGTTGCTGATCGCGATGTTGCCGCCGACCGCCACGGTCGACGAGTCCTCGAGGAACGGGATCACCGCGCGGCTCAAGGCGTCGGGCTCGAGCAGGGTGTCGGCGTCGATGCTCAGCACGAGCGTCCCGGACGCCGCATTGAACCCTGCGTTCACCGCGTCCGATTTGCTTCCGCCGTTCACCTTGTCGACGACGACGAGCAGGGGGTCGCTCACCGACCGGTACATCGCCCGCACCGCCGCGGTCTGCAGCGGCCGATCGAACGCCGGCGGCGCGGGCACGAGCTGAAACGCGTCGTGCAGCACGGCCAGCGTGTCATCGGCCGATCCGTCGTTGACGACGATGATCTCGCGTGCCGGGTACTCGAGCGCCAGAAGCGCGCGGACGCTCTCGACGATCGTCAGCGCCTCGTTGTACGCGGGCACAATCACGGACACGAGCGGCGGCGAGCCGAGGCGCGCGGCCAGCGCGCGGGCGTGGCGCCGGTGCCGGACCCGGTGGCGCGACAGGAACAGCAGGGCGATCGGGCTCATCGCCATCTGCGACGCGTTCCACAGCACGAAGTACACGATGACCACGACACTGAAGACGAGCAGCACGGAGCTGCTGGTCTCTCGCAGCATCATGCGCCCATCGGCGCCAGCGTCTGCCGCGCGAGCAGGCCCGCGAGATCCGAACGCGACGCCAGCGCCTGCAGCTCAATCGTGCCCGGGCTGCCCATCGAGCGGAGCGAGCGCGCCGCTCGCACAGCCACGGGCCAGGCGTCGTCAAGGTGCCGAGCGAGGTGCACGGCGGCATCACCGGAGCCCCAGCCGTTCAGTGTGTACGCAGCCATCGCGCGGACGGGTTCCTCGGCGCTCTCGAGCGCTTCGATGGCCAGGCTGGCTGCCTTGGCGTCCACGCCCACATGCGCGAGCGTTTCGAAGGCGGCAGCGCGGACTTCGGGACGCGCATCGCGGGTCCACCGCGCGAGCGCCGGGCGCGCTCGGGCCGTGCCGCAGATCGCGAGCGCCCGCGCGTAGTTGACCAGCTGCGCAGGATCAACCTGCGACAGCTCGAGCAGGAAGTCCTCGCACTCGGGCCCGAACGCCGCGAGCGCGGCCAGCCGGCGGGCGGGCTGCAGCGATGCGTCGTGCAGGCGGACGACGACCGCGGGAAGCGAGGCGACGTCGTGCAGGTAGGTCAGCCCGTCCAGCGCCGCGGCGCGGACATCGGGATGCGGATCGTCGAGCGCGGCGACGGCCGCCTGCGTGTGATCGCGTAACTGGAGCACTCCCAGGACGCGCAGTGCGGCCGCACGGCGCCACCACAGCCGGCTCCGGAGGTAGCGATCGACGATCGGGATGAGCGACAGCGCGCCGGCGATCGTACGCGTGCGCATGATGCGAGCCGGATCGCGATCGTTGATGAGCGGCTCGAGGAGCAGTCTCGCGATGGGGAGGCGGTGCCGCGCGGGGCTCTCCACGAGCGCCTCGAGCGCCGTGTCGTCTCCAGCGAGGGCACGGCTGATGAGCGGATTGTACCGATTCGCAAGGCGCAGGCGCCGCGCGCGCAGCAGGGCAAACACCGTGCGCTCCACGACTACGAAGACGGTCATGGCGAGCGCGAGCGCCATCGACGTCCACAGCAGCACGCGCGCAACGGATTCCGCGTCGAGTAACGTTCCCCGCATAGGTCAGTCGAGGGCTCTGAGCCGCATGATCAGCAGAGGCATTCTAGCGCGACCGTTTCTCCGCCCCCTCGCGGTCCTCTGCGCGGCATGCCCGGCGAGGCGCTCCGTCGAACGCGCGCGGCAAGCGATAATCTCTGCGCAACCTGGTAACCATGCGAATCGCCAGTCTGTTCTTCTCGGCATGCCTGCTCGTGGCGCCCCTGTGCGCCGCGGGCCAGGACGACATTCTGACCCAGGCGCGCGCGGCGGCAACGTCGGGGCGCCGCGAAGAAGCGCTGAGCATGCTGGAGACGCATCTCGGCGAAGCGCCTCGTGACGTGGACGCGCGGCTGCTCTACGGCCTGGTGCTCTCGTGGGAAGGACGATACGACGAGGCGCGTCCAGCCCTGCAACAGGTGCTGACGCAGGCCCCCGCCTACACCGATGCGCGCGTCGCGCTGATGAACGTCGAGTACTGGTCGGGCCATTCCGCCGAAGCGCTCGGGCAGGCCGATCGGATTCTCACCGGTCAGCCCGGCAACGTCACCGCCCGGGCGGTTCGCGATCGAATCGAGGCGGCGAACCGTCCGTGGTGGGCCGGAACGACCTACACGCTCGACGCGTTTGACGATGGATCGGACCCATGGCAGGAGGCGACGGCGTCGCTCACACGCCGGACCGGCGTCGGATCGCTGATCATGCGCTGGAGCCACGCGGAACGATTCGGGCTGCGCGACAACTTCTTCGAAGCGGAGTTCTACCCGCGCTTCAGGCCCGGCACGTACGCCTTCGTCGGCCTCGGCGTCGCGCCGGAATCAGAACCTTCCCTGTATCCCCGGTATCGCGTGGCCTTCGACCAGTATCAGTCGTTCGGCCGCGGCTTTGAGGTATCGGGCGGGTTTCGCTACATGGATTTCTCCGCGCCACTCACGCAGATTTACGTCGCCACGCTCACGAAGTACATCGGCAACTGGATGTGGACCGGAAAGCTTTACTACGTCCCCGGCGAGGGGGAATCTTCATTCGGACAGCTACGTCGCCGGGTTTCGCCGCTACTTCGGCGGCGACGGGACCAGTTACTTCGGCCTCAACTACGGTCACGGTTTCAGCCGCGCAGAAGTCCACAGCGTCCAGGATCTGGCCACGTTCGACTCCGATACGGTCCGGGGAGAATTCGACTTCCTCCTCGGCGCGCGCCTGCGACTCTCCGGCGGCGCCGGCGTGAGCCACCAGGAGCGTCCCGACCGCTCCCCCGTCTGGCAGACGACGATCAACGCCGGCCTCTCGGTGCAGTTCTGACATGACGGCCTTGGCGCGTCTTGCCGGCGGCGCGCTCGTGCTGATCGCCTATGGGTGGGTGTTGAGGCCGGCGCCGGCGGCTGTCGCCGGCATCAGCCGATTCGAACGCCGGCGTCGAGAAGTGGCTCGCGTTCAGCAACGACGAGTACGCCGCGGGGCAGTATGCGGACGCGCTCGAGCCCACGTCCAAGCTGGTGGACGCGCTTTCCGACGCAGCAGGTTTATGCCGAGCGGCTCGCACGCATCTACGGACAGTTGAACCGCGCCGCCGACGAAGCGGCGGCGTGGGAACGGTTCATCGACGTTTCGCCGACGCCGGTCGACGCCTGTCCGGCGATCGGCAACGCGTACGCGCGTGCCGGCGAGCGGCAGAAATCGCTCGAGGCGTTCGAGCGGTGCGTGTCGTTCGATCCGCGCAACAGCGAACAGTTGTTTTACCTCGGGCTCGCGTACGAGCACGCCGGCCGGACTGCCGAGGCGCTGGACCGCTACTCGAAGGCCGCGGCACTCGGTTCGTCGAGCGCCGACGTGCAGCTCGGTCTCGCTCGCCTCGCCCTTCGCGAGAACAAGGTTGCCGAGGCGGGGCGGGCCGCGGACGAGGTGCTCGCGCGGTTTCCGTCCGATGCCGACGCGCTGCTGGTCGCTGGGCTGGTGGCGGAACGGCAGAGCCGGCCGGAGGATGCACGGAGGTACCTCGAGCGCGCACTCGCGGCGGCCGAAAACTACGTGGACGTTCACATTGCGCTCGGCCGGATCGAGGCCGGCGCCGGCCATCGCGCCGAGGCGCGGCGTCATTTCGAGCGCGCAGTCGAACTGGATCCGTCGAGGCGCGCCGAGCTCGCCGTCTGGCTCGAGCGCGTCGCCGCGAATCGCTGATGCGAATCGCCTTGACCCGCGCGATGACCGCCGTGTTCTGGTTCGCCACGGCGGCGTACTGCCTGCTGAGCGCCATCCCGTTCGCGTCGGAGCAGTTCCTCAAGCCGGGACTGGTGCCGGCGCTCGTCACGTTCGCGGGGCAGCACGCGTGGATCTCACTCGCCGCGCTCGCCGCCTGTGCGGCGGCGCTTGCGCCCTGGCTGCGGTCGGGCCATCGAGGTGCGCGCGCGTTCATCGCAGCATGGATGCTGGCGGGCGTGGCGCTGTTCGTTGCACCGCCGCTGTCCCGGCTCGAACCGTCGTCGTTCGCGCTCGTGCTCGCGCTGCTGGCGCTCGTGCCGCCGGTGTGGATCGCATTGATGGATCTGTCCCGGGTCCGTTCCGGGCCGCACGCGGACACGGCCGGCGCCGTCGCGGTGTCCCGCGATTTTGCGGCTTGCGCGCTCGGCGCGCTCGCGGTCACGTTGACGCACGCGCTGACGGCGCTGCCGTTCGTGTTCCCGCTCGGCGTGCGGAGCGCGGGGCTCGGCGGCCTGCGCAGCCTGCTGCTGCACCTTGTCGTGTTCTCAGGCGGCTTTGCCGTGATTTGCGTCGTTCGCGGACTCTCACGGCTGATCTCGCCGCGCCCCGGCGTCGAGGCATGGCTCGCGCGAGGCGTCCTCGCGATCGCGCTGGCGCTCTTCCTCTCGCGCGTCGTGCTTCGGCCGATCGCGCTGGTCGGCGTGCGGGGCACGCTCGTGGCAGTCGCGTTCGGGGCGGCCCTGGCGGCGGCGTTCGGGCCGCGTGCGACTGAAGCGGGGCCCGGCCTCGATCAGGCGCTGAGCGGCCTGGTCCCGCGATGGGCGACGAGGTCACGCGCTGCTGCGCTCGGTTGGTTTGCAGTGGTCGCTATTGCGGTTTGGCTGATCGAACGGCAGGCGGCGAAATCCGACTGGAACTTCGTCGTCGCCAAGAGTGCTGCGGTGGCGTCCTGGCTGCTCGCTCTCGCGGCAGCTTACGCATCCTGCCGATTCGAACACCGCGCGGCGGCGTCGTCCCCTTTGCACTGTGCTTCGTCCTGCTGGCCCTGAACACGGCGGTATCACGTGTGGGCGGCGCAGCGGCGCAGGCGGCGGAGGTCTGGAAAGGGCACGATGCGTCGATCCGGTTGATCGAGGATGCGCTGGCGCCGCCGGCGCCGGTGTCCGACGCCGGGCTCGTCGATTTTCTGCAGCTGCACACGAACATTCCGCGCGGCACGCCCGTCGCGCCGGTGACGATCGATCTGGCGGCGCTCGACGGCGCGCCCGCCGCCGTCCGGCCGCACATCTTCGTGTTCGTCGTCGACAGCCTGCGGCGGGACTATGTGTCGGCATACAACCCGCGGGTGACGTTCACGCCCGCGCTCGAGCGCTTCGCGCGCGAGAGCACGGTCTTCGAGCGCGCGTTCACGCGCTACGGCGCCACCGGCCTGTCGGTGCCGTCGCTGTGGGTGGGAGGCCTCGTGCTGCACAAGCAGTACGTGACGCCGTTTGCGCCGATGAATACGCTCGCCAGGCTGCTGGAGCACGAGCAGTACGCGCAGTGGATCAGCATGGACAACATCCTCGACGTCATCCTGCCGCCGAGCACCTTGCGCTCGCCGCTCGACGCCGACGTCCAGGTCGCCGACTTCCGTCTGTGCCGCACGCTCGGCGAGATTCGCGGCCGGCTCGATCGGCTGAAGGCCGGCGGGCCGCCGGCGTTCGTCTATTCGCTCCCGCAGGATGTCCACATCGCCGCGATCACCCGCGAGGGAGCGGCGCCCGTCGACGATGCTCGTACGGGGAGTTCTACGCGCCCTACGCGTCACGGGTCCGCCGGCTCGATGCGTGCTTCGGCGAGTTCATCGACGATCTGAAGTCGCGCGGGCTGTTCGATGACAGCCTGATCGTCGTGACCGCCGATCACGGCGACTCGCTCGGCGAGCAGGGGCGGATGGGGCACGCGTACACGATCTTTCCCGAGATCCTGCAGGTTCCGCTGATCGTGCACCTGCCGTCGGCGTGGGCGGGCGTCCGCGCCGACACGTCGGCGCCAGCGTTTACGACCGATCTCACGCCGACGCTCTACGCGCTTCTGGGCCACCAGCCGCGGCCGCCGGCGGCCTTCTTCGGGCGGCCGCTGTTCCGCAAGGACGGGCGCGCCGGCGCCGCAGCGATCGACGGATCCGCAGGTGGTCGCGTCGAGCTATGGGAGCGTGTACGGCGCGCTCTTGACGACGCGCATCGCCTCTACGTCTTCGACGGCATTGCCCTGCGCGAGTACCGCGTACCGAGCTCGACGGCACGGGCGCCGGCCGCTCGACGGCGATCGCTGACGAGGACCGCGTGCGCGGTCAGCGCGCCATTCGCGAAACCGTCGAGGGGATTGCGCGTCTGTATCGCTATCGCCAGTGACCCGAGCTGGCGGCTGCGGGCGGCGGGAGGCCTGACTAGTAGCTGACGCTCAGAGGGTTTCCGTCCTGATCGCGGAGCGCGATCGTCCGGGTTGGATACTGCGCCTCGCGCATGACGGCGCTCAGATCAAATCGAGAGATCCCGGCTGGCACTGACGCATACATTCCAGCACCGCGGCGGCCGCGAATGACGCCTCGCGCGGCCAGTTCGTCGTACGCCGTAAGGACGGTGTTGCGGGATATGCCGAGTGCGCGGGCAAGTGACCGTGTGGAGGGCAGCTGCGTTCCCCGAGCGACGCGTCCTGCTTCAATCGCCGCCTGCACCTGGCGGACGATCTGCAGCGACAGCGGCTCCGCCTCGCTGCGATCGATCGCGAACTGGCCCTTCAACTGGATCTTTCGGATTGCCACGGGTTGAGAATATCGGCGGGGCAGGAGGACTGTCACCATGATTAACGGCGGCAACGCAACGGTCTACGTGTCCAATATGGACAACGCCATCCGGTTCTACACGGAGGTGCTCGGCCTCAAGCTCACCAACCGGTTCGGGAATCACTGGGCCACCGTGCAGGCGGGAAAGACGCTCGTCATCGGCCTGCATCCCTGGTCGGCGAAATATCCGCAGCCGGGCACGAGAGGATCGGTGCAGATTGGCCTCGTCGTGTCGCGGGACGAACCGATCGCCGATCTCGCGGCGCGGCTCCGCAAACACGGCGTCGAAGTCAGCGAGGTCATCAAATCGGAAGAAGCCAACTACATCTCGTTCGCCGATCCGGACGGGAACCCGATCTACGTCGGAGACTGGGATCAGGAGTTCGAGAACCCAACACGTCGCACGGTGTTCGAAGCAGCGCGCCAGGGCGTTACTTAAGAAGAAAGCTGGTGTTCCAGCGATCGCCGCGATTGGAATTGATCTGCGGAGGTTGCCATGTCGATCAAGATCCAGGGAGTTCCGACGAGCGACGACGTGTTCGTCGTGTGGCAGTCGACCGAGCCGATTGCGGACTGCGTCGGCTTCCAGCTGCTCCGAAAACGCAACGGCGGCGAGCCGGAAACCCTGCGGAACCGCGTCACGTTTTCCGCTGACGGCGCCGATCCCGCCCACCCTTCTGCATCCGACATCTCCCCGATCCGCCGCTACACCTGGACGGACCACGAGCCCATGCAGGGCGACACGGTGGCCTATCAGGCCATTCCCGTGATCCAGAGCGGGGCGGGCACTCCGATGCCCCAACCGGCACTGGCCAGCCCCTTTTCTGACCAGGTCATGCTCACTGGATCGGTGGATACGAACCTGGAGTGCTACTTCAATCGCGGGTTCGTCATCAGTCAGTTCATGAGTCGACTGCTCGGCGGCGACCTGAGCGCGGCCAACCTCCGGAAATTCAAACAGGATCTGAACGACGAGACCGAGAACCAGGTCCGGACGTTTCTATCCGGAGATCTGCGGCTGCGGCTGTTCGAAGTGCTGGACCAGGCCAAGGCCAATCAGGGGCACGTGTTCGCTGCGTTGTACGAGTTGTCAGACGAGATTCTGATCGAGAGGCTCGAAGCGCTGGGCGATCACGCTCACGTGGTGCTTTCGAACGGCACCCACGACTCAGCCTCGGACGATGAGAATCAAGACTCGCGTGCACGCTTGAAAGCCGCACACTGCGACGTCATCGATCGCCTGCTGCCTAGCAAGGTGCTCGGCCACAACAAATTCATGGTCGTCACCGATTCGTCGCACCAGCCGGTGTCCGTGTGGACCGGAAGCACGAACTGGTCGCCGACCGGCCTGTGCACTCAGATCAACAACGGGATCCTGTTCAACGATCCGGGTGTGGCCACATCATTCCTCGATCAATGGAACGTCCTGCGGGCAGCCGGTTCGACCGCTGACAAGGCGCTCGCGACGTCGAATTCGCATGTTCGCGCGTCGATGCTGGAAGGCGCCAGCGTGGATGTCTGGTTTTCGCGGACCACGGCGGCACAGGAGATGGCGCAGGTCGAGGATCTGATCAACGAAGCGAAGGACGGCATCGTCTTCCTGATGTTCCAGCCGGGCTCATCGTCGCTGCTGACGGCGATTGTCGGGCGCGAAGACGATATGCCGCCCCTGTACATCAAGGGCGTCGTGTCCACGCTCGACAGCCAGGAAACCGACGAGGCCGGCGTCACGCTGGTGCGTCGCGGCGAGCACGAATCGCACAAGTTTCAGATCGTTCAGCCGCAGGGCCTCCACAGCATCGGGCGGTGGGCCGCCGAAGTGACGCGCGGTGCATTTCTCAACAACATCGGGTTTGCGATCGTCCATTCGAAGATCATCGTGATCGATCCGATGGGAGAAAAGCCGGTCGTGGTCACCGGATCGCACAATTTCTCGGCGGCGGCGACCAGCAAGAACGATGAGAACCTGGTGATTGTCCAGGGAAATAGCGGCCTGGCACGCGCCTACGCGTCTCATATTCAGGCCGTCTACGACCACTACCAGTTCCGGGCGGTCGCGGCGGCCCTGCAGAAGAAACAGCAGGACGTCACGGATTTCTTCAAGGATCCCAAGGGCTGGCAGGCGTCCTGGTTCAAGGAGCCGAAGGCCCAGGAACTGAAATTCTGGATTCGGAGCTAGCGATGGCTAGTTGCGCCGATTTCCGGTGAAGCGCAGCAGCATCAGGAACAGATTGATGAAGTCCAGATACATCGTCAGCGCGCCGACGATGGCGTAGGACCCGGTCTGTCCTTGCGGCGTCGCCAGTGCCATGGCCTTCAGACGCTGCGCGTCGTACGCGGCCAGGCCGGTGAAGACGATGACGCCGACGAACGAGAGCACGAACTGCAGGCCGTCGCTGTGCCAGAACATGCCGACGATCGACGCGACGACCACGCCAATCAGGCCCATGAACAGGAACTGGCCCCAGCCCGCCAGGCTCCGGCTGGTCATCGTGCCGTAGGCGGCCATCGCCCCGAACATCGTCGCGGTGACGAGAAACGTCGTGGCGATTGACTCACCGGTGAACGCGACGAGGATGAACGAGAAGGTCACGCCGGTGAGCGCTGAATACGCGACGAACATTCCCGCCGCCGCGGCCGACGAGAGCTGCTGCGCGCGCGCCGACAGCATCACCACGATGCCGAGCTGCGCGAGCATCAGGCCCCAGAACAGGAACCGGTTCCCGGCCAGCGCGCCGACGACCGCCGGCGACGACGCGATGAACGTGGCCGTCAGCGCGGTGATCGCGAGTCCGATCCCCATCCACCCGTAGACCGAACGCATGAACACGGTGACGCGTTCGTCGATCCCCAGGGATCCGCCGACCGTCGAGTTCGGCGCGACATCAAAGCGATCCATGTGACACCCCTTTTCTCCAGCTCATAGCTTACCTGTCGCGCCTATAACTTTTCTGCCAGCACGTTGGGCAGCGCGGGATCGGGCAGGCTGCCCAGCAGTTCGAGCGCGTGGGCCACCAGTCCGCGGGCCACGTGGCCTGTCAGGTGTGCGAGGCGCGCATGCTGACCCGGGAACACATCGAAGATTCCGTAGTGCCCGTCGTCGAGGTGGATCGCGAACCACGCGGTCGTCCCCGGTTCATCGTCAACGAGCGCGCGCGCGTCGCGCAGGAACTGCTCGACGGTGGATTGGTGCCCTTCCTTGGCCTTGAAGGTGAGCAACAGCCCTTTCTCGTCCGGGATCGTCCGGCGGCTGCGCCGGCAGCTTGTGCGCCAGCACGTCGAACTTCTGGACGCGGGGAGGCGTGGCGAGGAGCGCGTCGGCCTGCGCGAAGAGCGCCTTGGCGACCGCGCCGGTCAGATGCGCATCGCGCCCGGCGTCGTCGGGAAATACATCCACGATGCCGTATTCGGAGCGGCCGAAGCGGACCGCGAACCACGCGGTCGGTCGCAGGCTCCTGCCGCACCAGCGGCAGTCCTGCCTGCAGAAAGGCTTCGACGTCGGCGTCCTTGCCCGGCTTCGCTTCCAGATGAACCAGCAGGCCTCGAGTGATCACGTGCGCCTCCGATGTCAATGTCGCGGTATTCGCGCCGTCCAGCGCCGACCATGCTACCTTGACATCCGGTTTGCTATGCCTACAATGTAGTCAACATGGCGGATGTGCTGGGGTCGTTCGAGCAGGCGGTGCTGATCGCGGTCATGCGGCTGCAAGCCGAGGCCTACGGCCGCGCCATCCTGAAAGAAGTGCAGGCACGGCTGGATCGCGATGTCGCCCCCGGCGCCGTTCACGCCACGCTGAATCGGCTGGAGCGGAAGAAGCTGCTGGCGTCGCGCCTTGGCGCGGGGACGCCGGTTCGCGCCGGCCGCGCGCGCCGCTACTACCGGCTGCTGCCGGCGGGTGTTCGCGCGCTGAATGACGCGCGGCAGGCGGCCGACAACATCTGGCGGGGCCTGACCTGGCCGCTCGTCAAGACAAGGAGTCTCGCATGACGCTCGATCGTCCGGCCGCTTTTCCACCGCGCTGGGCCGAATGGCTCCTGCGAACCCTGCTGAGCGCCGAGGATCGCGACTGCATCTCCGGCGATCTCCTGGAGGAGTACCGCCAGGCGATCGTTCCGGCGCTCGGTCGTGGCGCCGACGCGTGGTATATCCGGCAGGTCGCCCGCTACATCGCGTGGAAAACGTGGATGTGGGCCGCGCTCGCCGGCGGAATCCTGATCACACGCTACCTGTTCGACACGCTCGCCCCGGTCCAGTACACCCCGGGCGTCGTCGCGCCGCGGTCCGCGGTCATGAGTTACGCGCTCATCGCGACGTTTGCGATCGGCGCCGCGTGGCAGACGTGGCGATCCGGCGATCTGCGCGGCGGCGTGCTGGCGGCGTTCGTCACCGCCGCTCTCGGCGGGGCGTTCGCCGCGGCGGGCACGATCATCTGCCTGGCGATCTGGCACGATCCCGCGACCTTGCAGGCGGCTCAGGACAGCGGCGGTCTCGACGAGGCGCTGTGGGCCGTGCCCTTGTTATTGATTCCGATCGGACTCATCACCGGCACCGCCGGCGCGATCGCCGGCCGTGCGGCCCACGCCATTGCCGCACCGTTTCGCTGAGGCCTGGCGCGTACCTTCGAGGATCAGCCGCGAGACGCCGGCCGGGTCGATCCACATCGGCACGTGTCCCCAGCCCTTCTTGATCACCCACGTGGTGTGCGCCGGCAGAGCATCCCGGCGTCGCGAGCTTTCAGGAAGAATCCAGTCACGGCTGCCGAACGCGACGGTCACCGGTACGGTGATGCCGGTTCCCGAAAAAGGCGCATGCGTGTTCAGGAATGTCTCCTCGAATGCCGTGGAGGCCGCGAGATCGTCCACCGCGCGGCGCGCGTCGCTCGCCGGCATGTGTCTGCTTCCAACCGAGATGGGCACCGCCAATGCCAGTTCCCGCAGCAACGGGACTCCCATGGCCGCCTTCCGGACGTTCGGAAAATTCACGGACATGAATCGCAGGCTGCCGAAGACATACTTCACATGAGGCGCGGGTCCGTCTTTCCATAAGCCGGCAGGCGAAATGGCGACAACGCTGCGCGCGATGCCGCGCTTCGCCGCCTCGAGCGCCATCTCGCCGCCAAGAGAATTGCCGGCGATGTCCACCGGGGGCCGTGAGCCCCATTTCCCGAATCGACTGCTCGAAGGCGTCAACGAGATTGACAATCGTCGGCGCCGTCCCGTCCGGCAGCGCCGGCGTCGACCCGCATCCGGCGATATCGAACGCGATAACTCGACGCGTCCTCGCACAGATAGGGCGTCACCGGGTTCCACGCCGTGTGTGACATGCCGAGGCCATGCAGCAGGATAAGTGGCCGCCCGGCTCCTGTTTCACGGTAATGCCATAACGTCGTCATGATCGTGAGACGAGCGAGTGGCTGACGACGTGACAACGATGCCCGCTCGAGCGCAGCAGTAAGATGACGTCGCGATGAAACGAGACGGCCCGGGGTCGTTCGGCGCCCGTTTGAAGGGCCTGCGGGAGGCGGCGGGCTTTACCCAGGAGGAACTCGCGACGATCGCGGGGCTGTCGGTGCATGCCGTGAGCTCGCTCGAGCGCGGCGAACGGCGGCGGCCCCACATCGATACCGTGCGGGCGCTTTCGGCGGCACTCGATCTGTCCGGCACGGATCGCGACCTGCTCCTCGCGAGCGCGCGCGCGCCGGCTCAGACAGCCGCCGACGAGTTGAGCAGCGTGCTGCTGCCCGTGCCGCTCACGACACTCGTCGGGCGCGACGCCGAGGTCAACCAACTGCGCGACTGGCTGGGGAAGCGGGTCGCCCGGCTCATCACCCTCACCGGCCCCGGAGGCGTCGGCAAGACGCGCCTCGCGCTCGAAACCGCGCGAGTCATCGCGGCCGGCGAGAGCTCGCGCGTCATCTTCGTCTCGCTCGCGGCGATGACCAATCCGGCGCTGGCCGCCTCGGCGATCGCGGAGGCGTTCGGTTTCTCCGACATCACCGTCTCCGACCTTCCGGTCCGCGTGCGCAACGCGTGCCAGGAACACTCCACGCTGCTGGTGCTGGATAATTTCGAGCACCTGCTGGACGCGGCGCCGCTCGTCGCCGAGCTGCTCTCGTCCGTCGCGCCGCTGCAGGTCCTCGTCACGAGCCGCGCGCCGCTCCGCCTGCGCGGCGAGCGCGAGTACCCGGTCGGTCCGCTGGCGCTCGACGAAGGCTCGGATGCGCTGCCGCTCGCCGATCTGGCGCTCTCTCCGGCGGTGCGCCTGTTCGTGGAACGCGTGCGCGACGTGCAGCCGGATTTCCGCCTGTCGCCGTCGAACGGCGCGACGGTGACGGCGATCTGCCGCCGTCTCGACGCATTGCCGCTCGCCCTGGAACTGGCGGCGCCGTGGATCAAGACGTTGACCGCCGAGGGGCTGCTCGGCCGCCTCGAACAGGACGTGCTGCTCTCCGCGATCGCGCCGCGCGATCTGCCCGAGCGGCAGCGCACGATGAACGCCACCGTGGCGTGGAGTTATCAGCTCCTCGAGCCCGACGAGCAGCGCGCGTTCCGCCGTTTCGGTGCGCTGCCGGGTCTCTTTCCGATTGATGCCGCGGCGGAAGTGCTGTCGGGTCGCGAGACCGCATCCGGAACAGACGACGCGCTCGCCGCCGCCGCCCGCCTGATCGACAAGAGCCTGTTGTCGCGCGCGGAGACCTCGGTGGTTCCGACCTGTCCGCTCTACCACATGCTCGAGACCGTGCGCGCCTACGCGGCGTTGCAGTTATCCGAGGCCGGCGAGCGGGATGACGCGTTGGAGGGGCTGGCGCGCTACTGCTGCCGCGAAGCGGCGCTCGCCGGCGAGGGCCTCGTCGGTCTCGCGCAGCCCGTCTGGCTGGACCGGGTGCGCGAGGATCTCGAGAGCTATCGCGGCGCGCTGATGTGGCTGATCGAATGCGGCCGCGCGGCAGACGCGGCACGGATCGCGTGGAGCCTGTTGTTCTTCTGGGTCATCAGAGGTCACGGCGCCGAAGGCCTGCGCTGGTACGAAGCCATCCTGAAGTTGCCGTCACTTGACGCGGGCGTCGAGGCGACGGCGCTCGCCGGAGCAGCCGTCATGCGCTACACGCAGGGAGAATTGCCGTCCGCGCACACGGCGATGGCTCACGCGCTGGTGCTCGCCGAATCTGCCGGCGAGCTGGGCATCGCCGCCGAAGCGAAAAATCTCCTCGGACACCTGGAACTCGCCGCCGGCAACCTGGACGCGGCGCGCGACTGGTTCATGGACAGTGTCGACGCGTTCGAGCGAATGTCCGTCCCGTGGGGCGTGGGCAACGGCCTCAGCGGACTGGCGTGGGTCGCGCTGGCGGGTGGCGATCTCGCCGAAGCGGGCCGGGTACTGGACGCCGCTGCCGAGCCGCTGCGTCGCGCCGGACCGTGGTTCAGCGAACTCGGTCTCTATATCCGCGCCCTCTGCGCCGTGCGCGCCGGCAACGCGGACCAGGCGATCGCGTTCGTCCGCGAAAGCCTGGCGCGGATCCTCGAGCTCCAGGACCGCTTTGCGTTCGTCTACGCGCTGGTGCCGCTCGCGGCGGCCGCGATCCTCAAGGGCGACGATGCGTGGGCGGCGCGGATCCTGGGCGCGCGGGACGCCATCACCGATCGTACCGGCGCGGCGCTCCTCGACCCTTCCGTCCACGACCTTCGCGAGCAGGCGGAACGCGAAGCGCGCGCGCGGCTCGGTCCCGACCGCTGGGCACGCGCCTATGCGGCGGGCCGCCGCATCACCATCGATTCGCTGCTCATGGACATCGACAGCGCCGTTTCGCGGTAACTCGCTATGTTCATCATCGAACTGATCTACAAGGTCCCGCTGACCGAGATCGACGCGCACATGTCCGCGCACGTCAAGTTCCTGAAGAAGCACTACGCGTCGGGACACTTTCTCGTCTCCGGCCGCAAGATCCCGCGCGACGGCGGAATCATCGTCGCGGTGGGGAAGAGCCGCGACGAGATCGAGGCGATCGCCAGGGCCGATCCGTTCTGCGCGCGCGGCCTGGCCGATTTCAGGGTGATCGAATTTCGCGCCAGCCAGCAGGCCGACGATATCCAGCAGCGGATGGCGGCGAAATTCCGCTGACGCGAACCGATCAGCGCGCCGGCGCGTCTTCGAGCGGCTGCATCGTCAACGCCACCACCTGGCAGACGTTTCCCCTGGCTTTGTAGACCGTCAGCATGACCGCTTCGAATTCGGTCCGCTTGCCGTCCTCGGTATAGCCCATGCGCATCGTGCCGGATTCGTAGGCCATGTCGCCGGACGCATTGGTGACGATCCGGTGATCGGCTTGCCAGGCGCGCGTGACGTTGGTCCGGTTGGAAAAACTATTCTTGTTGGCGGTTTGAATCGCAGGCTTGCCGATCACCGGCTTGCCGTACGGAGGCATGTACGAATAGGCATCGTCGGCCTGCGGCAGGTTGCCTTGCTTGATGGCCGCGTCGGTACACGGTCCCGACTGGGCCTGCGCGACCGCTGCAGACGCGAGCACGAGCCACGGTACAAACAGGATCGCGCGCATCAGATTCCTCCTTCACCCCTGAGACATGTCCCAGGAGTTCGGTGATTGGATGAACTGCGCGGCAGACTACCGCAGGCCGCGATGACGGGCCAGAAATTTATCCCTGTTCAGGTGGGACCGATAGCTCAGCCGCCTGCACCAGGCCGCTTGCCACTTCGGGAAGAATGCCGAGCCTGATGTAGATCGGCCGCACCGCTTTCCGGATCGTCGGCAGGTTTCTGGTGAACCATGCCGCGCCGAGCAGGCAGCACGCGCCGCCCACCAGCAGCGTGTGTCCGGCGCCGATGCGCGAGGACAGCGATCCGGCGATCAGGCTGCCGAACGGCGCCGTCCCGAGAAACGCCATCATGTAGAAGCTCATCACGCGTCCGCGCTTCTCGTCGTCCACGATGGTCTGAATCAGCGTGTTGCTGGACGCCATCTGCACCATGAATCCGAATCCCGCGAGCACCAGGCAGGGAATCGCAAGAGGCAGCACGCGGGTGAACGAGAAGGCGATCAGCCCGACGCCGAAGAGCGCACTCGCTGTGGGGATGACGCGGCCGAGGCCGATCACCGACCGCCGGCTCGCGAGCCACAGCGCGCCGAGCAGCGCGCCACCGCCTGACGATGTCATCAGGATGCCGAGCGTGTGCGGTCCGCCGTGGAACACCGTGGTGGCAAAGACCGGCATCAGCACGGAGTAGGGCACGCCGACCAGGCTGACGAGCGCCAGCAGCAGGATGATCGATCGAATCGGGGCAAACCCGAACGCATAGCGGAATCCCTCGGCCAGCTGCTCCCGCGCGCCGCCTCGCCTGACGGCGGCCGGCGCCTCCGCGATCCGCATGCGCACCAACGCGACGATCACCGCGACGTAGCTCACGCCATCGATCAGGAAACACCAGCCTTCGTTGGTCGTGGCGATCACCACGCCGGCGATCGACGGTCCGACCAGCCGCGCCAGGTTCACCATCGACGAATTCAGCGCGATGGCGTTGCCGAGATCCTCGCGGTTCTCGATCATCGTGAGCATGAACGACTGCCGCGCCGGCATGTCGAAGGCATTCACGAGCCCCTGCACGACGCTCAGGACGACGATCCACGTGAGGGTGATTCGATTCGACAACACCAGGATCGCCAGCGCGAAGGACTGGAGCATCGAGATCGTCTGCGTGATGACGAGCAGCCGATGACGATCGTAGCGATCGACGACGATGCCGGCGAAGGGGCCGAGCAGGAAGGCCGGAAACTGGCTCGCGAACGCGATGACGCCGAGCAGGAACGCCGAGCCGGTCAGGCGGTAGACCAGCCAGTTCGTGGCCGTGGTGGTGATCCACGTGCCGATGAGCGAGACGACCTGACCGCCGAAGAACAGCCGGTAGTTGCGATAGGCGAGGGCGCGCAGCATGAACGCGACCGACGACGACGACCGTTCAGGCATGCATCGCGATTGTAACAAGCGGCCCGGCGCACGGCCCCGTCGTGCAGCCGTTCCTCAATACCTTCAAGGACTTCCCGCCACGTCAGAAGGCCGCGAGCTTCACACTGGACCAGGCGCTGGCGAAGATGTCCGAGTCGTTCAACAGCGGCCACTAGCCGCAGCAGCCTGTCCACCTGTTTCGCCCGGGCGGTCCGTGGCCCGGGCGAACATTCCTGTCCCGCTCGCAGGCCGTTAACCTCAACAATCAGGCGCGCTCCTGCCATTTTTCTGCGATTTTCCGGGATTTCGGTGTGAATCCATGAGGCGGCGCACGTTTTACTCGGTAGAATGCGCCACTCCTTACTAATGATGAGTGCCGCGGAGGCGATATGAAAAAAGCGGCATGGTTGGTTCTCGCGGTGGTCATCGGGTCGTCGGACCGGACGCTGGCGACGGGTTTCTTCATCAACCAGCAGAGCGTGCGCGGGCTGGGCCGTGTGGACGCCGGAAATACCGTGGTCGCCGACGAACTGGGAACCATCTTCTTCAATCCCGCGGGGCTGACGAAAATCTGGGATCCGTCCCGGCCCGGTGGCATCAAGATCTCCATCGGCACGCATGTGATCATTCCGCGCAGCGATCAGGTCAATCGCGGATCGGCGGCGGCGACGCCGGGAACGCTCGGGGCGTTTGCGCCAATCGCCGGCGGCAACGCGCACAACCCCACCGATCCGACGCCGGTTCCCAACTTCTACTCGGCGATGCCGATGATGAACGGGCGCGCCGCATTCGGCTTCGGCGTGAACGCGCCGTTCGGGCTCGCGACGACGTTCGCGCCGGACTGGCACGGGCGCTACGACGCGACCGATGCGTCGCTCAGGACCATCAATGCGGGTTTCGTCGGCGCCTATCGTTTCGATCCCCATTGGTCGGTCGGCGGCGGCCTGGACGTTCAATACGCGAAGAGCTCGTTGACCAGCGCGATTCCGAATCCGCTCGCGCCGGGCGGCCCGACCGCCGCGACCGACGCGAGCATCTCGACGAGCGGCCACGACTACACCCCGGGCTACAACGCGGGCGCGCTCTACAGCGTCAACGACGGCTCGCGCGTCGGATTTCACTACCGATCCGGCATGAAGCACGAGATCAGCGGCTCGTCGACCATCACCGGGCTGCCCGCGCCGCTGGCGGCATTCAACGGCGTGGTCGACGCGAAAGCCGATCTGAATCTGCCGGCGATCGCGACGGTGGGCGCGATGACGACCGTCGCGCACAACCTCGTGCTGCTCGGCGAGTTCGAATGGTTCGACTGGAGCACGTTCAAGGAAGTGCGGATCCGTTTTGCGGACGGCCGCGCCGACGCCGTGCGCACCGCGAATTATCGCGATGCCTACGCGGTGGCGTTCGGCGCCGAGCATCCGTTGAAGAATGACTGGACGCTGCGCGGCGGCGTGCACTTCGATACGACCCCCACCGTCGACGCCTTTCGCGATACGACGGTCCCCGATTCGGACCGCGTCTGGCTCGGGTTCGGCGCGAGCTGGCATGCGGGCCACAAGGCCAGCCTCGATTTCGCGTTCAACCACGTCTTCTTCGAGGACACGAACATCGCGTTGACGCGAACGTTTTTCGACGGCACGCCGGTGGCGAGCGCGGTAAAAATCAACAGCGACGTGCGGACCGTCGTGAACACGATTTCGGTCGATTTCCACTATGCCTTCTAAGACGAAGAAGACGATCGCGCGACGCAGTGCGACGCGGGCACGGAGGCGGCCCGTGAGCAAGGCGAGCGAATGCGCCGGACTCGGGGCCGGGGCCGCAGGCCACGCATTCGCGTCGCCATCGTCGGCGGCGGCTGCGCGGGGCTGGCGGCCGCGTGGCACCTCTCGAAGCTGCCGGACTACGAGGTCTCCGTCTACGAGCAGAGCTGGCGGCTGGGCGGCAAAGGCGCGTCGGGCCGGGACGCCGACGGCCGCATTCACGAGCACGGGCTGCACGTCTGGCTGGGTTTCTACGAGAACGCCTTCAAGATGATCCGCGACTGCTATGACGAAGTCGCGAAGTACAAGTGGGGGCCGGACGAGGCCGATCCGAACGCGGCGGCTTGCGCATGCGAGCTTCGACCAGGCGTTTTTTCCCGAGCCGCACATTGGCGTGACGGGCGGAGGATTGCCAGGGCAATGCGACCGTGTGGAGCGGTTTCCTGCCGCCGGAGAAAGGATTGCCCGGCGATCCGCTGGACGCGGCGACCAATCCGTTCACGCTGGCGAACTACCTGCTGCGGGCGGTGGACCTTCTCAAGACGCTGATCCTCAGCGAGATCGGTCCGCCGGCTGACGACGTGCCGGGCAAGCCGCGGCCGGACCTGCGCTCGATCGTCGACGAAATGATCGACCTGGCCTCCTCGCTCGACTCCGCGCAGTCGCTCGAGGCTCCTGGTCGAACGGGTGGCCGGCAAGGTCCGTGACGGTTCGCTGACGATCGCCGCGGCCGTCCTTCAGACGACGATGTTCATCGAGACCATTCTGCAGGACCTGAATCACTCGCCGCAGATGGTGGGGGCGGCGCTGAATCTCCTGAAGGCGGTCGCCGCGCAGGCGCGGAAGCAGCTGCAGGACGTCGCGGCGATCGACGAGAAGCTGCGCTGGAAGACCGAGATCATCGACATCGTGATGACGATTGCGGTTGGCCTGTATCGCGACCGCGTGCTGTTTTCGGAGCACGGGCTCGACGCGATCAACGACATGGACTACCGCGCGTGGCTGCAGAAGCACGGCGCCACGGACACGTCGCTCAAATCGCAGTTCATCACCGGCATCTACGATCTGGTGTTCGCGTACGAGGACGGCGACCGCGCGCGGCCGCGGCTGGCGGCCGGTGTCGCGCTGCGCGGCGCGCTGCGGATGTTCTTCACCTACCGCGGCTCGATGTTCTGGCGCATGCGATCCGGGATGGGGGATGCGGTCTTCGCTCCGCTCTACAAGGTGCTGGCGAACAACGCGCGCAAGGCGGCCGACGGCACGCCGCTCAGGCCGGTCGCGTTTCACTTCCGCCACACCCTCGCGGAAGTCGGACTTCGACCTCGAGTCGAAAGACCGGCGCTTCGTGACGCGCCTGCGATTCAGGAAGCCGGCCGATCGCGACACGCCCGGTGCTCGACAACTTCGGATGCTGGCCGGACGAGGATCCTCAATCGAGCGGCGGATCAGGGCAAACGATCGATCTGAAACTGGGCGAGGACTTCGATGCGGTGATCTTTGCGACCGGGCGCGACGATTTTGCCGAGATACTCGATCGCGGCGGCATCGGTGATCACCCGGATATCCCGAAGCATTGGCGACATTTCAGCCGCCGGAATCAGACGGTCGGGACCAAGGCGGGGCAGGCCTGGCTGGCAAAGGATCTCGAAGAGCTCGGGTGGTTTCGCGGGCCGGCGATCATCACGGGGCTCGAGGGGCGGTTTGATACCTGGGCCGACATGACGCACACGCTGCCGACCGAACGAGCCTGGCGCGAAGCGGCCGGGCGTCGGCAAGACCCGGCCGACCAAGGCGCGATCGGTGGCCTACTTCTGCGGCGTGATGCCGGACCAGCCCCGACGGAAACGACGGCGGGTCGTGAACGATCTCAACCTCATGTTCGGGAGCAGCATGCGCGGGCTGTGGCCCAAGCTGACGGTCGACAGATGCCAGAGTCGGCGACGTCGTGCTCGCCAATCATTTCAAGGCCAACGTCACGGGATCGTCGACCGCTACTCGCTGTCGCTGCCCGCGACGATCCGCGATCGCATCTCGCCGCTCGAACTGGTGATTCTCAACATGACGGTCGCGGGCGACTGGACGGCCTGCGGCCTGGATGCTGGCTGCGTCGAGGCCGCGGTGATGTCGGGCATGCTGGCCGCGTTCGCGATCACCGGTACACAACCATCACTCGAATCCATCGTCGGGTACGACCACCCATGACCGAGAACATTGTGCGCTTCGAGCGTCAATCGTTGCAGTCGAACCACGCCGAATCGGGGCGCCGCGAATTTCTATCGCGGCGCCAGCGACAACGAGCAGACCGTTGGCGGCGTGGCGTTCGACAGCGTCGAGGCCGCCGTCGTCTCCGCGGTGCGCATGGGCTACAAGATCGCGGCCGAGCAGATCGAGCGCTCCGAGCGCATCGCCCAACGTCTGCGCCAGGCGGGCGACAAGGCCGCCGGCGTCAACAGCGACCGGCAGGCGCTGGATGCGACCGAACAGCTCGTATTCAAGACGCTGATGTCCGGTCTTGGCTTCCTCGAAGGATTCGCCACCGAACCGGCCAATCCTCTCAAGCGACTCGTGTCTGCGGAATTTCAGCTCCTCGGTTCGCTGTTCGGCCTGACGCGCCCCGGGGATGGCCGCGCGCCATCTCCGCATGGTCCGGCCAGCCGGCGCGGGCCGCGCCTGCGCCGTCTTACTACAGCCAGTCTCCGGAGCCGAACGCGCCGGCGGTCCATCCGCAAATCCTGCACAAGGGCCAGCGGCGCGCCGTGCAGGTGGTGCAGTGGGAAATCGCGCCGGCGACCGCTCCCGGGAAGTACCCGATCACCTTCTACTCCGTGCAGTCGCCAAAGGGCGAGATCAAAGGATCGCTGATCATGGCGCCGGACAAAACGCCCGCGCTGACGATCACCATCCGGCCGGGCACCATCCCCGGCACCTGGCGCGGTGCGATCTGCCACGGCGAACTGCAGATCGGTTACGTCGAGATCGCCTTCTAGCGGTGCACCGTGGCATCCTCAAGCGCCGCGCCGTTCACCGCCACCAATGAGCCGCTGGTGCAGGCGATGCTCTCCGAATACGGCGAGCTGACCCGGCAGAGCGTGCGCCGTTATCTCCCCGAGGAAGAACCCCGCTCGTATCTCTACGAACTCGTGGCCGACTACCCGCGGCGCGGCGGCAAGATGCTGCGATCGAGCCTCTGCATCGCGATGGCGCGCGCGATGGGCGCACCCACCGAGGACGCCATCGCCACGGCGGCATCGATTGAACTGATGCACAACGCGCTGCTCGTCCACGACGATATCGAGGACGCGAGCGACGAGCGCCGCGGCACGCCGACGCTGCATGCGTTGCACGGCATGCCGCTCGCGCTGAATGCCGGCGACGCCATGGGACTCCTCAGTCTCCGGCCGCTCAAGGACAACTTCCATCGCCTCGGCCTCGCGACCGCGCTCCGCATCTTCGAAGAGACCGAACGCATGGCGTGGGAGAGCACCGAAGGCCAGGCGCTCGAACTGGGATGGCAGCGCGACAACCGCACCGACGTGACCGACGAGGACTACCTGCGCATGGTCCTCAAGAAGACCTGCTGGCTCGGCGCCATTCATCCGCTGCGCGTCGGCTGCCTGATCGGCGCGCGCGGCCGCAAGCCGCTCGATCCGCTCGTGCGGCTCGGATTCTTTTTCGGCGCCGCCTTCCAGATTCAGGACGATCTGCTGAACCTCGAAGCCGGCGCGGAGTACGGCAAGGAGATCAACGGCGACCTGCTGGAGGGCAAGCGCACGCTGATGATCATCTGCGCGCTGCGCCGGGCCGGCGACGCCGACCGGGAGGCGCTGAAGGAATTTCTCGCGCGGCCGCGCAGTGCGCGCACTCCCGATGACGTGGCCTGGGTGCGTGCGCTCCTGACCGAGACCGACGCGCTCGATCACGCGCGGGCGGTCGCGCGCGGACTGGCCGGCGCCGCGCTCTACGAATTCGACACGTATTTCGCCGGCGTGCCGGAGAATCGCGATCTGCGTTTCATGCGCAGCCTGGTCACCTGGGTGCTGGAACGCTCGCACTGAGCGAGGCTCTGGAGTTCAAGACATGGGATACACAATCCTGCTCTACGGCGCGACCGGATTCTCGGGCCGGCTCATTGCGGCGGAGGGCCAGCGTGCCGGCATGAGCCGCGAGGGCGACGGGGACTACCGGATGATCCTCGCCGGGCGAAACGGCGCCGCCCTCGAGAAGCTGGCCTGCGAGCGCAAGATGGACTTCCGGGCGTTCCGGGTCGACGATCCACCCGCCGTCGCCCGCGGCTTCAACGGCGTCCACGTCGTCATCAACGCGGCGGGTCCGTTCGCGGTGACCGCCTTCCATCTCGCCAGGGGCGCCATCCTCGCCGGCTGCAACTACGTGGACATCAACGGCGAGCTCGACGTCTACAAGGCGCTCGAGGACGTCGGGCGGTTCGCCGAGATGCGCCACGTCGCGATGGTCGGCAGCGCCGGGCACACGGCGGCGGCGTCGAATCTGCTTCTGCGCGCGGCGCTGCAGCTCATTCCATCCGTCGATCAGGAAAGCCCGACCGAGCTCGGCGCCATCCGATTCGCCCTGTCACGCATCACGAGCCTGTCACGCGGCAGCATGGAGACGGTGTGCCGCTCGCTGCGCGAGCAGGTCACGGTGGTCCGCCAGGGCGAGGTGGACGACGGGCACGGCGGGACGCAGAAGGGACTCGTCCTCTGGCACGAGCCGGTCGGCAAGCTCGAACGCACGTTCACGTTCTGCGATGACGACGCCGGCATGCGCGGCGCAGACAAGAAGCCGGGCCCGCGGATCGCCACGGCGGCGAACCTCGTCGACACGCTGGCCGCGCGGCTGACCGTCGTGCGGGAGCAAGTTCGCGCCGCATCGCATCGAGTCTTACGTCGAGGCGGGCCGACTCGCGCGGCTGGCCTATCAGCTGGGCGCGCTGTGGGCGCCTCTCGCCGCGAACCCGATCGCGCGCGAGCTGTCGCGGCTGCAGAGCCGATGCGCTGGCCGTCGAGCCCACGCCGCAGGATCTGGAGGACGAATCGCACTCGCTCGTGCTCGAGATCGAAGATCCATTCCGTCAGCGGATCGTGGACTGGTGCTGGCACACGCCGAACCCCTATCAGTTCACGGCGCAGGTCGTCGTCGAAATCGCCCGCGCGGTGGCGTCGCCGCAGGCAGCGCCCGGATGGAGAACGCCGGCGGAAATTCTCAAGCCCACGCGAGAACAGCTCACCGCCAAAGAGGGCTACCTGCGCGGCTGCACGTTGTACGCACGCGCGACCCCGTCGCAGGGCCGCAAGCGCGCGCAGCCCGCCCGGCAGAGGGCGGCCCGATGATGCGTTTCTGGCTGGCGACGTTTGCCGTTGATCCAAAGGAGTCCCGCGCTCGCCTGGCGCGCAGTTGGCGGGAGTCACCAGGCTGGCGATTGAAATCCTGCGTGAGGATCACCGGTGGGCCGTGCTGGTCTCGGCGGTGGACGATCTCAAGAATCCAACACATCTGGAGTGCCTCGTCGCGTTCACCAACGCGCCGGACTCCGGCAATCTCTGGCACGATCGCGGATTCCCGCTCGTGGACGCGGCGATCACACTCGACAAGGGCGCGCTGGTCGTCACGTCGCCCTGCTTCTTCGAGGCGGACCGGATGCGCTACGACGCCGAGCTGTTCCGGCTGTCGGGCATCGAGTTCGACGCGGCGGCGGCGGGCAAGCGGCCGGCCCTCACAGTTCGAGCCCGCCTACCATCAGCAGATTCAAACGCCTGACGCCGCTCAGCCCGCGACGTTCGTCGTCGCGCAGGACGCGGCCTGGGTGCCGCGGCGGACCGACGTCGAGTACGTGGAACAACAGCAAATTGACTCTCGACGTCACGGACGTCCGCTGTCCGACGCTGGAACCACTGAAGAGCGGGACCACGCGGCTGACGCAGTTCTGGTCCGGAAACCTCGTCCTGCCGGCCAAGCCGGCGGCAATCGGCAAGCCTGGCCGCGAGCCTCGGAAGGACACGTTTGCCGTCTCCGCGTTTCGATTCGAGAACGTGGAGGTCTTCGGATTCCGGATCGATCTCGCCGCATTCGGCCGCGATTTCACCCGCGACCTGGCCAGGCTCGTCGAGCCGCTCAACTTTCACCTGGGCCAGTCGTGCAGCGCACTTGCCGGTGCCGGATTTCCGCTACCGCGTGGCCACGCCGACGCTGCTCATCGAGTTGCTCCGCTACAACCGGATGCGGTCCAAGGACCCGGCGCCGCCGATGCGGCTTGACGATTCGCAGTCGCAGCACGAGCTCGTCGTGCGTCTGCTGGTCGGCCGCGTGGACGACGATACGGCGCAGGCCTCCGATCCGGCGGTCTACGTTCCGGCGATTTTCGTCGACAACGCGTGGTCGAAGGCGCTCGGGCGCGACATGCTCGGCTACGACAAGCGCATGGCCGATTTCTGGGCCGGGCCCAGCGGGCATGCGTGAGCGCCTGCTGCCCGACGGCTGCATCCCGAGACCCGTGCGGCCGCAAGGCACGCCGAACCCGCCGAACGATCAGGTGCCGCTGACCGACGTGTCGCTCATCAGCCTGGTCACGACCGATCGCACGCCGGGTCCGCCGGTGCTGGAAATCGACTTTTCGTCGAAAGAGATCACCGATCTCGATCCCGCTGGAAATGCTCAACATGGAGCTGGCGTTTGGCGACACGCTGCTGGCCGGCATCCGCTGGCGGCAGAGTGATTTTTCCGCCGCCGAGTTCCAGCGATCGTTTTCCATGCGCGCCATTGCGGAGAGCCTGCGAGCGTTCCGGTCCGTCCAGGTCGCGCCGCTGGTCCTCGACGGCCGGCGTTCCGAATTGCAGTCGTGGGTCAACACGACGTTCGTCCTCGGCACCGACCTGCAGTTCTCGCTTCCGATCGGTGTGGCCACGCTCAGGCTGCATCAAACAGCGGGCGCGTCGGCCTGGAATCAGCTGGTGACGATGCTCGGGGACGGGCGCACGGCCGATCTCAATCTGCCAACCGGCACTATCCTATCGGCTGGTGTGTTCGATGGACCTGAAGGTGGACGACGGCCTCGATTGGAGCGGCCGCGTAGCATCCGCCGCCCGTCGTGCGCGTGATCGCGGCTACGCGGTCGGAATCGTCGGCCGCAGCATTTCCACGATGGTCCGCGTCCTCGCCAGGCTCTCCTGCATCCACTGGGGCGTGCCCGGGTCGGGCTTCACGCGTCCATCCAGCAGATCCAGCGTCTGACGCGCGCGATCGATCTCCGTTCGCATCGTCGCCCGACCGCATGACGATGGCGATTGATGCGCGCAGGGCATTGGCCACCGCCCCCTGCGATTCGGCGAGCGAATACGCGTCCATCAGCAGACGGAGCGCCTTCGCGCGATCGGATTCGATCTCGGCTTTGAGGATCCACACCTCGGGGTTCATGCGCGTTTCCTGGCTGGCGGCGCCCGCCTGGAGCGCGGCGTCGAGCATCGCGGCGGCGCCTTCGACATTGCCGGCCGTCACGAGGCCGCGCGCGATCCCCCACAGGAAGTACGACGCGTTGAGGCCGATGCCCTTCGCGTTGAACGCCTGACCGGCCGCGATCGCCTGGCCGACGGCGTCGGCCGACGGCTGGAGCGCGCTCTGACTGAGAAGCGCCATCATGCCGCCGACGCCTTCCCACTCCTGAAACTGGTGTTCCTTGCCGAGCGCGTAGGCGATGCCGGCATGTTGCAGCGCGTCCATGTAGCGGCGCTGGGTATAGCGTGTGCCCGCCGTCCACGCGTGGAGCAGCGCCGTGTCGAAATCGCGCCCGAGATGCTCGATGTGTTGCAGGCCGCGCGCGATGGCGTCCTCGGCGCCTTCGGCGTCGCCCAGCAGCCACGCCGCGGTCGGCAACAGCGCGAGCGCCGCCGTCTTGGCATCCTGCGGCACCGGATACCGGAACGTCTCGCCGTGCTCGGCGTCGTACAGGTTCAGGCAGCGATCGATCCACGAGCGGCTGTCGGCCAGGCGGCCGAAATACAGCGTCGTGTAGGCGAGGACGCTCATCGCGTCGATGAGATAGTCCGGGCGATTCGCATGCTGCGCGAGCTCGAGCCCTTCCTGCGCGTAGCGATGCGCGGTCGGGAGATCGCCGCGCACGAGATAGGCGGTCGCGAGGCCACGTGTCACCGGATACCGCTCCGCCGGCACCGTGCTCTCGTCGAACATGCCCAGCGCCTCGCGGTAGGCGACTTCCGCTTCTTTCGCCGAGTAGCCGTGGATGCCGGTGCCGACCATGCCGAGCAGCACGTACAGCTTGAGCGCGTCGTTCTTCACGGTGTCACTCGCGCCGACTTCGCCGATCAGCGAGCGGGCCGCCTCGCAGTGACCGTTGGCTTCGACGTAGGCGCCGCGCTTGAAGGTGTCTTCGCCGGCCGACAGGCGGACGCGGATCGCCTCGACCAGGCGCTCGGCGAGGCGCAGATGCTGCGCCAGCACGTCGGGCGACGCGTCGGGCGTGCCCATGTATGACGCGATCAGCATGTCGGCGGCGCGCGAATGCAGCCGGCGCAGGTAATCGCGGCTGACCAGCGTCTCGTAGACCGCGTCGCGAAGCAGTCCGTGCCTGAAGCTGGCGCGCCCGCCGGCGCGCGATTCCGGCTGGGCGAACAAGCCTTGATCGGTGAAGAGCGCCAGCGCATCGGCGACCTCCGCGCGGCGCTCCGGCAGCAGCGATTCGAGGAGCCCGACCGAGAACTCCCGGCCCAGCACCGACGCGGCCTCGATGATCCCTTTCAGGTTCGGCCAGCGTCCGAGCCGCGACTCCACCACGAGCTGCAGCTCCGGCGGAACCGAACTGCTCGACCGGTGCGCGACCGGCGCGGCCGTCGCCGGCGTCGGCCTGGTCGATGGTGCTGCGCGTGACTTCCTCCAGCAGCAGCGGCACGCCGCCGCAGCGGCTGACGATCTCGTCGATGCGTTCCGACGACAAGCCGCCGTGCGCGACGGCGCGGACCAGATCCGCGGCGTTGTCCGATCGCAGCGGCTCCACGGCAATGGTCGTGAAGCTGGCGGTCACCGCCTCGAAATCGATCGGCGTCACCGGCCGCGGCCAGCGCGTCACGAGCATCAGCGCGCGCAATTCGCCGATCGCCTGGCTGATGTTCTGCACGACCTGGGCGGTCGAGTCGTCCGCCCAGTGGAGGTCCTCGCACAAGCACGGCCAGCGGTGACTGCGCGGCCAGCGCGCGGACGATCGCCACGATCGACTCGATGGTGCGGCGCCGGACCTGTTCGCGCGTCTTGTCGATCGGAATCGGCGCCGACTGCATGCCGAAGAGCGGCGCCAGGTACTCGAACGCTTCGGGCGCGTCCTGCTCCCCGAGCAGCCGCGCCAGCAGCGCTCGCGCGTGTTCTTCTTTCTCGAGTTCGGACGCGGTGGCGCCGATGCGCGCCGTGCGGCGCAGCAGCACGCCAATCGGCAGCAGCGGGCTGTTGCCCGTGCTGGGCGTGCACTGAATTTCGAGGACGACCGCGCCGTCCTGTTCGGCGCGATCGAGCGTGGCACGAGCCAGGCGCGACTTGCCCATGCCCGCATCGCCCACCAGGCAGACCGCGGCGCCATGGCCGCCGAGCGCATCGGCCCACGCGTTCGAGAGGCGCGCCAGCGTATCCGCGCGGCCGATGATGGTGCCGGGCGAATCGACCATCCGCTGCGCGGCAAAGCGCGACACCACGGCGCTCTCCCGCATGACCCGCCAGACGCGTGTCGGCTCGTCGAATCCCTTCAGCTGAAAGGTCCCGAGGTCCGCGTACTCGAAGAAATTCCTGACCAGGCGCCGGGTGTCGTCGGCGACGGCCACCTCGTTCGGGCCGGCGGTGGTCTTGAGGCGCTCGGCCTTGTTGATCGCCATGCTCTCGAGCGCGCCGCTCAGGAGATCGATCGTCACGAATCCCGACGCGATGCCCACCCGCAGCTCGAGCCGCACGCCGGGGACCGCGTCCACCGCCCCGACCGCGTCGATGAGGGCCAGCCCCGAGCGGACGGCCGCCTCCGCCGCGTCGACGCGCACCTCCGGATACCCGAAGAGAATCAGCCCGCCGTCGCCTTCCCACTCGATCTTGACGTCGAACGGCTTGACGACCGATTCGACCGCGGCCCTGAATCCGCGCCGGAGCTCGAGCGAATCAGGCCGGCTGATCTTGCGGGCGAGCCGCGTCGAGTCGACGATGTCGAACTTGACGATCGTGGCAAACCGCGATTCCGCGTCCTGCGTGCGAGATGTCTCGCGTGCGTCTTGCTCTTCCATGGGCCGCGTAGATAGTCCTGCAGAGGCAGGCAATTGTCCAGCCGTCGGCGCGGATCGTTGAGACGGCCGGGGCCGCCGATCTAACATGTGGCCGCTGCCTGGACCAGTCGCCGGGCACGCGCGACAGCCACAGTCACGGGGGACCGAGATGATCAAGGACCGCCACAGCCGGCGAGGATTCATGGGCCTCGCGGGCGCCGGTTTTGCCGGCGCCGTCACAGGACCATTTCTCACGTCCACCCCCGCAGCCGCGGCCGCCGACGAGACGCGGGATGCCGATCTGGTGGTGTTCAACGGCAAGGTCTACACCGTGGACGCGCGCCTGCCGCGCGCCGAGGCGTTCGCGGTCAAAGGCGGGCGGTTTCTGGCGATCGGCAGCACGGCCGACATCAAGGGGCTCATCGGCAAGAGCACGCAGACCTTCGACGCGAAGCAGATGACGATCGTGCCCGGATTCACCGACTGCCACAATCACGCGGGCGGCGACACGCTGCTCTACGAGGTGCTCGTCGGGAATCCGTTCGAGGTCGAGTTCGTCACGATCACGAGCATCATCGACAAGCTGCGCGCCAAGGCGCGCGAGACCCCGCCCGGCACGTGGGTCGAGGGATTTTTCTTCGACGACACCAAGGTGCAAGGACAAGCGCGAGCTGAACGTGCACGACCTCGACGAAGTGTCGGTCGAGCACCCGGTGGTCGTGCGCCATCGCGGCGGCCACACGTCGTTCTACAACAGCAAGGCGCTCGAGATGGCGGGGATCACCAAGAACACGCCGAATCCGCCGGGCGGGACCTACGATCGCGATGCGAACGGCGAATTGAACGGCCGCGTGACCGATCGCGCGCGCAACGCCTTCAGCCGGGTCGGCAAGCAGCCGGCCTACACGCCGGCCGAGACCGCGCGGCGCGAACGCGACGGCCTCGCTCATATTTCGAAGCAGTTCGTCCGCTACGGGTTGACCACCGTGCACCACGAGGGCGGCGACCTGGCGGCGTTGCAGGACGTGCGGGCGCGCGGCGATCTCCTGCACCGGGTCAGCTACGAGTCAGGCGGCAAGGTGCTCGAGTCGATGATCAACGGCGGCATCATGACCGGCTTCGGCGACGAATGGATCCGGCTGGGGGCGACCTCGGAACACACCGTTGACGGATCGTTCTCCGAACGCACGATGGCGCTCAGTCAGCCCTATCCGGGCATCACGCCGGCCTACAAGGGCAACGTCACGGAAACGCAGGACGATCTGAACGCGTGGATCGAGCGGGTGCATCGCGCCGGCATTCAGGTCAACTGCCACGCCAACGGCGACGTCGCCATCGACATGTTCCTGACGGCCGTCGAGCGGGCGCAAAAGCTGTTTCCGCGCGCCGACGCGCGGCCGAAGATCACCCACTGCACGCTGATCAACGACGATCTGGTGCGCCGCATCAAGGCGGCCGGCGCCGTCCCGGCGATGTTCACCACCTACGCGTTCTACAACTCGGACAAGTTCCCGTTCTACGGCGAAGACCTGATGAAGCGCTGCATGGCCTACCGCAGCATGATCGACGCCGGCGTTCCGGTGGCGGCCGGGTCGGACTTCGGCCCGGGACCGTTCGCGCCGCTGATGGGCATGCAGGGCATGGTGACGCGCAAGGGGTGGGACGGCCAGACCTGGGGCGTCAATCAGCGCATCACGGTGGAGGAGGCGCTGCGGGTCAACACGATGAACGGCGCCTACGCCTCGCGCGAGGAGACGCTCAAAGGGTCCATCTCGCCCGGCAAGCTGGCCGACTTCGTCGTCCTGGCCGGCGACCCGCATACCGTGGACCAGGAGAAGATCAAGGACATCCAGATCGTCCGCACGGTCGCGGGCGGCACCACGGTCTATCAGGCGTAACGCCGCGCTTCGCCGGAGGAGCCTCGAGATGAGCACGGACATCTTTGCCAAGATCGGCGACATCAAGGGCGAGTCGAACGACGACAAGCACAAGGACGAAATCGAGGTGCTGTCGTTCTCCTGGGGCGTGACCCACCCGGTGTCGGCCGCGCACGGTAGTGGCGGCGGCGAGGGCAAGGCCACCTTCAACGACCTGACGATCGTCCACCACATCGACAAGGCGACGCCGGCGCTGATGCGGGTGTGCGCCACCGGCGAGCACTATGAAGGAAGCCACCATCACGCATCGCAAGGCCGGCAAGGGCGCGGCCGAATACCTCGTCGTCAAAATGAACGACGTGACCATCACCGGCGTCGTTCATGGCGGAAACACGATCGACAATTCCGAGACGGTCAGCCTGGCATTTTCCAAGGTCGACCTCGAGTACCGGCCGCAGAAGCCGGACGGATCGCTCGATGCCTGGATCGCGTTCAAGTACGACATCAAAGGACAAAAAGTCGGCTGATCCGTCCGAGACGGAGACGCGCGAGCTCACGCTGGAGGACGCGATTTCGATCGCCATCCTCCTGCAGAAGAACGAGCAGTTTGCCGAAGCCGGCGAGGTGTATCGACGGGTCCTCGAAGCGGCGCCCGATCATCCGCGCGCGCTCCACTATGCCGGCGTCCTCGCCCATCAGCAGGGGCGGCGCGACGAAGCGATTGCGCTCATCGAGCGCAGCCTGACGATCGAACCGGACCGCGCCGACAGCTACAACAACCTCGGAATCGTCCTGCAGTCGGCCGGGAGGCTCGACGAAGCGATCGCGGCGTATCAGCGCGCGATCGCCCTCGATCCCAGACACGCGAACGCGTTCAGCAACCTCGGTGTGCTGCTGCGGGCCACCGGCCAGCCGTCCGAGGCGGAAGCCGCCTACCGCACCGCGATCGAGCTCGACCCGGCCCATGTCGACGCGTACACCAACCTGGGCATCCTGCTCAACGCGACCGGGCGCACCCCGGAGGCGGCCGCCTGCTTCTGCAAGGTCATCACGCTCAGGCCGAAACACCGCGACGCGCGAAAGCTGCTGGCGCTGGCTCACTGCACGCTGGGAGAAGTGGGCGAGGCGGTGAAGATCTTCGAAGACTGGCTCGAAGAAGATCCCGACGAGCCGATTGCGCGACACATGCTGGCGGCGTGCACCGGCCGCGGCGTGCCGCCGCGCGCCTCGGATGGATTCGTCGAGCACACCTTCGACAGCTTCGCGGCGAGCTTCGAATCGAAGCTCGAACGCCTGTCTTATCGCGCGCCGGCGCTCATCGGCGCGATGCTCGAGGACTCGGGGCTGACGCCGGCGAAGAGCCTCGACGTGCTGGATGCCGGCTGTGGAACGGGACTCTGCGCCGCGTTCGTTGCACCGTACGCACGCCGGCTGGTCGGCGTCGATCTGTCCGACGGGATGCTGGCGCTCGCCAGGGAGAAAAACATCTACGACGCCGTGCTGAAAGAGGAATTGACCGGTTACCTGCGCGCCCATCCCGGCGCGTTCGACGTCATCGTGTCCGCGGACACGCTCGTCTATTTCGGCGACCTGCGCGACGCGTTCGCCGCCGCATCAGCCGCGCTGCGGCACGACGGGTTGTTCATCTTCACGCTCGAGCACGCCGTCGATGCGCCTGCCGGCGTCGACTACCGCCTGGAACTGCACGGCCGCTACAGTCATGCGCGTTCGTACGTGGAGCGATTGCTGGCGAGCGCCGGCCTGCAGCCCGAGATCGCCACCGCCGATCTCCGCATGGAAGCAGGCGCGCCGGTGCCCGGCCTGGTCGTTCGCGCGGTGAAAGTCTAGAAGCCCGAAGCCTGGAGCCCGAAGCCAGCTGATATCTATGATCTATGCCTTCAGCTGACGTGCGATGAAGGCCTTCACCATCTCGCGGGCGCGATCGGTTTGCGGTCCGGGTGTGGCGACCCACTCGTGCTCGCAGTTCTCGAACAACTCATACTGGCAGTCGCCGCCTGCCGCCTTGTAGGCTTTCGCGAAGCGCTCCTGCACTGCCGGAAGCATGTTGTCGTCGAGCGCGCCCTGCATGATCAGCAGCGGCACGAGCGGGACCGGCTCGCGGCGCTCGAGGATCTCCTGCGGGTTGCTTTCGTGGATCGTGTCCCACGGTTTGAAGAACGTCGTGTGATTCGTCATCATCGCGTCGCGCTTGAGGCGCTCGGCGTTCTGGTAGCGCGCCAGCGGATCGCTGATCGGCGACCGCGTCGTGATGTAGGCGATCGTCGCATCGACGTTCGCCGCGCCCGGCAGCGGGATGGCGTTGTAGCGCGGATCGCGCGGACGCATTCCAAGCAGCTCGGCGACGTGGCCGCCGCTGGAGCTGCCGTAGATGCCGACCTTCGACGGATCGCCGTTCCAGGTTGATGCCTTCGACTTGAGCCAGCGGACGCTGTAGTTGGCGTCCTGCACGCACGCCGGGTACGGCGCTTCCGGGGCCAGCGTCAGGTCCACCGCCACGACGAGCAGGCCGCTGGCGGCGAGCGCGCGGTCCATCGGCTCCTCGGCGCCGCGGTTTTTCGTGTTCCACGCGCCGCCGTGCAGATCCAGCACCACGGGAAACGGGCCGGCGCCGGACGGCTGATAGACGCGAGCCATCAGCATGCGCCCGGCCTGGTTGCGGCGCAGTTCAGTTTCGCTGACCTGAACGCCGAAGGTCGCCGCCGGGTTGTAGGTGGCGTGCGCGGCGCCCGCCGCCGGACTCGTGGCCGCCGCCCGCCGGCCGAGTGCCGACGCGAGTGCCGGGACGCCCGCGGTGCCCAGGGCCGTCATCGTCATCAGGAATTCGCGACGTCGATACATGGCTCGAGCTCCTTGCTGCGAGGTTTGCGAGTGCGCGTCAGCCGACTGGGAGACTATCCGACAAGAGCCGCCCGCCCGCAAGCCGCTCCGAAGCCCGGGGCCTTGTTGCCGCCGCCTAATTCCTGCTCGGCTGCAGGTTGGTGTCGAAAAAATTCCAGACGCGCGCCCACGAGTCGCGCTGCTCGGGGGTGTTTTCGGGCTGCCACGTGCCGGGCGCGACACGGCGATCGAACAGGTGGGCGCCGAGCGGCGCGTGGTAGATCTTCACATCGGCCAGGTTGGACTTGCGCGCGCGCAACGCGTCCACGAGCGGCATCGCCTCGTCGATGTCCACATCCTCGTCGTTGTCCGCCACATGGACGAGCAGCGGCGTCTGCAGGCGATCGACCTGAAACAATGGCGAGCGCTCCCGGTATACCTGCGGCCGCTCCGACGGCAATCCGCCGAATCGATTCTGCGGATCAATCAGGCGCCGCTGGTTCTCGATCCCTTTGCGCGCCAGCCGCTGGAACAGGTTGGTGACCGGCACCAACGCCGCCGTGGCCTTGAACAGCGTCGGGTTGCGAAACGTGGCGAGCAGGCTGATGAGCCCGCCGTGGCTCCAGCCGATGATGCCAATCCGCGCGGGATCCACTTCCGGATACCCCTGCAGCACGCTCGCCGCCGTCACCACATCGTCCACTTCGGCTCCGCCGTAGTCGATGGCGTCGTAGAAGGCGCGGCCGTAGCCGATGCTGCCGCGGTATTCCGGCGCAATGACCACGAATCCGCGCGCGGTCGCCTCGCGGATATAAGGAATGTAGTGCTCGTAGAGATGGCCGCGGATGTTCTCGTGGACCCAGATCAGCGCCGGGTGGCGGTGCGGCCCGCGCGGCTTGAGCGGTTCGAAGACGAATGCCGGGATGTCCAGGTCGCCCCGCGAGCTTCGGTACTTGATTTTCGTGACCTGCATCGCGCCCTCGCCGGCAGCCATCCAGGTATGGTCGGTATCCGCCTGCTGGCGGAGCATCCGGGCGAAGTCGGGCCGCGGGTCGCTGCCGTCGGCTCGATCGGGCCGGGCAGGCTGGCCGGGTTGGGGAGGCCGCGGGATCGCGGCCGGCTGCTGGGCGCGGACTGGCGAAATGACCGGTCCGAGCCGAAAAATCAGGACAAGGGCCGCTACAGGTCCCGCGACACGGCGGAGCAGCGCGCGAGCGGACATCCGGTCCATCTTAGAGCAGGTCACCAAACCGGCATGGCGGCTGGCGGGTCGAGCGCGAGCCTAGCGGCGCGCGGAACCAGCGGCACCGGCGTGCGCGCGAGTCAGCCAGGCGCGGAGCAGTCCGGCCGCGTGGTCGGGGGTTGGGCCGTAGAACGGCATCAGGGCTGTCGGGACGCCGGGCGCCTTGACGATGCACGCGCGCCACCTGTCGGGATCGACGGCGGCGACTTCGATCAGATAGGCGCGTCCCGCAATGGACTCTTGGAAGCGATGTACGAGTGTGCTCAACGGCTGAAAACGTCTTCTGTGTGGTTGTTGGGAACGGATGTGAATTGTACGCGTCGGATTTTTCGAAACAAGCGAAGCGGAGTACGAAACCAGCGGTTCGCGCGCCGCGCGCGAAGAGATCGCACGGTGCGCGCGCGAATATTTTTTTTCGCGCCGCCGACTTCCACAGGAAACGCACGCTTCATCCACAGCTTTTCAACAGCTGTGGAGAAAAGGTGGTGGGTCACCAGTACTCTTGACGCCTGTGGACCGCGCACGTAGGCTTGGAGCTTCGATGAAAGGCTGTCGGTCCGCGGGCGTTCTGGTCCTGTGCCTGGCGATCGCAGTGGGTTCCGTGTCATCCATTGCCGCCGCCGGGGATGAGGCGGTTGTACCTGCCGCCACGGATGCCCCGCTCTTCAGAATCTTCCTGAAAGACGGCACGTCTCTCGTCAGTTACGGCGAACTGGCGCGGGTCGAGGACCGCGTCGTCTTCTCGATGCCGACCTCTGCGGTCGCGTCCAATCCCCAGCTTCACCTCATCACCATCTCGGCCGAACGGGTGGACTGGCCGCGGACCGTGAATTACGCCGAGTCGGCAAGAGCGAGCCGGTATTTTGCGACGCGCGCCGAAACGGACTACGCGCTGCTGACCTCGCGGATCGAGCAGACGCTGAACGAGGTCGCGCTCACCACCGATGCGCAGCGGCGCCTGACGATCGTCGAGGGCGCGCGCCGGATGCTCGCCGACTGGCCGGGCAGCCACTACAACTACAAGGCGGACGAGATCCGTCCGATGTTGACGATGCTCGACGAAGCGATCGCCGACCTGCGTGCGGCGACCGGCGCCCAGCGGTTCGACATCGCACTGGTCGCGGCCGTCGAGCCGCCCAAGCGCGTCCCGCTCCTGCCGCCGCCGACTCCCAAGGAAGTCATCGAAGAGACACTCGCCGCCGCCAAGCTCGCCGATACCGCGTCCGAGCGTTCGTCGCTGCTGACCGTGGCGATGGCGTCGCTCGAACGCGACGCCGCCGCGCTGCCCGCCGAATGGGTGGCGTCGATCAAGGTGTCGACGACTGCGGCCATCGCGCGCGAAGCGCAGGTGGACCGCGCCTACCGGTCGATGTCGACCCGCATTCTGCAGATCGCGGGCGACCGCGCCAAATTGGCCGACGTCCACGGCATCCAGCAATTGATGACGCAGGTCAAGGCCGAGGACAAGGTGCTCGGCGCGACCAGGCCCGACGAGGTGGTTTCGCTGCTGGCGGCGGTCGAAGAACGGCTGGACGCGGCGCGCCGCCTGCGCCTCGAGCGCGACCGCTGGGCGCTGCGCATGCCGGAGATCCGCGCCTATCGCACGGCGGTCAGCCCGCTCCTCCGATCGCTGGAGGCGATTGAGGCGAACCTCGAGGACATCAAGACGCTCGCCGGCTCCGGGCCGGAGGCGCTCGGGGCGATCCTCAAGGCGACCGATCAGATCCTGAAGACGGTCAGCACGATCAAGCCGCCGGACGAACTGCGCGAAGCGCACGGATTGCTCGTCAGCGCGACGCAACTCGCGGGCAACGCCGCGCGCATCCGGCGCGAGGCGGCACTCACCGCCAACATGACGCGCGCCTGGGACGCGTCGTCGGCCGCCGCCGGCTCGCTGATGCTGTCGGCCAAGGCCCAGACGGACATGCAGAACCTGTTTCGCTCGCCCCAACTGCCTCGGTGATTACTCCGCGACGGACGCGGCTCGTCCGCGTGTCCGATCTGCATCAATTCAGGAAGGCCATCGTCGCGCTGTGCGAGCGTGACGATCGTGCGCAGGCGGTGCTCGTCCCGACGCACGGCGCGGCCGCGCAACTGCGGCGGACGTTTGCCGCGGCCGGCGTGCCGCAGCTTTTTGCGCCCGACTTCGTGACGCGCGACGGGCTCTACGACGCGCTGCACGCCCGTCTCGACCGTCCGCCACGGCGGCTGACCGCGTTCGAGCGCGACGCGCTCGCGCAGGCGGCCGCCGCCGAAGCCGCGGCGCTGGCCGGCGATCTGCCGTTCCGCATCCGCCCCGGCCTCGTTGCCGAACTGCTGCACTTCTACGATCAGCTGCGGCGGCAATCGCAGCAGGTCAACCGCTTCGAAGAACTGCTGACCGACGCACTCGGCGGCGCCGGCCACGACGAGGAGGCCATCGACCGGGGATCCGCGCGCCTCCTGCGCCAGACGCGCTTCCTGGCCGAGGCGTTCCGCGGCTACGAGCGGCGCGTCGCCGAGCAGCGGCGCCTGCGATGAGCACACGCTGCGCACGCGCCTCCTGGCTGAACAGGCGGCGGACGGTCTTCAGCACCTCGTCGTCACCGTTCCCGACTGGATTGCCGATCCGGCCGGCCTGTTCGTCGCCGACTTCGATCTGCTGGCGCGCGTGCCCGGCGTCGAAGCCCTCGATCTGGTCTGCACCGAGTCGATCCTCGGGTCCGGCTTTCACGAACGTATTCACAACTGGTGGCCGGGGCTCGAGGAGGTCGAGGCGTCGGCGATCCTCGGATCGGGACCGCGCATCCGTCCGACGCTGAGCGTGCCTTCCGCGGCGGCGCCCGAACGCTGGTGGTTCACCCATCGCGACCGGGAAGAAGAACTGCTGGCCGTCGCGGCGCGCGCCACCGAAGGCGACGGGCACAAGGCCTGGGATCGTCTCGCGATCGTGTTCAAGCGCCCGCTGCCGTACTTGTATCTCGCGCCACAGACACTCGGCGCGGCGAAGATCCCCTACCTCGCTGTGGATGCGCTGCCGCTGGCCGCCGAGCCGGCGGTCGCGATCGTGGATCTGGTCCTCGATGCGGTCGAGACGCGCTTCACGCGCGAATCGCTGATCGCGCTGCTTCGCTGCCCGCAGTTCGACTTCAGCGCGGAGACCGGCGCGCTCTCTCGCGAATCGATCGCGCGCCTGAACCAGGATCTCGCGGCGCGCCGCTTTCTTGGGGGACTCGATCGGCTGCTCGCGTTCGACGTCGACGGCGAGTCCGGCGCCGCGCTGCGGGCGAGTCAGGCGCTGGCCACGGAGCTCTCGACGCTGCTCGAGCCGGCCGCCGCGTCGCAGCAGCTCCGCCGGCTGATCGCCTTCATCGATGGACATCTGAAGCCGCTCGATCCGGCGGATCCGTTTGCCGCGCGCGAGCAGCTCGCGCGCGCCGCGGCGCTCGACGTGCTGACCGGTATGGCAGACGCGCACGCCGCGCATCACGATCCCGTCTGGGCGATCGACGACCTCTCGGCGGCCGTCCGGCGCGCGATTGCGGAACAGACGTTTCCGTTTGCCGGCACGGCGGGCGGCGTGAATCTTCTCGACGATCAGGCCGCGCGCTACGGCGACTTCGACGACCTGACCATCGTCGGCCTCATCGAAGGCGAGTGGCCGGAGGCGGCGCGCCGCAACATCTTCTATCCGTCCGGTCTGTTGAAGGCGCTCGGCTGGCCGTCTGAAAAGGATCGGCGGGCCGCGGCCGGGTCCCGATTTCTCGATCTCCTGACGTCGGCCTCGGTCGCGCGTCGAGCTTTCGACTATCACGCTCGACGACGAAGCGCTCGTGACGCGGTCGATCCTGCTCGACGAAGTCCCCCGCGCGCGCTTGTCGGCGGTCAGCCGCGATTCGTCAGCGCACGCCGGCGGAGGTCAGCGACGATGGACCCTGGGCGAACCTGCGCCGCGATCGGCCGGCCGCGGAGTCGCCGGCGTTTCACGGATCGACCGGCGCGCTGGCCCACCAGTCGTGGTCGGTGTCCGCGCTCGAGACTTATCTGAGCTGCCCGTTCAAGTTCTTCGCGCAGCACGTCCTCAGGCTCGAAGAGGAGCCGGACGACGAAGAGGTGATGGATCCGCGGAGGCAGGGACAGTTCGTGCACGAGGTCTTCGCGGCGTTCTTCGAAGAGTGGCAGGCGGCCGGCCACCGCGAAATCAAGGCCGACAATCTGCCGATGCGCCCGCGAACTGTTCGTCCGCGTCGTCGATCGCGCGCTCGAGAAGCTCCCCGAAGGCGAGGCTGGGCTCGAGCGCACGCGTCTGCTGGGTTCGTCTGCCGCCGCAGGCCTCGGCGAAGCCGTCTTCCGGATGGAAGCCGAGCGCGACGTGCCGGTCGTCGAACGGCGGCTCGAGCACTCGCTGAGCGGCCGGTATCCGATCGCGACGACCGGCGGTCGAACGGACCGTCGATCTGCGCGGCAAGGCGGATCGCATCGATCTGCTGGCCGACGGTACGTTCCGGGTGATCGACTACAAGCTCGGGTGGCCGCCCGACAAGAGCCGCGCGCTGCAGCTGCCGATCTACGGTCTCTGCGCGGAGCAGCGCCTCGCCGGTCATCTCGGCCGGACCTGGACACTCGGCGAGGCGGTCTACCTCGCGTTCAAGGGTCCGAAACGCGTGGTGCCGCTGTTTGCGAACGCCGCGGCGCGCGACGAGGTCGTCGCAAAGGCGCAGCAACGGCTCAGCGACATCATCGACGCGATTGAGCGCGGCGAGTTCCCGCCGACGCCGGACGACGTCTTCCGCTGCGACACGTGCAGCTATGCGTCGGTCTGTCGAAAGGACTATGTCGGCGATGTCTGACGCCGAAGCGCGCGCCATCGCCGTCGATCCGTCGCGCAACGTCGTGCTCGAGGCGTCCGCCGGGACCGGCAAGACGCGCGTCCTGGTCGAGCGCTACGTCAACCTGCTGCGCGCCGGCATCGATCCCGATCACATTCTCGCCATTACGTTCACGCGCAAGGCCGCGGCGGAGATGCGCGATCGCATCATCGAGCGGCTGCGCGAGGCGAGCCGGACCTCCGAGCTCGACATGGCGCGCTGGCGGGATCTCAAGGATCACCTCGGCGACATCGCCATCTCGACGATCGACGCGTTCTGCCTCTCGCTGCTGCGCGAGTTTCCGCTCGAAGCCGACGTCGATCCGGGCTTCGACCTCGCGGACGACACCGAAGCCCCGCGCCTGATCAGCGAATCGCTCGACCAGGCGCTCCGCATCTGCCGATCGATCGCGCGCGAAGACGATGATGTGGCGCTGGTGTTTGCGCAGCTGGGGGAGCGGCGGCTGCGCACTGGGCTGGCGGCGCTGCTCGACCGGCGCCTCGTCGCGCCCGAGGCGCTTCGCACGTATCTCGCGCGCGGGCCGAAGGATCTGACCGCGGCCTCGGTGTGCCAGCGGGCGGCCGATCGGCTGCGCGACAGCCTGGGGCAGCTGCGCCAGGGACTCGACGCCTTTCTGAAAGACGGTCCGACCGGGCATCCGCAGTTCGCCATGCTCGCTGACGATCTCCGCCGGCTGACGGCAAGCGCCGGCAGCGCCTTGCTCGAGACGCGTGAGGGGCAGGCGGCCTTCCGCAGCTTGATCGACCGGTTGAAGGGCTACTTCCTGACGCAGGATGGCCGGCCGCGCGGTGAACGGTTCACGGGCACGATCTTCAAGGCGGACAACTGCGCGTCCGACGCGGCCTGGAAGCGGCATCGCGCCAGCGCCGCGGATCTGGCGCCGCAGGTCGCGGAAGCGATTCGATCGTTCCGGCGGGATTTGAACGTCGTGTTGTCGCGCGGCGTGTGGCGGATCTTCGCGGTGACGCTCGATCAGTATCAGCGGACGCTCGAAGCCCGCGCGCTGCTCGATTTTTCGGGCGTGCTCGAGCGGGCGGTCAAGCTGCTGAAGGACATGGACGAGTTCGCGCAGAGCCGCTTCCGGCTCGAGGCGCGCTACCGGCACGTGCTCGTGGACGAGTTCCAGGACACCAGCCGCGCGCAATGGGACCTCGTCGCGCAGCTCGTTCGCAACTGGGGCGAAGGGTTTGGCGCCGCCGCCGATGCGCTGCCGCCGTCCATCTTCATCGTCGGCGATCGCAAGCAGTCGATCTATGCATTCCGGGACGCGGATGTGTCGGTGCTGGACGATGCGGCCGGGTTCATCGGCGGGTTGCGGGCGGATGGCGATCCGCGGCGCGCGATTTCCGTCAGTTTCCGCGCCGTGCCGCCGCTGCTCGCGTTCGTCAACGACGTCTGCGCCACGATCGAGAAGGCCGCCGGACGCCGCGACGCGTTTCGCTACGACGCCGATGATCAATTTCCGGTGGACGCCGCCGCGGGTGCGGAGCGCGGGCGGCCATGCGCTGGGCCTGATCGTCGGCGACAGCGTGTCGGACGCGGCCCAACGCGTCGCCGCCGAGGTCCATCGCCTCATCGGTCAGGAGACTGTTCGCGACCGCGCGACCGGCGTGGCGCGAGTGGCCGGCGCGTCCGACATCGCGATCCTGTTTCGATCGCGCGACACGCACCGGGAATTCGAGAAGGCGCTCGAAGCACGAGGCGTTTCCA
>CAVQHT010000004.1:0-130445 GCA_963712355.1 uncultured Acidobacteriota bacterium
CAGTGAGTTGCGGCTATCGAGCGGGCTTGACGCAGCTCGATCGCATTGCCGTCTGGATCTTCCAGCTGGATTTGCTTTCCACCGGGGCCAATCTCCATCTCATTGCGAAAATGAAGCCCGGCTTCTTCAGCGTCCCGATCCGCATCGGACGATCGGGGACTGGAGAACGAACCAGCAGTATCAATGCGATGGTTCCCACCATCGCGGAACTGGCGCCGGAGAAGAACACTGCCGCGTGGCTCACATGAGCCCAGAGTTGCCCGGCGACGGCGACCAAACCCAGGAGTCCTGTCGTCGCGCTGTTGCCGCAATGAAGTAGCCAAGCAGCGCGATTGGCTTTCGGCGCCGCAGCGTGTCAGACAACCAGCCCGAAAAACCCTGCACGATGTTCTGCGTCGCTTCGGCGACGCCTTCGACCAGACCGACGACGCTACCGCTGGCGCGAAGTGTTTGGGTCAGAAAGACCGGGAGGATCGGATACAGCAGTTCCGTCGACACATCCGCGAAGAAGCTGGCGAGCGCCAGATAGGCTGTGCTTCGCGTCAGTCCTGCAAATGGTCGCCGCATGGAGCCTAGCTTCATTATTGGATCCAATTCGGGCTTCGGGATGATGATTGGGAGGAGTGCGATGCCATCGGCTTGCCTTCCACTGGAACCGTGAATCTGTTGCCGTTCGTCACGGGGTGCGCCGGTTGTGAAGGAAGGAACTTCGCATGCTGTTCGATCGGCGCACGTTTCTGAAGGTCGGCGGTCTCTCGGCGCTCGCGGCCGGTGCTCCTGCCTGCACGCGTTCGAGTACGTCAGCGCGCCGCGGAATCCCGAGTCGAAGCCGGACTACACCATTCGGATTGCGACCGGGCTGGTCGACCTCGCGCCAGGGCACATCGTGTCGACGACGCTGTACAACGATCAATTTCCCGGCCCGCTCCTGCGCTTCAAGGAAGGCCAACGCGTCGTCGTCGACGTGCTACAACGACACCGACACGCCGGAGCTCGTGCACTGGCACGGCCAGATGGTTCCCGAGCGAGGTCGACGGCGCGTCCGAAGAGGGCACGCCGTTCGTGCCCGCGCACGGAATGCGCCGCATCGCATTCGTGCCGCGACCGTCGGGCTTCCGCTTCTATCACACGCATGTGATGGCCGGCGCCGACTTGAACCGCGGCACGTACACCGGCCAAGCCGGCCCGGTCTACATCGAGCCGAAAGACAACGCCGGCGCCTACGACCGCGAAGTGTTCCTCGTGCTGAAGGAGTTCGAGCCGTCATGGAGCCGCGGCGGCGACATGGCCGATGGACATGCTCGCGGGCGCGCCGATCACAGCGCTTGCAGGATATCGGGAAGGCCGCCGACGCAGACGAGCAAAGACGCACGCCGAAGGGCTTCGAGGCGGGCTACGAGCTCTTCAGCATCAACGGAAGGATGCCCGGCCACGGCGAGCCGATCCGCGTCAAGAACGGCGAGCGCGTGCTGTTTCACGTGCTGAATGCCAGCGCGACCGAAATCCGCAGCCTGGCGCTGCCCGGTCACACGTTTCGCGTCGTCGCGCTCGATGGCAACCCCGTCCCGACGCCTGCGACGGTGCCTGTCTTGTGGCTGGGCACGGCCGAGCGGATCTCCGCCATCGTCGAGATGACGCATCCGGGCGTGTGGCTGATGGGCGATCTCGCCGACGACGACCGCGCGCAACGGCATGGGCATCGTCGTCGAGTACGCGGATCGCAAGGGCGCGCCGCAATGGGTCAAGCCGCCGGCCGTTTCGCTGGGACTACACGCAGTTCGGCCAGGCCGAACGCGACGCCTGCGACACCAGACGAGACGATCGAGATGACCATCGTCAAGCACAATGCGGCGGCGCATGGCTTCAACCTCTGGACCCTGAACGGCGAGGCGTTCTCGCACGAGGCGATGAAGCCGACGTATACGCTGCAGCAGGGACGCCGGTACCGCTTGAAGTTTCGCAACGCCAGCGACGACGTCCATCCGTTGCACCTCCATCGCCACAGCTTCGAGGTGACGCGCGTCGGCGGGAAGGCGACCGCCGGCGTGATGAAGGATGTCGTGATGCTCGGCGGATTCCAGGAGCTCGAACGTCGACTTCATCGCCGATAATCCCGGTCTCACGCTCTTCCATTGCCACCAGCAAGTGCACATGGATTTCGGTTTCATGGCGCTATTCAAGTACGCATGAGCGTCACCGCGACGCCGGCGGCGCGCTGCTCATGGGCCCGGACGGCGGCTTCATTACCGGCAGCGACTTTCTGATGGACGGCGGCGTGACAGCTGCATATTGGTACGGCGACGTCGCTGAAGTGCGCGGTCAATAAAGCACGTCGGTCTTTGAGGAGACCATTGGAATGACGAAGATGCCAACGACGAGCGAGAGGAGTCCACCCCTGACACTGAACAACGGCGTTCGAATGCCTGCGCTTGGCCTCGGCGTATTTCAGAGCTCACCCGAGCAAACGGTCACAGCGGTCGAATCTGCGCTCACACTCGGCTATCGACTCATCGACACGGCGGGGGCGTATTTCAACGAGCGTCAGGTTGGGGAAGGGCTTCGCCGGTCTGCGGATCGGCCGCGATCACGTGTTCCTCGAAACGAAGGTTAGATCAGCGACTGTCGACCTGCTGCTTTTGCATCAGCCGCTGCCCAGCCGCTTTGATCTCACCCTGGACGCCTACCGGGCACTCGAGAAGCTGCTCGCAGACGGCAAGGTCGCAGCCATTGGCGTCAGCAACTTCATGCCCGAACACCTCCAGCGCCTGCTGGCTGAAACATCCGTCGTGCCTGCCGTGAACCAGATCGAAGTCCATCCGTTATTCCAGCAGACGGCGCTGCAGCGTCTGCACGCTGGGCGCGGCATCCTGACGCAGGCCTGGTCGCCGATCGGAGGGATCACCTCCTACCGGGGCGGTGAGAAGCGCACGTTCGACGACCCCACGCTTCAGAAGATCGCTCGTCAGCACGGCAAGTCGCCCGCGCAGGTGATGCTGCGGTGGCACCTGCAGGAGGGCCGTTCCGCGATTCCGAAGTCGACCAAGCCCGCTCGCATCGCCGAGAACTTCGACGTCTTTGACTTTGAACTCTCCAGCGACCAGATCGCCGCGATCGACGCGCTTGACAGCGGGGTGCGTGGCGGGCCGGACCCAGACAGCATCACTCTTGAAGCGTACGGGAAGGCGATCCCCGAGGTTTGAGTGCAGAAGAGATAAATTCGTATACAGATTTCGGACAGTCTCTGAGACGCAGTGAACCGCATGCGCGCCCTCACGCCAGTCTCTCACGTCGGCCGACGTGATTTCAGACCTCTCCTTCAGTCCGTGGAAGTCACGACGGGACCGCAATTGGCTGCTCAATTGCTGCCGCGCGTTCGCGGCGCTCTCAGACATGACGGGTGTCCGAACAACTCGGCCGCCCGTGGGGCTATGGGCACGCCGACGAGCCCCGCCAGATGACCCGAGCTCGCTGTTCCTAACAGAGACGATCCTTGGCGTGTATCGCCGTGGCAGAGCTAACGCTGCATTAACGATTCTTGCTGGCTGTATCGCGACGGTGATTCTCGAGGGTGAGTGGCGAGCGAGGGCCCCGCGAATCCGCGGATCGCAAGATCTCCAGACCGGACTCGCTACAGGCGCCTTTGAGATTTGCATATAAGTTCGGACAACTGATCGGCCAATACGGACGTCAAGCCACCGGACGCACTTCCATACCGAATTCGGCTTTGACTCGAGCGTACCAGGCATCATCGTCGAGGGCTCCCCACGCCGCCCACTCTTCGTCGCTCATTGCCTTGCGCCAGGCGAGAAACGGAGCGGCATCGGGTCCAACCGGATGCCGCAGTTGCCACGTCCCGCTGACGGCGACCTCGAGGATCTTTTCCGCCACCAGGGATGGCGGCGTAGGGGTCCTTAGCGCGTTGATGTAAAGGGCGGCCATACGCTGCTGCTGCGGATAAGGGGACAGTCCTGGAGCGATGCTGATGTGGTGAGCCATCGGTGTGTCGATGATCCCCGGCTCGATAATGGCCACACGCACGTTGAACGGCTTCGCCTCCTGAGCCAGGCATTCACTCAGAGCCTCCACCGCGAACTTGGACGCCGAGTAAGCGGCCTGCGGTGAGACGGCGATGTGCCCGCCAATGGATGCCACATTGATGATGCAGCCGCTGCGCCGTTGCCGCATTGCTGGCAGAACTGCCTGAATGCAGCGAATGGTTCCAAAGTAGTTGGTCTCCATGACGGCGCGGAAGTCCGCGAGCGGGAGCTCTTCAACCGACCCCATCCGCTCAATCCCTGCGTTGTTGACCAGCACATCGATCGGTCCGTGCTCCCTGCCGATCCGGCCGATCGCTTCGCTCACCGAGGCGTCGAGATCGACGTCCATCGGATACACCGTGATAGCCAGCCTGTCCTGGCCGGCGAGATTCGCAAGTTCGGGGGCTCGGGCGGGGTTCCGCATCGTCGCGACGACCCTGTGGCCCGCTTTGCCGAACGCAAGGGCCGTCGCGAAGCCAATGCCCGTGCTGGTGCCAGTAATGAGAACTGTTGCCATTCGTCTCCCTCTAGGAACTGCGCCCTGCGCGCAGGACTGGTGAGTTCCCTTCCTGCGATTGAAGCCGAAGCGACAGCAGTCGACGCGAGCATATCGTGGATCGGGAGTCCTCCGAAGTTGGATCGGTTGGGCGTCGCTCTACGGCAACGGATCGGATCGCTGGCGCACAGCCGTTTTCGACCTAGCTGCTGTGTCTATGCGGCCTGCGTATTCGCGAACGGCGTATTGCCGTCGGCACTACGCATCTCGAGAACCCTTGCCGTGCGGAACCGGCGTGCCAGAAAAGCCGTGCGGCCAACTCTTGCTGCTCAGATCGAGCCACGGACGTGGATGGATAGCGCACCGGGGCGGAACCGAAATTGATAGAACATCCGATTGCTCTTCGTAGCCCGCTGAATTCAGAACGATGCCGGCGCGTGAAGGTGATACCCATCTATCGCTGAAGAGAAAGACGATCGACTTCCGCAAAGCCAACGCCGACTGCGGTCGTTGTTCGCGAGTGTCGCGGTCCGAAGTGTTTCGACAGATTCCGCGACAACATTCGCGCACGTCGTCTAGGTCTGGTCAGCGACGCATCGCCGAACGCGAGCGCTGCGAGACCTGCCTGGGATTCGAACTCTTGCCGATTCGCGACAACCTGTTGGGAACATTGACGTTCGTGGGTCAGGACGGTGCGACGCGCGTGAACGCGCTGGAGGAGGCAGCCATGATCAAGAACGCGCAACCCCTTACTCTACAAGGCGTTCGGGCTCTTCGAAAGGATTGGCTGGGAGGCAGGGATTCGGCGCCTAGGTCGCGACGAAGCGAAGCGAGTCGGGCTGCGCCGGAAGACGAGCCGAGCAGCCAAACGCCCGAGCAAATTTGTGAGGGAGTTTGGCTGGGTGTTAGGGACGGAATTCGCAACTGGCTGGTTACGGCCGCGTGAGTGTACCTGCGTTTTCCAAGCGTCGCGCGCGGATGGTGCTAGTGGCCGTGGGCGGCTGCACGGACCGCTGCCAGTTCGTGATGACGTTCAGCGTTGGCAAGCCCGTGTCGGTCGCTCTGTTGATCAGGAACCGCTTCCCATCTGGCGACGGGCTATAAATCCAGAGATTGCTCTGGATGATGTAGCCGATCGCCGGCTGCTCGAACAGCTTCTGCGGCGCGCCGGTTCGAAATGCGTCCGCGCCGGTGGATTCGACGGGCGCCGCCCAGAATGACACGCCGACGTCCTCGAGCCTCGCGAAATACAACTCCCTGCCGTCGGCCCGCCACCGGGGGTCGCCGGCGCCGTTCGTGGTAACCCTCCACACGGTCGATCCCGTCGGAAACGACCGCACGTAGACGTCGGGAACGATGCTGTCCGCAGACGCATAGGCCAGCCACTTGCCGTCCGGCGACAGCTGACCTTCACTCTCAACAGCGGTGGTGCCGACGACCTTCCCGCAGCGCTGGCGTCGATTCGCCCCGCCGGCGCCGGCGCGTACCAGATGTCGGAGCGCGTTTTCGGATCGAGCGCGGCGTAAACGACGAAGCGGCCATCTCGCGACCAATCCGTGGGCAGCCTTTGGTTCGGACGTTCGAGCGTGCCCACTTGTTCCTGCTGACCGCTCGTGATGTCCTTCAGATACAGCGCAGTCTGACCCGCAGTGGTCGCGCCAAACAGGATCCGCCGGCTGTCCGGCGACCAGACCGGCACACCGCTCGTCGCCCCCATCGGCGTCAACCGGCTCGCCGCCCCGCGCACGAGATCGTGCACCCAGAGCGCAACGGTATCGTTCGGCTCATGTCGCGTCGTCGCCACCATGTTCCCGTCGGGCGAAAGCCACACACCACTCTGGACGCCTACGGTCCGACGGTTCCGAGCCGTGCTCCGCCGCGATCGAACCATGTGAGCTGGCTGTCCCGCGACCTCCCGGCCAGATACACCAGCGTGCCGTCAGACGCCGCGGACGCCGCGGGCTGCGGCGGTGTCCACGTGGACGACGCGCCTGTCACGACAGGGAACGGATCGCCAACCACCTGCATGGTCGCGTCGTCGAACGGCTGCGCCATCAGCGTGCGGTCCCGCAGGAACAGCAGATGTGCGCGGCCCCCGTGCACCGCGGGCGCGGTGTAGATAACGGCCGATTCGTCCTCGAGCACGCGACGGCCGACCGGGTCGTCGAGCGTCGCGAGGTAGACACCATTCGAGGTCGAATCCTGCGCCTTGCCGCCGACGTAAAAGAAGTGATTCCCGTCCGGATGAAAGGTCGGGAAAAACGCGGTGAACGCCGGATCGCGCGTGCCGAGCGGACGGCAATCGCCGCCGCTCGCGTCGACGCGCCGGATGTATCTGGTGCCGCCGGACCACAGGATGACGCCGTCGCGATTCCACGTCCCGCCGCTGCCGAGGCCGGCGTCGTTGCAGAGCTCCCGAATCGGACCGCCGCCGGCGGGGATCGTCTTGAGTTTTCCGTCCGCGAAGAATCCGATGAACCGGCTGTCGGCCGACCAGAACGGCGTGCGCGCGTCGGCTGTCCCCGCGAGCGGCTGGAGTTCGGCCCTGTCGAGCGCGCGCACGAATAGCTGGCTCCGCCCCTCCACGGACGTCACCAGCGCCAGGCGCGTGCCGTCGGGAGACAATTCGAGAAATCCGACCTCGTGACCATCCGGGATCGGGATGGACATCCGCAGCGATCGCTCGGCTGGCGGCGTCTCGCGGAAGTGAACGACCGCCAGCGCGACGAACGCGAGGCTCGCGATCAGCGCGAGTGCACCCGCGCCGACTGTCACTGCCTTGCCGAACCGTGGTGACGGTGGCGACGCGGGCGACGCGCCAGTGTCAGGTCGCAGCAGCAATCCCACATCGCCGATCGACTGCAGCCGCTTTCTCGGATCCTTCTGCAGACACGCGTCGAGCAGCGGGCGCACGCGCGCGGGCACCAGCGTTCAGATCCGGCGGATCCTTCACGACCGCCGCGAGCGTTTCGGTGAGGTCTTCTCCCTTGAACGGGCGCTCGCCGGTCAGCAGCTCGTAGAGGACGACGCCGAAGGCCCAGATGTCGGCGCGTGAGTCCACCGCTTTGCCGCGGGCCTGCTCGGGGGCCATGTAGGCCGCGGTGCCGAGGATCATTCCGGCGTGGGTCATCGCCGGGGATGTCATCGTGGGCGAAGCGGACACATCCGACATCGCTGCCGGACCTGCGCCGCTCGCCGGTTCCATCGCTTTCGCCAGCCCGAAGTCCAGCACCTTCACCGTTCCGTCGGGTGTGATCTTGATGTTCGCCGGCTTCAGATCGCGATGGACGATTCCCTTCTCGTGAGCGGCACGCAGCGCCTCCGCGATTTGCATCGCGATCGCCAGGGCCTCGTCAAGCACGATCGGACCGCGTGGAGAATCGCCCTCGACGTACTCCATCACCAGGTAGTCGGGGCCGACGTCGTACAGCGCGCAGATGTTGGGATGATTCAGCGAGGAGATGACGCGCGCCTCGCGATCGAAGCGCTCGTTGAATTGCTGGTGGGAGATCTTGATGGCGACGTCGCGTCCGAGGCGAGTGTCCTTCGCGCGATAGACCTCGCCCATGCCGCCCTGGCCGATCAGCGACTGTATTTCGTATGGACCGAGCCTCTCGCCCGCGGCAAGACTCATTTTCGTCGGGATTCTAGCGCAACGACAAGCATCTAGGATTCAGACTTCGGGCCTCGGCTGACCCCCATGTACTGACGGTTCGAGCCAAGGACCAGCATCCCTCGATCTCGACTTCGCGCGAGAAACCCAGGGACGTCCTGATGACGACAATGCTGGCGAGGACGAGACCGCTGCGAAACGCGGATCGACGGCGACGGTGCTGATTACGTCGACAGCGACGAGAAACTCGAGTCAACACTGTCTGGGCTTCGAACCTTGGAAAGATCAACTCAATGCCCTCTGGGGCTGGGATGGCGGAAAGACACAATACTTCAATGCGTATCGCTCCGGGATGGCGTTTGATCTCAGAACCACAACACATCGCCGCGAAGCGACTTGCAGCTCGATGGCTTGATTGGGCCGGGAGGTCAGTGGACCGCTGGAGGTCGGCCACGAAGTCGAACGAGTTCGGGCCGCGACGGAAGGCTGGGCCGACGATTCAATGGGAACGAGCGAGAGCTGAGTCGAGTTTGGCTGGGAGGCAGGATCGAACCCCGATACCGTGGTCCAGAGCTTTTTTTTTTGTGTGTTTTTTTTTTTTTTTTTTTTTTTTTTTTTTTTTTTTTTTTTTTTTTTTTTTTTTTTTTTTTTTTTTTTTTTTTTTTTTTTTTTTTTTTTTTTTTTTTTAAAAAAAAAAAAAAAAAAAAAAAAAAAAAAAAAAAAAAAAAAAAAAAAAAAAAAAAAAAAAAAAAAAAAAAAAAAAAAAAAAAAAAAAAAAAAAAAAAAAAAAAAAAAAAAAAAAAAAAAAAAAAAAAAAAAAAAAAAAAAAAAAAAAAAAAAACCCGCGAGGAAAGTGGCCGAGGGGCCGATGCGGCTCCAGAGCAGGCCCGCGATGACGCTCGCCAGCAGCAGGACCAGGCCCGTCATGAGATTGAACAGGCCGAAGGCGGTGCCGCGCAGGTCGGCGGGCGCGGTCGCTTAAGCAACCAGAGTGGCTTGCAGCCCCTGCGTGAGCCCCATGTGGAGGCCCCAAAACAGCGCGACGCCGAACGAAGAACGACCACCGAATGCTCGTCGCCGCGGCAAGGACGAGATCGGCGAAAGCGATCAGCGCGAACCCAGCCCTAGCGCGAGCAGGGTGCGCGGGCTCTATCCGATCCGCCGCGACGACCCGCCGGGTAGGCCGAGAGCGCGTACACGAGGTTCATTGTGACGAGCACCAGCGGAACCCAGGCGGCTACCAACAGCCCGACGCTCCCCGCGCGCAGGATGAGGAACGCCTCGCTGAAGCGGGCCAGCGTGAGCACACCGCCAAGGGCAACGATGAACCAGTAGCGCGTCGGCATAAGTGCCGCCCCAACTCGGCCTGAAAGGTGAACGGCGCGCGGACCGCCGCCCGCTCGGATCGATTGCGGTTCGCGCACGGCGACGACGAGGAGCAGGACCGACAGCACCGCCGGCAGCGTCTGCCGCCCAGAAGACCGCGCGGATAATGTCGCCCGCCAGGAGCGTCATCAGGGCCACGGCGAGCAGTGGCCCGGCGACCGCGCCCACGGTGTCGAGGGACTGCCGCAGCCCGTAAGCTCGATCCGCGCACGTCGGGGGTCGTGATGTCCGCCAGAAGCGCGTCACGTGGCGCCCCTCGGATACCCTTCCCGATGCGGTCCACGAATCGGGCGGCGAACACCCACGACACCGAGGTCGCGAGTGGGAAGTGTGGTTTGTCGCCGCCCCGAGCCCATAGCCGAGGACCACAAGGAGCTTCCGCTTGCTGACAGGTAGTCGCGAGATGCGCACCGGAGAAGACCTTCGTGATGGCCCCCGTCGCCTCCGCTATGCCTTCGAGGACGCCGATCGGTGACCATGGAGGCGCCGAGCACGGTGGCGAGAAAGACCGGCAGCAGGCTGTGGACGAGTCCGGAGGAGGTGTCCATGAAGGAAGACGATCCGAGAACCCGAGCGCCCACAGACAGCCGGGGTGTACCGCGCGAAAAGTCCTGGATGGCGCTGGCAGCGGTGTCTTGCGTCACGGATCCTTCCATTGCTTTCAATTGACGGCCTGGCGTTACAGGATGAGCTAGGCAGACGGTCAGCCAGCTGATGCCGAAGCCGCACGTGGCTCTTCGGCCGGTCACAGTTTGAGACTTTCACAACGAACTTCCTCAGAATATTGAAACGAACAGCAGGTGTAGCATGCGGCTCACATTTGACCGGTATTCAAGCGCGTATCGATCACGCTGTTCAGAAGAGAGCATCAGTGTTCCGCAGCTGACTCAGTGGTCACGGAAGACCGCGACATGCCGCTCATGTGGGTGGGTAAACAATGGCGACTCGCGACGCTCGGATTCGGACCGGGCAACATGCTGAGACGGCGGCAGCGCCTATGGCAGATCATCATCCGAGTTCGTCTCTCATTGGCTAAACGTTTGTTACCAGTGTGAACGCACCGCATCGATTGCCGAAATAAGAAGGAGGCAACATGAGTCTGGTCCAAAGTGTCACCTTCAAGAACCCGAAGGCGGCCGAACCCCTCAGCGAGCAGGAGATCTAGCGCAGGCTGACCACTGGGCGAGTCAGCAACACCGCGCGGAGCATTTACGAGGCGAGGAAACAAAGGCTTCGCGATTCCTGCCCCGTTAAAGAAGCTCGCACTGCAGAGCCTCTCCGCGAATCCCAAAGATGCCATGGGAGGTCAGCGATCCCACGCTCGATCGGAGCGATGAATCCGCCGTCGCGATCAATCCCATGCATCGAGACAACATCGTGGCCGGAGCGGCCAGTTTCGATGGCACCCAGTTCATCAACACCGTGGACGTGACCAAGGATCGCGGCAAGACGTGGACGACGATCACCGTGTTGACGAACACCGATGAAGGCGCCGGAATCGCATTCGACGATTCAGGCCACTGCTACTACACGACGATGCAGGGTGGGTTCTTCCCAGTGTGCGTCGTCAGCAATGACGGCGGCATCACATGGAGTGCGCCGGCAGCGTTCGGATCGGGTGACAAAACGGCAGTCGCGGCGCGCGGCACGACGGCGCTCGTCGGGTTCGATCGCGTGAACACCGAGGCATGCGCCTTCACGCTGAACGGCGGCGTGACCTGGACGGTGCACGATTTCACCGACAGCGGAATCGGCACCGCCCCGTTGGTCAGCTACGACGAACAACACTTCTACATCATCTACGCCGCGCTGGATAACAACCTCAAGCTGTATGCGAGCCATGATCGGGGCGCCACGTGGATCGGCCCGACGACGATCGTGGCTGGCAATGCCCCCGAGATGTGCTATCGCCGGACCGTTGTTGTACGAAGGCGCCGCGCTGACCAGCCCCGGCACGAACGCCGCCATTGATTACAAGGGCCACCTGCATGTGCTCTACATCGATAGCGCCAAATTGGTGCCGATGTACACGACGAGCCGTGACCAGGGAGCCACCTGGAGCACGCCGGTGGAGGTGAACCCGGAACCATTGCATGACGCGCACATGTGGCCGTGCCTGGCCTGCACCAAGCACGGCGATCTACAGGGCGGCAGTGTGGTGTATGACGCGGCACTCGGGAAGGTACTCGATTCTCGTGCACAGCAAACCCAAACACGAGGACGAGTGGGAGACCACCGAGGCGGATAGTGGTCCATGGTCGGCCGCCGGATTGTCGCCGGGCTTCCGGATTGGATTCGGCGACTACTTCGATTGCGACTGCCTGCCGGACACCGACGATATCTCGGTCATGGCGTGGTCGGAGACCGTGGACGGCCTGCAGCCATGGAGAACGTGGGTGCGCGTTCAGGAGATTGACTGACTCTGACGAAATCCGCGCCGCCAGAGGGAAATCACCACGGCGGCTTTGGCGGAAGCGCGTTGACGCGTGTTAGTGGGCGCAAGTCGCAGCGCACCGATGCGGTGCGCTGCGCGAAGGGTATGTAAATTCGATAATCCTTTTTTTTTTTTTTTTTTTTTTTTTTTTTTTTTTTTTTTTTTTTTTTTTTTTTTTTTTTTTTTTTTTTTTTTTTTTTTTTTTTTTTTTTTTTTTTTTTTTTTTTTTTTTTTTTTTTTTTTTTTTTTTTTTTTTTTTTTTTTTTTTTTTTTTTTTTTTTTTTTTTTTTTTTTTTTTTTTTTTTTTTTTTTTTTTTTTTTTTTTTTTTTTTTTTTTTTTTTTTTTTTTTTTTTTTTTTTTTTTTTTTTTTTTTTTTTTTTTTTTTTTTTTTTTTTTTTTTTTTTTTTTTTTTTTTTTTTTTTTTTTTTTTTTTTTTTTTTTTTTTTTTTTTTTTTTTTTTTTTTTTTTTTTTTTTTTTTTTTTTTTTTTTTTTTTTTTTTTTTTTTTTTTTTTTTTTTTTTTTTTTTTTTTTTTTTTTTTTTTTTTTTTTTTTTTTTTTTTTTTTTTTTTTTTTTTTTTTTTTTTTTTTTTTTTTTTAAAAAAAAAAAAAAAAAAAAAAAAAAAAAAAAAAAAAAAAAAAAAAAAAAAAAAAAAAAAAAAAAAAAAAAAAGGGGGGGGGGGGGGGGGGGGAAAAAAAAAAGTGGCACGGACACGGACGGCGCTGCCGTCGCGCGAGAGGTCAACCGCGGGTTCATCAGTCAGAGCAATCCCGATCTCTGGGTCCGTCGTCATCTTCGATCTGAAGACTCTCGCCAGAATCGCGGAGGTCCCGGTTGGCAAGGACCCGAATCTGATCACGGTGGACCACAAGACCGGACGCGTGTTCACCGCCGATTGCGGGGACAAGCAGGTGACCGCGATCGATGCGAAGACGGGCAAGGTGGCCGGCACCGTCGGGCCCCTCAATGGAAGAACCGAGCATAGGGGCATCGGATGAAAAAAGGGATGTTCTCTGAACCTGCAGGACAAGGGACTGCTGCTACAGAATCGACACTCAGGCGCTCTAGAGTGCTCGACACGTGGAATATTGCGCCTTGCGGCCAGCCCTCGGCCATGGACATGGACTAGGCAGCACGAGCGTGTCTTCATTGGCTGTCGGAGCGGTGTCTTCTCCGCTGCGAGTCGAAAACGGAAACGCGTCATCACAACGATGCCTATCGGTCCGGGCGTCGTTGCGTTGGAGTTCGATGCGGCGAAGGGTGTTGATCTATACGTGTCGAGCGGCGGCGACGGCGGCTCGTTGTCCAAGTATTAACCATGAGGACGCTCCGGCAATAGATAACTCGCTCGTAGAGAAATGTGACGACCGAAGGACGGTGATTTTTTTTTTTTTTTTTTTTTTTTTTTTTTTTTTTTTTTTTTTTTTTTTTTTTTTTTTTTTTTTTTTTTTTTTTTTTTTTTTTTTTTTTTTTTTTTTTTTTTTTTTTTTTTTTTTTTTTTTTTAAAAAAAAAAAAAAAAAAAAAAAAAAAAAAAAAAAAAAAAAAAAAAAAAAAAAAAAGGTTAGCGACTGTCCGGTGACACGTACCGGACGATGCGGACCGCTTCGAGCGTGACGAGCCCCTCGGTGACGAGCTCGTCGACCGTGGGCAGAAACGCATCCACCTTCTCCTCCGAATCGACGATCTCGATCAGGATCGGCAGATCGGTTGAGAGTTCGAGGAGCTTCGCCGTGTGGACCCGCGAGTGGCGGCCGAAGCCCATCGGGCCACGAAGGACCGTCGCGCCCGCCAGATGCGCTTCTCGCGCGCGGCGGACGATCGCTTCATACAGCGGCCGGTCGCGGCCAGGTTCCTTGTCGCTCTCGCCGATGAAGATGCGAAGCAACACGCCGTTCTCAGGCACTTTCATCGTGCGTACTCCTGTCGCGGCACTGATCGGTGCCGTGGCGATGATGTTTCGCGCCGTCAGCGAGGCTGCCGTCTGCGCGGGCCGGCGCGGTAGAGCAGCACGTGCGCCCGCTCGAGGGTGATGACGCCCTCGCGAAAGACCGGCTCGACTTTCGCGAGCAGCGCCTCAATACGGGCCGGTTCATCGACGACTTCGACGATGACGGGCAGTTCCTGCGAAATGGACCAGGTGTGCTCTTCGAGCACCGAGCCTTCGGGACGCAAGCCAAAAAAGCCTTTGAGCACCGTCGCGCCCTGCAGGCCCTCGTGATGGGCCGTCTCGACAATCCACTCGTACAGCGGCGACATGCCGTGCCTGATGAAGTTGGACAGCTGAAAGCGACAGAGCACCTGCTCGGCTTCAATCTTCATAGCGCGTGCTCACGTCAGCCAGGTCTTTGCGACCACGATTCCCGCGCGGACGGCAAGAAGCCCCACGAACAGGCTCGCGAACATGTTCGTGGTCGCGGTCAGCCAGGAGCCGTCGTCGAAGAGCGCGTGGGTTTCGAACTCGAAGGTCGAGAAGGTCGTGAACGCGCCCAGGAATCCCACGCCGAGCGCCAGGCGCATCGACTCCGAATTCGGCATCACCTTCTGCGCCACGAGGGTGCCAAGGACCCCAAGCAGAAACGATCCGCTGACGTTGATCACGAAGGTGCCCAGGGGAAATCGCGTCTCGAAGAGCGCACCCACGAGACGCGCGACAACGAAGCGGGCGTTGGCGCCGATGAATCCGCCAAGACCGACGAGGAGGTACGGCATCAGTGTGGCCATCAACGGGCCCTCACGACCAGCACTGGGCACGTGGCGTGGGTGAACACCCGTCGTGACGTGGACCCAGACACCCAATCCCGAATGGCCGACCGGCCCCTGTGGCCGACCACAATCATGTTCGCGCCATATCGCGCGGCAGCCTTCAGAATCTGATCGGCGGGATGCCCGACGAGCACGTACGTCTCGAGTGTCACATTGCGCTCCTGTGCCTGGCGTCGCAGGCCGTCGAAGAGTTCTTCGTAGTGGCGCGTGGCCAGTTCAATAGCCGCCTGTGTCTCGACCTCGGTCGGCGGCTCTGGCGGGCTGGCGACCGAGACGACGGACAGCCTGGCCCGCGCCAGCGCGGCCAGGTCCAGCGCATCCTCGAACGCCGTCTCGGCGTCGCGAGATCCATCGTGACCGACCAGAATGTGCGTGGCAATCATCATCTCTCCCGTTCGCCGAGCGCGACGGCATGTGGCACCGCGCCTGTCGGCGAGGGCGCCTCCGCCTTCGGCAAGAGGTATCGAGGCACGAAGAAGGCGTTGGCGACCAACGTGGGAACGACCGCGCTCCCGATGACAGTCGCAATGAGATACGAGTACTGCGACTGGTCGATGATCCGATGGGTCAAACCGAACAACGCCGAGATGCTGCCGAACGTCAGGCCAGTGGACATCAGCAGCGTGGCATAGGCGGCCTCGGTCCGCGGATACCGAAAGAACCGCGTGACGGGCCACAGGCCGAACGTCTTTGTCACGAGCTTCGACAGCAACAACCCGCCGACCACGGCAGGCGCCGCGACCAGGGCTGGCACGGACACGAATGAACCCGCTCGGATGAAGTAGAACGGCGTGAGGAACCCAAACGTCAGGGTGCGGAGACGTCGAATAAGCGCGTGGTCCTTTCCGACAGTGCCCGCGAGCACCATCCCCACGAGATACGCGGGCAAGACAGCCTCGCTGTCCGCCCACGCGGCCAAGCCGCCGAGCGCAAACAGGACGAGCAACAGGTACTTCGCCTCGAGCTCAGAGGGTCTTCCGCCGAATGCCCGGAAGAAGCGCGGCGTCACCCAGGGGAGAACCCCGATGACGATGGCGGTGGCAATCGCGAACACGAGCGTGCGATACGTAAAGGGAGCGAAGATCAGGCCGAGCGCGACAACAGTGCCGAGGTCCGTCACAAAGCACGCCGCCAGAACGGCTTTCCCGAACCCCGTGCCGTTGAGACCGAGTTCGAGCATCACGGCATAGACAACGGCGACCGACGTCGTCGAAAGCGCGACGCCCGTGAGCCAGCTCGCCTGAGACGACCACCCGAGCACGTAGTACGCGTAGGCCGCGCATCCGAGAAACGGCGCCCCGAAACTCACCACGCCCGATCACCCCTGTTTCGCGCCATTTCGTGCGCAGCACCGCGGATCGAGCTCGGCGCCGGCGAGGAAGGTAAGAAAGACGGCCCCGGTGGCGGAGAGGAACGTGATCCAGCTCTCCGTCGTGCCGAGTAGGGCGGTGCCGACGAACGCGCCGATGAGCAACTGCGCGACCGTGCCGACGACAATCTCCGACAGCGCCGTCGCGACTCGGAGGCGGATCGAAATCAACGTCGCTGCGAGAGCAAGCCCCAACCAGAGCGCCGCACGCAGCCAGACCTCGGTCATGGCCGCTCCTCGGGCTGCCCGGCCGTTCATTGAAATCGAGTCGACTTGGTAATGTTCATGCTCCCGACCCGGATGGACATGCCGGGAGCGTCAATGACTCGCCCACGGCAGATCCTCTGCTGTAGGAGTCATTGGCCGCGTCAGGCGACGCGACGGTTACGGGCGGACTCCACCGCCGTTCCTCTCAGACTTATGACGAGCCGCCGACAGACACCGTCAATGCGTCATTTCAATCGAACACCATCAGGCCTGCCGGAGGGCCAGTCCGAGTCACGGGCGACTCGGTGATCCAGAGCGGCTGGCGATCCCAGGCTGGATGTGCGCCAAACGCGTCTGATCAGACACGACAGTGCGGTGGACGCAGGATAGGCTTTGTACTTGCTGGTGAGCCGTTTGGAGATCGTGCTGGCGTCCTGCCATTTGCGCGCTAGTCATCCGATGGATTGTCAGAGGCCACCGCCGCCACCGCCGCCATGGGGCACGAGAACCGACGACGAGCGCGACGGCGAGTCTAATGACCGTGGCTGACGTTGAGCGTTCGGAACAGGACCCCGGCGCGTGGTGGCCGCGCGGCTGGCGTCGGCTGCACGTGGTGATTCTCTGCTTTGCTCTGGCCACGGTCGTTGCGCTGATACGTGCAGCGCGTGATTCCGCCGCCGGCTACCGACCTAGCGTTGATGTGCGCTGTCTGGATTACGTTCTATCCCGTCGCGCGGTTGAAACGGTCCGAGCCGTGGTGGGCGCACTGGGCGCGCGGCATCGTGATCCTGTTCGCATTCCTGCTGGCGCAACGATTTTTTCGCTAGCGCTGTCAGCTTCACTGGCGATTCATCGCGCCGGCATAGAGTTCCCGCCCCCATATCCGCTCGATCTGTCGGAGAGCTCAACACGTCAGTACCGTGAAGGCCCGACTCAGTTCACTTGTAGGCTCGCGATCAGATCGGGCTTTTTGGATAGTGCAACCCAACCGGAATCCGGTCCACGACCGTCATGCGCTGCACATCGACGACCGCTACGGCATCGTCGCCTGCCAGCGACACGTAGATGCGTTTGCTGTCGGGCGTGGTGCTCATCCACTCTGGCCCCATCCCGACTTCCACCTTGCCGATGAGTTTCAAATCCGGCAGCGATTAACGCGTAGGCATAGCCGTACCACTTGCTGGTGGCCCAGAGCATCTTGCCATCGGGCGTGATCTCGAGGAAGCCATGCGCCGGCGCACCTTGAATTCCATCGAGATTCTTCTGCTTGCCGGGAATGTCTGGAAGGGTGATCCGCGCGATTTCCTTGTGTGTCACGAAGTCAACCACGGCGAAGCCGTGGAAGTCACTGACCTCGACAAATGCGCGTCTGGTCGAACCGTCGGCGGCGGTCTCGAACGCCATCGGCCTGGACACCGCCTTCGAACGCCATCGTCCATTCAGGTTCGAGCGATTTCGCGTCGATGACGGTGAAGATCTTTCCCCTGCGACAGACGCCGCAACGATATGTTGGCCATCGGGCGTCACATACGCATAGTGCACGGCACCTTTGATCGGGATGCTCTTGACGCGCGCGAAGGTCGTCGTGTCCACGACTTCGACGGCACCAGGAGAATCGAGCGCGATGTAGAGTTGCCGACCGTCCTTGCTGATCGAGATGTAGTCCGGATGACCGTCCAACGGTACTCGCTTCACCACCTGAAAGGTCATCGCATCCACGACTGCCAGTTCGCTATCGCTTTGTCCGGTGACGAAGATTCGACTGCCGTCGAGAGCCACCACGCTGGCGCGATTCACTTCGATGTCGTGGACGATACCAACGACCTTGTTCGCGGCCGGGTCGATCACGCACACCGTTGTGCCGGCCGAACTGGTTTGGATGATGCGCAGGGCGGTTGCGTTTTTCCCGACGAGCGGTGCGAGGAGTGCCGCAACAATCATGACTGTCAACAGTGAACGCTTCATGTGCTCCCCCATTTCGCCGAAGTTACCGTCTCACCCCGCACCCACGCCGCAAGCGTCTGCCATTCGGGATCGTCCTGCGACAGCCAGTGCTTGCCGCCGGTATGGAACGGATTGCCGCCAGCCGCAGGGGCGAGCGGGTGCATCAACAATCGACTCGAGAGTGGATCTCCCGGCGCAACGAGCCGCTTCAGACTCTCAAAATTCCTTGTTACACGATATCTGTCCACGATGCGGCGCCGGGCTTGAGACGGACCAGACCCAATGGAGGTCCGTGACACGAAATGCAGCGAGCATGCTCTCCCCGGCGCGCCAGGAGAATGGGTTCGACGCGCGTCTTGTAGAACTCGAAATCGAGGGTTGGCACCGCCGCGACCGCGGCGACCGCGTTTGTCGACGCTGATGCCGCGCGGACCCAGGCCGCGATGGTCTGCCATTCGGGATTGTCCTGGGAACGCCAAAACTTGCCGCCGGTGTGCTGGGGATCGCCGCCGGCCTCGGTGGCGAGCGGGTGGCGAAGGAGCGGACTTTGGGCCAGGTCACCTGGCGTGACCAGTCTGGAAACGACGGCGAAGTTGAGCCGCGACTGTTCCTCTGTCCACCGCAGTGGCGTCCGCGGCCAATGGCTGCAGCCGCATCCGAGTCGCCATCTTCGTGTGGCAGAGATAACACGCGTTGCCGCTGCCTTCGTCGGGTTGGCGAGCCTTCAGAAAGATCGGCTCGATCTGCTGTCCGGGGAACATTCCTCGTAGTCGAGCGATGCTCCGGTGGGTGGTGACGCGGCTTGTGGCACGAACAAGGCCGCAATGATCAAGAGCCACACAAATGGCACGGACTCCTCCAAAAGAGTCGACCCTCAACACACGGTGAGACTTGGAAGTCGGCAGGAGTGACACCATCAGACTACTAGTCTGTAGGAGTCATTGGTCACGCAGGGGACGCGACGGTTACGGGGGCGGACTTCCGCCACCGCCCTTCAGACATTGATGAGCCGTCTGATGGCTTGAACCGCGAGCATATCCCCGGTCGCGTCATTCGCACAACTCAGAAATCATGGTGGGGACACGCAACCATCAATACGGACATTTTTTTTTTTTTTTTTTTTTTTTTTTTTTTTTTTTTTTTTTTTTTTTTTTTTTTTTTTTTTTTTTTTTTTTTTTTTTTTTTTTTTTTTTTTTTTTTTTTTTTTTTTTTTTTTTTTTTTTTTTTTTTTTTTTTTTTTTTTTTTTTTTTTTTTTTTTTTTTTTTTTTTTTTTTTTTTTTTTTTTTTTTTTTTTTTTTTTTTTTTTTTTTTTTTTTTTTTTTTTTTTTTTTTTTTTTTTTTTTTTTTTTTTTTTTTTTTTTTTTTTTTTTTTTTTTTTTTTTAAAAAATTACTCGCCCCAAGAAATCGCCGCAAGGGCGATTCGCGGGTTAACGAAATCATGTTCGATCGTTACGACCCTCGAGACGACGAACGGCGAAGCAGGAACGACCCGTTCGAGCGTCACGGGGATCGCGTGGCGGCGGCGACCGCAGCGATATCCGCGACGATGACCGGCGGCACATCTTCGGTCGTCACGTCGATCTGCCGCGTGGCCCAGACCGCGAGCTGGTGCGCGACCGGAAGCGATCAGACCGAACTGAACGGCCAGGAGAGCGAGGCGCTCGCCACGATCGGGGCGTTTCGGGTCGTCCACGCGGATGACCTGCGTGACGTATTCCCTGAACGTGACCATCGAGCGACGCGGCAGGGCCTTCGACATCTGCAGGAGTCGGGCCTTCTCGAAAGGATCCCGCTCGAGAGCCCGGACCGTGACGTCGTCGTCCTGACGGGTCGAGGTCGAGACGTGCTCGAGGCGAATCGCCTGGACAGCGCGACCGGGAGCCGAGGCAGTCCTTCTACGCCGGCCTCCGGAAGCCGCGCGAGCTGACCCACGACGCCCAGGTCTATCGCGCTTACCTTCGCGCGGAGGAGCGCCTCCGTGCCCACGGCGGGCGCGTCCGGCGCGTCGTCCTCGACTACGAGTTGAAGCGTGAGTACCAGCAGTTCCTGCAGGAGCGGAACCGGGGACGGGCCGACGGCACGGGGCGGCCGGACCGCGAGCCGGAAGAGATCGAGGCCTGGGCACGCGAGCGCGGCCTCCCGTTCTTCGACGGCAGCGTCCACTTCCCCGACGCCCGGATCGAATACGAGGATCAGGACCGCCAGGTCCGCCATGAAGACATCGAGGTCGTCACGGAGCACTACCGTGGCGCGCACGCGGCCGGCACGGTCAGGTCCGGATTCAGGTCGCTACCGCATCGGGTCGACGTCCTCGAAGCAGCGGCGGCCGAGGAGGCGGCGGACGGCCACGCCAATTCGCGGTCGGCCGAGGAGTTCCTCGGGTGATGCGATGAGCGACGTCTGGGGCTTCCGCGACCTCGTCGGCAGAACGCGCCGCCAACCTCCAGCCGCTCGGGTTCACCGAGCGGCAGGCGCGATTCCTCGTGACCGTCATGCTGCACTCGGGCGTGTTCCTCGAGCGCCAGTACTGCCGCTTCGCCGGCATCGCGCACGGGCAAAAGACGCACGACTTCATCGACCGTTTGGTCGGCCGCGGCTTTGCTCGCGAAGTCCGCCCCGGCGCCCTGCATCGGGGGCGTCTCTATCACGTCCACCACAAGCGTCTGTACGCCCTGATCGGACAGACCGACAACCGCAACCGTCGTCGCGCACCGCTGAGCCGGATGATTGAGCGGCTGATGCTGCTGGACGCGGTTCTGGACGACGGAGAGTTCGATGTGGTTGGCGACCGAGGCGGACAAGTCGCGATACTTTCTGCTGCGGCTCGCCGAGTACCGCTTCGAGCGCCGCGACCTGCCTCACTCTGACGTTCGGATCTGGCGCGAGCAAGACCCTGCGATTGTTTCCTGACAAGTTTCCGATTGGCGTCGACCCGATCGGCGATCGGCACGTGTTCACCTACCTGATCACGCGGGCGGCTCCGGTCGACTTCCGCGCGTTCCTGCTGCGCCACTTCACGATGCTGAAGACCGCTCCACAAGTGGACCTTGCGCGTGCTCGTTCCCAAGCGATTCGAGAAGGCGATCCCTGTCTACCGACATGCCGTGCGCGAAGAGCTGGCGACGCCCTCCGTCCCTCGGATGCCGACGAACTCCGCTGGCTGTTCGAGCAGCGGAAGCGCGCCTCGGCGGAGCCCGCATTCGTCCCCGACCGCCGCTTCGTCGAGGCCGCCAAGCAGTTCAGCGCGCCGCGGTTCAAGGTGCTGTATCGGCTGTGGCTGCAGTACGGCGACGAACGTGCTCTGGAACACCTACTCGACGCTGCTGGTGGACAAGTTCGACCGAGGCTGGCGTCGGTCGAGTTCATCGTCCTCTCGCGTCAGTACCTGCACCTCGCCCACCTGGTCGGCGTCGCCTGAGCGGCGTTCTCCATCATTCCCGGCCAGCTCTCCCTCTCCAACGCTGGCAGAAACGTGGTCGCCCGTCCGGCAACCATCGACTGCACCCGCGTCTCGATTCTCTGTTCCTCTCTCCCTGGTTGCCTCCGCGGGAGGGCCAAAGACGGGGACGAGTCCGAACTTCGAGGTTGTCCCCCTGGAACGAGTGAGGTCAGTGGCTCCATGCCCGCGGAGGATTGGCGGAGACCCTTGGGCTCGCGCTGCAGCCAACACGTTGAAAGTGTCGGGCACTTGCGCGACCAATCACGACGCGATCGGACGGCGTCCTGTGCCGTCCGTCAGGTGCGCGCCCAGATGGTGGAAGGGTAAGCGGGGCGTGAACGACCCCGGTGCCGGTCTGGCGACTGTCGCCCCACCCCTACCCTTCGGGTCGTTCACGCCCCGCGTGTCCCTGTTCGGTGAGGCGCGCGTGGGGTGCTCGATTGTCCGGAGAATCTGCGGGACAAGAGCGGGCCGATGCGAGCTATAATCTGCCTCGATTCAGTCTGCGATTCAGACGGCCATCACATCGAAATCGTGCGCGCTCGACATGACGCCGTAGAAGGTTCTCCGCTGTGCTCCGACCGCGCGCATTGCGCGCGGCTCGCGCGCATTGGCTCGTCCTGAAAGCCCCTCGGTTCGCAGAGCGCGAGACCTTGACGGCGCCACGCCGACTGCGGAAATCGCTGGCAATTACGTGATGGCCGGAAACGCGGCCTTCGCGTGCGTCACGCGATGGCGATGCAGAGCCCGTCCTTGAAATATCCAACGAATCGCGTACTCGAGGCGCAACACGGCGCGGCGGAGCGATCAGCTTCTGCCTTGGACGACGGGGGCAGGATGAGCGGCCGCATGCGACGACAGTGCCGCTGGCAGACACGAGACAGTCAACTGGCGGGATCTTTCTTATGAAACGCTCGATGTCTGTCGCCGACAGCACACCGAATACGCGCGTTCCAGGGAGCACACGCAGTGGGCCGTTGTTTGCTTGGGAATCGTTGACGTGCAGACGGAGGGCCACGAGGCGAGACAGCGCGGTCGCCGAGGGAGTGTGAGCGCCATACGGAGCTGTGTCTGTCCGCCATGCACCGGGGCTGACGATGACTCGACCATATCGAACGTGCGTCGAGCTATTGCCAACACCGTAAATTCTCGTCGAGGAAGTCGTTCCATCACGAATCGGTCCATGCGTTATCCTGACCGCGTCAACTCGGTCCGTCACTGATTTGCACACCGCGCTCGCCTCGTATGGGCGCGCTCCTTCCTCTGACTCCTCGGACCGATTGCGGATCGACTGCGGTTTCGCCGACATTCGGCATCCGCTAGCGACCGCGCCGAGCACCGCCGCGCTCGCCTGCAAGCCATGGACGGCGCCAGGCACCAACCAACGTGTCGATTCGGTTCGGTGTTTTCGGATTCACTCCGAGGAGGTTCGTATGAAACTCTGGTTGAACGTCAGCGAGGGCGCGGAGTACGCGGGTGTTTGTCGCGACACGATCTACACGGCGTGCGAGCGCGGCGAACTCCGTAACCATCGGATTTCCGGACGGCGCGCGATCCGACTGAAGCGGGAGTGGATCGACGCCTGGTTTGAACAGCATACGCAGGGACATTTCATCGGGCACGACAGAGCGCGGGCCGCGAGTGCGTGAATCGCACTCGGTTTCAGCTGGGGCACTAAACAGAATGTCGAGGAAGGCAATTCCTGACAGCACACAGACGGCGGTAGTGACGCGCTGTGCGCGGCGATACGCTGTTTGTTGTGCCTGAGTCTGAACGGGCGGGGATCGATGGGTCTGTACAGAATCTGTGGACACAACGGCCGAGTCCGCGATCGGTGCGAGCACGCCTGGTGGGGCAGCTTCCGCGGCATTCGCGTGAGCCTGCCGAAGTGGGCGAATCGCGACATCCACTCGAAGGCCGAGGCCCAGAGCCGTCCTCGACGAAGTGCGGACCGCGATCCGCGCCGGCACGTTCGATCCACGTGGTCAGCAGCCGCGTGAAATCACACCGCTGAGGTTTCGCGAGTTCGCAGACGTCTACAAAGAGCGCCACGTCGATGCCAAGCGGCTCTCGCTGAAAGAGAACCATCGACTGGCGCCTCCGGCCGATTCTGGAGCGGTTCGGCGACTCTGGCTCTTGCGGATATCAAGACCGCCACCGTCGAGGACTTCGTCGCCGACCTCCGTAAACCGCGCATCGTCAATCGCGAGGCCGAACCACGTTCGCTGAACCGGCCTCAGTGAACCGAACCATCGAACTGCTCCGGCACATGTTGAACTGGGCGGTCGGTCGCGAATACATCGACCGCACACCATTCCGACGCGGCAGCGAAACGCTGATCAAGCGGCTGCGAGAAGACAACAAGCGCCGGCGGCGCATCTCTGAGGACGAGGAGACGCAGCTCCTCGCGGCGGCCTCACCGCATTTGCGATCCATGATCGTCGTGGCCCTCGACACCGGTATGCGGCGGGGCGAGATGCTCGCGCTTCGCTTCGCCGACATCGATTGGACACGTGGACTCATCACGCTTCGAGGTGAGACAACGAAAAGCAAGAAGACTCGGCTTGTGCCGATCTCAACACAGCAGGTCAAAGGCAGTTCTCGAGTGGCTTCGACTCGACGCCGATGGCGAGAAGAAGTCCGAGCGAGACGCTCGTGTTTAGTGACGAAATTGGCGAGCCACTACCGCACTTCCACAACACCTGGCTGCGGACGGTACTCAAAGCGCACGGTGTGACGCCGACATGGATGCGCCAGGCTGAAGTTCAAAGGCCTGTCGACCGAGTCCAAGGCAGCATTTCACGGCATCAACTTGCGCTGGCACGACCTGCGGGCACGAATACGCCTCCCGCTTGGTCGAAAAGGGCGTCCCGCTGGCTCAGGTCCGCGACTTGCTCGGCCACGCGTCGATCACGACGACGGAACGATACGACAACGCAGAAGCTGGAGAAGCCTGCAGATGGCGGTCACCAAGCTCGAGCGCGGCGTCGCGTTCGACGCTATCACGCCTGGCGTGGGCTCCCTCCTGGCTGATGCTCGAAGGAAACGGCCGGTAGGAAGAAACGCTTGAGGGCCGCTCGAGCGGCGCGCGCAACCGCACCGATCGCGAACACAAAGTTTCAAGAATCTTTCAAGTACGAGGGGGACACCGCCCGATCACGCGAGATGAAAGAAGTACCAGCCCTTGAGCCCAACGAGTTGCAGGACTTGGACTTCGAGAATTGGCTGGGAGGCAGGGATTCGAACCCCGATAACCTGCTCCAGAGGCAGATGTCCTACCGTTGGACGACCTCCCAGCACGGACGCGAGCGTCACTACTGGCGGAAACTTTGATTATATCGGCCCACCCGCAACGCGGCAAGCCGCCCCGGCCTGCACCAGAACCGGGCTATTTCTTGACCCAGACCTCGGTCGTCTTCGACCCGGGCGCGCCACCTGCGCCCATCGACATGGCCGATTCGACGGTCAGCGTCTTTCCGTCCGCCGACAGCGTCGCGTTCGAGGTGCCGAACGGCTGCCCGTTCATCTTGATGACCGCCGTGTAGTGGCGATCGTCCACCCGCGTGATCGCCATCGTCTGGCCGGACGGCTTGCCGCCAACGAGCGCGGGCACGTCGCTGCCGTTGAACGGCGAGTCCACGCTCATGGTCGCCTCCGGCTGACCACCTATCGACGGGATGTGGTAGACGAGGCGGCGGCCGCCGTTGCAACAGACCGACACCGTCATCGTCATGCCGATGCCGCCCTTGTCGGTTCTCTCCCACGTCCCAACGCCGATCTGCGCATGCGCGACACTCGCCGCGCCAACCGCCCCCAGGAATACGATGCCGCCGATCGTTCGCCTGATCATCGTCTCGGATCGCATGGTGACCTCCGCGGAAAGCCCGATTCTAGCGGCGATTCGCGGCCCGCGATTGCAATTGACACCGGACGCTCAAAAGCAGACCCTGTGCCTTCGTCTGAGGCCGGAGCCCGAAGCCTGAAGCCTGGAGCCCGAAGCCTGGAGCCCGAAGCCCGGAGCCTGACAAGTTTCACTGGAGCCCTCGAATGATCCGCAGAATCCTTCTCGCGCCGGCGGCCGTTGCCGGCGTGGCGCTGCTCGCTGCCGCCGCGCCCTCGCTCCGCGCGCAAATGACGACCGGGCCCGCCACGCCCAAGACCTTCGGGCTCGGCCTGCCGCGCGATCGCGACAAGCTGGTCCTGCCGGACTCTGCGTATCCGCGGTTTCCGCTGCTGCCGGGTCAGGAAGCCTATAAGGATGTCGACGGGCCGAAGATCAAGGCGCTGATCTCGGAGATCACCGCGATCTCGAACAAGAGCCGCGACGCGGGCGACATCATGTGGGGCCGCATCACCGGCACACCTTACGACCGGATGACGACCGACTGGATGATGGAGCAGTTCCGCAAGCTGGGACTCGAGAACGTGCATCGCGAGGAATTCACCGCCGCGCCGGTCTGGTTCCCGACGGCGCTCGCCGCATCATTCACCGTGGACGGCAAGACCGAGAAGCTTGCGACGATCTTCCCCATCGCGGAAACCAAGGCGACGCCGGCCGCCGGCATCACCGCTGACGCAATCTGGCTCGGACTCGGCACCGAGGCGGACTTCATCGGGCGGGACGTCAAAGGCAAAGCGGTTGTCGTCTACAGCGTGCTGACGCCGGGCGGGCGCAATCATTCCGCAGGCGATCGCTCGGGGGCCTACAACGCGATCAACCGCGCGAACGAAAAGGGCGCGGCGATGGTCATCTCGGTGATGGGATTGCCGGGCAACGCCCTCTTCGAACCGGAAGGCGCCGACCGGACGATCGTGCCGTCGATGACCCTCAGCCAGGACGAAGGATACGTGCTGCGCGATCTGCTCGGCGCCGGCAAGCGCGTCACGATCAGCCTGAAACTGACGATCGAGGACCGCGAGAATTTGAAGAGCGCGAACGTCTTCGGCACGCTGCCGGGCGCCTCGGACGAACAGGTCTTCGTGATGGCGCACTCCGACTCGTTCTTCCAGGGCGCGATGGACAACGCCTCCGGCATCGCGATGCAGATGGACATCGCGCGCCACTACGCCGCGCTCCCCCGCGCGCAGCGGCCGCGGACGCTGGTATTTGTCGGGACGCCGGATCATCACCACGGGTCGGCCGGCCTGTACCAGATTCGCGACAAGTACGACTGGTCGAAGGTCGCCTTCATCGTCAACTGCGAGCATCCGTCGCAGACGCTGCTCTACGTGTTTGGCGGCGACCTCATGACATCGAACGCGATCAGCGCGCGGCGCTGGTACGCCAACGGCAGCGACGCGTTCAAGACGCTGGTGCGCAACTCGCTGCACGACTTCAACGTGTCGGTCTACACCGTGCCGGAGACCAACGCCGGCGGATCGCTCGGGCCGCTGACCACCAAGGCGCCGGCTTTCCACATCATCGACCACGTCATCTATCACACGACGCTCGACACGCCGGAGCTGGTGCCGGCATGGGGACTCGAAGATGCGACGCGCGCGTTTCTCAACATCATCGATTCCGCGAACAAGATGACCGCCGCGCAATTGCGGCGCGATCCAACCCACTAGACACACGGCAGAGCCACGAAGGCACGAAGAACACGAAGAATCCAAAACAGAGACGGACGATCAACGCGGAGCACGCAGAGGCCGCGGAGCGACAGCAAACCAAAGACGAGGACATCCCATGACGACGCGCATCGGCTCCCGGACGATTGGCTCGCTGATACTTCTGGCCGTCGCGGCTTTCGCGACTTTCGTTTCGGGGCGCGCAATCACGCTGGCACAACAGCCGGCGGTCGCGTCGTTGCCGCCGGCCTGGGTGCTGCCGCCGCCCGCCCAGGTCGCGCCGGCGCAAACCGTCGTCGTCCGCGCGGGCCGGATGTTCGATCCGCGATCGGGAACGCTGGCCTCGAATCAAACCATCGTGATTCGCGGCGACCGCATCGTCGAAGTCGGTTCATCGCCGCAGGTTCCGCAGGGCGCACGCGTCATCGATCTCAGTCACGCGACGGTGCTGCCCGGACTCGTCGATTCGCACCTGCACGTGATGGACGGCAGCCCGCTCATCGCGCCAGGCGGGCCCGGGGTGACTCCGGGAACAACCGGCGCGGCCGCCGCCAACGCGCAGGGACTGCAGTATCGCGAGCTCGTCGCGCTGGTCAACGCGCAGCGCGATCTGAATGCGGGCTTCACGACCGTGGTCGATCTGATGACGCACGGCGGCTGGTTCGGGACGGTCGATCTGCGCAACGCCATCGACAACGGCCTCGTCCAGGGACCGCGCATGCAGGTCGCCGGCCCGGGCATCGTCGCCACCAACAAGGCCAACGCGCCCTTCTCGCTGCTGAACGACGCGCCGATTGCGAATCTGGGCGCGCAGGTGGCCAACGGACCGGATGCGGTTCGCGCCGCGGTTCGCGAGCAGGCGCACTACGGCGTGGACTGGATCAAGATCTACAGCACGCAGGAATTCCACTTCGAGCCGAACGGCACGATGGTGAACACGCCGACCTTCACGCTCGAGGAAACGCAGGCGATCGTCAACGAAGCGCACCGCAACGGCCTGAAGGTCGCGTGCCATGCGTACGGCGGCGAAGGGTTGCACAACTGCATTGCGGCCGGCGTGGACGTCCCGACGCACGGCGTCGACCTGGACGATGAGTCGCTGAAGATGCTGCTGCAGAAGAAATTGCCGCTGACCTCCACGATGTTCGACTTGAGCATGGAGGACGCGCAGGAAGTGCGGCGCTGGGGCACGAGCCGCTGGCGATTCATGGAAAAGAGCTGGAAGAAAGCCTACGCGGCCGGCGTCGTCCAGCCGTTCGGCAGCGGCGCGGGACCATTTCCGCACGGCACCCAGGTCGATCAGTTCGCGTATCTCGTGAAGTGGGGCATGACGCCGGCGCAGGCGCTGAAGTCGGCGATGACGACGGCGTCAGAGGTGATCGGCTGGCAGGACCGCGTCGGCACGATCGAAAAAGGCAAGTTCGCCGACCTCGTCGCCGTCGCGGGCGATCCGCTCGCGGACATCACCGAGATGTCGCGGATCAAGTTCGTGATGAAGGGCGGACAGATCGTGCGCAACGAGGTCCAGTAGTAAAGGCTTCACCACGAAGATCACGAAGGACACGAAGAATCGCGAACGGCAGAACGACTACCTTCACCACGAAGGCACGAAGGGCACGAAGACAACGAATCGAAAATCCAAACGCGCTGAACTTGCGCAGGCTGGATGAAGCATGACCGCGCTGGCGATCCGTTCGGAGGCGCGCGCGGTCGATCCGGAAACCGCATCGCAGGCGCCGAATCCTAGCGGGGTGACGAAGTGGGGCCCCGCGTCCTCCGCCGACACTCGCCGAAGGTGCGGTTTCCCGCGCGCCGGAGCCGGATCGCCGGCGTGGTTATGGTTCATCCAAAGCGACATGCAGGGTGAAGGTCCGATGATGGTTCTTCGTGTCCTTCGTGCCTTCGTGGTAAAGCCTTTGCCGTCTACTGCTGCATGACTGCGGCGATTTGCTGATCGTCGTAGCCGAGCTCGCGCAGGACGGATTCGGTGTGCTGGCCGAGGAGCGGCGCGGGACGGCCGGCGATCGCGGGCGTCAGCGACAGCTTGACCGGCGCGCCGAGCGTCCGGATGCGGCCGAGCGTCGGGTGATCGGTTTCGACCATGAGGCCGCGCGCGCGGATGTGATCGTCGGCGAACACCTGCGCGTAGTTGTTGATCGGCCCGCACGGCAGGCCGTTCGCCTCGAACAGCGCGAGCCAGTGGCCGCGCGGCCGGCTGACCGTGACCGCTTCGATGTCGCGCGCCAGGCTCTCGCGATTCCTGACGCGGCTGGTGTCGTCCGCGTACTCGGGATTGGCCAGCCACTCGGGTCGATCGAGGAGCCCGCACAGCCGTTCGAAACAGGCGATCGTTGGCCGCCGCCAGCGTGATGTAGCCGTCGGCGCAGCGGATCGCCTGGTACGGCGCGCTCATGCGGTGCGCGGACCCCATCGGCTGCGGAATGCCCTGCCCGCTGAAATACTCGGTCGCTTCCCAGACCGACAGCGCCACGCCGGCGTCGACGAGCGACGTGTCGATGTACTGCCCGCGTCCGGTTTTCGTCCGATGGAAGCAGCGCCGCAAGAATGGCTGACACGGCGAAGAGCGCCGCGCCGAGATCGGTGATCGGCACGCCGACCTTCATCGGCGGACCGCCGGGCTCGCCGGTGATCGACATCAGCCCCGACACGCCCTGCGCGACGAGGTCGAATCCGCCCTTCGCGGCGTCAGGCCCGGTCTGGCCGTAGCCGGAAATCGACGCGTAGATCAGCGCCGGATGCGCGGCGGCCAGCGACTCGTAGTCGAGGCCGAGGCTGCGCATCACGCCGGGCCGGTAGTTCTCGATCAGGACGTCGGCGCGCGCGACCAGCCGGAGGAACGCCTCCCGGCCGGCGGCGACTTGAGGTCGAGCACGATGCCGCGCTTGCCGCGATTGACCGCGTTGAAGCGCGGCGCTGTCGGTCCCGGCGGCGCCGGCCATGCGCCGGGTCGAATCGCCCTCCGGCGGCTCGACCTTGATCACGTCGGCGCCCATGTCGCATAGTTGCATCGCGCAGAACGGCCCCGCCATCACCTGCGTGACGTCGAGCACCCGCACGCCGTGCGAGCGCTCGCAGCCATTGCGACACGACGATCACGCAGAGTCGCTGATCCGCGAAGTCACAATCGGATGCAGTCTAGGGAAACCCATGAGCTTCGTGCCTTCGTGCCTTCGTGAGCGCATGTCGTAGATCTCCTGATGTCGTCCACGCTCTTCACCATCGACGGCCCGATCGCGTCGCTGACCTTCAATCGTCCCGACGCCAGAAACGCGCTGACCTGGGAGATGTACGACGCGCTGGCGGCGGCCTGCGACCGCGTCGACGCGAATTCTGACATCCGCGTGTTCGTTGTCAGAGGCGCCGGCAAGGCGTTCGTCGCCGGCACCGACATCGCGCAGTTCACCACGCTGTCCACGCGCGAGGACGCGCTCGCCTACGAGCGGCGCCTGGACGCGATCATCGATCGGGTCGAGCGCGTCGGCGCCGCCACCATCGCGCAGGTGGAAGGCGTCGCGGCCGGCGGCGGCTGCGCCATCGCGCTGGCCTGCGATCTGCGCGTCTGCACGCCGACCGCGCGCTTCGGCGTGCCGATCGCGCGCACGCTCGGCAACTGCCTGTCGGCCGCCAACTACGCGCGCATCCTGGACATGGTCGGCGCGGCCGCGTTGAAGGATCTGCTGTTCACCGGCCGGCTGATCGACGCGGCCGAAGCGGCGAGCGCTCGGCCTGGTGACGCGAATGGCGACCGCGGAAACCGATCGACGCCGTCGTGCGCGAGCTCGCGGGGACGATCGCCGCCAACGCGCCGCTGACGATCCGCGCCACGAAAGAAGCGGTCCGCCGGATTCAGGCCGCACCGCCGCCTCGCCGCCTGGCGCGATCGACGATCTGATCGTCGCGTGCTACACGAGCGACGACTTCAAGAACGCCGTCGCGGCATTTCTCGCCAAACGCCCGCCGACGTTCACTGGCCACTGACAAGACTGCATGACACAACGGTCACGCAGAGATCGCAGAGTTCGGACATCCTAGGGTTGCTCTGCGACCTCTGCGACCTCTGCGTTGATCGTCGTGTCATGCGTCGTTGTCAGATGTTCCATCGCCGCGTCGACGCCGCCCTTCGTGAACGGCACGCCCGAGCGTCGACAGGCCCATCTCGACGCCGCAGAGCGTCGCCATCAGCATCAGCTCGTTGAAATCGCCGAGATGACCGATGCGGAACGCGCGGCCCTTGAGCCGGCCCAGGCCGGCGCCGAGCGACAGGTTGAAGCGCTCGAGCGACGACTGCGCGGAATTCGTCGGCGTCGTGCCCCTGCCGGCATCATCACCGTCGTCACGACCGGGCTGCGCTCGTCTTCGCAGCGGCAGAGGATCTCGAGGCCCCACGCGCTTGACCGCGGCGCGAGCCGCCTCGGCCAGCCGCCGGTGGCGCGCGAACACGTGCTCGAGCCCTTCCTCGCTGCAGCATGCGCAGCGCCTCGCGCAGACCGTAACAGCAGGTTCGTCGACGGCGTGTAGGTGAAGAAGCCCTGCGCGTTGGCCGCGAGCATCGGCTCCCACGCCCAGTACGACTTGGTCAGGCGTGCGCGCTCGCGAAGCGGCCAGCGCCTTCGCGCTGATGGCGTTGAAGCTCATGCCCGGGCGGCAGCATCAGCCCTTTCTGCGAACCGGCGACGGTGACGTCGATGCCCCACTCGTCCTGGCGCAGATCGATCGAGGCCAGCGACGACACGGCGTCGACGAACAACAGCGCCGGATGCTTCGCGCGATCGATCGCCTGGCGGATCTCCGCCAGCCGGCTGGTCGCGCCGGTCGAGGTCTCGTTGTGGACGACGAGCACCGCCTTGATCGTGATGGTCGCGATCCGCGCGCGAGCTTCGCTTCGACGGCCGCGGGATCGACGCCGCGGGTCCAGTCGGTGTCGACGACCTCGACGTCGAGCCCGAGCCGCTTGCGCCAGCTCGGCCCACAGCCGCGCGAACTCGCCGATCTCGAACGCCAGCACCTTGTCGCCCGGCGACAGCGTGTTGACGAACGCCGCCTCCCACGCGCCGGTGGCCGACGAGGGATAGACGATGACCGGGCCGGTCGTCTTGAAGACGTGCTGCAGTCCCGCAAGCACCTCGCGGGTCAGCTCGGCGAACTCGGCGCTGCGATGATCGATCGTCGGCTGCGCCATCGCCCGCAGCACGCGATCGGGCACGTTGGTCGGCCCCGGGATCTGCAGAAAATGACGGCCGCTGTGATAAGTAGACATTGCGTTCGCGATCGTATCTGTATGGGCTCATTCGTCGTGATTTCGTGTCTTCGTGGCTCCGTCGTGTTTATAATCAGCCGCACCTGATGGACACGCGCGCGCTCCAGCGCGATCTGGAGTCGGAAATCGAGGGCGAGGTCCGCTTCGACACGGTCTCGCGCGCGCTGTACTCCACCGACGCCAGCGTCTATCAAATCGAGCCGATCGGCGTCGTCGTCGCCAAGTCGCGCGACGACGTGATTCGCGACGGTGAAGATCTGCCAGGAAGCACGGCTGCTCCGCTGACGATGCGCGGCGGCGGGACGTCGCAGGCCGGCCAGGCGATCGGCGCCGGCGTCCAGGTCGACACCTCGAAGTACTTCAACCGGCTGCTCGAAGTGAACGTCGCCGAGCGCTGGGCGCGCGTCGAGCCGGGCATCGTGCTCGACGAACTGAACGCCGCGCTGCGGCCGCACGACCTGCGCTTCGCGCCCGACATCTCGACCGCCAGCCGCGCCACCATCGGCGGCATGATGGCGAACAACTCGAGCGGCGCGCGCTCGGTGCTCTACGGCAAGACGATCGATCACGTGCTCGAGCAGCAGGTCGTGCTGTCCGATGGATCCGTGGTCGCATTGCCGGCCGCTGTCTCGCGACGGAAGTCGACTGCCGTGTGCGCGCGCGACACGCTCGAGGCCGCGCTGCTACGCGAGGTGCGGCGTCTCGCGTTGCACGTGCACGGACGAAATCGAGCGGCGCTATCCGAAAGTCCTCCGCCGCGTCGGCGGCTACAACCTCGACGCCTTCGTCGATCCCGACGCGCCGTTCAACCTGACCAAGCTGATGGTCGGCTCCGAAGGCACGCTGGGCGTCGTCCTCGAAGCCAAGATCGCGCTGGTGCCGCTGCCGAAAGCCAAGGCGGTGCTGGCCATCCAGTTCGCGGATCTGCTCGAAGCGCTCGAGGCCACGCCGGTCGATCCTGGCGCACCGGCCGTCGGCGATCGAAGTCATGGACGGCTTCATCCTCGACAACACCAAACAGAGCCCGGCGCTCGATCGCATGCGCCGCACGTTCATCGACGGCGACCCGGCCGCGCTGCTCTGCGTCGAGTTCTACGCCGACGACGAGGCGAACTGCCGCCGCGGCTCGACGGCGCTCGAGCGCGACCTCGCGCGCCCGGCAGTCTCGGCTATCGCTACTTCCGCGCGCACTGGATCTCGCGACGCAGGCGACGATCTGGAGCCTGCGCGAAGCGGCGCTCGGCCTCTCGATGGCGATGAAGGACGATGCCAAGTCGCTGTCGTTCGTCGAGGACACGGCGGTCGCGCCCGAGAAGCTGCGCGACTACATCGACGCGCTTTCTCGCCATCGTCCGCAAGCACGGGACGACCGCCGGCGTCTACGCGCACGCGTCGGTCGGCTGCCTGCACGTCCGGCCGGTGATCAACCTGAAGACCGGCCGAGGGCGTCCGCACGTTCGAGGCGCTGGCCAACGATGTCGCCGATCTGGTGCTCGAGTTCGGCGGCGCGCTGTCCGGCGAGCACGGCGACGGGCTGGTCCGCAGCCCGTTCATGCGAGAAGATGTTCGGGCCGGCGCTCTACCAGGCGTTCCGCAGCATCAAGCGGACGTTCGATCCCGACGGCATGTTCAATCCCGGCAAGATCGTCGACGCGCCGCCGCTCACGTCGAACCTGCGCTACGGCGCCGGCTACATGACGCCGCGTCCCGCGACGTTCTTCGACTACTCGGACTACGGCGGCATGGGCGGCGCCGTCGAAATGTGCAGCGGCCTCGGCGCCTGCCGCAAGACGCTCGACGGCACGATGTGTCCGTCGTACATGGCGACGAGGGACGAGGCGCACTCGACGCGCGGCCGCGCCAACGTGCTGCGCCTGGCGATGGCCGGCCGGCTGGGCGAGTCGGGCCTCGGCGACGAGGGCGTGAACGAGGTGCTGGACCTGTGCCTCGAGTGCCGCGCCTGCAAGGCGGAGTGCCCGGTCGGCGTCGACGTCGCGCGCTTCAAGAGCGAGTTCCTCGCCGACTACTGGAAGCGCCACGGCACGCCGCTGCGCGCGCGGATGCTCGGGCACATCCACGAGCTGTCGCGCTGGGGCAGCCGGTTCGCGCCCGCTCTCGAACTGGGTCGCGCGAAGCGCGCCCGGCGCGATGGCTCAACGAGCGGCTGCTCGGCCTCGATCGCCGCCGCGTGCCGCCGGCGTGGGCCTCGACGACGTTCGCGACCCGCTTCGCGCGCGAAATCGCTGCAGGTGCCGCGGGCGACGCCGACGTTCATCTTCAACGACACGTTCACGAACTACTACAATCCCGGCGTCGGCATGGCTGGCGCGCGACGTGCTCGCAGAAGGCCGGCTTCGCGCCGGCGCTCGCGCCGAATGTCTGCTGCGGCCGGCCGCTGATCTCGCAGGGCCTGCTCGCCGAGGCGCGGCAACTGGCCGTCCGGAATACCAACGCGCTCTTTCCGATCGCCGAGCGCGGACAGCGCCTCGTCTTCTTCGAACCGAGCTGCCTGTCCGCGGTACGCGAGGACGCGCCGTCGCTGCTGCGCGGCGACGACGCAGCGGCGGGCGCAGCGGGTCGCCGAGCGCGTCGGTGCTGTTCGAGGAATTGCTCGCGGACGTGGCCGGACGCGCTGCCGCTTCGCCAGGGTCCGGCCGAGCATCCTGCTGCACGGCCACTGTCACCAGAAAGCGATGGGACTGCTCGCGCCGGCGAAGGCGCTGCTCGTCGCGCGTTCCCGGATGCGACGGTCGTCGATCTCAACGCCGGCTGCTGCGGCATGGCCGGATCCTTCGGCTACGTGCGCGAGCACTTCGACGTGTCGCGCGCCATCGGCGAGCGCCGGCTGCTGCCGGCCGCGCGCGCCCAGAAGCCCGGCTCGGTGCTCGTCGCGAGCGGCGTGTCCTGCCGCCACCAGGTCGCGGACTTCGCCGGGATCCGACGCCGCTGCATCCGGCCGAGCTCCTTCACTCTCTCCTGGAGACCGCATGAACCTCGCCGTCATTTCCGTCGCCGCCCTCGCGATCGCCGTCCTCGTCAGCTGCTTCACGCCGGTCAACGTCGGCGTGCTGGCCATCGCCATGGCCTGGATCGTCGGCGTCTACATCGGCCACATGCCGCTCAACACCGTGATCGCCGGATTCCCGACGCCGCTGTTCCTGACGCTGGTCGGCGTGACGCTGCTCTTTTCACTCGCGCAGTGCAACGGCACGCTCGACAAAGCTCGCGCACCACGCGGTCCATGCGTGCCGCGGCAATCGCGGCGTCGTGCCGATCATGTTCTTCGTCCTGGCGGCGTCGCTCGCGTCGATCGGCCCGGGCAACATCGCCACCGCGGCGCTGATCGCGCCGATGGCGATGGCCACGGCGGCGCGCGCCAGCATCCCGCTGTTCCTGATGGCGATCATGGTCGGGCAACGGCGCGAACGCCGGATCGCTGTCGCCGTTCGCGCCGACCGGGATCATCGTCAACGGGCTGATGACGCGGATCGGCATGGGCGGCTTCGCGACGCAGACCTACCTGGCCAACCTGCTCGCGCACGCCGCGGTCGCGTTCGGCGGCTATTTCCTGTTCGGCGGGTTGAAGCTGTTCGCGCGCAGCGGCTCGGCGCCGGCGGTCGTGGATGCTGACGCGCTTCTCCCGGCCACGAAGGCCGACAAGCCGTTCAACGGGCGGCATGGTCGCCACGCTCGCGGTCATTGCCGCCGTGCTGGTCGGCGTCATCTTCTTCGAGCTGAACGTCGGCTTCGCCGCCTTCGCCGGCTCGGTGGTTCTCGTGCTCGCCAGATGCGCGGACGATGGGGAGGCGATCAAGAGGATGCCGTGGCGGGTGATCATCATGGTCACCGGCGTGACCGTGCTGATTTCGATTCTCGAGAAGGCGCAGGGCATCGACCTGCTCGTCTCGTTGGTCGCGAGGATCTCGACGCCCAGGCACCGTCACCGGCGTGGTCGCGTTCATCATCGGCATCATCTCGGTCTACAGCAGCACGTCGGGCGTGGTGCTGCCGGCGTTCCTGCCGATGGTGCCCGGGCTGGCTTCGCAGCTCGGCGTCACCAATGCGCTCGGGATCGCGAACGCGATGAACGTCGGCGGCCACCTCGTGGACGTGTCGCCGCTGTCGACGATCGGCGCGCTGTGCATCGCCGGCGCGCCGGTCGAGGACACCAGGCCGCTCTTCAACAAGCTGCTGGTGTGGGGCCTGTCGATGTCGGTCGTCGGCGCGTTGATCTGCTGGATCGCGTTCTGACCTCCGTGGTGAAGCTTTTCGTCCGTGCGAAGCCGGAACTACGACAGCTTCAGCACCTTCTCCATCGCCAGCCGCGGCTCGCGGTCGGGATCGGGCACGACCTTGCTGTCGTTGTTGAAGAGCATCGTGTCGCGAGTGGCTGCCGAGTAGGCCGGCCACTTCGGCAGCTTCGACGTATTGGGATCGCCGGTCTTCGCGAACGCCACCCACGCCGCGCTCACTTTTTCCGCCAGCGCGTACGCTTCCGGCGACTTCGTCGTCAACGGACCGGAGATCTTGATGTTGTTGAAGACGAACGGAATTTCGACCGTGTGCGGCGATCGCATGTGCCCGCCGCCTTCCGCCGTCTCCCAGTCGAAGCGGTACAGGAATGCCGGCGCACTGTGCTGCTCTGCCTTGCGCTTCGCCAGTTCGCGCGAATACGTGCCGCGCGGACAATCGGTCGCGATGAGGATCCACAGATCCCACGGCGTCGCATCGGGATGCGCCTTGCGGAACGCGTCGATGACCCGCGCCGGATCGACGCCGAGGCGCTTCGCCGCCCTGGCGCGGAGTCCGGCCTCGTCGAGCGCAAGCGTCGCGGGCGTCGGCCGGTCGTACAGCGTCTCTTCGGTCCGCGCGTAGCCAATCAACAACGGAATGTTCGCGGACAGCGCCGGGCCGCGCGGGTCCCAGGGATCGCTCGGAATCGCGGTGCCATCGACGGTCGGTGAGTTCGCGGCCTGCCCCGGTTCAGGCAAGGTGAATTTGCGTCCGACCGCTTCGTTGGCGGCGATCAGCCGGGCCATCGGCACGTCCTGCAGCTCGTGCACCTGTCCCGCCTTCAGCCCGAGCTCCGCGAGCAGCAGATCGGTGGTGTGCTGGGCGTCGGCTTTCGTCGTCAGCTTCAGCACGGCGCCGCTCTCGATGATCGCGCGGTGGAACAGCCCCTTGGCCCCGGGCATCGCCATCAGCGTCGCGACTTTTCGTCCGCCGCCCGACTGCCCGAAGATCGTCACGAGGTTCGGATCGCCGCCGAACCGATCGATGTTGTCGCGCACCCACTGCAGCGCCGCGATGCAATCGAGCATGCCGACGTCGCCCGACTGCGCGAAGTCCGGACCGGCCGCGCCGAGGTAGGTGAATCCGAACACGTTGAGGCGGTGGTTGATGGTGACGACGACCGCGTCGTAGGTGTGGGCGAGGCTGGTGCCGTCCAGCACGCGCTGCGATCCGCTGCCGGTTGCGAAGCCGCCGCCGTGCAGCCAGACCATCACCGGCCGCTTGCGTCCGGCGTCGCCGTTCACCGCCGGCGTCCAGACGTTCAGCACCAGGCAGTCTTCGCTTTGCCGCGGCGTGCCGGCCGCGCCGCCGTCCGCCCCGGTCTGCGGCGCCGTCGGACCGTATTCGAACACGTCGCGCGGCGCCGTCCACGGCATCGGCTTCACCGGCGGCATGAAGCGGTTCCGCCCCGCGGTCGATGCGCCGTACGGCACGCCCTTGAAAATCTTGATGTCGCCGGCGACGACCCCGCGGATCTTTCCGGCGGAGGTGTCCACGATGACGTTGCTGTCGGCCGCACCCGCGAGCCTGACCCACGGGCCCACGTGCGCGGCGGCGATTGCCAGGGTGGCCTGCCTGACGAACGATCGGCGGCTGATGGTGTTTTTCATGATCGCCTCAATCGATGGTGGACCTTGTCTCGTCCCAGAAGCGACAGCACTTCGAATAGTCCCGGACTGACGGTTCGGCCGGTGACCGCCACGCGCACCGCATGAATCAGGGTGCCGGCCTTGACCCCGCGCGCCTCGGCCACGCCGCGGAGCGCGGTCTCGAGCGACGCCGGGTCGAACGTTTCGAGACCGGCGAACGCCCGGTCGATCTCGCGCAGGTGCTCGGCCATGCCGTCGGCGCGCAGATGCTTCTCGACGGCCGCCGCATCATATTCCACGTCGTCCACGAAGAAAAACTTTCCGAGCGGCACGAACTCGTCGAGCCGTTTCGCCCTCGGCTTGAGCAGTTCCAGCACGGCAAAGAACCAGGCGTGGCGATCGCCGAGATAGTCCGCATGCCACACCCCGGCTTCCTCGAACCACGGTTTCAGCCGGTGCGCGAGGTCTTCCGGCAGCAAGCGCATGATGTACTGCTGGTTGAACCAGTCCAGCTTTTCCTGGTTGAACACGGCGTTGCCGCCGCTGATCCCTCGCAGGTCGAACACGTCGGACAGTTCGCCGACCGTGAACATCTCGCGATCGCCGCTCCCGGGCGACCAGCCGAGAAGCGCCAGGAAATTCAGCATCGCTTCCGGCAGATAGCCCTGGCGCGCGTACTCCATCACCGAGGTCGCGCCATGGCGCTTGCTGAGACGCTTCTTGTCAGCACCGAGGATCATCGGGACGTGCGCAAACTGCGGAACAGGCGCGCCGACCGCCTGAAACAGCAGCACGTGTTTCGGCGTGTTCGAGATGTGATCGTCGCCTCGCACCACGTGCGTCATCTTCATCTCCACATCGTCTGACACCACCGACAGGTGATACGTCGGCTGTCCATCGGAGCGCTGGATGACGAAGTCTTCGATGTTGGCGCCGTCGAACTCGATCGGCCCGTGCACGAGATCGTCGAAGCGCGTGGCGCCTTCGGGGACGAGAAACCGCACGGCGCGCGGACGCTTCTCGCGCTCGAACGCGGCGATTTGCGACGGCGTCAGCTTGCGGCAGGTGCGGTCGTACTTGAACGCGCCGCCCTGCTTCTCCGCCGCTTCGCGTTTTTCCTTCAACTCGTCCGGCGTGCAGTAGCAGTAGTACGCCTTCTTGCGTTCGACGAGGTCATCGACCATCGCCTGGTGGCGATCTTTGCGCTCGGACTGGAAGTACGGTTCGAATGGCCCGCCGACCTTCGGGCCTTCGTCCCAGTCCATGCCGAGCCAGCGCATGCCGTCGAGAATCCCTTCGACCAGGTCGGCGCGCGAGCGCTCCGTGTCGGTGTCTTCGATGCGCAGCACGAACGCGCCGCCGTAGCGGCGCGCGAACAGCCAGTTGAAGAGCGCGGTGCGGGCGCCACCGACGTGCAGGTAGCCGGTAGGAGACGGCGCGAATCGGACGCGAAACATTCTGGCGATTGTATCGGGACTCGGGGCTGGGGGCTCGGGGCTAGGGACTGGGACTCGGGACTGGGACTCAACGGGCCGGCAGCGACAGGACCGGCGAATAGTCGCCGATCCGCTGGCGAACCCACCACACGTGCTCGCGCTGCCACGTCGCGCGATCGGCAAACTGATATTGGTAGAGCACGCCGCGCACGTATCTGGGCGGCCGGCCCTCGAATGGATCTCGCGCCAGCAACGTCAGCACGGCGCCATCGGCCTGAAGCAGCCGGACGCAGAAATCCTGGAACCAGGGCTCGCTCTCGAATTGGCCGAGCGCGGCGAACCACATCTGCCAGTCCAGCCGCGGCTGGTGCGGCGCCACCCACGGCGGCGGCCGATGGACGTCGCCGGCCTTGTATCGAAACTCATAAGCCAGCCACGTCTGCCCATCCTCCGACCCTTCGATCGACGATTTCCGGGCGTGTGGTGGTCATCACCGCGAAGAGACCGTACGCGTTGACGCTGCGGAACGGCGCGACCAGGTTCGCGAGCGGATCGACGAGGACCGCACCGGGAATGCGAATGCCGAGCGAACCGGCAAAGGTGACGGCCGACACCGGCACGATGACGACCGCGAGAGCCACGACGATCGCGTGCCGCACGCGACTGCCGGTTGGCGGATCGATCGCGACGTTGCCTCCAGGGCCCCGCGGCCCCACGCGCCCCACGCCGCATCGTCGATCAGGAACACACAGAGCGCCGCGGTCAGGAGATTGAAGAACGCGTAGTTGCCGCGTGAGCGCGATGACGATCTGCAGCGCCACGAGCGGCACGAACGCCCACCGGCGCAGGCGGCGTGTCGTGACGATGAACCACGGGACGAGCAGTCTCGATGGCGAAGACGATCACGGTCGAGGCTTTCAGCACCCAGGCTGGGCAGCCAGTGCGCGTACCACGCAAGCGGCGTCGGGATCGGTTGCGTTTCGAAGTGCACGGTCAGCGCGGTCAGGCCGCGCCAGGCGGCGTCGCCGCTCGTCAGCTTCACCGCTCCCGAACCCACCATCAGCCGGAAGAGCAGCCAGAGGAACAGCCAGACGACGATGCGCGGGGGATCGGCGGGCGCGCGCGCCCGTTCGCGGATCGTCCACGGCGCGAGGAAGATCGCCAGGAAGCCGGCTTCGAGGAGCAGCGCATCCCACTGGTACGACAGGAACTCGCCGCAGACGACCGAGAGTGAGAGGTACGCGAGCCAGAGCAGCGGCAGGACCAGCGCGGGCAGGATGCCGGCGACGAGCAGCACGGCCAGCGCAGCGCCGCCGATGCAGAGCGCGCGAAGGAATGCGTCGCTCGCGCTGATCCACGTCAGCGTCGGCAGCATCCAGTAGCGCGTGATGCCGTCCAGCGTGTGCGCCGCCGTCATGTAGCGATCGGCTGGAAGAATGCCGTCGTGGCCGGCGAGACCGAGAATCTGGGTGGCGAGGGACCAGAACGCGATCAGGTAGATGAGCCCGAGCAGGCGCAGAAACAGCCAGGTTGCGCGGGCGTACGACGACGGGGACACGAGTGAAGAGCGTCGCCGAATGATTGCCGCCATGCAAGCGCGGATGATCGCCGGGGACCCGGCTAGAAGATATCGCTGCGCCAGTACACGAACTCGCCGGCGGAGAGCTGCAGTGGCCGCCCCTCCCCTTTCAGGTGCCGCCCCAGCAACACCTGGGTGGAGGGCTTTGCCGAAACGATGGTGATTTGGGGAGGGACGAAGCCAGGCGGCAGCCAACCACGGATGACCGGCCGCCGTTCCGCCGGTTCGAGCGCAATGAGCGCCTGAAGGATCGCCCCGACGCGAGCGCCGGTCGGATCGCGATCGCCGCATTCCTCGATCGTCCACAGTCGATCGGCGACCGTGATCACCAGATACGCGGCGGCGGTGATGCCTTCTTCCGCGATGACGAAGCGTAGCTCGCGAACGCCAACCTGACCCAGCCCGGCGAGCAGCCGTTTCCGGGTGACGGCGTGCTTCACGAGATCGACGTCGCGATCGAGATGAAATCGGAATGCGCCCGCCCGCGCCCGCCCCATCGTTGCGATGGCCGCCAGATCGCGATCCTCGCCACTGCGCACGAGTGTCATCGGCGCACCATAGCGCGGCGACTCGGTGACCGTCAGCTCGACGTCCACCGTGGGGATCACCGCGAAGCCGTCCGGCATGTATGGGGTGCAGCCCGTCGTGATGAAGAGCAGTGCGATATCCGCGTCCGCCCGCCGGGCATCAGCGATCAATCGATCGACCAGCGCCCGTTCGTGGTGATCATCGGAGTGCGCGGAGCCGGCGCAAACGGCGCCAATCCCGATGATGCGCACGTCCTGTCCATCGAAGGTGCCGGCGAGATCATAGCGCTGCGCGCTGGCCAGGACCTCGGCCCCGGCGACCAGCGCCACGCGACGCTGATGGCCCAGCCCCCAGGGGCTTTTGCGCTGCGCGCGATCGAGCGTGGTGAACGCGTCGCGGCTCAGGCCGTCATTCAGAGCAGGATAGGTCGCCGCCAAGATGCGTTCGAGGAGAACGCCTTCCGCCGGTACGACGGCGGCCGCGTTCACATCCGGCTCGCGATCTCGATGACGAGCCGCGCCAGCAATGCGATTGGCGCACCCACCACAATGATGGCCAGCGGGAGCAGCAGGATCGACGAACACCGAGGTCACCAGATCGTCGAGAAGCGACCGGAGAGTGTACGCGCGGCCTGCCGCGCGGTTTTCGGTCGCGCTCATGAAGCCAACAGGCCGTAGACGATGGCGGCGCCGATCGCGACTATTGCGGTGGCAACGGCCGTCATCGTCGCGCGGCGCCGAACGCGGCGGTCATGCTTCCACCCGCGCGTCTGCCAGGCATCCCATCGTTTCTCGAACGCGGCGTCGGCGGGTGGCGTTGCCGGCGCGCGATGGTCTACGAGCGAGGGAAACGGCAGCGTAACGGTCGCCATGGAAACCTCCGGAGTGCTGTGTTGAGGGAGACGCAGTCCGAGGCCTGAAAACGCCCGGACTCGTCGAATATCGTGTGCGGGCGTCTTAGCGTGACGTGGTGGTGGCCGCGTCGCGTTCGAGTTCCGCGAGGCGTTGCAGCGCCTTGGCTTTGAGGGCAGCGGCATCCTGCGCGATCGAGATCTCGCCCGCCCGCTCGACATGCGGAACGCGGCGATCGAGCGCGGCGATCAACTCGCGCAGTTCACGGACGAGGGGCGTCTCGGTCAACGCCATCCACCGTAGCGCGGCGGCGGCTGAGTGTGCGGACGCGCGACGTTCCACATTTCACCGCAACTCGTGCACCGCCAGTAGCTGTGGATGTCCGGCGTTTTTGCGGCGGTCACGATCGACGAGGACTTGCAGGCGGGACACTGCGCCGGCGTGACGTCGGGAGGCGGTGCCGGTGTCGAAAAATTCTTCATGAAGCCCTCCAGCGCGAGCTTTGGTGAGGGCTGGAGGCCGGAACGGCCGCAGGGCTCAGGAAAGCGGAATGTGCATCAAGTATACCTGCTGGCCATCGACTCCCGGGGGAATACGCGGAAAGCTGCTCAACGCACCGCAACCGGCCCGTATAACGCGTCATGACACGGCCAGGCGATCGGCGCCGCCACTCACGGTGTCGTGGCTGCCGTCAGGCGCAACGGTGACCGCCACCCGCGGGAGGTCGACGGTGAAGACACACCCGTGGTCGGGCAGGTTACGCGCAGAGATGCGGCCGTCGTTCGCCTCCGCCCCCCAGCGACTGATCGCCAGACCAAGGCCCAACCCGGTGCGGTCCGCACTGCGCTGTTCGAAGGGCTCGAACAGGTCGGCGACGTTCCCGCCCGGCAGCCCCCCGCACTCATCCTCGACTTCGAGAAGGACACGGTCGGTGGTCGCGCTGCTGCGCAGCGTCACGGTCGATCCAGGCCGTGTGAACTTGAAAGCGTTATGAAGCAGGTTGGACACCGACGCGGCCAGGATCGGCCTGTCCGCGTCGACAATGGCCCCCGCGTCCGCCGCCTCTACCCGGAACGATAGTCCACGCGCGTCCGCCTCCAGAGCCGCCGCAGATACGAGTTCTTCGATGAACTCGGCGATGCGGAATTGCGTGCGGTCTCGAACGCGGCGTCGCAGCCGAACCTCGGCGAGGGATCGGCTGATGAGATCCCGAAGCGCCGAGAGGCTCCGTTGGAGCACATCTCCAGTGCTGCCTCCCACGCCCACGTTCCCGGTCCTCAGGACTTCGAACGCGACCGATGCGGTACCGACGAGATTTCGGATCTCATGCGCAAGGAAACCGAGGCGTTCGTCGTCTCGCGCGGATTCGGCATCGAGCAGGGACTGGTTGCCTCGTCCGAACTCCGTGACCGCGCTCGCGATCGCGTCGTCGAGACATCGATTCAGGGTGCGGAAATCATCGACGCTGATCGGCGCATCCAGTTGCAGGGCGAGGTCGGTGATGGACTGACACACATCGCCATAGTCGTGCACGACCTGAGACACCGTGAATCCCTGGAGGTGGAGATCGCGTCCATGGCGCCGGGCGTTTGCATCGATTTCCGCGTTCGTCGACAGACGGTGCTGCAAGGCGTAGACGAGCAGATCGAGGAATCGAGGAACTCCGTACTCGAGTTCGGCTGGTGTCAGGGCAGGACTCGACCGCCTTTTCAGCTTCGCCCGGCAGCGGCGGATGATCTCTTCGCGGTGTTCGGCAACAAACTCAAACAGCATGCAGTGCTACAGCTTTCCAACGCCTTCCGACGGGAACGGAAACAGCGCGACCAGAATCCCACCGAGCGGGAGCGGCCGCATACAGACTAAGGAGCTTGAGACAACGCTGTGGGAAACGGACGGCTGTTTGCGCCAGTTCGTCGAAGACCCGAGGCGCATGGCTACTTTACGTGAGGCCGGTTGAGCCCGCTGTCCTCTTGTGAACAGGACCCATGTTTTACGCGCCTTTGCCTCGCGACCGCATGCAGACGAAATCTGACTGATCACAGCTCGTCGAGACAAAAGTCCGCCGATAGCGCGACGGCCCTAACTCAGTTTCAAAAAAGTCGCACATTTTCGAAGGAAACAAGCTCATGCGTACGGTAACGAAATTGCATGCCGCCGCCACCGTCGCCGTCTTCTGTTTCAGAGCTCCGGGAGGAAGGAATGAAGAGACTTGCCCTCACCGCGTGCGTAGTCGCTTTTCTGATGCTGTCCGGCGCTCCTGCATTTGCGACGCCCATTCAGCCTGCCGTCTGGTCCGGGAACGGCACGAACGTCGGTGCGTCATGGACCTCCCAAACGGCCAACAGCGGTGGTCTTGCCAGCGGTTTTGTTACGTTTGACGATTTCTTGTTTGGGACAACGACGACGATCAACCAGGTCTCGTGGCTGGGCATTTTCCTGAATCTTGACCTCACCAATGGGGCGATCAACACGTCGCGCTGGGACGTCCTGATCGAGAGCGACAGCGGCGGTGCGCCAAATGGCTTGATCGGCGGGCAGTTGAACGCCACCGTCCAGACAACGGCGCTTGGAAGCGGCCTGTTTGGTACCAATCCGGTGACGGTCTACCAGTTTTCTGCCAGCATTCCAAACTTCACCGCGGCAGCCGGTTCGACGTATTGGTTTTCACCGGTGAGCATTGGAGTGGGGGGAACTTTCGCTCCGTTCTTCTCATGGATCCAGGGGACGGGCGGCAACGGGACGTCTTTCCAGGTCTTACTGAATAACTCTGTCCCGACTAATACATTCGTTCGTGACAGTGACCGGGCATTTTCCCTGACACCCGTGCCGGAGCCGTCGACGCTCACGCTCCTCGGCATTGGCCTTGGCGGCGCAGCCTTCCGTCGTCGGCGACGCGCATAGGCTCGTATCCGATAATTCGCGCGGACGCCCAACTACTTTTTGCGCCGGCGGCTCCGGTCCGTGGTCGGGGCGCGCTTCGCCTTCATGGGCAATCGCTTCGGCTCGATGTTCCGGATGCGCTGAAGTAGCTGCGATCGCTCGGACGATGGCGAGCCTGGTTTAGTGCTTTCATTGGGACCATCGCCCGGAGTCCGCGGCACGTCCCAGGCGCCTGGAGGCAGGTAGCGAAACCGAATCAGGTAGACGTTGTTGCCGGGACCGTGTTTCGCCGTGTCGAGCAGGTCCTTCACACCGTTGAAGCCGGATTCGCGCGCGAGAGCGCTGGTGATATCCGCGAGCCGAATCCGCTCGATCGAATCGACGACAATCTGCCCCTCGTCCATGGGGTACCGGCCGCCCGCCTTGACGTGTGGCCGCATCCAGATGCGGACGCTGCACGTGATCCGCCCGCGTCGAACTCCTTCGCGAAGACGTTTGGTGAAAACCATTACTTCAGGAAGGCGTCGACTTCTCTCGCAAACGCCTCCGGCTGGTCCAGCATGATGAAGTGATAGCTGCCATCGATCCGCTTCAGATCGACGCCTGCCAGGCCAGCGTAAGCCCCGGAGTACAACGCATCGATCGTCGACTGCGGGAGGCCCATCGTCGAATCGAACGCGTAGAGCACGGTCGTCCTGGCCTTGATCTGCGGCAGCCGCGGTCTCGCGTCGGTCACCATGTCCTCGTACATCGCTTTCGCGACAACCGTCCGGTCCGAGGCGGCAGCCCACTTCGTCACGTCTGCCCTTGCGGTCGGCGATTTCGCCAGACGCGCCGCCGTCATCGGCGCGCCCGCGGAATACTGGGCATCCGTTTGCGCCATGAGCTGATTGCGCATCATCGTCGCCATCTGGCTCGCCATCGCGACCGTCGCATTCGGGCTCATGGTCAGTGCGAAGAAAGGTAACGCGTCGACGACCAGCACTCGATCGATCGCATCAGGGTTGCGCGCGGCCACTTCGAGCGCAATCAGACCGCCGAGCGAGTGACCGATGACCGCCGGCCGCCCGAGTCCCGCCACGTAGTGCGCCATCTCGTCGACGAGCGCGGGCAGGATGTCGCTATCAGCCTTATTGATTCCGGCGTCGACTCCGCCAAACCCGGCGACCTGCACGACGTGAACGCGATGGCTCGGTGCCAGCTGCTTAACCGTGACATCCCACACCGCGCCGGGTGTCGCGAGGCCGGGAATCAGAACGACATCCGGCCCCTGGCCGCTGACGGCAACCGAAAATCGCGTCGGACGGTCGGCTGTCTGGGAAACGGCGGCAGTGCGGAGCGCAAGGACGCCGATCAATGCAAGCGCGGTTGACGCCGAAATTCGACCTGGCATTCGGACACCTCCGCTGGTTTTTGCGGGCTGGCGTAACGCGTCAGCCGCGGTGCTTCACAATCGCATCGAGCGTCACCGGCTGCAAGCGTTTGTTATGCCGCTGGCGGCGGCCAGAATCCTGCGTGAACCGCTCGGGCTTCCTCGGTCAACATCGGTCCAAGAACCACGACGGTCTCGCTGGCCCGCTGGAACAACTCGCGGCAGGGAACCAGGAAGTCCGGTCCGGCCAGTAACGCCAGCTCCGCACTCGAAAGACCATAGACGATAGAGCGGATTCCCGCCCAGTACATCTTGCCCGCGCACATCGCGCAGGGTTCACAGCTCGTGTAGAGGATCGCACGGCCAATCTGATCGCGCGGAAGGTGTCGAATGGCGGCCGCCACGAGGTTGGTTTCGGCGTGGGCGGTCGGGTCCCGGTCAGTGACAACCGTATTGGTCGCGGTCAGGACGACTTCACCATCCAGAACGAGAAGCGCCCCGAACGGATGGTTGCCGCGGCTACGGGCCTCGCCGGCGAGGGCGATGGCCTGTCTGACGAACTGCTCATGCGCGCTCATCAGCGTCAAGATTAACGCCTCCATCGGTTGATCGTCATCGCCGTCATCGTGGTGCTGAAATTCTGCAGGTTCACGGCCGTATCTGCTCGCCGGTTCAACTCGTTGATGGCGGTCGTCGATGCGTCGTCCACGACTGGCCGGCCGCGTGACGCGTGCTGCCGCATGTCGTCGAGCTGGGCGCGGTGGGCTTGTTGCATCTCGACGGCCTGCGCCTCGGCGAGGACAGGATCGACCATCCACAGCATCTGCGGCAGATCCATCGCCCATTGCTGAAGGACCGCACTTCTGTGCCATGGGTCGAGCAGCGGCCATTGCGCGCGGATCGACGTCAGCATCTGGGGTGCGTTGGCATACCACTGCTGTGTCACAGGCGGGAGTTGCGGATACCATAGGCGAGATGACTCCGCCAGATCGGTCTGACGATGTTGGTGACGTCGATCGCGTCGTAGCCGCGAACGGCGGCGGCGATGAAATCGATCGCATCGAGCGCGGCATCCGCAGCGTCCTGCGTGAGCGGTACGAGACCCTGAGCCAGAATGATCGGACGCATCTCGTCCTCCTTCTTGCTTCGCCACGCCAGCGGCTCGGAAGCGTGCGGCGCTACGAACCGACCGGACGCAGCAGACCCACTAGCTTCAACGCTTGATCGTGTTGAATCGAACCATACCCGGTCGAGGTTACGCCGAAGGCACTGCAGCCTGGAGGGAGACTACGCCTTGTGTTCGACGCTGATTTCGTCGCGAGCCTCGAGAAGAACGTCCAACCCTAAATCCCGGCGATGGCCCCCTGACGCTCGTGCCACTTCGAAAGGTCCACGCCTTTCACCAGCAGCCACAACGCCATGGACAGCTCGGCGATGAATGGCGGCAGCAGAATCGCCGGGAACAACCGGGGCGCCAGCCCAGGGACAAGGATCAGCACGAAGCTGTTGATGATGTAGCACACGCCCGCGAGCTGCATGCCCATGCCGAGCAGCTTCGGCAGATACGCCGAGCGACTGATCAAATAGCCGGAAGCGATGCACGTCATGCCGAAGAAGATCAGGCCAAGCGCGAACCCGTGATCGTGCGTCCTCAGCGACACGTATGCGAGCGCCTGAAGCTGCTGCGGTGTAAAGGCTTTCAGATACTCGGCATCGCCGAGGAGAAACGTGGGGATCAGCAGATTCAGCTTGTTCGCCACAAGCACCGAGGTCTGCACCAGGTTCGACAGCAGCGCGAAGAGCGCGATGTTGCGGTTCACCGGGCTGAGGAGCACGTAAAACACCAGCATGACGCCGATGTCGCACATATGCATGAGGATGTCGCCGGCGATGCCGGCGCGCCAGAGAGAAATGGAGTCGGCGATGTGGCTGGCGGTCGCGACTGCGTTGCCCGAGACGACGAGCGGTCCTCTGGCGAACAACTCGCCGAACGCGCCGGCGATGATAATGATCAGGTACAGCACGCCGCCCGTTCTCGCGTAGGTCTGCGGCGACGCGATCGAAGCGTTCATCGTGGTTCCATTGCATGGCGACCACGCCATTGGGACTTGGCTCGTTCCACTCTTGCTCCCATTGTCCCAGCGACGGCGTTCATAGTGACCCTATCGGGAGTAAGCTCAGCAGAACATAGAGCGACTCAGTATTTGAACTTCACGACGTCGCCACGCTGGGAACCGTTCGTCTCGACACAAACTGGACTCCGATAGAGAGGCGAACGAAATGAGTGTTCGGCAATTCGTTACGGATTCTTCTCGAGGAGCGGTTCAAGTCCAAGATTGAGCCACGTGCCATAAGCGGCATCATGGTGTGCTGGAGATAAATTCGGTCGAAACAATTCCACAAAGAGGGAAAGTCGTGCCGACGAGGACGCGTGACGTCGCACGCGCCTGATAGGCAATAATCGCCACATCGACCGGGCCGACCCTCGCCGCGAGCGCCTTGTCGCCGTCGGTGACTGGTCCACCGCTACTCAGATGAAAGACTTTGAATCCGTTCGGGAACGTCAGCACATACGCCATCGTGCCTTTGTCGCGTATCGCGGGATCGGATGACCCCGCGCCGCTCGCCCGTAAGGCGGCATCGCTGGCAGCTTCTTCGGCGTTCATTGGACCGTTTTCCTGCGTGTACAAACCGGCAATTGCGTTGGTCCCGCCCAACTGGGTTTCCGTCACGGCATGCTGAGCGAGACGACATCCACCGTCACCAAGCTTGAGGAATTCTCCCCCTTTGACGACAATGGCCTGCTCCCGTGGAAGCCCCTTCGAGATCGCGTTCTTATCGCAATCGTGTCGCCGACGACCGTCGCTTTCGTTTTGCCTCGCCACCGGGACGATGTCCATGATGTGATCGAAATGCGCGTGGCCGATGAGGATCAGATTCGCTCTGGCTACCTGCTCGGGTCCAAAGCCAAGGGGGCGGTTGCGCGCCAATTGGCGTGTACCCAACGTCGAAGAGATACACCTGACCGCGATACGCAAGTTCATAGTTGGCATTGGCCAGCCACCTTATGACCATGACGTGAATCGGAACCAGAGAGGAGTGGACCGCCAATCGAGGCTGGCGTGTAGCTGTCGCAACTGTCCGCTGCCTGCGCGTGCACGTCGCGAGTCGGTTGAAGCGGCCAGACAAATGACGATCAAAAAAGCAATTGTCGACCGCATTTCTGCCCTCCTTCTTGAACCGGGCACCCTGAATAGCCACACAAGTCCGACGGGCCGCTGAAGGCATGCACGGAGGGAACAGCCAACCGGCCGTCGCCCGGGCCCCCAATTTCACACGCTTCGTCGTCCCGTCGTCCATCTCACCGTACCGCCCCGATGTTTTCCAGACACAGGTGTTCGAGCCGAACCGGTTTGCTCCACTTGCTGGTGCCGAATCGCAGCGCACGAACGACATGATTCTTGGAGACACTCGCAGCACCAGTCCAATTTGTCCCGACGAACCAGGCAGTGCACGCGGGATGTTCATCGTTCGGGTCACCAGCGGGCCGTCGGGCGAATCGACGTCGTCCACGAACACGACGTTGTTCGGCCAACTCGAGCCGTGTGCCTTGTGGATGATGGCCAGCCGTTTTGTTGAAACCGTAGTTGAGCGTCAACGTTCGGTCGCCGCGTATGCGCGTGACCGCCATCGTGTCTGTTTGGTTGAGGGGCGGTGCCGCAATGACATGCTCAACAGTCACGATGAAAGCGAGGACGCCGCCCAGGAAGGCGGCGATTGCACGGCGGCGGTCCCGGCACGGCATGAACGGCAGTCGTGATTGCTTGCTGCGATCGGCGTCAACCATCAGTCGCTCGAACATAGTTCGATACGCCTGCGACGGTCGCAGTGTAGCGCGCCGGCCGAGCTGACACTCAACTTCATTGAAGGTGCCGCCTGAAGAAGATTTGCGCTGGCTTGCGTCGAAAAAAGCTCAGGCGAGAACAAATCTGACCAGCGCTGAGGCAGGGATTTGGTCTGTTGGGCGAGGTGAAACCGGAGGCCAACTGACCACCGAAGACGGGCCGAAAGCCAGATGAGCGAGCGAGCGAAATTGGCGGTGAGGCAGGGATTCGAACCCTGGGTACAGCTTTTAGGCTGTACAACGGTTTAGCAAACCGCCGCCTTCAGCCTCTCGGCCACCTCACCGCAGCCGCTAAGTGTACGTGAATAAGCACTTGCGGGATTGCAACTTTTGCTTTGAACCTGGAACGGTTTTTCAAACCGTCGCCGTTGTCAAATTCGACCGGAAAATCGCCTGATTTCACGATGAGGGGCCAACGGATTTGGGCACGCTCGCGAAAGACATTGACAATCCCGCTAGACACATCCCCAGCCTGCGAAGGAACCTTCGGCGCAACCCGAATTACCGGGGTTGGCCATCCGCCCCAGGCAAAAGCAGTGGCGGTCAGCGATCGCCCGCGTTCTTATCGACACTCCGGCGATGGCCCAAGTCAATCCACCAGCTTGAAAATTTCGCGGTGGCCGGAATCCACGCACGGCACGAACTTCTGATAGGCCGCCTGCCAGCGCGCCTCGCCGGTGATCGCCGCCATCATCGAATCGATCGCGGCGAGATTCTCGAACGTCAATTCGCTGACGATCGTGTAATGCGACCCGGTGACGTCGGTGAGCAGCCGGAACGGCACGGCGCCCTTCGTGGACTCTTTGGCGATGGCCGCCACTTCCTTATACGCGGCCATCGCGTCCCTGGCTTTCCCGAACTTCACCTTGAATACGTTGCGGACGACGATCATGATGCCTCCTTGTTGAGAAACACACCGCTGATTACCGCGTGATGACCACGACTTCGAGGTACTCGCTCGGCAGGACCAGCGAGCGATCCCTCGACCGATTGCCTTCCTCGATCAGATCGAGCAGGTCTCGCGTGAACGCGGCCTGCGCTGTCGGGCTCGAGCGCGGCGAAGGCGCTGTTCATCGGACCGTAGTAGGTCCGGAAGACTTCGATCCAGTGCATCGGCGAGCGGTAGCGGAAGACGAACTCGCGCCGTTGGTCGCGGATCTGCTTGCGCGCTCGGCGCGAAGAGCTCATCGAGGCGCGCGCGCGTGCCCCACAGCGCCGGTGACTGGACGCCTGCCGCCGGCGGCACGTACCGGCCAATCATCCTGAACAGCTGTCCGATGAAGCTGTCGGGCGTCCAGTTGGCCAGGCCGATCCGGCCGCCCGGCGTGCAGACGCGGAGCGAGCTCGCGCGCCGCCTGCTCCTGGTCCGGCGCGAACATCACGCCGAAGGTGGACAGCACGGCGTCGAACGAGCCGTCGGCGAAGGGCAGCTGCTCGGCGTCGGCTTCCTGAAACGTGATGAGGTGCCCTTCGGCGTGCGCGCGCCTGCGGCCCGATTCGAGCAGCGCCGCGACGTAGTCGGTGGAGGTCACGTCGCACCACCGACGCGCAGCGGCGAGCGTGGCATTGCCGTTGCCCGCCGCAACGTCGAGCACGCGCGCGCCGGATCGCAGATCGAGCGCTTCGCACAGCGATTCTCCCACGATCTGCAACGTGGTGCCGACGACGGCGTAGTCGCCGGTCGACCACGGCGGCGCTGACGGGATTTGACGGCGGCGAAATCGACGCGGTGTCCATCGCGCTTACCGCGGGAGTCCCATGGCGTTGGTCGCCTCGACGACCATGTACTCGTTTCTGGCGAACGCGCTGGTGAGCGTCTCGACGAACTGCTTCACCGCGTCCACCGACTGGGCCTCCCAGAGGCACGTGCCCCTGGCGCCGTCCGTGCTCGGGAAGACGCAGTGGAGCTTCAGCGGCGGCGGGATGGGCGTGGTCTTCGCGAGGCCCCAGAACTTCTCGGGATTGGAGATCGTGTGGTTGGCGACGATGTACATGGCCGGCTCCTTCTGAAATGGAACGCACCGCGGGAGGCGAGGCGTTCCGACCCGGTTGTTATAGGTCGACGGAACCGCGCGGCGCATGAGGCCACGGTCCCGGTTCGGGGCCATCGCGACCGAAAAGCGCGGGAAAACCGGGACCGCGGTCCCGGGTCAGCGGCGGGGCTCGGACGGAGGCCGGCTTCGCGCGCCTGGACGATGGCCTGCGCGCGGTTCTCGACGCCGATCTTGTCGAAGATGGCCGTGATGTGGTTGCGGACGGTCTTCTCGGAGAGGTCCAGATGCGCGGCGATCTGCAGGTTGTCGAGTCCCCGCGCGATGTGCGCGAGGATCTGGCGCTCGCGGCGGGTCAGGTCGGGGAAGGCCGCCGCGCCGTGCGCGGCGCCGACGAACGCGTCGATCTCCTCGATGACGCGATCGAACGACGGCTCTCCCGGCGTCGGGACGTGGCTGCGGGTTTCGAGCGGAACCAGCCGCGCGCCTGGGATCGACGAGGCGATGAACAGGCCTTCGTCGAACGGCGCGCACATGTCGCCGCGCGTGTGGAGGACGAGCGTCGGGCACGTGACCTGCGGGAGGTACGGCGAGGCGTCGATGTCGCTGAAGATCGAGACGAGCTGCGCCGCGTGGGGCGCGGAGCAGGACATGCGCTGCAGATCGTTGAACGAGCGGATCTGTTCCGGCGTGGCGTTGGGGAAGAACTGATTCGTGAACAGCTGCAGGAACGCCGGGTTGTCCTGCCCCCATGCCGTGTTCGATCAACTTGACCTGGGCGTGAAAGCTTTCGAGCTCGTCCGGCGTCGGGTTGCGGCGCAGCGGCCCGCGCGCGAACGCGCCGAGCAGCACGAGGTGGCTGACGCGCTCGGGGTGGCGCGCCGCGTAGGCGATCGAGACGGCGCCGCCCTGCGAGATGCCGAGCAGCGCGAACCGTTCGAGCTTGGCGGCGTCGACGACCGCTTCGAGATCCGCGACGAGCACATCGAGGGACGCGTCGGTCGCGTCGCGGTCCGACAGGCCGCAGCCGCGCGAGTCGTAGCGATGGAAGCGGTAGCGGTCGCCGAGCGCGTCGAACCAGGGACGCCACATCGGCGTCTGCCAGTCGAGGTCGATGTTCGTCAGCCAATGCGCGGCCCGGACGAGCGGAAAGCCGTTGCCGTGCACGGCGTAGGCCAGGCGCGTGCCGTCGGCGGAGCGGGTGAAGCGGACGTCCTGGCTGAAGGCCCGCATTGAGAGGCCAACGATAGGCTGGGGCCGCGCGTTCCGCAATCCCCATCGCGCGGCGCGGACGACCGCTTCGCCGTCGGACCGTCAATCGTTCGGCGCCAGTCGAGGGGCTTAGACCTCAACGATCCGGACACGGTTTCCCGACGTCGACTTGAGATATCGTCGGGCTTGTCGTGACGCTCAGGCTTGGGACTCGAATCGGCTCGTACGAGGTCGCCGCCCTGATCGGCACGGGCGGGATGGGCGAAGTGTACCGCGCGGCCGACGTGAACCTTGGCCGTCACGTCGCGATCAAGGTCCTGCCGCCGGTGTGGGAGCAGGACCCCGACCGGCTCGCGCGCTTCACGCGCGAGGCCAAGGCGCTCGCGTCGCTCAATCATCCCAACATCGCCATCGTCCATGGCTTCGAACGGGTGGGCGACGGACGCGCGCTCGTGATGGAGCTCGTGGAGGGGCCCACGCTTGCCGACCTCCTCACGAAAGGCGCGATGCCGCTCGACGAGGCGCTCGCGATCGCGCGCCAGATCGCCGACGCCCTCGAAGCGGCCCACGCGCAGGGGATCGTGCACCGGGACCTCAAGCCCGCCAACGTGAAGGTGCGAACCGACGGCACCGTGAAGGTGTTGGACTTCGGACTCGCGAAGACGATCGACGGAGGCAGCGCGGAGTCGGCGTCGGCGCTCATGCACCTCCCGACGATCACGTCGCCCGCGATGACCGAGCTCGGCGTGATCCTGGGCACCGCGGCCTACATGTCGCCTGAGCAGGCGCGCGGCAGGCCGGTCGACACTCGCGCGGACATCTGGGCGTTCGGCTGCGTGCTGTACGAAATGGTGACCGGAGAGCGGCCCTTCGGCGGCGGCGACGTCGGCGAGACCCTCGCCGCCGTGATCAAGGACACGCCGGCCTGGGATCGTGTCCCGCTGCGCGTGCGCCGGCTCATTGCCGGCTGCCTCGAGAAGGACCCGCGTCAGCGGCTTCGCGACATTGGCGACGCCTGGCGGCTGCTCGCCGACGACGATCCGAACACACCAGGAGCGGTGGCGGTTGCACGCGACGGCCGCGGCTCCTGACCTGGGCCGCCGTAGTCGGTGCTGTCGCGATCGCGGCAGCCGCGACGGGCGCATACTTCCGGTCGAAGCCAGATCTCCCCTTCCGCCGGCCGCGAGGTTCACGTTCGGACCGTCGGCCAGGGCCGCCGGCTTCCGCTTGTTCATCTCGGGCTGGTCGATCTCGCCAGATGGTTCGCGGATCGTCTTCAACGAGTTCGAGAGCCCGACACAGGGACGGAGCGTGCTGTACGTCCGGCGGCTCGACTCGCTCGAGTCGACCATGCTGCCGGGCACGCAGGGAGCGAACTATCCCGCGTGGTCGCCGGACAACCGCGCCATCACCTTCTTCTCCGAGGACAAGCTGCGGAGGATGGACATCGGCGGCGGCCCGCCGGTCATCTTGTGCGACGCGCCGGACTCGCGCGGCGCGACGTGGAGCAAGAACGGCACGATCCTGTTCGCCTCGAAGGGCAGGCTCATGCGAGTGGCGGCGACCGGCGGGATCCCGCAGGCGGTGATCGACGACGGCTCCGACCCCGACCGCGGCCAGCCGCAGTTCCTGCCGGATGGCGATCACTTCCTCTACATCTGGAACGGCGGCAGCGCGACGCCGCAGCTTGGCGTCTACGTGTCGTCTCTGTCGCGGCCCGACCGCCGCTCGTTCGTCGTGGCGACCGGCTCGCGCGCGATGTACGTGCCGCCGCTTCACGAGCCTCTCGGCCGGTTGTTGTACGTCCGGGGCGACACGCTCCTGACGCAGCCCTACGATCTCGATCAGCTGCGCGTGGAGGGCGAAGCGACTCGAATCGCCGATGGAATCGCCACCCGGACGACCGTGCGCGAAGCGTCCTTCTATGCCTCCGACACGGGCGTCCTCGTCTACAGCACGGGCATACCGGCGCCGCGATCGACCCTGCAATGGATCGACCGGAGCGGAAAGGCGGTCGAGGCGGCGCCCGAGGACAACTACTCATCGCTGCGCATCTCGCCCGATGGCACCCGCGTCGCGATCGGCCGGCGCAACGCCGGCGGCTTCGACGATCAGTGGGTGCTCGACCTGGTGCACAGCGGGGCGACGCGCCTGACGTTCGATCCGGCGCGTGAAACGTATCCGGTGTGGTCGCCGGACGGTGCGCAGATCGCCTTCGCCGCGAATCCGGCCGGGACGTACCAGGTGTTCCGGATGCCGGCAGCCGGCGGCGGGAAACAGCAGCAACTGACGAACGTGAGCGGGATCCGAAGCATCGACGACTGGAGCCGCGACGGCCGTTTCATCCTCTTCAGCCGGGGTGGCGCACAGACCGGCGCCGACATCTGGGCGCTCCCGATGAGTGCGACAGCGGAGCCGGTGCCGGTCGTGGAGACGCCGGCGAACGAAGGCGAAGGCAGGTTCTCGCCTGACGGCAAGTGGATCGCGTACACATCCGACCAGTCCGGACGCGGAGAAGTCTACGTGCAGGCGTACCCGACGCCTGGCGAGCGCATTCAGATCTCGACCAACGGCGGCGCCCGGCCGCTCTGGCGGCGGGATGGGCGGGAGCTCTTTTTCTTCGACGGCCGCGCGATCGCGGCGGCGGAGATCCGCGTGAACGCGGGCCGGATCGAATCGGGTGCGATCCGTTCGCTGTTTCCGTTCGTGATGCTCGAGGGCATCAGCGCGCCGTACGACATCTCGCTCGACGGCCAGCGATTCCTCGCGCTGGTGCCGGCTCCAGCGCGCCGCGATGCGGGGTTCACGGTCCTCACGAACTGGCAGACGACGCTGAACGCCAGATAGCGCTTCCCCGCGGAGGACTCCGAAGGGCACTCGGTGGGTGGGGCTTTGGCCACGCCATCCCCGAATTGATGTCAAAATCCCGGCAGACGAGCCGTGGAAACCAAAGGCGCTAACACACGGGCGGGCTCACCGCTGCCAAGCGGCGCGCAGCTGGGCTCATACGAGGTCATTGGCCTGCTCGGTTCCGGCGGTATGGGCCGTGTCTACAAGGCGAGAGATACCCGCCTCGATCGCTTCGTCGCGATCAAGATCGTGAACGATCAATTCAGCGCGAGATTCGAGCGTGAGGCCAGAGCCGTGGCCGCGCTGAACCATCCGAACGTGTGCACGCTGTACGACATCGGTCCCAACTATCTGGTGATGGAGCTTGTTGAGGGCCAGAGCCTGGCCGCGCATCTTCGTGACGGACCCATCGAAGACGACGCGGTGCTGCGCTACGGGATTCAGATTGCGGAAGCCCTCGCCGTCGCACATGCCAGGGGCATCGTCCACCGGGACCTGAAACCGGACAACGTCCTGATCACGCCCGACGATCGCGTGAAGCTCATGGACTTCGGCCTGGCATACATGACGCCGCCGGCTATCGGAACCTCCCGACGAGGCGGTCACGAAGTATGAACCGCCCGTCACGCAGCCAGGTACGGTGCTGGGCACGTTCCCGTACATGTCTCCCGAGCAAGTACGCGGCGAGAACGCCGAACCCACCAGCGACATCTTCTCGCTGGGTTCACTGCTCTACGAAGCGATCAGCGGCCGGCGTGTGTTTGCCCGGCCTTCCGCTGTGGAAACGATGGCGGCCATCCTGAAGGATGACCCCGCTCCGCTCGACAACCGGCCCGAACTGGATCGCATCATCCGCCGCTGTCTTGCGAAAGACGCTCAGCGGCGCTTCCAAACGGCCCGGGAAGTGGCCGCCGTGCTGGCGCACATTGGGGCTGGAGTCGAGCCACAGATCCAGTCGCGCCCCGTCGACTCGCTGGCGGTTCTACCGTTCGTCAACGTGGACGGCGACAAAGACACCGAGTATCTGTGCGAGGGCATCGCCGAGACGCTCATCAATCATCTTTCTCGAGTGTCGCCTCTCCGTGTCGTCGCTCGCACGACCGCGTTCCGATACCGAGGAGAACTCGACGTCCGCAAGGTGGCGCGCGAACTGAGCGTCACCGCTGTCCTCAGCGGCAGACTGATCAAGCGAGGCGACACGCTGGACGTTCAGGCCGAACTGGTTGACCCGAGTGAGGCCGCTCAGCTCTGGGGTCAGAAATATCATCGCAACCTCACCGACATTTTCGCGGTAGAGGAGGACATCGCCCGTGAAATCGTCGCGGCGTTGCGGCTGAAGCTGATGCCGGATGCGAGCGAGCGTCTGGCGCGGCGCTCCACGGACAATGTCGAGGCTTACCAGTTATGCCTCAAGGGCCGATTCTTTTGGATCAAGCGGACGCGGGAATCCATCGATCGTGCGATCGGGTACTACCGGCAGGCGATAGAGCTGGAACCCACCTACGCGCTCGCGTACGCAGGCTTAGCGGACTGCTATCACGTGCTTGGGACGTTCGCGGTCATGCGGCCTGCCGATGTCTTCCCGCGCGCGCGAGCTGCCGCGCAGCGAGCGCTCGCTCTTGACGAAGAATTGGTCGCTGCACGGGTGACCATGGCCTCGGTTTCGGCGGTTTACGAAAGGGACTACACGAAGAGTGATGCGGAGTTTCTGCAGGCGATCAAGACGAACCCGCAGTATCCGGAAGCGAGGCAATGGTACGGCCTCCGCTGTGCATAAGGGGTCGCTTTGATGAGGGCATTCACGAGCTGGAGCTCGCGCAGCAACTGGACCCGCTTTCTCCCATGATGAATGTCCAACTGGCATCGGGCTATTACTTCGCCAGGCGTTACGAACACCGCCGCCGACATCCTGCGCAGGACGCTCGAAATCGACGGCGTCTTCGGACCCGCTCACTGGTTTCTCGGAAAAGTCTACGGTCAGCAGGGCGCCATCGAGAAGTCCGTCGCGGAACTTGAACTGGCGGTCGCGGCGTCCGATCGCGCCACCATCTTTCTCGCGACGCTCGGCTGGGCGCTCGGGGCTGCGGGGAGGTCGAAGGAGGCCGGAGTCGTGCTCGACGAGCTTCGATCGCGCTCCGCGCGCGAGTACGTGTCGCTCGAGCTGCTTTGCGCTGGTGCACGCCGGGCTGGCGATCGGCTGATGACCGTCGAAGCACTTTACGAAGCGGTGAAGGAGCGCTCGCCTTTCGCGATCTGGACGAAAGTCGATCCCATCTTCGACTCGTGTCGCGACGATCCAGGATTTCAGGCGTTACTGCAAAGCCTCGAGTGACTGATCTCGAGCACTCACCTCCCCAGTCCTGACACGAACGCTCCAATCAACGCCCCGGTTTCCTGTGGCAGTTCGACCGGAATTTCGTGTCCGCAATCGAGCGAGCGCAAGACGCGCCGCCGGAATCTTTCGCACAATCTCTTCCCGGAGGTAGTCCGGCGGTAACATCGGATCGTGCGCGCCGGCCACGACCAGCGTTCGTGCGCGCGTCGCGCCGAGACGATCCGTGAATCCGGGATGCGTGCACATCCGGAACGACTCACGCAGTGAGCGCTCGGGCGTCGTTTGTACTGAGGCGTAGTAATCGTCCACGGTGTCCGCGCTCAGTTGGTTCTTCGTGAATTGACGGACGAAGTTCTCGAACGCGCCTCGCGTCGCGGTCGTGCGGATCCACTCGTCGAGCGTTTCCTCGGTCAGCGGCAAGGCGACGGCGGGCGCCGGCCCGAATAGAATCTGACCCAGCACGCGATTCGGCTTGGCGCAGGCCATCCACTGCGCCCAACGACCGCTCATGCTGAATGCCACCACGATCAACTCGGCAGCGCCCACATGGTCGGCCACTTCGAACATGTCTTCAGCGAACCGCTCGGTGTTGAAACCATCACCGGCGTGATCCGAACGTCCATGCCCACGCAGATCGGCCAGGACCAGTCGCAATCCCGTGGGATCGAGATATTGCAACGCTCGATCCCAAAACGCTCCGGAGCCGCTTCCGCCCCACCCATGGAGAAACAGTAACGTCGTCGGACCTTCGCCGGCGATACGGCAGGCGAGCCGGACGCCGTCGCTCGCCCGCACGGTTTCCTCGTTGAACAACATGTCGCTAAGTCCTCCCTCGGCCGACATCATTCGTCAGGAGATTCTACAGACGGTCTGCCGCGATTCTTCTGGCTCGCCGTGAACTGTTCCAGTACGACACACGGAAAGCGACCGGCGCCCGGATATGGGCCGTGGGCGATGACGTGGTAGTCCTTGCTGACACGACGAGATCCAAATACCGCGCAACGGCCACCACGACCCGCGATGTCCGGCACGAAGCGTCTCAGAAGGGTCCCTGCATGAAGATCAAGCGTCTGGTCGTCGTCGCTTCTGGGTTCGTTGGTCACCGCCTGCCTGATTGTGGCGGCCGCCGGTCAGGCGACCGCCAGCCCGCGCTCCGCGTGCGACGTATTGTCGCTCGCCGAGATCCGAGCAACCTGGTCGGGGCGCAGATGGTGGTATTCGAGGCGGGGTCATCGCCGCCAACCACACGTGGTGACGCGACAGTGTCGACATGCACCTACGTGCTGACGGACGCGGCCGGCCACCCCGTGAACGGTCTCGGAGCGAAATTTACGCTCATGTGGGCTCCCGCAGCCACGCTTGCTCAGAGCAACGACTTCTACGTCAAGCGGCACATCGAAGCGTCTGGCATGAAGGGCGACGTCCTGGTCGTGGCCTGGATCGGGAGCCCCTCCAATGGAAAAGCCGGTGACTGGTCGGCGAGCCAAAAACTGCTCGCCGCGGTACTGCAGAAACTCTAGCGTTAGAACTGTCTGACCAGCACTCTCGCTGCTCAGCGACGGCCGCCGGACAACTCGACGACCGAAATCTGGAGGCGGCGCTCCTGGTGTTCGGCGGACTGCCACTGCACCAGGATCGGGCTCTGATACGTGCCGCGGACGACGCGTGCGGCGGCGCCGCCCGGCTCCTGCGCCGCGACGAAGCTCACTCGGCGAGAGCGGATGAACCGCCGCGCGGGCAGCGCCATGACTTTCGCGACCAGCCGCTCGAGCGACGACTGATCGAGCCGCAGGGCTTCCATCAGCGAGTTCAGCAGGCGCACGCCGTCGTACTTCGCATAGCTCAGGGTCTTGCCGGCGATCTGGCGCGGATGATCGATCAGGCTCAGCCCCTTGATCCTCGCGAAGTGCAGCGGATTCCTGAGCACGTCCATGAGGTCGTGCTGCATCAGCAGCGTCTCGTATTCGTTCACCGTCAGGCCGACGTTGCGCTCGCCCGGCTCGAGCATCAGATCGACGCGGCCGCGTTCGAGGCCGCTGCGCGCGAGCAGCGTATTCACCTGATCGAGCAGCCCGAGGCGCGAATCGGCCAGGTTGACCGAATCGATCGGGTGCTTCGAAACAGGAACCTGCACTGACGCCCGCGCGACGATCCGCTCGTGGTCGTAGCCGAGGATCATGGTCGTGCGCCGCCGGGAGGCGACGTCGCTCGTCCCGTCGAGATCGATGAAGTACACCGGCGCGGCCGGCTGCGTCCGGTACGTCACGCAATTTCTGAGGCCGGCGCCGAGGTAGGTCAGGTGCGAGTCCGCGTTGTGCGGCTCGACGCCCTTCTGGGCATCGCTCAACTCGCTGCGCAGCTCCATGCGGTCGTGGGAATACTCGGCGCCCTGCGGAAACACCTCGCCAAACGATCCGATGAACTTCGAGAGGCTGTCGCGGTCGTGCCGCAGCCGCGCGGACACGCTCTGCTCCAGGTATCCGGCCGTCGTGTGCAGCGAGCAGTAGAGCGCGCGCGAATGGCGGCGCAGGACGTCTCCGGCCTCGGACGCAATCCTGGCGTTGATGTCGACGGCTTCGAACCGCCGCTGCGGGGCCAGCGTCAGGTGCAGCTCGGTGGGACCGGTTCGATTCATGCGACGCTCTCGCAGTCCTTCGACACCAGGAGATCCAGACCGCCGCCGGTCACGCCGAAGTTGAAGCCGAAGCTGTTCTGAAAATGCGTCTGCGCCACGGACGACGTTGGAACCTTAACATGACGCCCCGATTTCGGGCGTGTTCTTGGACTCTACCAATGTACCCCACCTCGGCCTTAAGGTCACTCCCGCAGTGCGGCCAGCCGGGAAACGCAGACGTCGCCGAACGCGTAGAGCAGCTGCAGCTCAGGTCCGGCCATGGCGCCGCACTCCTCGGCGCCGACCCCGACGACATGGGTCACGTCGTACACGCCCGCAAGGACGCGGATCCGTTCGTGATCGTGCGCGCGAAGCGCTTCGAGCATCGCGTCGCGGTCGCGCACACGTCCGGCGTTGTCGATGTATGGATTGGACCAGGTCGGGTTGACCGCCACCACGTGGCGGCCGGCCGGTCCGATGATCTCGAGCGATGCGCCGCGCGAGCCGACCACCACGGCATCGGCGGGGACGGACTTGTGAAGAAACGCCGTGACGGCCGCGTGATGAGGATCGCGCTGGCGCGCGATCCCTTCTCCGTACACGAAATCGAACCGCGCTCGATACCGCGGCCAGTACCAACCGACCGCGACGCTCGCCGCAACGATCAGGACAGCGGTCGCGTAGCGCGGCGAGGCTTTCTGACACACCCACCACGCGGTCACGCCGGCGAGCAGCGTCAGCGCCGCCATCGCGTAGCGCCAGAAATGGAACGCCGGCACGATGGCCGGCAGCGACGGCCACACATCCCGCGCCATGCCGGCGAACATCAGGATCAGCGAGACCGCCAGCCACGCCGATACCGATCGTTGTCTCAGGATAAAAGCGCCCGCAACGCCGGCGCCGATCAGGACGGCATTGCTCAACAGCGTCGAAGGAAATCCACCGATCGTGACCGGCAGCCAGCGCCATGCCATCGGCGCGTCGTTGACGACGTGGAGGTGGTAGTGGACGAGGATCGAATAGACGAACGGGCTGGCGACGAGGAGCGCGACGATCCCGGCGATGGCGAGCGAGCGCGGCCGGAGCAGCACGATCGCGATGGCGCCGAGGATCAGCGCGGGCGCGGTGTGCGCGAGGAATGTCAGTCCCGCCAGGAAACCGATGGCGGCGGCACGAACGTAATTCTGCCTGCCGCCCCGATCGCCCGCGTCCACCATCACGAGTGCCGTCAGGAAAAACAGCCCCTGCGCGAACGTCGCGACAAACAGCCAGGAAGAATACGTCGCGCTCGTCAACGCCGGATCGGTCCGGCAGTTGAAAAACAGAAAGATGACCAGCGCGGCGAATGCCGCCGGCGCTCCCGCCAGCCTGCGGCACAGCAGGTAGAACCCGATCGGCGCGAGGAGATTCAGCCATGGGCCGCCGCGGACGTGGAACGCGGACGGCGTCATGCGGAACGCGGCCGAACCAGCAGCCACGAGCCACGGGACCAGCGGGTTGTACCAGATCCACTCGCCGGCGTAGAACGGATCGCTGAGCGGGTGGCCGTCGCGCGTGATCTGCGCCTGCGCCACATCGCGGTAGTGATCGCCGTCGTAGGGCCACTCGAGTCCCTGCACGGTGCGGAGCGCCGCCACCAGCGCGAGCACGCACGCCGCGGCGGCAAGTGCATCGAACAGGTGGTCGCGCGTTGAGCGGCTCACGAGCGAGCATTCTACGGCAGCGCCGGGCGGTTACCTGTTGACGCGGCCCCGAAGATTCGTGCACGCTGCCGAAGCCTTCATGCCGCCGGCATTCACCGAGCGCGATCCTGTTGCGACCCGCGCCGACGCCGATACGGAAACCGTCTCGCTGCTCCGTCTCGCGACGGAACCACTGGTCCTGCTTGCCGTCGCGCACCTGGGCATCCTCGCCTTGCGGCTGCCGATGTTCGACCACCTGCCCGGATGGATGTTCACCATGCGGGCCAAGGCGATCGGGCCAACGGTGCTCCTTGCCGCGCTCGCGGCGCTGATCGCCGGGGCAGCGTGGCTCGCCACAGCCTCGCGACAGCGGATCGTCGTCGTCGTTCTTGCGCTGATCGCCAGCGGTTATCTCTTTCAGGAAGGACTCGCGTGGAGCGAGGGACGCGGGTTGAACGGGCTGCGCGATCGCATGGTCACCTCAGGGCATGCCGAGTTCGCGACCGTCGCCGTGCAGCAGCGCAGCCTGTGGTCGGTGCTCACGCACTACGAGCAGAAAGTCGAGGGCGGCGAACTGCTGCGATACGCGCATTCGAAGCCTCCCGGCCAGTTGCTGTTCTACATGGCGACCGAACGCATCTCCCGCCTGATCAGCAGCAGCGATCAACCCGACGCCAGGCTCGCGGCGCTCCGCACGATGGCGGCGCTCGTCTGGCCGCTGATTGCATACCTGGCTCTCATACCGCTGTATGCAACCGTCCGCACGCTGGCCGGCGATGAAACGGCGCGCATCGCGGCACTGCTCTACCTCGTCGTCCCCGCCAGCGCGCTGATCACACTGCACACCGACTCGGTGATCTTCCCGGCACTGTGTGCCGGCGTGGTGTGGATGGTGGTCGTCGCGGCGGCGCGCGACAAGGCGTGGTGGGCGATCGCCGCTGGCGTGTTTCTCTACGTGAGCGCGTTTTTTACGTTTGCGCTCCTCGCCGCGCTGCCGCTGGCGCTCCTGTCGGCAATGACGGTCATCGACGGAGCCGCCGGCAGCCGACCTGCCGTTCGCCGGGAGGCGGTCCTCATTGGCGGCATGGCACTCGGTTTTGGCGTGTCGTTCGTCTTATTCGCGCTGGCGTTTCACTATGATTTTTTCGCGCGGTTCAGCGACGCGCGAAATTTCAACGCAGCCTGGAAGGGCTGGGACGGCGGCATCTCGCAGACGCTTTACTTCGCGCTCCTCAATTCGCTCGAGTACGCGCTGTGGGTGGGCATGCCGATCGTCTGGCTTGCGGCCGGACACGTCCGCCGAGCCATCCTTCGTGTCGCCCGCGGCGACTATCACGGGCTCACGCTTACCGCGATTGGCTGCGCGGCGGTCCTGATCTATCTCGCGTGTTTCGGTCAGAACAAGGCCGAAACCGCGCGGCTGTGGCTGTTCATCACCCCGTGGGTGTGCGCGTGCGCCGCTGCGGAGCTCCAGGCCCGTTTCGGCAGCAACCGCTCCGCTCTCGCGGTCGTCGTTGCGCTTCAGTGGCTGACGGTCGTCCTTACCAAAGCGAACCAGGATTTCTGGTGATCGGCGACGCTCACGTCGTCGGGTGCAGCGTCACGTGGCTTTCATTTTGTGAATCCCTGAGCCCGGCCACAGCGGAAGGCCAACCCTGCCGCACGTTCGGGAACGCCGGCAGCCAGGTCGACGCCGCCCGCAGCTTCCGATTCGAGATCCGCAGCGAGCGCGCCAGCATCTCGCCCGGCGATCCAAGGAGCGGCGTCATCCAGCGCGGCGGAAGCCTTGGATGCCGCACGCCCAGCGCATCGGCCAGCGAATCCACGAACGCCCGATGCGTCACCGGCTCGTCGTCCACGACGTTGTAGGTCCCGGGAGGAAGCGTGAGCGCGGCCGCCACCGCCGTCGCCGCATCGTCGTGAGAGACCGACGACACGTACGCCTCGGGCGCACCCGGCAGCGGCGCCCATCCGCGCTTGATCCACGACGCCATATCGCGCAGCTGCGTGGCGTCCGGTCCGTAAAACGCCCCGAAGCGGAGCACCACACCGGCACGTTCGGCGTGAGAAAAACTCAGCGTGGCCGCTTCGGCATCGGCGATGGTGCGGTTGTAAGAGGACGGGGCGATCGGCGTCGTTTCCGCGATCCATCGATCGCCGCGGTCGGGATAAATCGGCGCGAACGACTCCTGAATGAACCGGTGAACGCCGGTCCCGGCGCATGCATCCACGAGCACGCGCGAAGCGACGCGCCGAATGCGATCGTTCTCGCGCCAGGCCCACGGCAGAAGCATCTGCGTGCTCGAATGCGGAATGTGGGTCGCCAGGTTGATCACGATCTCGTGGCCTGCGATCGCCCGTCGGACCGCTGACGCGTCGAACAAGTCGAGCGCGACGACCTGAGCGCCTGCTCGCTCGAGCTCGCCCCGCCGGGTCAGCGAGCGGCTGAGTGCCGTGACGTCGTGTCCAGCCTCGTGCAGGATGGGCACGAGACGACGGCCGATCACGCCGGTCGCGCCGGTGACAAAGATCTTCATGTCTGTCCCCCTTGCGTGCCGCGACGGCTCAGCGGCCGCCCGGCGATGTCCTGTGATGGCGGTGGTGATCGCAAGAACGACTCCAGAACGAGACAGCGGTCGAGTCGGAAGAGTTTTCACCCAAAAATGGTTTTTCTTCGTGCGCTTCGTGTCTTCGTGGTTAGTTATTGTCGTGGCGGCGTACTAGATTCGTACGATACCCATGTCCTTTCCGCACCTGACTCGCGACACCTGGCTGCTCTTCGCGACGCGATTCATCCGCCTCTTCGCGTACGGATCGCTGTCGGTCGTGCTGGTGTTCTATCTCGTCGGCGTCGGGCTCAGCGAGCAGCAGGTCGGCATGCTGCTGACGTTGACGCTCGTCGGCGACACGGTGATCTCTCTCGCGATTACCACTCGCGCCGACCGAATGGGCCGCCGGCGGATGCTGGTCGCCGGCGCGTTCCTCATGGCCGGGGCCGGGCTCGTCTTTGCCTGGACGAGCAACCCCTGGCTCCTCATTGCCGCGGGAATCGTCGGCGTGATCAGCCCGAGCGGCAATGAAGTCGGTCCGTTCCTGTCGATCGAGCAGGCCGCGCTGTCGCACGTCGTCACGGACCAGACACGAACTGAAGCGTTCGCGTGGTACACGCTGACCGGTTCGCTGGCGACTGCGCTCGGCGCCCTGTCGGCGGGAATGGGAACACGTTTCCTGCAGAACGCGTCCATGCCGGCCGTCAACAGCTACCGGATCGTGGTCATGGCGTATGCGGCGCTCGGCCTGGTGCTGGCCGCGGTCTTTGCCGCGTTGTCGCGCCAGACCGAGGTGGTGACGATCCGCGACAAGACCGCGTCGCAGAGTCCTGTCGCGAGCCTCTCGGGGCTCGGGCAATCGCGCGGCGTCGTGATGAAGCTGTCGGCGTTGTTCGCGCTCGACTCCTTCGGCGGCGGCTTCGTCGTGCAGGCGTTCGCCGCCTACTGGTTCCACCTGCGGTTCGGGATCAATCCGTCCTCGCTCGGCACGGTGTTCTTCTGGGCCAACGTCTTCGCGGGGATCTCGGCGCTGCTCGCCTCCCGATTGGCAGCGCGCATCGGTCTCATCAGGACCATGGTCTTCACGCACCTGCCGTCGAACATCCTGCTGATCCTCGTTCCCTTGATGCCGACATTGCCGCTGGCGATCACCGTGCTGCTTCTCCGCTTCAGCATCAGCCAGATGGATGTGCCCGCGCGGCAGTCGTACATCATGGCGGTCGTGACGCCGGAAGAGCGCGCGGCAGCCGGCGGCATCACGGGCGTCGCCCGCACCCTCGGCGCCGCCGTCAGTCCGTTCTTCGTGGGGCTGATGTTTGCGCGTCCGTCGCTGATCAACCTGCCGTTCTTCATCGCCGGCACGCTGAAGATCGGCTACGACCTGCTGCTCTATCGGCAGTTCGTCGCGGCGCAGCCGCCCGAGGAAGTTCGCCCGTAAACGGCGAGCTAGACCACGTCGCGTCAATAGAATCTCTCGAGCTGAATCGTAAAATTAGCCGGGAGACACACTGAACCGGTGATGCGTTGGATTGTGTATTGGTCACGGAGAAAAGCAACCGAGGACACAGCCATCTTGGGCTTATCTGCCTCTGTTTCCTTCCGTGTCCTCCGTGGTGAAGTTTTCGCTGAGCCGAGAGCCACGAGCCTTACGCCGACCCGTCTTCGAGCGCGTGGCGCTCCACGCGGCCGACGATGCGGAAGATGATGACGATGAGGAGCGCGGGGACGAGCGCGCTCCACCAGCCGGAGACGCCGAGCGACGGCAGGTAGGTCGGACCGATCCACGCGACGAACGTCAGCACCACCACCGCCCACACCAGGCTCGCGAGAGCGTTCAGCACGCTGAACTTCAACGGCGCGACGCCGGCGTATGCGCAGGCGGCGGCCAGCGCGATGCGCAGGCCCGGCGCGAACCTGATGATGAGGATCATCGGCGCTTCGTGGCGGCGGACCTGGCGGACCAGCGCCTGGCCGCGGCGCGCAATCGACGGATAGCGATCGAGCCACCGCTGAAGCCGGCCGCGGAGGAGATAGAAGTAGAACTGGTCGCCGAGCGCGGCGCCGCTGGCGCCGGCCGCGATGACGCCGATGGGGTTCAGATGCCCCTGGGCGACGAGTGCGGCCGCGGCGAGGTAGGCGACTTCACCTTCGATGCTCGCGGCGATCAGAATCCCGAAATAGATGAGCAACCCAGGCCGCTCCAGGACTCGCGTGTCATGACTGGTGCAGGGCGGCGGGGAGCCCCGTCCCGATCGTCAGCACGACGTCGCGGACGACGGACGCGACGAGCTCGAGATGCTCGTCGGTCAGCGATTCGTACACAGGGATCTGGATCGTCTGCGTCGTCTCCACCGCGCCGGGCGTGCGGGCGGTTGACGGCGACCCGCCGAACAGTTCGAGCTCGGAGCACACATCCACGTGCAGCGTCTCGATGTCGATGCCGCGCCTGCAGGCACGCGTCAACGATGCCGTCGCGTTCCGGCACGTAGGCGCAGTATTGATAGAAGGCGTGGGTGCGATCGGCCGGCGTCTCCGGTACGCGCACGCCGGGCACCTGCCGCAGGACGGCGCTCATCCGCTCGGCGTGCTTCTGGGTCCGCGTGCTCCACTCGTCGAGAAAGCCGAGACCCTCGAGCGCAATCGCCGCCTGAACGTTGCTGAAACGCTGCCGGTAGTCCCGCGGCATCGGATCGAGCGGACGGATCTGCTCCCAGAAGTACATGTCGAGATCCCAGTGCAGCCGGGTGCAGGCGTACATCAACGGGAACAGGGTCCACTTGAAGATGGACGGCCGCGTGGCGATCCGGAGCACGCGCCCGTGCCAGAACCGCTGCTTCAAGGTCTTCAGATCGATCGCCGGTTCGGCCGCGGCGAGAGCCGCCACGCGGGCGCCGAGTTGCGGATCGCTGACGACCGCCATGCCGCCGCCATAGGCGTTGAGCGGCTTGAGCGTCTGAAAACTGAAGATCGCGGCGTCGCCGAGCGTCCCCACGGCGCGGCCGCGGTAGCGCGCGCCGAGCGCGTGCGCGCAGTCCTCGATCACGCGGAGGTTGTGCCGCCGCGGCGACCGCCGACGATCTCGTCCATGTCACACGGCAGCCCCCACAGGTGCGTCGGCACGACCGCGACCGTTCGCGGCGTGATGACGCGTTCGAGCGCATCGGCCGTGATGTTGAAGGACACCGGATCGACATCGGCAAACACCGGCGTCAGGCCCGAGACGCGCGCGATTTCCGGCATCACCCAGAACGTGAGCGCCGGAAACACGATCTCGCTGCCAGGTGGAAAATCGAGCGCCTTCAGGATGTAGTAGAAGGCCACGCGCCCGTAGGAGGTGGACGTCACGCTCACGCCACCGAGGCGCGCGGCGAACGCCTTCTCGAACTCGGCGATGTGCGGGCCATCGATGAGCTGACCCTTGCGCTCCAGCTCCTCGAAGAGCTGCATCGTGTTGGGAATCACCCGTGGGCCGTATCTCGAAATCGCATTCAGCATGACAGCGATCGCTCCATGAGTGTGAGCTCGCGCCGGGCGTGCAACCGCTCGACGCGCGCATCCAGCGACTTGACCAGCCGCCGCAGACGAGGCGTGCTGATCTGCAGGTAGTTGGCGAGAAACGACGGCCGCACGTAAAACCGGGTATACGCGCTGCCGAGGAGAAAGCGCAGCTCGTTGTGCGACAGGCTCGGATGATCGAAGGTCGGCGTGAAGCCGTCGAACTGCTCCCAGTCGCGTTCGGTCACCGTCGCTTCCATGCGCGAATAGAGCGGCGTGCCGGGATACGGCGTCAGAATCTTGAACTGCGCGACCGTGGATCCCAGCTGCACCGAATATTCGATGGTGGCGCTCACCGAGTCCCAGGTGTCCTCGCCGAACCCCAGGACGTAGAACGCCGCGGTGACGATCCCGAGATCCCGGCAGTGCGCGAGGATGGCGCGCTGGTGCGTTTCCGGAATCGGCCGGCGGCCCACTTTTTTCAGCGTCGCCGGCGACACCGCTTCGACACCAAAACTCATCGCCCGCAGCCCGGCCCGGTGCATCATCGTCAGGAGTTCCTCATCGAGACGATCGAGCCGCGTTTCGCATTCGAAGGTGTGGGTCAGCCCGCGGCTGAGCATCCCGTCGCACAGCGCGAGCGCGCGGTCGCGGTCCTGGCTGAAGAGCGGATCGCGAAACACGATGTGCAGCGGCCCGCGCGTGTCGGCGAGATACGAGAGCTCGTCGAGGATGTTGCCGACCGACCGCGATCGGTAGGTGGACTGGATCCGATGCGGACAGTAGGTGCAGAACTCCGGGCAGCTCCGGCTGGCGAGGACCGGCAGCGAGCCGCCGACCGGCCGCCCGGCGAACGGCACGCGGAATCGGCGCTTCGTCGCCGACCAGCTGATCCCACAGCGGGAACGGCAGCGAGTCCAGATCTTCGATCTGCGGGCTCGTGACGATGCCGGAGAGCTGCTCGCCCGCGACGAGCCGCAGCAGCGCCGATTCGGGCTCGCCCTTGATGATGAAGTCGGCGTCGGCCTGGAAGAGATGCGGCAGCTTGTCGGCCGCAAGGCCGAGGAAGCCGACCCGCGTCCCGCGCGCCCGCATCGTGCGCGCCCACTCCGTCTCACGCCGGAAGTCGACGAGCGACGAAAGGACGATCGCCACGTCGCCGTCGACATGTTCGCCGCTCGACGCCACCACGGTATGGCCCGCCCGCGCGGCCAGCGCCGCGGCGTAGGCCAGGTGAACGCTGGGCATGTCGTGAAACCCGCGCTTGACCCCGGCGACGATCGAGGTGACTTTCGAAAACGGTCGCAGCCGGGAGCCGTAGCCGCCGGCGACCGTGTCCTTGCTGATGAATCCGTTTCCGCCTTTGAGATCTGCAAGCACAATGCGCATACACACCTGACTGATGTCGAATGAACACACGTCGACAGAGAGCTGCAATCACGCGGAGAGACGATCGGCATCCACAGGAGGCCGATGGATCGTGCTATCCGCGAAGGAATGACGCTGTCAGATGGATGCGGGAGGCGGGCGGGACGTAAACGGCGCGAAGTACGGACCGAAGGCAACGGCGAGAGGACGCTCGGGCGCGCGCGTTTCGTAGCCGAGGACGATATCGATCGGCGTCGCCCGTCCGGTGAGCGTCGCTTCGAGGTAGCAGTATCCTGTCAGCGCGTCGCACGTGTCGGCCGGCTCCTCGTCGAACGATTTGCCGGTCGCGCGCGTCGACGCTTTCGGCAGGTCGTATCGCACGAGCCTGGCGGGACGGCGCGATCGGTGCGTGTGAAACGCCTTGCCGGCATCCGGCGTCCAGAACCGCAGGCGGCCGCGCGCGTCGGCGGCGACCAGCTCGAGACGCTGATCGCCATCAAGGTCCGCAGCGATGACGCGCACCAGCGGCTGCGGACTTCGGATGACACGCGAGGTGCCGGTCCTCGACAACCAGATATGAACGTTGGAGGGCTCGGCGCGATCGTGAGTGACGACATCAGCGACGCCGTCGCCGTCGAGATCGATGAAGAGCGGAGATTGCGCTGCGCCGACGCGGGGAAGGAACAGAATGGCGCATGCCCATACGATCCAAAGAACGCGGCGGACGGATGGCACAATCGCGAGCATAGCAGAGAAGCCCAGGCCCTGCGCCCTCTGAGAACCGCTGTTTCCGGGCAGTTATCGTGTAGATAGCCTCGACGCGAACGAAAGAGCTAAGGAACTCGATGGAAACTTATCGCTTGTTTATTAATGGGCAATTCGAGGCGTCGCAGAGCACGGACACGGTCGATGTCATGGATCCCGCGTCGATGCAGCGTCTGGCGGTCGTGCCCGATGCCGGCAAGGCCGACGTGGACCGGGCGGTCGGCGCGGCGCGCGCGGCGTTCGAGGGCCCGTGGCACGAAATGCCCGCACGGGAACGGGGCCGGATCCTCATGCGCCTCGCCGAGACGCTGCGCGAACGTGCCGAGGAACTGGCGATCCTCGAGACGCGCAACACCGGAAAACCGCTGGTCGAAGCGGAGTCCGATATCGAGGACGCCGCGACGTGTTTCGAGTACTACGGCGGGCTCGCCTCAACGCTGCGCGGCGACGTGATGCCGCTCCAGGATGGCGCGCTGGCGCTCGCGGTCCGCGAGCCGGTGGGCGTCGCGGCGCAGATCATTCCGTGGAACTACCCGCTGGTCATGGCGGCGTGGAAGATCGCGCCGGCGATCTGCGCCGGCTGCACGGTCGTGCTGAAACCCGCGGAGGAAACACCATTATCGGTCCTCGAATTCGCGCGCGACTTCGAGAAAGCCGGCGTCCCGCCCGGCGTCATCAACATCGTGACCGGGCGAGGCAGTCCGACCGGCGTCGCGCTGGTCGCGCATCCAGACGTGGACAAGGTCGCGTTCACCGGCAGCGTCGAATCGGGACGCGCGGTGATGACGGCGTCGGCGCAGACGCTCAAACGCGTCACGCTCGAGTTGGGCGGCAAGTCGCCGGCGATCATCTTCGCGGACGCGGAGTTCGAGCCGTCGATTCGCGGCGCGCTGTTCGGCGTCTTCCTGAATCAGGGCGAGGTCTGCTCGGCCACGAGCCGCATCCTCGTCGAACGCTCCATCTATCCGCGCGTCGTCGAGGCACTGGTCGAACGCGCGAAGACCATTCGCCTCGGCCCGGGGCTCGATCGCGACACGCGCATGGGACCGCTGGTCAGCGCCGAGCACTTCGCGCGCGTGCGGCGATTTCAGGATATCGGCAAACGCGAAGGCCGGCTGGCGCTCGGCGGCAATCGCGCGTCGGGCGGCGCGCTCGACGCCGGCTGGTTCGTCGAGCCGACCATCTTCTACGACGTCGATCCGGGCGCCACCATCGCGCGCGAAGAGATCTTCGGCCCGGTCGCGTGCGTCATGCCGTTCGACCAGGAAGAAGACGCCATCCGCCTGGCAAACGACTCGGTCTTCGGCCTGGCGGCCTCGGTCTGGACTCGCGACATCTTCCGCGTGCTGCGGATCGTCAAGCGCCTGCGCACCGGAATCATCTGGGTGAATCATTCGCAGCCGGCGGCGATCGAAGCGCCCTGGGGCGGCTTCAAACAGAGCGGCATCGGACGCGAGCTGGGGCGCTGGGGCGTTGATTCGTATCTGGAGACCAAGCAGGTCTATCTGAACGCGGACGAGAGCGCGATCGGCTGGCCTGAAACGTACTGAAGCGTCAGTTATCGTTCGATCATCCTGCGCGCCGCGACTGCGCCGAGCCGGAACGCGGGCGCCAGGCCATGCCCGCCGTAGCCGCCCGCCCAGAACGCGCCCTCGATCGCGGGATCCCGCGTAGATCCCCGGGATGCCTTCATCGTTTCGCGCGATCGGCCCGGCCCAGATTCGCACGGCGTCGAGCGTGCGTGCCGCCGGATGCAGCCCGCGGACGCGCGCGATCAGGCGCGCACCGGCTTCCTGAAACGCGGCGTCGATCTCTGCATGCGACAGTCCGTCGATATCGATAGCTCGCGGCCGGCAATCATCCCGCCTCCCCGCAACGCGCGCCCCCATAGCAGCGGCAGGTCGTTCGTGTAGAACGGCTGGCGCTCGCGCCATCCGAGCGACGCGGCCTGATCGTCGGTCAGCGGAGTGGTCTGGAGCGCAACCGTAATGCGGCGCACCGGCCACGGATCGAAATGATCGGCGGTTCCGGTTGCGTCCGTCGCGACCAGCACTCGCGACGCGAGCACCTGGTCTTGCTTGCTCTCGACGGCGATCGACGTCCCCGCGATCGACATGCCGACCGCGCTGAAGCCGTCCACGAATCGTGCGCCATGCTTCACCGCCTCGGCCGCCACTTGCGTCAGGAGCGCCGACGGATCGAGCGTGCCCCCCGGCACGACTCCGCTCGAACGGACCACTCCCGCGTCACACCAGTCGATTGGCGTCGCAGGCAAGTCGGAATTGCGATCGAGCTCGAGCACGCCACGCCACTCCAGGCCGCCGGTTACGCCGTAGCGGTCCACCCACTCGCGCAAATCGTCTTCACACCCGTCAAACCCCGGCGCCGGCCCGATCAGCGTGCCGCCGACGACAATGCCGCCCGACCGGGTGGTGGCACCGCCGCCAAACGCCCGATCGAGCACGACGACGTCGCGGCCGGCGAGGGCGAGGTGGAGCGCGCACGCCCAGCCGGTCAGGCCGCCGCCGATCACGACGTGCTCGGCGCGCGCCGGAAGCGGCGAGACAACCGGGCTCACCGGACGCGGCCATGGTCCGGCTTCAGGGGATAACCATTCGAGCGGCGACAGCCTGGGCATCGAGTGTGTGCGCTGAATATATGATCAGTTGAACAGATTCGCTGTCCAGGATGGAATCATGCCGCGCGTCCTGATCGTGCTCGCGATGCTCGCCGCCAATTGCGCGTGCGCGCCCGCCTTGCAGCCACGGAACCGGCCGCCGGTCCCCGCGCACGAGTTCGCCGCCACGATGCAGCTGCAGGGAAGCGCGCTGCAGCTCCACCTGTCGATGCCGGAACAGTCGGCGCAGGCTGCGGACAAACGCGTGCTCGTTCTCTACGCGAGCGGCGATGGCGGATGGTTCGGATCGGCGGTGGACATGTTTCACGAGATCGCGAAAGCCGGGTACTACACCGTCGGGTTCAGCTCGCGCGCATTCCTCAAGATCAATCGATCCCTCGGTCCGCTCTCCAGCGTCAATCAGCTGCGCCACCGACTATCGCGAGATCATCGAGCAGGCCCGCGCCGATCTACACCTCGACGACAGCGTGCCCGCGCTTCTGACCGGCTGGTCGCGAGGCGCGGCCTTTGCGGTGCTCGTCGCGTCCGAGCCCGGCGAGCAGCAGGCGATCGCGGGCGTCGTGGCGATCGGCCTGAGCGAGGGCGAGGATCTCCAGATCAACGGCGCCGAGGATGAAACCGACGACGGGTCGGCCGGCGTGGAAGCGCGGACGTGGCCGTTCGAACCGTACCAGCAGATTGCCCGGCTGAAGGAGCCCTGCGCGGTCATTCAGTCGTCGCACGACAACTACCTGCCCGCCGCGCGCGCGCGTTCGCTCTTCGGTCCGGACTCGGCGTCGCGCCGCTTCTACACCATCGACGCCAAGAACCATCGCTTCTCCGGCGGCAAGGACCAATTCGACCTCGCGCTGCTCGAGGCGATCGACTGGATCGCGTCGCCGCCAGCCGACGGCGCCGCGGGTCAGCGCTAGTCCGGATCGCGCCGCCCTTTTGCGTCCTTCTCGTGGAGCTCCAGATGGAAGCGGTGGAGGAAACGATGGACCGCCGGCGCGAGCAGGACGGCAACCATCGTCAGGAAAAAGACGCCGCTGAAGAGTGAGTAGAAGATGGCGAAGACCTTGGCCGCGGGCCTGACGATCGGATTCACCGGGCCCATGCCGGTCAGAATCATCGACGCATCCAGCGCCGCGTCGAGCCACGGCAGGTCGTTGAAGTAGTGATACCCGGCTGCCCCGACCGCCAACGCGGCTGCCACCAGCACAGCGACCAGCGTCGCATTCTTGAGAATCCGCCGGAACACGACGGGACGCGGTGACAGCGGGCGAACAGGCATCATGCGGTCGAGTATAGCGGCCCGCCCGGTTATAGTTGCCATGTAAATTGTTTCCATGTAGAGTATTGCCATGAGCCGCCTGCTGCACCGCCCGACGCCCGGATACCTCGTGTGGCGCCTGTCCATGAAGCTGCGCGCCAGCGTGGACGCGGCGGTGGCGCCGCTCGGGCTCACCCACGCGCAGTACTCCGTCCTCGCCTCGCTGCGCGGGATGACGGAAGCCGGACACAATCCCAGCCAGCGCGAGCTCGCCGACCACACCGGGCTCGATCCGATCTACATCTCGAAGCTGGCCAAGGCGCTGGCGCAGCGCGGTCTCATCGAGCGCGCGCCGGACGACCGCGATACGCGCGCCGTCCAGCTCACCGTCACGCGCAAGGGTCTCAGCGTCATCGAACGGGCCATCGCAATCGTCGCCGACCTGCAGGATCAGTTTGCCGCGCCGCTCGGCGGCATCTCGAGCAGGCGGATGCAGGCGTTCATGAAGGAGCTCGAGCTCCTGATCGCCACGCCCCTGCCGGCGCCAGCGTCAAGAACCACTCATCCCAGGGAGAAACAGTCCTGAGCAACGAACCTGTCCTCACCAGCCGCGACATCGGCATCACGGAGAACGCGCTGCGCGCCTTGCTGCTGAAGAACCTCACGGGACCGGACTCGGCTACCACACGTGGGTGGCGTTGCAGGCGGTCGCGAAAGCGCCGGCGCCGCTCGCCCACTCGGATCTCGTTCAGCTGCTCCGAGACGGGCTCAAGATTGATGACGCCACGGTCAACGCGGTCATCGACGAGTTGCGGACGGCCGGCATGGTCATGTTCGACGGGGATCGTCTGTCTGCGACCGCTGACGGAGCCGCTCTTTTCGAACGCGTCAACACACAGACGCGCCAACTGTCGCAGCAGATTTACGCGGGTCTACCGGCGGAGGATCTCGTGGTTGCGCACCGGGTTCTCGCGACGCTTGCCGCGCGCGCCAACGCCGTGCTCGCAAGCTGAATCACGCCGGGACTCAGCTCCGGCTGGCGGCGACCAGTTCGTCGTCACGGTCGGGGCTGGGCTCGGGATGCTCGATCGTCTTGCGCGAGGACCGCGCCGCGCGGCGGCCTTCGAGCCATTCCTGGATGGATTCCATGTAGATGTAGAACACCGGCGTGACGTAGAGCGTCAGCGTCTGCGACACCAGCAGGCCGCCAACCACCGCCAGGCCGAGCGGCCGGCGCGCTTCGGCGCCCGCGCCCCAGCCGAGCGCGATCGGCAGCGTCCCCATCAGCGCGGCGACCGTCGTCATCGTGATCGGACGAAAACGCACGAGGCACGCCTCGACGATCGCCTTCTCGGCGGACAGGTGGCGATCGCGCTTCGCCTCGATCGCGAAGTCGATCATCATGATGCCGTTTTTCTTCACCAGGCCGACCAGCATAATGATGCCGACGAATGCATAGATATTCAGGTCCTGATGAAAGATCAGCAGGGTCAGCAGCGCGCCAAATCCCGCCGACGGCAGGCCCGACAGAATCGTCAGCGGATGAATGAAGCTTTCGTAGAGCACGCCGAGCACGACGTAGATCACGAAAATCGCCAGCACCAGAATCCAGCCAAGGCCCCGCATCGAGTCTTCGAACGCCTGTGCCGTTCCCTGAAAACTGCCGGTCGCGGTACCGGGCAGCGTCGTCGTCGCCAGCTGCTGGACGCGCGCGACGGCGTCGCCGAGCGCGACGCCAGGCTTCAGGTTGAAGGACACCGTCACCGCGGGAAGCTGACCGGAATGGTTGACCGATTGCGGACCCGCGTCCTGGTGCGTGCGAACGAGCGCGGAGAGCGGCACCTGCTGGCCGCCGGGCGCCTGCACGTACAGCATCGACAGCGCCGCGGGATCGCGCTGGTATTTCGGCGCGACCTGCATGATGACCAGATACTCGTCGTCGGGCGCGAAGATCTGCGACACCTGGCGGGTGCCGTACGCGGAGTTGAGCGCGGTTTCCACCTGATCGACGGTCAGCCCCAGGGCGGCAATCTGGTCGCGATCGAGATCCACGGCGACCTGCGGCGTGGTGATCTGCAGATCGGATGAGATGTCCTGGATGCCGTCGATGCCGCTCAGTGCCGCCTGAAATGTCGGCGCGACGCGATACAGTTCCGCCGTGTCGGTGTCCTGAATCGTGTATTGATAGTCGCTGCGCGACTGCCGGCCGCCGATCCGGATCGCCGGCGGATTCGAGAGGTAGACGCGCAGGCCAGGGACTCCTGCCAATTTGGGCCTGAGCTCCTCGATGACCTGGTCGGCGGTCAGCGTTCGCTGATTTCGTGGCTTCAAATCCAGGTTCAGGCGCGCGCTGCCACTCGCGACGTTGGCGGTGTAGTTCGCCACGTTCGGGTCGCTCGCGAAAATCTGCATCACCTGCTTCGTGCCGGCCACCAGCGCGTCGTAGCCGATGCCCTGAATCGTTTCGATCTGCCCGCTCAACTGCCCGGTGTCCACGCTGGGAATGAACCCCGTCGGCACGACCGTGAACAAATACACGGTCCCCACCAGCAGCAGCGCGGCCACCGCCATCGTCGCCGCCTTGAATCGAATCGTCTGCGACAGCGACCACGAATAGGCGTGCAGCAGCCAGTCGAAGCCGGTTTCGACGATGTTGTAGAGACGGCCGTGCCGTACCCCGTGCGGCGACGACAGGAACCGGCTGCAGAGCATCGGCGTCAGCGTCAGCGACACGACGCCTGACACCATGATCGATGCGGCAATCGTGACCGCAAACTCGTTCATCAACCGCCCGACAATCCCGCCCATGAACAGCACGGGAATGAACACGGCGGTCAACGACAGCGTCATGGAAATGATCGTGAAGGAGATCTCCCGCGAGCCGTCGAACGCCGCCTCGAGGCGCGGCTTCCCCATCTCCATGTGCCGGACGATGTTCTCCAGCATGACGATCGCGTCGTCCACGACGAAGCCGACCGAGAGGGTCAGCGCCATCAGCGACAGATTGTCGAGGCTGTAGCCGAACGCCCACATGATCGCGAACGTGCCGACGATCGAGAACGGCAGCGCGAGGCTGGGAATGACGGTCGCCGACAGGTTGCGCAGGAACAGGAAAATCACCAGCACGACGAGAAACACGGTGAGGAGCAGCGTGAACTTGACGTCGTTGACCGACTCGCGAATCGATTGCGATCGATCGCTGCGAATCGACAGCGCGATCGAGCCGGGCAGGCTCTGCTGGAGCAGCGGCAGCATCGCCTTGATGCCGTCCACGACTTCCACGGTGTTGGTGCCGGGTTGCCGCTGGATCGCCAGGTAGATCGACGGCACGCCGTTGCTCCATCCGGCGCTCTTGTCGTCTTCGACGCCGTCGTAGACCCTGGCCACCTCGTCGAGGCGCACCGGGCTGCCGTTGCGATAGGCGACGGCGATCGGCCGGTAGCTCGCGGCGGTCATCAACTGCCCCTGCGTCTGGAGGACGAAGTTGCGATCGGGGCCATACAGCGTGCCGGTCGGCCGGTTCGAGTTCGCCGCGGCAATCGCCGTGGCCACCTGGTTGATGTCCACCTGGCGCGATGCGAGCTCTGTCGGATCGACGTCTACGCGGACGGCGTACTTCTGCGCGCCGTAAACGGTCACCTGTGCGACACCGAAGGCCATGGACAGGCGCTGACCGAGCACCGTTTCGGCGTAGTGATCGACCGTGGACAGCGGCAGCGAGGCGGAACTGAGCGTCAGGAACAGGACCGGCTGATCGGCCGGGTTCACCTTCCGGAACGACGGCAGCGACGGCATGCCGGGCGGCAGCGAGTCGCGACGCGGCGGAAATCATCGACTGAACATCCTGCGCGGCCGCGTCGATCGATCGATTCAGGTCGAACTGCAGCGTGATGCTCGTCGTGCCCTGGGTGTTCGTCGAACTGATCGACGTGACGCCGGCGATGGTGGAGAACTGTTTTTCCAGCGGCGTCGCGACCGAGGCCGCCATCGTTTCGGGACTCGCGCCCGGCAGGCTGGCGTTGACCTGGATGGTCGGAAAATCCACCGTCGGCAGGTCGCTGACCGGCAGCATTCGATAACCGGTGATGCCGAAGATCAAGATCGACGTCACCAGCAGCGTCGTCGCCACCGGCCGCCGGATGAAAATGTCGGCGAAGTTCACGACGTGGGCCCCTCGTCTCCGCCGGTGCTCACGCTCACGTGCGCGCCCGGTGTGAGGCGCAGCTGGCCGACCGTGACCACTTCCTCGCCGCTTCGCAGGCCGGCGCCAATGATCGCCTGGTCTCCCTGCTGACGGTCGACGGTCACGGTACGCATCTCCACCGTGCGATCGGGTTTGACGACGTAGACGTACTGGCCTTGCTGTGAGGGCTGCACGGCGATGGCCGGCACGACGAGCGCGTTGGACTGCGATGACAGCTGCAGCGCGACCTGGACGAACAGGCCGGGCCACAGCCTGCGGTCGTTGTTCGCAAACGTCGCCTTCAACTTGATCGTGGCGGTCGTGGGATCGACCGCGTTGTCGATGAAGGTCACCTTGCCTTGCGGCTGATCGGACGGAGCGGACGGAGCGGTAGATGCCTGCGACGTGGCCGTCACAGTCAGCGGCGATTTGCCGTTGAACCGCTGGATGTCCACCAGCAGGCGGCCGGGGACCGCGAACGTGACGTCGATCGGCGCCAGCTGGTTGAGCGTCACCATCGGATCGGTGTCGTTCGCGCGAATGAGATCGCCGGCGTGCACGAGCAGGGCGCCGCTCCGGCCGTTGATCGGCGCGGTGATATTCGTGTACTGCAGGTTCAACTGCGCCTGTTCCACCTGCGCGCGATCGGACGCCAGCGTCGCGTCGAAGGCCGTGACGCTCGCGGTTTGCGTGTCGTACTGATCGCGCGGGATCAATCCACGGTTGAACAACGTCTCGAAACGGTCGCGCTGCAACTTTGCGTCATTCGCTTGAGCCGTGTCGCGCGCGAGCGCGGCCTGCGCCTGGCTGAGGGCGGCTTCGAACGGACGGGGATCGATCGTGAAGAGCGGCTGACCTTTGCGAACGTCCTCGCCAGGCGTGAAGTTGATGGCCTGCAGTTGTCCCGTCACGAGCGCGTGGATATCGACCGTCGAAATCGCTTCGACTGTTCCAACCGCGGCGATCGTCACCGGCATCGTCTTGACCTCGACCGGTGCCGTCTCGACTGGTATTGCGCGCGCATCAGGCGCGCGTGAGGATTTTGTATTCGTTTGCGAAGTCTTTGATGCGGCGTCGCCGTGCGAACACGCGGAAAGCGTTGCGAGGAACAACAGCAGAGCGATCGGCCAGCTCAGTCGGACACCTATTCTCATGCGGTTCACCGTCGTCAGTAATAACGACGCTCGAACCCCGCTCATTTCTCCGCACAGGCACGTCCATGCGATCTTCTAACGTGCATCTCATGCGCGGTTCAGGTGAACTTGCCCGAGGTCGAATCCGCCTGAGATTGGGGGGACACATGAGCGCAGAAGGCTGGGGCCCCGTGCAGCTGCAGGTGCTGACGATGAACGTCACGAATCTCGGTCAGCTGATGCGAATCGCCGGTGAATACAGTTACGGCCGAAGCGCTGGTGCGCGTGCCTTCGAATCCGTCGATGCCCACCTCTCGCCGGGATCGGGCACCGATGCCGGCACGCTGATTCCCGGCGATGCGGGTCTCTCGATCGGCGCGGTGCTCGCTGAGCATCCTGCCTACGGCAGCGGCAATCCTCCGCAGAGTCGTCAATACATACACGGGAGCGGACGGACCCGGCGACGCGATCGACGCCGCAAACCTGTACATCACTGGCGCGATCGCCGGAGTGGGATCCGGCGCAGGGCCCGAGTACTTCGACGGACTTCTGCAAGTCGCGTTCGGTGCCGACGCGATCTCCGGCATGCTGCGCGATGTCCTCGGCGGCGATCCGATCGACGACGACGTGTTCTCGCGCCTGCCGCCGAGTCTCGACGGCCTCGATGACATCGGCAGCAAGACGTGCCTCCTTGGCCTGGGACACGCGATGGACGACTGGGTGCGCGAAGCGACGGGCAGCATCGGCACGTCGTCGGCCACCGGGATTACCGGGCTCACGCCCGCGAGCGGATGCGCGGGCACGAGAGTGACGATCAACGGTTCGGGATTTGGCGCGACACGCCCTCCCGATGTTGACGTCGCCTTCGCGAGTGAGACCGGTTGCGTCGTGGCTCTCGTCGTCTCGTGGTCGGATACCGCGGTGCACGTGATCGCGCCGGCACTGGTGAGCCGGGGCTGCGTCGGCTTCGTCAAATGGGGCAAACACGGCGCCGAACTTGCGCAGGCCGCCAGCGATCTCGCCGGACAACTGGTGGACTGCCTGGGTGCGTCCGTGGCGGTCGCCGCCAGTCGCATCGAAGAAGTCGGCGGACGATCGCTCACCCCGTGCCCGCCGTGTCTGCCGGGGCGCGTGAACTACTTCGAAGGCGGCGCGCCGACGATCAATTACTTTCAGGTTGACGGCGGAACCAGCGTGACGATCGGCAACAACGACAACCTGACGCTGTCGTGGTCGGTCGCCGGCGCCGACCAGATCACCATCGTCCCCATTCAGGATGCCGCCGGGACCTCGCAACTGCCTTATCTCAATCCGACGATTGCGCTGAATCCGATCAGCGGCTCGATGGAAGTCGACCTGATCACCGCGGATCATCCATGGGATGCGGTGTATGAGCTGCGGGCCACCAATGCCTGCACGACTGACCCGGTGACGATGCAGGTGACGGTCCGCATGCGCGCGCGATCGCATCTGACGGTGGTCGGCATCGAAGTGAATCAGGCCACGCAGTTCCATCGCTCGAGCCGCCACATGCTCAACTCGCAGACCTGGCGCGCCGACAACACCATTCCGCTGATCGCGTCGAAGCCGGCGATCGCCCGGGTGTTCGTCGCGTCGGGAGCTGATTCGTTGTTCGATGGGGGACGGATCTACGGCGTCACGGCCATGCTGAACGGAACCGACAGCGCCGGCAATCTGCTGCCCGGCTCGCCGCTCTTTCCGCTGGGTCCCAATCGAGTTCCGGTCACGCACCTCAGCCTCGTCGCGCGGCCGGCCGCGGCAGCAGCGGCCACGGTGGCGGCGGAACGTTCGTGGCCGACCAGCGAATCGTTCACGTTCCTCCTTCCGCCGGCGTGGACGACCGCGAGAACCATCGACCTGAGCGCGCAGCTGGTTCCGCCGAGCAACGTGATCGCCGACGCGCCGTCCGTCTCGTTGACTCAGAGGTTTTCGTTCCGTCCGGGCGGGCTCCCTCTGCGCTTCGCCGTCCTTCCGGTGGGATACGTCGAACCAGGAACCGGCAACACCGCCGCGCCGCCCAATCTCTTTCAGCAGACAGCGGAGCTCGATCAGCTGCAGCGCCTCTATCCGAGCCGGCGCGGGCTCCTCAACATCATTCCCGCACCGGGTACGAATCCGTACACCTACACCGGCAACCTTGCAGCGGGCGGCGTCAGTTGTGGCCAGGGCTGGAACGATCTGCTGATCGAATTGGCGAGCCGCGCCTTCTTCACCACCGGTCTGGAGGATCGCATCTGGGTCGCGCTGCTCGATCGAACGGCGATCGCGGCATCGGGCGCGACGATTCCGAGCACGATTGGATGCGGAGCGCCCATGAGCTCGCTCGCACTTGTCCCGATCCTCGGGACCGCCCTCGGCGCCCTGCTGTTTGGTCCATTTGCGGCGCTGGCGCTGTACCGGCTGGGCACGTGCGCGCTGGGCATCGCGGCGTCGTTCATCTCGGCGCCACCATCGGCGCCGGCGACTGGCAGCGCGACGAGGGTCGCGACGCTGGCGCAGGAAGTGGGACACGGCTTCGGACTGTTTCACGTCCCCGGCGGCGCTGCCCCGCCCCCGTACGAGGGAGGCTGGCCGAACTATGAAGACGCCGCGTCCACGGACCTCACCGGGTTATTCGAGAGCATCGGCGAGTTCGGCGTCGACATCGACGACTTCCTCGGCACGCCACCGGTGCTGACGACCTTCTCGCCGCGGACATTCGCAGGCGGTCAGACGATCAGCACCGATTTCATGGGGTACGTCGGGTCGACGGACTGGACGTCGCCGTACACGTATCTCAGGCTGATGGCCGGCACGATCTTTCCGCCGCCGCCCCCGCCGTCGGGACCACTGCCGCCGGCGCGCCGAGAGTCGCGATGATCACGTCGGCACGATCATTTTCGAGTCCGAGAAACCGGTTGACGCGCTGCTGCTGCGAGGGTCGATTGATTCGCGGGGCGCGCACGTGCTCCCGCTCTACACGACGATGAGGCCGCTGCGGCTGCAGGAGCTGGATGAGACGCCTTACCGCGCCGAGCTCCGCGATTCCAGCGGAAAAATGCTCGCGGCGAATGGCCTCGTGCCGCTTGCCGAACAGCATACGGCTGTCGAACCACCGTTCGGATTCCTTCTGGTCATGCCGTGGAACGACCGCGCACGTCGTCTCGTGATCATGCGGGACGGACAGGAAATGACCGGCGTGGACATTCCGGCCGCGGCTCCGACGCTCTCGCGGCCGGCCGTCGCGATCGCGGATGGACACGTCGTCATCAGCTGGAAGGCCGAGCACGCGGACGGCGAGGTCGCTGCGTTATCTGGTCAGGGTGGCGACAGACGAACAGCGGCAATGGCGATTCGTCGCCTGCGATCTCGTCACGCCGGAGTGCCGTGTGCCGGTCGCGTCGCTGCCGGCTTCGTCCACGTGCATCCTGCAGGTCGGTGCGAGCGTTGGCGGCCGCACGGCATGGATGGAAAGCGCGCCGTTCGTGGTCCCGCCGAGTCCACCGGAGCTCATGCTGATTGCGCCCGCCGACGGCAGTCGGGTCGCCGCGAACACCGCTATCTCACTCCGCGCCGAAGCGATGAGTGTCACCACGGGCACGCTCGATGATTCGTCGTTACATTGGCACTCGAGTGTGGACGGCGAACTGGGAAGCGGCCGCGCGTTGTCGGTCGTCCTGAAACCCGGCCGGCACATCATCACGTTGAGCGCACTCGCTCCCGACGGAGGCCAGGCGCGCGCGGTCGTGCACGTCTCGGTTGAGGGGCGGATCCCGAGGATCTAGACGACTTCGAATTCCGTCAGCTCGCTGAAGATGGCGCCGTCAGCGCGGATGTAGAACGTGTCGCCGGCCTGGTGCGCGACGTAGAACGCCTGGAACGGCGTGCGCGATTGATCGCACGGCTTCCAGACCATCTCTTCGTCGATCTCCACGCCCGCCGGATCGAGCCGGAGCTTGCGGCCGTCGGCAGTCGTGAGATCGCGATTTCTCAGCACCCGCGCCGCCTGATACGGCGTGAGGAATTCCGGAATCGGCTCCTCGGCGTGATCGCTGCCGGTGATTTCGTCCACGTCGCCGGTGCGCGCGTCCAGGATCAGGCGGCCGGTCGGCCGGTTCCCGACCCGGAAGTCGACAACGTAGTACTCGTAGGGCGGCTGCGCCAGGCCACGGACCCTCTGGGGCAGCCGGGGCTCCGCGCCTCGAAACGCCACCGACCAGTAAGGGATGTCGGCCAGCCGGATTCCTTCTCGTTTCGCTCGCGCCAGGATCTCTGCGAGCGGCAGCTCTCGGTCCATTCGGACGTAATGGTTGAGTGCTGGCGCAAACGAACGTTGACTGAGGCCAGCTCATCCGGCCTCCACGCTCGCCAGCAGATACTCCCGTCGGTTAACAACGCCGTCCGGACATAAAGCGAACGTTGCATGCGCCGCGTGGCGAACGGTCGGAATAGCCGGAATTGGTGGGCGATCCGCGCAAACTGGCGCTGCGGAGGTGGGAGTGAAGCGGACCTGGTGTCAGACGGGTGTCAGATGGGTGTCTGACACCCATCTGACACCGGAACCAACCGGACGAGCTAGCGCTTCTTGCCGGCTTTCTTCTTGGCAGCCTTCTTCGGCGCGGCTTTCTTCTTCGACGCCTTCTTGGGCGCCGCCTTCTTGGCGGCTTTCTTCGCGGCCTTCTTGGGCGCGGCTTTCTTGGCGGCCTTCGGCCGCCTTCTTCGGCGCTGCTTTTTTCGGTGCCGCCTTCTTCGCCGCTTTCTTCACCGGCGCGGGCTTGGCTGGCGCTGCGGCCTTGGGCGCCGCCGCTTTGGGTGCAGCCTTCGGCGCTTTCGGGGCTTTGGCCTTCGGAGCCGCCTTGGGCGCGCGCGCGGCCGGCTCGTCGCCGCCTTCGAGATCCAGTTCGAGCTCGACGCCGCCTTCGCCTTCCAGGTCGACGAGATCGTCACCGGCCGTCAAATCGTCGTCGGGCAATCCCATTCCGCCATCGTCATCAAAATCGTCGTCCATGCTCGCCTCGTCTGCGGGGGAGTGCCCCGGTTCAGGAAAATGTGATTTGGCCGCCTAGTGTGACGAGCCTCTGCGCGACTGTCAACCGGAGTTTACGGTCTGCTATAGAGATCCAAAATTGTCTCGATCGCACGGCGGCACACAGCGCAGAACGGCACCTCGTCGCGCGTGAACATGATGCAATCGGACTGCGGACGGTAATAGCCGCGCGCCTCGTAATTCGCGCCCTCGAACGCGCCGACCTTGCCGCCGTGCGGCGCCGCGGACAGGACGCGGCTGTCGTGCGCCATCTCTTCGCGAAACAACGCATCCATCTCGGACTCCGGGCGGTTGTCGGCGCGGATTTTCCGCCGGCGCTCCTGAATCGCCTTCACGTAGTCCTCGAACTCGGCCTTCGGCCAGGGCGTTGGCAGCGGCGTGCCGGGTGTGACCAGGTCCTTCCATTTGAGTGAGCCCGGATCGAGCAGCGCCGTGACGTTGGGCTCCCACGGCTCGACGCGATCCGCGGCCGGCAGATACGCCACATCGGAGGTGTAGTACTCGTCGGCGAGACCGGCGATGTGATGACCGAATTCGTGGATGAACAGGTACGGCGCCCACAGATTGCCCGCAGCCGCCGTGCTGAACAAGATTGAAGATCCCGCCGCCGCCATAGGTCGCCGTGTTGGTGAGGATTTCCACGACCTCGTACGGCGCATTCGCGGCGATGTCGCGAAACGTGCGGTTCTCGAACGTCAGGATGTAGCGCTCGGAATCGAACGCGTCGTAGGTCGCCCCGAGCGGCGACCGACGGAAGATGCCTTGCGACGGACGGGAGATGCCCGACTGCTCCGCGGCCGGCACCAGACCCCAGACGTTGATGTCGCGCTCGCGCTCCTTGAACGGCGACGTGGCAAACAGCACGCCGGTCAGACGCCGCGCGTCGCGTTCGAACTTGGCGCGTTCCGCGGCTGTATAGCCGTCGCCGAGAATCAGCAGATCCAGTTTCGTGGCCGGATCGCCGGCCTCGTGGATCTTGATCAATGCGCCGGCCGGCGTCTTCAGTCCCTTTTCGATGAACTTGTTGGCGGGGTTCAGCGAGAACGTCCAGATCTCGCGGAACACGTTCCTGGCGTCCCGCTTCTTCACGGAGATCTTGACCGGCTGGTCGGGCGCTGGAAATCGCAGCGATTCGGAGAAGGTTCGATTCATCTCCTGCGCTTCGCCGGTCGTCTCCCATTCGCCGAAGATCGACGCGAAGCCGCGCGAGTAGAGCACCTTGCTGCTGGCGGCGTCGCTCACCTCGAAGAAATACTTGCCACGGTCGCTGGTGTCGATGGCCCGCGCCATATTCCCGGGCCACGGCAGCGGCTCGATGACCGCGCGGTCGAAGCTGAAATATTCCGACTTGTCGTTGCCCGAGTGGTAATAGTCCACGCGCATCGTCGCCGGCGCAGCGGCCACCAGCGACGGCACACCGGCCAGCGCGACCAGTGACGAAGATGAGCCGTTTCATGACCGACCTCAATCCCTGGAACGACCGGCCGCGTAAACCCCCGCGCCGATCCCGAGCAGCACCACCGAGAGTCCGACGATCTTCACGACCGCAAGCGGCTTGTTCGGCTCGTCAGCGGCAGGCACGCAGGCCAGCACGATGGCAATCGACGTCGTGAAGAAACCGAGCGCACCCAGGATGACGGCGCCGGCGTATCCGCCCGGCACACGCATGACGCCGGGTGCAGCCGGTTCTCCCTGCACCTTGATCAACGCCGCGAACATGAACAGAAACGGCACGAAATACGAAATGATGCTCATGCTGACCAGGACGTCGTACGCGCCGCGCACGGACGTTCCGGCCTGCCCGAGGATGACGAACACGACGGAAATCACCGCCTGGACCAGCAGCGCCACGTGCGGCGTGTGAAAGCGCGGATGCAGGGAGGCGAACGCGCGCGGCAGAAATCGATCGATGCCCGCGACGAACGGCAGGCGCGCCGTCGCTGCAAACCATCCACCCACGCCGCCGAGCGCATTCAGCGTCACCAGGCCGGCGACGATCGGCGCGAGCCACGCGACGCCGACGCGCCTGGTCATCGCGTCGATCGCCTGCATGATGCCCTGCAGTCCCGAAATCTGTTCTTTGGGGATGGCCAGCAGGACGCTCAGCGTGCCGGCAAGATACAGCGCCGTGATGATGATGGCGGCCGCCACGACCGCGCGCGGTATCGTCCGCTGCGCGTCCTTGATTTCCTCGCCCATCGTGGATGCGCTTTCAACCCCGCCGAACGCGAAGGCGATCGTTGACCAGAAGATCACGTCCTTCAGGCTGACGCTCGGCACGATGGTGTGCGCGTCAATGGTGGTGGCGGAGCCAAAACGGAACCACGACACGACGCCGAGAAGTATCAGGAGACCCGCGGAAATCCACGCCGCGATGGCGCCGGCGTTGTTGAGCCACTTCCCTTTCTCGAGACCGACGATGTTGAGCGAGACCGCGACGGTCAGGCCGATCACCGCCGTCACCATGAAGTAGGTGCTGTTCGACGACCACGCCTGCCACGATGGCCCGCCGAGGAAGAGCAGGTTCGCCGCGGCAAAGTACAGCAGTGACGGAAAGTAGGGCAGGTTCGTCGTCCAGTACCGACCACCCGGTCATGAACCCGGAAAAAGGTCCGAAGGCGCGCTTGCTCCACAAATACACGCCGCCTTCGTCCGGATAGCGCGACGACAATTCGAGCGTCGCGAAGACGAGCGGCACGAACAGCCCGACCGCCGCAATGATCCAGATCACGAGCGAGCTCGGTCCAGCCGCGGCAGCGGTGGCCATCCAGCGCAGGCTGAAGGTGGTGACGATGTAGAACGCGAGAAGGTCGCGGAAGCCGAGCGCACGACGGAGCTGGGGCGACGGGTTGCTCATTCGGCGGGCTCCGGCCGCCAGCGTCCATCGGCCATCACGAATCGCGTCTCGTACGCGACCGGTTCGCGTTCGGGCATCGTCGGGTCTCCCGGCAGCACGATCTTGCGCACGCCGTTCTCGAGCGTCACGATCGGCTCGCGCCGTTCGATGCGATGTGTCGCCGCCCACGATCAGCGCCGCTTCAACGGAATCGAAGCGCTCGAGCTCACGCAGGGTCGCCCAGGTTGGCGGAGGAAGCAGGAGCTCGTCGCGGGTCGCGGCGGCAATCGCCAGGCGCGGCGCAATCCACAGGCTCTCGGTCGCCTCGTGCGCGTCGTGCGACCGGTGTCTGGTGCGGCGGGATTCGCGTCGCGAAAAATCGCGTGTCGAAACGCTTGATGTCGATCGGCGGCGTGACCCAGTGGGCAAAGGGGACAAGCGCGTCGAGCGCCAGTCGCAGGCGCTCGCCGGCGACGATGTCGTGGAAACTACGGCGGCTGGCGTTCAGATCGGCGCGGTGGCCGGCGAAGCGTTCGCGATCGGCGTCAGCGGTCAGCGAGACGAATTCGCCGCGCGCGGTTCGCGCGACCAGGACGCCAGCCTCCTCGAACAGCTCGCGTGCCGCGGCCACCTGGAACGCGAGCGCCTCCTTGAGATCGACGCCCGGCATCTTGTGTTGCGCGTCCGCGACCCCGTCGCACCAGTCACCGTCAGCCTCGTGATCCCCATCGTCCACCCGTCCCCCGGGAAACACGTGCGCGCCGGCCATGAACGCGATCGCCTGGTGACGCCGCACGAGAAATACTTCGAGGCCGCCGGGCGTGTCGCGCAGCACGACGACGGTCGCGGCCGGGCGGATGGGCGTGGTCACAAGGAGACACTAGCACGGGCGCAAGTTGCCGTTGGGCTTTCGGCTTCGGGCTTCGCGACTTGCAGTCCCGAGTCCCCAGCCCCGAGTCCCGAGTCCCGAGAAGCCCCGAGTCAGAGCCAGAGCGAACGCGCGGTGAGCTCGCGGTGGTTCAGCCCGGCGGCGCGATCGAGTTTCTCGACGATGGCGGGAAGGGGGATGCGTGTGCGCCACTCGTCCGCCCGGCCGCCGGCGGCTTCGAAGGCGCGGCGCCATCCGCCCCACCAGGGCGCGATGGATGTGGCGATCGGTTCGATGACGAGGACGTGGCCGCCGCGCGACCCGTGTTCGAGAAATCTGGCGAGCAGCGCCGTGCGGGCGTCATCGGCCAGCTCGTTGACGGCGAACGCGGCGAGGATCGAACTGCGTTCCGGCGCGGTTGCGCGCGCGAGATCGTCGACACGGGTGCGCGCCTGAAGGCCGAACGCCTTGTAGGTCTGCCTGGCTTCGTCGACCGCCCAGCGGTTCCGATCCAGTCCGAGAATCGATGCGCGGCTGGACGTGATCGTCGCCCAGGCGGCGCCGGACGCGCCGGTCCCGCAGCCGAGATCCACGAGCGTCCCGCTTGCGCCTTGCGGTCCAGGGAGTGATGTCGTGATGTGGCGGACGATGAGGAAGTGCAGCGGACCGTAGAACAGCGCGAACGCCGCGCGCTTGCCGCGGCCGGCGAGCGGGGCGCCGTCGGTCAGTCGCGTGCGGCGCTCGACATAGCCGGACGACAGCGCACGCAGCGAGCGGGAGACCTCAGGAAAGGTCAGGTCGGCGAGGTGGCGTGCCTCGAGGTCCGCGACCCATTCATCAAACCCCGCCATCACTGCTCAGCTGGGGTGTCAGACACCCATCTGACACCGAGGATCCGCAAAATCGCTAGCAAATTCTTACTGTGGCACCATCTAACTGTTGCAAATTTGGGGTCAGATGGGTGTCAGACACCTATCTGACACCCATCTGACACCCTGGATTAGCGGATGGACGAGAGGCCTTCGTTGAGCTCGATGTTCGTGCCCCAGGGATCGGTCAGGAACGCGATGCCGACCGCGTACTGCTCGGAGTACGTGTACGCGCGATCGACCTTGATGCCGCGCGCCTCGAGCTGCCGGACGAAATTCTCGAGCCCTTTGACCTCGAACCCGATGTGATCGAGCGCGCGCCCTTTGGTGCCGACGACCGGCGCCGGCGCGCCGGAGAACGTCAGATTCACACCCGGCAGATCGGCCGCCTGAAATGCGCCGCGCATTCCCGGCACCGCGCCGAACGTGCTCGCGTACCACGCGCGCATCGCCGGAATATCGGGCGCGGCAAAGTGCACGTGATGCAGCGCGATCGGTTCCGTCATCGCGGGATTTTCGACCAGTTCCACCTTGGTCTCGTCCGGCGCCATGACGAATGCGACGTAATTCTTCGTGTCGGGGACAAAGCCGATGTCGTCCTTGACCTCGTACTGCGCCGGCAGCTCGGCGCGCGTCACCACCGGATAGCCCGCCGCTTTGATCCGGCCGACGGTGGCCCGCAGATCGGGAACCTGGAAGCCCAGATGATTGACGGTCGTGCCTTTCGTGCCGCCGGACGGCGGCCGCGGCGTCAACACGACGAACACATTCGGAAAGCTGACCATGTCGACCGAGGAGGTCCCGAGCCGCGCGGGTTTCCCGCCCAGCGTGTCGATCCAGAATTTCTTGTGCGCCTCGACGCTCGTCACATACAGGTGATGATGGCCGTAGACGATCGGTCCGTCTTTGGCGGCCGTCAACTGCGCGGACGCCATCCGGCTGCCGAGCAACGCGAACGCCACCGCCGCCGCGACTTCGATGATTTTCATATCGCGCCTTTACAGACTGCCGCGCACTACTGCGCTTCCTGAATCATCACCCACACCGTCGTGAACAGCATGGCGTTCGGGACGAGTGACCACCAGAACGCGGCCCACCACTCGCGACGCTGCAGCGCGGGATCGGGCGCCGGACCGGTCCAGCGATTGATGATCGCGCCAAGTGCGGCCAGCAAGAGCGCAGGAATGATGCCGCTCACCAGCGTACCGGCCGCATAGTTCGGCGGCGCCACATCGTGACGGAGCATATGCTGCTGAATAGCGGCGACCCACAACCAGCCGATTGCCGCGATCCAACCCGCCGACAACGTGTGCATGGACTTGCCGAAAACGCGGACTGCGGACGTGCGGACTCGATCGGCCATTCGGCAGGCCGTTAGTCTGTCACATCGCGTGTTGTTCCATTGCAGAGCTTTTGATATAACTGCTCAACCGTTTTCATTCACGTCGCCACTCCCATTTCTCGAGCGTCCCAAACGTGCAAAATTTTGAGTCGCCGGCGGAAAGTTTTGCGAATCCACGCATTCAGAAGACGAAACCCTATTTCGATCCGCCCGAGAACGACGAGATCGCCAGCACACCGCCGCCGGCACGCGAGGGGCTGCCGCCCAGTTACAAGATGCGAGCGGACCCGCACTACGTCGACCTGCTCGCCGCCCGGACCTCGAGCGGCCGCGAACGCGTCCTGTCAGTCCACGCGATCGACGCGCCGCCGCTGACGGATCCTTCGTCGGTCACCGCGCTCGTCGAATCGGTCAAGCGACACGGCGTCCTGCAGCCGCTGCTCGTCCAGGAAAAAGACGGCGGGCACCGCCTGATCTCCGGACGAAAGCGTCTCGCCGCGGCTATCGCCGCCGGGCTCCGCGAAATCCCCTGCATGGTCTACGACGTGGACGATGTGGAAGCGACAAAACTGGCGGATGCGGCCAACCTGACGACCAAAGCGGCCACTGCCGCAGCGAAGCCCGCAATTTCTGACACCACGCTGCACGCCGGCACCGACCTCTCGCAATCGTTGGCCACGCTCGGCGCGTGCGCCGATCTGCTGTCCGGACCGCAGTCGGAGCTGTCGCGCGCGGTCGTCGGCAATCTCATTCGCGCCGAAGTGTGGCGGGCGTCGTGCCTGCTGCACGCCACCCGCGTCATCCGCCAGGAGATGACGGTCGCCAAGTCCGCGACCTCCGTTCTCGGCATCCTCGATCGCGTCGAGCAGGCCTTCCTGCCCGAACGGCAGGTGCGCGCACTGGTCCTGACGACGACATCGCACGTCCCGCATGGTGCATTCATCGCCGCCGACGAGCGCGTCCTGACCAACGCGCTATCGGGCGCGGTGCTGGCCACGCTGTCGCTGCTGCAGGGCGTCAAGGATGCGCGGCTGACCATCTCGGCGACGGCGGAGCCGGCAGGACACGTCACCTTCTCGGTGTCTCAGGACATCGCGTCGGTCCCGGAGATCTGGGCGGCTCGCGCCTTCGACGCGCAGTGGAACGATCGCCCGGGCGGCGTTCCCGCGACCGTCCTGATGGTCGCCGTTCAGCGGACGGCGGACGCGCACGGCGGTTCCGCCGCGGCCGCCGCCGGCAACCGCGGCACCCGCGTCAGCATCACCGTTCCGACGGGTCTTCAGGTCTTTCCACTCGCACATCATGCTCAGGGCGCGGCGGCCAACCCGCTGCGCCCGGCAGACGGGGTATCATGAGCCCGTCTCCATCACGCGATGAGCGCTTCGCCGCATTCACTTCGCAAACTCGGCCTGCGCGCACGCGCTCACTTCAGCGATACGTCCCGCCGGCGCGGGCTGCTGGTCGCCTTCGAAGGACCCGACGGCTCCGGCAAAACCACCCAGCGCAAGTTGTTCAAGACCTGGCTGAAGGCCGAAGGCTACGACGTCACGACGACCAAGTGGAACTCGTCGGACTTGATCAAGCCGATCATCAAGAGCCGCAAGGCGGTGCGCGCGCTGAGCCCCGAAGAATTCTCGCTGCTGCACGCCGCCGACTTCCGTCATCGCGTGGAACAGAAGATCCTGCCGGCGCTCTGGGCGGGCCGACTGGTCATCGCCGACCGGTTCCTGTTCACCGGTCTCGCGCGCGACGTGGCGCGCGGCCTGGATCTCGACTGGGTCCTGAAGCTCTATCAGCCGCTCCTCTGGCCCGACATCGTCTTCTACTTTTCCGTCTCGCCGGGCACGTCGAGCCAGCGCGTCTCCGCGACGCGCACGCCGAACTTCTACGAGGCCGGCCAGGACGTCACGCAGATCGCCGACCCGGCCGAAAGCTACGAACGGTTCATCACCCGCGTGATTCGCGAGTACGAATCGCTGGCGGTCGTGTTCAAGTTCATCACCGTCGACGCGGAGCAGTCGATCGGCGAGCAGCACCACGCCATCCGCCGGCTGTTCAAGGAATGCGAACAGCGACCCTGGTCCGACTGGAACGCCGACGCGTTCGCCGAGTGGCTGATGATGCACGGCGGGTCGGTATGAGCAGGCCGAGCGATCGGCTCGTCGCGGTGGACGGCGTCAACGGCAACGCGATGATGGCCGTCGCCAAAGGCCTGGTGCCCGGCCGGAAACAGCGGCGCGGCGGCATCAGTTCCTGGGACGCCTCGGGCATCTTCGGCGAGATCGTCGTCGCGGAAGAATCCGCCGGGCTCCCCTCGGCGCGCACGCTGCTGCTGCTCTACGCGGCCGATCTGGCATTCCGCCTGCGATGGGAAATCAACCCCGCGCTCGCGGAAGGACTGACCGTCGTCGCGATTCCGTACGTGGACACGGCGATTGCCTTTGGCCGCGCGGCCGGACTCGAACCCGCGTGGCTCGACGACATGTTCAACTTCGCGCCGAAGCCCGGACGCTGCGAGCTGGTGAAAGCCGCCGCCGCCAACGCCGTGTCCGAGCGACAAGGATTCGTGGAGTTTGGCTGTCAGCAGGTCGCCGCGACGCACGGCGGGCACCCGCGCCGTCTCTTGATCCGGCGAACCGGCGCGCACCTCAGGATGCTCGGAACGAGACGGAAGACCAGACACAAGTCGGTGCTAGGGTGCGTAGGTGCTGCGGTGCGTGGGTGCAGTGCGAGGTGCTTCGTGCGAGGTGCTAGTGCACTGCACGGCGTGAGCGCGTGCACTCAGCACCCCGCACGAAGCACCCTGGCACGCACCCAGCACCCACGCACCTAGCACCTAAGCACCGACAGAGTCCTGGTAAGTGTCACCGAGAAGCGGCGACCTGGGCCCTGATAAAGTCCGGCCGTTGGCGGACGAAGTCGCGCACGAAGTTGACCGCCGCCTGATACTGATCGTTCGAATACGGCTTCTGCGGATCCGCCAGCACCGCTGGCGTGATGAGCGCGTACTGCCGCTCGACTTCGCGCTCGAGCCAGCCGCGGGTATCGTCGGGCGTCGACGCCGCCGGCACCTCGACGACCGCATTCGCGCACTCCAGCAGCGTATCCAGATACATCGCCTTGAGATCCGGATACGCCATCGCGCGCGTCCACAACCGGTTGCGCGTCGGATCGGCGCGTATCGAGATGGTTGTGCCAGATCCAGTAGTCGGGCGTGTCCTTGAACGCTTCGCTCTTGTCCCAGTCGATGAACCGGAACCGGTGATCGGTCGGCGAACCGGTACAGGTAGAAGTTGTTCATGCCCCAGTTGCCGAGGAAGCCGTCGTTGTCGGCGACGAACACCTCCGTCGCGACGTGGCGGACCAGTTCCGCCATGTCCATGAACTCGGCAATCGCGGTACGAAACGACGAATCGGTCGCGTTGTTGATCGTCCACACGAAGCGCTCGAACACCTCGGGCTGAGGATCGGTTTCGTGCGTCTCGGGTTTGAACGGCAGCGGCACGTAGTCGCCGGGATTCGACGAGCGATACGCGAAGTAATAGCCGGCGTCGGTGACGTTGTAGTCGTACTTGTAGATATATCCGGCATCATTCCCGAAATTCGCGGCGACAAACGTCTTGTCGATCGATTCGACGATGGAATAGAGGCCGGCGTAGGCGTTGTTCACGAACAGCCGCGCGTACACTTCACGCGGCGCGACCAGCCCGAGGCGCTTGAACAGCAGCATGCTCAGCTGCTCGTGCATGTTCGACGGATCCTGCGTGCTGTTGCGGAAGACCAGCGACTTCAGCCCGAGAAACTTCTGGTTCGAGGTGTAGCGGTCGAAGTCGAGCCGCAGTCCGGGTTTCTCGCCGCTCCGGCTGCCGGTGCCGCGCGATCGGATGCCCGCGTTCCGCACCGTGGTCGTGCCCCACTTGAAATCGACCGGGTAGTACTCGTTCGAGAGATAGTTTTCCTTGAGCGTCAACCAGTCCTTGGTGTTGACGGTGAAGTAGACGTCGTGCAGGACGGTATTGTTGAAAAATGGCGCGGTGGGATCAGCGACCGGCGCCGGCTGCGCCTGGGCCGAGACCGGCGGCGACACCCGCAGCACGAGCGAGAGTACGGCTCCTGCCATGGCGACCGAGATCACAGACCGGCGATTCATCTGACCCCCCTCGCAAAAACTCACAGCTGCAACTGGAAGCGGACCACCGAGCTCCAGAAGGCGGAGCCGTCAACTGTCGGGCTGCGCTCGATGTCCTCGACATGCTCGCGAATCACGTTGAACTGGATCTTCGCCCAGCGATTCGCGTAGTAGTTCACGCCGAGCGTGACGACCTTGTCGCCGTTCGGATAGATCGTCTCGGCGCGCGAGTTGCGGAACGGCGGATCGACGCCCGGCTTGCCGCTGAAGCGCAGCGTGTCGTACCGCGCGCCCACTTCCACCGCGCCGAGTCCACCGCGGAACAACCCCTTCTTCGGCTCGAGCGGGCGCTCTTTCTTGTTCGCCGGTCACGACCCATGTTCCCAGCACGTACCAGGCGTTCGACTGAACGTCGTGCAGATCTTCGTTGCCAATCCCCTGGTCGTTGCGGTCGTCGCCGACGTAGATGTACTCGGCACGCAGTCCCATCGGACCCTGCGTCCAGTCCACGTCGGTCCCGACTCTCAGGCGGGTCCCGTTGACGAACATCGGATCGAAGAACGTGTACTGCGACATGACCGTGCGGCCGCGCAGCCCGTTCGGAAGAGCCGGTTCGTCCGAGACGGACGTGATCGCGACGTTGCCGCCGACTTCGATATTCCTGAGCGGCCGGACCTTGCGCAGCGGCGTGCCGGTGACGCGAAACGCAAACGTGTCGTCGCCGCCCTCGATTTTCTTCGAGCGCGAGTTCTCGCCGTCCTGCTGGAACCAGCCGCCCCAGTAGTTCAATCCGCGCTTGAAGAACCGGCCGTGCACCATCACGCCGATGTCGCGCGCCGGCGACAGGTAAGTGCCGGCCAGCGATCGATAGACGAAATCGAGCTCGGCCTCGCCGCTCGTCTCATCGAGCCCGAATGGAATCTTGAACTTGCCGGCGCGCACCTGCGCCTTGTTGCTGTAGTTCGCTTCGACGTAGACGTCTTTCCACAACTTGCCGCCGGAATTCGGGTCGTTCTTCGCGCTCTCGACCTCGCGCTCACTCAGCTCGCGTTCGACCTGGAACTGGATGTGGCGGAAGACTTCGCCCTCGACGCCGACCCGCAGGCGGTGCAGCTCGCCGGTCGAAAAGTCCTGCGGATCGTCGCCGGGATCGCGGACGTCGTACTGCATCTTCGCGGTGAAATCGATCCGGAAATTGCGGCCGGCGCGCAGGGACGGATGCTCGCGCCAGACGAATTTCAGATCCTTGAAGGGTTCCGGGCTCGTCGGCGCGGCCGGCTTCACGAGCGGCGAGGTCTGCGCCTGAACCTGCACATCCGCGGCAGGCGCAGGCGCATCGTCAGCCGGTGCAGCCCCGTCCAGCATCATCGACAACAGCAGCGCAAGCAGCAATTAGGCTCCTCCCACGATCACCGGCGACGCTGAACCGCGCGCGCCGCCGGTCGCTTCGATCGCGCGGAATACGGCTTCGATTTCTGCGACGGCGTCCGGTTCGTCAACGACCAGCGCGACTTCGCGGCGGAAATCCAGGCTGAGCGCCGTCAGCGCCAGGCTGCCGACGACCGCGCGCGATCCGTCAATCAGCATCAGCTTGCCGTGCGATCTCAAGCCGGCGAGCAGCTTGTCGCCATGCACCTGGACGTCCAGCCCCTGCGCACGCCTGGCATTGAGCAGCGCAATCAACCCCGGGTCGGACAGCTTGGCGTCCACGATCCGGATACTGCGGCGCGCGCCCTCGATGAGCGCGGTGAACTGCCGCCTCGCCCGCTCGGGACCGACGATCAGCCGCGCCGGCAGGCTGTCGGGCGCGGCGCCGCGCTCGCGGTCGATCTGCAGCAGCTGGTGCAGTCCGCGAACGACCGCCGGGTCCCAGGTGAGCGCCAGCGCATCCACGGTGTCGGCGAAACACTTGCGCGTGAAATTGAGCGACGTGATCAGCGCCGGCCCATCGTCCACCACGAGATATTTCGCGTGGTACTTGACGACCGGGTCCGTGTAGGCGTGCAGCGAGGCGCGCCGTGTCCTCGAGGCGCCGCCACAATTTGCGGAGCTTCTTTTTGCCGCCCTTGGCGCGCGAGGTGACGATGACCTGCACGTCCACGCCGCGATCGACGGCATCCGCGAGCTCGGCGAATATTTCCTTGTCGCTGCAGCGGAACAGCGACAGCGTGATTCGCTCGCTTCGCGCCGTGGATCGTCGTCCAGGACGGCGGTTGCGCCGCTCGGACGGAACGGTGACGATGCGATCGGCCGGAAGATCGCGCGGCATCTTCTTCATGCGTGCTTCGGCCGTTCCCACGAGACCGCCGTGACGCCGGCGCTCCCGCCGGCCATCAGCTGACCGCTCAGGTCCTCGAGCGCCACCTGCGGCGAGAGCCACGTCTGGTATTTGATCGTCACGTCGTCGGACTGGGTGATTTCGCGCGGCTCGAACGTCACCTGATTCCTGGCGAAGACCGCCTCGACGTGGGTCGTCGGGAACTCGCGGCCGCTGGCGACGATCTCGACCGCCATGACGCGCGCCGACTGCCTGGCGACGCGGTCCAGCGCGAGCAGCGTGATGCAGAGAAACGCGGTGCCGAGGCCGGCCACGGCCAACGCGCCGAGGCCGGTGGACATTCCCAGCCCCATCAACAGGAAGAGGATCGTGACGTCCTTGGGATCGTCAACCGGCGTGCGGAAGCGGATGATGCTGGCGGCGCCGGCAATGCCGAAGGCGCGCGCCAGCGAGTTGCCGATGATGATCATCATCATCGCGCCCGAGACGCACAGCAGCGTCTGCGCCTGTTCCATCGAGCGGGTCGAGGAGCGCTCGCGCGGCGACGGCTGATGGATGGTGCTGACCAGCAAACCGACCAGCGCGGCGATCACGAGCTTCAGCAGCTCGAGGAACGGGCGCAGCGGATGCATCAGCGTGCCGCGCGGCCTCTCGCCGGACAGGAGGTTGTCGGTGGCCTCGCCGAAACCCTGCGAGCTGTTCGGACCACCGGATGCCCGCATACACCATCCCGCTGCACAGGATGATGCCGCCGATGCCGACGAGGATCTGCCGCCAGGGCAGTGCGGCATAGCGCGCGGCCTCGACCGAGTCGTAAATGCTCGAAGACGGAAGCGACGTGCGACAGCTCGAGGACCCTTTTGACGGCGGGGCGGGCGCCGGCCAGGCGCAGCGACCCGCCCGCGCGCTGCGCGCTCGTGTGGCCGCGCACGAGCGCCCGGATGCCGGCGCTGTCGATCGCGGACACGCCCGTCATGTCGACGACGAGATTGCGGCGGCCGCCGCGAATCAGCTGCCGCAGCTGGCTTTCGAACGCTTCCGCCGCACCGCCCGCAAGCAGGGGCTCGCGCGGGGACAGCAGCAGCCGATCGCCGACCGTCTCCGTCTCGCTGGGTGCGGCCATCCGCGCTATCGCCCACCTGCCACGTGGCAGCCTGAACTGCTCGTCAATGGATGCTCCTGTCCGCTGTGATCAACGCTCAATGGCATGCCGTTGGAACACCCGTATCCATGACGCCGTTCGGCGTCAGGAATTCCCAGGCGTAGCTATCGGCCGCGAGCGTCAGTTTCAGTACACCGTGGTGCTGGTTGTCGCGCACCTCGCTGTTGGGCTTGACCGTCGTGAAGTTGTAAAGGTCGATCATGCCGCCGGTGCCGACGATGAACTCGCGAAGGCCCCGCGCCATGTCCAGGCGGCCGTCCGGCGTCTGCGGCGCGAAGCGTTCGTACAGGTGATCGTGGCCGGTCACGACGAGATCGGCATTGGCGTCGTACAGGATCTGAAAGAACGTCCGCATCTCGGGGTTGTCGCCGTTCTGGCCCGACGAGAAGAGCGGGTGGTGCCAGTACGCGAGCGTGCACTTGGTCCGGTTCATCGCGAGATCCTGCTGCAGCCACATCGCCTGCGGCGAACCCGGCGAGACCGAGACGTTGGAGCCCTGCTCCCGCGCGTTGCTGTTCAACGAGATGATGTGCCACGCACCCAGATTGAAGCTGTAGTACCCGAGCGACGCCGGTCCCGCGTAGTCGCCGAAGTACTCGAAGTACCCGGACCCGCCGGAGAGCAGGTTGTATTCGTGATTGCCCGGCGCCGGATGGGTACGGCCGAAGAGACGGCCCCACGACTTCGCATAGCAATTGTTGTAGTCGGCGCGCGAGCCGTTCGGGTACGCGTTGTCGCCGAGCGTGAAGACGTCGCCGCCGAACCCTTCGAGCAGCCTCGCGGTCGCGTCCTGGTTGCCGGCCTTCTGCGCGCCATTCGCACAGATCGCGATGTCGCCCGCGCCGGAGAACGTGACCGGGCCCGGCGTCGGCACCGGTACGGTCGTCCCCGGCACGGTCGGCCCGGGAATCGTCGGATTCGTCGGCGTCGTTCCGGTTGGTCCGGTCGGCGACTTGCTGCAGGTCGAGAGCACGACCGACACCGAGAGCGCGGCGACCGCTGTCGTCAACATCGCCGGGAGCCGGGACCGCCGCACCACCATCTGCCTCTCAGAACCTCACGAGCGCTGCCAGCTGAATCCGCCGCCGCGGAAACGCCGTCACCGGCTGTCCGAAAAACGGAGACGACAGCACGCCTTCGAACTGGTCGTAGTTCGTCGCGCTGAACACGTTGAACGCTTCGACACGGGCCTCGATCGACGTTCGCGCGACGCGAAACAGCTTCGCGAGCGACAGATCGACGGTCCGGTAGATCCCGCCGCTGGCGGTGTTGCGCGCCGCCGGGCCTCGCGTCGTTTTGGGAGGTGCCGTTCCGGTCGTCGCCCCAGGTGACGGTGTACGGCCGGTTGCTCCGAAACACGCCGAAGCCTGACAGCGTCAAGCCGTTCAACCCGCGGCGCCCGCCCGGCATCTGCCAGGTAAGCCCTACCGAGAGATTGTGCCTGATATCGTTATCGGCGCGCCCTTTTTCCGCGTCCAGATTCCGGCTGTCTTCGGGCAGCACGTAGTTGGCCTGATCCTCCGATCGTGACCAGGTATAGGCCACGATCGTCTGCACCGGACCCTTGGACTTGTCGGCTTTGATCTGCAGCGCGCGGTACCAGCTGGCGCCCTCGTTCCCGAGCGCGATGATCTTCCGGAATCCGTTGGGCACCGGCGTGATCGGGCGGGTCGCGTCGGCTTCCGCCACCGTTCGTGACGCGGGCTCGTGGACCGACGCCGGCGCATTCGTGTCGACCAGGCTGAACAGGTCGTAGCCGCGCAGGTGCATCACATCGACGCCGACGATCATCCCGAAGAGCGTCTGCTCCACGCCGACCGTCGCCTGCACCGAATGAGGATTTCTGAACGAGCGATCGAGGACCTGGATGTCGCGAGGCGGCAGCACGGGGATCGACGGCGGCAGGATGTTCGGGTAGGTCGGCATCAGGCTCGCGCCCGGCGCGAGATACAAGATCGTCGCCGCCGTCGGCGCCCTGCAAGTCGCACACTGCTGATGTATCCCAGCAACTGCTGCTGCGTGTAGATCCCGACGCCGCCGCGCACCACCGTGCGGCCCGGAATCGCATCCCAGGCGACACCGAGACGCGGCTGCAGATTGTTCTTGTCCGTCGGCGCGTCGTAGTGATCGAGGTTCGAAATCCGTTCGACGTCGTAGCGCAGCCCGATGTCGAGCGTCACGCGCGGCGCGAGGCTCCAGTCGTCCTGCGCGAAGCCGTAGACCGCCATGCTGTGCGGATCGGCGGCGGTCGCGGCGTCCGACGGGGCCAGACCCTGAACGAATGCGAAGGGCTCGGGAAAGGACGACGGCGGCCCGGCAAAGTAGTACGCACCGCGCTCGAAGGCGAGCTGGTCGGTGTGCAGCCGGACGTACTTCATGCCGCCGCCGGCTTTGAAGGTGTGCGCTGCCGGCCCGGTACGACAGCGTGTCGGCGCCCTCCCACGTGCTCTCGGGGTTCGCGCCAAATCCGCGCGGGCCGTAGGTGGCGCCTTCCGCGGAATAGCCGTTGCGCTGAACGTAGAGCGAGGGCTGGACGTCGGCGCGAACGTCCTTGAATCGCGAGAACTGCACGCGCACCTGATTGAGCATGCGGCTCGAAATCAGCGCTCGTGTCGGAGAACGAGCAGCGTGTGATTGTCGTTCGTGTACTCCGTGCCGGAGCCCGGCAGCGTCAGCCCGCCTGGTTCGTTGTGCCAGCGGAACCACTGTCCGTTGTAGCGCGCCGTCAGCAGATCCCGCGTCGAGGCCTTGTGATCCACCTTGAAAAACGCCACGTGCTCGTCATCGTCGTTCCGCGCGCGCGGCGCCGTTCGCCACCGGCGACACGACGATGTTGCTGCCGCGCGTTCGGCGGCCTTCGTAGCTCGCGAAGAAATGCGTCTGGTCTTTGACGATCGGACCGCCGAGCGTGAATCCGTAACGCTGCGACGAGAAGGGCGGCTCGGTCGGCGTGAACGCGGGAATGTCGTTCAGTGCGTCGTCCTGCACGAAGAGCAGCGCGGACCCGCGGAGCGTGTCCGTGCCCGAGTTGGTCACCGCGACGGTCACCGTCGCGAGCGCTTCGCCGTATTCCGCGGAAAACTGGTTGGAGAGGACCTGCACTTCGCGGATGCTCTCGAGCCCGTAGCCCGAATAAAACGTGCGCGGCGCGCCGCGCCACTTCGAATAGTGGCTCGCGCCGTCGACGATGACGTTGTTGCCCCAGTAGAACTGCCCCTGCGGACTGGGCGCCGTCGCGACTGCCGGTGAAGCCGGCGGCCAGCGACGCCAGGGCGAGGAAATCCCGGCTGACGAGCGGCAGCGCGTGCACCATCGGTTCGCCGACCATCTGCTGAACCGTCGAGCGTTCGTGTTCGAGCGTCGCCGCGCGCCCGGTCACGACCAGCGCTTCCGACGTCGCCGCGTAGAGCGTGAAGTCGACCACGACGCGCTGACCGGCGATCGCCGATACCGACGAATGGACGACTGTGGCAAATCCGTTGAGCGTCGCTTCGAGCTCGTAGGTGGCGGCGAGCGGCAGCTCCGCGAACGAGTAGGTTCCGTCAGCCTGCGTGACCGTCGACCGTCCCGACGGCGTAATTGCGGGGCGTCCCGAGGCGGTCGCGCTGTCGCGAATCGTCACCGTCGCGCCCGGCAATCCGGTGCCGGTGGACGCGCGGACCGTGCCGGCAACGGCGCCGGTCGGAATCTGTGCGCGCAGCACGTGCGGGAACTGACGAGACACAGCGCTACCCAGCAGGCCACCCGGGCGGGAAACCTATTTCTTACCGATAGATACCGGGACATGCGGCTCGTGGCAGCCCTGACGGTAGCACAGCTTGAGCTGGCTCACGTGCACACGAATGCGCACTCCCGGCGCTTATGTGGCGGCTACGATTCGCGGACGGGCGCCGAGCGGGTGGCTGCGGCGCGCAGCCGCCCCGTGAACGCCTTGAACCGCTGGCTGGCGACCGAGTCCTCGAGCCACGCGAATTTCACGTAGGCCACCGGCACGAGCAGCAGCGTCAGGAACAGGCACAGCGACTGCCCGCCGATGATGGTCACGGCGATCGCCGACCGCTGCGCGCCGCCGATGCCCAGGCCGAGCGCGGTCGGAATCAGCCCCGCGATGATCGCGGAGGTCGTCATCAGAATCGGCCGAAGCCTGCGTGCGGCACGCCTCGACGACCGCCTCCTGCAGCGGGACGCCGCGGCTGCGCAGCACGTTGGTGTAGTCCACCTGCAGAATCGAGTTCTTCTTGACGATGCCGAAGAGGAGCAGGATGCCGAGCGCGCTCCAGAGATTGAGCGTACGTCCGGTGACCCAGATCGTGAACAACGCGAACGGCACCGACACCGGCAGCACCAGCATGATGATGATCGGCTGCACGAAGCTCTCGAACTGCGCCGCGAGCACCATGTAGACGAAGATGCTGGCCAGGCCGATCGCCATCACCAGGTTCGCCGTCGTCTCGTCCAGAATCTGCGTCTGGCCGGCGAGACGCCCGCTGTAACCCGGCGGCATGTGCAGGTCGGCAATCAGCCGGCGCACGTCGTTGGACGCTTCGTCCAGCGCGTGCCCGGGAGCGGTGTCGGCCTGCAGATCGATCGCATACTGCCGGTTGACGCGGCGGATCTCCGTCGGTCCGAAGCCGCGCTCGAAATGCGCGACGTTGTCGATCCGGATGGAGCCCGCAGTCGACGAGGGCACGGTGAGCTTGCCGATCGTCTCCACATCGCGGCGCTGATCTTCGAGCACGCGGATCTTCACGGGATACTGCTCGGCGCCTTCCCGATACGTCGAGATTTCGTCGTCGCCCGACACCATCAGGCGCAGCAGGCTCCCGATCGTCGACATCCGGACGCCGAGATCCGCGGCGCGCGCGCGATCGACGGCGACGTGGATCTCCGGGCTCGCGTTGCTGTAGGTCGTCTTCACGTCGACGAGGCTCGGCGTCTGCAGCCCCTTGGCCACCAGTTTCAGCGAGTAGTCGTACAGCTTGTCGACATCCGGGCCGACCAGGCTCGCCTGGATGGCGAAGTTGGTGCCCTCGCTGCCGCCGAGCGCCGTGCGGCCGTTGACGACCGGCGCCAGGCCGGGCCGCTTCGAGAGGATCTCGCGCATCTGCGTCGACGAGCTGCGCCTGCGTCGACCTTCCGGTCTTTCAACGGCTTGAGGTAGACGAACACGTGAAAGTGATTGACCTTCTGCGCGCCCGCCAGGTACTGCAGCTGCGCGACGCCTTCGAGCTGCGCGAAATCCTTCACGACGTCCCGCGCCACGGCTGCCGTGCCTTCGAGCGAGGTTCCCTGCGGCGTATCGATGTGCGCCGTGATCTGCCCCATGTCCTCGTCAGGGATGAAGGTGCGGCCGACGACGCGGTTCAGCGGAATCGTCAGCGCGATGACCAGCGCGGACCCGCCGATGATCGTCCACGGGTGCGCCAGCGACCAGTTCAGCGCGCCGGTGTACCAGCGGTCGACCGCGCGGAAGAACGGGCTCTCCTTGGTATGGCTGTCGCCGATCGCGTCGGCGACCTTGAGGAAGCGCGAGCTGAGCATCGGCGTCAGCGTGAAGCTGACGGCCATCGACACCATGATCGCGAACGCCATGGTCCAGCCGAACGGATAGATGAAGCGCGCCGCGTAACCGGTCATGAACGCGACCGGCAGGAAGATCACCACCAGCGACAGCGTCGTCGCCATGACCGGCAGCGCCACCTCCCTGGTCGCCTGGATGGCGGCTTCGTAGGGCGTGCAGTTCTTCTCCTCGATGTAACGGAAGATGTTCTCGAGCACGACGATCGCGTCGTCGATGACGATGCCGACCGCCAGCGTCAGGCCGAGCAGCGTCATGTTGTTGAGCGTGAAGTTCATCACGCGCATCAGCGTGAACGTCGCGATGATCGACGCCGGAATCGCCAGCGCCGAGATCAGCACCGCGCGAATGTTGCGGATGAAGAACACGACGATCAGCGACGCGAGGAGGCTGCCCCAGAACAGGTGCTCCTCCAGCGATTCGACCGAGGCGTTGATGAAATCGGAGTCGTCGTTGGTGATGACGAGGTTGACGCCCTTCGGCAGCGTCCGCTGAATCGTCTGCAGTTTCGCCTTGACCGCGGTCGTCACCTTGATGGTGTTTTCACCGGACGCCCGCCGGATGTCGAGCTGAATTGCCGGGCTGCCGTCGGACATGAACTGGGCGCTCTGCGCCTTCTGCGGTCGTGTCTTCCACGTAGCCGATGTCCGACACGCGGATCGGCGTGCCGTTGACGGTCCTGACGATGATGTTCTTGAACTGATCGGAGGCGTCGATGCGCCCGAGCGTGCGCAGCCCGACCTCCCACTGCCCCTGCTCGATGGTGCCGCCCGGCACCTCGACGTTCTCGGACTGAATCGCGTCGCGCACCTGGTCGATCGACAGACCGTGCGCGTTCAGCTTCTCGATGTCGACGACGATGTGGACTTCGCGCGGCTGGTCGCCGCCCATCGTGACTTCGCCGACGCCGTCCACCGACTCGAGGACGCGCTTGACCTGCTTGTCGGCGATTTCGGTCAGCGTCCGCAGGCTCATGCCCGGCGACGACATGATCAGCGTCATGATCGGCGTCGCGTCCGGATCCGCTTTCTGGATGATCGGCGGCAGCACCTGCGGCGGCACGTTCTTCATCGCGCCGGCGACCTTCTCGCGCACCGAGTTCGCGGCGTCTTCGAGGTCGCGTTCGAGCACGAACCGGATGGTGATCCGCGCCGAACCGTTGCTGGCGGTCGACGTCATCTGGTCGATGCCGGCGATGCCGCTGAGCGCGTTCTCCATCGGCATGATCACCGTCGTGACCATTTCGTCCGGGCTCGCGCCGGGCAGCTGCAGGTTCACGTTGACCGTGGCGGGATCGGCCTTCGGAAACAGGTCGACGCCGAGGTCCTGGAACGAAAAGATGCCGAGGACCACGAGCGACAGCACGAGCATCGTGGCGAACACCGGACGCTTGACGCACAGCTCGGAAAGCATGGGTTACTCCGCCTTCGTCCCGACGGACACTTTCATGCCGTCCGTTAGATTGTCCACGTCGGTCAGGGCGATCAGCTCGCCGGGCTTGAGGCCGTCGGTGATTTCCATGCGGTCGCCCTGGCGATCGCCGAGCTTCAGCTCACGCGCGGTCAGCGCGCTGTCCTTCACGACGAACGCGCGGTTGATGCCGTAGCGGTACTGCATCGCGGTATAGGGGATCGTCATGACCTGCTCGACCAGCGCGGTTTCGAGCCGGACGCGCGCGAACGTGCCGGGCTTCAAGGTCGCGCCGGGATTGGGCGCCAGCGCTTCGAACGAGAAGGTGCGCGTCTGGGTGTTGACGCCGGGGCTGATGCGCGAGATCGTGCCGTTGAACATGCTGGTCCGGAAACGCGTCGACCTTGAGCGTCACCGCCTGGCCCACCTTGATCCACGGCGCCATGCGCTCGGGAATCTCCGCCAGCACCTTGAGCGGATCGACCCGGACGACCGTCATGACCGGCATGTCGCTCTTGACCAGCTCGCCGATCGACACCATCCGCTTCTGCACGAACCCGTCGAACGGCGCGCGAATGAACGCGTCGCGCAGCTGGCGATCCGCGAGCTTCAGCGCCGCGTCGGCGACGTCGATGTCGGCGCGGAGGTTTTTCGCGGTCTGCAGCGCCGAGTCGTACGACGCCAGCTTCGACTGATACGCCGCCTTGGCATCGTCGAGCGACTGCTGCGGAATCAGCGTCCGCTTGTGCAGTTCCTCGGCGCGTTCGTTCGCCTGCTTCGCCTGGGCCAGCTCCGCGGCGGCTTTCCTGACGTCGGGCGTTTCCTCGGCGGGCGGCAGGTGGTTGATGTCCGTGCCGCCGTACTTGGTGAGCGAGCGGGCCAGCGACGCCTTCTGCTGGTCCAGGTTGTATTGGGGCTTCTCGTGATCGAGCTCGACCAGCGGCTGATCGGCTTTGACCGCATCGCCCAGGTCGGCGAGCACGCGCCTGACGACGCCTTCGGCCTGGGACGACAGCGTCACGTTGTCCTCGGCGGCGAGCGTGCCGACGACTTCGACCGTCCGGTGCACCGCTTCTTCGCGGACCGCTTCGGTTTTGACGCTCTTGGCCGCGGCTTCCTTGCCCCGCGGCGCCGCGGTTCCGGATTCGGCGCAGGCAGACAGGAACCACGGGCACGCCAGGACAACAAACCCGAGTGCGGCCGACCTCGACACGCGTCGGCTGACCATTACGGATCTCATGAATTCAGACTCTCGAAATAAAGGTTCCGCGCAGCACTTGAGCATACCTCCGGGAAGGGTCGGTTTGCCCTTGTGAGTTCATCAAGCCGGAGCATTTTGCCGCAGAACCGGCGAGTCTCCGGTTTAGGATGTTGCCGCGCCCAATCCCATGGCCACCGATCCCAGGCTCGCGCTGGTGCTCACCGGCGGCGGTGCCCGTGCCGCGTATCAAGTGGGCGTTCTTCGCTACGTCGCGTCGCGCCACCCGAATCTGAGCCCGGGCATCCTGACCGGGGTGTCGGCGGGCGGCATGATTGCCGCGATGCTGGCGGCGCGGCCGGGCGGCTTTGCCGACGCGGTGGACGAGCTCACCTCGGTCTGGAAAAGCCTCCGGATGGAGGACGTGTTTCGCGTCGATCCGCGGGAGCTGACCATGCGGACCGCGCGATGGGCGCTGCGGCTGGTGTCGGGCGGTGCGCCGGGCGCGCCGGCGGCGAGGAGCCTTGTCGATACGACTCCGCTCTACGACTTCACCGCCCGGGTCCTTCGCGCTGCCCCGGACGGATCGATTCCGGGCATTGCCGCGAGCCTCGATGCCGGCCGGCTGTGCGCGGTGACGCTGACCGCATCGAGCTACAGCACCGGCCAGTCGGTCACGTGGGTTCAGGGCACCGAGGGCTGCGGCGTGCGGACGTGGGAGCGGCCGCAGCGCAAGGGGATCGACACGGTGCTGCGGGTGGATCACGTGATGGCGTCCGCCGCGCTGCCGCTGTTCTTTCCGGCCGTCTACGTCGAAGGCGCGTGGTACGGCGATGGCGGGATCCGGCTGACCGCACCGTTGTCGCCCGCGGTCCATCTTGGCGCACACCGGATCATGGCGGTCTCGACGCGCTACGCGCGGTCGCGGGAGGAGGCCGATCGGCCGGTGGTCGCCGGCTATCCGCCGCCGGCGCAGGTCATGGGCGTGCTGATGAATGCGATCTTCCTCGACCTGCTCGACGCCGACGCGCTCCGGCTCGGTCAAATCAACGAGCTGCTGGATCGCCTGCCGGCCGGGACGCGGGACGGCTTGCGGCACATCGACATGCTCGTGCTGCGGCCGTCACAGGATCTCGGCAGGCTGGCCAACGACTACGAAGTCGATCTGCCGCGCACGTTCCGGTTTCTCGTCAGGGGGCTGGGCAGCCGCGAGACCCGATCGAACGACATGCTGAGCCTGCTGATGTTCCAGCCGGAGTACATCGCGCGGCTGATCGAGCTCGGCGAAGCGGACGCGCGGGCACGGGCGGCGACGATCGACGCGTTTCTGGCTCACGCCTCGTGACACGACGATCAACGCGATACGACGACGATCAACGCAGAGTTCGCTGAGGACGCAGAGAGCTTTGCGGTAGAAATGCTCTGCGAACTTCGCGGTCCTCTGCGGTGAACGTCGTGTCTACTTGGTCCCGCCTTCTTTTTCCTGATACCGCGCGCCCTTGAGCACGCCTTCGAGCGCGTAGTTCGCTTCGTGGCAGGCGTATTCGAACATCTGCTCGTCCGTGCGCACCATCGGAATCGACGCGCTCCATTTGCGCGTCCAGGTCGCGGGGTCGTCCACGGTGAAGTCGTAGCGCAGTTGATCGCCGTTGACCCGCGTGAACCGCTCGACGAGATGCATGTTCGCGCTGGCGTTGCGGAAGGCGCCCTCCTTCTGGAAGTTGGTCGTGTCCACCACCAGCGTGTCGCCTTCCCAGCGTCCGATCGAATCGCCGGTCAGAAAACGCAGCGAGGCGGGATGATGCTGGCGGCGCGTCAAATCCACGACGCGCGCGCTGTGGATCATCTCGTTCAGGATGAGCACGCGGTCGCGGGTCTGCACGATCTGCACGTTGTTGTTGTAGGCGCTCGGCACCATCGGCGGCCCGGAGTTGAAACCCAGAATGCACCGCTCCGCGAGCGGGCGTTCTTCAGGATTTTCGTACTTGCCGCGCGCCGCGGCGGCGCGGGCCTTGGCCTCGGGGGTCGTGTCAGGCACGCGGCCGTCCGGCGGATCCACGACCAGCGACGGCTGCTTCGCGACGCGGGTGCCGAAGTCCCACCAGAAGTCGTTGTAGGCGCGCTCGACGTCCGCGGTCGCGGGGCCGTCCCGGCGATCCTTGTTGCTGCTTTCCACGCGCTGGGCGGCGTAGGTTTCGGCTTCCTCGTCGGTGAGCGCATCCTTTCCGGCAAATTCGCCGGGCCGTTCGAACGGCGTCAGCTGCGCGAAGTCCCAGATGCCCTGCAGATCGGGCCGCCCGTCTGACGCGCGCGGAACCGCCTTCCCGGCGGCCGGCTTCGCCGCGGGTGCGGGCCTCGGCGGCGATTGCGCGGCAACGGAGATCACGGCGATCGTCGCGAGACCACAAGCGAGCGAGGCGACGCGCATGGCGGACTCCTCCTGTTGGCGGGTTACGTCTTCTCTTCCCAGAGCCGCACGAGGTTGACGATCACGTCAACCGCCTTCTCCATATCCTGCACCGATACCCATTCGAGCCGCGAATGAAAATTGTGCTCGCCGGCAAAGATATTCGGCGTCGGCAACCCCATGAATGACAGGCGGCAGCCATCTGTTCCGCCGCGGATGGGACGCTCCCTGACGGTCAACCCGCTGCGGCGAATGGCCTCTCGCGCGTAGTCGGCCGCGTGCGGATGAGCATCGAGGATTTCCTTCATGTTCCGGTAGGACTCTTCGATGCTCGCGTCGAACGACGCGCCGGGCCAGTCCCGCACGGTTGTGCCGGCCAGATCCTCGAGCCACGCCTCTTTTTCCTTGAGCCCGGCCGAGCTGAAATCGCGCACGAGGAGTTTGACCGCGGTGCTGTCAACCGACGCGTGCACGACGTACGGATGCACGTAGCCCTGATAACCGTCGGTCGTCTCCGGTGACAGCTCGCCGTCGGGCAGCCGGCTGATGAAGTCGGCCGCGACCTTGATCGCGTTGACCATCTTGCCCTTCGCATAGCCGGGATGCGTGTTGAACCCGCGGAACGTGATCGTGATCGCGTCGGCGGAAAAACTCTCGGTCTCGAGCTCGCCGCGCGTCTCGCCGTCCATCGTGTAGGCGTAGGCGGCGCCGAACCGCTGGACGTCGAAGAACTTCGTGCCGGCGCCGACCTCTTCGTCCGGCGTGAACGCGATGCGAATCGTGCCGTGCGGAATTTCCGGATGCGCCATCAGGTATTCGGCGGCCGCCACGATCTCGGCGACGCCCGCCTTGTTGTCCGCGCCGAGCAGCGTCGCGCCCGATGCCGTGACGATGTCGTGCCCGATCTGCTCGGCGAGCCACGGATTGTCCGACAGCCGCAGGACCATCTCCGGGTCGTCGGGCAGCACCAGGTCCTGTCCCTGATAGTTGCGGTGGACGATCGGCCGGACATCCGCGCCGCTCATCTCGGGCGACGTGTCGACGTGCGCGATGAAGCCGATCACCGGCACGTCGGTCTTGCGTGTTGTCGCGGGAATGGTGGCGAAGACGTACCCGTACTCGTCCATCCGGACTTCGGGCAGGCCGATCTCCCGCAACTCGCGTTCCAGGAGTTGCAGGAGATCCCACTGCTTCGCCGTGCTCGGGTACGTCGACGAGTCTTCCACCGACTGCGTATCGATCACGACGTAGCGGAGGAACTTGTCGAGGACGTTCGCGGCCACGGCTCCGCTGACTACTGCCGGTTGTAGCGGATGCCCGCGCCCTGCGCCTTCTCGATCGCGATCACCATCGCGGGCACGGGGATGACGCCGGGAATCAGGTTGGCGCGCAGGTCCTTCTGGAGATCCGCGGCCTTGCCCTTGCCGCGCGCTTCGAGCTCCGCGCACCAGCCGGCAAACGCATTCTCGCAAAGGAGAAACGTCGTGCCCATTTTCTGCAGGTTCTCGATCCCGAGCCCGGGCATCGCCTCGGCGAACATCGGAATGTTCGGCGTCTGCATCGCCTGCATCAGCAGGGGCAGCTCACTCGGCGGTCGGGTGGTAGAACGGATTGCGCGAATAGCCCTTGCCCGAGGCGTCTTTCAGGCCGGTGTAGTCGCCGAGGCCGTACTTCGCCCACGCGGCGTCGTTGAAGGCCAGCGGGATGCTGGATTGTCCGCCGATGCCGTAGAACGTGCCGACCGCCGCGACCCGTCCGGCCGGCGCCTTGTATGCCTCCTGATAGGTATTCAGGTAGTTCAGGATGTGCAGCAGCGGGACGCCCGCCCGATGCTGCGGGAAATCGAAGAGACAGCGGTTGGGCGCCTTCACTTTATTGAGCCAGTCGTCCGGTCCGCCCTGCTGCGCGGCCGCCTGGCCGCCGGAGCCGATGGGGAAACTGGCAGCTGCCGCCGCGCCGAGGATCCGACCCAGAAAGCCACGCCGATGCGTCGTCTCTGAACCGCTCATGGGAACCTCCTCTTTGGCCGGTCATTGTAATCGGAAATGTTTGACAGCGCCGCAGCCGGGACCGATACTCGCGCGACTGACCGTCAGCGCGTGCTCCTCTGGCCCGCCACATTCCACGCAAGTGAGGTTCCTATGAATGTCGCTCGTGCGCTGATCCTGCTGGCCGCGGTGTCCTCCATGTCGCCGCTTTCGACACGCGCCGCGGCGCAGGCCCCGCCGCGTCCCGCCGCGCCGGCGCTCGACTACGAGTTCTTCAAGACCAGAGTCCAGCCGATCTTCCTCGCCGAACGGCCCGGCCACGCGCGCTGTATCGCCTGCCACGGGTCGGGCACGCCGATGCGGCTCCAGGCGCTGACCGGAGGCCGCAACAGCCTGGACCGAGGAGGAGTCGCGCAAGAACTTCGACGTGGTGCGGCGAATGGTCGTGCCCGGCAGCGCGAAGAGCCGGCTGCTGATGCATCCGCTCGCCGAACAGGCCGGCGGCGACTTCTATCACAACGGCGGCAAGCACTGGACCTCGCAGAACGACCCCGAGTGGCAGACGGTGAAAGCCTGGGTGATGGGCGCGACCGCGCCCGCCGCGCGCCAGGTCCGCATCATCCAGACGAACAGCGCCGGCGACAACGTCCACATCATCGATCCCGGCGACCAACACCGTCGTCGGCGTCATCGGCGGGATCGAGGCCGGTCACGGCGCCGGCGCGTCACCGGATGGCAGCCGCGTCTACATCAGCGACGAGGCCGAGAGCACGCTCGACGTGGTCGACGCGAAGTCCTTCACCGTCATGAAGAAGATTCCGCTGAGCGGCCACCCGAACAACATGGCGGTCGGCAAGGACGGACGCCACGTCTACGTGGGGATCATCCAGGAGCCAGGCGGCGTCGACGTCATCGACACGGCGTCCATGCAGCGCGTGAAGACAGTGCCCACCAAGGGCACGATTCACAACGCCTACGTCACGCCTGACGGCAAATTCGTCGTCGCCGGCTCGATCGCCGGTCAGACCATCAACGTGATCGACGCCGCATCCGAGGAGCCGGCGTGGACGCTGGAGATGGACCTCGGCATCCGTCCGATGGCGTTCTACGCGAACGCGGACGGATCGACGAAATGGATCTTCGCGCAGCTGACCGGCTTCAACGGTTTCGCGGTCGTGGACTTCGCCACGCGCAAGGAAATCCGGCGGGTGAAGAATCCCGATCTTCCGCCCGGAAAGATGACCGTGCCGGAAGGTTCCGATCCTTCGCACGGCATGGCGGTGACCTCGGATGGCCGGACGCTGGTCGTGTGCAGCCGGTTGAACAACTACCTGTATTGGTACTCGCTGCCGGACCTGAAGCTCCTCGGAAGCGCGGAACTCGGCGGCAAGGGCGCGGGATGGGTGACGCTTGACGCCCGACGGCAAGACGGCGTACGTCGCCAACCCGGTGACCAACGACGTCTCCGTCGTGGACGTCGCGTCGATGAAGGAAGTGACGCGCGTGCCGGTCGGCTTTGTTCCCAAGAGAAACGCGACGGCGCTTCTCCAGTAGCAGCGAGGCGGGGAGACCTTCGTGTGGCAACCAGGCAGGACGGGGTGGTGGGTTCTCCTCGCCGTCGCTCTCATCATCGTCGGCGCGTGGCCGCCGGAACACGACTCGAGCCTCGCGATGAAACTGGTGAACTGGGCGGTCGATCCCTTCGATCGCCTGCCGGTCCTGCCGCCGCAACTCGGATTCGGTGTGAGCGACGACTACCTGGCGGTCGAAGCGCACGACGCGCAGGTCCGCCGCTACGACGCGCTGTACAACAGCGGCGGGTGGACGCGGACGCGATTGCAGTTGAAGGTGGCGACCGATCCGTTCAACCCGTCAACCGAGCGGCAACTGCTGCTGGCGTTCGGGGTTGTGGTCGCGTTTGCGGTGTGGCGATTCAGCGGCCGCCAGACCTAAACGAGCGCTGGACCTAGTCGACAAAGACGTCACCACGAAGACACGAAGCACACGAAGAAATCTCTTTCGGCATCAAGAAACTTCGTGCACTTCGTGCCTTCGTGGTGAAGCGACTCGATGCAGTCGCGTTCTAGTTGGCGATCGTGAGCTTCTCAACCTGCCAGGTCGAGCAGTCGCCCTTGTAGAGCACCGTGTCGGATTCGCAGTGCAGTTCGTGCACGAGGCAGCCGTTCTGCCCGTGGTTCTGGCTGGTCTGCGCCCATCCGAGCAGCTTGCCGTCGAGATCGAACTTGTAGATCTTGCCGTTGCCGTCGCCGCTGAACAGGTACTGCTTGGCGCCGGGGTTGGTGCACACCGACCACGGCGCGCCCATGCCTTCGATGATGCGGAGCGGCTTCAGATCCGGATCGAAGACCTGCACGCGGCGGTTGCCGCGGTCGGCGACGTAGATGTTGCCGCTGTCGTCGGCGGTGATGCCGTGCGGGGTGTTGAACTGGTTCGGCGCGCTGCCGCGTTCGCCGAGCGCCTTCACCCAGTTGCCGTTCTTGTCGAACTTCGCGACGCGCGAGTTGTTGTAGCCGTCGGACACGAAGATGTTGCCGTCCTTGTCCCAGGTGACGTCGGTCGGACGATTGAAGACCCACGGCCGGGCGGGCGGCGTGCTTTCGAGCTTGCGGCCTTCCTCGACGAAGCGCTCGAGCCAGTCGAGCGGTTCCTCCTTGCGGCCGAGCGTCATCGCGACGCTGCCGTCGGGACGGAACTTGACGATCATGTTCGCGCCTTCGTCGGTCATCCAGACGTTGTCGTCCTTGTCGACGCGAACCGTGTGGGCGAAGCCGGCCGCGTAGTTGTTCGGGCCCCACTGCTTGACGAACTTCAGGTTCTGATCGAACTCGAACAGCATCGCGGCCGCGCTGCCCTTCACCGTCGCCGTGTGACCGGTGCGGCTGAACACGAACAGGTGGCCCTTGCGAGTTCTTCGCGACGCCGACCGCCTCGCCGATCGTTTCACCCGGCACGGTCAGGCGGAGCACTTCCTCGGTGACCTTCAGCTGCGGCGTGGCTTTCTCGAGCGCGGCCTGCTTGGCCTGTTGCTCGGGCGTGCCGGCCAGACCGCCGCCGGCGGGCGGCGCGGCCGGCGCCTGCGCCGCGGCGCGGGTCCGCCTTCTCTGTTCTGAGCCGCGGGCTCACTGCACGCCGCCATGCCGGCTGCCAGTGCCACCGCGACGATCATGCGCATTTTCATGGCTCGCTCTCCTCGTGGTCTGATTACCGGATCGAGAATAGACGCGAGAGTATACGCATTTTTTATGTCCTCAGAAATTGCCGCGTCGCGAATTGCGCGGATTGCCGCCTCGACAGCGAATCCTGAATTCCTCATTCGCAATTCCTAATTCCTAATTCCTAATTCCTAATTCTCCATTCGTCAGATGTGCTGCATCGCGCGGGAAATCGCCGCCGCGTGCTCTCGGATCGAGCGGTCGCGGGTGCCGGTTCGCTGCGCACTGGCCATGGCCGACGCGGCATCGCTCAGACGGCCGGCCTTGAAGTAGCACCACGCCAGCGCATCCTCGGTGAAGATGTCGCGCCGTTCCGCGGCCGCGCCTTCGGCGAGACGCACCGCCTCGTCCACTTTCTGGCCCCGCTCCGCGAGAAAGCGCGCCAGCGCCGCAGGCTGCGGTGCATCGCTCCGCCAGCTGGCTTCGGCCAGCGCGTATTCCCGTGCGGCGTCATCGGCCCGGCCGAGCCGGTCGTACAGCTCGCCAAGCCTGGCGTGCACGTCAGGTGTCGGCGCCGTGGCGCTGACCTTCTCGATACGCGGCGAGCGCCGTTACGAGATCGCCTTTCGCTTCGGCGAGGCGGGCGCTTCCGAGATCCGCAAACGGATGACCGGGAAACGCGTGCTCAGCCCACGCGTACTCGATCGCCGCTCGATCGAACCGGCCGGCTTCACGATGCAGGTCGCCGAGCTGCGCGTGATGCCAGGCGATCGATTCGAGGTCGGTCGGGGCCGTGGCATCGGTCGAGAGGCGCATCGCTTCGATGGCCGCGTCCAGTTTTCCTTGAAGTTCCAGCGCGTAGGACACTCGGGCATAGGCGGCAGCCGTCGGCCGGAGATCCATCATCTGCTTGAACGACGCGAAGGCTTCGTCGTATTCACCAAGCTCGAGATGGCCGTCGCCCATCACGCCGTAGTTCCAGTCGTCGCGCGGGCGCTCATCCCGGGCGCGTCCCGCTTCGCGAATGGCGTCGCGAAAGCGGTGCTCGGAGAGATACACGGTCGCGAGCATCCGGCGCGCTTCGTAGTCGGCCGGCTCGTCGTGCAACACGCGCAACAGCGCCTGCTCGGCGCGCAACACCAGGCCCGTGTGCCCGGTGATCCTGTACCTGCCGCATCAGCGCATCCGCCAGCGTCGCCGCAGATCGCGAGTCGGCCGGATGAGCGCGGAGCCGCGCTTCCATCGTGTCGATCGTCTGCTGCAGGCCGTCGCGCGAGGTCATCGGCGCGATCGGCCTGGTGTCCACGGTGCGATCCACGTTGCCCGGACTTCAGCCGGGCGGCGATGTGATTCGCACCCGCGATGATCGCCGCGACGCTCGCCAGAATGACGACGGTCAGAACATGGGGCAGGTCGGAACGTCGGAATTGCATAAATGACGATCTCCTGTCTGATGGTGAAACGTCTCATGTCACGACGGTCAACGCAGAGCGCGCCGAGTTCGCAGTGCTTGCCGGAACTGTCTGCGATTTCAGCGATCTCTGCGTTCCCCGTTCATTCGTTACGAGATGCGCAACTGTCAACGCGATGCTACGGTTCGTAGCCCGGGAACGGCGACGCGAGATACGGGAACGACGGCAGGAACGCCTTGTCGTTGCTGTCCACACCGTCGCCGAGCAGGTTGTTCGGCACGACGTTGAATGCCGGCGTGAACGGCGTCCCGCCGGCCAGCGCCCGCAGCTCGATGTCCACCACGTCGTCAGTCAGGCGGCGGCCGTTCGGGAAGCCGTCGGATCTGACCGGCGAGCAGGCCGAGACGGTCGGGGACGATCGACGGGGTGATCGCCATGTTGAGGCGAATCATCTCCGAGGCGCGGACGTGTGCCGGCTGATTGAGTCCCGGGACGCCGGTCAGGAAGATCGTCGCGAGGTCGTTGCGCGGCGCCGCCGGCACCTTGATCACCGGATAGAGCACCGGAATGAGGCGGGCCGGCTCCGGGTTGAGCACGAGCGATCCGAACTGCGCATCGCCGATGGGATCGGACGCGTTGAAGCGATCCTTCTGGCCCAGCGGAATGATGACCTCGTTCACGAGCGGCATCCCGAGCCGCGACACCTGGACCCAGTCGGGACTGTTGAGGTCAGTCGGGCTGCTGCTCGTGCCGTCGACGCTGACTTTGCGGCGGAGCGTCGTGGAATACACGCCGATGATCGAGTTGGGGTTCGAGGCGCTCGTCCCGTTGCTGCCGTCGTGGCTCAAGAGCGACTTGGGCACCTGCAACGCCACGGCATGCGTGTTGACGCCCTTCAAGCCGTCAACGCCCGGCGTGGCGGGCAGCGGAATGACATGCGCGGGATTGAACGGGCGCAGGCCGAGCAGGTCGAACACCGATCCCAGATCGACGAAGAACGGGTCGTCGCGCTGACCGGCAAACACCTTCGTCCCGTCCGGCAGCGAATACACCGCCGCGGCCGCGAGCGCGTCGTAGTTGGGCGTCGAACGCGGCCCGACATTCACCGGCGGCGTGGCGAGATCGCGCGCCAGCACATGCCGGCCCGTGCGGTCGTAACGCGTGACCGAGTAGATCTGCCTGATGTTGAAGTCCGGATCGTTCAGCGACGTGATCGGTCCGGTGTTGTAGAGAAACGTCTTGTCGTTCTGCAGCCGCGTCGTAAACCGGAACTCGTAGACGATGTCGTCGTTGGCGTCGCCGTCGTTATCGATATTGATTCGATAGAGGACATCGTCGCCGAACTTGTAGAAATTCGGCCCGCCGTTGGGCGCTTCGAGCGGGATCCAGTTCGCGATCAGCGTGACCGTGTTCGTCGCATCCGGGCTGACGAACGCATAGACATCGGTATTGTCCGCGAGCGGATCCGCCGAGATGAGCGGCGCTTCGCGATGGCTCGACGCGACCGCGAGGAATGCGGTGCTGAACACCAGGCCTGCTCCGAGTGTGTAACGCACGAACTTCTTCATGTCCAACGCTCCTTGCTCTCTTGTGAGGCACACGTCGACCAATCGCCACGCCGCGCATGAGATCTGCGCGCGTCGCTCTCACTACGCGGTCTGCGGCGAGTTGGATTTATCGGGGCTGGTGGAGGCTGAGGGCGGGCGCACGCGGCGACACCGGCTGAGTCGGTGCCGCCGCACTTACTTACGGCGTTTTCTTTAGAAATCCAACCGTGCGCCCAGCTGGATGCGGCGGCCGTTCGCGATTGACTGCGGCAGCAGCCAGTTCTGCCCGTAGGTGTGATTCGCCGACAGCACCGTCGAAGAGTTCGGGAGATTGAAGATATCCATGAACACGTTTACCCGGCGCTTGGGGCCCAGCGCAAACGTGCGCCCCACGCGGGCATCGAGCTGCGTGATCGTGTCGTAGAAGGAGTCGCTCGGATCCACGAGGTTGACCGTCAGGTTCCCGCCGCCCGTCAACGGTACGCCGGCGATGGCGCTGTTGAACGTGTAGTTCGCCTGATAGACAAGGCCGGGTCTCGCCTGGAACGACGCGCTCGCCTGAATCGCGAACGGCAGCAGGTACGAGGCCGACGCCTTGTAAATACCCTGGAACGGCGGCACCTGGTTGCAGAATCGGAGGTTGTTCGGATTGGAATTCGCCAGGTCGACGCAGCTGTTCTGCTTCGTGCGTTCGGTGGTCACGCCGCCGAACACAAAGCCGCCACCCGGAAGCTTCGCGTTGACGGTGAACTCGATGCCGTCGTAAATGCGGCTGTTGCCGGTCGACGAGGTCAGCAACAGGTCGCTCGCGCCCAGCTTGTTCGGGTTCAGGTTGTATTCCGTGATGACTTCGCCACCGCCATTCGGCAGTCGCGGATCCTTCGGCGCAGTGATCGTAAAGGGCGTGAAGTCCGTGAGCGGATTCACCAACGTGTTCACCGTCACCTGGATGTTCTGAAACGCGCGGTGATAGTAGGTGCCGGTTACCGACATGTTCTTCACCAGTTCGTGTTCGACCGACACGCTCTCCTGCCAGTTCGTGCCGCGCGGGAGATTCGGATCGAGCCGCGTGGCGGCGGCGGTCAATCCGAAATTCGTGACGCGCGACGGTCCGATTTCGTTGTACTGCGCGTTGCCGAGCGCGTCGAGAGCGGTGCCGTTTCCGTCGAGGTCGGTCCAGCTGCGGCTGTCGGTCTGCAGCGCCATCGGATTGACCGTTCCGGCGAGGCCGAGCCCTTGCGAGGCGATGAACTTGCCGACCGAGAATTTCAGCGCGGTCCGGCCGTTGCCAAACAGGTCGTACGCCAATCCAAAGCGGACGGACCAGTCGTTCCAGCAGGGCACGCAGCGCGACTCGTCGAAGGACCGCGCCGGCACGAACCGGCCGGCCACGCCGGTCTGCGCCGGCACCGATGCGTTGTGATAGTCGTAGCGTCCGCCGAAGGTCAGGGTCAGGCGATCGATCGCCCATTTGTCCTGCCCGAAGATCCCGAGCGCGGCGTTGAGGTTGTCGAAGCTCACGTCGGGAGTACTGCGCACGGCGACCGAGCTCGACGTCGGCACACCGGCCGCGTTGTTGATGAACGTCAGGACTTGCATGTCGCCGTTCTGATTGATGATCCGGCGATCGTAGCCGCTCTGCAGGTTGACGCCGGTCTTGAACGAGTGCGATCCGGTCACGTACGAGGCGTTGGCGACGGTCTGGAACAACCGGCTGAAATACTCGATCGGGTTCATCGTCGCGCCGGTGCGCACGCCGGTGGCCGAGTTGTATTTCTGGACGGCGAACGGGCTGATGTCTGGCTGATACCGAAAGTTGTAGGTGGTTTCGGCGAGCGCCTCGCCCACGTCGATCAGCAAGCGGCTCGTGACCGGGCTGGTCCATTTCACGACCCCTGAATAGTTGAGCGGCGCGCCGAGCACGTACGCCGCCTCGGGCGTGAGAATGAGACCGCCGCTGCCGCCGCCGCCAAGGTCGAACCGCTCGTTCAGCGTCGACGCGTTGTAGTAGTTGACCGACATCTTGTTGCGCGGCGAGATCTGATAGGTGAGCCGCGCGGTGCCGTTGGGCGACACATGGCCGCCCGAGTCCGCCTGCGTGCCGTCGGGGAAATACGTGTTCGCGAAGAGCACGTTGTTCTGCGACAGCTTCAGCGAGGTAAACCACCACAGCTTGTCCTGCTTGAACGGACCGCCGACGGCGACGTTGTTCTCCCAGTTGAAGTCGAGGGCATTCGCCGTTTTCAATCCCTGCGCGCGCAGTTCGTCGGTCAGGTTGTTGCTCTGAAGCGCGCCCCACGATCCGAAGGCCCGCCACACGCCGCTCAGCGTATTGCCGCCTTCCTTCGGTACGACGTTCATCTGGATGCCCCCTTCGGGCGACTCGGCCGACTGCGATCCGACGTCGTACACCAACTCGGTCTGCGCCAGCTCGTTGGCGCCGTTGGCGCTCGACTGGCCGCCGGATCCCAGCAGCATCTGATGAATGTTCATGCCTTCGGACAGCACGTGCTTGTCGCCGGTGTCCGAACCGTGGACACCCATGCGCTGCGTGTAGAGATCGGGCATCACCTGGCCGGGTGTGACGTTGTAGGAGATCACGCCCGGCACCAGCGCGGCCTGATCTTCGATCGCGCGCGAAGGCAACGCGTCGAGAATCCGCCGCGTCGCAACGAATTGCGAGCGCGTGTTCTGCACGTCGAGAATCGGCGACGCGCCGGACACCGTGACCGATTCCTCGATTGCGCCCACCGTCAACTGCACATTGACCTGCGCGGCAAACGCGCCTTCGAGCACAATGCCGTCGCGCCTCACCACCGTGAATCCCGGCAGCGTGAACGTCACAACATACGTCCCCGGGCGCAGGTTGACGATCGCGTAACGGCCCGACGCGTCGGTGATTGCCGACCGGACTTTTTCAATCAGCGCCGGACTCGACGCTTCGACGGTCACGCCGGGCATCACGGCGCCCGACGTGTCTTGTACCTGGCCGACGATGCTCGCGCCTTCGCTCTGGGCGAATGCGATCGAGGGAACGAGCGCGGCGAGGAGTGTCAACAGGATCGGCGACGGGCAACCTGTGCAGGAATCGCATGGAAGGCTCCTTCAATTGGACGCACGGCAAACGGGCCGAATCGCGATTCGAAGTGCAACGAGCGTGTAACGGGCTCGGACGGCGGTGGAGAATACCACCGCCACAAGACGCCACACTTCGAATAGTGATGCGTTAGGGACGAAACGGATTGCGGGACGAAGCGGATCCAATCCTTCCGATCACGACAGCAAAAGATCGGGGCTCGGTGGCGTCGAGGCTCGGGAACAGCGTTCGGTTCGACGGGCCAGCGCGTTATAGGGAACGAATCACCGCTCCTGCAGAGGACAACCATGGCAGAGCTGAAGAACCCCGCCCTCGCCGGCACTGTATCGTTCGACACGGTCATCTACGCGTCGGCCGGCAGCAACTACGGCGGCGTGCCCGCGCTCATCCAATACAAGATCTACGACACGCCCGACCCCGCGTTCGTCACGCCGCGGATCAACATCTCGCCGTTTGCGAACCTCGGAACGGCGCCGTGGCCGTTTCCCAACACCAACGTGCCGCTGAACGGCCACATCTGCATCCCTCGCGGACGCGGCCCGTTCCCGTTGATGATGTTCGCGCACGGCAACCACAACCCGCTCGAGAACTCGACGCCGGGCTATCTCTATCTGTGCCAGCTGCTCGCGTCGCACGGGGTGATTGGCGCGACCATCGACGTCAATTTCCTGAACGGCGGCAATTTCGGTGAAAACGACGCGCGCGGCATCGTGCACCTCGAGCACCTCAAGCAGTTCCGCACCTGGAACAACACCGCCGGCCATCAGCTGCACGGCAAAGTGGATCTGAACCGGATCGCGATCGTCGGCCACTCGCGCGGCGGCGAGGGCGTGGGCCACGCGTCGTTCTTCAACCGCCTGACGTCGATCAAGCCGGACATCCTGACGCCCGTCGTGCCGCTCGACGGATCCGCCGGGCTTGGGCCGTACGGCTTCAACCTCACCGTGGCGGTGGCGATCTCGCCAACCGATCGCCAGTATCAACCGCTCACCGGGCCGACGGTCGTGCCCGACTCCTATTGCCTGATTCACGGCAGCCGCGACGGCGATGTCTCGACGTTCGAGGGCTACAACACCTACAACCGCGCGCATGCGGTGAACGCGGCCAATCCGACGGTGTCGGACGGCGAGCTCAAGGCCTTGCTGTGGGTGTACGGCGCGAACCACAACCAGTTCAACAGCGCGTGGCCTTCCGAGACGCCGCCGGCCACCACGATGCCCCGGCCCGACCAGGAACTGGTCGCGAAGGTGTTCATGGGCACCATCGCGCAGGCGATGCTTCTCGATCGATCCGAGTTTCTCGAGGTCCTGCGCGATCACCGGCTCGCGGCCACCTGGATGCCGGTCAACGTGGACCTCGTGTCGCAATACCAGGATCCCGAGCGCGTGTTCATCGAGCACAACCAGGAATCGATCGCCGCGCCGCAGATCTCGCTGCCGGTCCAGGGGACGGTCGCGGCTGACGCGTTGATGACGGCGCGTCAGATGAAAGACCTCGTCAACGCCGGCGCGCCGGTCACGACGATCACGCTGCGGCTGGAATGGAGCGCGTCGGGAGTCGCGGCTGCTCCTGAAACTGGATCCGGGAACCGTGCCGGCGGAGCGCTACAAGACGCTGGCGCTGCGCGTGGGTCAATCCACCGAGGCGAAAAACGCCGCCAATCGCGATCAGGATTTCACGCTCGAAGTGTCGAGCGGCTCGCGGACCGCGTCGATTCCCGCCAGCAGTCTCCATCGGCTGCTGTATCCGGACGTGGTGTTCGGCGCGGGCAAGACCGTGATGCAGACGCTGCGCCTGCCGATACAGCAGCTCGTGGATCAGGGCGTCGAGCCGCGCGATCTGCGATCGATCGCGCTGCACTTCAACGGTCCGGCGACCGGCGTCGTCTATGTGGGCGACGTGCAACTTTCCAACTGATAGTCTCTGACGAGGTTTCGGATCATGCCGTCAGCACCCCCGAAAGTCGTCTCGGCGGCAGTCGTCGCCACGCAGCCGACCGATGCGGATACGCCGATGATCGCGCGGCTCTCGACCGAAGTGAATCGGCCGCTGCCCGCGGCGGCGTTCATCGTCAAGATCGAGCTCGAGACGTTGCCGGAACCGACCGGCGATGGATGGGCGCTCTACGTCGGTGAGACGCGCATTCCGAAGTATTGGGAGTATCCCGGCGGCATCTACTTCAAGGTGCTCGATCAGGCGTTTCTCGCCGAGCATCAGGGAGAGCCGCTGCGGTTTTCGCACAACGACAAGGACTTCGTGAACACCGGCGTGAACCTGCCCGGCCCGGGCTCGACGCCGGCCGGTGCGGCGATCGGCGGGCGCAGCCTTCCGCTTCAGTCGGACGTGCTGAGCGGGCGCGCGGCACCGCGCCGGGCTCGTGCGCGCGCCGTTCGAAAACCCGCGGCACGCGCCGCCGGCAGGAAACGGGGCGCGGTCAAAAAGCGGAAGGGTTCGAAATCCAGGTAGTCGGGTCGGGCACGCGGACTACGGCAGCGGATCTTTCCGATCGACGTAAATCGCGGTTCGCGTGTCGCCGGCGATTTCCAGCGCGGAGGCGCGGCCGTTCGGCACGTATGCCGGCTGCATGCCCGTGTCCATCACGATAATCCGCCCGCCAAAGCGCGGCGTCACGCGTCCGGTTGGCGTCACGGTGTGCGCGACGACAATCGCGCGCGCGTGGGCGTCGGCAAGGATCTGATCGACCTGCGGCGCAAACGCCGCCTCGGCTTCCTGGGCCAGCCCGCGATACCACAGCGGACCATCCTCGCGCGCCGCCAGCGACTGGAGCGGCGCATTCAGCGTCGCGTCGAGATCTTCGGTCACCTCGCGGCGCACCGTATCGTTGATGGTCTGGCACGGCATCGGCGCGACCGCCGGGCTGATCCCGCCGTGCACGAAGACGATGCCGTTGATCTTGACGACCGCATCGTGACCGCGAAGCCATGCGCCGTACTGGCCGGTGCGGAGAAACGCGCGGCGCATTTCGATCGAGCCGAGCGGCAGTTCCTTCATCAGCTGTTCGCGGATGTTCTCCGGCTGGCGGTTGACGATTTCCTCGCGCGCCGCCGCGGAATCCGGCGTGGCGAACGCCGCGTATTCGCCGGGCGTGACGTAGCGCATGTCGCTCAGCATCCGCATCACTTCGTGATTGCCGATGAGGGCGTGAACCTGGCCGCCGGCGGCCGCCGCCTCCTTCTCGAGCGACATCAGGAAATCGAGCGCCTTGCGTGAGTCCGGTCCGCGGTCCACGACATCGCCCAGTTGCACGAGATGGGTGCGACCGCCCGACCAGTGTCGATCCTGATCGATGACGCCGGCCGTGCGCAGGATTTCCGTGAAGCGATCGTAGGCGCCGTGAACGTCGCCGACTGCCACGATGCGCTCGACGCCGTCGAGCTCGCAGCTTGTCGATTCCACCGCGTTCGATGCAGGTGACGTGGAGCCGGCTGGACCGGCCGCCGCCATCAGAACGGCTGACAGCGCCGCAAAGGCGACCGCAGCGAGAAATGCGCGCCCGATTTTCACCTCACCAAGGTATCACCGCTTGAGCCGAAGGGGGGCGCAGGCAGCGCGCCGTCTGGATGGGCTCCACGGACAGGCTCGGGCTCTTGTTAAAGAACGGTTTTCGTGACGTTATCGATACGGGACGTGGAGAATACGGGCCAGAACCCCTTGATCATGGCAATCGTCACACCTTTTCAAGACTTCCGGGCGCCTAACGCTCACGCTCCAGTTAGAGGCACTTGGCTCAGCAGACCGCGGTATCATTGGCCCGCCGACCGCAACCAGGACGGGCCGATCCGCATGGCCGAGCCACCTTCGCGCCCGAAACATCCCCCCAGTGCGAAACGCGCTGCGAACGAGGACGCAGCTGAGTCTTCGTTTGCGTTGCTGCTCCGCGCGCGAGACGGAGACACCGATGCCACGGGATCTGTTGCTGGCGCGTTACCTGCCCCGCTTGCAGCGGTGGGCCCACGGGCGTCTTCCGAACTGGGCGCGGGGGGCGGTCGATACCGGCGATCTCGTGCAGGAAACCATGCTGCAGGTATTCCGAAAGATTGAAGGGTTCGAGCCGGAGCACGAAGGGCGCCCTCATCGGGTACCTGCACAATGCCCTGACGAACCGGATCCGGGATGAGATTCGGCGCGTTCAACGCCGCGGCGGGCCCGCGGAATCGCTCGACGAACGATGGCCGACGCTCGAACCGTCTCCGCTCGAAAGCGCCATCGGTGAGCAAGCCTTCAAGAACTACGAAGACGCCCTGCAGCGCCTGAAGGAAAGCGATCGGCAGGCAATCATCCTGCGCATCGAACTCGGACTGTCCGTCCCTGAAGTCGCCGAGGCGCTCGCCAAGTCGAGCACCGCGGCGGCGCACATGGCGATCAGCCGCGCGCTGGTCCGCCTCACGAAGGAGATGGCGCATGGACGCTGACCGTAGCGAAGCGCGCCTGCTCGAACTGGCCGATTCCATTGCGTCGGGAACGCCCGTGGACTGGGACAAGGTCGAGGCCGCCGATGCGGATGAAGCGGAGCTTCTCCGATCGCTGCGCCTGATCGATCAGGTGGCCCAGGTTCACGCGCAAGTCGCCGGCGAAGCCGACGAAACCGGCCCCGCCGGGCAAAGCGAGCGGAATCGGGACACGCAGCCGGAGCACTGGCGCCACCTGACGATTCTCGAGCACGTCGGCCACGGCGCGTTCGGCGATGTGTACCGCGCGAGCGATACGACGCTGGATCGGCTGGTTGCGTTGAAACTGCTCTGGACCGCCGAAGCGCCGGATCCGCCATGGTGTCGCATCTCCTCAACGAAGCGCGGCTACTTGCCAGGCTTCGCCATCCCAACGTCGTCAGGGTCTATGGAGCGGAACTCACAGAAGGCCGCGTCGGCATCTGGATGGAATTCATCGAGGGGCGCACACTTGAAGATCTGCTCGCGTCCCACGTGACCTTTGGCGACAAAGAGGCGGCGCAGATCGGACAGCAGCTGTGTCGCGCGATGGCGGCGGTACACGGCATCGGCCTCGTCCATCGCGATATCAAGGCCCGAAACGTGATGCGCGAGCATGGCGGGCGGATCGTGCTCATGGACTTCGGCGCCGGAGCGGACCTTCGTCGCAGAGATCGCGGCGTGCCGCGAGACGCTCGCCGGCACGCCGCTCTATCTGGCGCCGGAAATCTTCGAACGCGGGGAACCCAGCGTCAGCGCCGACATCTATAGCCTTGGGGTGCTGCTGTTTCACCTGGTGACCGGGCTCTATCCGGTCGAGGGCCAGACTCGCGCGGGCGTTCAACGCGCGCATCAGCGGCGCGAGCGGAAGTACCTGCATGACGTGCGGCCGGACCTGCCGAGGCGTTCATCCGCGTCGTCGAACGAGCCATCGAGTACGACCCGAACGATCGGTATCGCACCGCGGGCGAATTCGAAGCCGCGTTGGCGAGCCTGTCCGGACCGGCGCAGGATGCCTTCGTCATCGGCGCCGGCGCCGAGGAATGACGCGCGTGTCGGCGCAGGTCTGGAACGCGCGGCGTTGATGGCCATCGGCGTGGCGATTGCGATTCTCGCGGTTGGCGCAATCCTGTGGAGCGGGATCGCCAGCCGCTCGAACGAGAGGACACCGCCGCCGGCAACGTGGCCGTGCGAGCCGTGTCCGCTCGCGCCGCGCACGGCGCCTGGCGATCGAGTATCTCGCGGGCTTTCACTCCATCGCGACGGGCAGAATATCCGGCTGCGTCAAGGCGCACGCGTCGTGCCCGGCGATCGCCTGTTTCTCGAGTTCGAATCGTCTCAGCCGGTTTTCGTCTATGTCGTCAACCAGGACGAAGACGGCGAGAGCTACCTGCTGTTTCCGATTCCTGGGACAGTCCCACCAACCCCCTGCCGCCGGGACAGTCGCATCGGCTGCCGGGGCGGCGCAGCAGCGCGGATCTCTACTGGCAGGTTTCCAGCGTCGGAGGCCGTGAGCATTTCTATGTTTTCGCGAGCGTAGAGCGGCCTGTTGCATTCGAACAGCTGCTGGCTGCGCTTCCGGCGCCGGAAATCGGCAAACCGGTGGTCAGCTGGCCGCTGCCGAAGAATGCGCTTGGCGTGCTGCGCGGCGTAGGCGGACTTGCCGCGGGGACGCGCCGCAGCCGAATGCTGGATTCCGCCGCGGTTTCCCCAGTTACCCGCGCTGGCCGACGGACGAGAAACCGTCAGCGGCTTGTGGGAACGCGAGATTGCGTTCGAGAACCCGGCCAGATAAGGCGCGGGTTACGACAGCACGTAACTGAAGGTCGAGGTGCGCCATGGCAAGTGAACGAACCTGGCAGAAGAACGAACAGAAAGACCGAAAAGACTGGACCGTTGCGATCTACATGGTCGCGGACGGACCGAGCGGCAACCGCGTTCTCGACCAGATCGCGGCGGAGGAACTACTCCACATCTGCGCGCCGCCAATCCGGATGACGGGTCGCGGCCGCTGGACAGCATTCATGTCGCCGTTCAGGCCGATCTCAGCGATCAGAACGGCGTCCTGCGCTTCGTGCTCGGGCGGGAGCTCGAAATCATCCCCGAGCAGAATGCCGCGGCGAGTTCGACGCTCGAACAGTTCCTGGGCTGGGTCGTCGAACAGTGTCCGTCGAAGCATTTTCTGGTCCTCTTCTGGGGCCATAGCTCGGGACCGGTGGGGCTGTTCGGGGATGGCCTGAAATCCGAACCGCTCCAGCGGCTCAGCCTGCCGAAGGTAGCCGTCACGTTGAAGCGCTTCGCGGAGGCGCCCGACGGCAACTCGACCTTGCGTCGGTATGCGCAGGCGCTCAGTGCGTGCGAGAAAAACTATGGCAAGGCCATCGATCTGGTGATGTTCAAGGACTGCTGGATGAGCACGCTGGAAACCGCGGTCGAATTGAAAGGCGCCGCGCAATTCATGATCGGGTCACAGGGACGGGTGCCGCAGGTCGGCTGGCCGTACGAGGACATTTTCAAACACCTCGCAGGCCCGGACGACGTCCGCACCGTCGCGGAGCAACTTGTGAACGATCTCAACGTGTTTTACAGCGCAGCGCGAAACCGCGCGGGAAAAGACGAAGTGCCGATTTCGTCTGTGAACCTCTCCAAGGTGGACGCCATCGCCGATGCGCTGGAGCAACTGGCTGGAGACATCGGGACGCGCGGCACGTCGATGCGAAGAAACCAGCCTCGAAACACGCACTCGCCGTCCTCGCGCCCGAGGACATGAAACCGAACGGCGAAATCGCCGACGCAGCATCGCTCCTCACAAAAATCATGGAGCTGCGAGATAAAGATGAATCCCCGAATCAACGCGCGACTCGCCTCGCCTTCGAAGGGGCTGCCCTCGGCGATTCGGCGCTGCTCGATCTCGGCGCGCTGGGTGCCGGCCTCGAATCACAGTTTGAAAGGTCCGCGAAGACGCTGCAAAAAGCAGTGGATGCTGCCGTGTATCGGCCGCGTCAAAGCGTGTTCAGCGGCCTGAGTGTGTTCTACTACCCGCGAATGCCGCAGGATGTCACCGAGTCGTTCATCGCGCCGGCCATCGGACGGGACGCCTCGCTCTATGCCAACCTCAGGCTGGCGCAGAAGAAATCCTGGCAAGATCTCGCGCTCGAGCACACCAAGCGCGTCACCATCGTCGCGGCGAGCGACCAGCAGGCGCTTGCCGTGAAGACCGTCCTGTCGGTCCTCGCGGGGCGGAACGCAGACCAGGATGAAGGCGCGTCGGCGTTGGCCAGAGCGCTGATCTCAACAAAGCGCCCGACTTCGCCAAGGCCAATCTCAACAAGGCGCTGGACTTCATGAAGACGCTGGACTTCAACAAGGCACCCGACTTCATGAAGAAGTTCGATTTCAACAAGGCACCGGATTTTGCCGCGCCGGACAATGGCAACAAGGCGCCGGACTTTGCGGCGCCCGACAACGGCAACAAGGCGCCGGACTTCGGGCTGGGGGAGTCGAGCATCTTCCCGATGGTTCAAATTCGTTTCGACGGCGCTCCAGGACGGCCACAAAGCGCCTGACCAACCAACCTAACTCGCGGAAAGATATGTCCCGCGCCGCGTGGCTGATCGTCGCTCTCGCGCTGATGCCGTCGATAGTCGGCGGCATCGGCGTGCAGACGAACGATTACGCACAGGCCGGCGAGCCGACGCGGCAGGCACCTGAACGCGGCGACTACGAGGAGGCCGTGCGGCAGGCCAGGCAGCTGCTTGCCACGGTCGTTTCCCAGTCCGGACCTGACTCGCTCGAAGCCGCGCGCGTTTCCGATCTGCTCGTCGAGGCGCTCCTGCAAAATGGCGAGGCCGCCGATCCGTCCACGCTCGACGTCGCGCAGCGGGCCGTCGCCATCAAACGGGCGCACGCGACGGAGAGGCTTGAAACCCCCACCTCTCTCATCAACCTTGGCCGGGTGCATGTCGAGCGCGGCGCATTTGCCGCCGCGCTCCCCCTGCATCAGGAGGCCGTGTCGATTCGATCGCAGGCACTTGCGCCCGATAATCCGCTCGTCGCCGACAGCCTCGATGCGCTGGCCCATACGTTCATCCAGATGGATCGCTTCGACGATGCCCGGCCGCTGCTGGTCAAGTCGCTGAGCATCCGGGAGCCCCGTGCGGATTCCGACGCGAACGCGTTGGCGCGCACCCTGGAACTGCAGGCATGGTTGTTCCGGTATGCCGGCGACTACGACCGGGCGCAGGCGCCGCTGGAGCGCGCGCTGGCGATCCGGCAACGGCTGCCGCCTGACCATCCGGATCTGGCGTCGGTGATCCAGGTTCAGGGCGATTGCTGTGGCTACGAGGCGACATCCAGCAGGCCCGGGCGAAATGGTCCGAGGGCCTTGCACTGGTCGAACGGGCGCTTCGTTTCGAGCATCCGGCGATGGTGGGATTTCAGCGACGGCTGGCCCTCAGCGCGAACGTCCTGGGTTACCGGTCCGACTCGCGCCAGTTGCTCGATGATGGCCTGCGGATTGGCGTGCGCGGTCTGGCGCCCTGCAATTGCGAGTTGACGGGACTGCGGCAGTATCTTGCGAAGTCTTCTCGTATATGACGGCCAGTACGCGCAGGCGCG
>CAVQHT010000005.1:0-251955 GCA_963712355.1 uncultured Acidobacteriota bacterium
GCCATCGCGCGATACTCCGTGGCACTGTCGACCTTCGTCCTGCCAGTTCTCGAGGTACCGCCGCGTCTCGTTACGGCTCGGGCATCGTCACTCCCTCATCCGCTCGGTTGCACAGCCGCGCGCCGGTCTCTGGTCCTGGGAAATTCTTCGGCGAACGACGAACGTTCTCCGTAGTGGGCGGACTCCATCCGGCGACAGGGAGCCTTCTCGACCGCTAGCCCTTCGGGGCGCCGCCATCGGCTTCAAGAACGTGCACCCTCTGAATGGTGCTATACTCGACGCGACCCTTCACGCGGCCCGGATGACCCGCCCCGCCCCCGAGACCGCTCCGGGTCGGGCAGGCGTCCTTCGCGGATGATCGGGCGGCCGTTGACGAAGGACCACTGGATGCCGGTGGCGCGCGCGACGTAACGCGGCCCGCCGTCCGGCATGTCGTGGACGATCTCCTCCTCGTGGCAGGCGATCGTGTCCGGGTCGAACACGGTGATGTCCGCGGCGAGCCCCGGGGCGAGCCGCCCGCGGTCGGGGATGCCGAAGATCTCCGCGGGCGCCCCGGTGATGAGGCGCACCGCCGCTTCCAGCGGCAGGGCCTGGCGCTCGCGCACCCAGTGGCCCAGGAGCTGGCTCGTCTGGCCGGCTTCCGAGAACTGGGTGATGTGAGCGCCGGCATCGGAGAGGCCGAGCACGGCGGTCGGATGCAGGAAGATCTCCGCTACGGACGCCGGCGTCGGTGTTCATGGTGGCGGACATGAACTCGGTCCGGAAATCGTCCTCGAGCGCCAGGTCGAGGAAGGCGTCGATCACGTCCTTGCCGCGTCTCCCCGGCCAGCTCGACCATGCTCTTGCCGGTGAAACGCTGAAGGTCCGGCTTCGACCACGCGCTTGACCGCAACGGGACGACGTCGCCGTTGAACAGGGCGGTGCGGCGGACGTTCTCGCGGAACTCCGCGCGGAAGCCCGGGTCGGCGAGGATGGCGCGCCACTCGGCCGGTTTGGCCTCGAGCACGCGCCGCCAGGCCTTGTAGCGTCCGAACACGAAGCCGTTCGTGATCGTGAACGTCGACGTGAGCGGCGAGCAGGTGCCCTGCGGATGCAGGCGAAGACCGTCGCGCCAGGCCGCCTCGACCTTGGCGAGGATCTGGCGGTGCTCGTCGGGGCGCACGGGGTTGTGGCGCACCGAGACCATCGTGACCGGTCGCCGCGCGGCCCGCGCCAGCTCCATGTAGCGATCCACCTCGGCGACCCGATCCGGCCGGCTCCCGCCGATCGTCAGCTCGACGATGCCGCGGCCGGTCGAGCCCATGGCGGCGGCCAGGTAGTCGAGCTCATGGTCCGTGCGCGAGCCGGCTCGGCACCGGCCGGCCGCGGTCGCCCACGTGGTTCACGTTCGTCGTCGACGAGAAGCCGATCGCCCCCTCCGCCATCGCGCGCCGGACCTCCGCGCCCATGCGCGCGAGCTCGTCGTCGGTGGCCGCACGCTCCCACGCCGCCTCCCCCATGACGAACTGGCGCACGGCGGAGTGGCCGATCAGCGGCGCCACGTTGACCCAGAGCGGCGGGCGGTCCAGCGCATCCAGATATTCACGGAAGGTCTCGAACTCCCAGCCGGATGCCTTTCTGCATCGCCTCAAGGGACATGCCCTCGACGTATTCGAGCATCTTCATCACGTGAGCCGATCCTCGGGGCGGCAGGGGGCCATGGTGAAGCCGCAGTTGCCGGTCACGATGGTCGTCACGCCATGCCACGAGGTGCAGGAGGCGCGCGGGTCCCACGTGAGCTGCGCGTCGTAGTGCGTGTGCGGATCGATGAAGCCAGGCGCCACGACGAGGCCGCCCGCGTCGACCTCCCGCGCGCCCCTATCCGAGACGGCGCCGACCTCGGTAATGCGGCCTCCGGAGACCGCGAGATCGCCCGTTCGCCCGGGCGCTCCGGTGCCGTCGACGATAAAGCCACCGCGGATCACGAGGTCGTGCGCCATGCGTCTGCCTCCCCTAGGAGTCGCGGATGCGGTTCCCCGGGTCACGCGTGGCCCCAACTATCCCACCAGGGCCCCGGGTCGATCAAGTCACATGGGTCGTAAGGGGTGCCGATTTTCGTGGTCATGTACGGGAGAAGTCCGCAGCCTTTTAGGGCACACGCGCTTGGAGACGACCCAACTCTATGCGCAAATCCGTCCGGCCGCGCTCAAACACGCGGTGGATTATTACGAAGCACGGGGCACTCGACGTACTGAGCAGTTAGGGAGGACAACCAGAGGGCAGCGGCCCCGTGTTTGAATCCCGTCAGCGACACGACTCAAACACGAGGCCCTCAAACATCAACAAAAACAACTTGGTGGCCCCAACGGGATTGGACCACGATGCGAGTGCGTTCGAGCTCGACTTCGAAGGACTGGCTCTAGCCGCTTGATTGCGAAAACGATTGAATTTGCTTGGTTGCGGGGATCGGCCGATCCACTGTCACACGAGCAGCGCCAGGGGCTCCTCGAGGAGGTCGGCGAGGCCGCCGAGGAACTGAGCACCGCGGGCGCCGTCGAGGGCGCGGTGGTCGCAGGACAGGGTCAGCATCATGGTGGGCTGGACGGCCGGCTGCCCCGTTGATAGCGATGACGCGGTCGGCGATGCGGCCGACGGCGAGGATGGCGGCCTGAGGCGGATTGACGATCGCGTTGAAGGCGTCGACGCCGTACATCCCGAGGTTGCTGATCGTGAATCCGCCCCCTTGGATGTCGGCCGGCCGCAGCTTGCCAGCCTGGCCACGGTGACCACGTCCTCGCGGCGGGCTGCGATCTCTGCAAGCCCCAGCGTGTCGGCGCGGTGGATGACGGGAACGACGAGGCCGTCGTCGATCGCGACGGCCAAGCCGATGTTGATGTGGGGCGTTCCGCACGATCGCGCCATCCTTCCACGAAGCGTTCACGCCCGGATGCCGCGACAGGGCCGCCGCGACGAGCTTTACCAGAAGGTCGGTATAGGTGATCCGGGCGCCGGTTTGCGTGCTCGCCCGCTCGCGCCAGGAGATCAGGCGGCTTACGTTGACCTCGCGGAAGAGATAGAAGTGGGGCGCGGAGGTCCAGCTCGCCGTCATGCGTTCGGGCCATGATTCGCCAGACGGTGCCGACGCCAAGGTGCCTCTCGCTCCGAGGCGCGCTCGGCGCCTCGCGGAGCTCCGTCGCGACGATATCGGCCGCGAGGACGGCGCCGCCCGGGCCCGAGCCGCGGAGCGCTCGGATGTCGAGACCCCGTTCGGCCGCCAGTCTCCGCGCCTTCGGCGACGCTGCGGTGAGGCGCACCGCCGTCCCGTCGGCGGCGCCCGGTTCCTTCTGGCTAGCGATGTGGGCGAGAACGTCGGCCTTCTCGATCTTGCCGTCGGCCGCCCTCACCTGCGCGAGGTCGACACCGTGCTCACGGGCGATCGCTCGGGCGAGGGGCGACACCTTGACCGTCGCCGTCGGCACCGCGACAGGAGCGGCCCCGCCGGGCCGCGGGGGCGGCGCGACCGCGGGCGCTTGTCCAACCAAACGTGCTTCGTCGGGGGCAAAAATGAGGGCGATCGTTTGTCCGACAGGGACCGCGTCGCCATCTCGTGCGGTCACGTCGCCAAGCACGCCGGAGACCGACGCCTCGATCTCGGGGTCACCTTGTCGGTCTCGATCTCCATGAGCGGCTCACCCTCGGTCACCGTGCGCCGGGGGACTTGAGCCAGTGGATCAGCTTGCCGACTCCTGGTCCATCTCCAGCGCCGGCATGACGACGTCGAGGCGCATCATGCTTTCCGGCAGAGCGCCTTCGCCGCGTCGGCGACCCCTGCTCCGACGGGACGGTGAGATCCTCGAGCACCGGCGAGAACGGCACCGGCACGTCCATGGCGCCGATCCGCTTCACCGGCGCGTCGAGATGATAGAAGGCGCCCTCGGCGATCACCGACGGCGATCTCGGCGGTGACGCCGTAGCGCTCGTAGCCCTCGTCGACCACGATCGCGCGCGACGTCTTCTTGGCCGACTCGATCAGCGCCTGCTTGTCGAGCGGCCACGTCGTGCGCGGATCGATCACCTCGGCGCTGATGCCGGCCTCTTCGAGCAGCTTCGCGGCGCCGAGAGCCACCGCACCATGCTGCTGGTGGCGACGATCGTGATGTCCGTGCCCGCGCGCTTCACCTCGGCCACGCCGAAGGGGATCGTGTAGTCCTCGGCGGGCACCGGGCCCTTGACCCGGTACATCATCTTGTCCTCGAAGATCACCACCGGGTTGTCGTCGCGGATGGCCGTCTTCAGCAGTCCCTTGGCCTCGTACGGGCCGCGACGGCAGCGCGACCTTAGGCCGGGGATGTGGCTGACCCAGGCGTGCAGCGACTGCGAGTGCTGGGCGGCCGAGCGGCGCGTGGCGCCCAGCGTGGTGCGGAAGACGATCGGCACCTTGATCTTGCCGCCCGACATGTAGTGCGACCTTGGCGGCCTGGTTGACCATCTGGTCCATGGTCAGCGTGATGAAGTCGCCGAACATCATGTCGACGACGGGCCGCATGCCGGTCATCGCCGCGCCGACGCCGATGCCGGCGATAGCCGGGCTCGGAGATGGGCGTGTCGATGATCCGCTCCGTGCCGAACTCCTGCGACGAGCCCGGTGAGCGTCTTGAACGGGTGGCCGGCCTCGGCCACGTCTTCGCCGATCAGGAAGACGCGCGGATCGCGCCGCATCTCCTCGGCGATCGCTTCCTTGACCGCCTCGCCGTACGTCAGCTCGCGGTCACCGCCGCCTCAGGCATAGACGTGCCTCGGTCCACCTGGCTCGGATCCGGATACGGCGCGGCCAGCGCGTACTGCACGCCGTGTCGATCTCCGACTTCACGTCGGCCTGGATGCGCTCGAAGCGGCCGCATCGGCGAGGCCCTGCGCCGTCGAGCCGTCCGGCCGAGGGTCTGGAGCGGATCGCGCTTGCGTCATCCACTCCTGTCTCCTCCTCCCGCGTGCGGTACTCGCGGTTGACGTCGCCGACGTGGTGGCCGTAGTAGCGGTAGGTCTTGCACTCGAGGAAGGCCGGCCCCTCGCCGCGGCGCGCGCGCTCGACGAGCCGGCGCATCGTCGCGTTGACCGCCTGCACGTCCTGGCCGTCGACGCTCTCGGCGTGGATGCCCGAACGCGCGCGGCGCGCGCCAGGATCTCGCCGGCGATGCGTCTCGGTGCCGGGCGTGTACTCGCCGTAGAGGTTGTTCTCGCAGACGTAGATGACGGGCAGCTTCCAGAGCGCCGCCATGTTCATCGCCTCGTAGAGCAGGCCCTGGCCCAGCGCGCCGTCGCCGAAGAAGCACACCGCGACCTGGTCGCTGCCGCGCATCTTCGCGGAGAGCGCGGCGCCGGTGGCGATGCCGGCGCGAGCCGCCGACGATGGCGTTGGCGCCGAGGTTGCCGGTCTCCGGATCGGCGATGTGCATCGAGCCGCCCTTGCCGCGGCAGTAGCCCGGCTCCTTGCCGAGCAGCTCGGCGAACATCCGGTTGACCGACGCGCCCTTGGCGAGGCAGTGGCCGTGGCCGCGATGCGTGCTCGTGATGAAGTCGTCGCGGCGCAGCGCCTCGCAGACGCCGACGGCCACGGCTTCCTCGCCGACGTACAGGTGGGCCAGGCCCGGCATCTTCGCGCTCTTGTAGAGCTCGTTCACCTGCTCCTCGAAGGCGCGGATCTTCGCCATCTGGCGGTACATGTGGAGGTGCTGCTCGAGCTCCATCCGCGGTTCGATCACCTGAGTCGTCATTGACATGCCCCTTTGCGTCGTCGGGTTTTCAACTGTCACCGCTCTCCCGTGGCGGCAGCGAGCGTAGCACAAGCAGGGACTGCACCGAAGGGCAGCGTATCCGTTCCAGGGCTCCTGGCTGGTGTCCGAGTCTGGGCGACAATGTCACGGGGATGGGGCCACGAGCGGGTGCCCGCCGCCGGAGGGCGTTGATGTTGCCTGAGACATGCGGGCGGCTCGCCCCTTTGAGGGGACCAGAGCTATTTGCCAAGCCTGTTGAAGCCAAGGTATACGGGATCCTTATCGAGTGAAACGTTCGCTGCGCAAGCGACAGGAGGGCAATATGAAACGAGCAAAGCGCTCTTCGCCAGCTGGATCTCCGGTTTCGCCCGCCGACCGGAACGGACTGCTCGACCGACGGATCTTCCTCAGCAGTGGCCTGGCGGCGCTGGGAGCGGCCGGTGGCCTCGCACTCAAGTCTCCAGGGGTTGGCCCAAGCGGAGGTACCCCCGTCGATGCAATACCCAGGGAGCCCGCTGAGCGGGTACGGCGTGCCGGCCAAGTATGAGAGCAAGGTCACGCGCGAATTGATCCGCTCCCAGCCCGGCACAACGGGCAGCGGGGCCTCCCGCTCGCCATTGGAGGCGCTCGAGCGGATGGTCACACCGAGTGGGCTCCACTTCGAGCGGCACCATAGCGGCGTCCCCGACATCGATCCGGAACAGCACCGCCTCCTCATCCACGGGATGGTGAAGCGTCCGCTGATCTTCACCATGGACGCGCTCATGCGCTACCCCATGCTGTCGCGCATCCACTTCTTGGAATGCTCAGGGAAAGCCAGCTCATGTACGGGCCGAATCCCCCGTCCCTGCGGGTTGGGGAGCTTCATGGGTTGGTGTCGGGTACCGAATGGACCGGCGTTTCGCTGCGCATGCTCCTGGAGGAGGCGGGAGCCGACCCCGCGGCTTCCTGGCTCCTGGCGGAGGGCGCTGATGCTGCGGCGATGAGCCGGAGTGTGCCAATGGCCAAGGCCATGGATGATGCGCTCATCGCCTTGTATCAGAACGGCGAGCGCCTACGGCCGGAGAATGGCTACCCCGTTCGACTGTTTCTCCCCGGCTATGAAAGGCAATATGAGCGTGAAGTGGCTTCGGCGCATCAAGGTCACCTCGATCCCGACCATGACCAAGGACGAGACATCCCGCTACACGGACCTCCAGACCGACGGGAAATCCCTCATGTTTACCTACCCGATGGAGGTCAAGTCTGTCATCACTCGGCCCTCCCCGGGGGTGGCGCTGAAGGGCCCGGCCTGTACGAGGTATCAGGTATTGCGTGGTCCGGCTCTGGCACGATCACGAAAGTCGAAGTCTCGGCAGACGGCGGGCAGACGTGGGCCGACGCGGCCCTCTCGGCGCCCGTGCTGCCGCGGGCGCTGACCCGCTTCCGGATCGCCTGGAAGTGGAGCGGGGGGCCAGCTATCGTGAAGAGCCGCGCGACCGACAGCACGGGCGAGGTGCAGCCCACGCGGGACAAGCTGGTGGCTGAGCACGGCACCAACGTTGTTTTCCACTACAACGCCATCCAGGCCTGGAGCATCGCCCCGAACGGTGAGGTGAAGAATGTTTACGCGTAGCCGCCTGATCGTCGGCATCAGCTTCATTGCGCTCGCCGGCTGCGCGAGCCCAATGACCCGCGAGACTCCCAATCTGGGGCGAGTGGCGACCCCCGCTGAAGTCACCGCCTGGGACGTCAGCATTGCGCCGGATGGCCGTGGCTTGCCTCCCGGCCGCGGCACGTCTGCGCAAGGTGCGATCGTGTTCGAACAAAAGTGTCAAAGTTGCCATGGCGACAAAGGCGCCGGACAGCCGAACGACCGGCTGGTCGGCGGCGATGGAACTCTCGCCAGCAAGAGCCCGGTTCGCACCGTGGGAAGCTACTGGCCGTACGCCACGACGCTATTCGACTACGTACGCCGGGCCATGCCCTACACGCAGTCGCATTCGCTCAGCGACGACGAGGTGTACGCCGTCACCGCGTACCTGCTGTATCTCAACGGAATCACCGGGGAGTCCGACGTGATGAACGCGGAGACGCTTCCTAAGGTGAAGATGCCGAATCGCGACAACTTCATCGTCGCCTATCCGACAAAGCCGAAGTAGGCCGATGGACGGCGAATCCCGTCGGCTCAGGGCGCAGGCTCGCGAGACCTCCGGGACACCGTGAACCTGCCGTTTGCACCAGAAAAATGAGCTGAATGGTGGATACCCGGGACCCTCCCTTTCTGGGAGCATGGACATGAGGTCCAAAGCTCAAGGGGAGGTGCTGTGATGAGTCTCAACCGTGACCTGTTGGCCGAGCTCGAGCTGACCATGGTGCCCTCGACGAGGCCCCGCCCGAACGATGGACTCAGGATCTGGAGCCACCAGGAGACCGGCTCCTCCGAGAGACGTGGAATGCGTCGGCGCCGCTTCTGGTGCGCGGTGAAGAAGCAGGACGTGGAGGTCGAGTTCGAGACCCGGAAGCGTCTCGGGATCTCGAGGATTGTCGACGTGCGGCGATGCACGGTCTTCGACCGGCCGACGGAGATAGCCTGCGGTCGTCACTGCCTGGATGCCAGCTTCCGGAGCCAGCGTCCGTTCTCGCCGCCCCTCGCGATTCCCATCTGCGATCTCGGGGACTAAATTAGGGGCACGCGGCGGCAACCGGCCCGTCGAGTTCTTGATGAACTAAAAGACCGCCAGGGCGCTCGGTCTGGCGATTCCGCCGTCGCTCCTGCTGCGCGCCGATCAGGTGATCGAATGATCGATGAGCGAAGCTTTCGTGGCGCTTGTCTCGGCCCAGGCCGGGCTACTCGGTGACTGACAACGCGGTTTATGTGTCTTACGCTCGCTCCATCGGTCGAGGGCCGGACTCTACGTGAGCCGCGAGCTGCGCGCGCCGCGCTCGTCATCCCCCACGTCGGAGAGCCTACTTGACTGGAGTGACGTTCGCCGACCAGCTGTTGAAGTAGGCTTCCAACACCATGGAGCGCCCACCCGGCCCGGCGTAGTAGGTCAGCGTGCCGTTCGTGAGTTCGGAGAACTCGAAGGTTGCATAGGTTGCACCGCTGGAGCTCAGCGTGACCTTGCCCCACTGCCAGTTCGGGCCCCATCGCGCGACCAGGCCGCCGTCGGGCTGTACCGTGAGGTAGTAGCGCTCCTGGGGGCCACCAAACCCGAGGGTGATCAAACCCTCCCACTTGCCCTCGATCTGCCGCATGTCCGTGATGGGCACCGGCGGCGCGGAGGGCAGACGCGCAACCGGCGCCGTCCCGGAAGATTTGCAGGTAGTGCGACTTGAGATCCTCGGTCGAGACGATCCACGCGATGCAGAGGACCGCGGAAGCAACGGCCAGCATCGTGTCGCCGCCGCCTCGCGCCAGCCAGCCCAGGATGAGAATCGACGCGAGCGCCTGGCCGCCGCGCTGGCCGATGACGTCGGTGAGCGGCTTCGCGAACGACCGGAGATGATCCGGGATCGGCACGTACAACAGTTCCATGCCGACGCGGTGGAGAGACGGGCGAAGCACGCCGTCCGAGCCCTTGAGCATGATGGCGGCCAGCAGCCCTCCGCCGATCGCCACGCTCGATGCGCTCAGCAGGATCACGATCGGCAGCACGGCGAGCGCGCGATTGACGCCGAGCACCCGCAGCAGCCAGGACACCAGGAACAGCTGCGCCACCAGCGCGAGTCCGTTCAGCACCGTGTAAAACGCCGCGAAGAAGGAGGCGAGCTCGTGCGGTGGAATCGCTCGCGAGACCGCGCTCTTGAAGACGTAGTCGGCCAGCGTGACGGCGAGCGTGGACACGAGCACGAGGCCGGAGACTCGCAGGAGGTACGGATGATGGCGAATCAGCCGCAGGCCTTCGGCCAGCGTCCGCTGATTCTCGTCGCGATCGCCGGCCTTCGCGGAATCAGGAGCGCGCAGCATCATGGCCGGCCCGAGCGCCGTCGCGGCCAGGACGAGCGCCGACAGCAGCAGCAAGTGGTGGGCGTCGACGCGACTGCTCACGATGCGCGCCAACCCGCCGCCCACGACCGCCCCGAGCAGGCTGCCGAGGCCGATGACCGCGAACAGCCGTTTGGCCTGGGTGATCGTGTAGAGTTCGCCGACCACTAGCCAGAACTGGACCGCCGCGAGCGTGCTGATCAGCCCTGTCCAGACGTACAGGCTTCTCAGTGTCCAGGCGCCTGGCGACGGGCCGACCATCCAGAACGAGAACGTCCCGGCCGCGGAGAACGCCAGGAGGATCGGCAGAACGCGCGGCCGCGCATGCGGCCGGAACTCCACCGCGACAGCGCGACGGCGATGCCCGCCATCGCGATGTACATCCAGGGAAGCTGCGACGGCGGAAGGCGGGCGAGGAACAACGCGTCGCGCGCCGTTTCAAGGATCGTATGCGCCGCGAGAATGCCGAACAGGACGAGGAACGCGATCGTCGTCGAGCGCCGCTCGTCAGCCCGGACATCCAGCAATCGTCGGAGCGCCATCTATCCGCACAGGCAATCGTTGAGGGTCATCTGGTAGAAGCCTAGTCGACGGCCGGTCGCAATACCAAGCAGAGCGGCCGGCCCTCTCTGCTCTTCCTCCACGTCCGCGCTCGTACCTAAGATCGGCGCATGTTACGTTGGCTTGCTGGACTGCTCCTTCTCGTGGCCGTCGCCGCCGGCGGCGCCTACTGGTTTGCCGGCCGCGGCGCTCCGCCCGCCATCACGATCAATCAGCCGGCGCGGGTCGTCGGACAGGCCGGAACGCTCGACGTGGCGGTCGACGCGCCGGATGGCCGCCTCTCAACCCTGACCATCGCGCTGCAACAGGGGGGCAAGACGGTTCCGCTGTTCTCGTTGGCGGATGGCCAGGCTGCCGCGCAGATGCAGACAGAGGGCGGCCGGGTTCACGTCTCGCGCCCCTTCGGCAAGCAGAGCGTGCCCGAACTGCAGCAGGGCACTGCCACAATCGTCGTCGCGGCAAGCCGGCCGTCGTTTCTCGGGCTGCGCACGCTGTCGAGCAGCGCGTCAAAGGACGTGCAGGTGCGCCTCGAGCCGCCGCGCGTCGCCGTCCTCTCGACCCATCACTACGTGAATCACGGCGGCTCCGAAATGGTCGTCTACCAGGCGACGCCGCCTGACGTGCAATCGGGTGTGCGCGTCGGCGATGTCGAATATCCGGGCTATCCGGCCTCGGGCGCGGGCCTTGCCAGCGCGCTCGCCGTCGACGATGGTCGCGTTCTTCGCGCTGCTCTACGACCAGGATCTGCATGCGCCGATCGTCGCCTTTGCGCGCGACGAGGCGGGCAACGAGGCCAAGGCGACCTTCGTCGATAACGTCTTCGAAAAACCGATGCGCCGCAGCCGCATCGAGATCGACGACGCCTACATGAACCGGGTCGTGCCGGAGATCATCGAGCACTCACCCGAGTTGAAGATGGCGGCGCCGACCGGCGACATGCTGCCCGGCTTTCTGAAGGTCAACGGCGAGCTGCGCCGCCTGAATGCGGACGCCATTGCGGCCCTCGCGAAGCAGACGTCGCCGACGCGCTTGTGGAGCGGTCCGTTCGTCCAACTCGGCAACTCGAAGGTCGAAGCCAGCTTCGCCGATCACCGCACCTACCTGTACAAGGGCAAGGAAGTCGATCAACAGGTGCATCTCGGGTTCGACCTCGCGGTCACCCAGCATGTGCCGGTCCTGGCGGCCAACGCCGGCACCATCGTCAACGCCAGCTGGCTCGGGATCTACGGCAACTGCGTGATCATCGATCACGGGATGGGCGTGCAGTCGCTCTACGCGCACCTCATGTCGTTCGACGTCAAGGTCGGCGACAAGGTGACGCGCGGCCAGCAGGTCGGCCGGAGCGATTCGACCGGCCTCGCCGGCGGCGACCACCTGCATTTCACGATGCTCGTCGGCGGCCGCATGGTGAATCCGGTGGAGTGGTGGGATCCGCACTGGGTTGCCGACCGCGTGGACAGAAAACTGAACGAGGCCGGCGGCTCGACGAAGGATTCGACGACTGCGGCGACCTGCGGCGATGCCAGCGCCGGTAAAGCGCAAGGCACGCCGTTAGGCCTCGGTCTCCCCCACCTCACCGCATGATGCCGGTGTGGCCGAGCGAATAGCGGCCGGGCTGCGGAAAGACGCACAGGCCGTGCGGACCCTTGCTCACGTTGATCTTGGCGAGCATGTGGCCGTCGGACGTGTCGAAGGCATACACCGCCGCGCTGTAGCGCCCGGACAGCCAGAGGATCTTCCCGTTGGCCGAGACGCCGCCCATATCAGGGCTGCCGCCGCCGGGAATCGTCCATTTCGTGGCCACCGCCCGCTTCTGCACGTCGATCACCGAAATCGATCCCTCGTCGCGGTTCGACACGTAGAGCGACTTGGAGTCGCGGCTGAAATAGAGCCCGTGCGCGCCTTTGCCGGTCGGGATGAAACCGACTTCCTTGAGCGCCTCGCCGTCGATCAGGTGGACGCCGCCGGCCATCATGTCGGCCGAAAAGAAGATTTTCCCGTCGGGCGCAATCCGGACATCCTGCGGCATCGCGTGTTCCTGCAGCTTCAGCGTGCCGAGGAGCGTGTGCGTCGCGACGTCCACCTTGACCAGCTCGCCTGAGAACTCGCACGAGGCGATCAGGTAGCGTCCGTCGGCGCGAAAAATCCATGTGGTCCACGCCGCGGCACGACAACTTCAGGGAGTCGACCAGCTTGAACGTCTTCGGATCGCGGAAGTCGAGCCGCTGCGTGCGCTCGGCCACGACGATCGCAAAGCGGCCGTCCGGCGTGTAGTACATGTTGTACGGGTCCTTGACCGGGATGGTCTCGTGACTCTCGCCGGTCGCCGGATCGATCCGCGTAATGCTGTCGCCCAGATCGTTGAGCACCCACAGCGTCTTCAGATCGTAGGCCGGCGTGACGTGCTGCGGCTGACGCTGGACGTTGAAGTGACCGACGATCTTGAACGTGTTCGGATCGATGACGTCCACGGTATTGCTGCCGCTGTTGGGCACGTAGACACGTTCGGGAAAGTTACGGACGACCGGGCTGAGATTCCCGGGCCGCGCCGCCGCATACACGTCGTGCGCGTCGATCAGTGGAGGCATCCCGGGCAAATCACCGGCCTGTGGCGCAGCCGCGCCGAGTAGCAGAAAGAGCGTAAAGATTGTTTTCATCGCAGATGCATAATCATATTCGGGGAGCCACGAATCCGTCATGACCCCGATGGCCGGCAGTGCGGCGTTCTTCGTCGCGCTCGGCGTTGCGGTAATTGTACCTGCGCAACCTGCCTCGCAGGGCGGGCCGGCAAGACCTGTCACTTTCACGGAAGATGTCGCCCCGCTGTTGTTCGATCGCTGCGCGATGTGCCATCACCCCGATGGCCCCGCACCGTTCAGCCTGCTGACGTTCGACGACGCCAAGCCGCGCGCCACGCTGATTGCCGCGGCGACCCAGGCGCATTTCATGCCGCCCTGGAAAACCGCGCCAGGCGGCCCTGAGTTCGTCGGACAACATCCGCTCAGCGAACAGGAGATCGACGTCATCCGCCAATGGGTCGCGAACGGCGCGCCGCAAGGCGATCCGCGCCGCATGCCGGTGCCGCGCTGGTCCGAAGGGTGGCAGCTCGGCGCTCCCGATCTCGTCGTGACGCTGCCGCAGCCATTCGTCCTGCCGCCCGACGGCACCGATGTCTCGCGGGTCTTCGTCATTCCGCTGCCAGTGACCACGTTGCGCTACGTCCGCGGCCTCGAGTTCCGTCCCGGCAACGCGAAGGTGGTCCATCACGCCAATATTCGTATCGACCCGACGCGCGCATCCCGACAGCTGGACGAGGAGACCCCGGCTCCTGGCTACGACGGGCTGATCCTGCGCTCGGCGGTGTTTCCGGACGGTCATTTTCTCGGCTGGACGCCCGGACAGGTCGCGCCGCTCCTGCCGAAGGGGTTGGCGTGGCGTCTGCGCCCAGACAGCGACCTGGTCGTCGAAGTGCACATGCAGCCCACCGGCAAACCGGAGCTGGTGTCGCCCTCCATCGGCCTCTTCTTCGGCGACGATCCGCCGGATCGCGTGCCCCTCATGCTGCGCCTCGGGCGGCAGAACATCGACATCGCCGCCGGCGAGGCGGACTACACCGTCGCCGATTCGTTCGTCCTTCCCGTTGACGTCGAGGTGCAGGCCGTCCAGCCGCACGCGCATCATCGCGCCCGCCACATCACGGGCACGGCGCTCCTGCCGGACGGAACGTCACGGTCCCTGATCGACATTCCGGACTGGGACTTCCGGTGGCAGCACGTGTATCGCTACGTCTCGCCGATCGCGCTGCCGAAGGGAACGACGATTGCGATGCGCTACAGCTACGACAACTCCGCCGCGAACGCGCGCAATCCGCAGCAGCCGCCGCTGCGTGTGACGTGGGGCCAATGGTCGCGCGACGAGATGGGCGATCTCTGGATCCAGGTGCTGACGAGGAGCGAGCAGGACCGGCAGCAACTGAACGCCGCGTTCCGTCCCAAGGCGATCGCCGAAGACGCCATCGGCTACGAACAGATGATCCGGCACCGATCCGGCGCGTTCGTCCCTTCATGACGACGTTGCGGTTCTGTATCTGGAATTGAATCGGCCGCGCGAGGCTGCCGCGCATTTCGCCGCGACGGCCGGCCTGAAGCCGGATTCGGCGCCGGCGCACTACAACCTGGCGACCGCGCTCACGCTGCTCGGGCAGCTCGAACGAGGCACGCGACGAGTATCTTCGTGCGCTGGCGCTCAGGCCCGGATACGCGCTGGCGCACAACAACCTCGGCGACGTGCTCCTGCACCTGGGGAACGCAGACGCCGCGCTGCAGCACTTCCGCGAGGCGATCGCGCTCGATCCCTCCTACGCGGAGGCGCATTTCAACATCGGCAGCCTCGCCGCGTCGCGCGGCGATCTGCCGGGCGCCGCCAGTCAGTTTCGCGAGGCGATCCGGCTCAAGGCCGACTGGGTGCCGCCCCTCATCGGTCTCGCCCGCGTCCTGATCGCTCCCGCCAATCCGTCGCCCGGCGACGCGGCCGAAGCGGTCCGCTCGCGGAACGGGCGGCCGATCTGACCGGCCGCACCGATCCGCAGGTTCTCGCCGTACTCAACGCCGCGCAGGCGGCGGTCAGAACTCGACGCTGATCCCGACCTTGATCAAACGTCCGCGCTGGATGCTGCTCACCCGGCCATAGGTCGGTCCGAGTTGCGTCACGCGACCGAGGATCGACGCCTCGTTGGTGAGGTTGTAGAGATCGAGCCGCGGCTCGATGCGCATGTTGTTCACGCGCCAGAATTTCCGGACGCTCATGTCGAGCGAACTGACCGGCGGCAGCCGGGTGTCGCCGCGCGGCGCGACCGTCAGCACGGTCGTGCCCTGCGTCAGCGTCACCGTGTTATTCCCCACCGACACCGTCGTCGTCTCGGGGAATCCCTGGTAGTACTGAGCCGTTGCGCTCACCGAAATCTGGTACGGGAACTCGTAGACGCCGGAGAAGCGGTACGAGTACGGCACGTCGTTGCCGACCAGGCCGTGCCGGAACTGGAAGTTGGGATTGTTCAGATCGGCCGGTGCCCTGCGTGTCGCCGATGGTCCTGCCGAAGCTCGCGCCGCCGGTCATCGCCCAGTGGTTGCTCAATCGCTTGTTGAAGGTGATGTCGGCGCCGTTGAAGTCGCTGTCCAGCTGAGAAAAGTTATCCCAGAGGATGTCGGTCTTGCCGCGCAGCGCCGGGTTCTGGTTGTAGACCGTGACCGCCATCCCGCTCTGCACTTCGGTGACGTTGAGCGGAATATAGGTGTTGGTGGGAACCGCGACGTTCATCGAGCCGATGTTCTGCCGCGTCTGGCGTCTCGTGTAACCCACCGACGCGACGATATTGCCGGCCAGCTGGCGCTGGAACTCGACGGTGTATTCGGTGGAATTCGGCCACTCGAGGCCGTCGGCATAGCGATTGTTGGCGCCGAACGTAAAGCCGCTCGAGACGCCGAGCTCATTCAACTGCGGCGTCAGATCGCCGTTGAGATCGCAGCCCGAGGTCTTGCCCGCGGTGCAGGCCGTCCACACGCGCGTATCCATCGTCTGACCCGAGCGGGTTCAGGCGAAGCACGTTCTGCAGCGTGATCGGCTGATCGTAGCGGCTGGCGGCAAACTTCATCGCGGTCTTGCCGTCGCCGAACAAGTCGTAGACCGCGGAGACACGCGGCACGAGCGCCTTGAAGTCCGGCGCGCCCTTGATTTCCGGGAAGCACTGGGCGGCGACGAAGATCGTTTCCACCTGGCACGCCGCGGGCTGCCAGCCGTAGGTCGTCTCGAATCGCAACCCGGCGTTGATCGTCAGCTTGGTGAGCGGCGTCCATTTGTCCTGAATGTAGACGCCGTGATCGCGATACGACGGTTCGTAGGCGACGGGGATCTTCGTCGTCGTGGAGGTGATCGGCACGTTGTAGGTGTTGACCGAGTCAGGAACGCCGGTCCGATAGACCGCCCGCATTCCGCTCGTGGACCACGTCGACGATTTCTGCACGGCCGTCATGAACTGATAGCCGAAGCGGATGTCGTGCCGGCCGGTGAAGTAGCTGACGCTGCCGAGCACCTGATCCCTGAAGGTCGCCAGATCGCGGTACGTGGGCAGGGCGACGATGTAGGTGCTCGAGACGGCGTCGAACCGGGAGATGTCGCCGGCGCCGACTTCCGGTTCCTGGCCGAACTTGTCGTCCGCGCGGAACCGGTTGTACGACGCGTCGACGACCATGCTCGAGCGGATCGACGACGTGAACTTCACCTGATGCACATCCGGATACTTGTCGTTCAGATTCCGCGCGGCGCTGTCGGCAAAGGTGCCGCCGCCATTGCGGTGGCCGATCAGCTTGTATTGCAGGTTGTTGAAATAGGAGAGCTGCGCGTTCCTCGTCATCTGCCACGCCGCCTTGGCCGACGTCGTCCACATCCAGTTGTCGTCGAGCACCTGCGTGCCGTCGGCATTGTAGTTGCCGAGCAGGTACTGATCCAGCGCCTGATCGTGCGCCGAAAACGAGAACCACAACTTGTCGCGCACGATTGGCCCCGAGACCCATGCGCCGACGTCGTAGATTTTCAGGATGTCGGCGCCCGGCACGATGTTGGGATTCGCCGCCAGCGCGACGGGCGGCACCGACGCCAGCAACTGATCGCGGAGCTCGGGTGAGTAGTTGGCAGAGCCCATCGCGTGATTCGCGCCGTTGAACATCGCGCCGCCGCGGAACTTGTTGGTCCCGGTCCGGGTGACCATGTTGAAGAGCAGCCCGCCCTTCGAGTTCACGGCGGTTCCCGCGCTGCCCGTCTGGTAGTTGGTTTCCTCGAACGCATACGGATCGAGGTACATGATCGCGGCCGATCCGTTGCCGTCGAGATTCGAGACGTCCATCCCGTCGATCAGGAAGGCGTTCTCGTTCGTGCTTCCGTGAACGGTGGCGCTCGATTGAAGAAACGACTCCGAGCCGCCGACGTCCACCTTGCTGAGAATGACGCTCGGAATCACGCGCGCCGCCGCCCACACGTCCACGCGGTTTGGCAGGCTGTCGAGCACTTCGCGCGTGAGGACCGTCTGCTTGGTGGCCGAGGTCGTATCGAGCAGCGGCGATTCGCCCTTGACGATGATGCCCTCTTCGAGCGCGCCGATCTCCAGGTGTAAATCGACGCGCGCGGTGTTATCGGCCACGACGATGACGTTTTCTTGAACGGCCGCGCGAAAACCCTGCAGCTCGGCGCGCACGCGATAGGTGCCCGGCACCAGCCGGACGAACTGGAACGTGCCGCGATCGTCGGTGACGGCGGTCTGATTGCCACCGATGGAGCCGAGGGTGTTGGAGAGCGCCACGACCACTCCCGGCAGGATGGCGCCTGAAGCATCGGTAATCGTGCCGCCGATTGCGCCGACGCCTTGCGCCGTCGCGGTGAGGGAGGAGAGCACACAGAACGACGCGGCGATGGTTCCTCTCAGGACAACATCTCTGAGGCTCATATCCACGCTCCTTGGGTTGACGGAGGGGCGAGCGGCGCCGACTGTGCGCGAGGATACACCTAAGGCGATCGCGCGCCGGATGTATTCGCGCGGCAATCGCAAGGAGAGTGAAACGTGAAACGAATCCGATGAGCTGGAGAGCCGGCGCGCGGTGGTGAATTCAGCGCGCCGAGTAAGAGAGCCGGCCTAGCGGCTCGTGGACGGCTGCATCCGCGCGGTGATATTGACGTTCTTGTTCGTCACGACCTGGACCGCCGCCGACCATCGCTCGTATCCGTCGAGATCCATGCGCAGCACGTGGCTGCCTGCGCGCAGGTCTGCTGCGGCGACCGGTGCGGTACCAAGCGGCTTGCCGTCGAGAAACACCTGCGCACCGGCGGGATTCGAGACCATGGTGAGGCTGCCGACGAACGCGGGTTCGCGGGTCGTCGCAGCAGGCTCCTCCCGGCGGACGCGCGGTGGCGCGCTTTCCTTCGGAGGTGGCGGCATGGCCGCCTGCATCGCGGCACTGGTGCGAACCGGCGGCGGCGCGGCGGCGTGGACTTCGGTGCGGCCGGTACCGCGACCGGTGCAGCTGACGCGACGACCTGCGGCGCGGGGCGCGTGCGAACCGGTGGCGGCGCTGCCGGCGGCGATTTCGGTGCGACCGGCACGGGGCCGGCGCAGCTAACGCCGCGGCCTGGGGACTGGCGACCGCGACGGTTTGCGATCGTTGCGCGACGGGTCTGCGATCGTGGCGGAGCCTGACCGGCGGTCGCAACAGCCGCGAGTTGCGCGGACGGAGCCACGGAGCGCCCGGCCTGCAGGCTGAACGCCGCCTCGTGGGGAATGTCGAAGGTCGCCACGACCGCAGTGGCCGCGACAGCGACAATCACCACGAGCACGGCGTCGCCGAGATCGACCTGCGGCCACTGCCATGCCGGCAACGCGAACAGCCGCCGGCCTGCCAGAAACGCGAACGCGAACAGCCGCCGGCTCGTCAGAAATGCGAAGGCGAACAACCGCCGGCCTGTCAGAAACGCGAAAGCGAACAGCCGCCGGCTTGCCAGAAACGCGAACGCGAACAGCCGCCGGCCTGTCAGAAACGCGAAAGCGAACAGCCGCCGGCTGGCCAGAAACGCGAACGCGAACAGCCGCCGGCCTGTCAGAAACGCGAAAGCGAACAGCCGCCGGCTTGCCAGAAACGCGAACGCGAACAGCCGCCGGCCTGTCAGAAACGCGAAAGCGAACACCCGCCGGCTTGCCAGAAACGCGAACGCGAACAGCCGCCGGCCTGTCAGAAACGCGAACGCGAACAGCCGCCGGCCTGCCAGAAACGCGAAGGCGAACAGCCGCCGGCCTGTCAGAAACGCGAAGCGAACAGCCGCCGGCCTGTCAGAAACGCGAACGCGAACACCCGCCGGCCTGTCAGAAACGCGAAGGCGAACAGCCGCCGGCCTGAGAGAAACGCGAAGGCGAACAGCCGCTGTGCTGCCGAAATCGAGACGCGCGCGATCCCAACGATGCCCCACGCCGCCAGCACGAGCGTCCGACTCAAAGCCAACGACATCTGTCTCAGCGCAGACGCCATCTGCTTAAGTCCAGACGCGATCTGCCTCAGTACAAGCGCCATCGTCGAGGCGATCACGGACAGCACTGACGCGATCGCCGCCAGTGCTGACGCGATCGCGGCCGTTACTGGCGCGATCACCGCCGTACTGTTAAACGGGGTTTCTCGAGCTCTCTCGGGTTCCCGTGCCTGGCCGATGTCGTAGATGAGATGTGCGCGGATTTTCGCGGCGCGATCACGAGAATGTGATCCTGCGGAACGATCCCGCTGTCCTTTGGGATCAGCGGGGCCTTTCAGTGTGCTTTCCGCGCCCATGCTGGCGTTACTTAACAGCAGAACTTCCCATTCTGCAATGCCGGTTGGCAAAACTGTAAAGCAACCTCTGCAAAACTGTATCAACCGGCATTCGACGCGGCCAAGACGCGGCGGCTAGCGCGGCAGAGTTGAACCGTACGCTCGGACGACGGTCAGAACGAACTCCTGGCAGGCCTCGCCGGTCTTCGGATCGTAGGTGCCGCCGTTGGTGATGTTGTCCGAGAGAATCCGGATGCCGATGAACGGCACCTTCATCATCGACGACACCTGCGCAGCCGCTGCGGTCTCCATCTCTTCGACCGACGTGCCGTACGCCTCGTGCAGGTGCGCGACGAGATCGATTTCGTCCATCCACAGGTCGCTGCTGCCGATGACGCCGTCGACCGCGCGTCCGCGCGTGTAGCCGCCCATCACACGATGCGCGACCGCCAGCAGCGCCGGATCGGCCTCGAAGCCGGCGAGGCGGTGGACCCCGTAAACGGCGCTCCCTTCCTGAAGCAGATCGAGCGGCATCCAGGTGGTGGGCGCCGTGCCCGCGCCGGCCGGGCGGAACACGCTGCGGAACGCGCCGGTATTCAGCGCGCGCGTGCCGATGACGATGTCGTAGACGTGGAGCGCGGGATCGTGTCCACCGGCGGTTCCCTGGTTGATGATCGCGACCGGATGAAATCGCTCCACCGCCAGCATCGTCGCCGCCGCGGCATTCGCCGCGCCCTTGTTGGTGAGCGACACGATGACCGGATAGCCATCGAGGGTACCGCGCCAGAAACTCCACGTGCCGATCTTCTCGAGGACCGGATGATCGAGGCCCGCCACGAGTCGATCGGTCTCGCTGACCATCGCGCCCTGGACCACGATCGGGGCCGGCTCGCGCGCGGTCTGCGCGGACGCGGCGGCGCACACGAAAAGCAGCAGCGTGCAGACCGCCAGCCGCTGCACGATCACGGACCTCACCTTGTGCGCAGCCATGCCGCTCGCTCCCGCGTCAGGATTCACGCTCCAACCCCTCGTGCACGATTTCCAGCGTCTCGATCGCGATCTCGTTCCCGGCGGCGTTCAGCGCCGGGCCGCAGTACTTCGCCGGCCAGCCGTTTCTGAAGTTCCACCGCGCCACTTGTTTCCGATCTCCGTCGAGCAGGATGATCGACGCCGTTGCGGCGATCGGGATGTCCTTCGGCGGTCGCCTTGTACCAATTCCACAGGCTGAGATCCGCCGTGATGCCGCGCTTGAGCGTGATCGCGCTGTAGCTGGTCCGCCCCGGCAGGACATGGACGCCGAAACTGGCCGCCTTCCCGATAGGTAATCGCCTCGGTCTGGCTGCACAAGCCGCTGCACTCTGTGAAGTTCCCGTCGGGAATGCCGTCAATCTGCACGACGAAGTTGAAATTCGAATACGGATCGTTGCGTGTCGTGGTGGCCATCGTGGAGCTCCTCTGTCGCGGGCCGGTAGTGGCTAGAGTCCGGCCATGTCACTGAGATCCCGGTAGATCTCCAGGTTGTGCGACATGGTGTCCTTGAACTGCTGTTCCCGTCGGTCGGCGTAGGTGACCGTCGCGGTGAGACGGAGCGGTTCCTGCCTGGCGTAGTACGCGCCGATTGAATCCACCAGTTGCCGGAACTCCTTGCCCGGTGGCACGAACTCGACGCCGCGAAAGAGCGCCATCGCGCTGATGTCCCGCGCGCCGCCAAGGCCCCGAAAGCTGCGATCGAACGTGGTCACCACGTGAAACGCGCTCGCGGTCGCCGATATTTTTCAGCACGACGAAGAGCAATCCGCCGTCGACGACAAAGTCCACGATCATGTCGGGACGCCCGGCGGATACATCAGCCGGCGCGGGCGCCGCGGCCGGCGGGCGAATTGGCCTGGACGGAGACCGTGCCATCGTCGTGCATCATCCCTTCGCCGCGATCGCGGTCACGAGCTCGCCGACATCGCGGACGCTCTCGAGCGAACGGACGCGCGAGACGATCTGGCGCGCCGCGGCATCTCCCAGCCTCGGACCCATCAGCTCGAGCGCCTTGGCCTCGACGTCCTCGCGGGTCATCGGATGGCTCGGGAACCCGGCCACCCCCTCGATGAAGACCTCGTGCCGCTCGCCGTTGCGAAGCGTCACCGTGACCCGCGCCGATTCCTGCCGGGGCTCGCGCTCCTGGGACGGATCGTGGACGACCTCGACGCGCGACATGATCGCGCGCACCGCGGGATCGGTTTCCTTGCGCGCCATCGAGTGGGCGGCGCTGAAGTCCAGCGATCCGTCGATGATGATGATGGCGCAGAGATACGGCAGGTTGAGCGCCGGCATCGCGGCGTTCGCGAACGCGTCGGCGCGCTCGGGCATGGCAATGCGCACACGATCGATCTGGCGGCGATCGACGCGCTGCGACAGCTGCAGAATCCCTTCGACGCCGGCCTGCGCCGGGCCTCCGGTCGGATAGCGCTTGTAACCAACCAATGGCAACTCGAAGCGGCGCCCGAGATCTTCAATGAGGTACGCGCGATTCAGATCCGATCCGGCGGCGGTGAACATCCCGGACATCAGCCAGCCGCCCGGCACGTCGAGGCAGTTCGGCACGCCGGTGAAACCGGCATCGACCAGCAGCGCCGCCTGGAGGCCGTTTCTGGCCGGCATGCCCGCGAAGACGAACGCCTTCTCGATGTGATCGACGTCGAGCAGCCACTGCCAGGATCCCGAGGCCTGCTGCGCGCAGTAGCTGAGCAGGTGCGGAATGCGCGCCTCGGGCATCTCGAGGATCGAGGCCGCCGCGGCGGCGCTTCCGAACACCGGACCGACGCCGTGGTTGGCAAGACCGAGGCGGTCGCGCAGGTTGCCGATGCCGAGCGTCTTCGGAACGCGGCAGGTCAACTCGTACCCTGTCACCACCGCGTTCAAGAGCGACGCGCCGGAGGCTGTGACGAGCAGCGCCCAGACAGAGCGCGGTGCTGACCACCGCGGGGCCGGGCTGGCGTGTACGCCGACGGCGAGAAATCGTTGATCTCGGCCGAGTGGCCGGTCACGGCGCTGGCGAAAACGGCATCGACCAGCGCGGCACGCTCGCTCGTGGCGAGAATCGTCGAAGGGCCGCCGCCGCTCATCGCGGCCGCATATCGCCGTGCGAGCACGGCGGGTTGAAGGTCGCGGCACGCCACCATCGACGCGAGGGTGTCGAGGATGTGACGCTTGCCCAACTCGCGGATCTCTTCCGGCAGCACGGCGCGCGGACTGGCCGCAATGTACTGGCTGAGCGGCTGCGTGACGGCAGGAACACCAGGACCTGACGCCGACGGGCGGCCGTGCGACCGCGACCTGATTCGCCCCCTGCCCTGCCGCAGCATCCCACGGAAACAGCGCGCTCAACGCCGCCGCCACACTGCCCTGGAGCAATGCGCGACGGTCCGTGCGATCGCGGTCGATCACGGGCGGGCCACCCACGGCTGGCGGACGAGCAGCGCCGGATCGGCGCCCGGCTTCGGCACGAACTTCTGCGTCCGCCCGTACTGGTTGTCACCGCCGAACAGATTGCCGTTCGAGTCGACCGTGAACGCGTGGACCTCGAGATATCCGTCCGGCAGATCGCTCGGCACCATCCACGTGTAGAGATGATTGCCCTTGAAATCGAGCTTGTTGAAGCGCAGCGGCCCCAGATCCGTCAGCCACACGCTGTCGTCGTTGACGATGATGTCGAGCGGCAACTGGAAGCCGGTCCACGCCTCGACGAACTCGACTTTCGCGGGATCGGCAGTCGTCCTGAAGACGTTGATGCGGTTTCCCGATCGATCGAGGCCGAAGATCATGCCGCGCGGGCCGACCGCCACCGCGTGGACGCCGTTGAACTGCCCGGGGCCGGTGCCGAAGCCGCCGAACTCTCCCAGGTAGTTCATGTCGCGGTCGAGAATCATGATGCGGTGATTGTCCAGTCCGTCCGCGATCAGAATCCGGCCGTCCGGCAGAAACGCCACGTCCTGCGGCTTGGCGAAGTGCGTCTTGTCGTTGCCCTGGACTTTCTTCTCGCCGAGCGTCTTCAACAGCTTGCTGCCATCGTTGGAGAACACGTAAATCTGGCTGAACGTTTCGTTGACGACCCAGACGCGATGCTCGGGATCGTACGGGCTGATCCGGATGCGATGCGGACCGGGGCCGTCAGAACCCTGGCAGAGGGAATCCCACTGCGTCCAGCGTTCCTTGACGTTGCCGTTGGCATCGAGGGTATAGAGACAGTTCTGCCAGACGCGGCGATCGGTGGCGCTGAGGACGTTGATGCCGATCGAGCCCGCAAATCCCGAGAAGGCCGCGGGAATCGGAGCTGGGCAGCCGCGTTTCGCCGCGCTGCGCGACGAAGATGCGGTTCGGCGATTCCGCAAAGACGCCGGAGTTGCCGCCGAAGGCGAAGCCCGCCGCGGCGAACGGCTTCTGCCACCCGCGCACGATGTCATAGGGGCTGGCGCCGACCGGTCCGGAAATCACGGCTTTCGAAGGCGTCTGCGCGAGCAGCGCGGCCGAAATCGACACGGCGACGATCGTCATCGTCGTCCCAACAGTTTTCATCATCAACAGTCCCCAGTCCCGAGTCCCCAGTCCCGAGCCCCGAGCCCCGAGCCCCGAGACGATCACCGCACCCGGAAACCCGAATCGTACAACGCGTCCCAGAATGCCATCTTGGACGCCTTGAAGTGCTCGCGCGCGACCGGTCCCTCGTTCATCGTGAACTCGAGGACCGCGTCGTTCTGAAGAGTGTACGCCGGCCAGCGCGGCGCGCCGGCGCCATTGGGATCGCCGGTCTTCGCGAATCGCGCCCAGTAGCCGTTCATCTGTTTCGCGATCTTGCGATCGGCGTCGCTGATGGCAATCGGCGCTCCACCGCGCGTCGTCCGCGAACCCAGCGTGTCGAAGACATACACCAGTTCGGACGCATGACGCGCGGCCGGACTGGTCGCACGTCCCGACTCCGTGACGTAGCCGAAGTGATAGAAGAACACCGGCTTGCCGGCCTTGGCGATGAGGCGGGCCACGTAGCGCGTGCCGTTGTTCATCCCCATGTCGCTGGTGATTTCCATGCCGACGAGTTTCGGATCGCGCGAGCCGTAGCCGTCGTACATCGCCAGCGCCTTGTCCTTCGCGTCGCCGAGGCTCCGGAACACCGCGTCGGGCTCGGGCACCGCGCCGGTTCCGAATTCCGCGCTGTTCGCACCGATCATGAGCGGCACCTGGTGCTGCGCGCCTTTCTTGTACGTGTCGATGAAGTCTTCGACGACGACGCGGCCGTCGATCATCGCGTTGGCAAAGGCCGGCGGCGTGTTGCCGATCGGCCCGCGGACCGCGTCCGATGAGAGCGCGCGCAGTGCCGCGGGCGTGGCGTTCGTCACGCCGGCCGACTTCGCGAACTCGACGCCCATCGCTTCTGCCGAACCGGCACCGTCCCGGATCCGCCGCAACGCACCGCGTCCCGCGCCGGACTCGATGATCGCTTTCTGGAACAGTCCCTTCGTCAGCGGCGACACCAGCATCGCGTTCACCGAACGGCCGCCCGCCGACTCACCGAAGATCGTCACGTCGCCGGGATTGCCGCCAAACGCGGCGATGTTGCGCTGCACCCACTGGAGCGCGGCGATCTGATCCATGAAGCCGTAGTTGCCGACCGGCGCATTCGGATCCTCGGCGGACAACGCCGGATGCGCGAAGAATCCGAAACGCGCGAGGCGGTAGTTGAAGGACACGAGCACGATGCCCTGGCGGGCGAATGCCGCGCCGTCGTACCACGGCCACGCCGCCGATCCGTAGCTGAGGCCGCCGCCGTAGATCCACACCATGACCGGCAGCCGCCGCCCCTCGGCCTGGGCCGGCGCCCAGACATTCAGGTTGAGGCAGTCCTCGCTCTGCGGCTGGTCGTACTTCCGGTGCTGGACGCAGTCGTTCCCGAACTGATTCGCCGCGCGCTCGCCCTGCCACCTGGCCGGCGGCCGCGGTGCCCGCCACCGGAGATCGCCGACCGGCGGGGCGGCAAACGGAATCCCCAGATAGGACACGACGTCATCGCTGACCACGCCGTGCAGCGCACCGGTATCGATGGTGACGCGAGCCGGGTCGGCCGCGGTCTGGACACGGTCGACGGCCATGAACGACAGACAGAGCGACAGGACGAATCCGCCAGCAATGATGCGTCGCATGAGAGCCCTCCGATGGGCGCAGGTTACTCGCTGTATATCGGCGGTGCAATAGGTATCATGATCTTCGGACGCAGTCGGTGCGGGGGTGCGTAGGTGCGTAGGTGCGTGGGTGCAGTGCATGGTGCGGGGTGCGTAGGTGCTGTGGGTGCCAGTGCATGGTGCTTGGTGCTTCAGTGCGGTGCAGCGTGCATGGTGCCTAGTGCAGATGTGCAGCGCACCGTGCACGAAGCACCTAGGCACCTCAGCACCGCACCTCCGCACCTCGCACCTCACGCACCTACGCACCGACTGTCCTGTCAGCCGCGAGAAACCGCGTCAACGCATCAACGGTGCCTTGCGTGTTCTCCTCCATCAGCCAATGCCCGGTGTTTGGCAACACGATCGACGATGGGCGCGTGGCGACGAGCGCGACCTGGCTGGCGAGCGCTTCTCCATTCGCGTGATCGCCGCCGATCGCCAGGACGGGCATCGGCAGCTTCGTGCGCGACAGGCGCGCAAAGTCTGTGGCGGCCTGCGGAAAGGATTCGAAGTACGCCCACGCCGCGCGCATGCGACCCGGGCGCGCGTATGCGGCGGTATACGCCTGGCGGGCGGATTCAGGAATCGACCGCGTGGGGTCGGCCGCGAAGTCGTTCCAGAAATGTTCGAAGTAGGTCCGCTCGCGTCCGGCCACCAGCGCTTCCGGCGTCGGCCCGTGAAAACGAAAGTGCCAGATCGCCGGGTTGTTGTAGATCGCTTCCCAGCCATCGACGCCCGGGAGAAACGCATCCATGAGCACGAGCTTGTTCGTCTCTGCTGGAAACTGCGCCGCGTAGGCGAACGCCACCATCAGCCCGATGTCGTGCCCGACCACCATCGCCGTGCCGATGCCCAGTCCTTTCACGAGGTCGTGAATGCGTGCTCCGGCTCGCGTCATGTCCAGGCCGTCGTGCGGAATATCCGAATCGCCGATGCCCGGCAAGTCAGGCGCGATGACCTGGAAGCGATCGGCGAGGTGTGGAATGAGCGGCCGCCACATCAAAGACGTCTCGGCGTAGCCGTGCAACAGCACGATCGCGGGACCGGTGCCGGCGGTGAGGTACTGGAGGCGGACGCCGTCGGCGGTTGCCGTGCGGACATCGATCGCGCGGTCATCTGAATGTGGCATGACCTTGAATTGTCGCCCAGTTCTCGCCGAAGAGGCGGACTGAACACCATCGGGCGGGACGTCGTGCGAGGAAGAGGAACGGAGAGAAGCGACTCTGAGAAACCGGTGGCGGGTGTGTCGCCGGCGGACTTCCGGGACACACCCGAGGCGACGGATGTGTACCCTACTTCGAAACCATCTTCAATTCGGACGCGGTAATCATCATCTTGCCGCTCATGTCCATCGTGTCGCCGGTGATCGAGACGGTGTGCGTGATGTGCGGGATCAGTTTGGCGTTCTTGTTCGCCGCCAGGGCGCCGGCGATCTCGTAGACCTTGCCGTCGGAGGTGAGCAGCGCCAGCGGCATCCCTTCCTTCGCGCACGCCGCCGCGCAGTCCTTGGTATCGGCGGGCATCTTGTGATCCGCCCCGGCGTTGTTCACCTTGTCCTTCATGTAGCAGTTCATGTCGACGATTTTTCCGGTGACGGTCTCAGTCTTGGCGGAGACCGACGCGGACCCGGCGAGCAGCAACGCGCACGCGGCCAGACCGGCAAATACCTTCTGCATCTGAACCCTCCCGAACCGAAGCCGTCGGTTCCACACGCACGGGCATTCTGGCGCGCCCGGGTGCGCGGCGCAAGCTGGAGGGCCAGGACGACTTTCCGAGAGTCAGGTACTGTGCTTTAATCCGCGCGACGTCACGTAAGGAAAGCGTTCTCGGTGAGGTCCTTCATGCTGAAAACACCGATCGCCCTGCTATTCATGCTGCCGGCGGTCGCCGCGTTCGCGCAGGCGCCGGCCGCCCCTCCCCGCTGAGCCGACGGTCACGCTGAAAGCCGGCGAGACGGCGGTGGCCGGCCAGTGCCTCACGCGCGAGGAGCTCGATCTCAACAAGGGCCTCGAGGCGCTGAAACGCCCGACGCGGGGCGCGGAGAACCCGGACCACGACGATCAGCCGCGCTTCAACCCGCAGTACTTCGTCGGCCAGTGGCGCATCGAAGGCGTGCTCCCCGAATCGCCGTTCGGTCCGGCCGGCGACTACACGGGAACCGAAACGATCCGGCACGTCGATGGCTGCACGTACGAGGGAACGATCCAGGCGAACCTGTCAGGCCGCGCCTACTCCGTGAAGATCCGGATGTTCTACGACCGCAAGGCACACTATCTGGTACGGGTCGAAGACGACAGCCGCGGATTTCAGCTGGTGAAGGCGGGACCGGTCGGCGGCGATGCCGGCGGGTACTTCACGCACTACTGGGATACGGGAGCGATGACCTACCAGGGCAAGAAGATTCATTTGACCGGCGCGACGTTTGTCGCCTCGCCGGTCAATCATCGCCTGCGGATGCAGCTGGCCGTGGACGACCAGCCCTCGGTCAATTACGGCACGACGTGGTGGCGCCGCGAGGGCAGCCAGCCGTAATCGTCCGCGTCCTGATGTTGGTTACTGGCAGGTGTCGGCGAGGGCGACGACCGAGAGCAGGTTGATGCGTTTCTGATCCGGCGCCTCGATCAGCATGCCCTTGACCAGGACGCGGTGTCCGGCGCGCAGCTGATTGGTCGCGTTGACCGTCTCGTTCGACGTGAAATCCTTCCGCTGTCCCGATTTCAGCAGACTCTCCGCATCGAGAAAATCCGCCACGCCGACCAGCTGAAACGACTGGGTGCCGAGCGCCGCTTTCTTCGCCTCGTCCACCTGGTTCGTGTTGAAAAGCCCCTGCGCAGACACCTTGGGATCGGTGGCCTTCGTGAGCGACCAGGTCTCCGGGTTCCCGGCCTTGCGCTCCGCGCATCCGACCGTTTGAACGATATCGACTTTCGGTTTTTCGCCTGTGCCGCCGCGCCCGCGCTGGGCGTGGAGCAGCGGCCCCACGCCGAGCACGAGCACGAGGATCGTGAGATGTCGCGCCGTCGCCACGAGTGTTAACGTCCCTGCGCCGTCGGCTGCGGCTTCTTGTCCACCGTATAGCGGACGCTGGTCAGGAACATATCGTCCCAGCTTTGCTCCGACCAGAAGACCTCTTTGTTCGGCGCCGGATTCATCCGGTTGCCGGTCGAATTGTCGTAGCGGGCAATGGCTTTGACCGTGCTGCCCGCCGGCGCATGAATCGGCTCGGCGAAGACGTACGGCATCTGCCATTCGAAACTGTAGTGCGGCACACGGAGGAGGATCTCCTCGCGGCCGTCGGGATACGTGAGCACGTACGTCACATCCTTGCCACGCAGGTGCATGTGCAGCGTGATGCCGTAGATCGTCACGTCGTCCTGGAATCCGTTGATGCCGGTGACGGTCCAGTTCGCGTCGTTGGGAGTAATCGGCGCGAGGAACGGATTCACGTTCGTGCCGGAGCCGACGTTGCGCGCCCGTCCAACCGGCGCGATCACCGCCTGCCCTTCCGAGGTCTGCTCGCGCAGGCCCAGGCTTCGCTCGACGCTGGTGACTTCGCTCTCGTTCGCCCACCAGATGCCGATCTTCGGCCTGGAGATCTCGGCCTTGCCGGTCGCCTGGAAGTGGAGGTTCCAGCGGAGATAGTGGAAGCGATCGGCGCGGATGGTTCTCGCCTGCCCCGGACGCGCGACGCGCGCACCCGAGCCCGGAATGTACGCGCCGAAACCGCCGCCATCGTCCTCGTCTTCGACGACCGCGTTATCAGTGGCTTGCTCGACCGCCGCACCCTTGTCGGCCGGCACCGGCACGTAGTCGGTGACCGGTCCGCCCGGCCAGGCCGGCCCCGTTCCGAGCTTCGTTCCCGGCGGCATGTTCACGACGGCCGTCGTGATGTGATGCGTCGCGCGGACGTTGCCCGGCAGGACCTGGGTCGCGCCGACCAGCCGCGATTCGTTGAACGGCAGCGGCGTGTAGAGATTGAAGTTCGGCATCTCGCCTTCGGCGTTGACCTGCCAGTCGATCGGCAGCTCGATGACGAGATCCGGATCGCGTCCGGAGGGATGGCTCCATCCACCGGCCGAGAAGGTCGGCGGCGGCGGCGGCGTGCCCGCGCCCTGCGGCGCGCCGGTGTCAGCCCACGCGCTCAGCAGGTCGATGTCGGCCTGCGACAGGCTCTTGTCGTTTTCCAGCTTCTTGTAGCGATGGTCGGCGAACCATGGCGGCATCTCGCGCGAGGCGACCTTCGCCTTGATCGATTTCGCCCACGGCCTCGCCTCCTGGTAGGAGAGCAGCGACATCGGCGCGACCTGGTTCGGCCGATGACACTCGACGCAGCTCCGGTTCAGGATCGGCGCGATGTCCTTGTTATAGGTGGGCGCGGGCGCGTCCGCCGCCGCGGCGCTGGTCGCGGCCATCGCGCAGATTGCGTAAATTGCGGTCGCTATCAAGCGTTTCATGAATCCTCCGAACGGTAAGAGTATCGGCGCACCCGACTTAGAAATCCACCTGAAATCCGAACTGGAAGCGCCGGGACTGCACGAGGTCGATCGGGTTGTACCACTGGGGCCCGTAGGTCTCGTTGCGGGTGAAAATCGTCGAATCGTTCACGAGATTGAAGATTTCGGCGAATCCCTGCACCCGGGCCTTGCCGAACCGGAAGAGGCGCGAGACGCGGAAATCGTTCGTGAACACGTATGAATAGAAGGTGGTCGTCGGGTCGATGAGGTTGACCGTGAGACTGGCGACGCCACCCGTCAGCGGCCGGCCGGCGACCGCGCTCGTCACCGTGTAGTCCGCGCCCAGCGGAATCCCCGGCCGCGCCTGGAACGTGCCCGCCACCTGGATCTCGTAGGGCAGCCGGTACGACGCCGACCCCTTGAACAGCGTTCTGAACGGCGGGATCCGTTCGCAGAACCGCAGGTTGTTCGGATCCGAATTCGATCAGGTCGGTGCAGTTATTCGTGGCGGTCCGCTCCGTCGTCATGCTGCCGAACGCGAAGCCACGGCCGTGACGGGCGTTCACGCTGAGCTCGAAGCCGTTGTAGACGGTCGAGTTGTTGAACGAATTCGTCCGGACGCTGTTCACCGCGCCGCGCTTGTTATCGTTCAGGTTGTACAGCGTGATGACCTCGCCGCCGCCATCCGGCAGGTTGGGGTTGGTCGGCCCGACGATCGTGAACGGCGTAAAGTCCGCCACGGGATCGACGGCCGTGTTCTTGGTCCACGCGTCGTTGTAGAACTGCCGGCGATAGTAGCCGACGGTCACCGAAATATTGGACCGCAGCTCGTGCTGCACCGAGACGGTTTCTTCCCAGTTGTTGCCGCGCTTGAGATCGGGATCGATCTGCAGCGAACCGGCGGGCAGCCCGAAGTTGTTGTTGGTCGTCGCGCCAATCTCGTTGAACTGGATGTTGCCGTTCGCGTCCACGGCCCGCCCGTTGTGGTCGAGGTCGTTCCAGGGCCGCGTGTTCGACTGGCCGCCGAGCGGGTTCAGCGACGAGGTGGTCCCGAGCGCATTCGCCTGGAGGAATTTGCCGATCGACGTCTTCAACGCCGTCTTGGAGTTGCCGAACAGGTCGAAGGAGGCGCCACCGCGAATCGACCAGTCATTGAAGCAGGGCTGGCACGACTTGCCCGCGATGTCGCGCGCGGGGACAAACGGGTTGGCCGGCGCGGTCTGGTCGGGAATGGACGCCTTGAAGACGTCGTAGCGGAAGCCGCCGAACAGCGTGAGCCGGTTCTTCGTCCACCGATCCTGCGCGAAGACGCCGGAGTCGGCGTTCAGCGTGTTGTACCGCGTGACCGGCGTGTTGCGAACGGTCACAGACGTCGGCACGCCATTCGCGAATGTCAGCGTGGACATGTTCGCCCGGTTGTCGAGATAGTTGCGGTCGTCGCCCCACTCGTGATTGAGGCCCCACTTCAGATTGTGCGAACCGGTCACGTACGAGAGCTTCGCGTTCAGGTCCCACACCGTGCTCAGATAGTCCTGCGACGCCGTCGCCGACGCGACCGTGCGCCAGCCGGTGGCGCTGTCGAGATTCATGACGTCGTACGGCCCCACTTCCGGCTGGTAGCGAATCGGTAGCTCGCCACGCCGAACGACTGGGCGACTTCGAGGAGAAGCCGGCTGGTCAGCGTCGAGGTCCATTTAGCGTCCCCCGCCTGCTGGACGGGAGTCGGCAACTGGTACGCCGCTTCCGGGGCGACGCACGACACGCGATTGCCGCTGGTCGCCGTGCAACCCACGTCGTAGCGCTGGGTATTGCCGTTCGAGTTGTAGTACGCCCCGCGGATCTTGTTCTTCTGGTTGATCTGCGCGGTCAGACGCAGCTGACCGTTCGGCGCCACGGCGCCGTTGCGGTTCACGCGGGAGCCGTCGGCGAAATACATGTTGGCGACGTAGCTGTCGGACTGCGAGATGCGGAACGCCGTGAAGAACCACAGGCGGTCCTTCACGATCGGTCCGCCGAACGTCGCGTTCTGGTTCCAGCTGATTCGCAGGGAGTCGCCCTCGCGGATGTACTGCCGGAGATCGTCGGGCACGTTGTCGTTCTGCAGCGAGCCGTTCGAAAAGAAGAACCGCTCCGATCCGCTGAACCGGTTGCCGCCTTCCTTGGGGATCGAATCCATCCGCACGCCGCCGAGCGAGGTTTCCGCCGACTGCGAGCCGGCGTCGTAGACCAGTTCTTCCTGCGCCAGATCGTTCACGCCGGTCCCGTTCGCCTGGCTGCCGGTCCCCGTCAGGTTCTGGCCGATCCGCAAGCCGTCGAAATAGATGCGCTGGTCAGACGAGGCCGATCCGTGGACCGACATCGTGCTGACGAATCCCTGACTGTAGAAATTGACGCCGGGCACGAGGCTGGCCCCGCCCTGCATCGACCGCGTGGCGGGCAGCACGTCGAGCACGTCGCGATTGGCGACGAATTGATTCTGTGTGCTCTGGAGATCGACGACCGGAGACGCGCCGGAAACCGTCACGGTTTCCTCGAGCGCGCCGACCGCGAGTTCCGCGTTGACCGTCGCGGCAAAGGCGCCGGCCAGGATGATGCCCTCGCGTCGAACCGATTTGAAGCCAGGCAGCGAGAACGCAACCACGTAGGAGCCGGGGCGCAGGTCGATGATGGCGAAACGGCCGCTGCCGTCGGTCACCGCGTTGCGGACCTTCTCGATAAGTGCTGGGCTCGAAGCTTCGACGGTGACGCCGGGCATCACCGCGCCGCTGGTATCTCGAACAACACCGACAATGCTGGCAGCTTCCTGAGCCGCGAGGCTCGAAGCTGCGCCGAAGGCTGCACAGAGGACAAACACCGCCTGCATCACGAAACGACGCATCGCATCCTCCTGGTTGAGCTACACGCGAAACCTCGGCAAAAGGGAACGGACGTGGCCGATAATCCGGCCGCACATAGGCAAAGTCAACGGTTTATTTATGCTTTTCTGACTCAACCAGAGCGGCCATATCCAACAGGAATGTGCGGAAAAGTTTGGCCGGGCGTTAGTCCAGACCAAAGGAGCTCGCCATGGCAGATCCCAAAGGAATTCTCCCGTTCGACCAGTTCCTCGCGGCGGTGAACGGCGCCCGGCATACGGAGTTCGCCGCGCGGCCGGCGAGCAAGGTCGCGCACGAAGACTCGTTCGCGGAGATGCGGACGCACATCCTCCGCCTCTACGACGGCGTCGAGGTCATGAACAGCTTCGTGGACGAGAACGGCTCGGTCTTCGACTGCGTGCCGGTCGAACAGCAGCCGTCGCTGAAAGGCGCGGCGGGGGCGGTGCCGTCCGCGCCGGACATGCCGACCATGAACGCCCCGGCCAGCGCGGCCGAGGAACGGCGCGACGCCCAGGTGCCGCCGCAGATGGCCGAGAACAAGAACGATCAGTTCGGCAACGTGATGTATTGCCCGCCGGGCACGATTCCGATGCGCCGGGTCACGCTCGAAGACCTCACGCGCTTCGAGGACATGCGGAGTTTTTTTCGAAAGGGCCCGGGCGGCGGCGCAATCCCTCCCCGCCTGAGTAGACCGCAGCAGCCGGAGCCGCCGCAGGTTGCCGCCACGCACCGCTGGGCCCACGCGTTTCAGAGCGTGAACAACGTGGGCGGTCACAGCTTCCTGAATCTGTGGCAGCCGGCGATCGGCGCGAACCAGATTTTCTCGCTGTCGCAGCACTGGTACGCCGGCGGATCCGGCGCGAACCTGCAGACGGCCGAAGTCGGCTGGCAGGTGTATCCGCAGTTCTACAACAACAGCCCGCGGCCGGTGTTCTTCATCTATTGGACCGCGGACGGCTACGGCAGCACCGGGTGCTACAACCTGACGTGCTCGGCGTTCGTGCAGACGAACAACTCGTGGGCGATCGGCGGCGCGATTCCGACGCCGTACAGCAGCACCAACGGCCCGCAGTATTCGCTCGAGGTCGCCTACTACCTGTTCCAGGGGCGATGGTGGCTGTATGTGAAGGGCACGAACTCGAGCAACGCCATCGGCTACTACCCGGCGTCGATCTACAACAACGGCGCGCTCTCCCGGCACGCCGAGAGCATCGACTACGGCGGCGAAACCGTCGGGACGACGAGCTTCCCGCCGATGGGCAGCGGCGCGTTCGCAAACGCCGGCTGGCAGAAAGCCGCCTACCAGCGTCAGATCTACTACTTCCCGGCGGCGGGCGGGTCCGCATGGGCCAACCTGACCGCATCGCAATCCTGGCCGAACTGCTACACGGCACAGCTCAACACCTACGCGTCGCCGTGGAACACCTCGCTCTGGTTCGGCGGCCCGGGCGGCAACTGCTAGCGGGCGTATGATCGAAAAATGACGTACGAAGAGACGTACTACGGCCACCGGATTCTCGTCACGACGACGAAGAACGCCGGTGGCCGCTGGACGTCCGGCGTCGAAGTTCCCGAAGCCGACTTTCACACGCTGAAGACAGCCGCGGTCAACGACTTCTCAACCGAGGACGAAGCGCGCCGCGACGCGATGTCGAAGGCGGCCGCCGCCATCGATCGCGCGCGCCAGGGGCAGGGCAAGCCCTAGCGGGTCCGCGTGATGAAACACTCGTGGCCGGCCGCGGCACTCTTCGTGGCGTTATCCGCCGCCGTTGCCTTCGCCCAGGCCGGATCCGCCGCGCGTCAAACTCGAGTCAGCAGTCGACGCCGCGCGCAACGGCACGGCCATCGTCACGAATCTCTCCAGCGTACCGCTCACGGCCTGGCTCATCGACATCGTCATGGAGCCGTGCAGTCCGATGCAGCCGCGCTCCGATGCCACGCGCCATCGATGCAGTCGTTGTACCCGGCGGCCAGATGCTCGGCGCCGTCGGAATCGCGCACCGAGGCGCTGGGCGCGTCGCCCTGTAACAAGGCCGGGGTCACGACGCCGATGAAGGCCGAGTTCCGCGCGGCGATTTTTGCGGATGGAACAACCGCCGGCGATCCGGCGTCGGTGACGATGCTGCTCGACAACCGCCGGCTCGTGCTGGAGCAGTACGATGCGATCCTCAGTCGCCTGCGGACACCCGCTGCCGCGACGATGACGCCCGAAGATCTACGCGCTGACCTGCGGGCAGCCGCGGCGGCCGCAGCCGCGAAGCGCGTGGTGCCCCTGCCGCCGATCGTCGATCCCGCCGCGATGGCCATGTCGCAGTTCGACGCGGCTCCAGGCCCTCGAGCGAACCAAATCGCTCGCACGATCGACGCGGTCGAACAAGATGCGGACGAAGCTCCTCGAATCCAAACCGGCGCTTCGCGAACAGCGATAGTGACGGTGCGAGGTGCGTAGGTGCGAGGTGCGTAGGTGCGGTGCTTCAGTGCCGGGTGCCTGGTGCTTAGTGCGCAGCACGCTGCGGTGCTGTCTGTGCGATAACGTTGAGCCAAGGACACCCGCACGACGCACGAAGCACCGCACCCACGCACTGAAGCACCTACGCACCTAGCACTGCACTTAAGCACCCACGCACCCAAGCACGAAGCACCGACAACGTTCACCGGCCGCTTCACCCACGCGGTTCCCAACTTTCGGCGGCTGGCGTCCGTCTAATTGGTCCGTGTTGAACGATCTGAAGTTCTGCCTGCGGTCGCTGCGGCGGCAGCCGGGATTCGCGCTCGCCGCCATTGCGACGCTGGCGGTCGGCATCGGCGCGACCACGGCGATCTTCAGCACGGTCAACGCCACGCTGCTTCGGCCGCTGCCGTATCCGCATCCTGACGAACTCTTCGCCGTTTACACGCCGGCGACTGACGGCCGTTTCACGACCGGCCGCACCTCGGGCGTGGAAATCGCCCGGCTGAACGACCCGTCGGTCTCGATCGTCCGCGCCGCGGGCACCGCGCGTTTCGACACCACGGTCCTTCGCGACGATGGCACGGCGGTATCGGCGATTGCCTACGGAGTGACCGAAGGCTTCTTCGACGTGTTCGGCGTGCCGATGCTGGCCGGGCGTCCGTTCACGCACGAGGAACATGCCACCAACGCGCCGTTTTCGGTGGTGCTGTCGTACCGCATGTGGCGCGACATGTACGGCAGCGATCCAGCGCTCGTCGGCAAGGCGCTGCGCCTCGTCAACGGTCCGCCGGTGCCGGGCACCATCGTCGGCATCGCCTCGCGCGATTTCGATATCCCGCATGCCGCCGATTTCTGGGTCAACTTCAGCATCACCCCGCAATCGACCGGTCACGGGTTCGACAGTTACCTGCGCATCAAGCCGGGCACGCGCCGCGAACGGCTGGCGAGCGAGATGGCCGGGGCGATGAACGGCATCGCGCGCGACTACGGCATGCTCGGCAAGAACCGCCGCTACGACGTCGAACCGCTGGTGAACGCCATCGTCGGCGACCTCGGGGCCACGCTGGTCGTGGTGCTCGGCGCCGCCGCACTCCTGCTGGTTCTCGCGTGCGTGAACGTCACCAATCTGATGCTGGCGCGCGGCAGCGTGCGCGCGCGCGAGATCGCCGTGCGGGTCGCGCTCGGCGCCGGCCGCGGCCGCATCGTCCGGCAACTGCTGACCGAAGTCGCTGGTGCTGGCGACGGCCGGGACGATCGTCGGCCTGCTGCTCGCCTACGCGGGCGTCCGCCTGCTGCTGGCGTTCGGAGCGGCGACGCTGCCGCGCCTCGAGCGCGTGCCGTTCGATGCGCGCGTGCTGGGATTCGCGCTCGCCGCGCTGCTGGTCACGGCGCTGCTGGTCGGCCTGGCGCCGGCGCTGCGCCTGGCGGGCACCAGCTTGAAAGCGTTGATGAACGAGGGCGGACGCAGTTCGACGGCGGGAACGACCGCGCACCGCATGCTGAAAACCATGACGGTGGCGGAGATCGCGCTCGCCATCACGCTGGTCGCCGGCGCGGGATGGCTGGTGCGCAGCTTCGGCAATCTCGGGAGCGCCGAGTCCGGGTTCGTGCCGCAGGGCCGGCTGGTGTTCGACGTGCTGCTCCCGCCCGCGCGAATCTTTCCGCCGCCGGGAGGCGCTCCCGTCACGGCCGCACTCGTCTCCGAGCGGGTGGTGGCCTGGACGCAGCAGATCAGCGATCGGCTGCGCGGCGATCGGCGGCGTCACCGCAGTGGGCACGACCGCCACGCTGCCGCTCGGCACCGATCGCGACGGTGTGCTCTACATCGGCGTGCAGGGCGAGACGGTGGATCCCGATCACCCGAACGTCGCGCGGGCGCATCGCGTCAACCAGGGATTTTTCCCGGCCATCGGCACGAAGCTGATCGCCGGACGGAATTTCACCGACGATGACCGGCAGGGCTCGGCACCCGTCGCGATCGTCAACCGCACGTTCGTCCGCCGGTATCTCGGCGCAAGAGATCCGTTGACGGTGAAGTTCACGGCCGGTTATCCGGAAGTGCCCGCTGCGCCGGTCTTCACCGTGGTGGGCGTGGTGGACGATGTGAAGTACGTCTCGCTGGGAACGCCGGCCGATCCGGCCTACTACACGCCGCAGACGCAGTCGCCCTACTTCATCCAGGCGTTCGTCCTGAACACGTCGCTGGCCGATCCGACCGCGCTCGCCGCGCCGGTGCGCGCCGCCGTGAACGCCGTCGATCCGCAGATGCCGATCGCGCCGCGCGCGCTCGGCGACGTGGTGTCGGCGTCGATCGCGGCGGCAACGCCTCGGGATGACATTGATGCTGCTGTTCGCGCTGGCGGCGCTGGCGCTGGCCGGCGTCGGGATCTACGGCGTGATTGCCTACGCATCGACCCAGCGCATCGGCGAGGTGGCGACGCGCATGGCGCTCGGCGCCACGCCGTCGGACGCGTTCTGGCTGCTGATGAACCAGGGGCGGACGCTGGCGATCGTCGGCACGGTGATCGGCGTCGCGGTCGCCTACGCCGCCGGCCGTGCCGGATCCAGCCTGCTCTACGAGGTCCGGGCTTCCGACCCGCTGATCCTGGTCTCCGCCACCGCGATTGTCCTCGGCCTGACGTTCCTCGCCATCCTCGTCCCGGCGCGCCGCGCCTCGCGCGTCGATCCGTCACGGATTCTCCGGCTCGAATAGTTCGACGAATCGCGCCGCTAGCGTTACGAATAGGTCAGGACACGATTCGCGCGACGCATGCGGCGACGGATGCGGCCTGACCGTCACCGCGGCAAGAAATTCCGCAATCGCCTGTGTCTGCGGCGGCAGCAGATGACCGGCAGCGTCGAGCAGCATGACGCGTGCATGCGGCACGAGGCGCTCGAGCCGGCGCCGCGTCTCGTCCGAGCGCAGCAGGACGTCGCGGCCGCCGACAATCGCCTGGACCGGCATGGTGAGCGCACGCAGTTCGGCGTCGGATCGAATCGGCAGCGCGGTCATGCGAGGCCTGAAACTTCGAAAGACGATCTTCAGGTACTCCGCCAGCTGCGGCGGTATCGCCATCGTGCCGCCCGCGACGAATTGCATCGAGCGCCGCAGTCCCCAGTCGCCGCACATCCGCAACACGCCGATGCGCAGCAGAGACAGCCGATTCTGCCTGCCGATACCGGATGGCGACACGAGAGACAGCGAGGCGACGCGGCCGGGGCGCCGCACGGCAAAGTCGAGTGCCAGCCACCCGCCGAGCGACACGCCGACCACGCTCGCCTGCGAGAGCGCCAGGCGATCCCAGACATCGTCCAGCCATTCCGCATATGCGCCCGATGCCAGCGAAGGACGCGACGGCGCACTGAAGCCGGGCTCGCCAATCATGTCCACGGCGTACACGCGGTAGTCTCGCGCCCACACCGCGACGTCGCGAATCCACGACGCGGAATTCGTTCCCGACCCGTGAAACAGCACGAGCGGCGGCGCGCCAGGATCGCCGCTCGCCACCACGAACGTCGCGCCCTGGCGAGTCGGTACCGTCAGCTCGTCATGAGGCACGGGCCAGCGATCCAGCGCCCGCCGGTAGAACGACTCGATCGCCCGCTGGCCAGCGACGGACGTGTAGATGTCAGCCACGGTGTTCCCCCGCCAGCGCATCGATCGTGCGCAAGAGATCAGAGGTCAGCGACGGGCTGCCCGTGATCATGAGCCGCAGGCGGCCCTGAGCGATGTCGTAGAGGCTGTCGATTCGCGGAAAGTCGGACTCGCCTCTCCGCGCGTTCAGCCCCGCCATGATCAGCGTCGTGATCCGCTGGCTGTCTTCGGGGCTGATCGCGTCCACATCGACGATGGTCGACGCCGTGACGCGTCGTGTGCGCGCGACGGTCTCGACCGGCGAAGGAGCGACGCCGGAAAATTCGTCGAGCGCGGCGCGCGTGATTCGATACGCCTTGCCGATCCGCTTCGCCGGAAGACGCCCCTCCCTGATGATTCGCCGAACCGTTTTCACGTGCAGGTTCAGGCGATCCGCGACCTCTTCGACGCTATAGAGTTGCTTGATGGGTGCCTGAGACATGGGACGTATATTCCTCTATTATTCCTTAAATGTCAATAATATGGACTTAAAATTCCCTATAACAAGTTCCCAATAGAGGCATAATTGAGGCTCCGGCTCCGGGCTCCAGGCTCCACCTCAACCTTCACCTCCAACCTCCACCCTGGCGCCAGCCACTCCAGTCGACGGCCTTCGATTCACCGCCCGGCCGACGTCAACCTCTTCGCGATCGTCAACGGGCTGATCATCCTGGTGCTGGCCGAAGTCGTTCGCGAAGGCACGCGGCTCGACGAAGATCAGTCGCTGACCGTCTGAGGCGCCATGGCGATTCGCGTCAAACTCGATCACCTGCTCCTCTCGCCGCCTGACCGCGCGACGTCACGCCGACACGCTGACGCGAGATCGCGCCACCGACACTTTCGTCGAGGGAGGTTTCTGCTACGATGCCGCCACGTCTCCGCGTGTCATGGCGCCTTCCTCCCGCGACTTCGTCGAGCTGACCGAGGACGTCTCCGACAGTCCGCTCTGGAATCACGACCTCGCCCCGACGCCGCTCGCCCGCCGCACCTGGTCCACCTATCACATCGCCGCGCTGTGGATCGGCATGAGCGTCGTCATCACGACCTACACGCTCGCGTCGGGACTGATGGCGCAGGGCATGAACTGGTGGCAGGCGATGCTCACCATCCTCCTGGGCAACGTCGTGGTGCTCGTGCCGATGATTCTGAATGCGCATGCCGGCACGAAGTACGGCGTGTCCTTCCCGGTCCTGTGCCGCGCGAGCTTCGGCGTGAAAGGCGCCAACGTGCCGGCGATCCTCCGCGCGTTCGTGGCCTGCGGCTGGTTCGGCATTCAGACCTGGATCGGCGGTCTCGCGCTCAACACGCTGCTCGTCGCGCTGTGGCCCGCCTGGAACAATCTCGCGGCCGGCATCTGGATCGCCTTCGCGATCTTCTGGCTGGTCCAGGTGTGGATCATCATCAACGGCCTGGACGGGATCAAAAAGCTCGAAGGCTGGTCGGCGCCGCTGCTGCTGGCCGGCGGCGTCGCGCTGCTCGGCTGGGCGGTCCGTCGCGGCGGCGGACTCGGACACATCCTCGATCAATCGGTGCGCCTCCAGTCCGGCAACGCGTCGTTCTGGCGGTTGTTCCCGTCGGCGCTGACCGCCAACGTCGGCTACTGGGCCACGCTCAGCCTCAACATCCCCGACTTCACGCGCTTCGCGCGAAGCCAGCGCTCGCAGGCGCTTGGACAGGCGCTCGGACTTCCGGCCACGATGACGGCGTTCGCGTTCATCGGCGTGGCGGTCACCAGCGCAACGCTGGTGATCTTCGGCGAGGCGATCTGGAATCCGGTCGACCTGATCGCGCGCATCGGCAGCGCACCGGTCATCGTGTTTGGCGCGCTCATCGTCATGCTCGCGCAGCTCACCACCAACATGGCCGCCAACGTCGTCTCCCCCGCCAACGATTTCTCGAGCCTCGCGCCGCGGCGCATCAACTACGTGACCGGCGGGCTCATCACTGCGACAATCGGGATCGTCATGATGCCGTGGAAGCTGTATGCCGACGCCGCCGCCTATATCTTCACGTGGCTGATCGGCTACTCCAGCCTGATGGGCGCGATTGGCGGGGTCCTGATCGCCGACTACTGGGTGCTGCGGCGCCGCGAGCTGTCCACGGCCGATCTCTTCAAGCGGCACGGCCGCTACGCCTACGATAACGGCGTGAACCGCGTCGCCATGATCGCGCTGGTCCTGGCGATCCTTCCGGTCGTGCCGGGATTCGTGCGCGCCGCCACCACTCCCGGCGGACAGGTCGCCAGCCCGACGCTGCTCGATGCGCTCTACACCTATTCCTGGTTCGTCACCTTCGCGCTCGGCTTCACGATTTACCTGGTCCTGAGCCCGCGCCCGCACGAGCGCCTCGCATGATCATCTCGGTGACGGTCAACGGCGTCCGCTACGATCGCGAGGTCGAACCGCGCCTGCTGCTCAGCGATTTTCTCCGCCACGAGCTCGGACTCACCGGCACGCACGTCGGCTGCGAGCACGGCGTGTGCGGCGCCTGCACGATTCTGTTCGACGCCGAACCGGCGCGCTCGTGCATCATGCTGGCGGTCCAGGCCAACGGTCACACGCTGCAGACCGTCGAGGGGCTGGCGCCGCACGATGGCGCGCTCGCCCCGATTCAGACCGCCTTCCGCGACGCGCACGCGCTGCAGTGCGGCTTCTGCACGCCGGGCTTCCTGATGACGCTCTCCGCATTCCTGCGCGACAACCCGAATCCCACGCAGCCCGAGATCCGCGACGCGCTGTCTGCGAATCTCTGTCGCTGCACCGGCTACCAGCACATCGTCGAGGCCGTCACCCGTGCCTGCAAAGACGCGCTACCTTAACGCGCGCGTCGTCCGCAACGAAGACGAGCGGCTGCTCACCGGCCGCGCGCGCTTCGTGGACGACGTGGACCTGCCGGGCATGGCGCACGTCGCCTTCGTGCGCAGCGACTACGCGCACGCGCGCATCACTGCGATCGACGCGTCGGCGGCGCGCAGCCGCCCCGGCGTGTTCGCGGTCTACACGGCGGACGACCTCGGCGAGTACTCGCAGCCGGCGCCGCTCCTCGTCCCGCCGCCGCCGATCGACGACCTGATCTTTCATGCGCGCACGCACCTGCCGCTCGCGCGGGAGAAGGTCCGCTACGTCGGCGAACCGATCGCGATGATCGTCGCCGCCAGCCGGTACATCGCCGAAGACGCGATCCGCGACGTCGTCGTGGACGTCGATCCGCTGGATCCGGTCGTCGACCTCGAGGCCGCCCTCGCTGCCGGCGCGCCGCTCGTGCACGAGGACCTCGAATCGAACGCCGCAGCCCACGTCGTCCAGCGCAAGGGCGACTACGCGGCCGCGCGGGCGCGGGCAGACATCGTCGTCACGCGCCGGCTGCTCTACGACCGCGGCGCGGCAGCGGCGATGGAGAATCGTGCGGTCGTCGCGCAGTGGGACACGCAGGCCGAAGAGCTCACCATCTGGGACACGACCCAGGCGCCGATTCCGATTCGCAACGGCCTCGCGGCGAAGCTCGGGCTGCTGCAATCGCAGGTCCGGGTCATGGCGCCGTTTGTCGGCGGCGGCTTCGGCCCGAAGATCATGATGTTCTACCCCGAGGAGCTGCTCGTGCCCTGGGCGGCGATGCGGCTCCGCCGGCCGGTCAAATGGACCGAAGATCGCCAGGAGAATTTCTACGCGACGACGCAGGAGCGCGGGCAGGTGCACGACGCGGAGATGGCGCTGACGCGTGACGGACGGATCCTCGGCGTCAAGGACGTGTTCCTGTTCGACACCGGCGCCTACGATCCGTACGGGCTGACCATCCCGATCAACACGCAGTGCACGCTGCTCGGCCCGTACGACATCGAGCACTACGACAGCACGTTCACGGCCGTCTTCACCAACAAGCCGATCGTCACGCCGGTGCGCGGCGCCGGCCGCCAGCATGGCGTGTTCGTCAGCGAGCGGCTGCTGGACATCGCGGCGCGCGAGCTCGGCATCGATCGCGTGGAGATCCGCAAACGCAATCTCCTCGGGCCGGATCGGTTTCCGCACAACCACGGGATCATGTTCCAGGATTCGGCGCCGCTCATCTACGACAGCGGCAACTACCTGCCGACGCTCGAGCGGGCGGCGGAGATGATCGGCTACGAGCAGCTCGTGACAGGAGCAGGCGGCGCGTCGTGCCGAAGGCCGGCACGTCGGCGTAGGCGTCGCGTGCTACGTCGAAGGCACCGGGATCGGTCCGTACGAAGGCGCGCGCGTCACGGTGGAGCCCAGCGGCACGGTGCGCGTCGCGACCGGCGTCGGCACCCAGGGCCAGGGACACTACACCGTCTTCGCGCAAATCGTGGCCGACGTCCTCGGCGTGGACGTCAAGAACGTCCGCGTCGTCACCGGCGACACGCGCGAGTTTCAATGGGGCACCGGCACGTTCGCCAGCCGCGGCGCGGTCGTCGCCGGCAGCGCCTGTCATGCCGCGGCGCTATCAGTGCGCGCGAAGATCGCGGCGCTGGCCGCACAGCTCCTGAATACGCAGCCGGAGGACATCGAGGTGGAGGACGGCCGGGCGTTCGTTCGCGACGCACCCGACCGCGGGTTCGCGCTCGGCGAGCTGGCGGGCAAAGCCAATCCGCTGCGCGGCGCCGTCCGCCCCGGCACCGAGCCGGGTCTCGAGAGCACGGCCTACTTCGGCCCGGACCGCGGCAGCACCGCGAGCGGCGTGCACGCGATGATCGTCGAAGTCGATCCCGAAACCGCGATGGTGAAAATCGAGCGCTACGTCGTGGTGCACGACTGCGGTGCGATGATCAACCCGATGCTGGTCGAAGGACAGATTCACGGCGGCGTGGCGCACGGCATCGGCAACGCGTTCTACGAACAGCTGGTCTACGACGAGCAGGGACAGCTCATGAACGCGTCGTTCATGGACTATCTGCTGCCGACGGCCACCGATGTCCCGCCGATCGAGACCGATCATCGCGAAACGCCGTCGCCGTTCAATCCGGTCGGGTTGAAGGGTGTGGGAGAAGCGGGCTGCATTCCGACCGGTGCGGTGTTCGCCCAGGCGGTCGAAGACGCGCTGCGCGACTTGAATGTGGAAATTCTCGAGATTCCAATGAACCCGAACAGCCTGTTTGCACTGATCGCCGGGGCGGGCAAGCCATGATTCTCGAGGGCACCTTTACGTTCAGCGGACCGCGCGCCGTGGTGTGGGATCTGCTCCAGGATCCGGCGGTGCTCGCCAAGGCGCTGCCCGGCACCGAACGGCTGGAGCTGGTGGGCGACGATCGCTACGAAGGCGTCATGAAGGTCAGCGTCGGCCCGGTGACCGCTGCCAGGTTCGACGTCACCGTGGCGCTGAAAGACAAAGTCGCGCCGGAACGCTTCACGATGCAGATCGACGGCAAGGGCGGCGTCGGTTTCACGCGCGGCACGGCGTCGATCACGCTGACGGAAGTCGACGCGCAGAGCACGTCGATGGCGTACAGCTCGAACGTCCAGGTCGGCGGCAAGATTGCGGCAGTCGGACAGCGGCTCATCGAGTCGGTCGCGAAGATGATGATGCGCCAGGCGCTGGACGCGCTCGAGCAGGAGCTTCGCGCACGGCTGGCTGGAGGAGCGGCGTCCGCATGAAGCCGGCGCCGTTCGAGTATTTCTGTCCGGCGACGCTCGACGAAGCGCTGGCGACTGCTGGCCGAGCACGGACGCGATGCCAAGCCGCTCGCCGGCGGGCAGAGCCTCATCCCCGCGATGAACTTCCGCCTGGCGACGCCGGCCGCGCTCGTCGACCTGAACGCGCTGGCCGAGCTCTCGCACATCACCGTGAGCGGACGACGGCGTGCGGATCGGCGGGATGACCCGTCACCGCATGCTCGAACGCAGCGATGTGATCGCGCGCGATGTCCCGCTCGTTGCGGCCGCCATGCCGTTCATCGCGCACGCGGCCATCCGCACGCGAGGCACGATCGGCGGGAGCCTCGCGCACGCCGATCCGGCGGCGGAACTGCCGGCCGTCATGCTCGCGCTCGATGCAACCCTCGTGGCGCAAAGCATGAAGCGGAACGCGCAGCATCCCGGCGAGCGAGTTTTTCACCGGCCTCTTCTCCACGATGCTCGAACCGGGCGAACTGCTGACGGCCATCGAGATCCCGCGCCGCCGCCCGCGCACCGGCTACGCCTTCGAGGAAATCTCGCGGCGCCATGGCGATTTCGCGCTGGCCGGAGCCGCCGCAGCGGTCGCCGTCGACGATCAGGGGCGCTGCACGGACGCGCGCGTCGCGTTGTTCAGCGTCGCGGATCGCCCGGTGCTGGCGCAGCAGGCCGCGCGTCTCCTCGTCGGCCAGGTCCCGTCGCGCGACGCGATTCTCGCCGCCGCGGAAGAGGCCAGCCGTCACGACATCGATCCACCCGGCGATATTCACGCGTCAAGTGCCTATCGGCGTCAGCTCGCGCGCGTACTGACCCGCCGTGTTCTCGAACGCGCCTTCCATTCCCTGGAGTCCGCATGAAGATTTACGATCTGTCGCAGCCGCTCAACCAGGAGGTGTCCTTCTGGCCGTACTACCCGCCCTTCGAGGTCAAGTACATCAAGCGCAAAGCCGAGCACGGCGTGAACGCGCAGTACATCCAGACCTCGAACCACATGGGCACGCACCTCGATGCGCCCCGCCACTTCGTCACCAACGGCATGACGATCGATCAGATCCCGGTGGAATGGCTGTGTGGTCCCGGCGTCCTCGTCGATCTCTCCGACGAGATGGACGAGCTCGGCATCTACACGCCGAAGATGATCGAGGATCGCGTGAAGGTCAAACAGGGCGACCTGCTGTTCATCCACACCGGCTGGCACAAGTACGCGGCAGTTCGGCGCGAAAGCCGACGAGGAGAAGTACATCCATCGTCATCCCGGCGCGCACCCCGATATGGTCCCGTGGCTGCTGAAGAAGAAGATTCACATCTGGGGCGTGGACTGCATCTCGACCGACCACCCGATGAACCTGCCGATCGGCCGCTTCCTCGGCAAGGGCATGCACGGCCATTGCGATCGCGTGCGCAAGCAGGCCGAAGAAAAGTTCGGCGGCCCGGAAGGCGTCGCCAAGCTCTTTCCCGACTCGGCGTATCAGCTGACGCACAACGCGCTGTTCCCGAAAAACTGCATGCACATCGAGAACCTGGGCGGGGACATCGATGCGAAGGAGCTGCAGAACAAGCGCCTGGTCCTCGGCTGCTTCCCGTGGAAGTTCAAGGGCGGCGAGGCGGCGTTCGCCCGCTGTGTCGCCTTCACCGGCAACTGGAAGCCATGAGCGATCTCGCCGATCGATCGGCGACCGACTTGCGCCGGTTGATCGACGCGCGCGAAGCGTCCGCCGAAGAAGTCGTGGCGGCGTGCCTGAAGCGGATCGACGAGCGGAACGGCGTGATCAACGCGGTCGTCACGCTCAATCCGCGTGCGCTGGACGATGCGCGGGAGCTGGATCGGCGGCTGGCGCGCGGCGACAATCCCGGGCCGTTGACCGGACTGCCGGTCGGCATCAAGGACGTGACGCAGGTGGCCGCGCTGCGCACGACGTTCGGCTCGCCGCTCTACGCCGACCACGTGCCGGACGAGGATGCGGTCGTCGTCCGGCGGTTGCGCGACGCCGGCGCGATCATCCTCGGCAAGACCAACTGTCCGGAATTCGCCGCCGGCGGCAACACCTTCAACGAGGTGTTCGGCCGGACCCGCAATCCGTGGGACACCAGCAAGAGTGCCGGCGGATCGACCGGCGGTGGCGCGGCCGCGCTCGCGACCGGCATGATCGCGCTCGCCGAAGGCACCGATCTCGGCGGATCGCTCCGCATCCCGGCATCGTTTTGCGGCGTCGTCGGCCTGCGGCCGTCGGTCGGCCTGGTCCCGACGCACCCGACCGACTGGGCGTGGGACACGCTGCAGGTGACCGGCCCGATGGCGCGGACCGCCGAAGATCTCGCGCTGATGCTCCAGGCGATCAGCGGCCCGACGGAATGGTCACCGATGCGGCAGACCAGCACCGGGCGCGACTTCGTCGCCGCGGCGCGGGCCGGCGCGCCGCGCGGCGCGCGCGTCGCGTATTGCGCCGACCCGGCGCGGATCGGCGTGGACGCCGGCGTCGAACAGCTATGCCGCGAGGCCGCGTTTGGCCTGGCGGAACAAGCGCGTCGTGGAGGAAATCGATCTGGATTTGTCCGCCGGCCGCAAGGCCTTTCTGTCTCTCCGCGGTTTGTGGTTCGTGACGCACATGATGCCGCGCATCGACAAGGCCGCGGCGTTCGGGCCGAACGTCGCGAACAACGTCCGCGCCGGCCTCGACACGACCGCGAGCGACCTCGCCGCGGCGGAGCAGGAACGGGCGCGCATCTGGCACCAGTTCCGCGAGCTGTTCCTCCGCTTCGATTACTTCGTGACGCCGTGCATGGCGGTTCCGCCCTTTCCCGTTGAACAGAACTACCCCGACTCGATCGCCGGAAAACCGATGCAGAGTTACGTGGACTGGATCGCGCCGACATTCGTGCTCAGCCTGACCGGGCTGCCCGTGGCGTCGGTGCCGTGCGGGCGCGACGCGAGCGGCATGCCGGTCGGCTTGCAGCTGGTGGGCCGGCCGTCGCGCGAAGAAGACGTGCTCGCGCTCGCGGCGACGATTCAGAATCGCCATCCGATCGGTTTACCGCCAATCACGAAGTAGAGTCGCATTACTCCGTAAGGCGCGCCAATTCCCTCAACGCGTCGAGATTCTGCACATCCAGTGGATCCCGCTCGATGACATTCGGCCGCTGCAGGCCTTCCGATTTCTCCGTCTCGATGAGGATCGGCAAACCATCGAAGCGGGGGTCGTGCATCAGCCGCCGGAACGGTTCCAGCCCGAGATATCCGCGGCCGATGTGCTCGTGCCGATCGACGCGGCTCCCCAGCGGCTTCCGGGAATCGTTGCCGTGGAAGACGCGCAACCGATCGAAGTCCAACGATCCGCTCGAATTCGGCGAACGTCGCCGCATAACCCGCCGCGGACACGATGTCGTAGCCCGACGCGATCAGGTGGCAGGTGTCGAGACAGACGCCGATGCGAGGCGACCCATCGAGGTGGCCGATGATCGCCGCCAGGTGTTCGAAGCGATGGCCGACCGTTCGTCCCTGTCCCGCGGTGTGCTCGAGCAGCACCATCGTCGCCTGGCGCGGCCGCCGCTTGAACGCGGTCGCGATCGCCATCGCAATCAAGCGCAGCGCATCCTCTTCGGTGCCGCTCGTGCAGGTGCCCGGGTGAAACACCACGCCAAGCAGGCCGAGCGCGTCCGCGCGATCGAGCTCGTCCACGAACGCGTCGATGGACTGATCGCGGAGCGCGGGTGCAGTGGTCGCGAGGTTGATCAGATAGCTGCCGTGCGACACGGCCGGCGCAATGCGGGTCGCCGCGAGGCGGTCGCGAAAGCGGCGGACTTCATCCGGATCGAGCGGCGGCGACTGCCAGCGGTTCGCGTTCCTCGTGAAGATCTGCAGCGCCTCGCAGCCGTGGACGACCGCGCGGTCCACGGCCTTCGACACGCCGCCGGCGACCGACATGTGCGCGCCGATTCGCAGCATCGATCGTCAAGCTCAGTGGACGCGGCGGCCGGTCACGCTTCGGTGAAGACCAGGATGGAGTTGGCCGGTAGCGTGAGCGCGGCGGATGCGGGCAGGCCGTGGAGCGCGGGACCGTTCGCGTCAACACCGCCGCCGTTTCCTTGCACGCCTGGATTGACCCAGTGGTCGTAGACGTCGCTGTTGAACGACTCCTGCCAGCGTCCACGCGACGGAAAACCGATTTCGTAGCCGCGTTTGGTCGCATCGCCGAAATGGACGACGACCAGGACCGTGCCGCCCACGCCCGGGATCCAGCGCTGGAACGCGAGCACGCGATTGTCGTCGTGGACGTGAACGATCGCGAAACCCTCGGCGCGCAGCGCCGGATATCGCCAGCGCAGCGCGATCAGCTCGCGCGTGAACCGGAGGAAGTCGCGCATCGTCGAGTCGGCCGCGTCTTCGAGCCCCGGCCAGAACACGCGCAGCTCCGGATGCCCGTCCACGTCATCGGACCACTGTTTGTCTTCCAGGAATTCCTCGCCCATGAAGATCATCGGGATGCCGGGCATCGTGAGGAGCAGCCCCGTGGCGGCGCGCGAGCGGCTGCGCGCGAACCACGAATGAGAATTCAGCGGGTCGGCGACGCGCGCGATGCGCTGCAGCCGATTGGTGTCGCTGGCATCCTTGGGTTGCGCGACGAGGTCGTGGTTCTCGAGGCTGTTGACGCCGCGCCAGCGACTCCGGAGGTAGTCGAGACCGAGTTGTCCCGCGATACTCGTCATCGGCAAACCTGCCGCGCCGCCGGCCGCCGCCGCGAGGGCGCTGCGGATCGCGATGCGCGGGCCGTCGGTCAGCGTCGAATGGAAGCCGGCGCCGTTCTGATCGTCCTTTTCCTTGACGATCCACGGATTGACGTTCCAGTACTCCGCGTGAAGCAGGACATCGGGCCGCCTGGCGCGGAGCGTGCCGGTCAGCGCCTGGCAGAAATCCCATCCACGGCCGTAGCTGTTGTGATCGATGACGCTGACCTCGTCGAACCGCAAGCCGTCCACGCGATACTCGTCGATGAGAAACTGCGCGTTGTCGATGAGGAACGCGCGCACCGGATCGGACTGAAAGTTGAACACGACGCCGCCCGCCCAGGTCTTGTCCGAGAAGTAGAGCGAGTTCCACCAGAGCGGCGTCTCGATGCCGGGCTGGCGATCGAAGAACCACAGCGTCTCTTCGCCGAATCCGCCGCCCGCGTGGTTGAACACCAGATCGAAGATCACCGCGAGGCCGTGCACGTGGCACAGATCGACCAGCGCCTTCAGCTGGTTCGTCGCGCCGTGCAGCGCCTCGGCGTCATACGGCGCGAGGCCTTTCGCGGCGAGCAGCGCATTGGCGCGCGCCAGGTACGGCCCCAGCTCGGCGTCGTCCACGCCGTACGCCATCTCCGGCGAGAAATAGTCCGTGCCGTTGTAGCCGAGGCTGAAGTCGCCGTCGAATTCCTGGATCGGCAGCAGCTGCACGGCCGTCACGCCGAGGTCCACGAGATACGGGAATCTTGTCGATGACGTCGAGGAACGTGCCGGTCTTCGGAAACCGCGGCGTGATGAACGCGCCGACGTGCAGCTGATAGATGACGAAGTCGTTGAACGCCGGTGTCCTGAAACCGGTTTCGTGCCACGGAAACCTGCGGTCGCGGACCACGCAGTTCCAGTCCGGCTCCTGCAGCTCGCGCGCGTACGGATCGCGCTTCCAGCCCGGCCCGGTCGGACCCGTCACCCAGTATTTGTAGGTCGCGCCGTCGCCGATCCCATCGACGAAGCCGTGCCAGTATCCCGGATCGACGCGCACCAGCGACGCGTCGTCGCGGATCGCAAATCCGTTGAAGCTGCCGCGCACGTGCACGGCGGTCGCATTGGGCGCCCAGACGCGAAAGGTCGCGCCGCTGCTGATGAGATTGGCGCCCATGGGCGTCGTGGCGGTGATGTGGTCGAGCGAGGCGGGCATGAAAAGGATTCTAGTCGGCGCACGGGCTAAGCAAGACGCTTACTCGTCGGCCAGATCCCGCCACCCGTCGGCCAGGTGAGACTGGCGCAGCTGCTCGGCGAGCACACGCGCCGCGTCACGCGACGGAAGCTGCTGGCTGACGACACACTGCGCGCCGCTCATCACCGTACAGACAATCCCGTCGCCGTCCGCTTCGAGCAGCAGCGCATCGCGCCTGACGCCGGCGCGGATCACCGTCCAGACGATTTCGCGAGGCGGCATCTATGAATGCTCCACCACGCCAGTCTCCAGCGACCCGTTCGCTTCTTCCACGCGGGTCACCGCTTCGAAGCACTCGCAGGACATGGCGCGCAGCCGCTTGACGTTGCGGATGGTCAGCACGCCGCGGCGGTAGTCGATGATTTTCTGGCCGCGCAGCGTCGCGGCGGCAGCCGTGACTGCCGATCGAGGCGCACCGACCATCTGGGCGATGTATTCGTGGGTCAGCTCGAGACGCAGCGTGCCGGCACGATCCGCCGTCAACAGCAGCCAGCGCGCCAGCCGCTGCACCGAACTATGAAATCGGTTGCACACTGCGGATTGCGCGAGCTGGTGCATCACCAGCTGCGAATACGCCATGAGGAGCTCGTGTAACTCGCTGCAGGACATGACGTGCTCTCGCACGACGCGCGTCGGCACGCGGTAGGCGAACCCGGCGAGCTGCACGACCCACGCGTACGGCAACGGATGCTGTCCGAGCGCGTCCGCGATCCCCGCGACGCCCTCGCAGCCGACGATGGCCACTTCGAGAGACTGACCGGCCTGCGTCGCCGCGACGAGCGACACGATGCCCGATTCCAGGAAGTAAATGGACTCGGTGCGACCGCCGCGCCGTGCCAAGGACGACGCCGCGCTCCAATGCCACGGGCTCGGCTTCGTGGACGAATCGGCTGTAACCCTCCGGGCTCGTTCTGGCGAATTCGCTCAACACACGATTACGCGTCTGTTCAGTCGTCACAACGCCTCGGCGGTTGACTCTGCAAGAAGCGAGCGCAATCTAAGCACAGCGGTTGGAGCCTGGTCTGTCGTAATCAGACAAACAGTGCCATCCATGGACACAACAGACGCAACTCGCTGATTCGACGAGAGATGACTGACGCAAGATGAGTCGTATTGCGACGCGGACGCGGTTCGCGTGGGCGAAACGTTGCGGATGCGTTAAAGTTCCTGCGTGACGGTCAGGAGGAAGGCACGATGCTGAGGCGAATCGGCTGGTTCACGCTCGTCGCTGTGGCGATGGCACTCGCGGCCCCCATGGGCGCGCAAAGTCCGACGGCCAAATGGCTGCCGCCTCGATTGGCCGACGGCCACCCCGATCTTCAGGGCACGTTCAACGTCGCGACCATTACGCCGATCGAGCGGCCGGCGGAATTCAAGGGGGCGACCCTCACGCCGCAGCAGGCGGCAGCACTCGAGGGAGCCGAAGCGACCCGCGATCAGAAACTCAATGAATCGAACGCCAGCGACCAGGCGCGCACCGCGCCGCCGGTCGGCGGCGCCAAGCCCAATCCGAACGCGACCTACCTGGAACGCCTGTTCGAAGGCGGCGGCGGCGTGGTCGGCGGCTACAACAACTTCTGGCTGGCGCCCGGCTCGTCGGTCGTCACCATCAACGGTGAAAAGCGAAGCTCCATCGTCGTCGATCCGCCGGACGGACGCGTGCCGCGCATGACGGCGGCAGCCAGGCAGCGGAACATGGAGTACCTGCGGCAGGCCGCCAGTCCCGACGCGTCCGAAAGTGCGGCGGCTGGACCGGCGGGCGCGTTCGACAACCCGGAGGCGCGGCCGCTCGCCGAGCGCTGCCTCCTCGGTTTCGGCTCGACGTCCGGGCCGCCGACGCTGCCGAACTACTTCTACAACAACCTGAAACAGATCGTGCAGACGAAGGACACGATCATGATCCTCGTCGAGATGGTGCACGACGCGCGCATCATCCGGATGAACCAGCCGCACGTGCCGGCGTCGATCCGCAAGTGGATGGGCGACTCGGTCGGCCACTGGGAGGGCGATACGCTGGTCGTCGAAACGACCAACTTCACGTCGAAGACCCAGTTCCGCGGCTCGAGCGAGAACCTGAAGGTCACCGAGCGCTTCACGCGCACCGATCCGAAGACGATCGTCTACCGCTTCACCGTCGAAGATCCCTCGACGTGGGATCGTCCGTGGACCGGCGAGTACAACTGGACGACCACCGACGACCAGATCTACGAATACGCGTGCCACGAGGGGAACTACGCCCTCGAAAACATGTTGAGAGGCGCGCGCTCGTCGGAAAAGACGCAGCAGTAGGCAGGCTCGGCTACCTCGCTACCTCGCATTCGGGGACGCAACATGACCAAGCTGTGGATTCGTGCGCTCGTCGTTGCGAGTCTTGGCGCCTACGGCGTCGCGGCGCAGCAGGCGGCGCCACGCCAGGCCCGCCGTCGCCACGACCGCCACGTCAGCCACGCCGGAGAGCGTCGGCATTTCGACCGAGGGGCTCGCGCGGCTCCATCGCGGGATGCAGGGCTACGTCGATCGCCATGAAGCCGGCGGAATCGTCACGCTGATCGCGCGCGACGGCAAGGTGGTCGACGTCCACGCCACCGGGTTCCAGGACGTCGAAAGCAAGACGCCGATGAAGCCCGACACGATCTTCAGGATCGCGTCGATGACCAAGCCGATCACGAGCGTCGCCGTCATGATGCTCGTCGAAGACGGCAAGATGCTCCTGACCGATCCCGTCTCGAAGTTCATTCCCGCGTTTCGCGGACAACAGGTCGATGGGTGAAGGCGGAGCGACGGCGCCGGCGCGCCGTGACATCACGATCCGCGATCTCCTCGCGCATCGCTCCGGCCTGTCGTACGGCTTCCTCAACGGCGGGCCGGTCGGCAACGCCTACCGGAAAGAAGGCGTCACCGACGGATTGACGACGACCTCGATGACGCTGGAGGAAGGGATCAACAAGCTGGCGGCGCAGCCGCTGCTCGTGCAGCCCGGCTCGGCCTGGAACTACAGCCTGTCGGACGATGTCCTCGGGCGCGTGGTGGAAGTGGCATCGGGCCAGTCGTTCGACGTGTTCCTGCGCGAGCGCATCATCAAGCCGCTGGGCATGGTGGACACCGACTTCAACGTCCCCGACGCCAAGTGGCCGCGGATGGCGACCGTCTACTCGCCTGACGGCAGCGGCGGCATCCGGCCCATGAAGGATCCCGAGACGTTCGGCAACACGATCATGTCGCCGGTCGCGATGTACAGGACTCCCAAGAAGTACTTCTCGGGCGGCGCGGGCCTCACCTCGACCGCGCGCGATTACTGGCGCTTCGCGCAGATGCTGGCCAACGGCGGCGTCCTCGGCAACGCGCGCATCCTCAGCCCGAAGACGATCGAGCTCATGGCGTCCAGCCATACCGCAGACCTGCCGCCGGGCGGCCTGATCGGCCCGGGGGCGGGGTGGGGGCTCGGATTCAAGGTCGTCACCGACGTCGCCGCCACGCAGACCTACGGATCGGTCGGGATGTACGGCTGGAACGGGATCTACGGCACCGCGTTCTGGGTCGACCCGCGCGAGCACCTGGTCGCCATCATGATGGTGCAACGCTATCCAGGACCGACGGTTGCGGCCGGGTTCCAGCCGCTCGTCTACCAGGCGCTGACGCGCAGCGCGGTCCCGGCGTCCGCCCGCTAGGGCCAATCTCTCCACTTGCCCTCGAGGGGCAAGGTGTGGCCTGATCTCCCGCACTATGACATACGGTTCACGCCTTCTTACCACCGTCGCCGGTCTGGTCGCCGCGTCGGCGCTCGCCTACGCGGCCGACTACAAGATCACGGTCAGCCAGGATCGCCTGATCAACGCCAGCAACGAGCCGCAGAACTGGCTGCTGATGAACGGCGATTACGGGTCCACGCGCTACTCGAAGCTGACCCAGATCAATCGCGACAACGTGAAGAACCTGCGGATGATGTGGGCGATGGCGCTCGGCGGGATGCAGGACGTCGGGAACAACGGGCCCGAGAACGAGGTCAACCCGCTGATCGACAACGGCTTCATGTACACCAGCGACGGCTGGGGCACGATCTACAAGATCGACGCGTCGAATCCCAATCAGGGCAAGTTCGTGTGGGTCGCCAATCCGAACGTGCAGCGCCAGGGTAACGTGCCGCGCACGCGCGGCATCGCGCTCTGGGAAGATCGCGTCATCGCCAACCTGCCGGACGGCCGCGTCATCGCGATCGACCGCGACAACGGCAAGATCGTCTGGGACAAGAAGGTCCTCGCCAAGAACGAATTCGGCGGCGCCGAAAAGTTCTTCACGGCGCCGCTCGTCGCCGACGGCCGCGTCATCGTCCAGAACGGCGCGGGCGACGGCGGCACGCGCGGCTGGGTCGCGGCGCTCGACGTCAAGACCGGCAACGAACTGTGGCGGTTCTACACCGTGCCGAAGCCGGGCGATCCGGGCAGCGAAACCTGGAAGGACGATCACAACGCGTGGAAGACCGGCGGCGGCGGCATCTGGCAGACCGGCTCCTACGATCCGGCGACCAAGCTCTATATCGTCGGCACCGGCAACCCGTATCCCATCTACGATCCGCAGTTCCGTCCCGGCGACAACCTCTACACCGATTCGGTCATCGCGCTCAACGTCGAGACCGGCAAGCTCGCGTGGTATTTCCAGTACACGCGCCAACGACTCGTGGGACTACGACGAAGTCGGCGTGCACATGCTGTACGACGTCACGCTCAACGGCGTGAAGCGGCAGGTCGTCGGCCACTACGCGCGCAACGGCTTCTACTACACGCTCGATCGGACGAACGGGAAGTTCATCAAGGCTGAGAAGTACGTCAACGAATTGAACTGGACCAAGGGCATCGATCAGAAAACCGGGAAGCCGGTCGAGTACAGCGCGAAGATGGACGTGCAGGTCTACAACCCGGAGGCGCGCGCGCTGCGCGGCGATCCGACGAAAAAGACCTGCCCGACCTGGCACGGCGGCATCGCGCACCAGCCGCTCGCCTTCAATCCGATCAAGAACATCGCCTACGGCGTCGGCACCGAAGGCTGCTCGTCGGCCAACGGCGCCGCGGTCGCGTCGCGCGGCCCGGACGGCGGCATCAACAACAACGCCAGCGAGCGCCGCACGTTCAGCAGCGACCTCTACTACGGTTCGGTGACCGCCTTCGACGCGATCAACCACAAGGTGGTCGCGAAGGTGAACACGGACATCGAAGTCCGCTCGGGCATCACCGCCACCGCGGGCGGACTGGTCTTCACCGCGCTGCAGGACGGCTGGGTCATCGCCTACAACGACGAGACGCTCGAAGAGCTGTGGCGCTTCAACGTCGGCACGCCGCTCAAGGGCGCGCCGGTCACCTACGCGATCGGACCGAAGCAGTACCTCGCGGTGCAGTCGGGCGGACGTCACCAGCATCCGGTGAAGTTCGACGACCTCGAGAACTCGAGCTACATGTTCGTGTTCGCGCTCAACTAAGATCGACGGGATGGACGCAGGCTGTTGCCGGATATCGTGATCTGTTTTGCGACGGCCCTGGAAGGCGAAGGGCTGCCGCAGTCGGTTGCCGGACGATCGTTGTCGCTGCTGCAGACCGGGGTGGGCGTCGTGAACGCCGCGTTCGCGCTCACCCGGTTTCTTTCGCGCCACGACGTTCGGTGCGGTGGTCAGTTGCGGCGTCGGCGGCGCCTATCCGGGCTCGGGGCTCGAGCCCGGCGACGTCGTATCGGCGGAGAGCGAGACCTACGGCGACCTCGGCGCTGATTCCCCGAACGGCTTTCTCGACATGCAGGCGCTCGGCTTCCCCGTCATCGCGGGCGATCCTCCCCTGTTCAACCGCTTGCCGCTCGACCTGTTTCCAACGGCGCGGCGGGCGCCGTTCGTCACCTGCTCGACCTGCACGGGCAGGGACGAACACGCGGCCGGCCTCGTACGCCGGACCGGCGGCGCCGTCGAGTCGATGGAGGGAGCGGCGATCGTCCATGTCGCGCGACTGATGGGCGTCAAGGTCGGTGAAGTGCGCGGCATCTCCAACGCCTGCGGCGATCGCGATCGGACGCGCTGGAAGCTGCGCGAATCCGCGGCCGCGGCGCGTGCGGCGGTCGTGGCGTGGATCGAGGCCGGCGCATGCTGAGCCTGGCGATCTCGCCCTGTCCGAACGACACGTTCGTCTTCTGCGAGATGGCGCCGCGGTATCGTCTCGCGCTGGACGATGTCGAGGCGCTGAACAGCCGCGCGGAACGCGGCGAATTCGACGTGACGAAGATTTCGGTCGCGGCTTACGGCCGGATCCGCGATCGCTACGCGCTGCTCCGGGCGGGCGGGGCCGCCGGTTTCGGCGTCGGACCGCTGCTCGTCGCCGCCAGGCCGCGATCGCCGGGCGGCCGGATCGCCGTTCCTGGCGATCGCACGACCGCCGCGCTCCTGCTGCGCCTGCTCGGCACGTTCGAGACGATTCCGATGCGATTCGATCTCATCGAGGACGCCGTGCTCAGCGGCGAGGTCGAGTGCGGCGTGATCATTCACGAGGGACGCTTCACCTACGCGCAGAAAGGGCTCACGAAGCTCGCCGACCTCGGCGAGGTCTGGGAGCAGAAGATGGGCTGTCCGTTGCCGCTCGGGGCGCTGGCGATCCGGCGCGAGCTCGGACCGGACGCCGCCAGGCGCGTCGACGCGGAGATCCGCGCGAGCATCACGCGGGCGTGGGCGCATCCACAACGAGTCGGACGACTTCGTGCGAAGTCATGCCCAGGAGATGGACCCGCACGTCGTCCAGCAGCACATCGATCTCTACGTCAACGACTACACGCTGAATCTTGATGACATCGCGGTCGAGCGGCTGGTGGCGCTCGGCGAAAAGCACGGCCTATATCCCGCTTCAACCGCGCCGATTTTCGCTTACGACTGACCGGCCCTTTGCGGGCGACGCGCGCTTGAGAAGCGCGATCTGGCCGCCGTGGTAGGTCCCGTGCTCGATCGCCCCGTTGATCAGCGTCGACAGCGTGTAGCCGAGTCCTTTCGGTTTCGTCCGCAACGCCTCTTCGTCGAGCGCGGCCACCGTTTCGGAAAGTGCGCGATAGCTTTCGTGCAGGTGCTCGAGCGCGGCGCGCCATGCCGAATCGCTCGGCGCTGAGACCGGCGGCCAGTCTTCCTGCGCGCGACAACTCGCCGAGGCGTTCGCCCTGAATTCGTGCCCGCGCCACGTCGGCCCACACCGTGACGTGCAACACGATCTCCCAAATCGAATGCGCGCCGGGGATGGCGTGCGCGACCGCCTGCTCCGGCGTGACGTCCTTCAGCACTTCCGACAGCGATGGACCGTGCCACATCGGCCCGGTCACCGTGCGCAGCACACGATCGGCAAAGTGGCGTTGTGGAGATTTCATCGTGAGCCTTCCCTGGTCCGACAGCTCCAAGCGCTTCATCCCAGACTGTTGCCGATCATCCCACAGCGCGGGAGATCGATGGCTTCACGCGAAGCCCCGGCGGTATGATGCGCGCAACTCGTCTGCACCACGGAGGCCGTATGAAGGGATCGATCCTGAGAGCCACCATCGCCGGATTCGGAATGGCGGCGTGTCTCGTTTTCGTTGCGCCGTCGATCGAGGGTCAGTCGCCGGCCGCGCCGCAGCGCGAAGGCGCCGCGCCGCCGGGACCGCGGACTCCTGACGGCCGGCCGGATTTTCAAGGGACCTACAACGTCGCCACGCTGACGCCGGTCGAACGCCCCGATGGCATGCCGCTCGTCATCACCGACGCGCAGGCCAAGCGGCTCGAAACCGCCGAAGCGCTGCGCGTGCAGCGCGGCGCGGAGCCGAGCCCGGTTGATCGCGCCGCCCCGGTCGCCGGCGGCAACGTCGGCGGCTACAACAACTTCTGGATCGATCGCGGCGACTCGGTCATCACCATCGACAAGCAGCGCCGCAGTTCGCTCATCGTCGACCCGCTCGACGGCAAGATTCCGCCGCAGACCGCCGAGGCGAAGAACCGGAACACCGCGCGAGCAGGACAGGCGGTGCGGCCGACGGCCGACGCGCCCGAAAGCGCCGGGCCGCAGGGCAACAACGCCTACGACGATCCGGAGATTCGTCCGCTCGGCGAGCGCTGCCTGCTCGGATTCGGATCGACCTCCGGTCCGCCGACGCTGCCCAACTACTTCTACAACAACCTGAAACAGATCGTGCAGACCAAGGACAGCATCCTGATCCTGGTCGAGATGGTGCACGACGCGCGCATCATCCGCATGAACCAGCCGCACCTGCCGTCCACCATCCGCAAGTGGATGGGCGACTCGGTCGGGCACTGGGAAGGCGACACGCTGGTCGTGGACACGACGAACTTCACCGACAAGACGCGGTTCCGCGGCTCCTCGGACAACCTGCACGTGATCGAGCGCTTCTCGAGAGTTGACGGCGGCAACCTGCTCTATCGATTCACGGTCGAGGATCCAAAGACGTGGACGAAGCCGTGGACCGGCGAATATCCGTGGGTCGGCACGGACGGACACGATTTACGAATACGCCTGCCACGAAGGCAATTACGCGCTGGCCGACATCATGCGCGGCGCGCGCTTCCAGGAAAAAGCGGCCGGGGGCGAAGGCAAGCGCTAAAATCAGGGGCGAGATGATCGAATACCTGGACTTCTACATCAACGGCCAGTGGGTTCGGCCAGCCGTCGCTCAATCGCTCGACGTCATCGACCCGGCGACCGAGGAGCCGTTCGCGCGGATCAGCCTGGGCAGCGCCGCCGATGTCGAGCGCGCGGTCGCGGCCGCGCGCTGCGCCTTTGAAACCTTCGGCTACAGCCCGCGCGACGAACGCGTGGCGCTCCTCGAACGCATCGTCGACGTGTACCACGCGGCGGCTCGACGAGATCGCCGACACGATCTCGCGCGAAATGGGTGCGCCCCTGCCGATGGCGAAAGCCGCGCAGGCGCCGCTCGGCATCGGCCACCTGAAACAGGCGCTGGCCATCCTCAAGTCCTTTCCGTTCGAGGAACAACGCGGCACGACGCGGATTCTTCACGAGCCGGTCGGCGTGTGCGGCCTGATCACGCCGTGGAACTGGCCGATGAATCAGATCATGTGCAAGGTGGCGCCGGCGCTGGCGGCCGGCTGCACGATGATCCTCAAGCCGAGCGAAATCGCGCCGCTGAGCGGCATCCTGACGGCGGAAGTGCTGCACGAAGCGGGCGTGCCGCGCGGCGTCTTCAATCTCGTCAACGGCGAAGGTCCGGTCGTCGGCGCGGCGATGGCGGCGCATCCGCAGATCGACATGATGTCGTTCACCGGATCGACGCGCGCCGGCACCGCGGTCGCACGCGCGGCCGCCGATACGGTGAAACGCGTCTCGCAGGAGCTGGGCGGCAAGTCGGCCAACATCATTCTCGAGGACGCGGATTTTGCGCGCAGCGTGAAGATCGGCGTGCGGTCCTGCTTCAACAACAGCGGCCAGTCGTGCAATGCGCCGACCCGCATGCTGGTGCCGCGCGCGCGGCTCGACGAGGCCGCCGCGATTGCCAGGGAGGCGGCAAGCGCCGTCGTCGTGGGCGATCCGCGGAAGGACGGCACGACCATCGGACCGGTCGTCAGCGGCGCGCAGTTCGACAAGATCCAGCGGCTGATTGCGCAGGGCGTCGCCGAAGGCGCCGAGCTCGTGGCCGGCGGGCCCGGCCGTCCGGCAGGACTCGAGCGCGGCTACTACGTGCGGCCGACCGTGTTCTCGAACGTGCGGAACGACATGACCATCGCGCGCGAGGAAATCTTCGGGCCGGTGCTCTGCATCCTGCCGTACGAGTCGGAGGAAGACGCGATCCGCATCGCGAACGACACGCCGTACGGCCTGTCAGGCGCCGTCGCCTCGGCCGATCCCGAGCACGCGATGCGCGTGGCGGCGCGCCTGCGCACCGGCAACGTGCATCTGAACGGCGCGGGCGTCGATCTCGCGGCGCCGTTTGGCGGCTACAAGCAGTCGGGCAACGGGCGCGAATGGGGGCCGTTCGGCTTCGAGGAATTTCTCGAGGTCAAGGCCGTCATGGGCGCGCCGCAGCTGCCGCTCGACGCTTAGCGGACCTGGCGGGCCTAGCGGCGGTCATCGGCCAGGATCCCCTTCAGGCGAATTTTTCGAAGACGCTGCGTTTCGTCGGCGGCGGGCTTCGAGTCGTACAACCAGCCGAGAAAGTCGTCCACTTTGATCTCGTAGTGCTGCGTCTGCTTCACCTGCAGCCGCAGCGTCGTGTGCCGTCCCGGGCCGTGCAGGTGCGGCTTCCGCTCGAACGCCTTGATCGCCAGCGCGCACGCCTCGTACGCCGTTTCCGCCAGCACGTCGACCTGATGCTCGATTCCCCGCTCGGTGAAGGCGACAGTGCACGTGCAGATCGGCATGGAAGGCGAGAGAATATCACGATATTCGCCTTTTATTCGCTATCGATTTCGCGCGCTCAGGTCTGCCAGCCGCCGCCGAGCGCCCGGTAGATCTCGACGAGCGCCGATCGTTGCTGCAGTTCCGCCTGCGTGAGATCGAGTTCCGCGGCAAACAGGCGCGTATCCGCATCGAGGACCTCGAGATAGCTGGTCGCGCCGCCCTCGTAGCGGATCTGCGCGAGACGGCGCGCGTCCTCGGCGGCGGCAAAGAGCTGCGCCTGCTCCTCACGGAACTCCGACAGCTTCGAGTAGCCGACCAGCGCGTCCGACACTTCACGAAACGCCTGGCGAACCGTCTGCTGATACGCGATCGTCGCCTCTTCGCGCCGCGCCTCGGCCAGCGCGACGTGCGACTGGTCCGCCCCGCCGTGACGACCGGCACGACGGCGGAGGCCGCCGCCGACCAGATGATGTTGCTGCCGGTGAACAGCGTCGCCAGCGCCGTGCTCTCGAAGCCGCCCGACCCGGTCAGCGCGATCCGCGGGAAATAGTCGGCGCGCGCGACGCCGATCTGCGCGTTCGCCGCGACCAGTTCCTGCTCGGCGCGTTGAATGTCCGGCCGCCGCTCGAGCAGATCCGACGGCAACCCGGCGGGCACTTCCGGCCGGCGCGGTTGATCGATCAGCGGGCGGCCCCGCGGGATCGGGCCGGGGTTGTTGCCGAGCAGCTCGTTCAGGAAATTTTCCTGCTGCGCAATCTGCCGCTCGAGCGTCGCGATCTCGGCCCGCGCGCCGAACACCAGCTGCTCGGCCTGACGGACGTCGAGCAGCGACGTCACGCCGCCGGCTTCGCGCACCTGCGCCAGCTGCAGCGATTCGTTCCGTGAATCGAGCGTCCGCCGCGAGATGTCGAGATTGAGATCGAGCGCACGCAGCTGCAGGTAGCCGCTCGACACCTGGCTGATCAGCGTCGTGACGATCGCCTGCTTGCCCCACTCGGTCGCCAGCAACTCGGCGCGCGCGCTCTCGGTCGCGCGGCGGAACTTGCCCCAGAAATCGAGCTCCCAGGATGCCGACGCCTGGACCTGCACGGCGCCGACGCTCCTCGAGGGAAACCCGAGCGCCGCCGGCGGCCGCTGCCCGATCAATCCCGGCCCGGCGCTCACCTGCGGGTACTGGTCCGCGCTCGTGATCCCGAGCTGAGACTGGGCTTCGAGAATCCGCGCCGCGGCCAGCTTCAGATCGTCGTTCTGCTGGAGCGCCGTCCGGATCAACTCCTGCAGCGTCTCGTCGTCGAACAGCTGCCACCAGCGTTCGTCGGCAAGCGATGGCGCCGCCGGCGCGTCGATGGCATCGCCGCGGAACTTGTCGGGAGGCGTGACGATCGGCCGCTTGTAGTCGGGGCCGACCATGCATCCGGACACGGTCGCCGCGAGGATCGTGACGCCGATCAGCCGTGGCGCCGCCATCGCTACGACCGCCCCTCGCCGGGAATGAGATCCGGCGCATGACTGGGGACCGTGCGGCGGCTCGACAACCGCTCGACCAGCACGAACAGGAGCGGAATCAGGAACACGGCGAGCAGCGTCGCCGTCAGCATCCCGGCCACCACCACAGTGCCGAGGATCCGCCGTGACGCGCCGCCCGATCCGCTCGCGAACCAGAGCGGCAGGCATCCGAGGATGAAGGCGAACGACGTCATGATGATCGGGCGGAGCCGCAGCTTCGCGCCTTCGAGCGCCGCGTCCACCAGCGACATCCCCTCCTCGAGCCGCGCCTTCGCGAACTCGACGATCAGGATCGCGTTCTTCGCGGCCAGCCCGATCAGCATGATCACGCCGATCTGCGCGTAGACGTCGAAGTCGTAGCGCCGCATGAACAGTCCGATCATCGCGCCGAACACCGCGACCGGCACCGACAGGAGCACCGAGAACGGCAGCGTCCAGCTCTCGTAGAGCGCGGCAAGAATCAGGAACACGAAGGCGATCGACAGCGCAAAGAGCGGCCCCGATCCGCCGGCCTTCTTTTCCTGATAGGAGAGGTCGGACCAGTCGTAGCCGATCTCGCGCGGCAGCGTCTGGCGCGCCACGTCCTCGAGCGCGTCGAGTGCCTGCCCCGAGCTGAACCCCGGCGCCGGCGCACCGGTGATGAGCGCCCCGCGATACACGTTGAACCGGTTGGTGTACTGCGGACCAAAGGTCGGCGTCGTGGTCTCGAGCGCGGAGAGCGGCACCATCGAACCGTCGTTGTTGCGCACGTAGAACTGCTGGATCGCCGCGGGAGTGGTCCGGTCCGCGCCCTCGGCCTGCAGGAACACCCGCCACTGGCGGCCGAAGCGGTTGAACTGGTTGACGAACAGCCCGCCCAGGAACGCCTGCATCGTCTGGTAGACATCGCCGAGCGCGATGCCCTGCTTCAGCACCTTGTCGCGATCGACGTTGGCGTACAGCTGCGGCACCGCGGCGGTGAACTGCGTCGTCACGCCGGTCAGTTCCGGCCGCTGCCGTGCGGCGTCGAGCACCTTCTGCACGTTCTCGTTCAGGAACTCGAGCGTGCCGCCGGACCGATCCTGCAGCCAGAACGAGAAGCCGCCCTGTGTGCCGAGCCCGGGGATCGACGGCGGCATCACGGCGAACGCGGTCGCTTCGGGCACGATGCGGCGCAGCTCGCGATTCAGTCGATCGACGATGTGCCGGGCGTCGAGATCCGGGCTGGTGCGCTCGTCCCACGGCTTCAGGCCCACGAAATAGAAACCGTAATTGGACGCCGTGACGCGCGACAGCAGGCTGAAGCCGGCGATCGTGTTGAAGTTCGCGACGCCTTCCGTCTTCGCCAGGAGCTCGTCGATCTTCCGGCACACCGCGTCGGTGCGTTCGAGCGAGGCGGCCGGCGGCAGCTGCACGTTCAGCAGGAGGTATCCGTAGTCCTCCTCGGGCACGAAACTGGTCGGCAGACGGCGTCCCACCAGGACGGTTGCCGCCGACAGCGCCAGCAGCAGGAGGACGCCGACGACCGCCCGGCGAACGAGCGCGTGACTGACCCGCACATACCCGTTCGTCGCCTTCCCGAACCCGCGGTTGAACAGCGCGAAGAATCGACCCGCCCACCCGGACGCCTGCGCGCGGGGTCTCAGCAGCAGCGCGGCCAGCGCGGGCGACAGCGTGAGCGCGTTGAACGCCGAAATGATCACCGAGATCGCAATGGTGATCGCGAACTGCTTGTTCAGCCGTCCCTGGATGCCGCTCAGGAAACCGACCGGAATGAAGACCGACGACAGGATCAGCGCGATGCTGACGACCGGTCCCGACACCTCGCGCATCGCCCTGACCGTCGCGTCACGCGGCGTCATCCCTTCCTCGATGTGGTGCTCCACCGCCTCGACGACCACGATCGCATCGTCCACCACCAGGCCGATCGCGAGCACGAGGCCGAACAGCGACAGCGTGTTGATCGAGAAACCGAGCAGCGGGAAGACCGCGAACGTGCCGATCAAAGACACCGGCACGGCGATCATCGGGATCAACGTGGCGCGCCAGTTCTGCAGGAACAGGTACACCACGATCATCACGAGAACGATGGCGATCGTCAGCGTGATCAGGATCTCCCGGATCCCTTCGGACACCGGCAGCGTCGTGTCCACCGAGTAGCGGTACTCCAGATCTTCCGGAAACCGGCGTCTGAAGATCCGCCATCACCCGTTTGACGCCATCGGCGACTTCGAGTGCGTTGGAGCCCGGCGTCTGAAACACCGCAACCGCGCAGCCGGGCTGTCCGTTGACGCGGCCGATCTGCTGGTAGTTCAGGGCGCCCAGCTCGATGCGCGCGACATCCTTGAGCCGGACGACCGAACCGTCGGGATTGGAACGGACCGAGATCGCGGCGAATTCCTCCGGCGTCTGCAGCCGTCCCTGCGCGCGGACGGTGTAGGTCATCTCCTGGCCCGATGGCGCAGGCTGGGCGCCGATCTGGCCGGACGGATTGACCGTGCTCTGCTGCTGGACCGCGCGCACGACATCGGGCACCGTCAGTCCGAGGGTCGCGAGACGATCCGGCTTCACCCAGATCCGCATCGCGTAGTCGTTGGCGCCGAAGATCCGGACGTCGCCGACGCCGGGCACACGATAGAGCGCGTCGATGATGTTGATGTTCGCGTAGTTGGCGAGGAACAGCGCGTCGTAGGTCCCCGCCGGCGACGACAGGCCGATGATCAGCATCGGAAAACCGGTCGCCTTGCGCATCGTCAGCCCAAACGTGTTGACGTCGGGCGGCAGATTCGGCTGCGCCTGCGCGACGCGGTTCTGCACGTTGACCTGATCGATGCTCGGATCGGTGGCGACGTCGAACGTGACCGTCAGCTGCACGGTGCCGTCGTTCGCGTTGGTGGACTGCATGTAGAGCATGTTGTCCACGCCGTTCATCTGCTGTTCGAGCGGCGCCGCCACGGCCGATTCGATGGTCAGCGCGTCGGCGCCGGTATACGTCCCGGTCACGCTGATTTGCGGCGGAATGATCTCCGGAAACTGGGCGATCGGCAGCGCGCGCATCGCCACCAGGCCGGCCAGCACGGTGACGATCGAGATGACGATGGCGACGATCGGCCGGCGGATGAAGAACCCGGACATGGCTCAGTGCCCCTCGCCGGAGGCGACAAACGGGGTGGCGTGCACGGCGTCGCCGTCGCGGGTTGGCGCCCCTTCGACGACCACGCGTGCGCCGGCCGCGAGCCCGTCGGTGACGACCCAGCGGCTGCCGACGCGTTCGCCGACCGTGACGGTGCGCGTGGCCACCTTGTTGTCGTCGCCCACGACGCGGACCTGAAACGCGCCCTGCAGTTCGCGCACGGCGCGCTGCGGGACGAGCAGCGCGTCGGTCTGGTACCTGGTCTCGGCCCGGACGCGGCCGTATTGCCCCGGCCGCAGCGTGCGATCGGGATTGGGAAAGGTGGCGCTGATGCGGATCGTGCCCGTCTTGGGATCGATTTCGCGATCGGCCGCGAGAAACGCGCCCGTGTGCGGATAGATGCTGCCGTCAGAGAGAACCAGCGTCAGCGCGCCGCCGCCCGAGAGTGACGCCTTCGCGCGCCCGCCGTTGGCGTTGATGCGCGGCGCCATGGCGAGATATTCCTGTTCGCTCAGCGGAAAGTACGCCTTGATCGGATCCACCTGCGACACGGTGGTCAGGAGCGTGGCCGGACCGACGAGATCGCCGATCTGCGCGGTGGCAATCGCCGCGACCCCGTCGACGAGCGACGTCACACGCGTGAATCCGAGATTGAGCTGCGCGTTGTCGACGGCGGCGGTCGCCGACTGGACCGCGCCCTGTGCCGCAAGGTTGGCCTGCACGTCGTTGTCGTACTGGCTCCGCGCGATCGCGCGTTGCTCGGCAAGCGGCTTGTCCCGGTCCAGATCGCGTTCCGTCTTACCGAGCTGCGCCTGGCCTCCGCCAGCTGCGCGTTCGCCTGCGCGAGCGCGGTCTCGAACGGCCGCCGATCGATCTCGAACAACACCTCGCCCTTATGGACCGGGGCGCCCTCCGCGTAGTCGCGCGTCAGGAGATAGCCGCTGACCTGCGGCCGGATCTGCGCGTTGACGAACCCGTCGAGCGTCGCGATCCACTCTGAGTGAAGCGCGAGCGACTCCGGCGCGACCGTGATCACGCTGACATTGGGCGGAGCGGGCGGCGGCGTCTCCGCCTTGCCCTCGCCGCACGCCTGCGCGAGAACCGCCGCAAGCGCCAGACCGGCGCCGAAATGACCCGAACGATGGTGTGAGAGAACCGGCGCGCGTCTGTCATGGAATTACCGTGAAGCGCGGCGCGTGGTGGCGCGCACGCCGCGGAGAAGCAGATCCAGGCTGGAATCGAACAACCGATCGAGCGCGCACGGCGCGAAGCGGTTCATCCCGAGATGCACGTGAAAGAGCGCGAGGTGCGCCAGGCCGGCGACGATGAGCCGCGCCGCCACCGCGGCGTCGGCATCGGCGCGAAACTCGCCGCTCGCCTGCCCCTCTTTGATGACGGCTTCGACCGCTTTCCAGCGCAGCACGTCGCCTCGGGCCCAGGTCGCGAACACTTCGGGCGCGTCTTTCGCCATCTCGCCGACGACCATCCGCTGCCACAGACCCGATTGCGCGTCAGCGCATGCCGCCAGAGCTCGTCGAGGATCACGCGCAGGCGATCGGCGGCCGTGCCGCCGGCATCGGTGACCCGGCGCTCGAGATCGAGCCGGCGCTGTTCATGCGGCTCGCGACGGCCTGGGTCAGCAGATCGTCCTTGTCCGTGAAGTAGTGATAGACCGTGCCCTTGCAGACGCCGGCGTCTTTCGCGATGTCCTCGAGTCGAACGCGCCCATACCCATGGCGCTTGAGAAGTTTCAGCGCCGAGGCCATCAGCAGGCGGGGACGATCGTCGGGCAGACGCTGCCACCGCGGTTCGACAGGTGCGGCGGCGATCGAGCGCGGCATGACTCGCAGTATCCCACCATAATTGACCGGCGGTCAATTACTCTGGGGTTCCTTATGCGCACGGTCGAGTTTTGACCTGGCACGGGTTCGTTGTAACGGGCCCGGCCGCCGGCGCTAGAATCTGCGGCGGAGGTTGACGATGCACGATGAACGCCGGCGTTTCCTGAAGCAGCTGGCCGCCGCAACCGGTGGCGCCGCCCTGGCCGCACGAACCCTGCCGCTCGCCGCCGAGCAGCAGTTCCTCACGTCCGCGAAGCTGGGCACCTTCAACCTCTTTTACGAAGTCCACGGCGACGGCCCGGCGGTGGTGTTTGCGCACGGTTCGGGCGGCACGCATATGAGCTGGTGGCAGCAGGTGCCGGTGCTCTCGAAAGACTATCGCTGCGTCACGATCGATCACCGCGCGTTCGGCTACTCGCGGGATACGGCCAACGGCCCGGGACGCCTGGCCTTCGTGAAAGATCTGGAAGGGCTGCTCGATCACCTCAAGGTGGACAAGGTGTCGCTGGTCGCGCAGTCGATGGGCGGTTCGACGGCGCTCGGGTTCGCCTCGGCGCATCCCGAACGCGTGAGCGCGCTCATCATGAGCGACACAATTGGCGGTTACAGCGATCCCGAGATCGCGAAGCTGCGCGAGACGCTCGGATCCACGCGCACGCCGTTCGCGCCCGGCTTCGCGCAGCGCGAGCCGGCGCTGGCATTTCTCTATCGCGAAATCAGCGCGCTGACGCTCGACGCGGCGCAGCCGGCCGCATCAACGCCGGCGGCACCCGCGCCGCCGCCGACCGACATTCAGCCGATCCTCGCCCGGAAAGTTCCGGTGCTGTTCATCGTCGGCGAACAGGACGTGCTGATCCCGCCGCCGATCATCGAGGCGATGCACAAGAAGATGCCGGGCTCGCAGCTCGTGAAGGTGCCCGGGGCGGGCCACTCCGTGTATTTCGAGAAGGCCGCGGACTACAACCGGATCGTCGGCGAGTTCCTGCGGCAGCACGCCAGGGCGTAGCGCCGCGGATCAGTCGCGCAGCGCGTAGGTCGCCATGATGTGGCCGGACACCACGGTGATGTACTGCTTGCCGTCGACCTGGAAGGTCACCGGCGCCATGACGATCTGTCCGCCGAGGTTGGCGTTCCAGAGCAGTTTGCCGGTGCGCGCGTCGAGCGCGTAGAAGTAGCCTTCGCGTCCGCCGGTGAACAGCAGATCGGTCGCCGTGGTCAGCATGCCGGCGTCGGTGACGTCGAACTGCGTGAACTTCCAGACCTGCTTGCCGGTCTTCGGATCCATCGCAATCGTCGCGCCGTTGCCGACTTCATTCGTCCAGTTGTTGATCGGCCTGCGGCGGCCGATGCCGATCGTCGGCGCACCGGGGGTCGGCGCCAGGACGGTAAATCCGCCGCCGGGGAAATTGCGGCCCGGCTCGAACGACCGATTTCTCCTTGCGGTAGATCGTCGCGTAGTTTTCCCACGCCGAGAAGTAGAACAGGCCGGTCCGCGGACTGAACGACGGCGGATACCAGTTCGTGCCGCCCTGGTTGCCCGGCCACGTCGGCGAACCCGGCGGTTGCGGCGTCTGGATCGGGCGGCCGTTCGCGTCGAGACCGCTCGCCCAGTTGACCTTCACGAACGGCGTGCCCGACAGGAACTTGCCGGTCACGCGATCGAGCACGTAGAAGTACCCGTTCCGGTTGGCCCACATCATCACCTTCGCGGGCTGTCCCTGCCAGTCGATGTCGGCGAGCACCGGTACCTGCACCGAGTCGTAGTCGTAGCCGTCGTTCGGCGTGAACTGGAAGTGCCACTTCAACTCGCCGGTGTCGGCATCGAGCGCGACGACCGAATCGGTGTAGAGGTTGTCGCCCGGCCGCTGATCGGGATTCCAGTCGGGACCGGGATTGCCGATGCCCCAGTAGGTGAGATTCAGCGCCGGGTCGTACGAGCCGGTCACCCAGACCGAGCCGCCGCCCGACTTCCAGTGATCCTCGCTCCAGGTCTCGTGGCCCTTCTGGCCCGGCTCCGGAATCGCATTGAACCGCCAGGCTTCCTTGCCGGTCTTCGCGTCGTACGCGGCAATGTATCCGCGGATGCCGAACTCGCCGCCGCCGACGCCGACGATGACCTTGTCCTTGATGATGAGCGGCGCGTGCGTGATCGAGTACGCGAGCTTGACGTCGCCGACCGCGACGTTCCAGAGCGGGCGGCCGGTCTTCGCGTCGAGCGCAATGAGGTGCGCGTCGAGCGTGCCCATGTAGAGCGTGTCGCCGAGAATCGCGACGCCGCGGTTGTTGGCGCCGCAGCACACGCGCGCATCCTGCGACGGCGTCCAGCGATACAGCCAGAAGACCTTGCCGGTCTTCGCGTCCACCGCCATCACGTCGTTGGGCCGCTCCGTGATGTACATGATGCCGTCGACGACGATCGGGTTCGTCTGCCAGGCGCCGAGCACCTGATCCTGCAGCACCCACTTCTGCTCGAGATTCGCGACGTTGGCCGGCGTGATCTGCGTGAGACGGCTGTAGCGCTGACTGTCGTAGGTGCCGCCATAGGTCAGCCAGTTCTGCGGCTCGCTGGCCGCGTTCTGGATGCGGGCGGCCGTCACCTGCGCCGCCACCGGGACGTGAGCGACGACGCCGAGGATGACGAGCCAGACCAGCGCCGCCGCAACTCGAATGACGGCGGTCGCGCGCGAACGGGATGTGAATGTGATCATCGCTAGCCTTTGAGCGAAAGAAGATACGCGACGAGATCGGCGATCTCGTCTGCGGAAAGCTTGCCGGCCATCGACGGCATCGTCGACGCGGGTTCGACGACGAACTCGCGGAGATCGGATTTCGTGAGCGAGACGAGGCGTTCCTGGTCGTCGATGATCTGGACCGTGAAGGTGTCTTCGTTGAGGCGGCGGCCGCGAATCGTCCGGCCGTCGCGGGTGACGGCGCGCACCGGGCGATTGATCGGGATCATCGCCTTGGTCGGCTCGAGCAGCGAGCGCTGGAGCGCCGACGGCTGCCGCACGGCGCCGATGTCGCTCAGGTCGGGCGCGACGCGCGAGCCGTTGCCGTCCACGCGGTGGCACGACTGGCAGGCGCCCTTGCCCGTGAAGATCGCGCGGCCCTGAACCGCGTTGCCGACCTTGACCGCCGTGCCGCTCACATCGAACCCCGAGCGAATGAACGCGACCAGCGCGTTGAGTTCGGCGGGCTGCAGCGTAAACGGCGGCATGCCGGCGTTCGGCACGCCCACGGTAATCGAGTGCTTGATGTCCTCGTCGGACATCGGACGCCGGAACTGGCTGCGCCGGAGGTTCACGCCGGACACACCGTCGCCGGTCGTGCTGTGGCACAGCGCGCACTGCCCGGCGTAGAGGCGTGAACCGGCCTCGATGTCGGCGGACGTGTACGTGTGATCTTGAGTTTGCGCGGTCACGCCGCGGCTCGTCGCCACGGACATCGCCAGCGCGCAGACGAAAGGAACGGCCGCAGCCGTGAAAAGACGCATGGGGTCTTCTTTTTACTCGAATCCGGAGAGCCGTGTGAAGGGAAAAGGGACGGCTACCGTTTGGGCTGACGGCCGCGCACCTCTTCGAGTACGCGCTCGCTCTCCTTCAGACGCCGCTGCGCCCGCTCCCATTCCTCGCGGGCTCCGGATTCAAAGTTCTTTGCCCGCGTCACGTCGGATTCGGCCTTGTCCATGGCGGTGCGCCAGCGCCGCTCGGCTTCGGCGTGCTGGCGATCTTCGCGCTCCTGCTCCTCGCGGCGAATCCTGGCTTCTTCGGCCTTCGACGGCGGACGCGGTGCTTTGCCGGGGACCGCGCGCGGCCCCGCAGGTGTCGCCGCCGCGATAGCGAGGCCCGCCAGCGCCTCGAATCCAGCCGGCTGCACGACCTTGGTGAAGCGTCCGGGCGTTTCGGCGGGCTGCTCGGTCAGCGAAATCGCTTCGAGCATGCGCGTGAGGACATCGGCCGCCGGCGCCGCGCCGGATCTCGACGCCAGCGCGGTCGCTTCGGCCACCGCCTCGCCGATCGCTTTCCGATGCGCCGCGGTCGCGGCGTGCACATCGGTCGATCGTCCCGCCAGCGCGGCGATCTGCGCCGCGCGAAGCTTCTCGCCGCTCTTGATCAGGCGGTCGTACACCGGCCGCGCGTGCCAATACAGCTGGTTGACGGCCCACGGAATGACGACCGGTTTCACGAGCGCCTTGACGCGCTTCGCGTCGTCGCCTTTCAACGTCTTCGCGAGCGCACCGCGCGCTGAGACGAAGTCGGCGAGCGGTCCTTTGTAGAGATCGTCGATGCTGGATTCGAGAGCGGGCACGATCAGGGTTCCTTCAACAGTCGTTCGGCCGTCGCGGCATCGACGCCGGCGATGTGGACACGCTTCCGGCGTCCGCGCTCGCCGGCGACGATCGTCACGGCGCGCCGCGGAACGTCGAGCGCCTTCGCGAAAATCTCCACGAGCTCGGCGTTGGCCGCGCCGTCTACCGGTGGCGCATTCAGGCGCACGACGAGCGACGCGTCGCGCCAGCCGCCCAGCCCCGATCGGCTCGCGCGCGGCGTCACGCGGACATCGACGACAATGCCCCCGTTCGATGGCTCAATTCCGGTCACGTCCGTCCATAATTTACTTCGGCTGGCGGGGCGGCGTCAGGGCGCGTCCCCCTGCAATTTCAGAAAAGTATTAGGCGACAATAGGCCCCCGATGCTCCGGTTTCGGCTCCGGTTTTTTCTGATGGTCGTTGGCTTGCTCGGTGCGCTGGCGGCGCGCGCCGCGGCGCAGCCGCGTCCCGGCAGCCTGCGCGTGACCGTACGCGACGCCACGGCGCTGCCGATTGCCGCGGCGAAGGTCACCGTGGCCGGCGCTAACGGGATTCCGCACGAGTCCACGACCAGCGAGCGCGGCATCGCGGACATCGACGATTTGCCGGCCGGACGCTACACAGTGACCATCGAATCGCCCGGTTTCGAGCCGGCCGCGCTCGCGGACGTGGCGATCAGAAACGGCGCGCGCACGTCGCGCGACGTCGAATTGAAGATTGCCGCGATCCTCGAAGAAGTGAACGTGCTGCCGGCCGACGCCGATCGCCTGCTCACCGACGCGTTCACGACGACGCTCACGCCGGAGGACATCGCGTCGCTGCCCGAGGATCCGGACGAACTGGCCGAAGTGCTCGCGCAACTCGCCGGCCTCGACGCCGAGATCCGGGTGGACGGCTTCGCGGACGGCGCGCTTCCGCCGGGCACGCAGATCCAGAGCGTGCGCATCCGCTACGACGCCGCGTCAGCGGGCAGTTCGGGCGGCGGGCCGCGGATCGAGATTCGCACGCAGCCCGGAGGAGATCGCTGGCGCACCAACGCGAGCTTCCGGGTCCGCGACGAGGGGCTGAATGCCCGCAACGCGTTTGCGCCGGAGCGCCCGCAGGGCGCGCTGCACCAGTTCTCGTGGTCGTTCAACGGCCCGATCGTCAAGAACAAGACCGGGCTGTCGTTCACCATCGATCGCACCGACTCGGTCGAGCAGCAGGCGATCCGCGCGGCGACGCCGAACGGGGTGTTCGGCGCGCTCATTCATCAACCGACCGATCGGATGTCGGTTTCGGCGAGGCTCGAGCACGCGCTGACGCCCGACCAGCGGCTGCGCGTCGAGTTCAGGCGGTCGGGCGACACGTCGGCCAACCAGGGTCTCGGCGAGCTCGATCTTCCGGAACGCGCGTTCATCCGCGAGAATTCCGACGGCGAGGTGCGCGCCTCGCACAACGCCACCTTCCGCGGCCAGATGGTGCACGACACGCGCTTTCAGTACCGCTGGCGGTCGGGCGAGTCCACGCCGGCCAGCCGCGCGACGGCGACGAAGGTCGCCGGCGCGTTTTCGAGCGGCGGCGCGCAGATCCAGGGCGGCCGCGACACGCACGAGTTCGAGTTCGAAGACGAGCTGATGTTCCCGGTCAAGAAACGCCATCAGGTGACAACCGGGGTCAACGTCATCGGCTCGCACTTTTCGGGCGACGAATGGCGCAACGCGGGCGGGACGTTCTCGTTCGCGGACCTCGACGACTTCAACGCCGTCCTGCCGACCACCTATGCACAGCGAGTCGGCGATCCGCGGTTCGCATACTCGCTCTACCGGTTCGGGGCGTTCGTCCAGGAGGACTTCCGCGTCCGCAAGAACCTGATGCTGAATCTCGGCGTCCGCCACGAGTCGCAGACGCACCTCAGCGACTGGGCGAATTTCGCGCCGCGGCTCGGCGCGAACTGGACGCCGTCGGCGCGCCTCCGCACGACGCTGCGCGGCAGCTACAGCGTCTCGTTCCAGCCGTTCCAGGGCACGACCTACGAGCAGACGGTGCTCGTCAACGGCGTGCGCCAGCGCGACGTCGTCATCTCGGCGCCGTCGTATCCGGATCCGTTCGTGAACGGCATCGCCGCCGCGCAGGGGCCGCCGAGCATCATCCGCGCCGATCCCGATATCGTGATGCCCTCGAACCGGCGCGCGTCGTTCGGCGTCGAACAGCCGATCGGCAAGTCGCTGCGACTCCGGGCCACCTACTCGCGGCAGGCCGGACACAATCTGTTCCGCAGCCGTGGACGCGAATGCGCCGGTGGACGGCGTCCGTCCGGATCCGGCGGCGCGCACCATCACGGAGCTGCAATCGACGGCCCGGTCGCTCAATCAATCGCTGGAGCTGAACACGATGTTCAACTACCAGCCGCGGCGGCTCAGCGCCAACGCGACCTACACGCTGGGCAGTCAGCACAACGAGACCGATGGTCAACTGACGCTGCCGCCTGACAGCTTCAATCTCGAACAGGAGTGGGGACCGTCGCGCGGCGACATTCGCCACCGCTTCGACGCGGCCATCAACAGCGATCTCCTGCTCGGCCTGCGCATCAGCGGCAACGTTCACGCGCAGTCGGCATCGCCTTACACGATCACGACCGGGTTCGATGCCAACGGCGACGGCGTGGCGAACGAGCGGCCGGACGGCGTCGGCCGGAACACCTCGCGAGGCACCGGCACCAAATCACTCGACCTGACGCTCACCTACGGATTCGGCTTCGGCCACCGCGCGATGCCGCCACCGCCGCGCGGCCGGGTCGGGAGCGTGCTCAACGGCGTGGCGCCGCGCCCGGTGCCGTACGTTCGCTTCGAGATCTACGGTCAGGCGAACAACATCTTCAACACGGTCAATTTCCAGAACTACAGCGGTGTCCTGACCTCGCCGTTCTTCGGACGCCCGACAGCCGCATCGGCGCCGCGCCGCGTCTCGATCGGCGCGCGGATGTTTTTCTAGGGGCTGGGGGCTCGGGACTGGGGCTGGGGCTGGGGCTCGGGGCTTTCAGTCCGGCTTTAGGGCTTTGGGCTCTACGGCTTTGGCCGGGCGGGGAACGAGCGCGAACGTCATGACGCCGGTGGCCATCAGGCGGCCCTCGACGCGCACGGAACCGGCCATCCGTCCCATCGTTCCCTTCAGCTTCAGCATGACGACTTCGATCGTCATCGTGTCGCCGGCATAGACCACGCGCCGGTTGCGCACGCGCTCGATGCCGAGGACCACGGCGATTTTCTGCTGATGCTCCGGCATCGAGAGGACGAGGACGGCGCCGACCTGCGCCACCGACTCGATGATCATCGTCGGGGGCATGACCGGAGGGTTGCCGGGCGCGAGGAACGGCTCGTCGTGCGCGACAAGCTTGATGCCGATGATGCGCTGTCCGGGCTCGATCGCATCGATGCGATCGACGAGCAGGAACGGATAGCGGTGCGGCAGGATCTGGTCGAGCGGCGGAAGATCAACAGGCGTGGTCAACGCGCTCCTGCTCCAGCCAGCGCTGGCACGCCTGCATGATCCGCGTGCGATCGGCGACCTGCGATCCGTTGCGATTCGCCAGCGCATGCCTGGCGATCAGATCGTCATAGTGCCCGGGCACGACCAGCGGACGGTGGCCGGTCGCCGCGCGCATCGCGTAACTGAAGACGATGTCCTCGCCGCCGCCGCGCGCCGGGTCGATGTCGAGTCCCATCGCCGACACGGCGTCGAAATACCGCGAGACCCAGCGCCGGTTGACGCACGTGACGCGCGTGAGGTGGACGTCGCACTCGGTCGGCTGCGTCACGTGATCCACTTTCACCGCGTACTCGTTCGACGGCGTCGGATTGCGCCCGTGCAGGGTGTAGGTCCGATCCGGCTCCCGGTAGTGAAACGCCACGAGCCCGTCAATCGTCGCCTCGTCGCAGACGAGATCGTCGTCGTGGACGATGACGCAGGCGTGCCGCGCGAGCAGGCAACCCAGCCAGCGGGTGTTCAGGCCGAACTCGTCGCTGTTGATGCAGCGGACCTTCGGATGCGTGTAGTGGAACGGCTGGTCGCGGTTGTTGTTCCACACGAGGATGTCGTCAACGACGCCGTAGCCCGTGTAGCGATCGAGAATCTGCCGCACGTTGTCGGGGCGCTGCCAGTTGAGGATGACGAGGCTGCTGCGGTTCGACGCCGCAGTCGCCGGCGCGGTCGCGGCGGCATTGGCAAGTGGCGTCTGCGCCTCTCCGGCTCAACCAGGCATGCGTACGTTCGAGCCGGCTCAACGCCCAGTTGATGATGGTCGTCGTGAGGCCGCGGGAGGAAGCGGGCACCAGGTTACCGGTGCGTGCGGAAGACGTAGTCCCAGAACGGAGTGGAGACTCCGAAACGCCGCTCCGGCGTCGCGTAGTGGTGCTGCATGTGGTGCGTCCGCAGGAAGCGGCCGGCGCGCGACGTGAGCGGTCCACGGTGGATGAAATAGTGCGTGAGGTCGTAGACCAGATACCCGATCGCGACACCCGAGCCGAGCGGGTTCACGTACGGCCCGAGCACGAGCCGGAATCCGAAGTACAACCCCAGCGCGATCGGCACGCTGACGGTCGGCGGCATGACCCAGCGGCGATGATCCTCGGGATACGCGTGGTGCACACCGTGAATCAGGTACGCGAACATGACCCCGAAATTACCGTTCGGCGCGAAATGGAACGAGAAGCGGTGAATCACGTACTCGAGGAACGTCCACACCAGCAGCCCGGCCACGAAGAGCGCCATCGACGCCGGCACGGAAATCCCGGCCTGCAGCCCGAGCCAGAACGTCCAGATCGAAGCCGGGACGTAGATCGCCGGCAGGACCGCCGGGTGGACCTTGGTGAACCACTCGAGAAACGCCTGATCGAACATCCGCGGCTCGCCCGCCTTGGGACGCGACCAGTCGTGCGTCGCCAGGACGATCGGCCCGACAATCTTCTTCCGTCCCGGCGGGAAGCGCCGCGGCGCCGACGTCCACGTCGGACGGGCGACTGGCGATTCGGCGGGAGGCCTGCTGGGAGCGGAGGTCGGGACAGATGGGGCCTGCACAGGGGACGACCTGTAAAATAGCGCGACGTCCCCGCAGACAGCAAGGGCGTTCATCGCCGAGGTCCCGCTTGTGATTGACGTCGTCCCCGTTTCCGGCCGAGCTGCTCTTCGCGATTTCATCGACTTTCCTTACCGCAAATACCGCGGTCATCCGTACTGGGTGCCGCCGCTGCGGCTCGGCGAGCACGAGCGTTTCAACCCGAAAAAGAATCCGTTCTACGAGCACGCGGACATCCAGCCGTTCCTGGCCCGGAAGGACAATCGCACCGTCGGACGGATCGCCGCCATCGACGACCGCGCTCACGAGGCGGTTCATCACGACAATCTTGTCGCCTTCGGGTTCCTGGAGGCCGACGATGCGGAGATTGCGAAGGCGCTGCTGCAGGCGGTCGAGCAATGGGCGCGCGCCCGCGGCCGCACCGCGGTCCGAGGACCGCTCAATCCGTCGCTGAACGACACGGCAGGCCTGCTGGTGGACGGCTTCGACGACGCGCCGATGCTGCTGATGCCGTACAACCCGCCCGAATACGACGGCTACATCACCGGCGCCGGCTACGCCAAGGTGAAAGATCTCTACGCGTGGATTTACGACTTCAATCGTCCGCATGACGCGCGGGTCGCTGAGATCGCGGAGCGCGTGCGCAAGCGCTATGACGTGGTCATCCGCCAGATCGACACGGCGCACATGCAGGCGGAAATCCAGAACTTTCTCGAGATCTACGCCGCCGCCTGGAAAGACAACTGGGGATTCGTACCGCCCTCGCCCGCCGAATCGGCGTATTTCGCGAAAGAGCTGAAGCAGATTCTCGACCCGGACTTCGTGCTCTCCGCCGAGATCAGGGGCGTGCGGGTCGCCTGCGCCGTCGCGGTGCCGGATCTGAACCAGGTGCTGAAGGGCACCGACGGCCGCCTGTTCCCGAAAGGCATCTTCCGTTTCCTGTTCCGCAAGCGCCTGATCAATCAGGGGCGGCTGCTGCTGCTCGGGGTGCTTCCCGAATACCAGCGATTCGGACTGATGCCGCTGCTCGTCCAGGAGCTGGCCATCCGCGCCGCCCGTCGCGGCGCCAAGCGCGTCGAGTTCTCCTGGGTTCTCGAAGACAACGTGGACATCAATCAGCCGGCCGAACAGAGCGGCGCCGTGCGCTACAAGACGTATCGCATCTACCAGAAGGCGCTCGCATGACGCGGCTGGTCGCCATCACCGGGGCGACCGGATTCATCGGATGGCACGTCGCGCGTCGCTTCCGGGAACAGGGCTGGCAGGTCCGCGCGCTGGTCCGGCCCGAAAGCCGCGGCGCAGTTCCGGACGGCGTCGAGCGGCGCTCGACTCGATTCGAACGGTCACCGCTCGGAGACGCGATCCACGGCGCCCAACTCGTCGTCCATCTCGCCGCCGCCATCAAGGCGCGGTCGCCCGAGGACTTCGCTCGCGCCAACGTCGCCCTGACGGCCGATGTGGCGCGCGCTGCCGCCGGCGCCGGTGCGCGGCTCGTGCACATCTCGAGCCTCGCGGTCACCGGGCCGGGACAGGTGACGAATCCGCCCGGCGAAGACGATCCACCGCGTCCAATCAGCGACTACGGCGAAAGCAAACGGCAAAGCGAGATGGTCGTCCGCGGCATCGCCGGCCTCGAGTGGACGATTCTGCGACCGACACTTGTGTATGGGCCGCGGGATCGCCTGTTTCTCCCGATATTCAGACTCGCCCGCCGCGGCATCTTCGTCGTGCCGAACTCGACGGCGTCCTATAACGCTGTCCATGTCGAGGATGTCGCGCGCGCCATCGAACTGGCGGGAACGTGTCCGGGTGCGCCGGGTCAGACATTCTTTGCGGGATATCCCGGCCACGTGACGACGACCGAGATGCTGGCGGCACTCGCGGCGGTCTTTCACAAACCTTTCAGGCCGATCCACATTCCGCACGCGCTGCTTCGCGCGGTGGCTGAAGCCGGCTCGCTGGTCGTCGCGCCTCGGCCTGTCCCTTCCGCTCGATCGCGAGCGCCTGCGCGATATCGATACGACCGGTTTTGTCTGTCGCGTGGACAGGGCGCGAGAGCGCCTGGGTTTTTCAGCGGCGATCGGACTCGCTGACGGCTTTGCCGCGACAGCCGAGTGGTATCGACGTCACGGGTGGATCTAGGGACTCGGGGCTGGGGACTCGGGACTGGGACTAGAGCTCAGCTGGCGGCGACGACGCCGAAGCCGAGACGGCGGCCGACCGACGAGAACAGCGACACTGCCTCATCAATTTGCGCTGGCGTATGCGCGGCCGACACGCTCGTCCGCAGCAGGCACTGATCCTTCGGGCAACCGGGCGGAACGACGATGTTCACGTAGACGCCGGCCTCGAGCAGGGACTGCCAGAGCGCGATCGTGACGTCTTCCGGGCCGGTATACACGGGGATCAGCGGCGATTCGTAAGGGCCGATGTCGAAGCCCGCGCGGTGCAGTCCCGATGCGGAACGCGCGAACGTTTTCCCACAGTCGATCGCGGAACGAACGATCCCGCCCGATGATCTCGAGGGCGGCGCGCACGCCGGCGATGCTGGCCGGGGTTCCGGACGCGGTAAATGCGTATGCTCGAGCTGCAAAATAAATTTCGCGTAATTCCGGATGATTCGACACGCAGAAGCCGCCGACGCCGCCGAGCGTCTTCGAAAACGTCCCGACCAGGAAATCGACCTGATCAAGAACGCCCTGTTCTTCCGCGCAGCCGAGTCCGCGCTCGCCGTAGATGCCGAAGGAGTGCGCCTCGTCCACCAGCACGTACGCGTCGTTCTCGCGCGCGACCTCGACGATCTCGCGCAGCGGCGCGACGTCGCCGCGGATTGAATACAGTCCTTCGACGACGACTAATCGGTTGCGGCCGACCTTCGGCAGGCGTTTGAGCTTAGTCGCGAGATTCTTCGGCGAGTTATGCTGCACCCACATCGCCTCGGCGCCGGAGAGACGCGCCGCGTCACACAAACTCGCGTGACTTTCGGCGTCGAGCATGATCACGTCGCCGGGCCCGCACAGCGCTCCCACCATAGAGAGATTCGCCTGATAACCGGTGGTGAAGATGCTGGCTTCGCGCATGCCGAAGAAGCGCGCGAAGTCGCGCTCGAGCGACTCGTGCGCGGCGAACGTGCCGTTCGCGATCCGCGATCCGGTCGTGCCGCTGCCGTACAGGTCGATCGCTTCTTTCGCCGCGGCGATAACTTCCGGATGGCTGGTCAGACCGAAGTAGTTATTCGATCCGAACATCAACGTGCGATGCCCGCGGACGATCACTTCTCCCGGATTGACCACCGATTCGATTGTCGTGAAGAATGGGCGGAACTCAGCCGAGGCAAGCGGCTCCATTCGACGGGAAATCGCCCGCAGCTTGTCGAGGAGATCCATCAACCGCAAGAATAGCACGGCCTTTTGAGTCAAACCGGAGTTGCGCTAACATTGACCACTCACGTGCGATGACGATGCCCGACACTCCACAGCCCGACGCGCCACACCTGGACCCGACCAATCCGGCTTTCGAGCAGACGGTCATCGGGATCATCGCCAAGAAGAAGAAGGTCGACCCGGCCACTATCACCGAGGCCTCGACGTTCGAACAGCTCGGCATCGACTCGCTCGACGGCATCGATCTGGTCTTCACGTTCGAAGACGAATTCAACATCAGCATCCCCGACCAGGTCGTTCAGAAGATGAAGAGCGTCGGGCAGGTCATGGACGCCCTGCGCGAGGTGCTCGCCAAACGCGCCACGCCGCCGGCCTGATCGCTGATGCGACGGGTCGCCATCACCGGTCTCGGTGTCGTATCGGCTCTTGGCATCGGCACAACCGCCTTCTGGGACGCCCTGAAGCACGGGCGCAGCGGCACCCGCAGCATCACGCTCTTCGACAAATCACTGGTCAGCGTCCCGATCGCGGCGGAGGTTCCGGATTTCGATCCGGAGCGCGAGCTGCCGGGCGCGCCGCTGGACATCCTCGATCGATTCTCGCAACTCGCGCTCGTCGCCGCCCGCGAAGCGGTCGCCGACGCGGCGCTGGTCATCGACGACTCGTCGCGCGATCGCGCCGGCGTGTCGATCGGCTCGGGCGTCGGCGGCGCGACCACGCAGGACACGCTGTATCGCCGCTACTACTCCGAACACAATGCGCGCCCGCATCCCTTCTCGATCCCGCGCACGATGTACAGCGCGGCCGCCTCGCACGTCGGCATGACGTTCGGTTTGCGCGGCCCGAGCATCTGCATCTCGACGGCGTGCTCGTCGGCGGGACATTCGATCGGCGAAGCGTTCGAAATGATCCGCGGCGGGACGCGCCGACGTGATGATCGCGGGCGGCGCCGACGCGCCGGTCACCGCGCCGGTCATCAAGGTCTGGGAAGCGATGCGCGTGCTCGCCAACCCCGACGATCCGGCGACCGCCTGCCGTCCCTTCAGCGCCAACCGCCTGGGCATCGTCATCGGCGAAGGCGCCGGCGTGCTGATCCTCGAGGACTGGGACCGCGCCGTGGCTCGTGGTGCGCGGATTCTCGCGGAGCTGGCCGGTTACGGCGCCACCTCCGATGCGGCGCACATCACGCAGCCCGGGATCGACGCGCCGGTCCGCGCGATCAGGACCGCGCTCGAACAGGCGCGGCTCACGCCCGACGCCGTGCAGTACGTGAACGCGCACGGCACCGGCACGCCGCTCAACGACTCGACCGAGACCGCGATTATCAAGAAGGCCTTCGGCGCCCACGCGTCGCGGCTCGCGGTCAGCTCGACCAAGTCGATGCACGGCCACGTCATGGGCGCATCCGGCGCGATCGAGCTCGTCGCCACGATCCTCGCGATGCAACACGACACCGTCCCACCCACGATCAACTACTCCGTGCCTGACCCGGACTGCGATCTCGACTACGTGCCGAACTGCGCGCGGGCGCTGGTCATCGACGCCGCCGTCTCGAACTCATTCGCCTTCGGCGGATTGAACGCCGTCCTCGCGGTCCGCCGGGCACACTGATCCACTGACCGTGCGCGCCTCGGAATGGGTCGCGATCGTCTATTTTTCCTATCTCTTCATCGTCGCGTTCGCGACGCTCGAAGGCCGCCGGCGCCGCGTGGCTGCGACGTTCTGCCTCGCTGCGCTCGCCGTCGTCCTGCTGCCGCAGCTGCTGCCTGACAGCGCATGGCGCGAAACGCTGCGCGACTGGTGGCCGGCGGTGTATCTGCTGCTGGGATACTGGCTGTCGGGCCACTACTTCATCCGGCCGATGCCGGACGTCGAGCAGCGGTTCCTCGCGGTCGATCGCTGGTTGTACCGGGCGGGACTGTCATCGCTGGTCGCGCGGACTCCTCGAGTCCTTCTCGAGCTGCTCGAGCTCGCCTATCTCGGCTGCTTCATCTTCGTTCCCGGCGGCATGGCGGTGCTGTGGTTCACCGGCACGACGGCCTACGCCGACCGCTTCTGGACGCTCGTGCTCATCGGCGAATTCGGATCGTTCGGCATGCTGCCGTGGATTCAGACGCGGCCGCCGCGCGACATCGAGCCGCGCGGGACGATCGACGATCGCCCGCTGGCGTTTCGCGCCATCAACCAGGCGATGGTGAAGAGCACCAGCATCGGGTTCAACACATTTCCGAGCGGGCACGTGGCCGGCTCGCTGGCGGTCGCGCTCGCGGTCTCCGAAGCGGTGCCCGCGGCGACGATCCCGATGCTCGTGGCGGCGGCGCTGATTTCAGTCAGCACCGTGATCGGGCGTTATCACTACGCGGTCGACGCCGTGGCAGGCGTCGTGCTGACGCTGGTCGCGTGGGCGATCATGCACGCGGCGCGATGACGGGACGGGCCAACCCGTGCGAGACGCTCTCGACGGTTCCCCGCCGGAGCGTGCTCAGCCAGCCGGGCATGACGACGCGCAGAATGACCAGGTAGGCCATCAGGCCGAGCGGCAGACCGAGGGCGACTCTCTCCCACGCGCCCGGCACGAATCCGACGATCGCGTAGCGGATCGCCGACCATCACGACGAGAAAAATCGCGTGCGCGAGCCAGAGCGGCGAGAGCGCCCGCGCGAACTGTCCCCACGTGAGATCCAGCAGGCGGTTGGCCATGGTGTGCCGGATGGTCCATCCGGTCATGTCGAGAATCGCGGTCGCCGTCACCACGCCTTCAATGCCCCACGGCCGGCCGACGAAGAAATACGTGAGCGACAGCAGCAGCGCACAGGTCGTCCAGCGAAGCTGCAGATCGGGACGGCCGTGCGAGAGGAGGACGGACCCGGTCGTGTGCCCGGTGATGTTGCGCCACGCGGAAAACGCGAGCAGCTGCGCGATGACCGCCGCCCGATCCCACGACGGGCCGAACAGCAGCCGGCTGAATTCGAAGGCGAACACCGCGGCAAACACCACGGCCGGTCCGAGAATCGCCAGCTCGGTGCGCAGCGCCGCGAGGTAATACTGGCGCGCATACGCGCGATCCGACTGCAGGGACGCCAGTCCCGACAGCAGGACCTCGTCCGACACGTTCAACAAATATCGCAGCGGCACGCGGACGATCGTGCGCGCCAGCCCGAACAGTCCGACGGCGGCCGCGCCCAGGTACCGGCCGATCAGGAATCGATCGTTCTGCAGCGACAGGTTCTCCAGCATCTTCGAGCCGGACACGGACAGGCTGAATCGCAGCAGCGGCACGATGGTTCGCGGATCGGGCGCCGCCGACGGCCGCCAGCGGGCACTCGATGACAGGACGATGGTGACCAGCGTGCCGTAGGTGACGAATCCCACGGTGAGCGCCACGTGCAGCCCGCGCGAGAGCACCGAGAACGCCGCGATCGTCGCCACCGAGCCGGCAATCGCGTCGGCCATCGCGATGCGCCGATAGGCCAGGCGCCGCGCGAGCAGGTTGCGCGGCACGATCGCGGTGGACAGCGGGAGGAGCGTGAGCCCGAGCCAGCGCAGGATCGACACCAGGTGAGGATCCATGCGCAGCCAGCCGGTAATGCTCTCTGCGCCGATCGCCAGGACGAGCGCGAAGACCGCGCCCGTCGCGACGTTGACGAAGAAGACCGTGGACAGGAATCCCGCATCGATCGCCGGGCGCTGGATAATGGCGGGGCCGGTGCCCAGCTCCATGAACAGCGTCGCCACGCCGAAGAAGGCGAGCGCGATCTCGAGCAGTCCCAGATCGTCGGGTGTGAGCAGGTGCGCGAGGATCGCCGGAATCGCGACCAGGAGCGCCGCCGTCGCCACGTTCTGCAGCGTGAGCCAGAAGACCGAGGCGAGACTCCGGGCCTTCAGCGTGCGGGTAATCTCGGGGTGGTCGGACTCGTCCGGCGACACCGGCACAGCGTCCGGTTTCGAATCGATCGGAAAACGCACGTCACAGTGATGGTACCGTCAACCGAGCTTCCTTTGCACAACGACCCCCGCGAGCAGAGCCACGACGGCGCCACGGCGCGAACGCGCGTGCTGTTCGTGCTCGCGTCGCTGGCGGGCGGCGGCGCGGAGCGGATGGTCGTCGAGCTCGTGCGACATCTCGACCGCGAGGAGTTCGATGCGCGCGCCGGCGTGCTGTGGCGGCACGGACCGTATCTGGACAACCTGTCGGCGCAGGAGATCGTGACGCCGGAACGCCTGCAGGGATGGGTGCCCTATCGCGACCGTCCGAGATGGTGGCAGCTTGTACCGGCGCTGGTCGCGGTGCCGGTCCAGCAGCGGGAGATCGTGCGGCGATTCCGTCCCGACATCGTGGTGACCGTGACCAAGTCGATGAATCTCGCGGCACGCGCGTCGCTGGCGCTCCTCGGTGACGCGCGCCCGGCGTGGATCGTTCGCGAGGGCAACAACACCGGCGCGATGATCGACCACGAAAGCGGATCGCGCCTGGTGCGACGGCTCCAGGATCGCGCGGTGCGCGGCGCCTACCGGCGCGCCGACGCGGTGGTGGCGATCTCGGACGGGGTCGCGGCCGGACTCGTCGACCGCTTCGCGCTGAATCGCGCGCGCGTCCGGACCATTCACAACGCCCTGCCGATCGACGACATTCGCGCCAACGCACACGCGCCCGTGGCGATCGCGGTCGATCGCCCGTTCATCGTGGCGGCCGGACGCCTCGATTATCAAAAGGGATTCGACACGCTGATCCGGGCGTTCGCGGCGCACGGCGTCGCGCGCGATCACGCGCTGGTCATCCTCGGCGAAGGGATCGAGCGCGGAGCCCTCGAGCAGCTGGCGCGCTCGCTCGACGTTCAAGCAAAGGTCCACCTGCCTGGTTTCGTCGCGAATCCCTGGGCGTACTTCGCGCGCGCGTCGGCGTTCGTGTGCGCGTCGCGCTGGGAAGGCTTCGGCAACGTCATCATCGAGGCCATGGCGTGCGGCGCGCCGGTCATTGCCACGGACTGCGATTTCGGACCGCGCGAAATCCTCCGGCACGGGCAGACCGGCTGGCTCGTGCCGGTAGACGACGAGGCCGCGCTCGGCCGGGCGATGGATACCGTGGTCGGCGACCGCGCCGAAGCGGCCCGCATCGCGGCCGCCGGCGCCGTACGCGCGGCGGAGTTCGACGTGCACCACATGGCACGGCAGTACGAACAGTTGTTTCGTCAGCTGGTGGCGTAAGGCTTTACGGCAAGCCGGAACATGTGCCAGTCTGTCGGTCGCTTTGAAGGAGGATTCCTGATGCGACGGTTTGTCATCTCGGTGGTCGGCGCGTTCATCGGCGTCGCGGCACTGGCCGGAACGGCCAATGCGCAGGCGACGTTCCCGTACGACCACATTCACCTGCTCGTTCCCGACACGGCCGCGGCGGCCAACTGGTATGAGAAGAACTTCGGCGGGAAACGCATTACCGAGGCGCCGGACCGTTTGATGTACGGAAGCACTCGTTTGATGTTCATCCGCAGCACCAGCGCCAAGCCGAGCTCCGGCAGCGCGATCGATCACATCGGCTTCTCGTTTGCGGATCTCGACGCCAAGATGAAGGAGTTCGAGGCGGCGGGCGTCAAGATCGTCCAGCCGGTGCGCGATGTGCCCGGGCTCTTCAAGCTTGGGTTCGTCGAGGATCCGTGGGGCACGCGGATCGAAGTCGTGCAGGATCCCGAGTCGCTCGGCCTGCACCACGTGCACCTGCGCGGTCCGGACCCCGAGGCGATTTTTTCGTGGCTCAAGGAGAAGTTCGGCGGGGAGCGGACCCAACTCAAGGGCCGGCTCGACGCGATGAAGTACCGCGCCGACGGCTTCAGCGACATGTGGATTCTCGTGCAGCGCGGCGACTCGGAGCCGAGCGAAGGGCACGCGATCGATCACATCGGCTGGCGCTCGACCGGTCCGCTGGCCGACACCATCAACGGCTTGCGCGCCAAGGGCGTGACGGTCACGAGCGAGCCGCGCCCGCTGCCGCTGCCCAACGGCCCCACGATCAACTTCTCGTACGTCGCCGGCCCCGCCGGCGCGCGCATCGAGATCGTCGAACGGCCAGGGCTCAAGCCGGGACAGGACTAAGAACGGCTCAGATCGGTGCGTCGGTGCTTGGGTGCGTAGGTGCGTAGGTGCGGTGCCGGAGTGCGGGGTGCGAAGGTGCGGGGTGCGGAACCCACTACCACGCACTCAAACACCTACGCACTTAGCACTAAGCAGCTCAAGCACCCAGGCGCCCAAGCACCCCAGCACCCGGTGCACTGAAGCACTGGGGTCCGCACCGAGCACCCCGCACTTCAGCACCGGGCACCGCACCCACGCACCTCGCACCGACGCACCCCCGCACCGCAATCCCACACCCGTTAGAGGCGGAAGATGAGCTCGGCCAGGACACGCGCCTTGGCGCTGGGGTTGGTCAGGAGGTTCGCCGCGCGTTCGTAATGCTCGACCGCATCGGCCAGCTGGCGGGCCCGCTCGGCAGCGGCCCGCGGGCGGTATCGGCAGCTTTCCGCGCCTGATCTCCCTGGCACGCCTCGGCCGATCCCAGGCCGATTCCGGCGGCCAGCGCCGCCTCGCACGCCGTTTGCGGCGGCGCCGCCTGCCGGCCAGCAACCAGAGCAGAAACAGTGTGGTTGGCATGCGCGGTTTAGACACCAGTTCGGTGCGCCCTGCCGCGCTTCCCGCCCCGTAATTTTGGAGCCCCCTGGTTATGGTTTTGGCCCTATAATCTCGCGCCGGCCTCCCCCAGCTTTTTATGCGTCGGTCGGGTCCGCACTTTCTGTCAGGAGAACAAGGATGAAGCGCATCGCATTTCGAGTTGTGCCCGTGGTGGCGCTGCTCGCCGTCGGCCTGTCGTGGATGAATCCACGCGTGACCGGCCAGGCGACCGGCCAGCCGAGCACGAAAAACGGCGAGTGGCCGATGTACACCGCCGATCTGAAGGGCAGCAAGTACTCGCCGCTCGATCAGATCAACGCCAGCAACTTCAGCAAGCTCGAAGTCGCGTGGCGGTTCAAGACCGACAACCTCGGTCCGCGACCCGAGAACAAGCTCGAAGGCACGCCCATCATGGTCAAGGGCATGGTCTACGCGACCGCCGGCACGCGCCGCTCGGTCGTCGCGCTCGATCCGACGACCGGCGAGCTGAAGTGGGTGTACAGCCTGGACGAGGGCGAGCGCGCCACGCGCTGGGCGCCGCGTCAGCTGTCCGGCCGCGGTCTCTCCTACTGGACCGACGGCCGCGGCGACGAACGCATCCTCTACGTCACCACCGGCTACCGCCTCGTCGAGCTGAACGCCAAGACCGGCCAGCCGATCGCCGTCGTTCGGCCAGAGCGGCGTCGTCGACCTGAAGGTCGGCGTCGTCATCGGCAAGGACAAGCAGATCGATCTCGAGAAGGGTGAAATCGGCCTGCACTCGACGCCGACCGTCGTCGGCGACGTGGTCATCGTCGGCTCGTCGATGTTCGAAGGCCTCGGCTATCGCTACAGCACCAACGCCAAGGGCCTGGTCCGCGCGTTCGACATCAAGACCGGCAAGCAGCTCTGGCGCTTCAACACGATTCCGGGCCCGGGCGAATTCGGCAACGACACCTGGGAAAACGGCTCGTGGGAATGGACCGGCAACGTCGGCGTGTGGACGCAGATCTCGGTCGATCCCGAAGCCGGCCTCGTCTATCTGCCGGTCGAAACGCCGACCATCGACGAATACGGCGGCAACCGTCCCGGCAACAACCTGTTCGCCGAGAGCATCGTCGCGGTGGACCTGAAGACCGGCGTGCGCAAGTGGCACTTCCAGCAGGTGCACCACGGCCTGTGGGACCACGACAACTCGTCGGCCTCGCTGCTGATCGACGCGACGATCAACGGCCAGCCGCGCAAGCTGGTCGCGCAGCCGACCAAGCAGGGCTGGCTCTACGTGTTCGACCGCATCACCGGTCAGCCGATCTGGCCGATCGAAGAGAGGCCGGTGCCGCAGACCGACGTGCCGGGCGAGAAGACGGCGCCGACGCAGCCGATTCCCGACCAAGCCGCCGCCGTACTCGCGGACCTTCATCGTCGGAGAACGATCTGATCGACTTCACGCCGGCGCTGCGCGCGCAGGCGCTCGAGAACCTGAAGAAGTTCCGCTGGGAGCAGTCGCCGTTCGTGCCGCCGCGTCGGCCCGAACTCGCCGCTGCTCGGCGCGATCAACATCGGCAACACCGGCGGCGGCGTGAACTGGCCGGGCTCCGGCTTCGATCCGGAGACGGCGATCTTCTACACGCAGGCGGCCAACGCCGGCGTGACGGCGGCCAAGTACGAAGAAGAAGAGTTCGAACCAGGTGAAGCCCGAAGCCCAGTCGAAACTCGGCCCGAAGGGTCGTCTGCCGCGCTGGGAAGCGGATCCGAGCTACGGCGCGCGTGGCACGAATCAGCCGGGTGCGGCGCCACCGCCGCCTCCACCGGCTGGCCGCGGCGCGGCGCCAGCGGCGGCCGCCGGCGCGTGGCGGCGGACGCGGTGCGCTGACCGCCGGACTCGACGGTCTGCCGATCGTGAAGCCGCCATACGGCGTCATCTCGGCGATCGACCTCAACAACGGGCAAGCTGATGTTCCAGGTGCCGCACGGCGATACGCCGGACGCGGTCCGGAACAACCCGCTGCTGCAGGGGCATGAACATCCCGAAGACCGGCCAGCACGGCAGCGTCGGCATCATGGTCACCAAGACCATGGTGGTCGCCGGCGACCCGCAGCTGACGGCGCCTCCGGGACGCGCGCGCGGCGCGATGCTGCGCGCCTACGACAAGCAGACCGGCGCGCAGGTCGGCGAAGTCCTGATGCCGGCGCCGATCAGCGGCTCGCCGATGACCTACATGGTCAACGGCCGCCAGTACATCATCGTCGCGGTCAGCGGCGGCAACTACACGGGCGAGTACATCGCCTACGCGCTGCCGCAGAGCGAGCTTCGTCCGGCGACTGGGACAGCAGTTCGGCGACGCTTGGAAGTTAGGAGTCGGGCAAGTAAGGAATCAGGTGAAGCAGCACAGAGTGGGCCGGTGGCGATACAGTCTGCCGGCCCTTTTTTTGATCCTGCAACCTCCAACCTGCCAGACCTGCCGACCTCCGACCTCCAGCCTCCGATCCCCAGTCCTCCAGCCCCGAGCCCTCCAGCCCCGTTCAGAGCGATATAATCGCGAGTTGGCAATCCTGCATTTCATGCATCGGTTCGGTTCCGCACCTTCTGTCAGGAGAACAAGGATGAAGCGCATCGCATTTCGACTCGTGCCGGCGATGGCGCTGCTTGCCGTCGGCATGTCGTGGATGAATCCACGCGTGACCGGCCAGAGCAGTGGCCAGCCGAGCACGAAGAACGGCGAGTGGCCGATGTACACCGCCGACTTGAAAGGCAGCAAGTACTCGCCGCTCGATCAGATCAACGCCAGCAACTTCAGCAAGCTCGAAGTCGCCTGGCGGTTCAAGACCGACAACCTCGGTCCGCGGCCGGAGAACAAGCTCGAAGGCACGCCGATCATGGTCAAGGGCATGGTCTACGCGACCGCCGGCACGCGCCGCTCGGTGGTCGCGCTCGACGGCAAGACCGGCGAGCTGAAGTGGGTGTACAGCCTGGACGAAGGCGAGCGCGCCACGCGCTGGGCGCCGCGCCAGCTCTCGGGCCGCGGCCTCTCCTACTGGACCGACGGCCGCGGCGACGAGCGCATCATCTACGTCACCACCGGCTACCGCCTGGTCTCGCTGAACGCGAAGACCGGTCAGCCGATCGCCGTCGTTCGGCAGCAACGGCGTCGTCGACCTGAAGGTCGGCGTCGTCATCGGCAAGGACAAGCAGATCGATCTCGAGAAGGGTGAAATCGGCCTCCACTCGACGCCGACCGTCGTCAACGACACGGTCATCGTCGGCTCGTCGATGTTCGAAGGCCTCGGCTATCGCTACAGCACCAACGCCAAGGGCCTGGTCCGCGCGTTCGACGTGAAGACCGGCAAGCAGCTCTGGCGCTTCAACACGATTCCCGGCCCCGGCGAATTCGGCAACGACACCTGGGAAAACGGATCGTGGGAATGGACCGGCAACGTCGGCGTGTGGACGCAGATCTCGGTCGACCCGGAAGCCGGCATCGTCTATCTGCCGGTCGAGACGCCGACCATCGACGAATACGGCGGCAACCGTCCCGGCAACAACCTCTTCGCCGAAAGCCTCGTCGCGGTGGATCTGAAGACCGGCGTGCGCAAGTGGCACTTCCAGCAGGTGCACCACGGCCTGTGGGACCACGACAACTCGTCGGCCTCGCTGCTGATCGACGCGACGCATCAACGGCCAGCCGCGCAAGCTCGTCGCGCAGCCGACCAAGCAGGGCTGGCTCTACGTGTTCGACCGCATCACCGGCCAGCCGATCTGGCCGATTCCGGAAACGCCGGTTCCGCAGACCGACATCCCGGGCGAGAAGACTCGCCAGACGCAGCCGATTCCGAGCAATCCGCCGCCGTACGCGCGGACGTTCGTCGTCCGAGAACGATCTCATCGACTTCACGCCGGCGCTGCGGCAGCAGGCGCTCGAGAACCTGAAGAAGTATCCGCTGGGAGCAGTCGCCGTTCGTGCCGCCGGTCGGCCCGAACAATCCGCGCGCTCGGATCGATCAACATCGGCAACACGACCGGCGGCGTGAACTGGCCGGGCTCCGGCTTCGATCCGGAGACCGGCGATCTTCTACACGCAGGCCAACATGAGCAACGTGACGGCCGGCAAGTACGAAGAGGAAGAGTTCGAGCAGGTCTCGCCTGAGCACCAGTCAGCGATGAGCGCGAGCGGCCGCATGCCGCGGTGGGAAGCAGAACCCAACTACGGCACGCGCGGCGCAGGTCCCGGACGCGGCGCGGCACCGGCAGCGGGCGCGCCGGCGGCGGGCGCAGGACGTGGCGCGGGTCGCGGCGCGGCGCCGGCGGCAGCGCCGGGCGGCGGCGGTCGGCCGCGGTTCGCTGACGGCAGGGCCTCGATGGTCTGCCGATCGTCAAGCCGCCATACGGCGTCATCGCGGCGATCGACCTCAACCAGGGCAAGCTGCTCTTCCAGGTGCCGCACGGCGACACGCCGGACGCGATCCGCAACAACCCGCTGCTCCAGGGGCATGAACATCCCGAAGACCGGCCAGGGCGGCAGCGTCGGCATCATGGTCACCAAGACGATGGTCGTCGCGGGCGATCCGCAGATCACGGCGCCGCCGGGACGTCGCGCGCGGCGCGATGCTGCGCGCGTACGACAAGCAGACCGGCAACCAGATCGGCGAAGTGCTGATGCCGGCACCGATCAGCGGCTCGCCGATGACCTACAGCATCGACGGCCGCCAGTACATCATCGTCGCGGTCAGCGGCGGCAACTACACGGGCGAGTACATCGCCTACGCGCTGCCGCAGAGCGAAGTCCGTCCGGCGACGGGACAGTAGTGCTGTTCGGTGGAAAGTAAGGAATTGAGGAAGTAGGGAATTAAGGAAGTAAGAGCAACACGCAGTAGGCGTCTCACAGCGGGCCGGTGGTCAAAGCTGCCGGCCCGTTTTCTTTGATTTCCAACCTCCAACCTCCAACCTCCAACCCCAGTCCCCAGTCCCCAGTCCCGAGCCCCCAGTCCCGAGCTAGAGCAGCTCCGACAGCCTCGCGTATCCGGCGCGGCTGACCGGCAGCTTCCGTCCGTCGGTGAGCACCGCGATGCGGTTCTCGCGCTCATCGAGCTCCACGCGCGCGAGGAAATCCAGGTTGAGCAGATACGAACGGTGGATGCGCGCGAACTTCGAGGGGTCGAGCGTCGCTTCGACCTGCGCGAGCGTCTGTTCCTTCAAATAGTCCTTGCCGTCGCACGAATAGCAGGCGTAATCGTCCTGCGCCTGGACGTAGGCAATGCGGGCGACCGGCAGCACGTGGACGCGCGATCCGTCACGCACCAGCACGCGCGTCGCATGACCCTGTCCGGGCCGCGCTTCGCGGGTGATGTCTTCAACGGTCTCGCGCTCGAGGCGGCCGATCCGGTTGCGCGCGCGGTCGATCGCTTCGGCCAGCCGCTCCTCGCTGAACGGCTTGAGCAGGTAGTCCACCGCGTGGACCTCGAACGCGCGGAGCGCGTACTGATCGTAGGCCGTGACGAAGATCACCGCGACGTCGCGCCCGACGAGATCGAGCACTTCGAAGCCATCGAGCTTCGGCATCTGCACGTCGAGCAGCAGCAGATCCGGCTTCTGTTCGGCGACCGCTTTCACCGCCTCAAATCCATTCGCGCACTCGGCGACGAGCCGAACGTCGGGCATGCGCGTCAGGTATTCGCGCACCACCGCGCGCGCGAGATCTTCGTCGTCCACGATCGCGACGGTCAGCGGACCGGAATGCTCGCTCATGATTCGGCGATCGGCAGGTTGATCTCGACCCGGAACCGTCCGGTCTCGGCGCGCGCCGCCATCGTCACGCCGTCGCCGAAGACCGCGAGGAGCCGCTGCCGCACGTTCGTCAGGCCGGTGCCGTGGCGCATCGGCGTCAGCGCGTCAGGATCGCACGGGTTTTCGATGGAGATGGCCAGGCGATCGCCGCGCCGATCCACGTCGAGCTGGATGGTGCCGCCCTCGAGCATCTTCGCAATCCCGTGCGTCACGGCATTTTCGAACAGCGGCTGCAGAAACAATGGCGGCACGCGGCAGGTCAGCGCGTCTTCGTCGATGCGCCGCGACACCTGGAGGCGGGAGCCGAACCGTACCTGCTCGATTGTCAGGAACCGATCCGCCAGCGCCAGCTCGTCGCCGAGCGGAATCCGCTCCAGCGCGCCCGCGTGGAGCGTGCTCCGCAGGAAGTCGGCGAGCAGCAGGCACATGCGCCGCGCGCCCTGCGCGTCGGCGCCGGTCAGCGCGGCAATCGAGTTGAGGCAGTTATAGAGGAAATGCGGATCGAGCTGGGCGCGGAGCGCGCGCAGTTCGGCATCGCGCGCATGAACCTGCAGCGCCAGTTTCTGTTTTTCCGCCTCGCGCGCTTCCTCGAACGCCAGCCCCAGGTAGTGCACCGCCAGCGTCAGCAGGAACAGCATCACGGCTGCCGCCAGCAGGAAGGGCTCCTGCGCGCGGTAGCGATCGGCGACCGGGGCGAGCGCTGGCATCGATTCGATCAGCGCAATCCACGCCGTCGCCAGCGCCTGCCACAGCGCGCCGCCAATGGCGGCCGCGAGCAGGCACGCCGACAGCACGCGCACCGCCGTATTCGCGCGCAGCGGCACCGCGCGGCAGACGTACCACGCCGACAGGCAGATGAACGCGTAGACGACGTAGAGCGGGAGGACGAGGACGGCGGCCTCGGACAAGGCAAGGCCCTGCCGGCTCAATGCGCCGGCGATGAGCGCGCCGATCGCCAGCCAGGCGCCGAGATACGACGCCAGCCGATCGGGCCGCGTCAGAATCGGATGCATTCAGTCGCAAGTCGTCAAGTCGCAAGTCGCAAGTCGCAAGTCCCTAGTCCAGCCCAGTCCCGAGTCCCGAGCCCCGAGCCCCGAGCCCCGAGCCCCGAGCCCCGAGCCCCGAGCCCCGAAACCCTAGCTCTTGATCTCCACGCTCCCCATCATGATGAACCCGTGCACGACCAGGCGCGGGGTGTTGGTCGCGCGCGACGGGTCGGTGTCCAGGCCGAGCGGCGGCAGGCGCTTGTCTTCGACGCTCGCCATGAACGGGCACGATGCCGGTCGACACCCGCCAGTGGGAGGGCACGAAAATCTCGAAACCGCTCATGAGGCCGTAGATATCAATCGTGGCGTCCTCGCCCGGGGGAATCGTCGCCTGCCGCAGGTCGAGTTGTCCGCCGCCCATCAGCGCGCTCATGTCGGCGCCGCGAAACGGCGAGGCGTGGCTCGCGCGCTTGACGCCGCTCATCACCGCAAACAGCGACACCCGCTCCTTCCCGTCGCCCGCCGTGGAGGCGCGGCGCGGCTGCAGCGCCTGGGTCGCGAGGCCGACGCCGACCATGATCAACACGAACGGCCAGAACAATTCCCAGAAGCGGACGTGCACGATCCGCAGCGCATACAACAGCGCGTAGGTCCCGAAGAGCGCCACGAACACGCCGTTCACGCGTCCGGACAACTCGCGGCTCTGGAACGCCATCGTCAGCCCGACGCCGATGATCGCCACGGGCCAGAAGCGGAGAATGCTCGTCAGATCGGCGATGCCGGCGCGATCGAGGGCCAGCACCACGCCGAGCAGCGCGATGAACAGGCCGACGACCAGCTTCGGCGTCACCTCGAGCGGTTGGGAATCCTGCGACATGTCGCTGCTCCAGTTCATGGCGTCACGACCGGATGAACAGGCTGCCCATCATGACGAAGCCGCGCAGGACGAGGCGGGGCGCCTGGCCCGTCTCGAGCGCGTTGAGACCGGTTGACGTGGATGGTATGCGGAGGTCGCTGATCCCGCCAAGTACCGGCATGGTGCGCGTATCGACCGTCCAGCCGTCCGGAACGCGGACCGAAATGCTGCCCATCAGGGCAAACACCTCGATCGTCGCCTCTTCGCCCGCCGGGATCGTGGCGCGCGAGAGATCCAGCGTGCAGTCGCCGGCGATCGCCGTCATGTCGGCGCTCAGGAACGGGCTCGCCTCGCTGCTGCGATGGGTGTCGCCGATGACGGCCATGAGGTGCGATTTGGGGTTCGTGGCGGTCGCCCGCACGAGGTCCCGCCCCTGGAGGGTGTGCGCCACCAGAACCGCCGCGATCCCGATGCCCAGGAACACCCAGGGACTGCCGCTGCCGCGTTCGTTCTCCATCGGTCGTCCTCTCAACTCAGTGGTGACCATGTCCACGATGAAGTTACGCGCCTGGACCGGCGGCGTTTGGGCCATTCGGTGAATGCCCGGCTGGACCCGGTGAACGACGGGGAAACCTTGGAAATTAAGGAAGTAAGGAATTGGGACTTGAGGAATTGGGAAGTAAGGAAGTTGGGAAGTGAGGAAGTGAGGAAGTCGGCGGAATACTTGCTGCTTCCGTGAGCCCGATGACCTGAGCACCTGGCACGCGGCACCTGAGCACTAGGCACCGCACCGCGCACCAGCCGCACTGCGCACCCCGCACCTGAGCACTAGCGCACCGCACCACGCACTTCGCACCCCCGCACCCCGCACTTGGGAAAGGTGCTGGTAAGATAGAGGCATCTTTTTTCTACCCCTTGCGGGGTGAGGTCACATGAAGTTCACAGTCGCGGCTTTGACATTGGTGAGTTTGACGGCATTTGGCGCCTTTTCCGCGCGCGGCACGGTGGCGGCGCAGGCGCCGAAGTCGCAGTGGGACGGCGTCTACACGGCCGATCAGGCCAAGCGCGGCGAGCCGCTCTACTCGCAGTACTGCGCGAGCTGCCACGGCCCCGATCTGAGCGGTGGCGAGATGGCGCCCGGCTTGACCGGCGGCGAGTTCGCGTCGAACTGGAACGACTTGTCGCTCGGCGATCTCTTCGAGCGCATCCGCATTTCGATGCCGCAGAACGCGCCCGGCAGCCTGAGCCGCCAGCAGAACGCCGACATCCTGGCGTACATGCTGTCCAAGGCGTCGGTTCCGGCGGGCAGCACCGAGCTGCCGACGCAGACCGAAATCCTGAACGGCATCAAGTTCGTCGGCCAGAAGCCCGCGCAATAACGACGTACAGAAATCAACGCAGAGTTCGCGAAGAACGCAGAGCCTCACTCAAGCAGATCTCTGCGAGCTCTGCGTCGCGGTTCTGCCGGTCGTGATCTTCGACTCGTGGTCGCTTGGCTAGCTTCGAAGCTTCTGCGCGAGCCGGTGCAGGAACAGCCCCACGTCCGTCACGATGCCGATCGTCTGCGACGATCCGCGGTCGGCGAGCTTGGTGACCACGGCCGGATTGATGTCCACGCAGACCATCTTCACCCACGACGGCAGCATGTTGCCGACGCCGATGCCGTGCAGCATCGTCGACAGCGCGAGCACGAGCCGCACGTCCTGCAGCGCCGTCGGCGTAGCGATCCTGCGCCACCCGCAGATCCATGATCGTGTCGGGCAGCGGACCATCGTCGCGGATGCTGCCGGCGAGGACGTAGTCGACGTCGTGCGTGATGCACTCGTACATCACGCCGGAGGTGAGCACGCCCTGCTCGACCGCCTGCTTCAGCCCGCCGGCGCGGCAGATCGTGTTGATCGCGCGCATGTGATGGCGATGGCCGCCCTCGATCGCCTTGCCGGTGTTCGAGGTCGACGCCGAGCGAGGTGCCGAAGAGCGCCTGCTCGACGTCGTGGACGGCGAGCGCATTGCCGGCCAGCAGCACGTCGACGTAGCCGGCGCGAATCAGCTCCTGGAAGTAGCGTCGACCCGCCGGTGTGCACGACGACCGGCCCGGCGACGACGGCGATCCGCCCGCCGGCGTCCTTGATCTCCTGCATCATCGCCGCGATGCGCGCGACGCCGACCTCGACGCGCCGCTCGGACGAGATCTCGTTCGTCATGAACGCGAAGCCGTGGCGATCGCGCTCCTGGAACTCGGGCATGACGCGGACGCCGGCGACGCCGCAGACGACGGCGTCGCCCGTCTTGACGTCGCGCAGCTTGCGGCAGATCGCGCGTGCCGCCTTCGACGACGATCACGGCGTCCATGCGCTGCTTCGTCGACCTCGATCCACTGGCCTTTGATGCCGCACGAGCGTCCGGTGGTTCGTCGTGGAGTAGAAATCGTCGGGCACGCAGCCGTCGCGATCGGCGATCTTCGGTCAGCGCGTCCTGCTGTATCGGCGAGCCGGCAGCCGAGCGCGACCAGTTCTTCGAGCACCTGCGCCGAGCACCTGCTCGGTCGGCGCCGAGATCCGCATCGAGATCGACGACGGCTCGTCGTTGCTGCGGCCGATGTCGAACTTCAGGACGTCGAACGACGCGTTGTGCTTGACGACCGTGTCGAAGACGACGTTGAGGATCTGCGAGTCGATCAGGTGGCCTTCGGCCTCGACGACCTCGCTGAATGCGCGAGACCTTGGCCATGTCAGGCGAAGATCGGCAGCGACAGCGGCGGCTGCACGTGGATAGTCGCTCTGCGCGACTTCGGCGAGCGCGCGATCGAGCACCGACTCCGGGCACTCCTCGAGCGTCGTGACGAACGGCAGCCGATCCTTGCGGAACTTCGGCAGCTGCAGCACGCCTTCGATGTTGATGCCGTACTTGCGCGTAGGCGGTCGGTGACCTGCGCGAGGATGCCGGGCTTGTCGTTGACCGTGAAGCGCACGTAGTGCGGCGCGACGAAGTCGCCGCTGACCTGGTGGAACTTGGTCGGCGCGCTCGGCGCCGGCGACGCGGACCCGCGCGCGGCGACCGAGAGCACGTCGGACACGACGGCGACGGCCGTCGGCGATCCGCCGGCGCCCGAACCGAAGAACGACGTCTCGCCGCCGAAGATGCCGCGCACCGTCACGAGATTCTGGCTGCCCTCGACGCGTCCGAAGCCCGGACGACAGCGGCACGAGCGCGGGACGCACGGCCGCGAACACCGCGCCGCTGTCTTCGGCCGAGGCGCGCGCAATCTGGCGGATCGTGCAGCCGAGCTCGCGCGCGTACTCGAAGTCCACCGGCTCGATCGGCCGGATCGACTTGCGTCGCGATGTCGGTCACGCGGACCGGACGCCGCAGGCCGACCGCGGCGATGATCGCCAGCTTCGCGGCCGCGTCGGCGCCGTCGAGGTCCTCGCTCGGATCGGCTTCCGCGTAGCCGGCGCTTCTGCGCTTCGGCGAGCGCGTCGGCGAACGAAATCGGCTTCCGACTGCATGCGGCTCAGGATGTAGGCGCAGGTGCCGTTCAGGATGCCGCGCACTTCGACGAGACGATCGCCGGCGAGCCCTTCCTGCAGCGCGCGCAGCACCGGAATGCCGCCGGCGACCGACGCTTCGAACCGCACCTCGAGCCCGCGCGACCGCGCGAGGTCGAGCAGCTCGGTGCCGTGGTGCGCCATCAGCTGCTTGTTGGCGGTCACGACCGACTTGCCCGCCATCAGCGCGCCCTTCACCCAGTCGTAGCGTCGGACGCAGGCCGCCGACGAGCTCGATGACGATGTCGACATCGGAGCTGAGGACCTCGTCGGCCGATTCGGTCCACGTGACCGACGCCGGCACCCAGTCGACGCGCTTGCGCGCGACGTTGCGGTTGAAGATGTGCGTCAGCTGCACGTGCGGCACTTCGCCGCTGCACAGAATGCGGGCCACGGATTGTCCGACGGTTCCGAAACCGAGCAGCGCGACGCGGGACACGGCTGTCTTTCCGTTCGAAGTCACATCACTCTCCAGGTAGTCGAGGGCGTGCGTGCGAGAGCGTACCACGCCTACACGCCGTGGCCGTAGCCGGCTTCTTCCGGCGTGCGGGCGTCCAGATCGAGCATTTCGAGAATCTGCACGAGGACTTCGCGCTCCTCGTGCGCGTCGGGCGGCTCGACCGGTTCGATCGTCTTGGCCGGGTCGGGTTCCTGAGTCACGGTCTTCTCCTTCTTCGTTCTCTCGTCCGGGCTCCGGGCCGACGCCCTTGCCTTCATCCCAGGACCAGGCCTGGCACAAAAACAAAAGGGCCATCACCCTGGTCTTGGGTGATGGCCCTTTAGGTATCGGTTGAAGTCCGTCCTGGTTACATCACCCTGTAGTCAGCCCCGTCGGCAGCGGCAGGCTGTCGATGGTAAGCAGCAGAGCCAGGCCCAAGGTGACGCTCTTCATCGACACACCCGACACCACGGCGCTGCGGCTTGCGCCGGCTTTGGTGCGCGCGGTGTGGGTGGCGGTCGACATGAGCAACTACAAGGACATCACAGGCGCGGGTGCGGTGTCAAACCGCTCGTCCCATCCGCGCTGTCGCCTGGTGTCTTTTTTTCACTGGCCGCGGGGCCCCACCCCCGCGGCGAACTGACGCCGATCCCTCGCCTCGGATTTCCATGTCCTCGGCTCGGGATGGCCGCAGGCGCTGCCTTTTTTCACTGGCCGCGGGGCCCCACCCCCGCGGCGAACTGACGCCGATCGCTCAGGCTCGGATTCGCATTGTCCTCGCCCTTCGCGATGGCCGCAGGCGCTCCCTTCCTACCTACCTGCCCCTACCCGCCCTACCCGCCCCACCTGCCCTAGTGAAGGTAGATCCCGTTGAACAGGAACTTGAAGGTCCCGTGGGGCTGGGCACGCCAGGCGATCTCGGGTCCGAACAGCACGACATGGCCCTTGCCGAGCGGGGCGTCGATGATTTCCACCGCCTGATCGAGGATACTGCTGGCCCCACGCCCATCCGCTCTTGAGCGGCGCCGGACTGTCGATCCAGGCGACCGCCTTCACGCCTTTGAGCTCGGCGTCGGGCAGAAGGCGAAACGCCTCGCTGTGGTCGAAGAAAATGTTGGCGCGCGGCTCGAGGCCGTAGGCCAGCGGATTCGTGTTGTCGACGCGCGCGTCGAGGATCGATCCGGGCACGTAGAACTTCTCCGCCGGAAGGGGCGTCTCCATGCGCGCGCCGGGCGCGCGTTCGACGAGGGCGTTCCGGATCGGCAGGCCGAAGTGATAGCCAATCGACGTGGACGATCCGATCGCGAGCAGCGTCCCGCCCGCTTCCACGAATTTCCTGAGCTCCGGCACGGTGCGCGACACGCTGAGCGTGCCGAGCGCGTCGCGATACTCGGCGGGAATCGACGCGGGATCGGGCTGGCCGCCACCGCCCCCGTCGCGCATCGGGATCGCGCCGTCCACGAAAATCAGGACGTCGAACTTGCTCGCCAGATCCCCGGCATCGAGCGCCTTCGGGTACACGACCTGGAATGGAAACTCGTACTGTTCGAGCAGCCACCGCGTCCATCCTGAGGTGATCGATCCGCCGTAGGTGTCCCACAACCCAATCCGCACCGGGTTGAGCTTCATCAATTCCACCGATGGCCGCGCGGTCACCGCGTCGAAGCTCACGCCCTTTTCCGTCGCCAGTTTCTGGAGCACCGCCGCCGTTGACGCCCGCGCCGGCACGAACATCGTGCCGGCCGGATACGGCGTGGCCGTTGATGCTGGCCGCCGACTTCGTCCAGTAGACCTCGTCGCCCGCCTTGAGCAGACGGTTGACGGCGACGAACGCGTCGTTCACTTGATGACTGAGGAGATACCCTGCCGCCGGACCGGACACCGCAGAAATTGTGCCGGCATGAGGCGTCACGACGTCCGGCAGTTTCTCGAAGGGTCCGTCGAAGCCGTCGAGGATGCGGTCGTACTTGATGCCCATCGAGTAGGCGAGGTTGTAGCCGGTCACGTCGTAGGGCGGACGCGGCGGCCCGCCGGGATAGGGAATGTCGTCCGGGTGATCCTGCGGCTCGAACATGTCCATCAGGTGCGCGCGAAACGCCTGCGCGGCTTTGACGACGTACGAGCCCGCGGGATAGTTCTTCCCTGCGACCGCAAACGGCGCGGTCGCGCGCTGAACCGTCACGCCGGCCTTGATGAGGATGTTCACGAATTTCGTCGCGGTCAGGAAATCCGGCTGATCCGACGGGATGATGAACCCGCGCGGATCGCGCATCGCGGGATCGTGCAGGACGTCCTTGTACATCGCGGTCGGCGCGGCACCGCCGCGGCCGCGGCCGCCATCTGCTCTTTCACCGCGTCGATCCGCTTCGGATGGATCGTCCAGTTGTCGCGATTGCCCTTGTCGATCGCGTTCTTCCCCATCTTGTACATGTTGAAGAGGAAGTCTTCGCGGCGCTTCGACGCGAGATCGAGAATCGCGTAGTTGGTGGTGATCGAGTAGTCGATCGACTGCCGGAAGTGCCAGGTCTGCGGCGCGATCGGGTTCGGCACATCCGCTCGCGGCAACTGCATATCGGGCACGAAGGGAATTTCCACCGGCGTGGGACTGCCGATCATCTCGGTCAGGATGCCGATCTGATTGTGGAAGTACGCCGTCGTGCGAATGCCGCCGTTGAACCAGGTCGAATACGTCGCGCCCGATCGCATCACCGCGCCGGGCTTGCCCTCGACCGCGAGGCGGGTGTGGATCGCCGAGCCGACCATGTCGATGCCGAGCGGAATCAGCGGGTCGAAGTGATAGTTGAAGGGATCGCGAAACGGCGGCGCGAACAACACGGCGCCGGCGGGTCCGGTCTGATGGTGGTTGTACATGATTGCCGGAAACCACTCGCGATACATCATGCGGTTGGCGTTCTCGCTCTCCGGCTGGTTCATCATGTAGAAATCGCGGTTGTTGTCGTGGCCGATGTACTTCTGGTACAGCCGCGGCAGGCCCGCCATCGATCGCCGATGCTCGTCCGGCTCGCGCATGTACCAGTTCGAGACCAGCTCCATCCCGTCCGGATTGACCAGCGTGCACAGGATCACATCGTCATTCAGGATGCGCAGCGTTTCCGGATCGGTGGCGCTGACCAGGTGATAGATCGTCTCAATCAGCTGCTGCGCGCCGAGCACTTCGCTGGCGTGCAGGCCGCCGTCGATCCAGATCACCGCCTTGCCGTCGCGCGCCAGCTGGCGCGCCTGATCGTCGGTCAGCCCTTCGGCCATCGCGAGCCGGCGATTCGTCTCCTTGATCGCGGCGAGCTTCCTGTGGTTCTCCGGCGACGTGATGATGGCGGTATATTCCGTGCGCCCTTCGGCGGTTTTTCCGATGTCCACGACCGTCATGCGGTCGGATTCCCGGTCCAGCTTCTGCAGGTACTCGACGTACTGGGTGTAGTTCGCGAGAAAGTAGTCGTCGCCGATGTTGTGGCCGAACTGCGACAGGGGCGACGTGAGCGCGCCCTTGTTCTGTGCGCCCGGGGCGACCCCCAGCAGCACGAACAGGACAATACCCGGCAGCACGCGCACCGCAAGACGTGTGTGATTCGCCTGCATTCACGATCCTCGTGGGCGGATTCTAATGGAAATGGCTTAGTCGCAAGTCGCAAGTCGCAGTCGCAAGTCGCTAGTCGCCAGTCGTCGAGTCCCAGTCCCGAGCCCCGAGCCCCGAGTCCCGAGCCAAAGCCCAGAGCCCAGAGCCTAGAGCCCCGCCCGCGTCTTAGAATGTCCCGTGCCCCGATTCAAACTGACCATCGAGTATGCCGGCACCCGCTACAGCGGCTGGCAGATCCAGAAGAACGCCAAGACCGTCCAGGGCCACATCGACGAAGCGGCGCGGACGGTGACGGGCCGCAAGGACTTCGAGCTGTACGGCGCCGGGCGGACCGACGCCGGGGTTCACGCGGCCGGGCAGGTCGCGCACCTGGATGTCAGCACCAACCTGCCGCCGGACACGCTCCGGAAGCGCCTGAACGACGAACTGCCGGCCGACATCAGCATCCTGGACGCGGTCGTCGTGCCGCACCGCTTTCACGCGCGGCATGATGCGGTGGCGCGGCGCTATCTCTATCAACTGGCGACGCGGCGGACGGCCTTCGCCAAGCCGTATGTCTGGTGGATCAAGGATTCGCTCGACCTGGCGCGGATGCGCGCGACCGCGGCGACCTTCGTCGGGATGCACGACTTCGCGTCGTTCGCCGCGGCCGACAAGGACAAGGAAGACGCCTCCTCGCAGGTCCTGCTCGAACGGTTCGAGATGGCGTACGACGGACCGCTCGTGCTCATCGCCGTCGAGGGATCCCATTTCCTGTGGAAGATGGTGCGGCGGCTGGTCGGCGTGCTGGTCGCCGTGGGAATCGGCGAGATGGAAGCGCACGCCGCAACGAAGCTCCTGACCGAGGCGTCGGAACTGCCGGCGCGCCTGACCGCTCCCGCGTCAGGTCTGTTTCTCGAGCGGGTCTTCTACAAAGGCGATCCGCGCGACAGCGCGCTGCGCGCCATCACGCCGCTTCGCTGATCACCGGTGCGCGGCGCGGAACGGCAGCGCGATGTTCGCGCCGAGCACCCGTTCGCGCCGCTGCTCGGCATCGAGCGTCAGCGCGCGCGCTTTCAGCAGATCGGTCAGCGCGATCATGCCGACCAGCCGGCCGTCGTCGCGATCGACCACCGGGAATCGCGTCAAACCGGTCTCCGCCATCCGGTAGACGATCATCCGCAGCGACTCGTCCGGAAACGCGACCACCGGGCGCGCCTGGAGAATCGACGCAAGCGGAACCTCGGCGTGATCGCGCGGCGCGCTGTCCATCAGCGTCTGCAGATCGCCGCGCGTGACGACGCCGACCAGGCGGCGATCCTCGCTCACGACGGGATACAGGCGCTGCCTGCGGCGTGAGGACTCGCCGCGCAGCGAGCGGTGAAACGTGTCAGGCGGAGCGACTCGGCGGCAGCGCCGCGATATTCGCGCGCATCACCTCGCGCACGAACAGGATCTCGAGCGGATCGATCGCGTACTCGCGGCTCAGGTGATAGCCGCGGCGGGCGATCTTTTCCGTGAGAATCGACCGCCGCAGCACCAGCACGGTGAAGCCGTGCGCGATCGTGACGGCCACCAGCAGCGGCAACAGCATGTTGACGTCGTGCGTCAGCTCGAGCGCGAAGACGACGCCGGTCAGCGGCGAACGCATCGTGCCGCCGAGAATCGCGCCCATGCTGACGAGCGGCCAGAAGCCCACGCCTTCGGCGGGCAGGAACCACGCTTCCACGCCGCCGAGCGCGCCGCCCATCATCAGCAGCGGCGCCAGCACGCCGCCCGATGTGCCCGAGCCGAGCGACACCGACCAGATGATCGACTTGACGATCAGGATGCCGAGGATCACGCGGCCGGTGACGTCGCCCTGCAGGAGATCGCCGATCACGTCGTAGCCGACGCCGAGCGCCTGCGGGAAGAGGAACCCGCCGAGGCCGATCACCAGGCCGCCGATCGCCGGCCACCACATCCAGTGGATCGGCAGTTTCTGAAAGGCGTCCTCGGCGGCGTAGACCGCCTGCGTCAGAAGCGCCGACAACATCCCGGCCAGCAGTCCCGCCACCACGCAGCCGGCAAGTCCCTGCGGGCCGATGAAGATCGGATGCGCGGGCACCGGAAAGAGCGGACCGAGGCCGATGATGTAGCGGCGAGCCGCCGCGGCCGTGGCGCTGGCCAGCGCGACCGGAATGAGGCTGCGCGGCTTCCATTCGAAGAGCAGCAGCTCGACCGCCAGCAGGACGGCGGCGAGCGGCGCCGCGAAGGTGGCCGCCATCCCGGCCGCCGCGCCCGCCACGAGCAGCGTCTTGCGTTCCGCGCTGGTGAGATGGAAGAACTGCGCGATCAGCGAGCCGACCGCGCCGCCGGTCATGATGATCGGGCCCTCGGCGCCGAACGGCCCGCCCGACCCGATCGAAATCGCCGACGACAGCGGCTTGAGCAGCGCGACCTTCGGCTCGACGCGGCTGCCGTTGATCAGGATCGCTTCGATCGCCTCCGGAATCCCGTGGCCGCGAATGCGCTCCGACCCGTAGCGCGCCATCACCCCGATGATCAGCGCGCCGGCGACCGGCACCAGGATGACGAACGGCCCGAGATGGTGCGCTTCCGGCGTGACCAGCGCGGTGCTGAAGCGCTGGAAGAAGAACAGGTTGGTGAAGAGTCCGATCAGCTTCAGCAGCGCGAGCGCGACGTAGGCGCTGACGACGCCGATGACGATCGCAAAGGCCGACAATGGTCAGCAGCCGGGTGGTCGCGGTAAAGTCGGCGAGATCCTCGGCGATGTCGCGCGACCGGGTGGTCATGCTCACGATGTATGGCTTCCCATATAATTGACGATAGCAGATGACCCGACACCAACGCCAGCCGGACCAGACCGCCGACGACGTGCGCGCGGCGCTGGACGCCGTTCGACGCATCGTGCAGGCGCTGCGCGCCGGCGCCGATACCGGGCGCGGGCCGGGGCTGACGACCGCGCAGGTCTTTGCGCTTCAGCAGATCGCGGTGCATCCCGGCGCGTCGATCAACGAGATCGCCGCCTTGACCTTCACGCATCAAAGCTCGGTGTCGGTGGTTGTCCAGCGGCTGGTCGATCGCGACGCTGGTGGTGCGATCGGCGGCGACCGGCGATCGGCGGCGGCAGGCGCTGCAGATCACGGCGTCGGGACGCCGCGCGCTCAAGCGGGCGCCGGCTGCCGTGCAGGAACGCCTGATTGTGGCGATTGCCGCGCTGCCGGCCGCCGAACGGCAGCAATTCGCGGCGTCGCTGGTGCAGGTGGCGCGGGTGATGATGCCGGAAGGTGCGCGAACGCCGCATCCGCCGATGCTGTTCGAGGACAGCCCGCGGCCGCGCGCGGCGCGGCCGCGCAACGCGTCGCGGCTAGCCGGATTTCACCGCTGCGCGTCCGCGAGGCGCGGCACCCAGTCGCCCTCGAACGTCGTGCCGAGGATCAGCCGGACGACCTCCGCGTAGCTGGCCGCGCCCTGTTCGATCTGATTGGCTTTGAGGTAGCTGTCGTAGACGCGCCACCCTGCCGCCGAGATCGCCGGGTTGATCTGACGCTGCAGCCGGTCGCGGATCGCGCGCAGATCGGCGCGCGGGCCGTCGTTCAACGAGGCGGCCACCTGGCGCAGCGCCGATGGCGGCAGCGTCCCCGCCACTTCGTCGTAGAGAAACAGCCAGCCGCTGTATTGATGCGCGGGGCTGCCGCGCAGGCAGGTCAGCCAGGCCGTGAAGTTGGCGTCGCCTTCGTCGGCGATGCCGGCGAGGTGGCTCCACTCGTGCGCGATCACCGCCGGCCGTTCGAACGGCAGCAGATCGCTGACCACGAAGGTCTCGAGAAAGTAGGGATCGGTCATGCCCGCCACGCCGGCCCGCCGGAAGTACGGATCGAGCAGGGTCCGCTTCGGGCCGACCGGGCCGCGAGACGCCGCGAATCGCCAGCTCCGTTCGCATGCGGGCGAACGCGTCGGCGAGACGTGGATCGACGGTGCCGGCCGGCAGCCAGCCTTCCTGATGCGCCGCCTCGTACAACGTGTTCACGCGATCGACGGTCGTTTGCGCGAGCGCGCGGGCGGCTTCGGGCGACACCCGCGCCGCGTCGAACTGCACTTTTCCGGTCATCGGCACGCGCCGGTAGTTGAACCCCCACAGCAGCAGGAAGAGCAGATAGGCGGCCGCGGCGACGAGCACGAGACGCTGGACAAAGCGGCCGAGCGCCGGCCCCCAGCCTGCGCGGCGCCGCAGCCTGACGTCGGCGATAATCCTCGCCACGAGAACGATTGCCGCGCCGGCCAGCAGCACATCGAACAGCGCGAACGGTACAAGGTTCGAGAAGCCGGTGACGAGCGGTTGCAGAATGGGAAAGACCCGGTTTGAGTAGACCGCCTCGATGACCGATGGCGGCACCGGCACGGCGGCCGCCGCGATCGCCAGGACAACCAGAGCGGCCTTCCACCACATGGCCGGCATGTTACCGCGGGTGATAACATAGGCCCGGCCGCCTCGGGCGAAAGTGGCGGAACTGGCAGACGCGCCGGACTTAGGATCCGGTAGCCGAAAGGCTTTGGGGGTTCGACTCCCCCCTTTCGCATTTCACGCCTGCAGGCTCCGGGCTCCAGGCTCCGGCCTCGCGAGACCCCAGAGCATGTCAGCGTGCCCAAGCCCGGCCTGAAGCCTGAAGCCTGAAGCCTGAAGCCTGAAAAAACCATGAAAGCCGATCTCGTCGAAGTCAATCAGACACGCAAAGACCTCAACATCGAAATCCCCAGCGACGTCGTCGACGCGGAAATCGAACGCATTGCGAAGGACTATTCGCGGAAGGCGCGCATTCCGGGCTTTCGGCCCGGCAAGGCGCCGGCGCGGGTCATCAAGCAGCGGTTCAAGGACCAGATCCTGCACGATGTCGCGCACGATCTCGTGCCGCGCGCCATTGACGAAGCGCTCCGGGAGCGCGGCGTCGAGCCGGTGGATACGCCCGACGTTCGCGACGTGAGCGTGGAAGAGGGGCAGGCGCTGACCTTCACCGCGTCATTCGACACGGTGCCGCCGTTCGAAGTCGGCGAATACGCGACGCTCTCGTTGAAGCGTCCGTCCACGCGCGTGGACGACGAGGCGGTGGACGCGGCCCTGCAGCGGCTGCGCGATCGCGCCGCCCGGTTCGAGCCGGTCGAGGGGCGCGGCCTGGTGGACGGCGACACGGCGACCCTCGACCTCACGCGGACCGACGCGACCGGAAAGCCGGACACCCACACCGACGTATCGGTTGAGCTCGGCGCCAGTGCGAACCCGCCGGGATTCGACGCACAGCTTCTCGGGCTCGAAGCCGGCGCGACCAAGGATTTCACCATCCACTACCCGGAAGACCACCCGATTGGGGAGTTGGCGAACACCGACGTCTCGTATAGCGTGACGGTGAAGGGGATCAAACGCCGCGTGCTGCCTGAGCTGGACGATGAGTTCGCCAAGGATCTCGGAGAGTTCGAGACGCTCGACGCGCTGCGCACGCGGGTGCGAAGCGACCTCGAGCACGAGGCCGGTCATGCGGCGGAACGCGCGGTGCGCGGCGATCTCATGAAGCAGCTCGCGGCGCGCGTGACGTTCGAGCTGCCGGAATCGCTGGTCGAGCGCGAAATCGATCGGCGGCTCGAAGACTTCGCGGGACGGTTGATCGACCAGGGCATTGACCCACGCCAGGCTAATCTCGACTGGCAGGCGTTTCGCGGCGGTCAGCGCGATGCGGCGCGCGAAGCGGTCGCCAGCGCGCTCGCGCTCGACGAGGTCTCGCGCAAGGAACAGATCGACGTCACCGCGTCGGACGTCGATCAGGAGATCGAACGCTACGCAGAACGGACCGGGCGCACGGCGCCGGCGGTGCGCGCGGCGCTCGAAAAGGAAGGCGGGCTGTCGCGGATCTACACGGGGCTGCGCAGGGAGAAGTCAATTGACTTCGTCATGGCGCATGCTACAATCGCGAAAGAGTAGCACTTTCCCCTTCCGCGATTTCCCCCAACAGAAAAGCGTTATTCAGCCGATTAACACATCATGCGCCAAGAGTTTCCCGAGTCGCGCGAATCAGCTCGTGCCGATGGTGGTCGAGCAGACCAACCGCGGCGAACGCGCGTACGACATCTACTCACGGCTGCTGAAGGACAGCATCATCTTCATCGGCACGCCGATCGACGATCAGATCGCCAACCTCGCGATTGCCCAGATGCTGTTCCTGGAGGCCGAGGACCCGGACAAGGACATCCAGCTGTACATCAACAGCCCGGGCGGCTCGATCACCGCCGGCATGGCGATTTATGACACCATGCAGTACATCAAGCCGGACGTCCAGACCATGTGCATCGGCCAGGCGGCCTCCATGGCAGCGGTCCTGCTGGCCGGGGGGACCAAGGGCAAGCGCTATTCGCTGCCGAATGCACGGATTGTCATCCACCAGCCGCTGATGTCTGGGCTGGCCGGACAAGCGACCGATATTGATATTGCGGCGCGCGAGATCCTGCGCATGCGCGAGCGGCTCACGGGCATTCTCGTGCACCATACCGGCCAGTCGGAAAAGCGGATCCAGGAAGACACGGAACGCGACTACATCATGACGGCCGACCAGGGCAGGGAATACGGTATTATTGACGATGTCTTCCATAAACGGGCCTAGCCTCATGGTGAAGCTGTAATGGTGAAGAAGGCGGGCGAAACCGAAGTCTTGCGCTGCTCGTTCTGCAACAAAGACCAGAACGACGTCCGCAAGCTCATTGCCGGGCCGACCGTATTCATCTGCGATGAGTGTGTCGAGGTCTGCAACGACATCATCGCGGACGACAATCGCTTCGAGAACCGCGGCACCCGCTCGTCCCTGCCGACCCCGCAGGAAATCAAGAAATTCCTGGACGAATACGTCATCGGCCAGGAGCGGACCAAGAAAAAGCTCGCGGTCGCGGTCTACAACCACTACAAGCGCATCGAGATCCAGAAGCAGCCGCGCAGCCGGAACGACATCGAGCTGACCAAGTCGAACATCCTGCTGATCGGGCCGACCGGCACCGGCAAGACGCTGCTCGCCCAGACCCTGGCCAAGCTGCTGTCGGTCCCCTTCACGATCGTCGACGCGACGACACTGACCGAAGCGGGCTATGTCGGCGAGGACGTCGAGAACATCATCCTGAAGCTGCTCCAGGCGGCTGGCGGCGACATCGAGAAGTGCCAGCAGGGCATCATCTATATAGATGAGGTCGACAAGATCTGCCGGAAGGACGAAAACCCGTCCATCACGCGCGACGTGTCGGGCGAAGGCGTCCAGCAGGCGCTGCTCAAGATCCTCGAGGGTACGGTCGCGAACGTCCCGCCCCAGGGCGGCCGGAAGCACCCGCACCAGGAGTTCTTCCAGGTCGACACGACCAACATCCTCTTCATCTGCGGCGGCGCGTTCGTCGGCCTCGACAAGGCGATCGAACGGCGCGTCGGCAAGAAGACGCTCGGCTTCAAGGCCGACGTGAAATCGCTGCGCGGCCGCGACATCGGCGCGACGCTCGAACAGCTCGAGCCCCAGGACCTCATCCGTTACGGGCTCATCCCCGAGTTCGTCGGCCGCTTGCCGGTCATCGGCACGCTGCACGAGCTCGACAAGCCAGCGCTCGTCCAGATCCTGACGCAACCCCGCAATGCCATCACGCGTCAGTACATGAAGCTGTTCGAGTACGAAAACGTCAAGCTGCGTTTCACCGACGACGCACTCGACGCCATCGCGGAATCAGCGCTCGAACGGAAGATCGGCGCCCGCGGACTCCGGATGATCATCGAGGAGCTCATGCTGGACCTGATGTATCAGGTACCGAACCAGAAGAAGGTCCGCGAGGTCACGATCACGCGTGAAGTGGTGCTGGCCAAGGACAAGCCCATCGCGCTCATCGAAAAAGCCGGATAGACGTTTGCTCCGCCGTTTGATTTCCGACCTCGCGTTTCAGCAGTCAGGCGTGCCGGGCCGTTCTGGCCAGGCCGGTGACCACGAATCCAGGTCCTGAAATCCAGACACCTAAAATCCATGGAGTCATCGTTGGAAGTTTACGAAACGCTCCCGATCGTCCCGCTCCGGGACGTTGTCGTGTTCCCGCACATGATGATGCCGTTCGTCATCGGACGGCCGAGTTCGACCCGCGCGCTCGAGCACGCGTTGCTCAAGGACAAGCGCATTTTCCTCGCCGCCCAGCACGATGCCTCGGTTGACGATCCCCGGCCGGAAGACATCTACACGATGGGCTGCGTCGCCAACGTCGTGCAGAGCCTGAAGCTGCCGGACGGCAACATCAAGGTCCTGGTCGAAGGCGTCGATCGCGCCCGCGCCGTCGAATGGAAGGAAGACAAGGGCTTCTACCGCGTCGTCGTCAAGGTGCTGCCGAAGCCGCGCGAGACCGCGGGCGAAGTCGAAAGCACGATGAGCCGCGTCGTGTCGCTGTTCGAGAACTACGTGAAGCTCTCGAACAACCTGCACTACGACGCGATGATTGCCGCCGTGCGCGTCGACGATCCGGGCAAGCTGGCCGACACGATCTCGGCCCACCTGCTGGTCGGCGTGGACGAGAAGCAGAACCTGCTCGAAATCATCTCGCCGATCGAACGCCTGAACCGCATCGCCGGCATCCTCGAAATCGAAGTCGACAAGCTCCAGGTCGATCGCCGCATCCAGTCTCGCGTGAAGAAGCAGATGGAGAAGGCGCAGAAGGAGTACTACCTCAACGAGAAGATGAAGGCGATCCAGAAGGAACTGGGCCGCAAGGACGAAAAGGGCAACGAGGTCGACGAGCTGAAAAAGAAGATCGAAACGGCGAAGATGCCGAAGGACGTCGAGGAGAAGGCCATCCAGGAGCTGAAGCGCCTGGAAGCGATGCCGCCGATGTCCGCCGAGGCGACCGTCTCGCGCAACTATCTCGACTGGCTGATCGCGGTGCCCTGGCAGAAGAAGACCCGCGAGAGCCGCGACCTGAAGCGCGCCGAAGAAATCCTGAACGAAGACCACTACGGGCTGGAAAAGATCAAGGAGCGCATCCTCGAGTTCCTCGCGGTGCGCGCGCTGGTCAAGAAGCCGAAGGCGACCATCCTCACCTTCTCCGGGCCTCCGGGAGTCGGCAAGACCTCGCTGGCCAAGTCGATCGCCCGCGCGATGAACCGCAAGTTCGTCCGCCTGTCGCTCGGCGGCGTGCGCGACGAAGCCGAGATCCGCGGTCACCGCCGCACCTACATCGGCGCGTTCCCCGGCCAGATCATCCAGATGATGAAGAAGGCCGGCACGATGAACCCGGTCTTCCTGCTCGACGAAGTCGACAAGATGTCGATGGACTTCCGCGGCGATCCGTCCGCGGCGCTCCTCGAAGTGCTCGACCCCGAGCAGAACGGCACGTTCCTCGATCACTATCTCGACGTCGAGTACGACCTCTCGAACGTCATGTTCATCTGCACGGCCAACGTGCTCCACACGATCCCGCAGGCGCTGCGCGACCGCATGGAAGTGCTGCAGCTGGCCGGCTACACCGAGCTCGAGAAGATCGAGATCGCGAAGAAGTTCCTGGCGCCGAAGGCCGTCGAAGGCGTCGGCCTCACGAAAGAGAACATCACCTTCGCCGACGAATCGATCCAGACGGTCATCAGCCGCTACACCCGCGAAGCCGGCGTGCGCAATCTCGAACGCGAGATCTCGTCGATCTGCCGCAAGGTCGCGCGCAAGGTGGTCGCCGAGGGCACCAAGTTCTCGGAAGAAATCACCGCGGACAAGGTCACGCAGTATCTCGGCGTCCCGCGCTTCCGCAACACGATGGCCGAGGAGAAGGACGAGATCGGCATCGCGACCGGCCTCGCCTGGACGGAAGTCGGCGGCGAGATTCTCGTGACGGAAGCGACGCTGATGTCCGGCAAGGGCAAGCTGACGCTGACCGGCAAGCTCGGCGACGTCATGCAGGAATCCGCGCAGGCCGCCATGAGCTACGTGCGGACCAAGGCGGAAGAGTTCGGCATCCCCAAGGGCTTCAACAGCAACACCGACGTGCACGTGCACGTGCCGGAAGGCGCCATCCCGAAGGACGGCCCGTCGGCGGGCATCACGCTGGCGACCGCGCTCGTCTCGGCGCTCGCTCGCGTCCCGGTCCGGAAAGACGTCGCCATGACTGGCGAAATCACGCTCCGCGGCAAGGTGCTGCCGATCGGCGGCGTGAAGGAGAAGATCCTCGCCGCGCACCGCGCCGGCGTCAAGAATATCGTCATGCCCAAGGACAACGAGAAGGACCTGGCGGATATTCCCAAGAACGTGCTGGACACGCTGAACGTCTACATGGTCCAGACGATGGACGAGGTCCTGAAAATCGCGCTGACCGAGCCGCTGCGGGGCCGCCTGCCGGCGGAAGCGCAGGCGGAGCCGGTCGACAGCGCCATCATCGACGACACCATTACTCATTGATGGCCAGGTCGGGCAGGAAGGGCGGGTAAGGCAGGTGGGTCAGCCTCACGGCACCCTACCTGGCCGACCCGCCCCATCCACCCCACCAGGCCTTTGAAAATCACTGCCGAATTCGTCACGAGCGCTGCCGGTCCCGCGGATTTCCCGGCCGATGGCCTGCCGGAAGTTGCCATGGTCGGCCGCTCCAACGTCGGCAAATCGAGTTTGATCAACGCGCTGGTGCGCCAGCGTGTGGCGCGCACGAGCGCGGCTCCGGGCAAGACGCGGCTGGCGAATGTCTATCGCGTCGCGCGGGGCGCGTCGCCGCCGTTCATCCTCGTGGATCTGCCTGGCTACGGGTATGCACGGGGAGGCCGGGACGCGGCGCACGAGTTCGACGAACTGACGGCCGCCTATTTCGGGCACGCACCAGGTGCTCTTCTACTGGTCGACAGTCGGCATCCGGGCCTGGCGAGCGATCGCCAGGCGTGGCAATGGATGCGGCGCGTGACGGATCACGCGGCCATCGTTGGCACAAAGATCGACAAGCTCGCGCGCGGCCAGCGGATCCGCGCGATGAGAGAACTTGAATCCGTGTTTGAAGATTCCGTGCTGCCGGTTTCGGCGGTCACGGGCGAAGGATTGGACGAACTGTGGAAACTGATCGACAGGCTGGCGAACAGCCGCAACACCCACCGGCGCAGCAACCCCAGGCCCCCAAGGGCAATGGAGCTGCACCCCCCGAAAAAATAGAGCGCATCGACCTCGCGACGCTGAAGGACATGAGCGTCGGCGCGCTCACGAAGATCGCCAAGCAGCTCGACGTGCCCGGCGCGACCGGCATGCGCAAGCAGGAGCTGATCTTCGAAATCCTGAAGGCGCGGGCCGAAAAAAGCGGCCTCATCTTCTCGGAGGGCGTGCTCGAAACCCTGCCTGACGGCTTCGGCTTCCTGCGTGCCCCCGACTACAACTACCTGCCCGGTCCCGACGACATCTACGTCTCCCCTTCGCAGATTCGCAAGTTCGACCTGCACACGGGCGACACGGTGTCGGGCCAGATCCGGCCGCCGAAAGACGGCGAGCGCTACTTCGCGCTGATCAAGGTCGAGGCGGTCAACTTCGAGCCGCCCGAGCGCGCCCGCGAGAAGGTCTTCTTCGAGAACCTGACGCCGCTCTATCCGCAGAACCGCGTCCAGCTCGAAACCGAGACCGAGAATCTCTCGGCCCGCGTCCTCGACCTGATGGTGCCGATCGGCAAGGGCCAGCGCGGCCTGATCGTCGCGCCGCCGCGCACCGGCAAGACGATGCTGCTGCAGAACATCGCCAACAGCATCACCAAGAACCACCCCGAGGTGTACCTGATCGTCCTGCTCATCGATGAGCGGCCGGAAGAAGTCACCGACATGCAGCGCTCGGTCCGCGGCGAGGTCATCTCGTCCACGTTCGACGAACCGGCCCAGCGCCACGTGCAGGTCGCCGAGATGGTCATCGAAAAGGCCAAGCGCCTGGTCGAGCACAAGAAGGACGTCGTCATCCTGCTCGACTCGATCACCCGGTTGGCCCGCGCCTACAACACCATCGTGCCGCCGTCGGGCAAGGTGCTGTCGGGCGGCGTGGACAGCAACGCCCTGCAGCGTCCGAAGCGGTTCTTCGGCGCGGCGCGCAACATCGAGGAAGGCGGCTCGCTGACCATCATCTCGACGGCGCTGGTCGACACCGGCTCGCGCATGGACGAAGTGATCTTCGAAGAGTTCAAGGGCACCGGCAACCTCGAGATCCACCTCGATCGCAAGCTGACCGACCGCCGGGTGTTCCCGTCGATCGACATCCAGAAGAGCGGCACGCGCAAGGAAGAACTGCTGCTTCCGAAGGAAGACCTGAACCGCGTGTGGGTGCTGCGCAAGGTGCTCACGCCGCTGTCGCCGGTCGAGGCGATGGAGCTGCTGCTGTCGAAGATGTCGAAGACCAAGACGAACCAGGACTTCCTGGCGTCGATGTCGAACGGAAAGGGCTAGGGCCGGGGCGAGCCGATGTGAACAGACTGTCGTCGCTGCTCATCGCGCTCGCCGCCCTCCTGTCCGTGCTCGCAGCCGGCCTCCGGCCGGATGCCTTCTTTGTCGGCGATCCCGGCGTCAAGCTGATCGCCGCGCAGAACGCCATCGATCACCCGTCGCGTCCGTTCGAAATCACCCTTCCGAGCATCGCCTCGATTCCCGTGCCGCACGTGGAGCCGTTCTTTTCGGTCCACGGCGATCACGCGCACGCGATCACCTCCGCGCTCTTCCCCGTGCTGTCGGCGCCGTTTCTCGCCGCATTCGGCGTGCGCGGTCTCTACGTCCTTCCGGCGCTTGGATTGCTGCTCACCGTGGCGGGCTGCGCCGCGCTCGCAACCGCCCTCGACCCGCGGCGGCGGCCGGTGGTCGCCGGCCTGGCCGCGGCGCTGGGCACGCCGTTCCTGTTCTACGGACTGGAATTCTGGGAGCACACGCTGGCGCTCGGCTGCGCCGCGATGGGCGCGGCGCTCTTTCTGCAGCGCCGTGCGGTGCTCGCCGGCCTGCTGTTTGGCGTGGCCACGCTGCTGCGCCCCGAAGCCGGGTGGTTCGCTGCCGCTTTCGTCGCCGCGTCGCGCGCACTTCCTGAGCCGCCGTCGTTTCGATCGTGGCTCATCGCGGCGATTGCGGCCGTCGTCGCCGTGGCGCCCCTGCAGATCTACACCATCGTGCATTTCGGCACGCTGTTCCCGCCTCATCTGAACGCCAACGCCGCGCAGTTGGGCGACGGCTGGGTGGCGAGCCGCGCGGCGCTGGCCGGGCTCTGGCTCGGTGTGTCGGACGCGAGCTTCTGGCGCGTTGCGCCGGTCGTCATCTGCGCGCTGGCGTCGCTCGGTCTTGGCGTCGAGCGGCAGGGGCGCCGGTTTCTGTGGCTGGTCGCCGGTGCAACCGCCCTGCTCGTCTTTCTGACGGCGCCCAACGACGGCGGCGGGCAATGGGGACCGCGCTACTTGCTGTTCGTCTACATTCCGCTCGTCGTGCTCGCGGCCGATGCATTCGAGGCGCTCCCGAAAGGCGTCCCGGCAGTCGCAGTGACCGCGGTCGCCGTCGTCGCCGCCTTGCTGATTCAGCGAACAGGATATCGACAGCTGCAAGGCACCAAGACCACATACGGCCGCATCGTCGACTTCGTCGCGACGGCCGCGCCTCCGGACACCTACGTCGTCAGCGACGTGTGGTGGCTGGATCAGATCGCGGCGAGCGTGGCGTCGAACCGCCACTTCCTGTACGTCCCCGACGAAGCGGAAGGCGCCGGCGCGGTGAAGCGGCTGAGCAACGTCAACGTGCCGATGATCATCGTCGTTCGCAGCGCGTCCGAGTCGTCGAACACCGGGAACTGGATCGGCGACAGCTGCTATCACGAAATGCAGCGCGACAAGATCTCGCTGCGCGATCTCGTGGCGATCCAGCTGCGGCATAGGTGCATGTACTAGGGACTCGGGACTGGGGGCTGCGGGGCTCGGGAGGTCTTACCATGGAGGCACTGAGGGGCTCGAAGCACGGCATCAGCCCTGAGAGTTTCGGTCTTCGTGCCTTCGTGGTGATCGCTCGCGCCTCCGCGATTGTAGAATTGGGTGATGCGCTATCGAGAGTACGGCCGCACGGGCTGGAAGGTTTCCGAGATCGGCTACGGCATGTGGGGCATGGGCGGGTGGACCGGCTCCGACGATGACGAGTCGCTGGCGTCGCTGGGCGCGGCGATCTCGCGCGGCTGCAATTTCTTCGACACCGCCTGGGTGTACGGCGAGGGCCGCAGCGAGCGGATTCTCGGCGAAGCACGACGCCGCTATCCGCACGCGCCGATGTTCCTGGCGACCAAGATCCCGCCGAAGAACATGCGCTGGCCGGCGCGCGCCGATTACCCGCTGAACGACGCCTACCCCGCCGATCACATCCGCGCCTACACGGAGAAGAGCCTCGAGAACCTGGGCGTCGAGACGATCGACGTCCAGCAGTTTCACGTCTGGTCGGATGCGTGGGCGCCGGACCAGAGCTGGCAGCGCGCCGTCCGCGAGATCAAGGACAGCGGGATGGTCCGCTCGTTCGGCATCAGCGTCAATCGCTGGGAGCCGGCCAACGTCCTGCGCGCGCTCGACACCGGGCTGATCGACAGCGTGCAGGTCGTCTACAACATCTTCGACCAGGCGCCGGAGGATGTGCTCTTCCCCTACTGCCTCGAGCACAAGATCGCCGTCATCGCGCGCGTGCCGTTCGACGAAGGTGGATTGACCGGAACGCTGACGCTCGACTCGACCTGGCCGGAAGGGGACTGGCGGAACCTTTACTTCACGCCGGCGCGTCTCAAAGAGACCATCGAGCGCGCCGGCCGGCTCGAGCCGCTCCTTCCCGACGGCATGGACCTGCCGGAGCTGGCGCTGCGGTTCATCCTGGAGCATCCGGCGGTGACCACCGTGATTCCCGGAATGCGGCGGCTGAGCCACGTCGAGCGCAACCTGAAGGCCAGCGACGGCGAAAAGCTCCCCTATCGGCTCCTGGACGCGCTCAGGGCACACCGCTGGGACAGGGTGTCGGACGTTCCTTGAAGCTTGTCGGTGCTTGGGTGCGGGGTGCGTAGGTGCGGGGTGCGGTGCTTAGGTGCAGGGTGCTGCAGTACGGTGTCCGGCTTCAGCCGGACCTACAGTAGTGTCCGGCTTTAGCCGGACTGGCCCGCCTTTCCCTGCCGGCGGGAGTGATATGATTAGGGTTTCCCAGGGAAGACCAAGGAGCGAGCTGTGAAGGAAGGCATTCACCCCAAGTACCACGACGTCGAAGCGCGCTGCGCGTGCGGGGCGACCTGGCAGACCCGGTCGACCAAGCATGAGCTGCACCTTGAAATCTGCTCCAACTGCCACCCGTTCTTCACGGGCCGTCAGAAGCTGATCGACACCGAGGGCCGCGTGGAGCGGTTCACGAAGAAGTTCGGGACCCAGACGTCGGAGAGTCGCAAGCAGGCAGCAAAAGCGGCGAAGAAGACAGCAACGGCCGCGACGCGCTGACGATTTTCCGCTCGATTCGCGCCAGGCGATGCCGCACGGCATCGCCCCAGGCGCTTTCGGTTCCCGCTTCCAGCCCCCGCAACGCAAACATTTTCGCCGCATCCAGATCGCGCGCCCGGTGCTCGTGATGGATGGCCAGCGCCTCGATCGCCTCGCGCTCGAAGGTCGCCGGACAGCCCGGCGTATCGAGCAGCCGTCTCCAGTGCCCGGCCGCCTCTTCGAACCGCCGCTGACGGCGCGCGCCGAGCGCCAGGCCGCGTAGCGCGCCGATCCTCGTCGCCGTATCTCTGGCCAGCGTTTCCGCGCGCACGGAGCGACGCCTCCGCGCGCTCGTCGAGTCCCGCCCGCTCGTACACGCGCGCCAGCGCGAGCGCTTCTTTCGCGTCGCCGGCCTGCGCGGGTCCACTATCCACGAGCGCGAACAGACGCGCCGTCAAGCCGGCGAGCGACAGCAGATCCAGGCGGTTGTGCTCGAGCACCGCCGCCAGCGGTCGCGCATCGCCGGATCGCACGAAATGAAAATACCGCGCGGGAATCTCGAAGCCCGGCACGTCGCCCTTGCGGCGCAGGCCGAGCAGGCGCGCTTCGAGCGCGACCAGCGAGCAGCCCGCTTCGTCGGTACTTCCCCAGAAGCGCCTGGCGGGGTGGAGAAGATCCACGTGAGCCAGCCCCGTGCACGGCGACGTCAGGCGGTGAAACAGGTAGCGCGTTTCCAGCACCGGCGCGTCGAACGACTTGCCGTTGAATGTCACCAGCGCGCCCGCGCCCGCGACCTGCTCGGCGACGCCGCGCAGCATGGCGGGTTCGCCGGCATAGTCCATCAGCAGATGCTGCTCGGTGACGAACGCGCCATCCTCGTCGAACCAGCCGCACCCGACCAGGAACGCGCACGTGCCTGCGCCGCCGTTCAATCCCGTGGTTTCCAGATCGAAGAAGAGGAACGGCGCGCGCGCCAGGTTCGCGCCGACGAGCATCGCGGACGGTTCAGCCAGGCGAAGCCGATCGCCGAACGTGCGGACCGGCTGTGAACCATGCGCGGCGTCCGGATCGACGCGGCGACTGACGACGAACGAACGCCCCGCCGCGGTCTCGCGCCACGCGCCGCCGAGATCGTCAAACGACCGCGCGCGATTGCCGGCGGCCGCCGGTAGCGGCGGACTCGCGGGTGCCGTGCCCCTGACGACTTCCCTGAGACGATCGCGAAGGACTGAAGGATCCATCGCTACGCCGCCAGCCGTTCCGCAAGAATCAAGTCGAGAATCCTGAGCGCCGCGGTCTTGGCCAGCGGCCCGGTGTTGCCGATCGGGCCGACACAACCGGGACAACCGTTCTCGCAATCACACTCGGCGATCAGCCGCCGTGTCGCCGACACCAGCTCGTGGTGCATGCGGAACAGCGGCTCGCTGAAGCCAATCCCGCCCGGATAGTTGTCGTAGATGAACACGCGCGGGCTGGCCGCTTCGGTGTCGAGCGAAATGCCGATGTCGTGGCCGTCGCACATCAGCAGCAGCTGCGCGATCTGCTTCATCGCGAACGACAGGCCGACGATGCCGTCGCGGCGATCGTCCGGCGCGTACGGCAGGAGCGTCATCAGCTCGGCCGGAATCGTCATCCAGTACGACGTCGTGTGCATCTGCTGCTCGGGCAGGTCGAGCTCGCCCGATCCGACGTTCTCGTTCGTGTAGAACTTGATCTTCTTGAAGCCGACGACGCGCGAGACGACGTGCACTTCGCCGTGCGATCGGGACGGACCGGTTTCCTCGGCGAAGGTGTCGATGATCGTCACCTTCGCGTACGAAATCGCCGTCGTGTAGTAGTCGCAATCGATCGAGCGCACGAACGCCTTCCGGCCGTCGAAATCCAGCCGCTCCACCTGATAGAGCGCTCCCTCGATGATGTAGATCGCCTTCGGGTGCAGCGTCGACGGTCCGCTCGTGAAATCGGTCTCGCCGATGACGCGCGTCTCGTGCGTGGTGTCGACGATCACGAAATTATCCGAGGTGACAGAGCGGAGGCTCACGGCGTCCGCCGGATACGACTCATTGGTCCAGGTCCACTGCCCTTCCGGCGCGGGCGCATCCAGATCCTCGCTGCTCGTCGACCGATGCACGAGTCCCTGCTCGGCCAGGATGCCGAGGATCGCCTGGACGTCGTGTCCATCTGCCCAGCGGACGGCGCCGGACGGGTCGGTCGAGGCGCGGCGCCCGAACTGCTCGGTCGTCGTGAACGGCAGCTCGAACGCCGCGCATTTCACGTGGTCGACCAGGATGTGCAGGTTGTCGGGATCGATGAGCGCGCGCTCGGGCGAGGCGTCGAAGAAATACGACGGGTTTCTGACAATGAACTGATCGAGCGGCGCACTGCTCGCCACCATGACCGCGGCCGAACGGCTGGCGCGACGCCCGGCCCGTCCGGCCCGCTGCCACGTGGACGCGATCGTCCCGGGATAGCCGGCCATGACCGCCACGTCGAGCGCACCGATGTCGATGCCGAGCTCGAGGGCGTTGGTCGACACCACGGCGCGGACCGCGCCCTCGCGCAGCCCTTTCTCGATCTCACGCCGCCGGTTCGCCAGGTAGCCGCCGCGGTATCCGCGGATCCGTTCGGGCTGACCCGGCGACCCTTCGAAATCGTCCTTCAGGTAGGTCGTCAGGATCTCCGTAGACAGGCGGCTTTGCGCGAACACGATCAGCTGCAGGTGCCGCTTCAGGAACTCGGCGGCGATTCGCCGCGTCTCGCCGAGATACGACCGCCTGATGCCGAGCTGATGATTGACGACCGGCGGGTTGACGAACACGAAGAACTTCTCGCCGCGCGGCGCCCCGCTCTCGTCGATCAGCTCGAACGGCTGCTCGGTGAGCCGCTCGGCGAGCTCGCGCGGGTTGGCGATCGTCGCCGACGAGCAGAGAAACACCGGGTTCGATCCGTAGTGCCGGCAGATGCGCCGCAGTCGGCGCAGCACGTTGCACAGGTGGCTGCCGAACACACCGCGATACGCGTGGAGCTCGTCGATGACGACGTAGCGGAGATTTTCGAACAGCTTCGCCCATCGCGGATGGTGCGGGAGGATCCCGGAATGCACCATGTCGGGGTTGCTCAGCACGATGTGCGCGCGTGATCGGATGGTGCGCCGCGCATCCTGCGGCGTGTCGCCGTCATACGTGAACACGCCAATCCGGTCGCCGCTTCCCTCCTCCAGCCTCTCGCACATCGTCTGCAGTTCGGCGAGCTGGTCCTGGGCGAGCGCCTTGGTCGGAAACAGGTACAGCGCGCGGCTCGACGGGTCCTGAAGCATCGAGTGCAGGACAGGCGCGTTGTAGCAGAGCGTCTTGCCGGAAGCGGTCGGCGTGATGACGACGACGTGGCGGCCGGAGAGCGCGTGGTCGATCGCTTCGGCCTGGTGCGTGTAGAGCTCCGTCACGCCGCGCGACTGCAGCGTGAGCCGCAGGCGCTCGTCGAGCGCGGGCGGAAACGGCGCGTATCGGGCGGGCACGGCGGGCAGCCGGCGCAGCGCGGTGACGTGAAGATCGGGAGCGTCCGGCCGGTCCGGCAGCTGGCCTGGTGCGAGGCGATCCAGGGCCGCGTCGAGCGCGGTGTCGCGCCCGGAACGTGTTGTCAGCGCGTTATTTGCCGTCAACCCCGCCTCGCCCATGACGGCCGATAGTACCAGCCGCCGCGGGGGCGATCAAGTGGCGAAACACGGGGACTGGGGCAGGTGGGCCGGGTAAGGCAGGTAGGCCAGGTGCGGAGAGCGCCTGCGGCCACGCGACGCCGACGCGTGTCTAACTTTTTTTCACTGCCGCGGGGCCCCACCCCCGCGGCGAACTGACGCCGATGCTCCGCCTCGGATTCACTTGTCCTCGGCGTCGCATGGCCGCAGGCGCTCCTTCATCACCTCCAACCTCCAACCTCCAACCTCCGACACCTCCGACCTCCGACCTCCACATAAATTGTTCGAAACACTCTGCGATCGCGCTTTACGCTGCGCGGTCTCGCTGCTACTCTCTTTTTTCTTTCGAGTGGCCGATCGTTCTTCGGGAGGCGTGAAGAGGAGGAGTGAAGATGGATGCAAGCGAGCCGCGCGCGCGGCACCGTGGATTCTTCCTGCACTCGGATGCCGGCGAGGCCGACTCAGGCGAACACGAAAACCCGGAAGGCTTCAACGTTCGCGTCCGCACTCACCGGACCGCCGTTCCGCGTCAGGCAGCCGGCGCTTCCAGCGGCCGCGCCAGGCGCACGGCTCGCTCCGAAGATTCGCATCCGGCGATCAGATCAGGGAGCGTGACTGGCAGCCGTCAACGGGCACACTTGCCCCGCTGATCCAGCTCGCGCGGGGGGACACGAGGAACGCGACTGCCGCCCCTACTTCCTCGGGGCGGCCGAACCGGCCAAACGGCAGCTCGCGCATCACGAAATCGGCAATGCCGGCGGGATCCTCCTGCTGACGCCGATCCCACGAGCCTCCCGGAAACAGAATGGACCCCGGCGCGACGCTGTTGACGCGGATGTTGTCGCGCGCCAGCTGCTGCGCCATCGACTTCGCGAGGCTGATCTCGGCCGACTTGACGGCGTTGTATGTCATCCGCCCGCCTGATTCGCGCCCGTAGATCGACGCGATCATGACGATCGAGCCGCCGCCGCGCCGCCGCATGTGCGGCACCGCCAGCCGTGATGCCCGAATCGCCGGCATGAGCGTCTGATCCATCGCTTCCTGCCACTCGGCATCCGTCGTATCCACGATGTTCGACCCGCGAGCCAGGCCGACGTTGTTGACGAGGATGTCGAGTCCGCCGAAGGTCTCGATCGTGCGGGAGACGATCAGGGCGGTACCCTCTGGCGTGGAAACGTCCGCGACGACCGGCAGGACGGCGTCGTCGGCAGCGGCGCTGCGCCGGAGCTCCAATGCCGCCTGCTCGAGACGAGCCTCGCCGCGGGCGCAAATCGTGACGCGGCAGCCTTCGTCGAGAAGAGCCCGCGCCGACGCCAGCCCGAGGCCGCGGCTCGAACCGGTCACGATGGCGATCTTGCCTGCGAGTTGAAGATCCATGCGGGACTAATTATCTGCCGGTCAGGTCGTTCAGCGCCCAGTCGAACGGCATGTATTCGAGCTTGAACTGATTTCGCCTGAGGAACTCCTGTTCGACCGGCAGCAGCTGCGGCTCGACGAACGCGACGATCGCCCGCTCGATCGGGCTGCGCGTGCGGAAGACCGCAGGGGCCTTCGACGCGAAGCTCTCGATGAACTCATCGCGGCGCCAGGCGAAGATGGTGCTGACTTTCAGCGTGTTCTCGTCGCGCGCCACCTGCAGGCAGGACGCGCGGCTGATGCATTCGGTGCTCTCCACGGCGAGTTGCTGGTCGAGGCGCGCGGCCACGAAGGCCTCGCTGCGCAGGCGGCCGCTGCCGAGGGCGCCGCGTCCCAGCGCAAGAAACACCCGCGCATCGTGATACGCCGGCAGGATCGTCTGCTCGATTTGATCGAGGCTGACGCTGCGCCCGGCGACACGCTGCGGGCGTTCGAACGCGTTGGCAATCTGCCGGATGCTGTTCGGCGGATAGTTCGGCGCCGTCCCCTTGATCGGATAGTTGTCGATGACCGTCTTCAGCACGATCGCGTTGTAGGCGTTCAGCCAGAACGCCACCTGTTCCTCGCGCGACGCGGCATCGACTCTCGCGGCCGCCAGCGAGCCGACGAACTCGTCGAGCGGCCCGCGGGTCGACTTGATCGCCTGGTAATACACGAGGCCGTCGCGAACGTACAGGTCCAGCAATTGGTCGTAGCGGCCCGTCTCGATCGACAGACCCTGTCCGCGCGGTGCGGCCACGAGGACCGCCAGCAGAATCACGGTCGCGAGGGTGCGCACAGTCTTCAAACCCGGCGGCTCAGGAATCGCGCGAGCGCGCCGTTGAAGGCCTCCGGCTGCTCGAGATTGGACATGTGCCCGGCTTTCGAAATCAGCACGAGCTCGGTATCGCTCATCGCCTTGTTGATGCTCTCGCTCATCGCCGGCGGCGTCAGCGTATCTTCTTCGCCGACCAGGACCAGCGTCGGCACGCGAATCGTGGACAAGAGCGGCGTCGCATCAGGCCTGGTCATCATCGCGGTGATGGCGCCGGCAATCGCCTCCGTCGAGTTGCCAAGAATCATCGCGCGGACCGCCTCGACGATCGCCGGGTTGTCGCGGCGCGTGGATTCGCCGATCAGCTTCGGCAGCATCTCGTCCGCCACGGCGGAGACGCCCTTGTCCCGCACGAGCGCCAGCATCCGTTTGCGCCCCTCGACACCCTCCGGCGTATCCGCCTGGGACTTCGTGTCGGCCAGCACGAGACCGCGAATATAGGTCGCGGCAAGGCGCCACAACGCAAACGCGACGTATCCGCCCATCGACAGACCGCCAACCACCGCGTCATGGATGTGCAGCGTGTCCAGGAGATCGACGATGTCGCCGACGTAGTCGTCCACGGACGCCGCCGGGTGGTCGTCGGCGCCGCCGTCGAAGCCGCGCAGGTGAGGCGCGATGATCCGCCAGCCTTCAGCGGCGAGCGCGAACTGCGGCTCCCACATGCGGGCGCTGAGCGGAAATCCGTGGATGAGCAGAAGCGTTCCGGCCGACTGTCCGCGTGGACCCGGCTTCGCGGGAACGTCGAGATAGCGCAGGCGACCGGTGGAAGGCATGCCCCGAGCTTTACTGACCGGGCGCGCCGCGTCCGCCGCGACCGCCCTGCATCTGCGTCGCGCGCTCGGTGGACGGCGGCACGAGATTCTTCGCGCGCATGTACACGGCGCCGGTGCCGTACATCTCGTTGCTGTGGATGACGACGTTGGCGAGGAGCGCGCCGCGCGCAATTTCTCCCTGCCCCTGCTTCACCATCTCGAGCGCGTTCTGATCCGTGAGCGCGGCAAACGCCTTGTCGCACAGCGCAAAGGAATCGGCCAGCCCCTTCTGGATCTCCGCCTTGGTTTTCAGCTCGGTCTCGAGGTTATGGCCCTGATTCGGATTCGGCTGGCCGAGCGCGGCCGCGCACGAACCGAACTGTGCGTTCGCCACGTGCCCGAACAGCTGGCCATACGTGCGCAACTCGGCGGCCGGACCGGGCTTGAACATGTAGTCGGCCTCCGGCATCTTCTCGGCCTCTTCCGTGAGGTTCAACTTGACGCCGTTGTAGCCGCGCTGCAAGCTGGCCGCGAGCGTCAACTGCTGCCCGGCCGGCGGCGGCTGTGCTGAGGCGATGGCCGCGGCAAACAGGACTCCGGCGGCGGTGAACACGACACGCTTCATGCGAAACTCCTTGAAGAGAAAAATGATAGCGAACGCGACTTTAACACAATGACTTTCGCGGAATTCAAAGCCTCGCTGAGACACGATCAGCCTCCCGCGGTGCCGCCGCTCCTGCAGGCGATGTGGCACGACGCGAACGGCAGCTGGGGCACCGCGCATCGCATCGCGCAGGACATCGACGGCCAGGACGGCGCCTGGGTGCATGCCTATCTGCACCGCAAGGAAGGCGATCTCGGAAACGCGCGCTATTGGTACGACCGCGCGCACCAGGCCGAAGCGGACGATGCGCTCGAATCCGAGTGGGACCGCATTGCCGCGGCGCTCCTCGGGCGGTGAAGGTTCCTCGGACAGTAGACACCGTAGTACAGTGGGTTCAATATGAAATCTGCACTCTTTATCCTCCTGTTCGTCGTCGCCGTCAGCGCGCAGACGCCGCGCCCGGCGCCCCCCAAGGTCACCGTCTACAAGTCCGCGACCTGCGGCTGCTGTTCGAAGTGGGTCGAGCACATGAAGTCGGCCGGCTTCCAGATCACCGCGCTCGACGTGGACGACATCGAAGTGCCCAAGCGCACCTACGGCGTGCCGCGTACCGCCGAGTCCTGCCACACGGCGCTCGTCGGCGGGTATGTCGTCGAGGGTCATGTGCCGGCGGACGTGGTCACGCAGATGCTGCGCGAGAAGCCGGCGATTGTCGGTATCGCCGCGCCCGGCATGCCGGTGGGTTCACCGGGCATGGAAGTGCCCGGCTACAAGGACGCCTATAACATCCTCGCCTTCGACAAGGCGGGCAAGACGTCGGTCTACGCGCGCCGATAGGATCGGCGCGCGTCAGCCGCGCGGCTAGTCCTTCACGAACTTGTGCAGGACGGCGTTGATCGTGTCGGCGACGTAGATGGCGCCGTCCGGCGCGATCGTCATGTAGTGCGCCTCGCCGAATTCACCGAGACCCTTGCCCGGCTGTCCCATCATCGCGATCGCCTTGCCGTTGGCGTCCAGCCTGAGAATCTGCCCCGCGAAGCCACTGGCCAGATAGAGCTGACCGTCGGCGCTCAGATACAAACCGCATGGCAGGCCCGCGAACTTCCACTCCTTGAGGTACTTTCCGTTGAGATCGAAGACCTGCACGCGCCGGTTCTCGCGATCGGCGACGTAGATCTGATCGCCGCGCACCAGCAGCGAATGCGGCTGATCGAACTGGCCGGGCGCCTTGCCGGTGCCGCCCCACGACGTCAGCAGCGTGCCCTTCTTGTCGAAACGCAGCACGCGCCCTTCGCCGCGCCCGTGGCCCTCGACCACGAACACGTCGCCGCCGGGACCGAAGGCGATGTCGGCCGGCTCCTGCATCAAGTGCGTGGTCTCGTCCCATTTGCCCGCCTGGCCCTTGGTGCCAAGCGTCAGGAGCACATCGCCGTTCGCGCTCAGCTTCGTCACGGTATGACCGTTGACATCGGTCGTCCAGATGTTCCCCTCCGGATCGATCCGCATGCCGTGCGGACGCGTGTATCCGCCTTCGCCAAACGCGCGGACGAATTTCCCCTGCGCGTCGAATTCCATCAACGGATGCTCGCCGCGGTTGAACACGAGCATGTGGCCCGCTTTGTTCATGGCGACGCTCGACGGGGCGCCCATTTTCATCCCGTCGGGCAGGACGAGATTTGCGGCCACGGGGTGATAGCCGAGCGGCGGCGCTTTTTCCATCTGCGCCGGATCGGGGCCACTGAGCACGCCCGAAACCTGAAGAAGCAGCACGAGAAGCCACAGTCGCATCGGAAGTCTCCTGGCTTTATTGTTTGGTCGCCGCCGCCGGTGCGCCGGAGGAAAGCGCCTTCGTCAGTCGATAGAGAAATTCCTGCCCTTCGTACAACGAGGCCACGCGCATCCGCTCGTTCAACCCGTGCGTGCCGTTGACGACCGGCGAGACCATGCCCGACACGCCGTAGGTGCGGATGCCGGCATTCAGCAGGAAACGGCCGTCGGTGCCGCCGGCCGACATGACCGGAATGACGGCCACGCCCGGCCACATCGCCGCGGCGATCGCCTCGACCGGCTTCATGATGTCGTCGGACAGCGGCGCAGGCGGCGACGACACCTCGTGGCCGACCGGCGCGATCGCAATCTTGTCGTCCGCGATGACTCGGGCCAGTGTCTTCTCCACGTCCTGAACCGGCTCACCCGGCAGGATGCGGCAGTTCACGTTCGCTCGCGCGCGCTGCGGCAGCGCATTCGGCGCGTGCCCGCCGTCCATCATCGTCGCGACGCAGGTCGTCCGCAGTTGCGCGTTGATATCCGGCACGGCGCTGAGCCGTTCGAGCGCCTGCGCGTCGGGCGGATCCGAGAGGATCGCCTTCATGTCCGCCCCGACCTGGCCCGGGGTGATTCGCGATACGCGATCGAAGTAGGTGCGCGTTCCCTGACTGAGCTTCGCCGGAAACTGGAACCGGCCGATTTTCGCGAGCGCCTCGCTGAGGTGATAGATCGCGTTGTCGGGTTGAGGAACCGAGCTGTGGCCGCCGGGATTGGTGATTTGCAGTCGAAAGTCCTGATAGACCTTCTCGCTGAACTGAATCGTGATGCGCTCGTACTTGCCGTTCTCGCCAATCCGGCCGCCGCCGCCTTCGTTGATGGCGATCTCCGCGTTGATCAATTCCTTGTTCGACTGCAGCAGGTTCTCGACGCCGTTGAACTCGGACAGCCCGCCCTGTTCCTCGTCGGCGGTCAGCGCCAGGATGATGTCGCGATTCGGCTTGAAGTTCTCGCGCTTGAGGCGCACGAACTGCTCGAGGAAGATCGCGGCCATCGACTTGTCGTCGGAAACGCCGCGCCCGTAGAAGTAGCCGTTCTCCTCGACCAGCTTGAAGGGATCGCGCGTCCAGTCCTCCCGCTTGGCTTCGACGACGTCGAGGTGGGCGAGGAGGAGCAGCGGCCGCTGCGCGCCGGTGCCGTGGATGCGCGCGATCAGATTGCCTTTCTTCGGCGACCCGGACGGAATCACGAGTCGAACGTCCTGATCGGGAAACCCTGCGGCCTTGAGGCGCGCGGCCATGGCCTGCGCGGCCTGCGTGACGTTGCCGGCGGATTCGGTGGTGTTGATCTCGACGAGCTGCTGATAGATCTCGCGCAGCCGCTGCTGGTCAGGCGTCGGCGTCTGGGCCTGAGCGGTCGCGACGGCGCCGACAATCAATACTGCGGACCATCTGCCAAGCCGACGAGATCTTGCGGGCATGCCAGCCTCCCTGAGGTGACGCGAACCGGCCTACGACGAAGGCATTCTAAGGGAGTCTCGGGGGAATGCGGGGACGATTACGCACCGCCGGGGACCTGTGGGTGCGAACGTGCGGGGCGCCATCCGGCGCCCCGCCGTGAGGTGACTGCTGACCCGGTCAGCGGCTCGAGCGGGTGGGAGCGGCACCGCTCCGTACACGCTCGTTGTGCGCATCGATCACATCGAGCGCCGGTTTGTTCGGCACCGGGATCATCTTCGGACCGGCCGCGATGCCGAGCGCCTGCTCGTTCTTGGGATCGAACGCGCTCCACACCGGGAGGCCTTTGCCATTCGGGTCGCCGGTCGCCGCGAAATTGACCCAATAGGACGAGACCTGATCGGCGAGCGTCTTGTCGGCAGCGCTCCACGGCACGGCCGTGCTGTGCGTGCCGTTCGGCCAGTTCATCGCGTACGGGATCTCCGCTCCGTGCTGCGCGCCGAGCCACTCCGCGTTCGGCAGCGGCGGCACCTGGCTGAAGTAGTACATGTAGATCTTTGATTTGCCGGTTCGCGTCTGCTCGCGCGCCCAGGTCCGCATCTCCCACCCGAACGTCGCATCGCGCATGCTCGCGGCCTGAGCGGCCCGCGCTTCCGCATCGGTCGTCGCCGGATAGTTCTTGATCATCGCCGCCGCGTCCGGACCGTACTGGCGATCGATCTGTTCCTTGAAGGACTGCAGCGTCACGGTCGCCTGGGTGAAGATGCTGCCCTCGTTCGCGTTCGAGCCGGCCAGCGTCGGCACGTCGTTCTGCTTGCCGGTGCGGAAGATGGTCGCCACGTCCTGCGGGAACACCCAGCCGTCCACGGTGCCCGACGTGCGGTAGCCGTTCGCGTTGTTCAACTTGTCGGCCGGCATCGCGCGCAGCTCGGCGAGCGACGCCGCGCTCTGCGACTTGGCGAACGCCTCGCCCGCCTGTTCCGCCTCCGCCAGCGTGCGCGTGATCGTGAACTGCGCGCCGCTCTCGCCGATGGCGCGCTGGAACAGCCCGTGGGCCAGCGGCGTGGCGACGAGGCTGTTGACGCTCCAGGAACCCGCGGACTCGCCGAAGATCGTGACGCGCGACGGATCGCCGCCAAACGCCGCGACGTTTTTCTGCACCCACTTGAGCGCGGCAATCTGATCGAGGAACGCGTAGTTGCCCGACGCGTGCGTCGCCGATTCCTTCGTCAGCTCCGGATGGGAGAAGAAGCCGAAGACGCCGAGCCGGTAGTTGACGGTCACGACGACCACACCTTTGCGCGCGAGATCCTCACCCTGATAGATCGCGCCGGCGCCGCTCGTGTACGCGCCGCCGTGAATCCAGACCATGACCGGCTGGCGGGCGCTTGCCGACGCCAGCGGTCGTGTAGACGTTCAGATACAAGCAGTCTTCGCTCATCTCGGTGGCGGATCGATCGCCGCCGTACGGCGGAAACGCGCCGCCGCCCGCCTGCCGCTGCATGCAGTTGGCCGAGAACTTGTCGGCCGCGCGCGTGCCGGTCCACGCCTTGACCGGTTGCGGCGGGCGCCACCGCAGATCGCCGGTCGGCGGAGCGGCAAACGGCACGCCCTTGAAGACGCGAACCTGCGGCGAGTCGCCGGCGACGCCGCTCAGCGTGCCGCTGTCGGTGCGAACCGGTTCGGTGATGGCGGCGTAAGCCGCAACGGATGAAAGGACCGTGAGAACAAGGGCGGCAAGCGGAACAAGGGTTTTCTTCATGCGTAGATGATAGGACCGCCGCTTCTCCAGTCAACGGCAAATTCTGTCCGTTTCGTCCCTGTGACAAGCCGGGGACGCCGGCAGAAACCCAACGAAGGCGCAGTGTCCCTAGCGTCCGCTGAGCGCGACAGTTGGAGGAAACGTCGGCGGATGGCGATGCTTCGTGCCCTGCTCGTAGGCGTACGCCAGCTTGATCAGCAGCGCCTCGCTCCAGGCGCGGCCGAAGAACGACAGGCCGACCGGCAGGCCGAAGACGTCGCCCGCCGGCACCGTGATCGACGGATACCCGGCCACGGCGGCGGGCCCCGTGCTGCCTCCCGCAACCGTATCGCCGGTGACGAGATCGGTCAGCCACGCCGGCCCCACGGTCGGCGCAACCAGCGCGTCGAGATGCAACCGGTCCATCACGGCGTCGATGCCGTCCTTCCTCGACAGCCGCGTGTTTTTCGCGAGCGCGTCACGGTATGCCTTGTCGGTCAGCGGCCCTTTCTTCTGGGCGCGAAGCATGTACTCCTGGTTGAAGAACTGCAGCTCTCTCGATCGGTTCGCTTCGTTGAATGCGATCACGTCGTCGAGCGAGTGAACCTTCGCCGATGGACCAAGCCCGCCAAGGTAGCTGTTGAGACCCACCTTGTACTCATACAGCATGACCTCCATCTCATCGTCGTCGAACGTGCCGGCGTTGGGGATATCCGCGGGATCGACGATGACCGCGCCAAGCTCCTTCAGCCTGGCGATCGCCGCGTTCGCGATCGCGTCGGCGCCGTCGCTGTAGCCGAAGAACTTCGCGCGCGGCACGCCGATCCGCGCCCCCTGTCAATCCGTTGACGTCGAACGCGGCGTGATACTCCTCCTGCCGGCGGCGCGGGTTGACCGTCGCCGGGTCGCGAGGATCGGAACCGGCGAGGGCCTGAAGAAGAATCGCCGCGTCTTCGACGGTGCGCGCCATCGGGCCCGCGGTGTCCTGGGTCGAGGAAATCGGAATGATCCCGGATCGGCTCAGCAGTCCAACCGTCGGCTTGATGCCGACCAGCGCGCCGATCGACGAAGGACAGAGGATCGATCCGTCCGTCTCCGTGCCGACGCCGACGGCGCCAAGATTGGCGGCGATGGCCGCGCCCGTCCCCGAGCTCGATCCACACGCGTTGCGATCGAGCGCATACGGATTCCGCACCAGGCCGCCGCGACCGCTCCATCCGCTCGTCGAGTGGGTGCCGCGGAGGTTCGCCCACTCGCTCATGTTCGTCTTGCCGAGCACGATCGCGCCGGCCGCTCGCATCCGTTCGACGATGAAGGCGTCGCGCGCCGCGATGGACCCTTCGAGGGCCAGCGAACCGGCCGATGTGGTCATGCGATCGGCGGTGTCGATGTTGTCTTTGATCAGAATCGGAATGCCGTGGAGCGGTCCGCGCGGACCCTTGGTCTTGCGCTCCGCGTCGAGCGCGTCGGCGATCGCCAGCGCTTCAGGATTCACCTCGAGCACTGACCGGAGCGTCGGGCCCGATCGATCGATCGCTTCTATCCGTGCCAGATATTGTTCGACGATGTTCCTGGCGGTGCGGCGGCCGGATTCCTGATCGTTGAGCAACGTCGCAATGGTCGTCTCTTCGAGATCGAACGGCGCGGCCGCGGCGGGGCGGGACTCGGCAGGCGGCGGCTGGTTTTGACCCGTCGAACAGCCGATGGCAAGCGCCAGGCAGACCAGGCTCGACATCTTCCAAGGGCCAGCAGCGATCGTTTCATGTCGCGTCACCTCACGACGGTCGCCGATTCGGTTCGCGGCGCGTCACGCACAGCCATTTCCCAGAAGGCGCTCGCCACCGCTATGCCGCAGGCGCCGAACAGCCCTGCGAGCAACGTGAAACCTGCCACGTACTGCGCGGCCGCCTGCGTCGTGTTCGATCGAAACCCGTCGTATGCGGCCAGGTACAACAAGTAAAAAGCCGGCGGGCCGGCGCCGAGCGCCAATCCCGTGAGGGCGTAGTGATGCCAGCGATTCAGGCCATTGCGCTTCAAGAGGACGTGTGCGGGGATCCCGAAAAACCACATCCAGAAGTAGCTGATGGGCGCGGCGATCTGGGCGATGACACCCACCGACGCCAGCGAGAACACCGGCAGGATCGCCGCCCACTCGGAGTTCATGCCGGCGCCCCAGAACGCGACCATCACGACGAGAGCAGCCAGTGGCGCCACGAAGAACGCGCCGGCAGCGGATCGCATGGGCGGATTGTACGCGTCACGGCCCAGGAGAAAATAGCCAGATCCGTCTATCCGGGAATCCACATCTTCCTGGCTTCACCCCCCTGAAACGACAAAGGCGGACCGGTGGGTCCGCCTCTCGTCGGTCCGGCTGAAGCCGGACACTACGTACGTCGCGTCCCGTCTACGCGCAGCCGCTGGTGTTGCCGCAGTTCGAGCACTTGTAGCAGGCGCCGCTGCGGATCATGATCGACCCGCACGTCGAACAGGGCGGCGCGTCTTCCTGATTCTGAATCGTCGAGTACCTGCGATGCGCCGGCCGCAGCCTTCGGCGCCTGAGCCGCCGGGGCCTCGGCGGTGGCCGTCAGCTTACCGTGGCTTGTCCTCGAGCTCCTTGCCGTTGACGCCGGCGTGGAACTGCGCTTCCGCCGACAGGAACTTCGACGCGAGCCAGCGGAAGATGTAGTCGACGATCGACTTCGCGAAACGGATCTCCGGGTTCCTGGTCATGCCGCTCGGTTCGAAGCGCACGTGGCTGAATTTGTCCACGAGCGCCTGCAGCGGCACGCCGTACTGCAGCGCGTAGGAAATCGCCTGCGCGAACGCGTCGGCGAATCCGGAGATGGTCGATCCTTCCTTGGCCATCACGAGGAAGATCTCGCCCGGCTGCCCGTTGTCGAACAGGCCGACCGTGATGTAGCCCTCGTGGCCCTGGATGTCGAACTTGTGCGTGATCGCGTGCCGTTCGTCCGGCAGCTTGCGGCGGACCGGCTGCGAGACGAGTTGCGCGGCCGCCTGCGCGGCCACCTCCGCAGGCGTCTTGTCCCTGGACGTATTCAGCGGCTGGGTGCGCTTGCTGCCGTCGCGGTAAATCGAGATCGCCTTCGCCCCCAGCTTCCACGACTGGATGTAGGCCTGCATGATGTCGTCGACGCTCGCGTCCTTCGGCACGTTGACGGTCTTGCTGATCGCGCCGGAAATGAACGGCTGCGTGGCGCCCATCATCTTGATGTGGCCCATGTACTGGATGGAGCGCTGCCCCTTCGCCGCCTTGAACGCGCAGTCGAAGACCGCCAGGTGCGATTCCTTCAGCCCGGGCGCGCCCTCGATCGTCTCGTTCTGGTCGATGTACTCGATGATCGCGTCGACCTGCGGCTGGGTGTAGCCCAGTTTCCTGAGCGCCATCGGCACGGTCTGGTTGACGATTTTCATCATGCCGCCGCCGACCAGCTTCTTGTATTTCACGAGCGCGATGTCCGGTTCGACGCCGGTGGTGTCGCAGTCCATCATGAAGCCGATCGTGCCGGTCGGCGCGAGGACGGTCGCCTGCGCGTTGCGGTAACCGAACTGCTCACCCAACTCCACCGCATCGTCCCAGCGAGCCCTTGGCGGCGTTGTAAAGGTCTGACGGCACGTTGCGGGCGTTCACGTCGCGCATCGAGTCGCGGTGCTTGCGCATCACGCGCAGGAACGGCTCGCGGTTCTTCTCGTAGCCGGTGAACGGACCGCCGTGATCGCGGGCAATGCGCGCCGACTGCGCGTAGGCCTCGCCGGTCATCAGCGCGGTGAGCGCCGCCGCGTAGTCGCGCCCGGCGTCGCTGTCGTAGGGCAGGCCGCGCGACATCAGCAGCGCGCCGAGGTTGGCGTAGCCGAGGCCGAGCGGCCGGTAGGCATGGCTGTTCCTGCCGATCGCCTCGGTCGGATAGCTCGCGTTGTCGACGATGATCTCCTGGGCGGTGATCAGCGTGCGAATCGCCGCCTGGTAGGCCACCGCGTCGAATTCGATGTTGCTCGGATCGTCGCCGACCACCCGCACGAACTTCATCAGGTTGATCGAGGACAGGTTGCACGCCGAGTCGTTCAGGAACATGTACTCGGAGCACGGGTTGCTGGCGTAGATCCGATCGGTGTTCGGGCTGGTGTGCCACTCGTTGATCGTCGTGTCGAACTGCATGCCCGGGTCGCCGCAGACGTGCGTGCCTTCGGCGATGAGGCGCATCAGATCGCGGGCTTTGTAGGTGTCCACGACCGCGCCGTCGCGCACCGCATGCGTGTCCCAGGTGCTGTCGTCGAGCACCGCGCGCATGAAGTCGTCGGTCACGCGTACGCTGTTGTTGGAATTCTGGAAGAACACCGACGAATACGCCGGACCGGTGAACGAACCGTCGTAGCCGGCATCAATCAGCGCCCAGGCCTTCTTCTCTTCCTCGACCTTGCAGTTGATGAATTCGACGATGTCCGGGTGATCGGCGTCGAGGATCACCATCTTCGCCGCGCGGCGCGTCTTGCCGCCCGACTTGATGACGCCGGCAAACGCGTCGTAGCCCTTCATGAACGACACCGGCCCGGACGCCGTGCCGCCGCCCGCGAGCAGTTCCCTCGACGATCGGATCGGCGACAGGTTGGTGCCGGTGCCGGATCCGAACTTGAACAGCATCCCCTCGGTCCGAGCGAGCGTGAGGATGGAGTCCATCGTGTCCTGCACGGAGTTGATGAAGCAGGCCGAGCACTGCGGGGCTTTCTCGAAGCCGCAGTTGAACCACACGGGGCTGTTGAACGCCGCCTTCTGGTACACGAGGATGTGCTTCAAATCCTGGCTGAACGCCTGGAGATCGTCCTCGCCCGCGAAGTACTTCTGCGTCCGCGCCCAGCCGGTGATGGTGTCCACGACACGGCCAATGAGCTGCTTGACGCTGCGTTCCCGTTCCGGCGTGCCGATCTGGCCGCGGAAATACTTGGAAACGACGATGTTGGTCGCCTGCTGGGACCAGGCCTTCGGAATCTCGACGTCGCGCTGCTCGAACACCAGTTCGCCGCGCTCGTTGCCAATGGTGGCCGCCCGCAGTTCCCACTCGACCTCGTCGAAGGGATCGATGCCGGCTTCCGTGAAAAAGCGGGGGAAGGTCAGCCCAGGCGGAGTCGTCGCCTTTCTGGCGCGTCCCTCGGCCGCGGGTTCGGTGCGGGCGAAATTCGGAACGCTGGCCGTCCCACTGCTCTCGACGATCTGCTGGCCGGCACTAGCCTGGTAGGCAGCGCTCTCTTTCATCTCCCCACTCCGTTCGTCCGGGGTGCCCCCCGGTTGAGAGATCGCATTCCCCGCCCCAGGGAACCGCTCTTGGCTTTAAAGGAATCGTTCGTTGACTGACCTAATTCGTGAACGTTCTCGCGTGATTTCCTGATTTTCAGCAAGGAGCCGGGAGGTCCTCGCGATCACCATTTCGTTTGCGACAACGGGGCAACAATATGCGCCCACGTGCAATCGAATGTCAAGGGTGTAACACCACATATTGTGCCCCTCTTTTAGGTCACTCGCAAGATGTTGACGCCAATGCGCGAAAGTGTGCTTTTCTGGGCGACGGGAATGTCTCTTCACGGAGGTTGGAGGTTGGAGGTTGGAGGTTGGGGGTTGGGGGCTGGGGGCTGGGGGCTGGGGGCTGGGGGCTGGGGGCTGGGGGCGACGCTAATTCTTAATTCCGAATTCTCAATTCCGAATTCCGCAAGGGTCCTATCGTCCCGACAGCTCTGCCGCAAGCGCGGCGGCCTTGTCGGCGACGCTGCTGGCGAAGACGAGGTTCTTCGCGCGAACGGCTTCTTCGGCCTGGTTGATGAGGCGCTTCGTCGTGTCGTACTGCATGCGGCCATCGGTGTTCAGCGCCTGATAGTTGATGCGGTTCAGGCTATTGGCGGCCTGCGCGAGCCGCACGCGGATGCGTCGCTCCTGCTCGCCCTCCTGCTGCGTGGGCGTGGTCTGCAGCGTGGTGGGCGGCTTCGCCGGGTCTTCGGCGGGCTTCCCGGCATCGGCCGGCACGTCGGGTTTGGGCGGTTCCGCCGGCCGAGGCGTGTCGCTCGCTCGAGTCGGCGTCGGTGCGGACGGCGCTCGGCGGTGTGCGCACCGGTTCCTCAGGCAGCGGGACCGGCGGCGGCAGCTCGGGGTTGCTCACCTCGACGACGCGCGGCGGCGGCTCGGGAATCTGCAGCGGTTGTGCGACCGCCACCGTCTTGGCCTGCGCGCCGAAACACGCCGACGAGAGCGCGGCCGCCACGACCACAGCAGAGAAGATGCAGGCCTGCACCGCCCGGCGCCGTGCCATCCCTGCGATCCTGCGTTTCGGCATTACGCGCGTGTCCTCATGAGGCCTGTGGCAGCAAGATCCTGAACGTGGTCCCCTTCCCCAGCGTGGATTGCACTTCGATTTCTCCATCATGCATCTGAATCGTGCGAAACACCATGGAGAGTCCGATGCCGCTGCCTTTCGGCTTGGTCGTGAAATACAGGTCGAAGATGCGTTCCAGATGATCGGGTTTGATGCCCGCCCCGGTGTCCGCCACGATGATCAGCACGCGGCTGTCGCGCGCCGGCTGACAGGTGATCCGCAGCGTCCCGCCGTCCGGCATGGCCTGGCACGCGTTCAGCGCCAGGTTGAGAAACGCCTGGCGCAACATCGCGTGGTCGCCGTTCACCGCGAGTGCACCGTCGCACTCGATGACGAGCGAGACATGATTCTGCTCGGCCTCATGCTGGACGATAGGCACCACTTCGTCAAGCAGGACCGCCAGGCCGACCGGCTGCAGTTTCAGGTCTTCCGGGCGCGTGAATTTGAGGAAGCCCTGGACGACTTCGTCGAGCCGGCGAATCTCGCCGGCGATCACGTTCACGTGCTTGAGCACCTCGAGGTCCACCGGCGGCGCTTCGGCCTCGACTGCCACCGGCACGCCGCGGCTCGCGCCTCGCGCGCCGGCCACCGATCGGGGCGCGATCTTCTGACGCAGCAGCTCGAGATGGATCATCATCGAGTTGAGCGGATTCTTCACTTCGTGGGCGACGCCGGCCGACAGGCGGCCGAGCGCGGCGAGCTTTCGCGAGTAGCGCACCGTGGACTGCACCTGGCTCAGGTACTCGAGATTCCGCGCGATCAGCATGACGCCGACCAGCTCGCCCCGGGCATCGCTCACCGGATGCGTCAGGAGCAGCCGCTCCACCGGATCCCCGCCGGGCGAGGCAAAGGCGGCCGAGATCGGTCCGCGTGACTGCCGCGTCGCGAGCGTCTGCTCGGCCTGCCGCCACAGCGGGTGGTCGCGCGCGACCAGATCGGCGAGCGTCACGCCGGCGGCGGCTTTCGGCATCAGCGTGCGCATCGCCGGGTTGACGAAGAGCAGCTGACCCGCGGGATTGACGATCGCCACCGCGTCCTCGAGGTGTTCGACGGCCGATTCGAGATTCGCGACCTGCCCCGCCATCTGCGATCGATCGGCGGAAATCTGCGCGCTCACCTTGTTGAAGAATGAGCCGAGCTCGCCGAACTCGTCCTGCTGATCCAGGTCGAGCCGGACGCCGAATTCGCCGCGGCCGAGACGCGTCAGGCCGCTCCGGATCACGTGAATCGGTCGCAGCAGCAGCTGCGCGAGGACAATCGCGCCGAGCACGGAGACGCCCAGCGCCGTCAGCGCGGCGATGATCGCCGGGCGAAGGGACTTATCGAGCTCGCTGCGGGTCAGCAGCGTGGACACGCCGACGCGGATCGATCCGAACTCGCGATCGCCGAGCAGCAGCGGCTGGCTGAAATCGAGATTCCTGCCCTGGCCGCTGTAGATCGCCCGCAGCTGCGAGAACGGTGACGCGCAGCATGAACGTCGCGAGATCGGCCGAACTCGGCAGCGGCTGCCCCTCCTGCGACGGATCGACATGGGCGACCGCGATGCCCTTGGTATCGACGATGGCCGCGAAGGTGACGTCCTTCGAATAGAGGCTGGACTCCAGAATCGACCGCAATCCGGCATCGTCGCGCAGCGCCTGATACGGCTCGGGGGCATCGACGACGACGCCGCGGGCGCGATGAAAAATCGCGCTGGCGATGAGATCGGCGCCGGCCCGGCTCTCTTCGAGGCGCACCTGGGCCAGGCGCGCCAGCCCGATGACACTCAGGACGACGACGACGGCGCCGACGATCGTCGTGACGCCGAGGACCTGCTTCGCTTTAATGCCGAGACGCATAAGAACGGTGCGGGGGTGCGGGGGTGCGGGGTGCGAGGTGCGGTGCGGGGTGCGAGGTGCGGGGTGCGGGGTGCACGAGCGCCGTGCGATGTGCGCGGTGCGATATGTGCGACTACAGCACCTCGCACGATGCACGACGCACCTTGCACCGCACTTCGCACCGCGCACCTCGCACTTCGCACTTCGAAATCAACTCTCAGTTCGCTTGGGACGCAGTCTGAGCTTGTTCAACTTGTTGTGGAGCGTCTTCAGGCTGATGCCGAGGATTTCCGCGGCGCGGGTCTTGTTGTCGCCGGTGTGCGCGAGCGTCATCATGATCAGGCGGCGTTCGGCTTCTTCGACCGTCGTCCCCGGACCGAGCGCGACCTGCGGCTGCTGCGGCGTGGTCGGCTCGTTCAACAGCGTCGGCGGCAGGTGCCGCGGCTCGATGATCGGACCCGGCGCGAGAATCGTCGCCCGCTCGATGACGTTGCGCAGCTCGCGGACATTGCCCGGCCAGCCGTGCTGTTCGAACATCCGCATCGTCTGCTGATCGACCGCCTGGATCGCCTTGTCGTTCCGGGCGTTGAACTCCGTGATGAACGCCTGCACCAGCAGCGGCAGATCATCGAGCCGCTCGCGCAGCGGCGGCAGCTTGAACGAGAACACATTCAGCCGGTAGAAGAGATCCTCGCGCAGCTTGCCCTTCTGCACCGCTTCGAGCGGTTCGATGTTGGTCGCGGCGATCACCCGGACGTCCACCGACTGCTCCGCCTTGCCGCCGAGGCGGCGGAAGCGCCGTTCCTGCAGCACGCGCAGCAGCTTCACCTGCGTCGCCGGCGTCATCTCGCCGATTTCGTCGAGGAACAGCGTGCCGCGATCCGCCAGCTCGAAGCAGCCCTGGCGGCGATCGGCCGCGCCGGTGAACGCGCCCTTCTCATGGCCGAAGATTTCGCTCTCGAGCAGCGTCTCGGGAATGGCGGCGCAATTGATGGCGACGAACGGAAACGTCGCGCGCGGGCTCAGCTGATGGATGGTCTGGGCGACCAGTTCCTTGCCGGTGCCGGATTCGCCCGTGATCAGCACCGAGGCGCTCGTCGGCGCGGCCTGCTCGATGACCTCGTAGATCTTCCGCATCTCGAGGCTGTTGCCGATCATCGACCCGAAGGTGCCGTGCTCGCGCAGCTGGCGCCGGAGCGTCTTGACCTCGCGCAGCGTCTCGAGCCGCTCGACAATCTTGTCGAGCAGAATCTTCAGCCGCTCGATATCCACCGGCTTGGTCAGGTAGTCGTACGCGCCTTCCTTCATCGCTTCGACGGCGGTCTCCACCGTGCCCTGGGCGGTCAGGAGCAGCGTGGTGACGTCCGCCCCCTGCGACTGCAGCGCGCGCAACAGGCCGAGGCCGTCCAGCCGCGGCATGACCAGGTCGGAAATGACAATCGCCGGCCGGAATGACGTGACTTTCTCGAGGGCGTCTTCACCGTCGGTGGCCGATTCTGCGATGAACCCCCAGCTCCGGATGAGTTCCTCGAGGCCAAGCCGCGCGCTGCGAATCGTCTTCGACGATCAGGACGCGCTCGGCCACGCCTTGGACGACTGTGGACTCCACGGACAATGTCATTTTTACATTGTGTGCGCCCGCCGAGGTGTGTGCAAGCTCAACAATAGTGAAAAATGCCACTTTTTTCAGGCGCGGGCGAGATCTCCGGAGCCCGAGTGACCCGAGCAGTGCGCCGAGCCCGAGAGCCTGAAGCCCGGGCAGCCCCGAGCCTGGAGCCTGAAGCCAATGCGGTACAGTGGATATCTCTCATGGACGACGAGTCCTCGCCGCCGATTTCCAGATCCGCCGATCGCCGCCAATCCTGGCAGTCCGACTCTCGCGGAGCGCTCGGTCGCGCTCATCGAAATCCTGCTGTGCTCGGACTACCCGACCCAGTTCGCGCTCGCGGCCACGTTCGCGACGCTCGGATTTCGCCCGCAGGCGGCCGACGGCACGCTCAACATCGGTTTCGTCGCCGTGCTGTCGCTTGCGGATACCGTGTTCCTGGTCGCGCTGATCGTCGCGTTCCTGCGATCGCACGGCGAGAACGTCCGCGAGGTGTTCCTGGGCGATCGGCCGATCCTTGCGGAAATTCGCGCCGGGCTGCCGATGACGGTCGCCGTCTATGCCATCGCGCTCGGTCGTGCTCGCGACCACGCGCGTCATCGCGCCGTGGCTGCGGACGGTCGAGCAAAACCCGCTGCAGGATCTCATGAAGACGCCGCTGCACGCGCTGATCTTCGCGGTCGTGGTGGTCGTCGCCGGCGGGGTCCGCGAAGAACTGCAGCGCGCGTTCCTGCTGCGACGCTTCGAACAGGCGCTCGGCGGACGAACCGTCGGCGTGGTGGTCGCGAGCATCGGCTTCGGCCTGGGGCACTGGGTGCAGGGCGCCGATGCGATGGTCGCGACGGCGCTGCTCGGCGCGTTCTGGGCGATCGTCTACCTGCGGCGCCGTTCGGTCGTCGCGCCGATGGTGAGCCACGCCGGGTTCGATCTGCTGCAGATCGTGCAGTTCCTCGCGCTCGGACGCTGACGCTAGCGTTCGTAGCGCACGATCTCGGCGCGCCGCCTCAACCCGGCAACCCATTCATCGGTCATCGCCCGGCTTCGTTCCGGCGTGTCGGCCGCAAACCGCTGATCCAGGTAGGCCTGCAGCCGGAGGTTCTGGCGCAGCGTCGCCCGCAGCCTCGCCTCGTCAGAGCCCACGCGCGCGAGCGCCGTGGCGAACGCCTCCGCCGACGGAAACAGCGCCCGCACGCCGGCCAACGCTCGATCGATCTGATCGGCGGCCGGCTCCGGCGGGGCATATCGATCGACTTCGTCCAGGATCAGCGCGCGATCGATCAATTGCGACAGCGCCGCCTCGACCGGATCCGCCGCGCCAGCCACGTCCACGAGCTTGAACTCGCGCACCGCTTCGATGTCGCTCAACATGATCAAATCGCCGCTGACGACCGCGAGCACGCGATCGATGATCTCCGCCGTCGCGACGGCAGACAGCGACGAGCAGGATCGCTGCCGCCATGCAGACGGTTCGGAGCGACCGAACGCGGAATCGCGATTGTCCACGGCGTCGTTTCAATTCCGGCGTCCGGTATTTCTGCATCAGAACGCCTGTCCGAGACTGATGTGCAGCGCCGTCAGCGACTCGCGCTTGCCGGGTGTGATGTCTTCGCGATGCAGCTTGAAGCCGAGGTCGACACGGATCGGACCGATCGGCGACTTGTAGCGCAGCCCGAAACCGACCGCGCCGCGCAGCAGCGGCAGCCGGATGTCCGAGGTGCGCAGGAACACGTTGCCCGAGTCGACGAATCCGACCACGCCGAAACCGCCGCGCACCGGCGCCCGCAATTCGGCGTTCAGGATCACGAGGCCGGCGCCGCCGGTCGGAAAACCATCCTTGTCGATCGTTTCCGGACGGCCGAGCTGATCGAGCGCGAAGCCACGAACGGTCGTGTCACCGCCGGCAAAGAACCGCTCGCTCGCCGGCAGATCGTTCACGGTGACTTCGATGGGGACTCCGCCAGGACCGAGAATCGGATTGCCGTCCTGATCGGTGTCGATGGTGGTGCGCGGAAACGCCGTCGCCATGCCGAGCCGCGCGCTGGTCGCCAGCACGACCCGGCCGGCGTGCGGGACGGTCTCGAACATCTGCGCGGTGAAGTACGACTTGGCGAAGCCGACTTCCGATCCGATCTTCCGCGCGGCGATCTGGCCGTTGGCGCTGAAGAAGCGGCCGTCCGTGGGATCGAGCAGGTCGTCGCGCGTGTCGCGGATGACCGATCCCGAAAACGAGGACAGGCGCAGCTGCGGAAAGATGCGGTCGATCGGGAACCTGCGTCGCCGGGTCAACCGGCTCGTTGAAGAGCTCCGTGCGCTGAATCTGATAACTGCCGATCACGCTGACCGCGCGGGTGAGGCGGCGCGCCAGTTCGGCGCTGATCCCGCGCCGCGCAAAATCGAAGCTGGTCCGCGCCTGCTGCTCGATCGTCCCGGTCAGCGCGGCGTCGGCGGCCGTGCCGAACACTTTCGGCTCGCGGTAGGTGCCGACCACGCGGTACTCGAGGAAATTGTCGCCGACCTGCGTCTGGAACTGGTTGCGCAGGCTGACGCGCGTGAAGAGATTGATCGAGCGGTTCTTGCCGAACAGGTTGCGCCGGCCGATCTCGAAGAACGCGCGCGGCGCGAACTCGATCCGCTCGGTGGCATCTCCCGTGACGGCATCGGTCCGCAGGAACTGCCCCACTTCGAACCCGCCGCCGTACCCGACCGACGCCACCGGCGCTTCCTCGACCGTCACGAGAATGTCCCGCTTCGACTCGTCGCCGTGCGCCAGCTCGGTGATCCGCGCGCGCCGGAACAGCCCCAGCGCCGCGAGCCGGCGCTGGCTCTCGTTGACCCGCTCCAGGCCGAGCGGATCGCCGGGCTTCAGCAGCAGCTCGCGCTCGATCGTTTCGGTTCTCGTCCGCTCGTTGCCGACGATGAGCACGTGCTCGACGAAGACTTGCGGCCCCTCCCGCACGCCAAACACGACGTCGGCGCTGGTACCGTCCGCTGTCAGGCCGGGAGTGGTGGCGACGGTCGCCGATTGGTAGCCGAGATTGGCGAGCCGCAGCTGCACCGCGTCGCGATCGATCGCCATCTGGTTCACGAAGAACGGCGTGCCGGGCTGCAGCCCCAGTTTCGAGACGACGTCCGCCTCGGGGATCGCGTGCAGCCCCTCGACGCGGACGGTTCGGACGACCGTGCGAACGTTTTCGGTGATGGCCAGCCGGATCGCGACCGGCACTTCGACCGCCGCCGCCACATCGGGCTGGCTCTCGAACGACACATCCGCCTGCATCGCCGCGAAACCCTGGCGGCGGTACAGGTCTTCGATCGTCGCCACATCGGCGTCGATCGCCGCGGTCGAGAATGGCTGCCCGGGCCGCACGCGCAGGTGTGACTGCAGATCGGTCAGCGACATCGACGCGTTGCCCGAGACGTCCATCCGCCCGACGCGGTAGAGCGGCCCTTTCTTGATCGTGAAGGTGATGGTCAGCTCGCCGTTGGTTTCGTCGCGCGCGTGCTGGGCCGTCGCGTCGCGGTAGCCCTGCGTGCGCAAATACTCTTCGATGCGATTGGTCGCGTCCTCGAGCAGATCCTGGTCGGTCGATCCTTCGCGCGCGATCGGCACGAGCTCGTCGCGGCGATCGTTGCCGGCAGCGGGTCCCCGTCGAACTTCACCGCGACATGCGGCCCGGGGTCGACCGCCACCTTCACGTCGACCGTCCGGTCGTCGTCGGTCGACTCGGTCGTCAGCGTCAGGCGCGCCGCGTAGAATCCGCGCTTCCGCTCGCTCGGCGATGTACTTGCTCGATGCGCGCGTTGACGTCCGAGCGCAGGAACGGCGCCCCGTTCGTCAGGGCCAGGCGGTGAATCAGCTCGCTCTCGGGAATTCCCGCGTCGCCTTCGACCACGACCGAACCGATGCGGCTGCGGTCGCCGGGTACGATGACGAAGACGAGCGTCGCGCGCCCGTTGCTCGGGCTGACGACGTCGGTGCGGGGGGTCACTCTGACGCGCAAATAGCCGGCCTGCCTGATGTCGTCGGCCACGAGCGCGGCGATCTCCGCGGCGCGGCCGGGGCGCGGCGACGTGCCGAACCGGTCCGTGACGAGCCGCCGCAGCTGCCCGTGATCGATGCCGGATGCGCGCTCCTTCGAAGTCGATTCCGGCAATCGGATGCAGCGGGACGAGGTCGTAGGTCAACGCCACGCCGGCGCCGGCGTTCTCGGCGTTGACCCGCACGTCCTCGTACTGGCCCAGGCTGAACAGGTGCGTGATCGACTCGCGCACGTCGGCCATCGAAAGCGGCGCGCCGGCTCGCGTCTGGACGAGGTCGATCACCCGCGGATCGCTGACCGCGTGTCCATCGGACTGAATGGCGACCGAGACGATCGGACTTGCCGAGATAGTCGGCGACATCCGCCGCGGCCGGCGCCGGACGCAGCCACGCGCACAGCGTCAGGACGATCGCCGAGACGCGCAGGGACCAGTGGCTGCCGGGACTCAAGAACACCGCGGCTTCACTTAGAAGGCGTGCCTCACGCGCACTTCGATGGCGTAGGTCGAATCTTCGTTGCGCGAGAGGATCCACGAGAGCCGATCGCTCGCGTCGTACTCGAGCAGCACGATCTGGTCGTTGCTCGAGCTGCTGATGCTCCTGGAAAACGTCAGGTAGACGCGATCGGAGATGCGCTTGCCGATGGTCACGCGCGCCGAGGGGTTCACTCGTGTCGTGGACTGGCTGTAGGGATCGATGAGCGACGGCGTCAGCTGGAACGTATCCACGCCGAAGGTCTGCTCGACGATACGCCCGACGTCCGAGGTGACCGGGCTGGCGAGCAGCTGCGTCGCCCGGGTGCGGATGATGTCGCGCTCGAGCTCGCTGCGGTTCTCCGGCTGCAGCGCGCGCAGCTCGACGTCGCCGTAGTCGTCCTTGCGGCGCGTGTCGCTGAACAGCAGCGCCAGCACGTCGGCCGCCGGCAGCGGCGGATCGGAACTGAGCTCGGGCCGCAGGTGCTCCACCGTCCCGACCGCGCGCACGGTCACCTGATAGGTCTGCTGCGGCACGCGCACGCGTGTCTCCGCTTCGACGTCGAGGAACGGCTCGATCTTCGTCGGGTTCGTGAAATCGATGTTGCCGCGCGTGACGATGTAGCGGCGTCCTTCGAACGTCACCTCGCCGCGATCGACTTGCGCGCGGCCGAACAGCAGCGGCCGGTCGTAGGTGCCGCGCAGCTGCAGATCGGCGCTCGCGACCAGGCGCGCGAGGTTGTTTTCGACCCGCAGCGTCGACGGCACGAGCACTTCGATATCGAACCGCAGGGGAATGGCCGGCGCGACCGGTGCGGGCGCCACGTCGGCGGCGGCCCGGCTGCCACCGAAATCGAGCAGGCCGCCATTCGGATCGACGCGGCTGTTCCAGACGGCGCTCTTGACCGTCACGCGTCCCGCCAGCGACGGCGCCTTGACGTTGCCGCCGACCGCCAGATCGGCATCCACGACCGACCGGATGTTCTCGGGGTAGCGCAGGCGCATGTCTTCGCCGCGCACGCTGACGCTCAGGTCGCCCGGCAGGTAGCCATCGAGCCCGATCCGTCCGCCGAACTGCACGCGCCCCCCGCCCATCGTCGCCGCGACATCGTCGAGACGGATCCCGCGCGGGTCGAAGCGGATCGTCCCGTTGATCGCATCGAGCGCGTTCGGCAGCGAGAAGTGGCGGATGCGTCCGTTGGTGATGGTGGCGCTGCCGGAAAACACCGGTTCGTACAACGGACCGTCAATCGCAGCGGCGAGGGCGGCGCGGCCGGAGCCGCGGACGTCCTTGAAGAAGCCCTGAAGAATCCCGAGGTTGGCGTCGCCTGAGGCGCGCAGCGCGATGCGTTCGTCGCGCAGCGAGACCGTTCCGCCGACCGTCAGCTGCGTGTCTTCGCCGACCAGCTGCAGGTCGTCCACCCGCACGACGTTCTTGTCGAGCACGAGCCGGATCGGGCGCGCGTTCCTGATCGCGTAGTCGAAGAGCGTCATCGACAGCGTGTCGACCGTGCCGTCCACGACCATCCGATCGATGTCGGTGACATCGCCGGAGACGCGAATCGTGCCGCTCGCCACGGCCGTCGTGTAGGGAGAGAGCTTCGGCACGAACAGACGGACGTACGGATCCAGCGAGCTGTCGTGGAACCGGAACGTGACGTCTCCCCTGGTCTTGTCCTTCAGGGAAAACCGGCCGGTGCCGCTGATCGCGAGGCGCGACGACGACACGTCGGCTTCGCCGTTGATCTCGTCGCCGCGCAGCGCCAGCAAGCCGGTCGCCAGCCCGACCGGTTCGCCGCCGACCGCGAGATCGTTGATGACGAATCGGACGTCGTAGCGCGGCTCGTCGAAGGTGCTGCTGCCCGCTGCCGTGAATTCGACGGTGCCGGTCGGCTGGGCGCGCGGATACGCGAGCAGCGCGATCTGATCGGCCGGAATGCGGCGGCCATCGGCGTTGAACGAGTAGGTGCCGTCCCACCCGACGAACGCCGCGCCGGTGATCGCGCCGGACGCTTTGGTCAGGCTGGCGGCGTCGAGCCGCACGCCTTCGCCGTCGAAACGCAGCGACGCGGTGGCTTTCTGGAACGGCTCGCCAAACGCGACCCCGGCGTCCATGGTCATCGCGCCGTAGCCGATCGGCCGCTGGTACTCGCCGGTGAGATGAAACTCGCCGGTCAGCAGACCCGAGACCGGCCAGTCGTCGAGCTCGAACGCGTGGCGCAGGCCGTCCATGTTGCGCCGCGTCACGCGGAAGCGCGCGTTGATCTCCTCGCCCTCGTCGCGGCGCGGATAGCCGAGCGAAAACAGTCCTTCCGCGCGAATCTCCGAGTCCTGATCGCGGATGATGCCGTCCTGCACGTCGACGTAGTTGTTGTCGACGACGATGTGGGCGCTGCCGGCGCCCCAGATCGTGTCCCAGGCGCGCAGGTCCGCGCCGTGAAAGGTTCCTTCGACCCGCGGCCGCTTGATCGGGCCGCTCATCGCGCCGTCGAACTCGCCGCGTCCGCCGAAGGCGACCGGCGTCGTGCGCGATCCGAAGTCGGTCATCAGGCCGGCGAGCACCTCGTCGCTTTCCTGCCAGTCGCCGCTCGAGACGTGGAACTCGAACGCCGACTGATCGCCCCAGTTGGTGTGCCCTTCGAACGACACGTGCGTCCGCTCGGTCGCAAAGCGGCCGGCCTCGACGTCGACGCGGTCGGGCCCGTAGCGATAGGTCACCTCGCCCTCGACCGGCATGTGGTCGGTGCGGGTCACGGGCGCGAACGGTCCCCACTCGCGAAGATCGTCATCCTCGCCGCGGTCCGGCAGCCGCGCCGGACATCGCGGTCATCACGTTGGCGCCCGGCGGTGCGACGACGCGCACGTCGCCCTCGCCCTGATGCTCGCTGAACTTCCCGAGCGGCCACTCGAGCAGGTTCCGGCCGGTCGCGGCGCCGGCGAACCTCACGCCGGCAAAGCCATAGAAATCCGAGAGCCGCGCCAGGTCCACGTCGGCGTAGGTCGCGTCGAAGCGCGCCGTCGGGCGTTCGCTCTCGCCGAGCGGCTTGATGGAAAAACCAAACCGCGCGTCGCCGCCGGAGAACCCGGCGCCGGCATCCCTGACCTCGAAGAACTTGCGCGTCCACTCCAGCGACCCGAACAGCGACGGGAACCGGTAGTCCTCGACCCCGGCCAGCTCGCTGGTGAAATTTCCGGAGAGATTGTGGCCGCCCTTGTAGAGGTGAAACACGCCCGTGAAGTCGCCGTCGCCGACCAGGTTCCAGTGTTCCTTCGCGAAGAACAGCTCGCGCATGCGCGGAAAGTGCACGCGCGATCGCACGTGGTAGGTCTGCTCCGGCCAGTGCCCGAAGTCCACGCTGCCGTCCGCGACGGTCTCGGCGCCGTCGGTGTCGATGACGATGCGATCGAGGCGGACGTTGGTGCCGTCGATGTTGAACTTCGCCTTGAAGTTGGTCCACATCGGCACGTAGTTCTGGATCGAGATCAGGCCGTCGTGGAACTGCGCCTCACCGTGGTAACCCGGCAGGTTGGCGATGGTCAGGTCGAGGTTCGGCGCCATGATCGTCCACGGCACCTCGTGGTCCTCGTAGGCGAACTGGCCGCGCCACGCGCGCAGATATTTCATCGTGCGACGTGAAGCGCCGCGGACCGCTCGACGGCGCGTTGCTGTCGCGGAACTTGGGAAAGTTGTCGCGCGTCCTTGAATTTCTCGACCAGCATCTGCCAGTCGCTCATCTCGACCGACGTGACGATGAACTCCGGCCTGGCCTGGGCCAGACGGGACCAGTCGAGGGAGAAGGACAGGTGCTTGGCGACGAAGAACGGGCGATCGGTCGGCTGCAGCCCTTCGATCATGAGATCGTCGAGCTCGACGCGGCCGCGAAACAGCCGGATCTTCAGGGTGCCGATGTGGAGATCGCGCTTCATCAGCCGCGAACCCTGGCGCTCGGCCAGCGCCCTGACCGACGGCCCGAGATCGACGGTGAGCGAGGTGACGATCGCCGCCGACAGCAGCACCGCCGCGACCATCAGGGTGATGCCGACGAAGCGAATCGCTTTGTGCGCGCGCAGGGCGGAAATGAACTTTCTCACGTGATCCGTTACGCCGGCCCGATGATCGCCAGGAGCGTGCCCGCGTCCACCGACTGTCCCTCTCGCGCGGTCAGTTCCTTCACCACCCCGTCGTGGGAGGCGCGAAGCTCGTTTTCCATCTTCATCGCTTCGATGACGACCAGCGGCTGACGTGCCGCCACCGTGTCGCCCGCCTTCACCAGCACCCGGACGATCTTGCCCGGCATCGGGGCGACCAGCCGATCCGATCCGGCGCCGCGCGCGGCGCCGTCGTCTTTCCGGCTCCAGCGGCGGCGGCCGTTCAACGCGACGATCGACGGCACGTGGCCGACGGTGACCGCGAGCTGGCCGGCGGCGCCGTCGGGCGCGACCGTGACCTCGAAGCTGGCCCCGCCGATCAGCAGCGACCAGGTGTGCGCGTCGACGCGGACGGCATCGACCGCCGACTCGCGGCCGTCGACGCTGACCACGAACTGGCCGTCGTGGCGATGGACGACCACCTGCCGGCGCCGTCCGTCAACTTCGACCTCGTAGTGCACTCAGCGCAGCCCTTCGGTGCGCGCGCGCGTCTTCCAGCGCTGCTCGCCGCCAGGCGCCGGCAACCCGCCGTCCTCGGGGGACGGCCCGATCGATTGGGGCGCGAGCACCGCCTGCACGGCCGCCGCGATCGCCGCGACGTCCTCGTCGGAATCGGTCGCTTCGACGAACGGCCGGCCGTTCCGCTCCTTGAGCACCTCGTCCAGGTAGGTGGTGTGGAACTGCCCGGCGACGAACTCGGGCTGCGCGAGCAGCCACGTGAAAAACGGCACCGTCGTCTTGATGCCGGCGACGACGTATTCGTCGAGCGCGCGCCGCATCCGCGCGATCGCGCTCGGCCGATCCTCGGCCCACGCGATCAGCTTCGAAATCATCGGGTCGTAGAAGATCGGGACGTCGAGCCCGGCGGTCGCGCCGCTGTCGTCGCGGATGCCGGGGCCCGCCGGCGCGCGCAGCTGCAGGATCCGGCCCGGCGACGGCAGGAAGTCGTTGTCGGGATCCTCGGCGTAAATGCGGCACTCGATCGCGTGGCCCTGCGCGGTGATGCAGCGCGCGCCGGATCGAGGTCAGGCGCTCGCCGCGGGCGATCCGGATCTGCCAGCGCACGAGATCGACGCCCGTCACCATTTCGGTGATCGGATGCTCGACCTGCAGGCGCGTGTTCATCTCGAGGAAATAGAAACGGCCGTCTTCGTCGAGCAGAAACTCGATCGTGCCGGCGTTGGTGTAGCCGACCGCGCGGGCCACGCTGGCCGCGGCGCGACGTCATCGCGGCACGAATCGCCGGGGTGACCGCCAGCGACGGCGTCTCCTCGACGACCTTCTGATGCCGGCGCTGAATCGAGCACTCGCGCTCGACGAACGGCAGGACCGTGCCGTGGTGATCGCCGAGCAGCTGCACTTCGATGTGCCGCGGCCGCACGATGCGGCGCTCGAGATACACGGCGGAATCGCCGAACGCCGTCGCCGGCTTCGGAGCGCGCGGCGCGCACCGCGCCGGCAAGATCCGCCGGGTCGACGACCGTGCGCATGCCTTTGCCGCCGCCGCCGGCCACCGCCTTGACCAGCAGCGGATAGCCGATGCGTTCGGCCTCGCGGGCGATCTCGGCGTCGGACACGCCGGCCGACAGCGGCTTCTCGGTGCCCGGCACGACCGGCACGCCGGCGCGCATCGCGGCTTCGCGCGCGGCGGTCTTGCTGCCCATCAGCGCGACGCTTCGGGCGACGGACCGATGAAGGTCAGGCCGGCGTCGCGCACGGCGGCGGCGAAGTCTTCGTTCTCGGCGAGAAACCCGTAGCCGGGATGCACGGCGTCGGCGCCGGTCCGGCGCGCGGCGTCGATGATCCGGTCGATGCGCAGGTAGCTCTCGCGCGGCGCGCTGGGCCCGATCGCGCACGCCTCGTCGGCGAACCGCACGTGCAGCGCGGCGCGATCGCACTCCGAGTACACCGCGACCGTCGCGAGGTCCATTTCCCGGCACGCGCGGATGATGCGCACGGCGATCTCGCCGCGGTTGGCGATGAGAACTTTCTTCAAGACCTGAGGATTCGGGATGCCGGGTGCCCTCCGGAACCGCTCCACCACGAGGACACAGAGGACACGATGGCCGTTAACTATTCTAGCACCGAGGTTCACTGACCAATCCGATGGCTAGAGCGGGATGTTGCCGTGCTTCTTCGGCGGGTTCTTGTCGCGCTTGTTCTCGAGGTTCTTGCAGCGCCGCAATCAGCTTGCGGCGGGTCTCGCGCGGCCGGATGACTTCGTCGATGAACCCGCGGCCGGCGGCGATGTACGGATTGGCGAACTTCTCGCGGAACTCCGCGACCTTCTCCGCGCGCGCGGCGATCGCGTCGGCGGCCGCCTCGAGCTCGCGCTTGTAGAGGATGTTGACCGCGCCTTCCGGCCCCATCACCGCGAGCTCCGCCGTCGGCCACGCGTAGTTGAAGTCGGTGCGAATGTGCTTGCTCGACATCACGCAGTAGGCGCCGCCGTACGCCTTGCGCGTGATGACGGTGACCTTCGGCACCGTCGCCTCGGCAAACGCGATACAGCAGCTTGGCGCCGTGCTTGATGATGCCGCCGTACTCCTGCACGGTGCCGGGCAGGAATCCCGGCACGTCCTCGAACGTGACCAGCGGGATGTTGAACGCGTCGCAGAACCGGACGAACCGCGCGCGCCTTGACCGACGCGTTGATGTCGAGCGTGCCGGCGAGCACCGCCGGCTGATTGGCGACGATGCCGACCGAGCCGGCCGTCGAGCCGCGCGAAGCCGACGATGATGTTGCTGCGCGTAGTGCTGGTGCACCTCGAGGAAGTAGCCCTCGTCGGCGACCGCGTGAATCAGGTCGAGCATGTCGTACGGCTGGTTCGGCGACGCCGGCACGAGGCGATCGAGCGCGTCGATCTCGCGCTCCGGGTCGTCGGCCGATCGCGTCCGCGGCGGATCGTCGAGGTTGTTCGACGGCAGGAACGACAGCAGATCGCGGATCGAGCGCCAGGCACTCGCGATCGTCGTCGACCGCGAAGTGCGCGACGCCGCTCGTCGCGTTGTGCGTCATCGCGCCGCCGAGCTCTTCCTTCGTGACTTCCTCGTGCGTCACGGTCTTGATGACGTCGGGGCCGGTCACGAACATGTAGCTCGTGTTCTTCACCATGATGGTGAAGTCGGTGATCGCCGGCGAGTAGACCGCGCCGCCGGCGCACGGCCCCATGATCGCGGAGATCTGCGGCACGACGCCCGAGGCGAGCGTGTTGCGGAGAAAGATGTCGGCGTAGCCGCCGAGCGACAGCACGCCTTCCTGAATGCGCGCGCCGCCCGAATCGTTCAGGCCGACGATCGGCGCGCCCAGCTTCATCGCCAGATCCATGATCTTGACGATCTTCGCGGCGTTGGTTTCGGAGAGCGACCCGCCGAAGACGGTGAAGTCCTGCGCGAACGCGAACACCTGCCGGCCGTCGATCAGGCCGTGGCCGGCGACGACGCCGTCGCCGGGAATGATCTGCTCCTCCATGCCGAAGTCGCGGCAGCGGTGCGTGACGAGCTTGTCGAGCTCCTCGAAGGTGCCGGGATCGAACAGCAGCTCGATGCGCTCGCGCGCGGTCAGCTTGCCGGCCGCGTGCTGGCGTTCGAGGCGATCGGCGCCGCCGCCGAGCTCGGCGCGGCGCTCGAGATCCTCGAGAACGTCGTCGGATCCATGCAGGCTGTCGGCTGCTCGACTCGGGCTTCAGCTCCGCCGTCAGACTTTCGCGGCCTGCGACTTTTCCCAGTCCTTCAGGAACTTCTCGAGGCCGATGTTGGTCAGCGGATGGTTGAACAGCTGATCGATCACCGCCGGCGGGCAGGTGCAGATGTCCGCGCCCATCCGCGCCGCTTCGACGATGTGAATCGGATGGCGGCAGCTGGCGACGAGCACCTCGGTCGTGAACTCGTAGTTGTCGTAGATCTCGACGATCTCGCGAATCAGCTCCATGCCGTTCGTGCCGACATCGTCGAGCCGGCCGACGAACGGGCTGACGAAGGTGGCGCCGGCCTTGGCCGCGAGCAGCGCCTGCGCCGCGGAGAACACCAGCGTGACGTTGACGCGGATGCCTTCGCCCGACAGCGTCTTGCAGGCGCGGATGCCGTCGCGGGTCAGCGGCACCTTCACGATCATGTGCGCGTCGATCTTCGCGATGTCGTGCCCTTCGCGGATCATCCCGGCGAAATCGGTGGCGACGACTTCGCCGCTGACCGGCCCCTTGACGATGTCGCAGATCTTCTTGAGGTTCTGCTCGATAGTCGCCCGGCTCCTTCGCCAGCAGCGACGGGTTGGTCGTCACGCCGTCGATGATGCCGATGCGCCGCGAGCGTCTCGATGTCCTTGATGTTGCCGGTGTCGATGAAAAGCTTCATGAGACCCTCCTCAGATTGCGATTCAAATTCAGATTCACTCAGTCACTCGTTCGCTGACCGGATTCGTCGAGCTCGCCGACGCCTTCGACCTTCACCGTGACGACGTCGCCGGCCTTGAGCGGCGCCGACGCCCGGCGGGCGTGCCGGTGGAGATGATGTCGCCCGGCTCGAGCGTCATCACGAACGTGATGTATTCGACGAGAAAGTCGATCGGGAAGATCAGCTGCGCGGTCGTGGACGCCTGACGCCGCTCGCCGTTCACCCATCCTTCGACGCTCGCGCGGATCGCCAGTCGCGCCGACTGCGATGCACGGACCGAACGGCGCAAACGTGTCGAAGCCCTTCGCGCGGGTGTACTGCGTTTCCTTGTTCTGGATGTCGCGCGCCGTGACGTCGTTCAGCGCAGGTGATGCCGAAGACGTAGTCCCACGCCCGCGCCTGCGGGACGCGGTGCGCGCGCCGGCCGATGACCACGCGCCAGCTCCGACTTCGTAGTCGACCCGGCCGACGCCAGGCGGCAGCAGGATCGGCTCGCCCGGGTTCAGCACGGCCGTCGACGGCTTGAAGAAGAGAGCGGCTCCGGCGGCAGCGGCTTCTTCATCTCCGCGGCGTGATCGCGGTAGTTCAGGCCGACGCAGACGAACTTCGACGGACGGGCCGGCGCGAGGATCTTCAGCGACGGCAAGCCCGCCGGCGATGACCTCGCCCAGCGCGTAGCCGCCGAAGATGTCGTCGCCGACGCAAACTGGCGCGGCGCAGCTGCGCCGTCGCGCTCGACCGCGTAGAAAGGTCGCGCCGCCGTGCGACACTCGATACAGGCGATCCATGCGTCGCGCGGAATTTTACGCTACCTTGCGCGTTTCCGCGATCGCGGGCCGACGGCGCGCTCGCGTTCCCGGCCTTGTCCACGGCCTGGACCGCGTACGTCACGCGTCGCACCGCGCGGCACCGTGTCGCGTGAACGTCGTGCTCGGATCAGGAGCGCGGCGTGACGGCCGCCAGGTTCTGTTCCGGCGCGATCGCGCGAAGCACGAGGTAGCCGGCCAGATCGCTTTCGGTGGTCGCGTCCCAGATCAGATTGACGGCGCCTTCAGACGGCAACGCCGCGCAGTCCCACCGGGGCCGCCGGCGCAAAGGTGTCCTTGAGCGTCACGCACACGCGCGGCGACGCCGTCGCTTTCGACGTGCAGATCGCCGATCGGCTCGACGGCGCGGACCACGTAACAGCGCTCGGCGTCCCACTCGATGCGCGTGTCCTCGAAGCGCGGCGTCGGCGAGCGGACGCGTCGGTCAGCGCGGATCTCGCTCCTTGTCCGCGCGCGTACACGCTCGATACGCGAACGTCTGCGTCCGGGTTCGGCGCGGCGGCGCCGGCCACGTCACGGCGATCGCCGTTCTCGTCGTAGGTGATCGGCCGGCGCCGACGGCGCGGGCGGCGGCGCGACGAGCGGCACGACAGGCACGCGCGAGACGGCGCCGCGCCGTCCCGCGTTCGTTGAAGCCGACCGCGACGTAGGCGCGGACATCGCGGTCCGTCGGCCGCACCGGCTGCACGCGCAGCGTCGTCGGTCAGCTTCGCCGGCCTGCGTCCTGGTCGAGGCCCGGTCGTCCGCGCGCCTTTCGTCGCTCGGACAGCGTCCGGCGTCGGGATCGTCCGGATCCGTGCGGCGTATTCACCTCGACGCTGCCGACCTTCGCGCCGCGCGTGACGACCTCGTCGCGCCGACCGCATTGCGAGGGCCGTCAACGCATAGACGTCGACGCGCGACGAGGTCGGCGGGCTGCGATCCGTCGGTGTTCGCGCCGGGCACGACGAACTGCAGCGTCGACGTCGCGCCGCGCCGCGACGCCGCGAAGTCGCCGGGCGGCGACCGGCAGCCGACGAGCGGCGGAAGCGGCGGTCCTTTCTTCCGCAGGCGCCGACGCCGACCGCGATCAGGAGAACGACGAACGCCCGCGCCGCGTCTTCACAGGATGTACCGCGACAGGTCCTCGTTCTTGACGATCTCGGCGAGCATCTTGTCCACGTACGCCTCGTCGATGACCACGTGCTTCTCCACGAGGTCCGGCCCCTCGAACGAGATCTCGTCGAGCAGCTTCTCCATCACCGTGTGCAGCCGCCGCGCGCCGATGTTCTCGGTGCGCTCGTTGACGATGGTCGCGAAGTCCGCGATGCGGTCGATGGCGTCGTCGGTGAAGGTCAGCTCGATGCCCTTCGGTGTCCATCAGCGCCGTGTACTGCTTGACGAGCGCGCTGCGCGGCTCGGTCAGGATGCGCACGAACTCGTCCTTGCCGAGCGCCTCGAGCTCGACGCGGATCGGAAAGCGGCCCTGGAGCTCGGGAATCAGGTCCGACGGCTTCGAGACGTGAAACGCGCCGGCGGCGATGAACAGGATGTGATCGGTCCGCACCATCCCGTACTTGCGTGTTGACCGTCGTGCCCTCGACGATCGGCAGGATGTCGCGCTGGACGCCTTCGCGGCTGACGTCGGGGCCGTGCGCGCCCTCGCGGCCGGCGATCTTGTCGATCTCGTCGACGAAGATGATGCCGGCCTGCTCGACGCGCTCGACCGCGGTCCGCGCGACGCTGTCCATGTCGATCAGCTTCTGCTCTTCTTCCTGCGTCGAGGTACTCGAGCGCCTCGGGCACCTTCAGGCGCCGCTTGCGCGTCTTGCCCTGAAAGAGCCCGGGCAGCATGTCCTTCAGGTTGATGTCGACTTCCTCGACCGACGAGCCCGCGATGATCTCGAGCGACGGAAACGATTTCTCGCGCACGTCGACTTCGACGACGCGGGTGTCGAGACGGCCGGCGCGCAGCTGCTCGCGGAACCGCTCGCGGGTCTGCTGCTGCTGCTCGCGCGCGGCTGCGGCTCCTCGTCCGGGCGTCGATCGGCCGGGTCGGCGGCAGCAGCAGGTCGAGCAGCCGCTCCTCGGCGTTCTGCGCGGCCTTCCGCGCACTTCCTCGAGCCGCTCCTCGCGCACCATGTCGACGCCGAGCTCGACGAGATCGCGGACCATCGACTCGACGTCGCGGCCGACGTAGCCGACTTCGGTGAACTTCGACGCCTCGACCTTGATGAACGGCGACTGCGCGAGCCGCGCGAGCCGGCGGGCGATTTCGGTCTTGCCGACGCCGGTCGGCCCGATCATCAGGATGTTCTTCGGCGCGACTTCCTCGGCCAGCTCCGGCGACAGCTTCTGCCGCCGCATGCGGTTGCGCAGCGCAATGGCCACGGCGCGCTTGGCGGCCGCCTGGCCGATGACGTACTTGTCGAGCTCCGCGACGATCTGGCGCGGCGTCAGCGACTCGGTCGAGGTCTGCGTGGACTCCGGCAGGTAGATGGGCACTGCGCCTACAGTTCTTCGACGCACGATATTCGCGTTCGTGTAGATGCAGATCTCGCCGGCGATGCGCCATCGCTTTCTCGGCGATGGCGCGCGCGTCGAGCTCGGTGTTCGCGGCGAGCGCCTCGCGCCGCGGCCAGCGCGTAGGGCCCGCCCGATCCGATCGCCACGATGCCATCGTCCGGCTCGATGAGATCGCCGTTGCCGGACAGCAGAAACGTCGACGTTCTTGTCGAGCACGATCAGCATCGCCTCGAGCCGCCGCAGGATGCGGTCGCTTCGCCAGTCCTTCGCGAGCTCGACGGCCGACCGTTCGAGGTTGCCGCGGTACTGCTCGAGCTTGGACTCGAACCGGGCGAACAGCGCGAACGAATCGGCGGCCGACCCGGCAAATCCCGCCAGAATCTGGTCGTTGTAGAGCCGCCGGATCTTCCGCGCACTCTGCTTGACGATGGTCTGGCCGAAGCGTGACCTGGCCGTCGCCGGCGAGCACCGCGTGGTCGCGGTGCCGCACGGCAAGGATCGTCGTGCTGTGAAACATCAAGAATTCTGACTCTATCGGCCCGGCGATCGGGGTGTCAAGAAAACGGGACGGCTCGTGTGCTCGGCGTGAGACAACCGCCGGGGTTCGCAGCTAAGGTTTGTCGCAAATAGGCGTAAAAGTTGACGCATGGCGTTGGCAGCGCCGTTGCTCCTTGCAGTAGCAGGGATTGTGCGATGACGCGAACACTTCCGCTTCTCGGTCCCATCCCCCGGATGACGACGGCGGCGACGGCGCTGGCTGCGGCGCTGGTCCTCGCCGTTCCGGCGACGTCCCTGGCACAGCATTCTCCGCACTCGGGAGGCGCCTCGTCCGGCGGTTCGGCTAGCGGTTCATCCGGCGGCGGCAGTGGCAGCGGAGGCGGGACAGCGTCCGGTGGATCATCCGGCGGGACAGCGTCCGGCGGATCGACGTGCGGCGCGCCGCGCACGACGGCGGACTCGGGCACGACGAATGCGCCGCACGCGGTCGCCCGCGATAGCGGTTCCGACAGCGGCAAGTCCAGCGGAACGGCCAAGCGGCGGTCGGACAGCGGCAAGGCAAACGGATCGACGGCGGCGGCGAACGGATCGACCGGCAACGGGAACGCGAACGCGGACAACGGCGGCCGGTCGCGCGGCGATCAGCCGGCCACTGGGCGGGCGGTGCCGCGCCGGCCCGGTTCTGGCGGCGGCACGACCGTGATCGTCGGAGGCGGCGGCTATCCGGGTTGGTACTACCCGTGGGGCTATGGCGGCTTCGGTTTCGGCGGCTACTACGGCGGCTACTACGATCCGTGGTGGGACGGTGGCGGCGCTTACGACGGCGGCTACGGCTCGAGCGACGACTATCTCGGCTCGCTGAAGCTGAAGGTCAAACCGCGCGAAGCCTCGGTGTACGTGGACGGCTACTACGCGGGCCACGTCGACGACTTCGACGGTCTGTTTCAGAGCCTGAAGATTGAATCCGGCCCGCACCGCATCGAAGTGCGGCTCGACGGATACGAACCGCTGATGTTCGAAATCCGGCTCCTGCCGGATCGCACGGTCACCTACTCGGGCGAGTTGAAGAAACTCCCGGAGTCCGGCGATTCCGTGTCGTCACCAGATAGACCGGAATTCCTGCCGCAATAACGGCGAGACCCGCGAGCGTCGGCCGCGGGTTCCGCCAGATCTCATTCGCCAGCATCACGGCACTCACCGCAACGAATACGGCGGGCGCCCACGGATATCCCCAGGCGCGAAACGGACGGTCGGCGTGCGGCTCGCGGCGGCGAAGGACAAACAGCGCCAGGACCGCGACGCCCGCAAACAGCACGATCGCAAACCCCGTGTAGCTGACGAGTTGCGAGAGGCTGCTCGAAAGGACCAGCAGCGCGCTCCACGCCGTCTGCGCGACGATGGCGGCCGCCGGCGCGCGAAAGCGCGGATGCACGCGACCGACGCGCGCCGCGAAGAGACCGTCCCGGGCCATCGCGAAATAGACGCGCGGTCCGGCCAGGACCATCGCGCTGATGCTGGCCGCGAGGCTGACGATCGTGAAGAGCGCAATCAGGTTGCCCGCCGCAAATCCGAACAGCCGTTCGGCGACCGTGTCGATGAGCGTCCCCTTGACGCCGGCGAGTCCGCTGCTGCCGAGCGCGAAGAGATAGAGACCGTTCAGCCCGAGATAGATCGTCACGACGGTCAGCGTGCCGAGCCCGAGCGCGAGCGGCACGTTGCGTCCGGGCGACCGGACTTCTTCGGCGACGTACGCCGCCGCGTTCCAGCCGGAGTAGGCGAACATCACCGGGATGAGCGCGAGGAGCCAGCCGACCGGCGCAATCCCGCTGGGCGCCGCGACGCCGGCAGACGTCGCCGTGCCCGAACGCGAATCCAGCCGCCAGAAAGAGCACGAGCGCCAGAACCTTGGCGCCGGCGAGCAGGTTCTGAACCGAACGCCCGAGACCCAGGCCGCGCACGTGCGCGACCGTCAGCAGCGCGATGGCCAGCAGGGCGACGAGATTCCTGGGCGAGATGACGAGCGGGACGATCGGAATCGGGATCGTGACCAGTGCCGCGGGGTTCGCCGGCCGCCGGGAAGAAACGGCCGACGTAGTCGGCCAGCGCGACGGCGCTGGCGGCGATCGCCCCGGAGAACCCGGCGACGAACGACGTCCAGCCGCTCAGGAACGCGGCCAGCGGACCGAACGCCTCACGCAGATAGACGTACTCCCCGCCGGCACGCGGCCGCATCGCCGCAAGTTCCGCGTAGGCCATCGCGCCGGCGAACGCGAGCAGGCCGCCGCCGAGCCAGACCAGCAGAATCGCCCGCGCGTCGGGGACCGCCTGGGCGACGAAAATCGGGACGAAGAAGATGCCCCCGCCGATGACGTTGGAGACAACGATGGCGGCGGCGTCGAGGGGACCGAGCCGCCGTTCGAGCGAAGCGGCGGGCTGGGTGGTCGTCACGCGCGCAGTGCGGCGTTCACTTTTCGAGGAGGTGACGTTCGACGGGGAACTCGCCGACCCGCGCCCACTGCGTCGAGCCGTACTTCGCGAACACCTGCGCCTTGGCGTCCTCGAACTGCGAATTCTGGAGCATCTCCAGGCGGGTTTCGGTGCCGGTGTAGCCGAGCGGCGCGTTCACGCGCTGCGAATCGGACGTCGCGCCAGGCGCCAAACCCTCCGAGCCGCTGACCTTGACGAAAAAGCTGCTCCACTCCTTGTCGTCGCTGACGTGACGGAACACGACGTTGGCCTGGAGCGCGCCCAGCTTCTGATCGGACACGTTCTTGAACCGGAAGGTCACCGACGGCACCAGCTTGTTCTTGCCGTCCACGATGCCGGCGTCGCGCCAGCCGGTGGCGACGTCAACCACCTCGATGCCCTTTGACAGGTCCACGGTCGGCGCACACGACGCGGTGACCAGAACGACAGCAACAACGGCGAGAGCCGGCCAGAGACGCATCCGCATGCGCGTATTTTAGAACACCCGGACGGCGACTCGCGAGACGGCCTCGTCGCGGGAGATCTCGCCGGCGAGAAACGACTGCAGATCGGCGCCGCTGACGCTGATCAGCACGGTCTGCCCCTCGGGATCGGCGGGCGCGAGGCGCGGCCGATCGTCGCTGCCGCGCGCCGCGACCGTCAGCACCTCGGTCGGCCCGATGCCGAGGCCGCGCGTGTGTTCGAGCATGGCGTCGATGAGCGCCTCGCGGATGGACGTCCGATACGCTTCGTTCGGATTCTTGAGGATGGGGTCCACGGCCTGCGGATCGACGGCGGCCGCACTCTGTCGGATCGGCCGCGGTCCCCGACGCCTGCGACGGCCGGCGCGACCTGCAGTTCGATGCGCTTGAACGCCTGCTGCAGATCGGCGTTGTTGCCGGCCGACGCCTGCACGTACGCCTTCAGCATGCGCAGCGCGTTATCGAGCTGGAGATCGTTCTGGTCGAGCGTCTGGAACACCCAGGGCAGCGTGCCTTCGAGCGACGGCACCTGGACGTCGAAGAACACGCCGTAGCCATCGAGGCGGAAGCCGCGGGCCCGGGCGTTCTCGCTCAAGAGCATGTCCGCCGGCATGATGGCGCGCATGCGCTCGCGGATCATCGTCGCGCCGTGCTCGACGGCGCCTTCGAGGACGCGCTCGATCTGTCCAATCTGGTAACGCGATTCCTTGATCAGCAGCGCGTCGGCGCGACTCGGCGCCGCTGGTCTCCTGGCGCGGCGTCTGGGCCATTGCCGCCGTGGCCGTCATGCCCATCATCATCGCGGCGGCCGCTGTGTTCACAATCGTTCTGCGCATGATCCTGCCTCTGGCTCCTGAATGGGCTTCTCGTCCGATCCACCTACGGACGCTGCGACACCTGCTGCGCGAGGCTGTTGACCTGGCGCTGGGTTCGCATCACTTCGATACCGGTCTGTCCTGTCCGGCTCTGAATGACGCCGAGACTGCGTTCGATCTTCACGAGGTCCGCCTGGCGCTGCGACTGCACGTCGCGCATCAGCTCGGCGAGCCGCAGCGCGAGCTCGCGCTGCTGGCGTCTCTCGCTGTCCTGAAGCATCGCGTTGACGCGGCGCGCCGTCGTTTCGTCACCCGCGCCGGAGCGGCCGTTGGGACGGGCCGGGCGTCCAGCTCGCTGCGAATCTGCTGCTCGAGCGCCGCCAGATCGTTGTGCCACGGCGCGTTCGCCGGATCGACCGCCGGCGCCGCCGCCACGGCGGGCGCGGTCTGGTACCAGCCGGTGCGGACCGTGAGGCCGTCCTGCCCGTAGGTGACGTGCAGATTGGCGACCCCGGCCGCCACGCCGACAAACAGCATCGCCGCCGCGACCTGCGCCCACGCGGGCACCTGGCGCATTGCGGCGATGAAGCCGCCGCTCGGGACGCGGAACCGGCGCCGGCCGGCCGAACGTGACGTTCACGTGATCGACCAGCTCCGGCGACGACCAGCGCTCCATTTCGGCGCGCACGCCGCGGAATGCCTGCAGCTCGGTGCGGCACTGCGCGCAGGCGGTCAGGTGCCGGTCGAACGTGGCACGCGTTTCGAAATCGGCTTCGTCGTAGAGATAGGCGACCAGCACCTCTTCGCGCCGGCCGGCATACGTGCAAAGGCTGTCGTTCATCATGATGTTTACGCCACCCGTCCGGCGCTCTTGGCGAGCTCGCGCCGTAGAACCGTCAGTCCCTGATACAACCGCGTCTTCACCGTGCTGAGCGGACATCCCATGAGATCGGCGATCTCCTGGAACGTGAGCCCGTGATATTCCTTGAGCACGATCGCCGTCCGCTGCTCTTCCGGCAGCCTCGTCATAGCGTTCTCCACCAGGCGCGTCATGTCCTTGCGCGCCACCAGATCCTCAATCGACTCCGAGGGCTCGGCCGCCGCGGCCAGGTCCATCAGGTCCACGTCTTCGGGCGGCTGGATGATCGGCGCCCGGCGCTCGCGCCGCATCCAGTCGCGGCACAGGTTCAGCGCGATGCGATAGAGCCACGAGGAGAATTTCGCCTGGCCACGGAAATTCGGCAGTGCGCGGAACGCCCGCAGGAAGGTTTCCTGACACACATCCCGCGCGTCCTCTTCGCGGCCGATGGTCCGGTACGCGAGGGCGTAGATGGGCCGTTCCCATCGGAGAACGAGCTGATTGAAACTGTCGGCATCGCCGCGGATCGACCGCGCGACGAGCTCTTCGTCCGTCCAGGTCATGCGCGGCGCGGCGGATCCCCTTTGCTCCATTACTTAGACGGCCGATGCTTTCCTCTGGCCGTGTGATCCTGTTCGCACTATTATCGCAGACCCTAAGTATCTGCTGATCCGGGACTTAGAAGATGGGCGCGGGCTCAGCCGAGCGCCGGCGCGGCGCCGAAGCGCGTTACAATCGCGCCGCCCGACCAGTCCTGGCACGCCTTCCATGTCCCCGAACCCGCGCACCCGCCGCCCGACTCGCCGAGCGCCGTCCCGCGAGCGGCGGAAGCCTGCCGCCCGTCCCGAGGCCGCGTCGCTCGTCTCGCTCCTGGCGCATTCGAGCAGCCTGACCGAGGTTCTTCCCCATCTCCATCAGCACGCCCTGGCAGTCACGGGCGGGACCTGCTCGCTGCTCTTCGAACACAACCCGCGCAACGGCGTCATGCAGGCGACCTCGGCTTATGCCCTCGACACGCTGCCGACCGATGCCTGGCTCCCGTCGGACGCCGAAGCCGGCGCGGTCGCCGGCGTGTTCGACCGCCGCACGGCGACCCTCGTGCCGGACCTGGCGCGTCAGATGCCGGACCTGGCATCGCGGATCGAAACCTCAGCGGCGCTCCTCCTGCCGCTGGCGCAGGGCGCGGAGCGGATCGGGCTCCTCGTCATCGGCTTCGCGCGTCCGCCGGCCGCTCAGATCGGGCGCGGCGGCTCGGATATCGCCGACGCATTTCTCGCGGCGCTCACGCTCTTTCGCCTGAAACATCGCGAGGCGCTCCAGAACGACGTCCGCGAGCTGCTCGACGAGTTCGCCGCCGGCCTGTCGCGCTCGATGAACATCGCGCTCCGGCTCGAAGCGTTCTGCCAGGGCGCCAACCGCCTGTTCGCGGCTGACCGCACGTCGGTCTGGATTCACGATCGGCGGGCGCGCCACCTGATACTGCAGGCCTCGTCGGCCAGCGGACACGCCGATGCCGGCCAGCGGATCGGCGCCGACGATCCGCGTGCGCCGGCCGCATCGGCCATGCGCCAGCGCCGCGCGGAGCTCGTGCCGGGCTCGTACGATCTCGGCACGTCGACCGCCACGCTGACCGTGCCGCTGCGCGGTTACCGCCGCGCGCTCGGCGCCATCGTCTTCGACGGCGTGCGGGTCGATGTCGGCGGCGAGCTGGACCTCCTGGATCGCGCCGACGAGCTCGGACGGCAGGTGTCGAACGCGGTCGAAAACCTCCAGCTGCTCGACGAGGTGATCCGTTCCCGCCACGTGCTGGAAAACGCGTTCGACTCGATCGCACACCTCGTCGCGGTCTGCGATCTGCGCGGACAATCGTGCACGCGAACGAAGCCTTCGCGAACCGCGCCGGGGTGTCGCGCGAGGAGCTGTTCGATCGTCCGCTCGGCACGACCGATCGGGCCGGAGCTCGGCGGATGGCTGAGCGATCTCGATCGGGCGCATCCGGCCGGCCGGCGCGCCGCCGGCCGTGTGCGAGGTCGTGGACTCGGTCCTCGGCGGACCGCTCCTCGTCACCGCCACCGACGTCCTGGATCAGAACCGCGACCGCGTCGGCCAGGTGCTGGTCGCGCGCGACCTCACGCCGCAGACCGCGCTCGAGGCGGAGCGCGAGGAACTGCGCAACCGCCTGACCCAGTCGGAAAAGCTGGCGGCGCTCGGCCAGTTCGTCGCCGGCATCGCGCACGAGTTGAACAATCCACTGCAGAGCGTGCTCGGCCACCTGGAGCTGCTCAGGGCGACCGGCGCCTTCCCGCGCGCAATTGCGCCAGGAAGTGCAGGTCATCTATCGCGAAGCGGACCGCGCCGCGAAGATCGTCAGGAACCTGCTGGTCTTCACGGGCGCCCGGCGCCTGGTGCGGCGGCCGGTCAACCTCAATGCCCTGCTTCAGCGGGTGGCCGCATCGAGACAGGCGGCGTGCCGCGCCCAGAACATCGAAATCGTGCGAAACTATGATGAAAAACAGCTCCGTCTGAAGAGCGACCCGTTGTCGCTCCACCAGGTGTTCCTCAACATGGTGGTGAACGCCGAACAGGCGATAGCTGCATCGGGACGGCCGGGACGGATCGAGATCTCGACGCGCGCCACCGGACGCGATCGCATCGTGGTGACGGTCCGGGATTCGGGTAACGGCATTCCCGCCGAATCGCTGTCGCGGATTTTCGAACCGTTCTACACGACGAAGGACGTCGGCAAGGGCACGGGGCTTGGCCTGGCGATCGCCTACGGGATCATCCAGGAGCACGGCGGTCAGATCGCCGCAGGGAATCATCCCGACGGCGGTGCGGTATTCACGGTGGAACTGCCGAGCGGGCTATCAGCATGATTGACGAAACGTTCCTGACGACCGAGGAGGTGCTGGAATACCTTCAGGTCAACCTGCGCACGGTCTACCGCCTCATCAAGGCCGGCAAGATCCCCGCGGTCCGCGTCGGACGCCAGTGGCGATTCCGCAAGAGCGACATCGATTCGTGGCTCGACAGCCAGCGCCCGCGCGCCGGCGTGCGCCCCGCCGCCGTTCCCCCGCCGGCGCCCGCTGCCGGACGTCCGCGCGTCCTCGTCGTCGACGATGAGGCGAGCATTCGCGACTTGCTGTCGAAAACGCTGGCGCTTGCCGAGTACGACGTGGACGTGTCGCCCGACGGCCGTTCGGCGCTCGAGCGGATGCGCCTCCACCCGTACGATCTGCTGATTGCCGACCTGAAGATGCCCGGCATGGACGGCCTTGCGGTGATTCGCGAGGCGAAGAGGTACCAGTCCGACTTGCCGGTGATCATCATCACCGGGTTCTCGACGGAGTCGAGCGCGATTGAAGCCGTCAATCTCGGCGTCGCGGGGTATCTCACCAAGCCTTTCCGCGTGCCACAGGTACTGGCCGCCGCGGCGCGCGCGCTCGGCGAGTAGATGATTCAGCTCTCCGAGCTCACCAAGAGCTTCGGTGATCGAGTCCTCTTCGATCACGTCACCTGGCAGATCACCGCGCGTGAGCGCGTCGGGCTGTGCGGTCCGAACGGCGCCGGCAAGACGACGCTCCTGAAAATGATGGCCGGGCTCGACGAGCCCGACTCCGGCGCGGTCCTCAAGCCTTCCGCGATGACCGTCGGCTATCTGCCGCAGGACGGGCTCGCGCACGCCGGCCGCACGCTCTTCGACGAAGCCTCCAGCGCATTCGCCGATCTCCTGGCGATGAAGGCGGAAATGCACGCGCTCGAGGAGCGGCTCGGCGATCAGTCGATCCCCGAGGCCGAGCACGACGCGATGCTGTCGCGCTACAGCGATCTTCAAGAGCGTTTCCGGCTCGGCGACGGCTACACCATCGAGTTGAAAACGGCGACGGTGCTGCAGGGCCTGGGCTTCAAGCCGTCGGATCACGAACGGCAGACCGAGACGTTCTCCGGGGGCTGGCAGATGCGCATCGCGCTCGCCAAGCTGCTGCTGCGCGCGCCCAACCTGCTGCTGCTCGACGAGCCGACCAATCACCTCGACCTCGAGGCGCGCAACTGGCTCGAAGAGTACCTGAACGCCTATCCGCACGCGGTCATCCTCGTCTCGCACGACCGCTTCTTCCTCGACGCGGTGGTCACGCGGATCGCCGACCTCACGCTGCGCACGCTCACCGACTATGTCGGCAACTACAGCGACTACCTCGTGGCGCACGAGGCGCGCATCGAGCAGATGCGCAAAGCCAAGCGCGAACAGGACGAGGAAGTCGCGCGCGTGAAGATGTTCATCGATCGCTTCCGCTACCAGGCGACGAAGGCGTCGCAGGTCCAGAGCCGGATCAAGATGCTCGAGAAGGTGGTGCCGATCGAAGTGCCGCTCGAGCGCAAGAAAATCCACTTCGATTTTCCGGTGTGCGCCAAGAGCGGCCGCACGGTGCTCGAGATCAAGCACGCGCACAAGGCCTACGGCGACGTCATGGTCTTCGATCGCCTGAACCTGCACGTCGAGCGCGGCGACCGCATCGCGCTCGTCGGCCCGAACGGCGTCGGCAAGTCGACGCTGATGCGGATGCTGTCGGGCGAGGAATCGCCCGACTCGGGCGAGCGCATCGAAGGCCACAACGTGGTCATGCAGTACTTCGCGCAGGACGAAGCCACCCGCATGGATCCGGCGCCGACCGTCCACGAAACGCTGGCGGACGGATCGCCGCTGAACATGGTGCCGATGATCCGCAACATCCTCGGCGGGTTCCTGTTTTCCGGCGACGATGTCTACAAGAAGGTGCGGGTGCTGTCGGGCGGCGAGCGCACGCGCCTGGCGGTCGCGCGCATGCTGCTGCGCCCTTCGAACACGCTGCTGCTCGACGAGCCGACCAACCACCTCGACCTCGACTCGAAGGAAGTCCTGCTCGACGCGCTCGTGGACTACGGCGGCACGCTGATCTTCGTCTCGCACGATCGCTACTTCGTCGAGCGGCTCGCGACCAAGATCATCGAGGTCGGCCGCGGGACGGCGATCGTCTATCCCGGCACCTACAAGGAGTTCCTCTGGCACAAGGAGCATCATGGGCAGGAAGGGCGGGTGGGGCAGGTAGGCCGGGTCGGGCAGGTCGGGCGGGTGGGGCAGACAGGGCAGGTAGGGCGGGTCGGGCAGGTAGGGCAGGTAGGGAAAGAAGGGCGAGGCGGGAAAAACGAGCGCCAGGGTGCTCACGCCAAAGACGCGAGCCCGAAGGCCGCGCCGCCGCAAACGGTCTCGCGCGAGGACAAGAAGCGCGCCGATGCCGAGGCGCGCCGCAAGTCGCGCGCCGTGCAGGAACGCCGCGCGCGGATCGAGGCGCTCGAATCGCAGATCGCGGAAACTGAAACCGGGATCCGCAAACTGGAAGAACAAATGGCCGCCGTGGGCTTCTATGAAGATCGCACCGCCGCACAGCCGATCATCGACGCGCACCAGTCGCTGATGTGGAAGGTGGGCGATCTCATGCACCAGTGGGAAGAATTGCAGGCGGCATCCGACCTCGCCACCGCGTCCGACGCCTAACCAAAACCGTCAGCCAATTACAGTTCTGTCAGCGATCGGCCGATAACTCATTCGCGTAAGTCTCTGATTTACCGTGAGTTCCAAGCCAATCGGCACGATCGCCGCCGGGCATACAGTTTGCGCTTTCACGTGGCGGATTGGTCCCCATGTCGAGACACTCTGACGGGCCCGCGCGCCGGACTGCGCCTGCCGCCGTTGCCCGCGCGGCCGACAGCGGCGCGTCGAGCGTCGCGCCCGAGGATCGCTTCTTCCGCCATCTGGTCGGCAGCATGCGCAACGGCGTCATCGCCATTCACCGCGACGGCACCATCGCGCTGATGAACGACGAGGCCTATCGCATTTTTTCGCTGCCTCGCACGCCGGACAATCTGGGGCGCCCCATGGCGGAGGCGTTCCGCGAACGCGCCGAGATCATCCGGGTGCTTCTCGGACGCGTTCGAAATGACGTCGCCGCCCAACCGCGCAGAACTGCGTCTCAAGGACCTCGATCGGGTCATCGGCTACACGCTCTCCAAGGTCAAGGACGATCACGACGAGCAGATCGGCGCCGTCCTGTTCTTCAAGGACCTCACCCAGGTCGAGCAGATGGAAGAGCGCGAGCGCCTGCGCGATCGCCTCGCCTCGCTCGGCGAGATGGCCGCCGGCATCGCGCACGAATTGAAGAATCCGCTCGCCGGCATTGAAGTCATGGCGGGCCTGCTGCGACGACAGGTGCCGGCATCCGCCGACGCGCAGTCCCTGCTCGCCGACATCATGAGCGAAGCCAAGCTGGCGAACGCGATCGTCGTCGAGATGCTCGAGTTCGTCAGGCCGATTCGCCTGCAGGTCGAACGGACTCATCTGGCCGACGTCCTGCACCAGGCGATCATGCTGGCCGAAGGCAAGATTCCGCGCGGCAACGTCGCGGTCGACGTACGGCTGCAACCGGGCCTGCCGCCGATCGTCGGCGATCACCATCAGTTGTGCCAGGTCTTCGCGAATCTCCTGATCAATGCGTTCGAAGCGCTCGACGGCGCCGGTCACGTGGCGATCGTCGGCGGATCGGAAACCGTCGTGCCGGATCCGGGCGCCAGCGAGGCGCCGCCCGCGCAACGCGTCGTCGTCGATGTCGTGGACGATGGGCCGGGCGTGCCGGAGGAGTTGAGCGATCAGATTTTCACCCCCTTCTTCTCGACCAAGCCGAAGGGATCGGGGCTGGGACTGCCGATCGTCCGCAAGATCGTCGACGCTCACGAAGGACGGATTGACGTCGCGGCGGCGCCGGGGGGCGGTACGCGTTTTCGAGTGACGCTGCCGGTGTCGAACGTCTCGAGCGGAGCAAGCTGGTTCAACAAAGAGGCATGAAGGTTATGGGGCGAATACTCATTGCGGACGATCACGACGCGCTCCGGCGCGGTCTGAAGCGCGGCCTGGCGGAAGCCGGTCACGACGTCGAGGAAGCGTCGAACGGCAACGCGGCGATCGAGCGTCTGCACGACAGCTATTTCGACGTGGTGCTGAGCGACCTCAAGATGGGCGGCAGCGACGGGATGGACGTCCTGCGCACGACGCGGGCGATGCATCCGACGACCGCCGTGATCCTGATGACCGCGTTCGGCACCGTCAACACCGCCGTCGAGGCGATGAAGATCGGCGCGTTCGACTACGTGCAGAAGCCGTTCGAGATCGAGGAGATGGAGGTCAAGATCGAGAAGGCGCTCGAAATGAAGCGCCTCAAGAACGAGCTCGAGTACCTGCGCGGCACGCAGCAGGACATCTACGACTTCGACCGCATCATCGGATCCAGCGCCGCGCTCCAGAAGGTCCTCGACATCGTCAAGAAGGTCGCGAAGAGCAACACCACGGTGCTCATTCGCGGTGAAACCGGCACCGGCAAGGAGCTGATCGCCGGGGCGATTCATCACAATTCGCTGCGCGCGTCGCGGAACTTCGTCAAGGTGAACTGCGCGGCGCTCCAGGAGAACCTGCTCGAATCGGAGCTCTTCGGACACGAAAAGGGCGCGTTCACCGGGGCCGACAAGCAGCGCATCGGCCGGTTCGAGCAGGCCGACGGCGGCACGCTGTTCCTCGACGAAATCGGCGACATGAGCCCCAGCACCCAGGCGAAGATCCTGCGCGTCCTGCAGGAGCACGAATTCGAGCGGCTGGGCGGCACCCGGACGCTGCGGGTGGACGTCCGGCTGATCGCCGCGACCAACCGCGATCTCCCGGCCATGGTGCAAACGGGCCATTTCCGCGAAGACCTGTACTACCGGCTGAACGTCGTCTCGATCGAGATGCCGCCGCTGCGCGAGCGGAAAGACGACATCGTGCCGCTCGCCAACGCGTTCATTCACCGGTTCGCCGCCGAGCTCAAGAAACGCATCGACGGACTCGAGCCGGACGCGCAGAAGCTGCTGATGCGCTACAACTGGCCGGGCAACATCCGCGAGCTCGAGAACACGGTCGAGCGCGCGATGCTGTTGGCCGAAGGCCGCTCCATCGTCAGCGACGACCTGCGGCTCGGTGAAACGCCGACCGCGGGCTCACGCGATCACACGTCGGTCGTGAAGATTCCGCCGGCCGGCATTCCGCTCGAGGACATCGAACGGCATGCGCTCGTCGAGGCGCTCAAGATGTCGAACTGGGTGCAGAAGGACGCGGCGGAGCTGCTGTCGATCAGCCCGCGCGTCATGAACTACAAGATCAAGACGCTGAACATCGAGTTCCCGCGCGGCCGCCGCGCGGCGCCGCTGGCCCCGGCAGAACCGCCGATGGCATCGGTGCTGCTAGCCGGACCGCTCTAATCCTTGCGCGACCGGGCTCGCGGATGCGATTTCTGGTAGACGTCGAGCAGCTGCGCGGCGTTCACGTGCGTGTAGCGCTGGGTCGTGCTGAGGCGCGCGTGGCCGAGCAGTTCCTGAATCGCGCGCAGATCGGCGCCGCGCTGCAGCAGGTGCGTGGCGAACGAATGGCGCAGCGCGTGCGGACTGACGGACGGTGATTCGGCCGCCGCGCTGGCCGCCGCGTAATGCCGGACCAGCCGGTCGATGCTCCGCACCGTCAGGCGCCCGCCCCGATAATTCACGAACAACGGATCGGCGTCTGACCGCGTGTCGCCGATGAACGCTTCGCGGTCGTTCAGATAGGCGCGAATCGCGGACGCCGTGCTGTTGTTGAACGGCACCAGGCGCTCCTTGCCTCCCTTGCCGAGCACGCGCGCCATCTTCCGGCTCAGGTTCACATCGTCGAGATCGAGCCCGGCCAGCTCGCTCAACCGAAGTCCCGACGCGTAGAACAGCTCGAGAATCGCCCGGTCGCGGCGTCCCAGCGCGGCGGTCACGTCCGGGCCGTCGAGGAGCCGCGTCATGTCGTTCTCGGACAGATGCGCCGGCATCCGCACTTCGCGCTTCGGCGTGCCGACGAGTGCGCCGGGATCGGTGGTGATGATGTCCTCGCGCCGCAGGTAGCGGAGGAACGTCCGGACCGCCGCGAGTTTTCGCGCCGCGGTCGATCGGGATTGCCCGCGCGCGCGCAGCGTCGACATGAAGCTGCCGATCGCGACACGGTCCAGGGCGTCCGGGCGTCAGGTCTTGTGGTTTGCAGCCGGCGCCGGCCGCGACATGGTCGATGAACTGGGCCAGGTCGCTCGCGTACGCGCGGCGCGTATGCGGCGACACGCCGCGATTGAGCGCGATGTACTTGAGAAACGCCTTGACGTGGTCCGTCACGCGGCCAGCCCCTGCAGCCACGCCGTCAGATCGGCGAGCGCCCGGTTCGACATCGCCAGCTTGCGATCCATCTTGCCGCGCGGCGGTCGCGCCAGCGGCTCCATGATGCCGAACGTGATGTTCGACGGCTCGTAGTGCGCCGGATCCGCGTGCGACGCGTAGTAAGCGAGCGCGCCGATCGCGGTGGTGCGCGGCGGCGCCGACGTCGGCTGACCATTCGTCATCGCCGCGGCGTTCAGTCCTGCGATTAGTCCCGAGGCGGCCGATTCGACGTAGCCCTCGACGCCTGACATCTGTCCGGCGAAAAACACCGACGGATGATGGCGCAGCTGCCAGGTCTCGGTCAGCACCGTCGGACCGTTGACGTACGTGTTGCGGTGCACCATGCCGAAGCGCACGAATTCCGCCTGCTCGAGACCCGGGATCAGCCGCAGCACGCGCGCCTGCTCGCCCCATTTGATCTGGGTCTGAAAGCCCACCAGGCTGAAGTGATCCGCGGCCAGGTTGTCCTGGCGGAGTTGCACGGCGGCGTAGGGCGAACGTCCGGTTCGCGGATCGACCAGTCCCACCGGCTTCATCGGCCCGAACCGGAGCGTGTCCACGCCGCGGTGCGCCATGACTTCGATCGGCAGGCAGCCTTCAAAAAATCGTTCCTTGTCGAAATCGTGCACCGTCGCCGATTCGGCGTGGATCAGCGCGTCGTAGAAGCGCTCGTACTCCTCGCGGGTGAACGGACAGTTCAAATAATCGCCCTGCCCATCGTCGACCCCGCATGCCGCACCCAGCACGTCCTCCGCACTCCGCACCTCCGCACTTCGCACCGCACCCCGCACCTCCGCACCCCGCACCCCCGCACTTGTAAAGCTGCGGTCCCACCTCGACTGGCGGAACACCTTCGTCCGATCGATGCTCTCGGCAAGCACGATGGGGCTGATCGCGTCGTAGAAGTAGAGGTGTTCGCCGCCGACGAGACGGACGATGTCGGCGGAAAGGGATTCGGAGGTCAGCGGACCGGTCGCGACGATGACCGGTGCGGCCGGCGTGGCGTCGGGAATCGCGGCGATCTCTTCGCGCCGGATGGTGATGAGCGGATGACTCGCGACCGCATCGGTGACGATCTCTGCGAACCGATCGCGATCGACGGCGAGCGCGGCGCCCGCGGGCACGCGGCTCGCTTCGGCGGCGCGCATGACCAGCGAGCCGAGCCGCCGCATCTCTTCCTTGAGGAGGCCGACCGCGTTATCGAGCTTGTCGCCGCGGAAGGAATTGCTGCAGACCAGTTCGGCCAGGCGGTCGGTCTTGTGCACGGCGGTGGCCCGGACCGGCCGCATTTCGTACAGCGTGACCGGAACGCCGCGTGATGCGACCTGCCAGGCGGCCTCGCATCCGGCAAGGCCGCCGCCGATGATGGTCACCATAGGACCAGTTTACGCTGCGGTTTCGGGCAACGCTTCCGAACGGGCGTAGTCGCAGTCCTCGGTGTTGCAGAGGACCTGGCGGCCCAGTTTCTTGGTCGTCTTCTCGACGAGGAACGACGCGCCGCATTTCGGGCAGGGCTCGTCAATCGGCCGGTTCCACAACACGAAGTCGCAGTCCGGATAGTTCGAGCAGCCGAAGAAGATCTTGCCGCGGCGCGACTTGCGTTCGACGATCTCCCCGCCCTTGTCGCCGTCGGTCGGGCACTTCACGCCCGTGGTCTTGTGCTTGATGTACTTGCACTCGGGATATTTCGTGCACGCGGTGAACTCGCCATACCGGCCCTGCTTGATGACGAGATTCGAGCTGCAGCGCGGGCATTTCTCGTCGAGGATCTGGTCAGGCTTGGCGGCTCGCAGTCCGCCCTGCTTGGTGGCGATCAGCTTCCGGGTGGTCTTGCATTCCGGGTAGCCCGTGCAGGCGAGGAACTGACCGAAGCGGCCGCGTTTGGCCACCATCGGCTTGCCGCAGTTCTCGCACGGCTCGATTTCTTCCTCGCCCGTCTCAGACTCGGCGTCCGGCGTCTCCACTTCGCGCGTGTTGGTGCAGTCCGGATACGCGCTGCAGGCGATGAAGGGGCCGAACTTGCCGACCCGCTTCAGCATCGGCGCCCCGCACTTGTCGCAGGCCTCGCCGATCTCGATGCCCTTTTTCAGGTCTTCCATTTCCTTGCCGGCGCGGGTCAGATCCTTCTTGAACTTCTTGTAGAAGCTCTCGAGCGTCTTGACGTATCCGCTCTTGCCCTGCTCGATCTTGTCGAGGTCTTCTTCGAGGCTGCGCGTGTACTCGACGTCGATGATGTCGTCGAAGCTCTTGGACAGGAGATCCGAGATGATCCGCCCGAGCGGCGTCGGCTTGAAGCGTCCTTCGAGCTTGTTGACGTAGTCGCGATCCTGCAGCACGCCGATGATCGACGCGTAGGTGCTCGGCCGGCCGATGCCGTTTTCCTCGAGCTCCTTCACGAGCGTCGCTTCGGAGAACCGCGGCGGCGGCTGGGTGAATTTCTGCTCCGGCCGGATGGTTTTCAGTTCCAGGACGTCGCCCTGCGCGAGTACCGGCAGGACGCCGGACACGCCGTCCTCGTCCGCGTCCGCTTTTTCGGATTCCGGCTGCTCCCCTGGCGTCAGTCCGTAGGTCGCCATCCACCCGGCGAACTTGGGCACCGTGCCCTTCACGCGGAAGATGTAGTCGCCGGCCGAGACGTCGACCGTCGTCTCGTCGAACGTGGCCGGCATCATCTGCGACGCGACGAAGCGGTTCCAGATCAGCCGGTAGAGGGAGTACTGATCCTGCGTGAGAAACGGCCGCACGGTTTCCGGGTCGTACTGCATCGACGTCGGCCGGATCGCCTCGTGCGCGTCCTGCGCGTCCGCCTTGGCCTTGTAGTTGTTGGCTTTCTCCGGGAGGTAGTCGGCGCCGAACGTCGTGGTGATGTGCTCGCGAACCGCGGACAGGGCTTCTTCGGACACGCGGACCGAGTCGGTTCTCATATACGTGATGAGACCGATCGGACCGTCCACGCCGAGGCCCGGCAGCTCCATGCCTTCGTAGAGCTGCTGCGCCAGCATCATGGTCTTCTTGACCGGGAAGCGCGCGGTCTGCTGCAGCTTGCTGGTGATGAACGGCGGCGCCGCGTTCCGCTTGCGCTCCTTGGTCGTGACGGACGCGACCGTCCAGGTCGCGCGCTCCAGATCGGCGAGGATCGCCTTCGACTGCTCTTCGTTGGCGACGCGCAGCGTCTCGTCGCCTTTCTTCAGCAGCTTCGCCTCGAATTCGGGCGGCTGCGGTCCGGCGAGCCGCGCGAAGACGTTCCAGTATTCCTCGGGGACGAACTGTTCGATCTCGCGCTCGCGGTCGCACACCAGCTTGAGCGCGACCGACTGCACGCGTCCGGCGCTCAGGCCGCGGCGGACCTTGTCCCAGAGCAGCGGGCTGATCTTGTAGCCCACCAGGCGATCGAGCACGCGGCGCGCCCGCTGGGCGTCGACCATTTTTTCGTCGATCACCTTCGGGTGCTTGATCGCTTCCAGAATCGCCTTCTTGGTGATCTCGTTGAACATCAGGCGGTGAATCTTGCGCTTCTTGCCGCCGAGCTCCTGCGCGATGTGCCAGCCAATCGCCTCGCCTTCGCGATCGGGGTCGGTCGCGACGTAGATGTCCGTGGCGTCCTTGGCCGCGTCCTTCAGTTCCTTGATCACCTTCTTGCGCGAGAGGATCGATTCGTAGGTCTCTTCGAAGTCGTTGTCGACGTCCACACCCAGCTTGCTCTTGGGCAAATCGCGGATGTGGCCCATCGACGCGAGCACCTTGTAATCGCGTCCCAGATATTTGTTAATGGTCTTCGCCTTTGCGGGCGATTCGACCACGACGAGTGCTTTCGCCATTGACCTGCCTTGTTTAGACCCTAGCACGTTCTGTCAAACCCGAACGAATCGCCCACCGCCTGTCCGCTGCACGAATCCCTGCAATTCGAGCTCGAACAACCTCGGTAACAGGCGCGCCGGCGGAAGGCCGGAACGCTCTGAAATCGCGTCGAGATCGCAGGTTTCTCCAGGAATCAGGCAGCCCAGGATCGGGTCTCGCCCGGGGGAGGAATCGAGGGCGTCCGGTGGATATGACGCGCCGGATCTCCCGGACGGTTCCCGCTGCCCTGGTCCGGCTACCCCCAGCTCCTCAAGGATATCGACCGCTGACTCGACAATCTTTGCACCATCCCTGAGGAGCGCATGCCCGCCTTTATTCCGGCCATTCAGGATGTTGCCGGGCACCGCGAGCACATCGCGCCCCTGGTCGAGCGCGCACCGCGCGGTGATGAGCGAGCCGCTCTTCTCGCCCGCTTCGACGACCACCACCGCGCGCGACAACCCGCTGATGATGCGGTTGCGCTGCGGGAAAAATGGCGCGCGGGGCGGCGTCCCCGGCACGAGCTCGCTGACGATCGCGCCGGCGCGCGCGATGTCCGCCGCCAGCGCCGCATGCTCTCTCGGATAAACGACGTCGGCGCCGCACCCGAGCACCGCCAGCGTGCGGCCGTGCACGGACAACGCGCCGCGATGCGCCGCGGAATCCACGCCGCGCGCGAGGCCGCTGACGATCGTCACCCCGCCGGCCGCGAGATCAGCCGCCAGGCGCTCCGCCGCGGCGAGCGCGTATGGCGAGCCGGCGCGCGATCCGACGATCGCGACCGACAGTCCGTCGAGCGCGTCGGCGTCGCCGCGGATCCACAGCACGGGCGGCGCATCGATGATCGCGCCAAGCATCGCCGGGTATCTCACGTCGTCCCACGCCAGCGCTTCGAGGTCTGAGCGCGCGGCGCGCTCGAGTGCCTGCGAGGCTCGGGTTCGAAGCTGGTCGGCGTCGAGCGGCTGCGCGCGGCCGCGCGATCGCGGCGCGCGTCGTACCCGTGGCTGGCACTCGGTCGCGAGAATGGCCGCGGGCGACTCGCCCGCGCGGAGCTGTTCGGTGACCACGCGCCATCGCCAGACCGGCAGGAGCGTGAGGGCGACGAGGTCGATGAGCACGGACATGGGCCCTTTCCGCGAGGGCCCGGCTGCAACAAAAAAGGCCGGGCCGCCGCACATCCAGCGGGGCCCGACCTCAGGCGTCATTGTAGCGCGGGTTTTCGCCGTTCGAGGACGCGGCCACGACGTTTCGTAAATCGGTGGCCAGGCGGCACGCGGAATTGACGGATTTTCGCGGTGCATGTCGTGGCACATAGCTTGCTCAGTTGGAGCAGGATTCAGTCGCCAAATGCCTTGCAACCACCGAATCCGAGTCGCTATAGTGAATTGCACCACCATGTTTCGCCGGACGGTCGTTCTGGTTGTTGCGGTGAGCGCGCTGAGCGTGATGCGCGTGAGCCTGCTGCAGGCGGCGGACGCGCGCACGGAAGCCAAGGCGCAGGTCGATTTCGGCATCGACGTCGCGCAGCGCGGACTGTGGCGCGAAGCGATTTACCGCTGGGAGAAGGCGGTCGAAATCGACCCGACCTACGCCGCGGCCTTCAACGATCTCGCGGTCGCCTACGAGCACGAAGGACAGCTCGACAAGGCGCGGCAGGCCTACGAAAAGGCGATCAAGATCGAGCCGAACAACGCGCAGATCAAGCAGAACTACGAGCTTTTCAAGGAAATCAATGACCGTGCGGCCGCACCCAAAGAACGCCCGTAGGCTCGTCCTGGCAGCCATCGGTGCAGCATGCGCCGCGACGCTGGTGGCCTGCGGACCGACGTCGTACGAGATTCCGATCGAGACGCCGATTCAGCCCAAGCTGGATGTCTCGGCGTTCCAGCGCGTGCTGATTGCCGGCTTCGTCTCGGGCGGCACCGAGGATGTCGACGGCAACCAGGAGACGGTGCGGCTGCTGCGCAGCCAGCTGCGCACGAAATCGTCGCTGCGGGTCATCGACGCCGACGTCATGCAGCTCCAGGAGATCGCGCAGGAACAGAACAAGGCCGCGAGCGAACCGGCTGGCTGGCGATGCGCCGCCGACCGATCGCGAGAGCAGCGCGCCGCCGCCGGCCGCCGGCCGCAGCGTCCGCCGCCGGCCAGCCGTTGCCGCTGCCGCAGCGCATTCGCGAAGAGAAAGACCTCGAACCGTACGAGCGGCTCTTCGCCAACACGACCTACTGGAAACGCATCGGCGAGGAATACCAGAATCCGCTGATCGTCACCGGCACCGTGCTCTTCATGCCGAACACGCGATCGGGTTTCGTCAATCGCGACGTCGAGCAGGTCGATCAGTACGGCCGCCGCCACGTCGTGCCGGTGCGCACCTACATGGAGCGCAAGGGCTTCATCCTCAAGCCGAAGTTCGTCTTCATCGACGGCCGGACGGGCGCGACCATCTATTCCGAGACGCACCGCGAAGAAGTGCTCTACCCGGCGCAGCAGAACATGCCGGCGCTGTCGTCGTATTTCGAGCTGATGGATCGCCTCGTGCCCGACTTCCTGAGCGCGCTGAGCAGCCAGAAGATTCGCGGCACGCGCGTGCTGCTGAAATAACGGCGCCCGGGTCAGCGGAAGTCTTCGGTCACCGTCACTTCGCCGGCGTTCACGGAAATCCCGCAGCCAACCTGCGCAAACGTCCCGGCCAGAATCGCGTAGTGTTCGCCCGACGGCCCGGCCTTCCACATCTGCGCCAGCCCGTCGTGGATCACGGTGTGGACCGAGAAGCCGTTCCACCACAGGATTTCTGTTTCCGCGGCGGAGACGCCGCCGCCCCCGCTGGTCGCGCCGAAATGTTGATGCGCGACGTGCGCCAGGCCGTCGACGCGGGCTGAATCGGCCGCGAAGGTTTCGAGCGGCTGCGACCTGCGCCAGCGCCGTCCGGCCGATCGACGCGCGATAGCGGTTGATCTCGTCGCGGCAGAATGCGAGCTCGGTCTGGAGATCGAAGGTCGGGGTTTCAGTCGGAGCGGTCGACGAGGTGCTGCAGGCGGTCGCCAGGGTCAAAAGTGCAGTCGCGGAGGCCAGCCGGAGGGCCACCGGCGGAAAACACTGAAAAATGGGCATGGTCCTTTACACATCAGATGCTTCGGCTGTACACTTTCCCCTTTGCACAGGTGTCAATTATGTACGCAATCGTTCAGGCAGGTGGTCGTCAGGTCCGTGTCGCTCCGGGCGGAGTAGCCATTGTGGATGGCACCGCGGGCGAGCCGGGTGCTGAGCTCACGCTGGACCACGTCCTGCTCGTCGAGAAAGATGGCGGCGAAGTCCTCGCTGGCGCCCCGTTCGTGGCGAACGCGAAGGTCGTCGCCGTGGTCGAAGGCGAATCGCGCGGCCCGAAGATTCGGGTCTTCAAGAAGAAGCGGCGCAAGGGCATGCGGCGGACCAAGGGCCACCGCGCCACCTACACGCGCCTCCTGATCAAGGACATCGTCATTTAGTTCGGCAGGTTTTCAGTCATGGCTCATAAAAAAGGACAAGGCAGTTCCCGGAACGGCCGCGATTCGAACTCGCAGCGTCTGGGCGTCAAGGCGCACGACGGCAACCTCGTCAGCGGCGGCACGATCATCGTGCGCCAGCGCGGGCGCCGGTTCCGACCCGGATTGAACGCCGGCCTCGGCAAGGACGACACGATCTTCGCGAAGATCGAAGGGCGCGTCCGGTTCGAGGATCACGGCGAACGCGGCCGCGTCATCAGCATCCTGCCGGTCGAACGCAACTAGCGTCCCGCCGTTCGCCCTCGCGCCATCTGGTCGGTTTCCGGACCGGCAGATCGTCCGGTCAGCGATTTACGAATGACCGGACACCCGGGTGGTGAGATGATCAAGATCAAGATCCATGTTCGTTGACGAAGTCGATATCCACGTAGCGGCCGGTGCCGGCGGACGCGGCTGCCTCGCGTTCCGGCGCGAGCTGCGTGTGCCGCGCGGCGGCCCGAGCGGCGGCGACGGCGGGCACGGCGGCTCCATCTACGTCGTCGCGAGCCCGCATACCAACACGCTGATCAACTACCGCTTTCACCCCGAGTTCGAGGGCGAGCGCGGCCAGCACGGGCAGGGCTCGAACCGCACGGGCCATGCCGGCGCGGACATCGACCTCGCGGTCCCGATCGGCACGCTGGTCTACGAAAAATCCAGTGACAGCCGACGACGCCGAGAAGACGCTGATCGCGGACCTGGCGCACGAAGGCGACCGCGTCCTCATCGCCAAAGGCGGACGCGGCGGCATGGGCAACGCCCGGTTCGCGACGTCCACCAATCGCGCGCCGCGAAAGACGCAGCCGGGCGAAGCCGGCGAAGAGAAATTCCTCCGGTTCGAAATGCGGCTGCTCGCCGACGTCGGCCTCGTCGGATTTCCGAACGCCGGCAAGACCACGCTGATCGCCAGGATCTCGGCGGCCCGGCCCAAGATCGCCGACTACCCCTTCACCACGCTGACGCCCGAATCTCGGTGTCGTGAAACTCAACGACGACCGCAGCTTCGTGGTCGCCGACGTACCGGGATTGATCGAAGGCGCGCATCGCGGACTTGGCCTGGGGCACCAGTTCCTGCGTCATCTCGAGCGGACGAAGGTGCTGATTCACCTGGTGGACGTGTCCGGCGCCAGCGGCCGCGATCCGGTCGAAGACCTCGACACCGTACGCCGCGAGCTCGAGCTGTTCGACGCCTCGCTCGCCGCCAAGCCGCAGCTGGTCGCGGCCAACAAGATCGACGCCGTGGACGATGAGGAACGGGTGAAGTCGCTGGCGAAGCGGGCGCGCAAGCTGAAGCTGCCCTTCTTTCGCATCTCGGGCGTGACCGGAGTCGGGCGTGCCCGAATTGCTCGAAGCGGCCTGGCGCACGCTCGCCGAGGCGCGCGAGACGGCAGAACCGGCCGTCGAAATTGACAGCGCGTCGCTCATCTCCCGATGAACCGACGGATCGGCGTTCTCGGCGGCACGTTCGATCCCATTCATTGCGGCCATCTCGACCTCGGAGAGGCGGCGCAGCGCGACGCTGCAGCTCACGTCCGTGCTGGTCATGCCGTCGAGCCGTCCGCCGCACCGGACCGCGCCGCTCGCGTCCGGGTTCCACCGCTTCGCGATGGCCGCGCTCGCGGTCGCCGGACGCGACGGATGGCAGGTGTCCGACAGCGAGCTGACCCACGACGAGCCGTCGTACACGGTCACGACGCTCCGCCGCCTGCACGCCGAGGGCTACACGTCGAGCGAGCTGTTCTTCGTCATCGGCGCCGACGCGTTTCTCGAGATCCGCAGCTGGAAGGACTATCCGCAGATTCTGGATGCGGCACGCTTCGCCGTCGTCTCGCGGCCGGGCCTGCGAGCCAGCGAGCTGCCCGACCGGCTCGGCGACCTGGCGTCGCGCATGACGGCGTCGTTCGACAGCAGCGACCCCTCGGCGGCCATCGATCATTTTGATCGAGGCCGAGACCGCGGACGTGTCATCGACTGCCATCCGTCAGCGATGCGCCGAGGGGCGGCCGCTGCACGGACTGGTGCCCGCATCCGTCGAGCAACACATTGAGCAGCACGGACTTTATCGATCGCCGACCCAGGATCAGCCGGAGCATCGTGGTATGACGAATGCTGCGGCAGGCAGGTTGCATGGCCAAAGCTGACAAACGTCGCAAGACACCGGCGCTTCCACCGCAGGTGGCCGTCGCCGTCGAAGCCGCGTCCGACAAGAAAGCGCACGAGCTCGTCGTGCTGGACTTGCGCAAGGCGGCGGGATTCACCGACTACTTCCTGGTCTGCTCCGGCACCAACGTCCGGCAGACGCGAGCCATCGCCGACGGCGATCATGGACGCGCTGGCGGCCGACGGCGTCAAGCCCGCGCACATCGAAGGCTACGACCGATCCGAATGGATTCTGCTCGACTACTTCGATTTCATCGTGCACATCTTCGCGCCGGAGACGCGCATGTTCTATGGCCTCGAGCGGCTGTGGGGCAATGCCGAGCGCATCGAGATCGACAGCGTCTGACGCCGGAGTAGCCGGTGCGCGCGGCGATCGACGCGCTCCTGTCGGTCCTCCTCGCGCCCGCGTGCGCCGCGTGCCAGCACACCGCTCGACAGCCCGACCCGCGGCCCGGTCTGCCGCGAATGCTGGGCCTCAATCCTTCCGCTGACGCCGCCGCTCTGTGACCGCTGCGGCGATCCGCTGCCGTCGTGGCGTGTCGCGAGCCTCCCGCTGGCCGCCTGTCCGCGCTGCCGTCGTCTTCCGCGTGTCATCTCCAGGGCGCGGGCGATCGGCATCTACGACGGCGCGCTGCGCTCCATCATCCACGCGCTGAAATACGACGGACGCCGATCGCTGGCGGGACCGCTGGCAGCGCTGATGCGCGCGCGCGGATCGGACGTGCTCGCGGGCGCGGACGTCGTCGTGCCGGTTCCGCTTCACCCGTCACGCCGCCGCGAACGCGGATTCAACCAGGCGGACGACCTGGCCAGGCAGCTGGGACTGCCGGTGCTCCGCGGCGCTTCGGCGCGTGCGCGCCACCGCGGTGCAGGCGGAGCTGCCGGCGGCACGGCGGCACAGCAACGTCAGGGACGCGTTCGCCCTCGCGGTCCGCGCGGGAAGCCTGAATGGTTCGATTGCGGTGCTGATTGACGACGTGAGCACGACCGGCGCGACGCTCGACGCCTGCGCACGGGCGCTTCGCAGGTGGGTGTGTGCGCGAGGTCCGCGCGCTTACGGCAGCCCGAGTCGCTGACGCGACGGCCGTGAACACGTCCGCCGCGATCTCGGTCTTGGAACGCTCGCCGTCGAGCACGACCCACCCGCCTTCGGCCGCCTGGCGCCGATAACTTTCACGCACGCGGCCGAGCAGCGCGAGATCGCGCTCGTAGCGATCGCGATCGGCCGCCTTGCGCTGCGCGGCGGTGTCCGGCGCGATGTCGAGCATGATCGTGATCGCCGGCCGCGGCAGGTATTTCTGCATGTCGGTCAGCCAGGCCGGATCGAGTCCGAACGCTTCGCCGTAGGCGATGCTGGATGCCAGGTAGCGATCGCAGACCAGCATGAGCCCGCCCTCGAGCCATCGCTCGAGGTCGTCCTTGCGCTCGTAGCGGTTCGCGACATAGAGCAGCTGCATGACGTCCGGCCCGTACTCGCGCTCGCCGGCCAGCGCGCGCGCGATCTCCTCGCCGATCGACGTGCCGTAGTCGGGGAACGACGACCAGCCGCGACTTCATCCCTTCCTGCTTCAGTCGATCGCGCAGCAGCTCCGCCTGCGTCTGCTTGCCGCTCTGATCGAGCCCCTCGAATGCGATCAGTGAGCCGCGCATCACGCGTCCTCGAGCGCCAGCATGTCGTCCACGGTCTGCCGCCGGCGGATCACGCGCCACGCGCCGGCGTCCACCAGCACTTCCGCCGGCAGCGGACGGCGGTTGTAATTCGACGCCATCGCCGAGCCGTAGGCGCCCGCGTCGCGAATCGCCACGAGATCGCCGACCGCGAGCGGCGGCAGGCTGCGGTCGCGGCCGACGACGTCGCTGCTCTCGCACACCGGTCCGACGATTTCGTAGTCGCGCGCCGCGCCAGGCGACGGGCGGACCGGTTCGATGCGGTGAAACGCGTTGTAGAGCGCGGGGCGCATCAGCTCGGTCATGCCGGCGTCGATGACGACGAACTCGCTCAGCGCGTTGCGCGGCTTGAGATCGATGACCCGCGCCACCAGCGCGCCCGCGGGACCGACGATCGATCGGCCGGGCTCGACGACGATCGGCAGCCCGGTTGGCCGGATCTCGCCGACCAGCGCGGCGACGTAGTCGTGCGGCCGAGACCACCGCCGCGCCGTCGTACGAGATGCCCAGGCCGCCGCCGACATCGACGTACTCGAGCGGCAGGCCGTTGCGCGTCAGTTCGCCGGCGAGCTTCGCAATGAACGACGCCGCGCCGCGCAGCGGCTCGATCGTCGTGACCTGCGATCCGATGTGCACGTGGATCGCGACGAGCTCGAGCGACGGCCGGCCGCCGAACGTCGCGAAGAGTTCGCGCGCGGTCTCGACCGCGACGCCGAACTTGTTGATCTTCAGTCCGGTCGAGATGTGCGGGTGGCTCTTGGCGTCGATGTCCGGATTGATGCGGACCGCGACGCGGGCGCGGCAGCCGAGGCGCGCCGCGATCGCTTCGATGCGCGCGAGCTCTCCGGCGGACTCGACGTTGATCGCTTTCAGCCCGAGCGGCACGGCGCACTCGAGCTCGGCGCTCGATTTCCCGACGCCCGTGAACACGATGTCGCGCGGCTCGAACCCGGCCCGCCGGGCGACGTCGATCTCCCAGATCGAGTTGGCGTCCGCCGCGCTCCCGAGCTCGCGCAGCAGCTTGACGATGGCGAAGGTCGAGTTGGCCTTGAGCGCGTAATGCAGCGCGTGCGGATAGTCCGCCGAAGGCGTCGTCGATGGCGCGGAAGCGGTCGCGAATCAGCGCCGCGCTGTAGACGTAGAGGGGCGTGCCCTCGGCGTCGGCGATCGCGGCAAGCGAGACCCCGTCGCAGAGGAGCTCGTGGCTGGACTGGAAGAAACCGGTCGATGGCATGGTCGGCTGACGCGGCGGGCGAACGCCGGCTGATGACTAGGGACTATATCACCTGCTATCATCCGGATTCGTTCGCCCGGCTCCTCGCAACGGCCTCATGCCTGTCGATCAACCCGCGTCGCCAGACGCCCTCGAACGCTCATTCAGCGGTGCCTTCGCGGCGATCAGGCCGCCTGGGAGCAGATCGTCAAGCAGCACTGGCGCAAGGTCTTCAACGTCGCGTACAAGTTCGTCGGCAAGCACGACGAGGCCGAGGATCTGACGCAGGATATCTTCCTCAAGATCTTCAAGTCGCTGGACACCTTCGACCGGCGCGCCAATTTCCAGACGTGGCTGATCAGCGTCAGCCGCAACCTGTGCATCGACCACTATCGCAGCGTCCGCAAGGAGCGGGAAACGATCGACCGCGACGTGGACGCGAACGAGCTGACGCCGGCCGCGGTCGACGCCGGCCCGATTGCGGCGCTCGAACAGCGCGACCGGGTCACGCTGCTGCGCCAGGCGCTGGCGGCGCTGCCCGAGACGCTCCGGACGGCGGTCGTGATGCGCGACATCCAGGAGCTGTCCTATCAGGAAATCGCCGAACGGCTGAAGCTGCCGGAAGGCACGGTCAAGTCGCGCATCAATCGCGGTCGGACGGAGCTGGCGCGCCAGGTGCGGAAAATCGGCGGCGACGACTACAGCGCGGGCGGACCGTCTCCGGATGGCCGTTCCCGAACGGGAGCGTATCGATGAATCTCACAACCGAACAGTCCGGCGACGTCTCGATCGTCCGGGTCGCCGAAACGCGGGTCATGTATCCGATGCTCGGCGATTTCTCGGGAGCCGTCTCCGCGCTCATCGCCGTCGGGCCAGCGCCACATCGTCATCGACCTGGCGCCGGTCACCTACGTGGACAGCGCGACGATCGGCTGCCTGATGGATCTCTACCGCCAGATCAGCAGCGCCGGAGGCCGCCTGCAGCCTCTCGGGCGTCCAGAAGCGCGTCGAGACCATGCTGACGATGACCGGCGCGCAGAATTTCATCCCGATCCACGCCGACGAACAGAGCGCCATCAAAAGTTTCGGGGTGTAGCCATGCGGACCATCACGACCACCACCGGCGCGACGATCACCCTCGACGGCGATCTGCTGGCGATCATGGAGACGCTCTATCGCGAGGTCACGGCGAACCGCGCCCTCGAGCGGACGTTCGACGACATGGTCAAGGAAATCCACCACCTGATCGAGCAGATGGACGACGGCGAGCGGCGCACCTATCTGGCGGAGAGTCTCTTCCTGAACACGGTGCGCTACGAGAACGACAAGCTCGAAGCCTACATGAAGAAGTTGTCGAGCAAGTAGACCGTGTCCCTGAACTTCCTGTCGACGCGATTTCAATGCTCGTGGCCGTGGGACATCCTGGTGATGCTCTGCGACGGCCGCGTCGTGTGCGGCTGCGCGGATCCGTACGGCCATCGCGTGCTCGGCGACGCGCGGACGAGCGGCATTCAGGACATCTGGTCCGGGCCGACGATTTCGAGCCTGCGCCAGGATCTGAACGGCGGCGGCTCGAAGTTCTGCGGCGACTGCCCGCTGAAGCTGCCGCTCAAGAAAGACCAGGCGCCGACAGTCCGCGGCGCTCGACGCCGGCGCCGTTCCCGCAGCGGATGTACATCGAGTGCACGGCCGCCTGCAATATCTCCTGCACCGACGCCTGCTGCGCGCCGGAAACCGGCATCACCAAGACACGGCAGGCCGGGATGCTCGACTTCGATCTCTTCAAGCGGGTCGTCGACGAGGCGGGCCCTTCGCTCGGCCGCATCGATTTCTTCAACTACGGCGAGGCGTTCCTCAACAAGCGCGCCATCGAGATGTGCGAGTACATCAAGTCGCACTTTCCGCACATCTACCTCTACACGAGCACCAACGGGCTGGCGTTCACCGAGGCGCAGGCGCGGCGGCTGGTGCACTCGGGGATCGACGAGGTCACCTTCTCGCTCGACGGCGCGACGCAGGCGAGCTACGAGAAGTACCGGCAGCGCGGAAAGCTCGACGTCGCGCTGGCGAATCTCCGCGCCATGGCCGACGAGAAGCGCGCGCTCCGGCCGCGATCTCCCGTTCCTCAACTGGCGGTACATCCTGTTCACGTGGAACGACAGCGATGAGGAAATGAATCGCGCGCGCGGCGATGGCCGCGGAGATCGGCGTCGACCGCCTGTGCTGGGAGATCACGGATCATCCCGAGAACGCGTATTCGCGCCGCTTCGTGCCGGGCCTGCCGGCCTTCGAGGCGATTCGCCGCGAAACGTGGGACGACAACAACCTGGGGAACGCCATTCCCGGAGCGACGCCGCGCGCCCGCATCGACGTGCGCGCGGCAGCGCCCGGATGCGCCGATCGTCGCGACGCGCAACCGGGAGCTTCCGGTGCGGGCGCGCGATTCAGAACCTGTCGACTCGCGCGTTTCCGGCGACCGCGACCTACGGCCGGCGGCTGGTGCGGGTCGGCGCGCAGCTCTGCGCCGCCGACGGCAGCGCTGATCGATCTCGACTTCGCGCGCGCCGATTTGCCGCACCACCTGCAGCCGGGCGACAGCGGCGGACGTGACGCTCCGCCTGCCGCCGCTGCCGGACACGGGGCGCTATCGATTGAAGCTCGATCTGGTGAGCGAAGGGGTGGACTGGTTCGAGCGCTGCGGGTCGGAAACGACCACGCGCCCGCTCTGGGTCTGTGAACTAAGAGCTAGCTGGCGAGGCGGGGAACGGCGGCCGCGACGCGGCCAGCCACGGCGCACCGGAACGTCCATCGGCGCTTCCACCAGCCGCCAGGCCTGAGTTTCTTCGAGAATCCTGACCGCAAACTCGGTGTGGAGCGCATGGCCGGCGCGGTGCGCGACCAGGTGGCCGATGACCGGATGTCCGACGAGCGCGAGATCGCCGACGGCGTCGAGAATCTTGTGGCGCACGAACTCGTCTTCGAAGCGGAGCGCGTTGTTCAGCACGCCGGTCTCGCCGAGCACGATGGCGTTTTCGAGCGAGCCGCCGAGCGCGAGCCCGTTCTGGCGCAGCATCTCGACGTCCTTGAGGAACGTGAACGTGCGCGCCGGCGCGATCTCTTCGATGAAGCTCTCTTCGGTGATGCGTGAGCGTGCGGGACTGATGACGGAGCAGCGGGTGATCGTAGCTGACGCTGTAGGTGACCTTGAAGTGGTCCGACGGATACAGCGCGATGCGCTTGTCGCCGCGCGAAATGGAAATCGGCCGGACGATCTTCAGGTACTGGCGCGGCGTCTGCAGCTGCTTCACGCCGGCTTCCTGAATGAGATAGATGAACGGCGCCGCGCTGCCGTCCATGATCGGCACTTCCGGCGAGTTCAGCTCGATCAGCACGTTATCGATGTTCATGCTGACGAGCGCCGCCAGGAGGTGCTCGACGGTCTCGACCGAGACCTCGTTTCGCGCCAGGCCGGTGGCGAGCTGGATGCCGGCGAGGTGCTGAACCGTCGCGGGCACTTCGAGGTCGCCGAGGTCGGTCCGGCGGAACCGGATGCCGAAACCGGCTGCCGCGGGCTTCAGAGAGAGTTGAACCTTGTTGCCGGAGTGGAGCCCGATTCCAACACAAGAGATCGGGCGGCGAAGTGTGCGCTGTGCGTCCATTAACGTCTCAAGCCGTCGGCTGCAAGTTGCACCCCTACTGAGCAAACGGGATGCCCAGCTGACAACTTTGGTTGACGTCCCTGTAAATCGCTGACTTGTAACCTAGTTATTCGTGATATCGGCGCAAGGGCCTCTGCGCAGATTCGTGCAATTGTGGTCCGTCGGCCACAATCGGAACGCCAAGGATTGTGGTCAATCCTACCACAACCGTCACACCGCCTCGGAGCGCAGCGGCCGCCCCTTTTCCATCGCGAACAGGTCGGCCAGAAAACGACCGGTCGCCGACGCGTGGTGGGCGGCGACCTCCTCCGGCGTGCCTTCGGCGACAATCCGGCCGCCGCCGGCGCCGCCCTCCGGACCGAGATCGATGACGTAGTCCGCGGCCTTGATGACGTCCAGATTGTGTTCGATGACCACGACGGTATTGCCCTGGTCGACCAGCTTGTCGAGCACGTCGAGCAACTTCCGCGTGTCCTCGAAATGCAGCCCGGTCGTCGGCTCGTCGAGGATGTAGAGCGTGCGCCCGGTGCCCCGCCGCGACAGTTCCTTGGCCAGCTTCACCCGCTGCGCTTCCCCGCCCGACAGCGTCGTCGCCGACTGGCCAAGCTCGATGTAGCCGAGGCCGACGTCCTGCAGGGTTCGCAGTTTGTTCGCGATCCCCGGAAAGTTCTCGAGCAGCGGCAGCGCCTGATCGACGGTGAGCTCCAGCACGTCCGCGATCGACTTGCCGCGATATTTGATCTCGAGCGTCTCGCGGTTGTAGCGGCGGCCCTTGCACTGCTCGCACGTCACGTAGACGTCGGGCAGGAAGTGCATCTCGATCGCGATGACGCCGTCGCCCTGGCAGGCTTCGCAGCGGCCGCCTTTGACGTTGAACGAGAAGCGGCCGGATCGGAAGCCGCGCGCCTTCGCGTCGGGCATCATCGCGAACAGATCGCGGATGAACGTGAAGAGTCCGGTGTAGGTCGCCGGATTCGATCGCGGCGTCCGTGCCGATCGGCGACTGATCGATCTCGATCACCTTGTCGAGCAGTTCGATCCCCTCGATGCGGTCGTGCGCGCCCGGCTCGGTCGCGCCGCCTTGTACAACGTGCGGGCCAGCGAGCGATACAGGATGTCGTTCACCAGCGTGGACTTGCCCGATCCGCTGACGCCGGTCACCGCCGTGAGCACGCCCAGCGGCACCGTGACATCGATCGACTTCAGGTTGTTCTCGCGCGCGCCGCGAATGACGATCTGCCCCTTGAGCGACGGCCGTCTCGCCTTCGGCGTCGGGATCGAGCGTGCCCCGGTCAGGTAGGCGCCGGTCAGCGACGACCCGGTCGTGTCGTTCATCAGCGCGGCGGGCGTGCCCTGGAAGATGACCTGGCCGCCGTGCTCGCCGGCTCCGGGTCCGAGATCGATGACGTAGTCGGCGGTCCGTATCGTTTCTTCGTCGTGCTCGACGACGATGACGGTGTTGCCGAGATCGCGAAGGCGCGACAGCGTGGACAGCAGCTTGCGGTTGTCGCGCTGGTGCAGCCCGATCGAGGGTTCGTCGAGCACATACAGCACGCCGGTGAGGTTCGCGCCGATTTGCGTCGCCAGTCGAATGCGCTGCCCTTCTCCGCCCGACAGCGTCGCCGCGCTTCGGCCGAGCGTGAGGTAACCGACGCCCACGTCGTTCAGGAAGCGGACGCGGTCCTGGATCTCCCGCAGGATGCGCTCGGCGATGATCGTTTCGCGGTCGGTCAGCTGGATGCCGTCGAGGACGCTCAGCGCCTCGGCGATCGGCAGACTCGACGTAGTCGGCAATCGTCCGGCCCTTCACGCGAACCGACAGGCTCTGCGCCTTCAAACGGCGCCCGTGACACGTCGCGCACGGACGAAGCGACCGGTAGCCTTCCAGTTCGGCCTGCTGCACCCAGGTGCCCTCGTCGTAGCGGCGGCGCAGGTTGGGCACGATGCCCTCGAATTTCTGCGCGCTCCCCTTCCCGGCGCCGAACAGCAGGATTTCGCGCTGCTTGCGCGGCAGCTTGCTGAACGGCATCGTGAGATCGATCCCGAAATCGCGGCTGAGCGACTGAAGCGCTTCCCGTACCAGCTTTCGATCGCCCTTGCTCCACGGCGCGATCGCGCCATCGGCGAGCGACTTCGACTCGTCCGGAACCAGCCGCGCCGGATCGAAATCGATCATCGCGCCGAGACCCTGGCAATCGGTGCATGCGCCGTGCGGCGAGTTGAACGAGAACGCCCGCGGCGTCATCTCGGGCATGCTCAAGCCGCAGTCCACGCACGCCAGCCGCCGCGAGAACAGCCGATCCCCATCGTCGATAGGAGTTGATGACGACGATGTCCTCGGCGAGCGTGAGCGCCATCTCGACCGATTCGGTCAGCCGGCGCTCGACGCCGCCGCGGATGATCACGCGGTCCACCACGACCTCGATGGTGTGGTTCTTCCGGCGATCGAGCTTGATGTCGTCCTCGAGCGACCTGAACTGCCCGTCGATGCGCGCCTTGGTGAAGCCCTTCGCGCGCAGGACCGTCAGCTCCTTCTTGAACTCGCCCTTGCGGCCGCGAACGATCGGCGCGAGCACGTTGATCCGCGCGTCCTGCGGATAGAGCATCACCATGTCGACGATGCGCTCGAGCGACTGGCTGGAGATTTCCTTGCCGCAGTTCGGGCAGTGCGGCACGCCGATGCTCGCAAACAGCAGGCGCAGGTAGTCGTAGATTTCGGTGACCGTGCCGACCGTCGAGCGCGGATTCGAACCGGTCGTCTTCTGCTCGATCGAGATGGCGGGCGACAGGCCGTCGATCAGGTCGACGTCGGGCTTCTCCATCTGCTCGAGGAACTGGCGGGCGTACGCGGACAGCGACTCGACGTAGCGCCGCTGGCCTTCGGCGTAGATCGTGTCAAAGGCGAGCGACGACTTGCCCGATCCGGACAGGCCGGTGATGACCACCAGCCGGTGCCGCGGGATGTCGACGTCGATGTTCTGGAGATTGTGAACGCGGGCGCCGCGCACCGCGATCCAGTCGTGTGCCATAGATCAGGATTCTCGCGTCAGCGTGAAACCTCGATCGTAGCACGGACGAATCGGTCGAGTCGCGCTGTCTCGGCCGCCTAGCTGGTCGTCCTCAAGCCGGCTGTTGCGATAGCCGTAGAAGAAGTAGAACACCAGCCCGATGAGCAGCCAGGCGCCGAAGCGCTCCCAGGCGGTTCTGGGCAGCCCCTGCATGATGAAGATGCAGCCGGCCACGGAGAGCACGCTGACCACCCAGACGAAGGGCACGCGGAACGGCCTGGGCCGGTTCGGCTCCGTGTAGCGCAGGACGAGCACTCCCGCGCTGACCAGGGCGAACGCGAACAAGGTGCCGATGTTCGTCAGATCGTAGGTCTCGGCGGCATCGCCGAACGAGCGCCCATACGGCCACGAAGATGCCCGTCAACAGCGTCGTCGTCGACGGAATGCGCGTCACCGGATGGATCTTCGCGGCCCACTTCGGCAACAGGCCGTCGCGCGCCATCGCGAAGAAAATGCGCGGCTGGCCGTACTGAAAGACCAGCAGCACCGCGGACATCGAGACGACCGCGCCGAGCGCGACGATCCCGCTCACGGCACGAAACCCGGCGAGCTCGAGCGCCCTGGCCAGCGGGTCGGCGACCGCGAGTTCCTTGTACGGCACCATGCCGGTCAGCACGGCGCCGACGACCACGTAAATCACCGTGCAGATGGCGAGCCCTCCGAGGATGCCAATCGGCAGGTTGCGCTGCGGATCGCGCGTCTCTTCGGCCGCGGTGGAAATCGCGTCGAACCCGATATAGGCGAAGAACACGATCGCGGCGCCCTGATGAATGCCGGTGAAGCCGTTCGGCGCGAACGGATGGTAGTTCGCGGCCGAGAGATGCGTCGCGCCGACGATGATGAAGAGCGCCAGCGCGAGCAGCTTGATCACCACCATGATGTTGTTGGCGGTCGCGCTCTCGCGCGCGCCGCGCAGCAGCAGCCAGGTGATCGCGGCGACGATCGCGAACGCCGGGACGTGCACGAGGATCGGGATGCCGAGGATGTGCGGCGCGGACGCGATCAGCCCGTGAACCTGCGGGTCGGCGCTGAGCAGCGCCGTGCGATAGCCGGTCGTCAGCCACACCGGAAGCTGGACGCCGGCGCCTCTGAGCAGCGTGTTGAAATAGTCGCCCCAGGAGATCGCCACCGCCACGTTGCCGACGGCGTACTCGAGGATCAGGTCCCAGCCGATGATCCACGCGACGATTTCTCCGAGCGTCGCGTACGAGTACGCGTAGGCGCTGCCCGCCTGCGGAATCATCGACGCCAGTTCGGCGTAGCACAGGCCGGCGAGCGCGCACGCACCGCCCAGCAGGAGAAACGAAAAGACCAGCGCCGGACCGGCGCCCGCGCGAATCACTTCGCCATTCGGCCCGGTCTGGCCGGCGGCGGCCGTGCCGATCGCGCCGAAGATGCCCGCGCCGATGACCGCGCCGATCGCCAGCATGATCAGGTCGCCCGCGCCGAGCGTCCGCCTGAGCCCACCAGCGGAATCGGTTTCGGACATGAGATCCGCGATCGGTTTGCGCTTGAAGAGCTGGGACATGGGCGGAATTGTACTCGGCGGAGCGATCAGGCGAACGCTGGAAACCGGTAGGCGGTGTCGCTCGAACAGACGACCGCGCCGCCGCGAGGGTCGAAGGCGAGGCCGATCAGACCCGGCGCGGCCAGCAACAATTCTGGCGCTTCGCCGGCGCGCTGACGATAGAGCCCGCTCGCGCCCGCGAGCGCTTCGACGACGTAGAGCGCACCGTCGGGGCCGAACGCAAGACCCTGCGGCCGGCCGAACGCCTGGCTGTGCACGTGCACCGTGCGATCGAACGCGATGCGGTACACCGCGTCGTACGGCGACAGCGTCGGCGCTGCGACGTACAGGCCATCCGCGCCAAGCGCCAGATGAAATGCCGCGACGCTCGACGGCAGCGTGGCAAACGTGTCGGCCTTGCCTTCCTGATCGACGACGAAAATAGTGCCCGATCGGTCGCCGACAAACAGCCGGCCATCCGGCGCAAAGGCCAGGCCGCACGTGATCCCGAGATCCGTCACGAACGGCTCGGACGGTCCCATCGCTGGCGAGCCGGTAGACCGTGCCTTCGAAGCGGCTCGAGACATAGAGACGGCCGGCCGCGTCGAACGCCATCGACGTCGGGTTCACGACCGACGACGAGAACGTTTCCCGCGTACCGTTCGGGGTCACGCGAAAAATGGACACCGGCACCTGCTGTCCCCGCGTGCCGCTGTAGGTGAGATAGAGGTTGCCGGCCGCGTCGATCAACGGGTTGTCGACCTGGTGGAGGCCGGTCGCGACCGCCACGCCGACATCGATCGATGGCGCCCGGTCCGCTGACGGCGCCGACGCGAATCGGCAGCGATCCTCCCTCGGCGAGCTCACCCGGGACGATGGCCGAAATGCGGTCGGACGACGCAAACACGACCCGCGCGCGTTTCTCCTGGACGAAGACGTCCGGCAGATCCGCACCGCCGACCGGAAAGTCGTGGCCGACGATGGAGACACGGCTGCCTGGGATCGCACGCGGCGGATTGATGGCGCTGATTTGCGGCAATGGCATGACCGAAAAGGCAGGCGAACGCGCGGGCACAGTGTCGCACGCCCGTGCGCGCAACGCGAACTCGACCGTTAGGTGTCGTCCAGTTCAGCGTTCCAGTACAGGTAGTCGCGCCAGCTCTCGGGAGCGTTCCTGAGCCCGACCGTAATGCGGATGGCCGGGGCCGATTCCGGGCGCTTCGGCGCTCTCCGCAGGTGCATGCCGGCTTCGGCGGGCGTTCGCCCTCCTTTGCGGCGGTTGCACGTCACGCAGCACGAAACGATGTTCTCCCAGTCTTTTCGGCCGCCCTGGGCGACCGGCACCACATGGTCGAAGGTCAGCTCGCTCGTCGGGAAGGCCTCGCCGCAGTACTGGCAGCGATGGTCGTCGCGCGCATAAATATTCGCCCGTGAAAACGGCACGTAGTCGAAACGCCGCTTGATCTTGATGTACCGCAGCAGGCGAATGACGGAGGGCAGCTTGAAACTGATGGACACGGCGCGGATATCCCGGTCGTACACAGAGATCACCTCGACCTTGCCCTGGCACCAAAGCGTGACCGCTTTTTGCCAGTGGACAATCTTGAGGGGCTCGTACGACGCGTTCAGGAGAAGCGTCTGTTCCATATCCTCTCTTCGTGTACGCTCTGGCGAGCGATGATGAAATTCTGCCCGACGACTGTTGAGGTGTCAAGCGAGCGCGGCCGTAAACATCGAGCAAACTGATGGTTAGGGCGCTTGGACTCGTCACCGGGCGTCGCCATCTTTGTCGCCTCGAGCGCCGGCTGCGCGACGAGCGGCGCGCGTCCCAAGCCGTTTCCCACACCGAGCCGCCCGCCGGAAGCCGCACCGTCAACCGGCCGGCGCCATCGAGCGTGGCGTGCTGGCCACCGCGCTCGAGCTGCGCGGCGTGCCGTATCGCAATGGCGGCACCGACCCCACCGGGTTCGATTGCAGCGGATTCACGCAGTATGTCTTCGCGGCCCACGGCGTCGCGCTCCCCCGTGAAACCAGCGAACAGTTCAAGAGAGGCCGTTCCGTGCCGCGCGGCCGGGTGCAGCCCGGCGACCTCATCTTCTTTACAACCACCGCGCCCGGGGCGTCTCACGTCGGCATTGTCGTGGACGCGGATGCGTTCGTCCACGCGCCCAGTTCGACAGGCGTGGTACGGGTCGAGCGACTTCACCTCGTCGTACTGGGCAACGCGGCTGGTCGGCGTGCGCCGGGTGACGAACTAAGACGTTCGGAAGTAGGGTCGGAGTGCTATGCCGCGCGGACGTGGCGGTTCGGCACCACGCGCCGCGACGTCTCGCGCAGGAACTGGCGCAGGTGGAGATCGTCGTCGGTATAGGTCGCGCGCGCGCGGCGCGCCCGCCACGGTTCGACGTCGATGCCGTCGAGGGCGGCCGAGACCGGCTGGATCGTCCAGGCGCTCGAGGAATCGTTGCGGATACGAAGGAAACGAACGGAAGCTGACGCCGGTCACGCCGCCGTGCAGCGCTTCGAGCGCGCTGAATTCAAACTTCAGGAATTCGTAGACCGCCGGATCGGGTGACGTTTCCAGATACTCCGACACCATGCGCGCGACGTCCGTGAAGAATTGCGGACTGTGAATCTGCTGCGAGCAGGTGCCGTCCTCGCGCTCGATCTTCCGGATGCCGTTCTGCGCCGGATCGATGTGATACAGCTCGTGAATGACGGTGTCCAGCTTCGCGATCCACGCATCGGTCGCGCGGCGGTAGAACTTTTCCTTGCGCGAGCGCGGCAGCGACTGATCGCAGAAGCGCGGCAGGGTAAACGAGATCAGATACTTGATGTCGCGTTCGTTGATCGTCACCGCCGGCGACTTGGTGATGAACCACTCCGAGCGCCGCGTGATGCGCCCGCTGGTGCGGTCGCGCCAGAAGTAGTAACCCGGTTCGCTGGCGGGAAGACTCAGACAGTGGCAAGTGGCGAACGGACCGTCGGCGCCCGCCCGGCCGAACCTGGCGAACACCAGCACGTCATCGACATCAATGAACGAAAGTGTCGGGACGCGGGACACGATGTCCTTCATGAGCCGCGTCAGGTTAGCCGTGTAGTCGATCATCTTGACGCAGCGCCCGCACTCCGGGTTTCGCACAACCTGCACACGGGGGCCGCACAACGTCCGCGCGCGAGCAACTTGGCGTGTCGAAATTCCAGTGTAGGAGCGCTGATAAGTGTATCGAACTATAGCGAAGCGCACTTCGCTCCGCAAGCTGAGCGGCCGTGAAATAAGTCGACGAAATGAGCTATTTCGGCTCAGCAGGTGGTGCAGAAGAAGGCAATGAGTCTTCCGGCGCAACAGCAGAAGACGGCGGTGCTTCAGGAACGTCGGCCGACGGTGGCACGACCGGCTGATCGGCTGGAGGTTCCGTGATGTTTCGTGGCGACTCGGCGGGATGGACTGGCGCCGTCTCGACGGGCGGCGAAATCGCGCCCATGCGTTTCAGGATCATCTGCTGACGACGGAGCAGCCGCGGCGTCGGCTTGGCCGGATTGAGTAGTCGCGGATTGATGATCGCGCCGGCGAGAAGCGCCGACGCGGACGGTCCGAGCTGCGCCGCCGTCGCGCCAAAATATTCGTGCGCAGCGGCTTCGACGCCGTAAATGCCATCGCCCCATTCAATGAGATTGAGATACAGCTCCAGGATGCGGGCCTTGGAAAGCGCCGCCTCGAGGCGGCGGGTAATCACCAGCTCCCAGAGTTTACGGAGCGGATTGCGCGACGGAGACAAATACAAATTCTTTGCGAGCTGTTGCGTGATGGTGCTCCCGCCGCGCAGCAGCTGGCCGCGCGCCCAGTCGAGCTCAATCGATTTCTGCAACTCGACGTAGTCGACACCGTCGTGATCCCAGAACGCCGCGTCCTCGGCGACGAGCACCGCGCGCTTCAGATCCTGCGAAATGCGCCGGTATGGCACCCATCGCTGGACCGCGCGCGGCGCCTTCCCCTGCTGGCGCGCTTCTTCTGCGCGCAGTTCCATGAATGCAGTGGTCGTCGGGTTGACCGTCGCGAGAGACCGGACGTCGGGCAGCGTGAGATAGCCGTAGACCAGATACGCAAAGACGATGGCCAGAATGCCCATCGTCCATCGCGCAACGGAGTTGCCGCGCGACTTACGCGTGAACCTGGCGGCCCTGCTTGGCAAAAGCGCTCTCCAATGCGCCGTGCAGGAGGCTCACGCGCGTACCTCCTCGAATCGGGCGAGCGCTTCCTGCAGCGCCGCCACGGTCGACTCTGAAACCGGCATCAGCGGCGGACGCGGGTCGCCGACGTCGCAGCCGATGATCCGGAGCGCGGCCTTCAGGCCGGGAACACCGAATCCGCTCGAGATGAGACGCGCGACCGGAAGGACCTGGCGCTGCAGGGCCCGCGCCTCGTCGAACCGGCGTGCGGCGGTCAGCTCGAAGATGCGCACGCACGCATCCGGCAGCAGCGTTGCCAGCCCCAGAATGCCTCCCGACAGGCCCGCGCAGAGCGCCGCATAGAAGGTCGTCCCGGAGCCCGCCATGACGCGGAAGTCCGGCGAGATGAGCGCCGCCAGATCGGCAATCTGCGCGATGTCGCTGTTCGATTCCTTCATGCCGATGATGTTGGGATGCTCGGCCAGCCGCGCCACCGTCGCCGGCAGGATGTTCACGCCGGTCACCGCCGTCATGTTGTAGAGCACCACCGGGATCGGCGACGCGTCGGCAACGGCGGTGTAGTGGCGAATGAACGCATCGCCGGTCATCTGCGACTTGAAGAACGAGGGCGTTCGTACAAGAACGGCATCCACGCCGAGATCGGCGGCCCGCCGCGCCGCCTGTACCGCGGCGTGCGTCGATTCGCGACCGGTCCCGGCGACCAGCGGCCGCGTGCGCGGCACGAGCGCGCGCGTCTCTGCGATGACGCGATCGCACTCCGCATCGTCCATCAATCCGGCTTCGCCGTTGGTGCCAAGCACGATGAAGCCCGCGAGCCGTGTGGCCACCCAGTGCGGGACGGTCGCGCGCAGGCGTGCGACGTCCACGCGATCCTGTTCGTCGAACGGCGTCGGCAGTGGTGCGAAGACTCCAGTGAGCATGCCGGTCATTGTAGAACGAGGCTTGAGGCCGCACGCGCCCAGCGAGTGCGGGCGCGGACTCGCACGTCGCGCTGAAGCAGCAGGTTCACGGCCAGCACGACGACGAACATGGCGGCCGCCGGACTGAGCAGCCACGGAAAATCCACGATCGAGCGAAGGTTCGACGCGTCCTGCAGCATGGTGCCCCAGCTCGCGACCGGCTCCGGGAATCCAAGGCCGACGTATGACAGCGTGGCTTCTGCCACGATGAAGGCCGGCACGAGCATGGTGAGCTGCACGACGAGAAATCCCGCGGTCGCCGGCAGGAGATGGAGCAGAACAAGACGCAGACGCCCGGCACCGAGGGAGATGGCGGCGGCAATGTAGTCCTGCTGACGCTCGGCGGCGACGATCGTCCGGACACCGCGCGCAATGGACGGCGCGCCGACGATCGCGAGAATGCTGCCGAGGAGAAGAAACACCTGCGGTGGCGTCAGCACCAGCGGCAGCGCAGCCCGGAGCGCGAGCGCGACATAGGTTGCCGGAAGCACGAGGACGAACTCGGAGCCGCGCATCAGCAGTCCGTCGATCGCGCCGCCCGTGAATCCTGCAACGCCGCCAATGCATGCGCCGATCAGGGTCGCGCCGAGAGCGGCGATCAGGGCGAGCGCCAGCGACGTCCGCGCGCCGAACAGCAGCCGGGCGAACACGTCGCGGCCAAATCCGTCCGCGCCGAGGAGCAGCAAGGGCGCGCGGCCTTCGTCCGCCGACACGACCAGCCGTCCGCCGGTCAGCCACGCGAGCGGCACGGGCTGTGAGCGATCTTCCTCGTATAGCTGTTCGAGCTGACTCAGTCGCCGCCACGGATAAATGAACGGCGCCCGCCAGCGCCCGGTTTCGTCCTCGACATGAATCGCCGTTGGCGGCGCGTTGAGAAGGCCTGGAAATCGATCGTCGGTGGCGTGCGGCGCGAGAAACGGTGCCGCGGCGCTGGCGAACACCACCACCATCAGCAACACCGCGCCCGTCGTGACTGCGATCGACTGCCTGCCGAGGGCCGGCGTCATTCGCGCACCCGCGGATCGGCAAAGGCGACCGCCGCATCGGAAAGCAAGGTCCCCGCCGCCAGAAATGCGGCGCCGGCGGCCGCGCAGCCTGCCACCAGATACATGTCGCGCGCGCGCAACGCATCGAGCATCAGCCGGCCCAGGCCCGGCCACGCCGTGACCATTTCAACGGCGAACGAGCCGCTGAGCAGCGACGCGATGACCAGTCCGTAGACCGACGCGACCGAGCGAATCGCCACGCGCATCGCGTCGCGCCAGATGATGCGCCGTTGCGGGACGCCGCGTGCGATCGTGGCGGCGACAAACGGCTGCGCCAGCGTTTCGCTGACCGCCTGCGCCTGCAGCCGCTCGAACATGCGCGGCAATCGGCAGCGCAAGCGCGAGGACCGGGACGACCATGTGGCGAAGGATGTCGAGCGCGCCCGAGCCGGTGGCCGAGCGCATGCCGCCGATCGGCAGCCATCCGGAGCGCGCAGCGGCAAAGACCAGGAAGAGTGACGTCAGCAGCGGCGGCATCGACAGCAGCACCAGCGAGACGGCGCGCACGCCGAGCGCAACGAAGCCACCGCGACCGGCTGCCGCTGATCGTGCCGAGCGGCAGTCCGATCAGCGTGGCCAGAAGGAGCGCGCGTGGCGGCAATGAGAATCGTGTTCGCGGCGCGCTCGGGGACGAGCGCCGACACCGGCCGGTCGTAGGCGAACGATCGCCCAAAATCCAGCCGCGCCGCATTCGACAGCCACTGTCCGTACTGAGACGCGAATGATCGTGTCAGTCCGTAGCGGACCCTCGCCTGCTCCGCCGAGTCGAGGCGGCCGGCGACACCGAGCGATTCGGTGACGTAGTCTCCCGGGGCCAGTCGGGTCAGCAGCAGCGCGCCCGACGACACCAGGAAGACGAGGAGCGCAGCGACGATCAGCCGGCGAGCCAGGTAGCGAACCATCTAGTGCTTGACCGCGATCGTGTCCGCCGACCAGAGCAGCTGCGGCCGGGACACCGCCGGCGTGAGGTTCGTCACGCGCGACGAGGTCGCGACAAACACGCGCGGCGCGGCAAAGTGGACCATCGGCAGGTGGGCGGCAAAGATTTTCTGGACGTCCGTAAAGACACGCCGGCGCTCGCGCATCATCGATGGTCCGCGCCTGGCGCGCCATCAGTTCATCGATCTGCGCGTTCCCAGTCGGTTGCCGGCGATTTCTGCCCGGGGTTCCAGATGTGCGCGCCGCCGCTGCTCAACCAGAAGTCGGCGTTCATGGCTGGATCGGTATCGGACGCGGCAAGAAAGAAGTAGACCGCGTCGTAGCTCTCGCCGGATAGAAACGTCTTGATGAGGGCATTGCCTTCGAGCGCGACGACATCGACGACCAGTCCGATCTTCTTCAGTTCGTCGCGTACGACCGCGGCGCCCTTCTCGAGCGAGGTCTGGCCCTTCTGCGTAAGCAGCGTGATGTGCGCGGTCGCGCCGCCCGGATCGTCCAGCAGGCCGTCGCCGTTTCGATCCGCGATCCCGATTGCGGCCAGCAGTTCTTTCGCGCGCGCCGGGTCGTGCGGCGTTTGTGGGACGTCTGCGGAGTACCACAGCTTGTTGGCCGAGGTGACGGGACCAAACGCCGGAACGGCCGCGCCCAGGTACACGGTGTCCACGAAAACGCTGCGGTCCACGGCGAGTGAGATCGCCTGGCGCAGCTCGTCGCGCTGGATCCAGGCGCGGCGATTGTCGCGGGCGAATGCGTTCGGCCGCAGGTTGACCCACAGCGCGGCCAGATCCGTGGACGGTCCGAGATCGAGCAGTTGCAGGGCGCCCTGGTCGGCGGCGCGTTTCAGCGGCGCGAAATCCTCGGACCGGATCTCGGTGGACGACATGTCGCTCTGTCCACCCTGCAGCCGCAGGATCTGCGCGTCCTGGTCCGGCACGATCTCGACCACCACCCGATCCAGATACGGCAGCGGCGCGCCGTTCGCATCCTTGCGGAAGTAATGCGGGTTGCGCGCGAACACGAGCCGCTCGCCCGGGCGATATTCGGAGAGCGCGAACGGTCCCAGCCCTGCGAGTTCGGCGGGCGGCGTGGACACGCCCCAGGCCGAGCCGAACGATCCGTCTCGCAACGCGCCTTCGAGCTTGTGGCGCGGAAGAATCGGCAGGTTATCGAGCAGGCGAAGACCGGGCCCGAACGGCGCGGGAAACGTGATGGCGACCGTCAGCGGATCGATTGCGGCCGCCTGCAGTCGTCCGCCGGCGATCGACAGCGTATCGGCCAGCGCGCTCGCCTTGTCGTACGCGGCATTCACCGAGAACACCACATCCTCGGACGTGAACGGCACGCCGTCGGAAAAGGTGACCTGGGGGTGGAGCTTCAGCGTATAGCGAAGGCCGTCGTCGGTTCGCTCCCAGCTGTCGGCGAGCCACGGTTCGAGCTCCTGGGTGGCCGCGTTCACGCGAACCAGCCGCGCCTGGGTCAGCAGGCTAATGAGTTGTGTGCCTGCGTCGTGCTGCGAGTACCAGGACAAGGAGCGGGGCTCGGCGCGCATGGAGACAACGAGGTCGCCGCCGGTCTTCGGGGCGTTACCCGGGGCCGCGCCTGAACGGTCTGCCGGCGCGGAGTTGCAGGCCGTGAGGGCGCAACCTAGGGCGAGCGCCAGGATCGGCCCGCGAAAACCGGCCAAAACGCCCCCCTTGCGGCCAATGGATTGGCCACTCGAAAAACTGTGCAAACCTGCCGTGCTGGCTGATTTTGTGTGCAAACCACGCTCGGTGGCCTGCCGGGGCCGGCAGTTCGGCCAACTTCCTGTCTTGCCAGACATCTCGCGTCGCCTCTCCAGAAGGCCAGCGATCGACCGTTAAGCACTGTCTTTCAACAGGTTACGAGCGCTGCTCGAACTCCGCCACCAGTGGCACCGTGCGTGCCATTACATCCTGCAACTCACACACATTCAATGGCTTCACAGAACGAGACCAAGAGCGTCGGACCCCATATCGGCCGCAGCGTCTCGCTCGACCACGCGGCCGCCATGCTCGGTGTTTCCCGCCGGACCATCTACAACCGCATTCGCGAAGGACGCCTGCAGACCGTCAGGACGCTCGGCAGCTCGAAGCGCGTCCTGGTCGAGTCGCTGCTCGAAATGCAGGGTGGCAACGCGCGCGCCGCGTGGGTGGGAGAAGGCCGTTCAGTGGCCGCCGACACTTCGACATCTGCAGCGACCAGGCGTAGTCACGCGCCACATAACCCGGGAGAAGGACACATGGACGTCAAGACCGAAATCAAGGCTGGCCGCGTCGACGAATCGATCGTCTGGGGCCTATAGCCAGCGCCGGAGAACCGGCAAGAGAGCACGTCAGCACCTCTTGCCGGCCTACCGGATGAAACGAGAATATCGGCAACCTGCAAATCTCGGCTCATTTCGACCGGCCGCATCACAACCTCGACTCGAGCAAGCCTTTCCGCATCCCGATTCATCGCGACACTCGTCTCGTCGGTCTAGACCTGAAATGTGATCCGCTCGCAACGGACTCGCGGTGCGGCTCTTCATGTCCCGGGAAACTGGCTAGCGACCCTCCATCGGCGAGCTTAGTAGGTTTCCTGACGGCACTCCGGATAAGCGCGGCCATTCTTGACGGGGCTGCAGTGCACTGAATGCGACAGACCTCGAAATTGCAACACGCTGTGTGACGAACCGTGCAGCTGGCGTGCTCGCGATTGCGCACCGCGAGCGGCTGCCCCAGAACTGAGCACGCCAGACTGTGCATGCTTGGCGCGCTTCAGGACACGAGCGCCACGTATCCCCTCCCCTAGCTCGGCCACTAACGGGTAATTCTTGCAGGCCGATAACGTGAACGCGCCGTTAATCCATGAGTCCAGGCTTTCGCACGCTCCCCGGAGTCGCCCGTGTCTACATCACGGCAATTGTGTGCGCAGGCAGCGTGGCGATCGCTCATTCCCTCACGCACCTTTCGACCGAGCAAATTAGCAACAGGTGGTTAGTTCTCGCAGTGCTCACGGTGTTGACAGGTTCGTTGAACCTAAAAATTCCTTCGATCAACGCCCATCTGTCCGTGTCAGAATCATTTGTCTTTGCATCGATTCTCTTGTTCGGGACGCCAGCTGGCACGGCGACGGTCTTGGTCGAGTGCCTAGTGATTTCTCTTTGGATGAAGCCGCGCGGGAGGACGCTTTATCGCGTGGTCTTCAACGCTGCCGCGCCATCTCTTGCAATTTGGATCGCAGGAACAGGGTTTTACTATTTCTCCGGCCTCCAACCATATTCGCGCGCGTTCACACCGTTAGCGACTCTATTTCTTCCATTCCTTGGCTTCATCGCTTCGTACTTCATACTGAATAGCTCGCTGGTGGCCATAGCGGTGGCGTTGGAACAACGCCAGTCGCCCATTCGCGTATGGCGTGACAATTTCGCTTGGCTATCAGTCAACTACTTTAGCGGCGCATACGTCGCCGCACTAATTGTTACGTACACCAAACAGTTAGACATCGGCGCAGTTGCGATTATCGTGCCGTTGATAGCCGTGTCATACCTAACGTTCAGGACAGCCATAGGTCGTGCACAAGATAGCTACAACCATCTCGCAGAATTGAATCAATTGTATTTGTCGACAATTGAAACTCTCGCAATGGCAATCGATGCAAAAGACCAAATCACCCACGGCCACATTCGCCGTGTTCAGACATTTGCTGTTGGTCTCGCGAGAAGCCTCGGAGTAACAGACGAAAAGCTCTTGAAAGCAATCGAGGCCGCCGCCCTTTTGCACGACATGGGCAAACTGGCAGTACCTGAGCACATCCTAAATAAGCCTGGAAAACTCACGCCAGCCGAATTTGAAAAGATGAAACTGCACGCCAGCGCCGGCGCAGAAATCTTGTCGGCGATCGATTTCCCTTACCCCGTTGTTCCAATGGTAAGACACCACCATGAAAACTGGGACGGTACTGGATATCCAGACAAGATTGCAGGGACCGACATTCCCATTGGCGCACGCATCCTATCGGTCGTTGACTGCTTCGACGCGCTGACATCAGACCGACCGTATCGACCAAGACTTAGCGATGCCGATGCTATCGCGATATTGTTGGAGCGACGCGGCACCATGTACGATCCGCTAATTGTTGATACATTCATCAAGGTTCATGAACGCATTGCTCCAGCGCGCGATCTAGACGGCTCTCATCTCCAAATGCTCGATCAAAAGCAAGGCATTTCAACCGATGGTGCCGCCAACGATTCTCGCGGGAGCAGTGACTAACCACACACACATCGAAGGAGTGGCGGCAGGCTCTCGCGGGCGAGAACGCGTATTCTTAGATCTATCCAACAAAATCAAGCGGCACATTAAGTTCTCGCTTCTAATTTTCTATACCTATGACGTGCTGAGCGACGAACTTGCCGTCGCATTCGCGTCAGGCGAACACAGCTATCTCGTTAACGATATGCGTATCCAGAGAGGTGAGCGCCTGAGCGGTTGGGTCGCGGCGAACAGACGGTCGATAATAAATTCCGATCCTGCTTTAGATTTACTTGCGACAGCTGGAGCGGTTGCACCACCTTTGCGGACGACACTTAGCGTTCCGATAATAGCGTCGTCCAAAGATCTTCTTGGAGTGCTGACGCTGTATTCATCTGCCGCCTCTTTTACCGACGACCATAGGCTTGTCCTCGAACATTTCGGTCCCCAACTCGCCCAGGCCCTTCAGACGAATCCAGAGCTCGTCCCTGTTCGCATGTAATACGCCTGTCATCGCAGTTGTCCCAATTTGGGCTACGCGTCATGCTTTTCGCGACGTGAAGAAGCACCTTGGTCCGCACCCCTAGGCTATTCCACGCGTCCTAGCCTCGCTGCCGAGCGGGAGCGAGCTAGAACGATGCGCTTCACTGAGCCGCCCTTCTTGCACAACGTTTTGCAATAGCGGCTTTTCCCCAATCACAGGATTTAAGGATTGATAAATAATCCGTCAAAGGGGGCCGCATGGATCCAATTGCCGAAGCCAAAGGACTCTACCGCTGCGGGCGGTACGCGGAAGCCATCAACGCGCTCGGCAAAGACGATCGAAGAGTCTGATAGCACTTCCGTGAGGCTATTGCGTGCTGAACTGCTCGCAATTACTGGCGACGCCGATGCGGCAGCAGCTGTTCTTGATCGTATTCGGTTCACCAGACTCGCGAACGACGCCGAGCGAGCCTGGGCCGAGTGGGTACAAGCGCAAATCTGCAAAGACCGCGGCAACACCGAATTAGAAGCTTCCTCAATCGAGCGAACCATTGCGCTCGCGGAGCGCGCCAATGATTTAGAAAGAGTGATTTGGGCGCAATTGAGACTTCTTCACCTAGTCGCCGACGCATCTGGCCACGATTCATCAAGTCCACTGTTCGCGGCGGTTAGGACGAATGTGACGAGGCTTGGTGACCCCATTCTTACAGCGGCCCTTCATTTGGTTGTTGGCCAGATCGAAGGGAAGCGCGGCCTCGCAACTAAAGCGGCTAGTCACCTGCGCTTGGGAATGCGCCTACTTCGCGAATCTCCGCACCTTTGGCTAGAAGCTTGGGGAGCAGTTGATTTGATGGCTCTCGCGCTTCTCAATTGCGACTTTCAGGAAGCTCTAGCGCTAGGCGAGACCGCGCTGAAATTGAATCAGGACTGTGGCTATCTCTGGGGGGTGCGAGCATGTATGGGCAACCTTGGATACGTGCATTTCTGTCGTGGTGAGTTCAACGAGGCGCTCAAATGCTACGGCGCTGCGTATGGAAATATCGAAATAGATCATGAGCATGTGCATGCTGCCATGGAATCTGAGGCTCTTGTCTATTTGGCACGCGGAGAGTTGTCTGCGTGTGAGGAAGTCATCTCGCGCTTGCAGGTCTCGACTGAGCGTGCAAACAGACCAGGGCGATACGCCCATCGAGGGATGCTCCATTTAAAACTGCTATTCCATGCGTGTTGCGGCGACTGGGTCAATAGTGCCGAGTGCGCATCTGAACTACTGAGATTCGCGCACAATGCCGGAGACGAGTTGACGGCCGTGAAGGCGAAGCTTCGAAGGTCCGAGGCACTCCTTCACCTTGGCCGGACAGAGTGAAGCTTGGAATGAGGTCGAATCAGTCGCGAACTGTAATCGGACATTTTTCTCCTGACGTTCACTGCCTCTATGAGCGCAATGTTGCTTGCGTTCTCCTCTCGAGCGGGAATCGGACATGGGCAGACGAGCACCAGCAGCGCGCTGGTCGGGTTGCGAAGAGCCTCAGCAACGTTGCCCAGGAGATCGATCTTAATCGCGCATGCGAAAGCGCGAGAGTACTGGGAGAGTCACAGAACGGACATGGTACCGGCCCGAAGAGACAAGGGGCCAGCGTACTTCAGAGCGTGAGTTCTCTGATGCTGTATAGCGGACGCGTCGAATTTCTTGCACGAGAACTTGTTGCTATTGCCAGTAGCGCGGAATGTGCTAGTGGCGCCGTCGCAGTTTCATGCGACGAAGCGGGCCGCGAAGAAGTGCTCGCGTCATTCGGCAACATTCAGCCCGACCGCGACGTCAAGGTGTTTGCGGTCGGCACGGCGCACAATCGCTCCATCGAATTCAGGGTCCAGCCGCTGCCGGACTATGAATCCCTGGCGACGATCAACAGCATCACCATGCTGCTCGGCACGGTCCGCGACCTCGAACAGGCCCGCATCGAGCGCGAGGAACGCCTGACCCTGTGGCCGAGCGACGAACTGCCGCTCGAGGATGGCGACGCGATCATTTCCGGACGGATGCGCGACGTGATGGCGACCGCACGCAAGGTCGCGCGAACCAACGTCGCGGTCCTGATCACCGGCGAAAGCGGCACCGGCAAGGAAGTCCTCGCCCGCGCCATCCACAACTTCTCGCCGCGCGCGAAGAAGCCGTTCGTCCCGCTCAACTGCACCGCGGTGCCGCGCGACCTGCTCGAGAGCCAGCTGTTCGGCCATCGGCGCGGCGCGTTCACCGGCGCCGACCGCGATCACCTCGGCGTCGTCCGCACCGCGCAGGGACGGCACGCTGTTCCTCGACGAAATCGGCGAGATGAGCCTGGACTTGCAGCCCAAGCTGCTGCGCTTCCTCGAATCAGGCGAGATCAGCCCGCTCGGCGAGCCGAACCCGTTCAACGTCGACGTCCGCATCATCGCCGCCACCAACGCGAACCTGGCGCGCCTGGTCGAAGACGGCCGGTTCCGCGAGGACCTGTTCTACCGCCTGCACGTGCATCAATCTCCCGATTCCGCCGCTCCGCGAACGGCGCGACGAAATCCCCGCGCTCGTTCATCACTTCGTCGCCAAGGCCGCCGCGGAGTTCAAGAAAGGCCGCATGCGCGTCGCCGAGGAGACGATGGAGCATCTGCTGCTGTTTGGCTGGCCCGGCAACGTCCGGCAGCTGCAGAACGAGCTGCGGCGCATGGTGGCGCTCGCCGACGTGGACAGCATCCTGACGCCCGCCGCTCTGACGCACGCCATCCGCGAAGAGACCACGCCCGCGCCGCGCGCCACCAACGGTTCGCATGTCGCGGTGTCGCTCACCGAGAAACTGCCGCCGGCGCTGCTGCGGATCGAGCGCGAAATGATTCAGGCCGCGCTGCGCGCAAACAAGGGCCGCGCCGAAGCGACCGCCAGGGCGCTCGGCATCTCGCGAAAGGGCCTGTATCTCAAGCGCCAGCGGCTGGGAATCTGAGTCACCCGCCCTGCGGCGCTTCCTCCTCGCCGCTCGCCGCCCGCAGCCACGATTCGATCGACGACCACAGCACCCGCTGCGACCCGCCGCGGGTCCGGATGGTCTGAAGCCGCCCGGCCTGGATGTGGTAGTAGACGGTCCGGCGCGAGACGCCGAGCACGGCCGCAGCGGCATTGATCAAGATGCTTCGACGGTCCTCATTGGGAGAGCGCGGGTTGGACATGCCCGCCAAAAGGCAGGAAAAATGCCAGCCCGTCCAATCGCGCCAAGTGCAAAAAACGCCTTGAAATTCGCATGTATTGGCCCAGAAGACGTCACTTAGCTGACGGGTAGCAGGTTCCCGTCCGGGTAGCATCTGCCCTTCACGCCTCGGCACCTTTTCTGATCCAACCTCTTGACTATGAATCGCAAAGGCTATAATTTTGATTAATCAAAATCATGGGGCCGCGGGAACCGGATAGAACGGACGCGCTTGGCGGGTGGCGGTTGCCAGCCGCAAGCGTCAGCCTGCCTGAGGTCCACCGCTCCATCGCCGTCCCGCACGGCGCCGGCTTCTGGAAGAAATTCCTCGCGTTCGCCGGCCCCGGCTACCTGGTCGCCGTCGGCTACATGGACCCGGGCAACTGGGCCACCGACCTCGCCGGCGGCGCGCGCTTCGGCTACACGCTGCTCTCCGTCATCATGATCTCGAACCTGATGGCGATCCTGCTCCAGGCGCTCGCCGCGCGCCTGGGCATCGCCAGCGGGCGCGACCTCGCGCAGGCCTGCCGCGACAGCTATTCGCGGCCGACCACCATCCTCTTGTGGATCCTCTGCGAGATCGCCATCGCCGCCTGCGATCTCGCGGAAGTGCTGGGCGCCGCCATCGCCCTCAACCTGCTCTTCGGCCTGCCGCTCATCTGGGGCGTCTGTCTCACGGCGCTCGACGTCCTGGTCGTGCTGTTCCTCCAGCACCGCGGCTTCCGCTACGTCGAGGCGCTCGTCGTCTCGCTGATTCTCGCTGATCGCCGGATCGTTCGCGGTCGAGATCTGGCTCGCGCAGCCCGGACTTCGGCGGCGCTGGCGCTCGGCTTCATTCCGCGCACCGAGATTCTCAAAAACGGCGACATGCTCTACATCGCCATCGGCATCCTCGGCGCGACGGTGATGCCGCACAACCTCTATCTGCACTCGTCGATCGTCCAGACGCGCAAGTATCAGGACACGGCGGACGGCAAGCGCGAAGCCATCCGGTTCGCGACCATCGACTCGTCGGTCGCGCTGATGTCGGCGCTCTTCATCAACGCGGCGATCCTCGTCATGGCCGCCGCGACGTTCCACGGCACGGCGCACGAAGACGTCGCCGACATCTCCGACGCCTACCAGCTGCTGTCGCCGCTCCTCGGCACGACGCTCGCGAGCACGCTCTTCGCGGTCGCGTTGTTGTGCTCGGGCCAGAACGCCACGCTCACCGGCACGCTCGCCGGCCAGATCGTCATGGAGGGTTTCATCAACCTCCGCCTCCGCCCCTGGCTGCGGCGTCTGATCACCCGGCTCATCGCCATCATCCCGGCGATCATCGTCATCATGATTTACGGTGAGCAGGGCAGCGGACCGCTCCTCATCCTCAGCCAGGTGATCCTCAGCCTGCAGCTGCCCTTCGCGGTGTTCCCGCTGGTCGCGTTCACGGGCGATCGCAGCAAGATGGGCGAGTTCGTCACGCCGGTGTGGGTCAGGATCCTGGCGTGGGGCGTCGCGCTGGTCATCGCCGTGCTCAACGTCTGGCTGCTCTACACGACATTCGCCACGCTGTAAGATTCCGACGATGTACAAGCGCATCCTGGTCGCGATCGAGAACTCCCCCGCCGACCAGACGATCCTGGCCCACGTCACCGAGCTCGCGCGCCTGACCGGCGCGTCATTGCTGCTCGTCCACGTGGCCGACGGGTTCGCGGCCCGCTATTTCGACGATTTGAAACTGCGCGAGTCGGAAGAAATGCGGACCGATCGCGCCTACCTCGAAGGGCTGCAGCAAACGCTCGAGGCAAGCGGCCTGCACACCGAGATCGAGCTCGCGAAGGGCGACCCGGCGAACGAGCTGATTCGCATGACCCGCGAGCGCGACGTGGACCTGATCGCCATGTCCACGCACGGGCACCGCTTTCTGGCCGACGTCCTGCTCGGCGCGACCGCGGACAAGGTCCGCCACCTCGTGCGCGTGCCCGTCCTGCTGTTGCGCGCCCAGTAGCGAGGGCGAAAAATCCGTCAGGTAAGGCGCCGCCCCTTGAGCCGCTCGAGGATCCTGAGCGGCGAACGGTCGGCGTTCTCCATCGCGTCGAGCGGCAGCAGGAACGTCTGCTCGAGCTGATACTGCCCGGCCATGGCGGCGTGGCCCACTTCGTCGGTGAACGCGATCCACGTCGACCCGGCAGGAAAATCGACCGCTTCCTGGTCGCTGGTCTTCTGAAACGCTTCGTCTGCCTTCATCCGATCGTGCAGCTGCAGCATCAGCGCGTCGTACGGAGTCCGGCGCGTCTTGGTGACCCGCAGCAACTGCAGCAGCGCGGCGCTGCCGGGCAGCGGCAAGGACAAGGCGCCGGCAAATCGCGCGCGCGACGTCGCTGAACTCGCCGCCGACGCGCCACGACCTCGGGCGCGCCCTGCGGGATTCACATTCGAGAACACGCGCAGGATGCGGCGCCCCTGGACCGGCGACGCCGGGAAGCTGTCGACGTGGAGGCGCGTGTCGTCCTTGCGCCACGAGGTCTGACGCCCGGCGATTTCCGCCGGCCGGAAGCTCGCGCGCGCCCGCTGGATCCGCGATCGATATCCGGGAAACAGGCTGCCGACCAGTGCGTCCGCGCTGTCGCTGAACCGGGACATCAGCTGGCCGCAGGCGCGCGAGCGGTTCGCCCGTCAGCGTGGTGCCGCCGACGCGCCCCGACGCCGGATCGAAGCTGCTGTTCTTGCTCGAGGACAGGATCTCCGGCGAAAAGAGATCGCGGCTCCCGGCGCCGACATCGAAAGGAAGATTGGGAAGAAAGAGGACGTTGCCGCGCTCGAGCGCGGCCGTCGATGTACGAGAGTGATCGGGAGAAGCGGCGTCAGTCCAGCTGGCGTGCGTGATGGAACAAACGCGGCCCAACTACAGCTCTTCGTCGCCCCACGGCGAAGGCTGCGGGCCCGGGCGGATGCCGGCGATGTCCGGATCCTCTTCGCCCTCCTGGCGCGGCGAGGACGTGCGCGTTGCCTTGGCGCTGGCGCGGCGCTCTTCCTTCTGCTTGCGCTTTTCCTGGCGTGCGCGCTCCTTCGCGCGTTTTTCGAGAGTCGGTCGAGTTCGGTTTGCCACGAGGCCTCCTGCTGTCTAGCAGTACTTTACCACTCCGACTCCGATCCCATCATCCAGGCGCGTCTCTCTCGCGGGTCGGTCCCGCGTCGCGGCTCGTTCATCGTGTCGAGCCCGGCAGCGCAAACGCCGTCAAGGTCGAGCCGGACGGCATGATCACGTACTGCCGGTTGTCGATCATGTAGGTCGTCGGCGGCGCGTAGATCGGCGAACCGGTCTGATAGCGCCACAGATCCTTGCCGGTCCGCGCGTCCACCGCGAACACATAGCCGTCCGCGTCGCCGCTGAACACGAGACCGCCGGCAGTCGACAGCACGCCGGACCACGGCGGGGTCGTCTGACGCAGCTCCCACTTCCGTTCGCCGGTCGTCGGATCGATCGCGCGCAGCGCGCCGTATGCGCCCTGCTGCGGACGCATGCTGCCGCCCATGGTGCGATCGCCGGCCTTGTAGTTCGCGGGCGGGGCCTGCCCGATATAGGTCATGCAGGTCTCGCGCGCGCTCACGAAGAACAGGCCGAGCGCAGGGATTGAAGGCCGGCGACTGGAAGTTGGTGCCGCCGAAGAGATCCGGGCACGTCAACGTGCCGGCGGGCGTCGGCTTCTGGTCCGCCATCTCGATCGGACGGCCATCGGCGCCCACTTCCTTCGCCCACGTCGTGTTCACGTACGGCTTGGCGAGGATGACTTTGCCGTTCGTGCGATCGAGCACGTAGAAGAATCCGTTGCGGTTGGCCGTCATCACGACCTTGCGCGGCTGTCCGGCAATCGTCAGGTTGGCGATCACCGGGACCTGGTTGGAATCCCAGTCGTGCGTGTCGTGCGGCGTGAACTGGTAGTGCCACCGCAGCTTGCCGGTGTCGGCGTCGAGCGCGATCATCGACGTCGCGTACAGGTTGTCGCCCAGCCGGCTCGCGCTCCAGAAATCCGGGTTGGGATTGCCGGTGCCCCAGTAGAGCGTGTTGAGCTCGGGGTCGTAGCTTCCGGACACCCACGTCGGCGCGCCGCCGCGCTCCCACGATTCGACCGGCCAGGTCTCGCTGCCCGGCTCGCCCGGCGCGGGAATCGTATTGAAGCGCCAGACGCGCGTGCCGGTCTTCACATCGTAGGCGTCGAGGAATCCGCGGATCGCGTACTCGCCGCCCGCGACGCCGACAATCAGCTTGTCCTTCACCAGCAGCGGCGCGCCGGTCGCTGCATAACCTTCCTGATACTTGGCGAGCTCGACGTCCCACACGACCTTGCCGGTCTTCGCTTCGAACGCCATCAGGTGCGCATCGAGCGTCAGCATGAACAACCGATCGCCGTAGACGGCGAACCCGCGGTTCACCATGCCGCAGCACACCTTCAGCCCCTCGGCGGGCAGCTGACGCTGGTAGCGCCAGATCTGCTTGCCGGTCTTCCCGTCGATCGCCCACGCGGTGTTCATCGCACCGGTCGCGTACAAGATGCCGTCGATGACGATCGGCGTCGTCTCGAACTTGTGCCCGGTCAGGCCGGTCTGGAATGCCCATTGGGCCGTCAGCTGCGCCGACGTTCGCCGGCGTGATCTGCGTCAGCGGACTGTGGCGCTGCCCCGTGTAGTCGCCCGCGTTCGAAAGCCAGCGCGCCGGGTTGGCGAACCCGTCCAGAACGTCCTTGCTGGTGATGTCCTGGGCGGCGATGGAGCGCGCCGACCGCTACTATCGAAACGAGGACCGCCGTCATGAGGCGTCCCGACCTGTTCGCGCGCATGTGTTCTCCCCGCAGTAAAATGCCGACGCTCATTATGCCCAAGGAGGCCGCCGTGAGGAAGTTCCATCCTGCCGTGTGGTGTGCCGCGATCGCGCTGGCCGGCCTGATCACCGGGTCGACAATCCGGGTGCTCGGCGGGACCGGATTTCCGCTGAATCCGATCGCGACGTTCTAGGGCGCCGCACATGGCGCCCACATCCCGCCTGGCCGCTTCCGTCGCTATCGCGCTCGTGCTGGCCGGCGCGCTGGCGCGCTCGCAATCGCCGCCCCCTCCGCCTTCAACGTCGTCGAAGCCTCGATCGTCGATCTGCAACAGGCGATGCGGGCCGGCAAGGTCACGTCGCGGCAACTGGTCGAGGCGTATCTCGATCGCATCCGCAAATACGACAAGGCGGGCCCGAACATCAACGCGTTCATCGCGCTCAATCCGCACGCGCTCGAAACGGCCGCGGCGCTCGACGAAGAGCGCCGCACCAAGGGCGACCGCGGTCTGCTCCACGGCATTCCGATCGTCGTGAAGGACAACTACGCCACCGAAGACATGCCGACGACCGCCGGATCGAAGTCGCTCGAGGGATTTGAAACCCATCGCGACGCGTTCATGGTCAAGAAGCTGCGCGAGGCCGGCGCGGTGATCGTCGGCAAGACCAACCTCCACGAGCTCGCCTACGGCATCACCACGATCAGCTCGATGGGCGGCCAGACGCGCAATCCGTACGACCCGACGCGCAATCCCGGCGGGTCGAGCGGCGGCACCGGCGCCGCGGTCGCCGCGAGCTTCGCCGCGGCAGGCATGGGCACCGACACCTGCGGGTCGATCCGGATTCCCTCGTCGAACAACAGTCTCTTCGGCCTGCGCGGCACGATGGGACTGTCGAGCCGATCCGGCATCGTGCCGCTCTCGATGACGCAGGACATCGGCGGACCGCTGGCGCGCACCGTGACCGATCTCGCGATCATGCTCGATGCGACCGTCGGCTATGACGCCGACGATCCCATCACCGAAGACGGGCGCGGACACATCCCGCGCACGTATCTCAGCTGGGTCGGTCCGCGCGAGCTCGGTGATACGACAGTCGGCATCCTGACGCCGCTCTTCGGCACCACGCCGGAAGACGAGGAAGTCGGCCGCCTGGTGCGCGACGCGGTCAGGAAGTTCGCGGACATCGGCGCGAGCGTGGTCGAAGTGCAGATGCCCGGCCTGGACGATCTGCTGCAGGGCACGAGCGTGATCAACGCCGAGTTCAAGTTCGATCTGCTCGATTTCCTCAAGCGCTATCCGAACGCGCCGGTGCACTCGCTCGGCGAGATCATCGCGAGCGGCAAGTACGATCCCGCCATCGACGGCGTCTTGAAACGCGCGGAAGCCGTGCCCGTGCGCGAGTCGGACACCTACGCGCGCGTCGCTCGCGAAGCGGGACGCCGTGCGCCAGCAGGTCTGGGAAGCGATGGGGCGCGCCGGCGCGACGATGCTCGCGTATCCGACGCTCAGGCGCAAAGCGGCGCCGATCGGTCAGCCGCAGGCGGGCTCGAACTGTCAGTTGAGCGCGACGACCGGATTCCCGGCGATCGCCATTCCGGCCGGCTTCACGAGCGACGGTATCCCGGTGGGATTCGAACTGCTTGGCACGCCGTACAGCGAGCCGCTCCTGCTGAAGGCGGCGTATGTCTGGGAGCAGGTCCTCAACACGCGGCGGCCGCCGAAGACCACGCCGTAGTCAGAGTTCAGAATTCAGAATTAAGACTTAAGAATTCAGAACTCTGAACTCTGAACTCTGAACTCTGAACTCGCAGGCCTTACTTCTGACGTTCGATCAATATGCGCGGCCAGCGCTGGGCGGCGACCGCCGCGCTCAGATCGTCGCTGCCGGACGGATAGCCGTTGGCCTGCAGGATGTACGCAACGATGTCGAGATATTCCTGCCCGGTCAGCGATCCGGCCGCGCCGAGCGGCATGCTGCGCACGCGCCCGTAGACCTCCGCCAGGCTCGCATCCTGCCACTTGAGCTGGAAGCCGAATCCGGCGAGCGCCCCCGCGTACTCGTGACCGCCCAGGTCGGCGGCGTGGCATTCGGCGCACGCCTTCATGTAGGCGGCCTTGCCGCGGACCGCCTGGGTATCCGAATAGAGCCCGTCCCAGACCGTGCGGCGGGCAGGTTGGGCCGGCGAATCCGCATTCTGGCGCGCCGCCAGCGAGCCGCCGGCGGCCATGCCGAGAGCGATCACGATCGCCGCGAGTCCGCGCATGCCTCAGACTATAATCCGCGTTCAACCCGGGACTTGCTCACGAGGAATCGCTTATGACGAAGTGGATCCCCTCGCTGTTGACCATCGCGACGCTCGCCGCCGTCCCCGCTTCCGCCCAGACGCCAGCCGTGCCCGCGGCCAATCCGCTGCAGGGCAACGCGGACGCGATCAAGGCCGGCATGGGTCTCTTCCGCTCACGCTGCGCCGATTGCCACGGCATGGACGCGCGCGGCGTGCGCGCGCCGGACCTCACGCAGGTCTGGGCCTCGGGCCGCACCGACGATGGGCTGTTCAAGACGCTGCGAAGGCGGCGTGCCCGGCACCGAGATGCCGGCGTTCGGCGCCGCGCATGTTCGATCGAGGAAGCCTGGCAGATCCTGGCCTATCTGCGGACGCTCGCCGCGCCGGCGCCGACCGATCCGCCGAAGGGCAACGCCGAGAACGGCGCAGCGGCTCTTTCGCGCCAACTGCGCGAGCTGCCATCGCGTCAACGGCACCGGCGGCCGGCTCGGACCGGACCTCTCGCGCGTCGGCGTCGCGCGCGCGCGCGACGTGATGGTGAAGCAGATCCGCGGCGCGACCGAAGACTTCCGTCCGGCTACGAGCCGGTGACGATCACGCCGGCCAACGGCCAGCCGATTCACGGCGTCAAGAAGAACGAGGATCTGTTCTCGGTCCAGATCATGGACTGCCCGCGAGCGGATCCAGGGCTACGAGAAAGACGACGTGCGCGCGGTCGCCAACGACACGAAGTCGGCGATGCCGGTCTACGGCCCCGATCGGCTGAGCGAAAGCGACCTCGACGACCTGCTCGCTACCTGCAGACGCTGCGCGGCTTCGACCCAGCCGTCAAGTAGCCGCAAGGAGACTTATGCGCGCCACCGTGATTCGTGCCGCACGCATCGCCCTGCTGCGGCCTTACCGCTCGGCGCCGTCGCTCATCGCGCAGCAGGCGGCGCCGCCCGGCCCAGGTCGCGATCCAGGAGATCGCTCGACGGCCTGAAGCCGACGGCATCGCGCTGGCTGACCTTCGGCGGCAACTACGCCAACCATCGCTACAGCCCGCTGACGCAGATCACGCCCGACAACGTCAAGCGGCTGCTGCCGCAGTGGACGTTCCAGACCGCCACGCTCGGCAACTTCGAGACGACGACGCTCGTGCGCGACAACGTCCTCTACGTCACCGGTCCGCAGAACGTCGCCTGGGCGCTCGATGCGCGAACCGGCAAGCAGATCTGGCGCTACCGCCGCGAGCTGCCGCACGGGCCTGACCGCGTGCTGCGGCCTCGTCAACCGCGGCTTCGCGCGTGCTCGGCGACAAGCTGTTCATGACGACGCTCGACGCGCACCTGCTCGCGCTCGACATGAAGACCGGCGCCATCGTGTGGGACGCGACGCTCGAGGACTACAAGAACGGCTACGCCTCCACGCTCGCGCCGCTCGTCGTCAAGGACAAGGTCATCGTCGGCGTCGCCGGCGGCGAGTACGGCATCCGCGGCTTCATCGACGCCTACGACGCGCAGACCGGCAAGCGCGCGTGGCGGCTTCTACACGATTCCCGGACCGGGCGAGCCGGGCAACAACACCTGGGCGGGCGATTCGTGGAAGCGCGGCGGCATCCGGCGTGTGGGTGACCGGCGCCTACGATCCCGAGCAGAATCTGGTCTTCTATCGGCACCGGCAATCCGGGCCCCGACTATCACAGCGAGAGCCGCGAGGGCGACAACCTGTACAGCTGCTCGCTGCTCGCGCTCGACGCCGATACCGGCAAGCTGAAATGGCACTACCAGTTCACGCCGCACGACGTGCACGACTGGGACGCGACCGAAGTGCCGATCCTCGCCGACATCACCGATCGGCGGCCAGCCGCGCAAGGTGGTGATGTTCGCCAACCGCAACGGCTTCTACTACACGCTCGATCGCATCACCGGCAAGGTGATCGTCGCCAAGCCGTTCGTGCACGACGACCTGGGCGAAGGAGGTCGGCACGCGACGGCCGTCCGATCCTGCTGCCGGGCCACACGCCCGACGAAAAAGGCGAAGTGACGTGCCCCGACATCACCGGCGGCACGAACTTCTGGCCGCCGTCCTACGACCCGAACTCGCGCCTCTTCTTCGTCAACGCGCGCGAAGTGTGCGCGACCTACTACGCGTGGCAAGCCGGAATTCACGCAGGGCGACCGCTTCACCGGCGGCGCGGCGCAGCGAGTCACGGGATCGCGACGAATCCGGCGTACGGCGCGCTGCGCGCCATCGATCCGGCCACCGGCGAGCGCAAGTGGGAGTTCAAGCTGTCTGAGCCCGTCGACGTCGGGCATGCTCACGACCGCGTCGAACCTGCTCTTCAGCGGCGACGCCGACGGCAACCTGCTCGCGCTCGATTCGAGAAACGGCAAGCTGCTCTGGCGGTATCAGATGGGCGCCGACGCTGCACGGCACCTCGCCGATCACCTACATGCTCGACGGCCGGCAGCACATCCTGGTGCCGGCGGGCACGACGCTGACCGCGTGGGCTCTTCCCGAGTGATAGCGGGAGACGTTCAGCAGTTCTTCGAAACCGTTCGCCCATTCGCCACGCCGCTGGCGGTCAAGTTGTACCGGGTGCAATTTGGTCCGCCGCTCGGCGTGCCGACGCTCCCCTGTCTCGATCACGAGGCGATGCTGCACGAAGGCATCGCGCCGCACGCCGCCGCGTATCTTCAGGATACCGGCGGCGATCTGCACGAAGTCGTCTACATCCCCGACGAGAACCGCATCGACGTCGATACGACATCGACCCTGGGCGAACATTCATCCGGAGTCGCACGAACGCTTCGTCGCGGCGCTGCGCGAGCGCGTTTGCCGGATATCACGTGCGGGTGGTCGGACCATCCTGGCTGCGCGGCGACGAGCGGGTCGCCCACGCGTGCCGCGCGCAGATCACCTTGCGGGAGGTCCTGCTTGGTCCGGACATCGACCGGACGAAGACCGCGATCGACCGGCTGCAGACGATCAGCAGCCTGATGGAAAAAGAGTCGCGCGTGGCGTCGTGGGGCGCGCGCACGATCATGACGCCGTTCATCGCGCTTGCGGGATTCGTGGCCTACGAGGTGATCGGATCGCTCGGCGCCGAATTCGGCGCGTGGCTCGATCCGGTGCGCTATACGATCGTCACGCTGGTCGGCGGATTCTTCATGTACTACGGCCTGAAAGCCGTGCACCTGACCGAGATGGCGAATCGCGTCTGGAAGCGATCGGCGGAGTACGGGTTGATCCTCGGCGAACGGCGACGGCTCGAGGCGCGGCGCCGCAGCACCGACATCGGCTGACCTGGTCGGCTAGTTCTTCACCAGCTTGCGCACCATGTGGCCGGTGGCCATCCCGCTGTCGGTCTTGCCGGGGACGGTCTCGCCGACATAGATGTTGCCCTGGCGATCCACCGCCACGCCTTCGGCGAGCGTCAGGTTGTTGATGGCGTGCTTGATCGATCCATCCTTCGCGCTGCCGATGAACAGCCGCATCTTGTCGTTGTAGTCGGCGACGTAGAGCGTGTCGTCCGGCGCGATGAAGATCCCGCTCGGCGATCCGAACTGCGTCCACTGATCGAGGAACTTGCCGTCCTGATCGAAGATCTGGATGCGCTTGTTGGAACGATCGCCGACCAGCAGGCGGCCGCGCGAATCGAGGAAGATCGTGTGCGGCAGATCGAATTCGCCGGGGCCGGTGCCCTTCTTGCCCCAGCTCTTGATGAACTTGCCGTCTTTCGAGAACTTCACGATGCGCGAGTTCACGTGTCCATCGGAAACGAAGATGTCGCCGTTGGCCGCGACCGCGACGTCGGTCGGACCGTTGAACGTATCAGGGCCATTGCCGGAAACACCGGCCGTGCCGAGCGTCATCAGGAGTTTGCCGTCGCGCGTGTACTTGAAGACCTGCTGCCCCTTGCCGTCGCGGCCGCGGCCGTCGGTGATCCAGAGAAAGCCGTCGCGATCGACGCGGATGCCGTGCGGCCAGACGAACATGCCCGCGCCCCACGTCTTCAGCACCTTGCCGGACGGATCGAATTCGACGATGGGCGGTTCGTTGCGATGAAAGGCAAAGATGCGCCCGCTGGCGTCGATGGTCATGCCGGGCACTTCACCCCAGGACATGCCCGACGGGAGTGGTCCCCAGCCGTCGACGAGCTTGTACGGCTCGTCGGCCGCAGGACGGGCCGAAGGAACGCCGGCGGCAAACGCCGCAACAAGGGCGATGAAAAGAAAGCGTTTCATGGCGCCGATTATATGCCCGGGCAATTGGTACGGACGTCAGCGATCGGCTGATGGCACAATCAGAGTTCATGAAGAAATGGCTGTGCGTCGTGGCCCTGGCGCCGATCGTCCTGGCGCCGTCCCTGCAGGCCTGGGGCGTCACCGGTCACCGGGTCATCGCGCGTGCCGCCGTGCTGACGCTGCCGGCCGATGTCCCCGGATTCGTGAAGCGGCAGATCGACTGGATCGGCGTGCGCTCGATCGCGCCGGACAGCTGGCGCAGCGCCAGCGAGCCCTTCATCAAGATGGAAGAGGATCCGAGCCACGAGTGGCACCTCGAGCAGGTCGCGTTCCTGAAAACGATTCCGCGATCGCGCGTCGAGTTCGTGCAGGCGGTGTACGACGAGTATCGCCGCCTGGAAAAGACCAACCCGGAGGCGGCGGCGCTCGCGAACGTGCGCGGGACCGGCACGCTGCCGTATACGGCGATCGAAGTGTACGAACGGCTCAAGGTGACGTTCCGGACCTGGCGCGAGCAGCAGCAAGCGCGGCAGGACACGCAGTTCATCGAGCTGGACGCGGCGTTTTATATCGGCTGGCTGAGCCACTACATCGCGGATGCGGCCCAGCCGCTGCATGCGAGCGTGCACCACGACGGCTGGCGCGGCGACAACCCGAAGAACTACACGCGGGACGGCGCGCTGCACTGGGGATTCGAAAACGACTTCGTCGATCTGATCGACTTACGCGAAGACAACATCCTGACCCGGATCGGCCAGCCCCGGAAAATCGACGATCCGTTTTCGGCGATCCTCGCGCAGCTCGCGCGCTCGCACACCCGGGTGGACCAGGTGTACGCGCTCGAACAGCAGCACGCCTACACCGATAAGGCCAATGCCGCCGGCCGCGAGCTCGTGTACGTGTGCACCTCCGATGCGGCGGCGATGCTACGCGATCTGGTCTACACCGCGTGGCTGACCAGCGCCGAGCCGGCGGCGCCACGCACCGGAATTGTTCAACCGAACGATCCGGCCAATCCGCGCTACAACCCGGCAGCGGGCAGCGCGCCGGCCGCTCCGCCGCGGTAAGATATTTCCGATACTGTTTTGCGATTGCTCCGGGCCCGCGTTTCCCTCGTCCTCGCTGTCGTTGCGGCAGTTGCGTCAGCCTCCTGTGGCAAGAGCCCCACGGCGCCTGCGCCGCCCACGCTGAAGATCACGTCGATCACTCCTGCATCGGGCAGCACGACCGGCGGCACGCCTGTCACGATCGCCGGGACGGAATTCGCGCAGTGACGCGACGGTCACGATCGGCGGCGTCGCCGCCACCGGGATCGTGGTCCAGGGAACGACGATGATGACGGCCGTGTCCGCGGCGCATGGCGCGGCGGGAGCGGGCGATGTCGTCGTGACGAGCGGCGGCAAGACCGCGACGCTCCCGAACGCGTTCACGTTCGTCGCGCCGGGCGGCACGAACGCGCCGCCGGTGGTCGGCAGCATCCGCAGCGTGGGATCGCACGCGGGACAGCCGTCCGGGTTTGCCGACATCGGCGAATCGGTGATGCTCGTCGCCAGCGTGACCGACGCGGAAACTCCGCCCGATCGCCTCACCTACGAGTGGTCGGGACCGGGCACGTTCTCGGGCACCGGCACGAGCGTCACGTGGCAGGTGCCTGGCGATGTGTCGCCGACGCCGTCGCCGGTCAGCGTCACGCTGACGGTGACCGAATCGTTCGTCGAAAACAACGTCACTCATCACCAGAGCAGCAGCGGATCGTTCGTGATGCAGGTGCACGACTCGCAGAAGGAAATCCTCGACGCCGGCGAGGACTTCCTGACGCTGTTCTCGCGATCGGAAGTGCCGACGAGCGAAGTGCTCCACAACTTCTCGACGACCTGCGACAAGGGCGACGGGCGCGCGTCCGAGAAGAACGACGTGGACTTCAACCGGGCGACCTACGTCCAGGATTTCAGCGCGTTTCGTATCAGCCGCCGCGGTGCGGCGACCATCTCGTTTGCCGGCACCTGTTTCCTGCCCGACGGCCGTACGCAGCGCAACGTAGATGCCTGCTCGTCGTTCGCGGTGCATTGGGAAGTGACCAAGAAGTCCAGCGGCGCGCGCGAAATCACCAACGGTGTGGACTACGTCAGCGCCGCGCTCGAGAACAACCAGTGGCGGCTGTGCCACAGCGACTTCATCCCGAGCCAGGGCTACCCGTCGCTCGGCATCCGCTGACGCGCTTTCAGATGTAGTGTCCGGCTTTAGCCGGACTTCAGAGCCACGAAGACACGAAAGCACGAAGAAACCCTTGATGGAATTCCTTCGTGTCTTCGTGCCTTCGTGACTCTGAATTGATGCGGTATAGCCAGACGTCGGAGGTCGCTGAAGCCGGACACTACGACTATCCGCTCTACCCCGCGAACTTGCGGACGACCAGCACCGCGTTCAATCCGCCGAACGCGAAGGAGTTGGTGACGGCGGCGCGCACCAGGACCGAACGCGATTCGTTGGGGACGTAATCGAGATCGCAGGCGGGATCGGGGCCGAGAAAGTTGATGGTCGGCGGCACCACGTCGGTCGCCGCGGCGTGCAGGGTGGCCACGATCTCGAGCGCACTCGCCGCTCCCAGCGCGTGGCCGATCATCGACTTGATCGAGGAGACCGGGATCCGCCGCGCGCGATCGCCGAACACGCGCTTGATGACCGCCGTCTCGGTCTCGTCGTTGATGATGGTGCCGGTGCCGTGCGCGTTGATGTAGTCCACGTCCTCGGGCAGCCACGCGCGCGTCAGCCAGCGCCGCTTCGATCGCGCGGGCCGCGCCCGATTCATCCGGCGAGAGCAGGTCGCGGGCATCGGCGGTCATGCCGAAGCCGGCAATCTCACCGAGGATGGCCGCGCCGCGGGCGCGCGCGCTCTCGAGCGATTCCAGCACGAACATCGCCGCGCCTTCGCCGAGCACCAGGCCTTTCCGGTCGCGCGAGAACGGCCGGCACAAGTCGGGCGCCAGCACCCGCAGCGCTTCCCAGCCGCGCAGGGTCGCGTGGGTGATGCACGCGTCCACGCCGCCGGTGACCGCGCAGTCGATGACGCCGGCGCGCACCATCTGGAACGCCATCCCGACGGCATGCGCGCCGGACGCGCAGGCGCTGGTGACGGCGAAGGCCGGGCCGCGCAGGGCGAACTGCATCGAGATGTGGCTGGCCACCGAGCTCGTCATGAGCCGCGGGACCACCAGCGGATGCAGGCGCCGCGGCGGATCGGCATGGAGGCGGTCGTAGCTGTCCTCCTGCGTGTTCTGTCCGCCAACGCCGGTGCCGACGATTGCCGCCGTGCGTTCGCTGAGGAGACCGTCGAAGCGCAGTCCGCTTTGTGACACGGCCTCCCGGGCCGCAAAGACGGCAAACTGAGCCACGCGGTCCATCTGCAGGAGCTCGCGTTCCGAGAAGTGGATGGCGGGATCGAAACCGGTGACTTCGGCGGCCACCCGGGCGTTCAGCGTCTCGGCGCGCGGAATGGTCAGCGGCGCAATCGCACATCGCCCGTCGACGAGGCCCCGCGTGAAGGCCGGGGTGCAATGCCCCAGCGGCGACACGACGCCGATTCCCGTGACAACGACCCGCGTCACGCGGAGATCCGGAAGCGAACGGGGCTGGCAGCGAAGCGTCTCAGCACTGGAGGGATCTCCAGTCTAGCGCTGCTGGAGAGTTGGACGCCAAACGGCGCCGCCGCACTCCGGGATCACCGGGCGACCGAGGCGTATGCTGATGAGTAGGAAGCAGACAGGACAATAGGTGGAACGCGGCGGGACCGACGGCAACGGTCTTCCCTCGGATGACGAGGGACGACCGTGCCGTGCAGATCACTCAGGGAACACGCCGGCCGAAGCGTCAGCGGGTTTTCTTGGCGCGGACGGCCGCCCAGCGCTTCAACTGCGCCTGGCGAATCCGTTCGCGTCCGGCAGCGCTGATTCGCGATCGCCGCCGCGCGGCTTTCACCACCGGCTGGGCGACACGAGACTCGCGAACAATGGAGCGGCGGAGCTCGGGAAACGACTGGTAAATGGAGTTGAGCTCTGCTCTCAGTTCTTCGACGCGAGCCTGTGCACCCTTCTTGGCAAGATCGCGAACCTGGGGGGAGGATAACGGCATGGAATCTTCAATCTCCTTCAAAAATGTCACTCTGGAGGACAACCCATTGTCCGCAGAAGGCAACAAGCGGTCCGATCGCTCTAAGATATTCTCCGTCTTGCAGGATTCTTGTGCAAGACGAGACGCCCGACTTCGACTATCGCTGCGCACGGCATCGTCTAACTGGAGTTTGACTTATGCACGACGCGTGCTCGCTTCGCATGCGGTGACCTCGCGGAAACGCGCGTTTGCTCTTGTGGCACACTTCGTCGACGTCGAATGGAAGTGGCCGCGCCGCGGCGTCATGAACGTTAATAGCCGACCTTGACTACCTGGTTCGCCCTCAAAGGGCTCCTCGTCGATCAATTTACCGAGTGGCGCAGCCTCAGCCTGTCGGACCTGCATTTCGATCGCGCGACCGACGCGTGGCTCGGACTGGCGGCGCTCTTCGGCGTGTCGATCATCGTGCTGGCCGCCCGGGCCGTCATCGGTCGCCAGCCGGCCCGCCACCGCGTCGTCCTGCCGGCCGTTCCGGCCTCGCTGCCGCGGCAAAGCCGCCGCGCGCTGCTGTCGCTGCCGCTCGTGCTGGCCCTGGTCGGCCTGCCGTTCCTGGTCCTGGCGTTCGCCGATCCACATACCGCGCTTATCAGCCACGAGGTGTCTTATCCGGGCCGCCGGATCTGCATCGCGATCGACGCCTCGGGCAGCATGATCACGCCGTTCACCGCGAAGAACCTGAATACCGCTCGCACCGACCGAAGCGGCCTTCTTCACGACATCGCCGCGGCCGAGCGGTTCATTCAACTGCGCATGAACGGGCACTATCGCGATCTCGTCAGCCTGGTCGAATTCGGCAACGAGGCGTACATCGTGACACCGTTCACCAACGACTACGAGAGCCTCCTTCTTAATACTTCGCTTATCGCCGACCCGATTGAATTCGAGCGGTTTCCGAATCCGCAGACGCTGATCGCCAAGGCCATCGAGCAGGCGGTCGAGCTGTTCAAGGCCTTCAAGTTCCTCGATGCGTCCGGCAACCTCCTCGTGATTTTTTCAGACGGCGAAGACACCATCGCGGCATCCAGCGGACGGCCGCTCGATGACATCCTGCAAAGCGCCGTGGACGCCAACGTGCCGGTGTACTTCGTCCGGACGAACTATGGACTCGCCAAGGGCGAACACATCCCGGACGAGCTATGGATCCCGGCGGTCGAACGGACCGGCGGGCAGTTCTTTGCGGCGAGCGATGAAGCCTCGCTGCTGGCCGCGATCGCGGAAATCGATCGCGTGTCGACCGGGACGGTCCGGGTGAAGGAATACACCCGTCAGGAACCCCGATTCGCGATGTTCGCGCTCCTGGCGTGCCTCTGCTGGACCGGAGCCGCGATCTCGAAACTTACGATTCCGTTCTTCCAGAAGTTCCCGTAAATCTTGGCATGCGGGCGATATACTGCTTGTCGCAATTTGTCGCTACTTCATCAGGAGGTCGTCTGTGAGAAAGCTCATCGCGGTGGTTTCGTTCTCGCTGCTCGCCGCCGCTGCGCCGCGCGCGGCGGAGATGACCGGCTACGTGTCCGACGCCAAGTGCGCGGCCAGCGGCGCGAAAGCCAAGACCGCCGCCGAATGGATCAAGCCGGCGGCGTTCGAAAGCTGCGTGAAGGACTGCGTCAAGAACGGCTCGGACGCGGTGTTCGTCACCGAAGACAACAAGACGCTGAAATTCGACGCGGCCTCGATGGACAAGATCAAGGCGCATCTCGGCCACAAGGTGAAGGTCACCGGCACCGTCGAAGGTGACGTCCTGAAGGTCGAGACGGTCACGATGGTCAAGATGTAAGCTGTCAGAATGCGGATGCGGACCCCGAGCGCGCTCCTCGCAGTCGCGAGCGTTTTCTATCTCACGGCCGCCTCGGTCGGCTTCTCGTTCCTCTCGACGACGCCAGCGGCAGCGCAGGCCGCGCAAGCTCCTGCGACCGCTGGCGCCGGCGGCCACTTACGTCGGCTCTCAGGCCTGCCGCCGCTGCCACGCCGCCACCTACGAACGCTGGTCGAAGACGCGCATGGCCAACGTCGTCACCGATCCGCACGTTCGTCCCGACGCCATCATTCCGGATCTGTCCAAGCCGGATCCGCTCGTCACGTTCAAGCTCGAGGACATCGCGTTTGTGTACGGCACCAAGTGGAAGCAGCGCTACTTCACCAAGGTCGGCAACGACTATTACCCGCTCGGCGCACAGTGGGACATCATCAACAAGGTCTGGCGTCCCTTACCTGGTGCAGCCCAACACCGACTGGTGGGTGAAGTTCTACCCGGCCTGAGAACGCCGGCCGTCCAACCGGTCCGCTCTGTGACGGCTGTCATTCCGTCAACTACGACATCAGGACGAAATCGGTCACGGAATGGAACGTCGGCTGCGAGCGATGCCACGGTCCCGGCAGCGCCCATGTCGCGCGTCCGTCCGTCGCCACCATCGTCAATCCGGCGCGGCTGGACTACGTGCGGGCCAACGACACCTGCATCCAGTGCCACTCGCAGGGGCAGCCGCTCACCAATCCGATCCAGGGGCAGTACTACGACTGGCCGGTCGGCTTTCACCAGGGCGGCAACCTCAAGGACTTCTGGAAACTCGAAGAGCACAAGCTCGGCGAGACCACGTTCACGCATTTCGCCGACGGCACGGCCCACAAGAACCGCATGCAGGGCAACGACTTCGTGCAGAGCGTGATGTACCGGCGCGGCGTGACCTGCTTCAGCTGCCACGACGTGCACGGCACGAGCAACAACGCGGACCTCGTGAAACCGTCGCGCGATCTCTGCCTGACCTGTCATAGCCCGACGTCACCGAACGGGCCGCGCGGTGCGACGCTCGAAGAACATACGCATCACGCGCGCGGCAGCGCCGGGAGCGAGTGCGTCGGCTGCCACATGCCGGCCATCGAGCCGGACAATCGCCAACGTGAACGTGCGCAGCCACACCTTCGCGTTCATCACGCCGGGCATGACCGACGAATTCAAGGTGCCCAATCCGTGCACCACCTGCCACACCGATCGATCGACCGCGTGGGCGCGTCAGACACTTCAGGGCTGGTCGAACGTTTCGCCGTGGCGTCTCGAGTAGCCGATGGCGGACGGATCATCCGTCGCCACTGAGCTCCCGCGAGCGCTGACGAGCTATCCCTCCGGGCCGGACCAGACCCTGGCCGCCACGCTCGCCGAGCGCGTGCGCATCGAACCATTCAACGCGATTGCGACCGCGATTTTCGTTCTCGCGATCATCCACACCTTCTCAGCCGCGCGCTTCATGGCGCTGGCGCATCACGTCCAGAAGCGGCATACCGCGCCAGGCGCTCGCGCGGGGCCACGCGCCCTCGCCAAGCATCGCCGCCGAGATGCTGCACTTCGTGGGCGAGGTTGAAGTGGTGTTCGGACTGTGGGCGGTCGTCCTGCTCGCCGCGGCAACGGCGTATGCCGGATGGGATTCAGCCAGGCACTACATCGGCGAAACGGTCAACTACACCGAACCGCTGTTCGTCGTCGTCATCATGGCGCTGGCGTCGACCCGGCCCGTCGTCGGGTTCGCGGAATCGGCGCTGCAGCGCGCCGCCAATGCCGGCGGCGGAACGCCCGCCGCGTGGTGGGTGGCGATCCTGACCATCGGACCGCTGCTCGGCTCGTTCATCACCGAACCGGCGGCGATGACGATTGCGGCCCTCCTGCTGGCGCGGCGGTTCTATGCGCGCGGCCCGAGTCCGCGTCTGGCGTACGCCACGCTGGGACTGCTGTTCGTCAACGTCTCGATTGGCGGAACGCTGACCCATTTCGCCGCGCCGCCGGTGCTGATGGTGGCGCGCCCGTGGGGCTGGACGAGCGCGTTCATGGTCGTGAACTTTGGCTGGCGCGCCTGCCTGGCGATCGTCGATTTCCACGGCGATCTATTACGTCTTGTTCAGGCGCGAGCTGAGAGCTCTTGCGGCGCGCGCCGGCGATGCCGGTGCGGAACAGGCTGACGAAGAGAGCGAAGCCGGCACGCTGCTGCCGGTGCCGGCCTGGATGGTCGCTGTGCATCTCGCGTTCATGGCCTGGACGGTCTTCAATTCACACGATCCGGTGCTCTTCGTCGGCGGATTTCTGTTCTTTCTGGGATTCGCGCGCGCGACCGCTGCCTATCAAAGTCGCGTCGAGCTCAGGTCGCCGCTGCTCGTCGGCTTCTTCCTGGCGGGTCTCGTGATTCATGGCGGCCTTCAGGGCTGGTGGATCGCGCCGGTGCTCGGCCGCCTGTCGAACGCGCCGCTGTTTCTCGGATCGACGCTGCTGACGGCGTTCAACGACAACGCGCTGATCACCTATCTCGCGACGCTGGTGCCCTCCTTCACCGATCCCTCGAAGCTCGCCGTGGTCGGCGGCGCGGTCGTCGGCGGCGGATTGACGGTCGTGGCGAACGCGCCGAACCCCGCCGGGCAGGCCATCCTCAGCCCGTTCTTCGATCGCGCGATCCTGCCGATCGGACTCCTGGCCGGCGCGCTCATCCCGACGGCGGTTGCCGCGCTCGTCTTCGTCCTAGTAGACCAGATCGCGTACACAAAAGCAGTTCCAAGGACCTGATCGCCGGGCGTCAGAAGATTTTTCGGAACCAGCGCTCAGGGTTTGGCGGGAATCTTCAGCAGCACGTAAGTCAGGTGCTTGCCGCTCGGCACCAGAAAGCTGTGTGGGATGCCGGCCGGGATGTGCACGATGTCTCCCGGCCCAAGCGGATGCCGATCGCCGCCATCCAGGCGCGTGCCCAGCCACTCACCCGCGGTCGTCGCCCGGCGGCCGGCCATCGTGCCGCCGAGCATCAGCGTGCCCTCGCCGCTCTGGACGAGGACGATGTCGATGATCGCGTCGTGCTGCTCGGGATTGCCGTCGGCATCGCGGTAGAGCATCCGGAAGCGATGATCGCCGTAATCGGAGAGCGTTTCTCGGGACGAATGATCGTCCGCCACGTGTTTCGAGAGCGCCTCGTCGTGCTGCTTCAATTCGCCGGCCTTCCACAGCGCAAAGCCGGGCGGGTCCGCGGCCCAGGCCGATGGCGACAGCATCAATCCGGCGACGAGCAATTGGAGCGCGATCTTCATCGGCGTGCCTCCAGAGCTTCAGAAAGGAGGAGTATAGTCGGCCACAACCAAGGGGGACCGCGATGGAGCACACACTCGCTTCGGCGCTTGCGGACGTTCGCGGGGTCAAGGTGGACGAGGGCGCGCTGCGGGCGCACGCCATTCGACCCTCCCACGTCCTGGACGTCGTCTCGAGCCGGGGGCTCGAAGAAGGCATCGCGCACATCGCGTCTCCCTTTCCGGTCTCGACCATATTTCCCTACTTCTTCGACGTGGACGGCTTCGGCAGAGCGCTCCACGCGAAGCTGAAAGACTCGGTCGCCGGCTACGTGCTGCAGCTGCGGCAGCACGGCCACACCATCTACACGCTGCAGTGGCATTGGGCGAAGCGTCCCTGGGACGGCGGCGAGGGCTGGACGCCTGACGTGCGCATGCACATCGCCAGCTGCAGCAAGCTCATCACCGCGATGGCGATGACGAAGCTGCTCAACGACAAGCACGTGTCGTACGACACGCCGATCGTCGGTTTCCTGCCGGGCTACTGGGCCAAGGGTCCGCACGTCAACGCGGTCACGTTCCGGCACCTGATGACGCACACCTCGGGCCTCGGCGTCGCCGGAAAATCCGACTCCGACTTCGAGTTCATGAAGAGCGCGTGGCGGCCGGCAGCGCCGCCGGGCCGGGCGGCTACCTGTACCAGAACATGAATTTTGGTCTGTGCCGGATTCTGATCGCCACGATCAACGGCAACGTCGCGCCCGGCGCGATCTTCAACCTGCCGTTCATTCCGAACTCCAACGATCTTCTATGGGACTTGATCACGATCGGTGCGTACACGCAGTACGTGCAGGACCACGTGTTCACGCCGTCAGGCGATCTCGGGGCCGACGCTCGACCACCCGGCGGACGATGCGCTGGCCTACAGCTTTCCGGTGCAGGCCGCAGGTTGGAACTCCGGGGATCTGAGGACCATGGCCGGAGGCGCGGGTTGGCACATGTCACCGGATGACATGCTCAAGGTCATGGGAACATTCCGCCGCAAGGGCACCATCATGAGCGTCGCTGCGGCGCAGGCGATGCTCGACAACGGCTTCGGCATCGACCTGACGATGGACACGCCGCTCGGCAAGCTTTATAACAAGAACGGACTCTGGGGGAACGCCGGCAATCAAATCGAGCAGAGCCTGGCGTATTTCCTGCCGCGCGACATGGAGCTGGTCATTCTGGCCAACTCTCCGCTCGGCTCACCCGCTGAATTTTTCCGTGATGCGGTCACCAATATCTACGTGGACAACATCCGGCCGCGCCTGGTGCTCGAGCTCCCCGAAATCACGCCCTGAGCGACGACCTCACGGCCACTCATCGTACCGGACTTCGCGGCGAGCTCGCCGAGAGACTTTGTCGAGTACACGGTTGAACGCCGGAAACGGGTGAATGACGTCGGCGAGCGTCTTCAGCGGGGTGCCCAGCTTGATCGCCAGCACGAGCTCGCCCACGATCTCGCCCGCGCGCGGGGTGACCAGCGTCGCGCCGATCAGCACGCCCCGCGCGCGGTCGCCGACCAGCTTGATCGCGCCATCGTGAAAGTCGTGGATGTAGCCGCGCGCGGCCTCGGCCGGATCGGCGGTGGCGACGACGACGTCGATGCCTTTCGCTCGCGCGGCAGCCTCCGACACTCCGACCGACGCGATTTCCGGATCGGTGAACGTCACGCGCGGAACCGCAGTGTGATCGGCCCTCGCATCCTCGCCGCGCAATCGCCGCGCGATCACCTGGCCGTGGTAGTAGGCGACGTGCGTGAACCCGCCGAGTCCCGTGACGTCGCCGGCGCCGAAGACGCCGGGCCGCGCTTCGAGCGTCGCCGGGTCCACTTTCAACCAGCCGCGCTCGGTCTGTGCGAGCCCGGCCGCCCGCCATGCCTCCACGTTGGGGCGGCGGCCCGTGGCCACCAGCAACCGGTCGGCCGCGACGACGGCGCCGGACTTCAAGTGGACGACGACGGCCGAGCGTGGTGCGAGGCCCGGCGGATTGCTTTTCGACGGAGACGCAGGGGTCGCCGATCTTCAGCGTGATGCCGTCCGCCTCGAGATGTGGCCGGAGCGCGGCTCCGGCTTCGGGCTCCTCGAGGCCGAGGAACGTCGGCCCGGCTTCGATCACCGTCACCTTGGAGCCGAGTCGCGCGAACGCCTGCCCGAGCTCGACGCCAATCGCGCCGCCGCCGAGGATCGCCAGCGATGCCGGCAGTTCCCTCGGAATCGCCGCCTGGCGGTTGGTCCAGAACTCGACGGTGTCGAGGCCGGGGATCGGTGGGATCGCCGCGGTGCTGCCGTTGGCGATCACCACGGCGCGGCGCGCGATCAGCTGCTCGTTGCCGACCGCGACGGTGCGCAGGTCCGTCAGTTTTCCTTCGCCTCGAAAGAGCCTGGCGCCGGTCGCCTCCATCGCGGCGGCAGGCCGGCTGTCGTCGAGGTCGCGCGCCATCCACAACACGCGTTTCGAGACCTTCGGAAAGTCGACCGTCCATTCCACGCGCGAGGCGGCGAGCACGCGAGCGCGACCGGCCTCGCTCAACGTCTCGCCCGAGCGAAGCAGGGTCTTGGAAGGGATGCAGCCCCAGTACGGGCACTCGCCCCCGACCAGCTCTCGCTCGACGACCGCGAGCGTGAGCCCGCTGTCCCGAAGGCCGGCCGCGATCGCTTCTCCGGCGACGCCTCCGCCGAGACACACGACGTCAAACTCCTGGGACAAGTTCACGACCTCCGTGACGCACGATCGCGTCCGACCGCAGTACTCATCAGCTACTTGGCCAGATTCCCAGCGCGCGGCGGACCGCGACGATTTGGCCGACGTGATACGCCACGTGATCGGCGGAGAGCAGAATGGCGCGGAGATAAGCTCTGGTTGCCTTTGCCCGTCGGCACGGTCGCGGTCAAGTCTGCCTCGCGGGCGAGCCGTTTCATCGCGTCGAGCGATCGCGCATACGCGGCCAGGCTGTCCGTCCAGGCCTGTTCACTCGGCGGCGCAGGATCCCTCGGCCAGTAGTCGTCCGGCCACTTCATCGTGTGCTCGTAGTCGCTCTTGACACAGAAGTCGAGAATGTCTTCCTGCGCAATCCGGATGTGCTCCAGCAACTCCCACGGCGAGTGATCGAATCCCGCCGCGCGGGCGCCTCGCTTCGCTGGCGGAATGCCATCGACGGCCTTGCCGAGCCCGACGTGCGCGTCCTCCCAATCGAGCACGCGGACAAGATGGTCGCGCATGACATCGATCGATTCGCTCATCAGGAAACCTCTTCGCCTCTACTTCACATCCTTCGCGGTCACCGCCGCCTTGGCCGCCGCTTTTCGCTCGGCCTCTTCGACGACCAGCCGGTACGCGACGTAGTACTTGTAGATGTTGCTGACGTAGGTCACCGTCTCGCGGCCGATCCGCTCGGACGCGATCTGCTCCACGTTGCCGAACCAGACGTTCGGGTCGAGCCCGCGCTTTTCGGCTTCTCTCCGCAACTGGCGAACCCGGCCCGGCCCCGCGTTGTAGGACGCGAACGTGAACAGCGCCTTGTTCAGGTTGTCCATCGGCTCGTCCTTGAAGAACGCGTCCACCGTGACGCGCATGTACTTGACGCCCGCATGGATGTTCGCCTCGATCTGCGTGATGTCGCCGACGTTCAGCTCCTTGCCGGTGGCCGGCATGACCTGCATGACGCCGATGGCGCCCACCTGGCTCTTGGCGTCCTGATCGAGCTGGGATTCCTGGTACCCCTGCGCCGCCATCAGCAGGAAGTCCACGCTTGTACTGGTCGCTGTACTTCCGAAAGAGCTGCACCAGCGTCAGGAACTTCTTGCGCTCGGCCTCGGAGGCCGCGTTCTTCGCGTACTTGGTGTTGACGAGGTACTTCCGCTCGATCTGGTTGCCGAAGGCCGTTCCCAGCCCGTACTTCCCCATGAACGTGTTCAAGCGCCGCCGACAGCTGCGGGCTGTTCTTGCGGATGGCGACGGCGAGCGTGCCGCCGGTGCGCACGGCCACGTCTGTCGTGGACGGTGATGTTCGGGAAGACCTTCTTCCAGAAGTTCGCGAGGTAGTCGTCGACCACGATGGCCGGGATCAGGCCGGCATTCACCATCTCGAGCAGGTCGTCGTCTTCGAGATTCTCGGGCGCGGTCGCGAATCACCACCGGCGGCTTCCCTGGGCCTTGAACTTCTCGTTGAGCGCGAGCAGGCTCTGGTAGTAGCTGCTGCGTCTCGCGGACGAAGACCTCCTTGCCGGACAGGTCGTCGACCGAGGCGATCGCCGGCGCGCCCGGGCCGGTGACGAGGATCTCGCTGACGTTCATCCGGGTGGGATTGGTGAAGTCGACGAGCTTCTGCAGCTCGGGCCTCACCGTGACCTGCGCCGCCACCAGGTCGACCTTGCCGTCGACGAGCGCCGGCAGCAGCATGTCGCGCGGCAGCGGCACGAAGACCACGTGCATCTTGTTGTCGGTGCCGGTCTTGAAGTGCTTGTTCAGCCGTTCCTCGACGAGCTGCCCGTAGTCGTACGCCACGCCGCGCTGCACGCCCTTGTCGACGAAGTAGAACGTGCGATTGAACGTGACGCCGATCCGCACGAGCCGCCGCTTGACCATCTCGTCGAGGTCGCCGGTGAACGGCTTCAGGACGACGTCGCGCACGGCCGGCGGCAGCTGGGTTTCGAGTTCGGAGGCGGCAGCGGGGCTTCGGCTTCCGCGGCCGCCTTCGCCGCAGACTTCCGCGGCCGGGTTCGCCGCGGGCGCTGCCGGCTTGCTGTCGCCGCAGGCCGCGAGCGTCATCGCGATGCCGATCAGGCCAACAACAACCGAATACCGAGTCTTCGCATTCACAGGTGTCTCCTCCCGCGATTTTCCGCGAACTCTCACTGCCGCGCCATCGCCATCCGTATGGCCGCGTCGTCGTCCTTGATGAGCTCGCCGCTGATATCTCGATCAATCCGGGTCGCCGCACAGGCGTTTGATGGTCGACAGCAGGTGGCGGTTGCCTTCCAGCTTGGACACAAACGCAGAGGCGCCGACCTCGAGGGATCGTTGAGCGAGGTCCGGATCGCCGACCGCCGTGAACACGATGACCCTGATCTCCGGGTGCGCCTGCGTGATCTGACGGCACATCTCCAGCCCGTAGACGTTCGGGAGGCTCAGGTCGAGCACGATCACGTCAGGCTGGAGTCGTTGCGCGGCCTCGAGAAGGGCGCTGCCGTCCGCGACACGTTCCCACGACGTCGCAGTCCAGTGCCAGCAGGCGGGAAACGGCTTTCACCATGTCCGGGTAGTCGTCGGCAAGCAGCACGCGGGGTCGCGTGGGCGATGCGGCCTCGTCGACATCGACTGTCATGCGCGCCTGGCAACCCTGACTCGATCACTCGCCGGCGTCTCGCTGCGGCGCAGCGTGACCGTGAACGTCGCGCCGCCTTCGGGATTGTTGCGGGCCGCGATGGTGCCGCCATGCGCGTCGAGGATCGTGCGGACGATCGTCAGGCCGATCCCGAGGCCGTGCGACTTTGGTCGTGACGAACGGGGTGAACAGCGTGTCGATGATATCCGCCGGCAGACCCGTCCCGGTGTCGCGCACCGAGACTTCGACATCGGCGGCCCTGACGTCGCTGCTGATCGTGATGCGACGCCGGCGCCGGCGGCGTCTCGGCCATCGCGTCCATGGCGTTCATCACCAGGTTCACGAGCACCTGCTGCAGGAGCACCTGATCGCCGCTGATGACGCACGGATTCGAAGACAGATTGACGGTGGCCTCGATCTGCCGCGCGCTGCATGTCGTGCGCGACGAGCGCCAGGCTCTCGTTGATCACGGCGTGCAGATCGATCGGTTTCTTGTCCAGCTGACGGCTGCGGAGCATGCGTCCGATGGCGATCGATGATCTGCGTGGCGCGGACGCCCTGGGTCTGGATGTCGGACAGGATCTCGCCGATCGTGTCGGGCGTCGCGCGATTGGCGGTGACCATCATCTGCAGCGCCTGCGCGTTGTGCATCATCGAACTGAGCGGTTGACCGAGCTCGTGGGCGATCGAGCTCGTCAGCGCCGACATCGTCTGGCGGCGGCTGGCGTCGGCGGCGAGCGCCAGGTTCCTCCGGCTCTCGATCTCGGCCCGCTGCCGTGCGCGGCGCTGGTACAGGAGCCCGACGATCAGCAGCGATTGGACGACCAGCGCGCCGGCGGCGCTCAGCACCGTGCCCCGGTATTCGCTGCCACAGGCTCGGAGCGCGATAGCGCACGACGCTGCCGGGCGGCAACCGGCTCTCGGCGATGCCCCACCGCTGCAGCTCGCGCCAGTCGAAGATCGGTCGGCCCGGGCTGTTGCGGCGGCACGCTGACGCTCTCGGGCGGCGCGCCGTTCAGGATTCGAATGGCCACGTCGGCGGTGCTGCGACTGAGTCTCGTCAATGGACATCAGCGATCCGCCGACGATGCCAGTGCCGAGCATCACGCTCTGCACGCCGAACATGCGGCGCATTCGCCGTCGGCGTGAAGGTCGGCGAGCACTCGCTCGTCCGCATACGCCCCGCCCGCCGCGTCCGTGCCGAAGGTGAAATAGAAGATCGCCGAGTCGGCTGGCAGGCTCGCGCAGCGGCGCAGGATCTCCGCAAGGGACAGATCGTCGGACCAGATGAACGTCAGCCGGTCGTGAAATCGCTTGAACTCGCTCTCGAGCTCCCGGTGCCAGAACTGGCCGAGCTGTCCGGACCCCATCACCATGAACACCTGCCTGGTCTCGGGGCAGCAGCTGCAGGATGTCGTCGATGACGTCGAGGAAAGTCGTTGGCGACCGCGACGGCGGTCTCGTTGTCGCCAAGCGGCGCGTCGCCCAGATAATCGCTGATCGACGGCCGCGAACAGGAGCGGCATGTCGGGAAAGAGCTGCTGTCGATACTTGCGCGCGAACACCGCCGCGGGGCCGGCGAGCGTCACGATGAGGTCCGGCTTGGGACGATCGGCGAACGTGGATCGGATGTAGTCGACGATCGCCTGTTCGGGCGCGCCGACAAACCCTGTCGGGCCCACGACGACCTGGACGACGTTCACGGGTCTTCCGGCGCGCTGGTCCAGGTCGACGCGGAAGTTGCCGGTGAAGTGGTCGAGCGTCATGTTGCCGCGGTCGAACGATTGCAGCACCAGGACCTGCCGGACCGGCGGGCTGGGCCTCGCTCGACGCCGCGCCGAGCAGCAGCAGCCCGCCAGCGCAGCGCGCGCACCAGCGACGATCTGCAGCCGCGTCGCTTGTCACGCTCGCGCACGCGCTGCACGAATATGCGGACACTACCAGCGCGTTGTCGACTGGGAATGATATACATCTTCGCGTTCGACGCATGAATATGGCGATCGTCGCGGCCCTGGCGCTGTTGTGCGCGCCTGCTGTCCGCGAGCGCACAGTCCACCGGAGCAGTGTCCGGTTCGATCTTCGACCAGACCGGTGCGCCGCTGCCAGGCGTTCGCATGACGATTCGCGGCGTCGACCGAGCGCGACGGCGCAAACCGGCGCCGCGGGCGACTTCGCGTTTCCAGACCTTCCTGAAGGCGACTACGAGATCTCCGCGGAACTGAGCGGATTCGAGCGGGCGCGTCGTGCCGTGCGCGTGCGGGCGGGCGAACGGGTCACCGTGTCCTTCACCCTGCGCGTCGCCATCGTGGAAGAAACGATCGTCACGGCCGCGAAGGCCGGCGAGCGCGACGTGCAGACGATTCCGATGGCGATCAGCGCCGTCTCGAACGCCGAGCTCGCGCGCCTGGGCACGCCAGACACTGGGCGAGGCGCTGCGCTCGCGCCGTCGGTCACGCTCTCTCAGAACACCGGTTTCGGCCAGCTCACGATCCGCGGGATCGGCGCCAACGTCGTGAACGCCGGCTCGGATCCGAGCTCGGCGATGTACCTCGACGGCGTCTACCTCGCGCGGCCGGCGATGGCGTTCGTGCAGTTTCTCGATCTCGATCGCATCGAAGTGCTGCGCGGACCGCAGGGCACCTTGTACGGACGCAACGCCGTCGGCGGCGCGATCAACCTGATCTCCAGGCCGCCGACGAACGACTTCCAGGCGTCCGCCGATGTCACCGCCGGGAATTTCGGCGAGCTTCGCGCCGACGCGCGGATCAGCGGCCCGCTCAAGCGCGATCAAGGTGATGGGATCGGTCGCGTTCGCGCGCGGCGTCCGCGACGGCTACGTCCGCGACCTCGAGCATCCGGACCATCCGCTTGGCGGCGACGATGTCACCGCGGCACGAGGGCAGCTGCGCGTCGTCTTCGATCGCCGGACGGATCTGCTGCTGTCGAGCGACGTCGACCGCCAGGACGGCACGCCGCTGACCTTCAACAAGGTGCTGCGCGGCGAAGCCGGGATTTCACGTTCGACAACCCGCCCGACCTCCACGACGTTCGCGCATCGGCGCTCGCCTCGAATCGCACGCTGCAGTACGGCGCGAGCGCGCGACTGACGATGGCGCTCACGCCGTCCACCACCCTGGTCAGCCTGACCGCGTATCGAAACCTGGACTACGAATTCTTCGTCGACGCCGACATCACCGAACTCAACCTGCTGACGACGCACCAGCACGAGCGGCAGCATCAGCTGTCGGAGGAGATCACGATCTCGCACCAGCAGCCCAGGCTGACGTGGGTCGGCGGCGTGTTTCTCTTCGACGAATCCGATCACCAGTCGTTCTGGGTCGATCAGCCGGCGGCAGCGAATCCAGGTTCGGCTCGACCCGCGCGTCGACGCCACCAGCCGCGCGGTGTTCGGACAGGCGACCGTCGGATTGACGTCCCGGCTCTCGGCGACCGCCGGCATTCGCTACACGCACGAGGGGAAGGACATCGACAACGCCGGGGGACGCTACGGCCTCGATGATCCGAATCTGCCGGTTCCCGGTTCGGTCTACGGCTATTCCGATTCCATCGCGCACGAGCGCCTGGACGCCGAAGGTCGGCCTCGAGATGAAACTGCCGCACGACGCGCTCGCGTACGTGTCGGCGACGCGAGGCTTCAAGAGCGGCGGCTTCAACCCGTCGTCAACGGTGCCGGGCCGCGGCTACGCGCCGGAGTGGGCGTGGAGCTACGAAGGCGGATGGAAAGGCGCGCTCATGGGCGGCCGTTCCAGGCTCGACGTGTCGGCGTTCGTCATGGATTACACGAACCTGCAGGTGCAGACGCCGATCGGGATCGGCGTCTTCGACATCCGCAATGCCGCAGCCGCGACGATTCGCGGCGTCGAAGTGGAGAACACGTCACGGATCGGGCGCGGCATCGAAGCCGGCGGGCACGTCGACCTGGCTTGACGCCACCTACGATCGATACATCGCGGTCGCCAACAGCGGCGTCACCGGAGACGTCGTCGGGCAACCGGTTGAACAACGCGCCGGAATGGGCGGGGCGCCTCTGGATCGAGTGGAGCGGCGACATCGGCCGATCGCGGCGACTGTCGATCGCGGCCGACTCGACGGCGCAGTCGACGGTGTTCTACACGCCGTTCAACGACAACATCCAGCGGCAGAGTCCGTATGGCCTGCTGGGCGCCCGCGTCGAATACGGCCCGAGCAATCGCCGGTGGGCGGTCGCCGCGTACGCGCGAAACCTCACGAACGCGGACTACATCACGGCGACCTTCGGGACGCCGCCGACCGCGTTTGGCGGACGTCCTGGACCCTCGCGTCAGTTCGCTGTCGATTTCACCGTCCGGCGATAGCACTGTCGCGCTGCAGGCGCATCCCCTCTCCCAACTGTCGTGGTTGACCACCTTCATCGCGCGGCGTAGTCTGCCCTCCCCAACGATATCCACGGCGACGTAGAGAGGAGAACTCCATGGCGGAAACGTTCAGCGGCCGCGTGCAGATTGTGCTGACGGCCAACGAGAATGTGGCCAGCATCGTGTTGGACGCGGACCTGAGTGATGCCCTGCTCGGCGGCGGCGGACTCCACGGCGACATTTTCCTGTTCCGTCCCAACGGCATCATCACCGACGCCGGCACCGCCACGGTCCACATCGACGGCGACAATGCCGCGTTGCGCATGGGCGGCACGGATCGGAGGGCAAGGTTCTGCTGTTCCGCGAGGAAGGGAATCGCACGTCGGATGACGACGCGACGGTCGCGCTTGACGGCCACCACGCCGAGCTCAAGATGGGCGGCAACGGCGCGCGCGGCGAACTGTACATGTTCCGGGCCAATGCTGACCCGACGGACAAAAGTGCCGCCACGGTTCATCTCAATGGTGGTCAGGCGAGGCTGCGCATGGGTGCGAACGGCGCCGACGGCGAACTGCTGCTGTTTCGCAAGAACGGCGACCCCGGCGATAGCGCAACCGCCGCCGTGCACCTCGAAGGCGGCGGCGCGAATCTCCTGATGGGCGCAAACGGGACCGGCGGCGATCTCTTCCTCTTCAGCCACGACGGAGACATCGGCGACAAGTCCACGGCGACGGTCCATCTCGACGGGGGCGCCGGCGATCTCCGGATGGGCGGCAGCGGTACCGGCGGACAACTGCTGCTGTTCGGGCCGAAACGACTATCGCACCGATCCTGACAACGCCGTGGTGTCGATCGAGCGCCTCGGGAATCTCCGGATGGGCGGCGGGGGCGAGGACGGCGATATTTTCTGTTCCCGGCGGGCGGAAATCGATCCAACAGCGACACGGCGACGGTGCACGTCGAAGGGGAGACCGCGACTATCCGGATGGGCGGGCGCGGCGTGCCGGGTGAAGTCCAGCTGTTTCCGTCGAGCGGCGTTCGCACGGACAAGTCCACCGCCACCATCGCGGTCGACGCGGAGTTCGCGAACCTACGGATGGGCGGGAGCGGCGTCGATGGCGACATCTTCCTCTTCCTGGCCAATGCCGACCGATCGGACGACGCCAACGCGACGATCCATATGGACGCCGACTCGGGCGACATCCTGCTGAAGAACGCTGATTGTGCTGAAGAGTTCGAGCACCGCCGATGCGGTGGGCGTCGAACCGGGCGCGGTCGTGGTCTTCGACGAAGGCGGGCGCGTGATGCCCTGCCGGGCCGTGTACGACGCGCGGGTCGCGGGCGTCGTTTCCGGCGCCGGTGAGTACCGTCCCGGCATCGTGCTCGACAAACAAAAGGACGGGCCGGGGAGCGCCGGCCGGTCGCGCTCATGGGAAAAGTCTGTTGCCAGGTGGACGCGTCGTATGGGCCAGTCGCAGCCGGGGATCTGCTGACGACATCACCGACCGCCGGGTTCGCGATGCGGGCGAGCGATCTGGCAGCGCGCCTTTGGCGCGGTCGTCGGCAAGGCGCTCAAGCCGCTTGCGAGCGGCCGGGGGCTGGTGCCGATCCTCGTCACGCTGCAGTGAGGACGCCATGGCATCGCTGCGCGAGATCGCCGATTGCATCGGCATCAAGAAGAACTTCGAGGTCGTGCGCGACTTCTTCGGGTATCAGACCGGCGCGCCAGGTCAGATTTCCCTGTTGCGGCAGATGCGGCTGGCGCAGGGACACCACGTGCACCTCAACCTGATTCGTGTGGGAGAGTGGCCGAGATATTCGACGGACGCCGACGAGCAGGAGATCGACAGCGCCGTCGCGTTCACGCGCGACACCTACGCGACGGTGGATTTCGGCGTCGCCAACGTCGGGCGCCGCGCCATCAGCTCGGACAAGGCCGGCGGCTTCGCGAACATCGGCAGCGATGACGAAGCGGTGGAGCTCCGACGCGCCAGTTTGCGATCGACAACGAGCGCATCGATGTCTTCTTCGTCCGCACGTATGCCGGATCGAGCATCGGATCGGGACCGTTCTTCGGGCCGAAGGACAAGGACGTCAAGAAGGAGATGACCGGCATCGTGCTGGCGCTCGAGGGCAGCACGACCGTCACCGGTTTCGTGCTGGCGCAACTCGTCTGCCGTTACCTCGGGCTCGGTCCGCGCCAGGACGCCAACAACCTGATGTCCTCGCAGATCCCCAACGGCGGCGAGCTCACGGCGCGCCAGGGCGAGGACATGACCTTTGGCAGCGTCGTGTTCTTTGCCTGCGAACAGTCACGGTCCTCGTCCTCACGGGCGGCCACTTCAGGTCGGGCGCGCGTGCGCGCCGGCGTAAGCGCGTCGAGTCGACTGCCGGTCGTCGCCAGACGCCGTCGCTCCGCGACGTGGCCGACGGCGACGTACGTCGCGCCGCGGGCGATCACGACCGCCTTCGTTCCGTCGCCCTCGGCATCGGCGAGCAGCGTGGGCGCGCCATCTTTGCGCTGGCCGCCAGCGACGACCCGCGCCGCGTGCACGATCTCGACACGATGGTTCGTGACGAACATGCGCCGGCCGATGTGCGTCAGCTGGCTGCGTGTCTTCTCGGCCGGATCGACACCGCAGCGGCCCGGACCGCGCTCCTCACGCTGCTCGACGTACCGCATGCGTCGGCCGGCACCGTGGCGCAGTCGCTGGGACGGATTGGCGATCGGTCCGCCCTCGAAACCCTCGCGCGCGCCTCGGCGTCGTGGACCGGCTATCCGCGGGCCCAGGCGCAATTCGCGATGCGGCTCATCGCTCACCGCTGCGATTTCGATTTTCCGGAGTCGGGCGATCCGGAGCCGGAGTTGGTGCCGTTGATTGCCGCCGATCTGCACGATTTCGTCTGGCGTCCCGCGGGCGCGCTCGTGACGCAGATCGCGCTGCGATCGCTCAATGCGGAACCCTTCGGCATCGAACTCGACGACCGCTCGGCGCAGATGATTCAGTGCGGCGGATCGCAGTTCATCCTCCTGCTCAACCAGTCACTCGGTTCGCCGATCAACGTACAGACTTTGCTGCGCCGCAAGACGATCGCGGGGATCCTCGCCCGGCAGTCCAGCCAGACCGGGCTGTACGACGCGTCGATGGTCATGTTGACGACGCCGGTCGCTCACGCGCAGGCCGTCGGCATCGCCTGCTACGCCCCAAACGGCACGCTGATTCTCGCCGGGGCAGGAGCGCCGCTCGCCTCGGGCCTCGCGTTCGAGTGCCGAAGCGTCAAGCGCCGCGGCGCGTACGCTGCGCGGATCGTAGGCCGCGCTCGGCGCCGAAGGGTTCGCGGTCACGACCGCGCAATCCGGGCGGCTGCTGCGCGACGTCGCGCGGCCGGTTGAGACGGCGCGGCGGCTGACTTAAGGCTTCGTTTTCTTCGAAGGCTTCGACTTGCCGAGCTGTTGAGGGCGACCGCCTGGCGAACGAGCGCCTTGAAGGCGGACTCGTCAACGACTTCTCCTTCGTGGATGTCGATGGCGCGACGCATCTTGCCGTCGAGACTCGAGTTCAAGAGCCGCGCCGAATCCTCCAGAGACGCGCCCTTGGCAAAGGTCAGCTTCACGACACTCTTATAGGATTCGCCGGTACAGATGATGCCGTCGTGCGACCACACCGGCGTGCCAGGTTTGGTGGGCTTGACCCATTTCCGTTCCTCGACGATGTCCGGGACGGCTGCCTTGATGAGCGTGCGCATTCTGCCGAGGGTTTTCCCCCGCCAGTCTCCAAGTTCGGCGATTCGTTCCGAGATGAGGGCCGAGGCCGACTGGGCCGGGCCCGCGCCAGACTTTTTCATGTCCTCATCCTAAAACCAAACGTGCCCGCCCAGCGAGCCCCTGGAGCTGGCTGAACGGTCCTATCACTCCCCTATCCGGGAAGCTTGGCGCCGAGCACGTCCATCGCGCTCGATGACCGGCGGCGTCGCCAGCAAGGTCGGGGCCTGCGCCATGAGCGCCTTGGCGATCGGCCCGTTCAGATGGCTCTGCCGTCCCGCTTCGTCGTGGAACGCGTCGAAGATGCGCGAACGTGGTCGGGCCGAGCCGCAGCGCGAACCACACCGGGGTCGTCGTTTCCTGATTGGCGAGCTGCAGGCCCTGCATCAGGAACGCGGCGACCTCCTCTTCCTTGCCGGGCTTGGCTTCGAGGCGGACGAACAGGCTGAGCGTCAGCATCTCACTGTCTCCTTTGAGCCGAATCGGGGCTCGGTCCGAGCTAGGCCCGGGCCCGTTGCCGCCTAGTAGGCAAGAACGCCACATTTGATATCATTCTTGCCATGCGGGTGGATGTGCTCGCGCTCGACGGCGTGTTCGACCTGGGGCTGTCCGCGGTCCTCGACGCCTTTCAGACGGCAAACGAGCTGATCGAGATGTCCGGGGCTCGCCGTGCCGCGATTCGACGTGCGGATCGTCGGGGTGCGGCGGACGGTCAAGACCTCGCAGGGTCTCGGCGTTCCCGTGCGGCCGTCGGAGGGGCGGACGCCCGACTGCGTCGTCGTGCCGGCGATCGGGTTCAAGATGCCGGGCCCGCTCGAGAGCGCGCTCGCCAGGCCCGACGTCCGGGACGCGGCGGCGGCGCTCCGGCACTGGGCGCGCCGGGGCGCGACGGTGACGCGCGGCGTGCATCGGCACCTTCGTGATGGCGGAGTCGGGGCTGCTCGATCAGCAGCGCGCCACGACCACGTGGTGGCTGGCGCCGCTGTTCCGGCAGCGGTATCCCGCCGTGCTGCTCGACGAATCGAGCATGATCGTGAAGTCCGGCCGGTTCGTGACCGCGGGCGCGGCGCTGAGTCACATCGATCTCGCGCTCTGGCTGGTGAGAGGGCGTCAGCCCGCAGCTCGCCTCGCTCACCGCGAAGTACCTCATCGTCGATTCGCGGCCGTCGCAGTCCGCGTACGCGCTGACCGATCATCTCGTGCACACCGACCCGGTCGTGCAGCGCTTCGAGGGGTGGGCGCGGGCGCGGCTGGCCGAGGGTTCTCGCTCGACGACGCGGCCCGGGCGGCGGGCGCCAGCAAGCGGACGCTCGCGCGCCGCATGCAGAGCGTGCTCGGGAAATCGCCGCTGTCCTACTTCCAGAGCCTGCGGGTCGAGCGCGCGGTGCACCTCCTGAAGACGAGCAGCGCGAGCGTGGACGAGGTCGCCGCGCGGGTGGGCTACGCCGACGGCGCGACGCTGCGCGCGCTGCTGCGGCGCCGGCTCAACCGGGGATCAAGGAGATCAGAAGAACCTAGGCTGCGATCGAGTTCCGATGCGCCGGTCGCCAGGATCGAGGCGGCCGACGGCCGGTGGAGCGTAGAGCGTGGGCGCCGCTCGCTGGCGCCTGGCAGGTAGAATGGCTGGATGTCCGACGTGGTGATCCGTCCGGCGCTGGACGGCGAGCGTTCCAGCCTGGAAGCGCTGCAATGGCGCGCCTCGCTTGCCAATCCGGGCGATCGTGACGCGCTGCTCGCAAATCCGGACGCGATCGTCCTCCCGGCCGAGCAGATCGCGAATGGCGACGTGTTCGTGGCGGAGCAGGATGGCGCGATCGTCGGCTTCGCCGCGGTCCTGGCGCGGCCGGACGGCAATACCGAGCTCGATGCGCTGTTTGTCGAGCCGAGCCTCTGGAAGCGAGGCGTGGGACGATTGCTGGTCGACCGGTGCGCCGACGTCGCCCGCGGACGCGCCTCGCGCTTCCTGCACGTCGTCGGCAACCCGCACGCGGAAGGCTTCTATACCTCGTGCGGCTTCCGCACGACGGGCACCTTCGAGACACGATTCGGCGTGGGTCTCTCGATGGAGCGCGGGCTGTAACCCGCTCATCGTTTCAGCCGGCTGCGTTTTCTTGTTACTTTCTTCCTCGTCGGCCGCGGGAACTCAGTCAACGACAGCGTGTTTCTGTCTGGATCGGTGAACCACACGACACGCGCGCCGCTTGGGGATGACCAGATCCCGAGATCGTCCTGCGGCATCCCCTCGTACCGCTGGAAGATGACACCACGCTTCGCCAGGTCGCGCACGGCTTTCGCGATGTCCGGCGACGATCCAGCCGAGGATTGTGTAACCCGCTGGCTGGAGCGTCTTCACGATGGCGACGCGGAGCATCGTGCCACCGGCGTCGAACACCAATGCGAAGCCATCCTCGCTAACCAGGCGAAGCCCCAGCGTCTTGGCATAGAAGGATTTCGCGCGCTTCGGATCGGTTGTCGCAACGAACGCAACGATGGGTCGTGACTTCAACATGGCTTGTCTCTCTCTTCGTTATCCTGCCTGAGTCGCCCGGCCTTCAGACGCTGCTGGCTGACTGAACCGATGGGCGGAGAGTCGAATCGCCGCCAGTGAGCGATCGCGGCAGCCCGAACCATGGAAGCACATGGCGATCAAAGCGCGTCAACGCGCAGATCCTGTCGCCGGCGAGCGTGAGAACGACGAGGCCGACTCCGGGACGGATGCCGCTGGATGCGCGAAGGTAGGCCCCGAACGCCGGCTGGCCGTTGGCGCGCGCCGGAACGAGGTCGAACCGCCTGCCCGCGCGGAAGATGCTCGCGAACAGCGGCGCCGCCGCATCGCGGCCCTGGTATTCGAGCGGAATCGGCGGCATCGAAATGAACACGTCGTCGGTGAGCAACGCGACCAGCGCGTCCAGATCGCCCGACCCGTAGGCGCTCGCGAACTTCGCGACAATCGCATTCTCGTCGAGTGAGCCGGCAGCAGGCGCCGCACCGTGCCTGTCGGATCGGCGGCCGACGGCGCTCCAGGCTGGCGCGCGCCCGCTTGAGGGCGCTGTTGACCGATCGACCCGTCGCGTCGAGCATCCCGGCCACCTCGTTCGCGCGGAAGCCGAGCACGTCGCGCAGGATCAGGACGGCGACCTGGCGCGGCGGCAGCATCTGAAGAGCGGCGACGAACGCGAGCGAGATCGCTTCGGTCTGCTCGTAGCGGGCATCCGGACCGGGCGGAGTCCCGAGCGAGATATCAGCGAGCGCGTCGGGATAGGGCTCGAGCCACACGATTTCGCCGAGCCGGGTCGGCTCGGGCGGTTCGACCCCGGGCACGTCCCACGCCATCGCCGGGCGCCGCCTGGCCGTGCGAAGCACGTTGAGGCACCGGTTGGTCGTGATCCGATAGAGCCAGGTGCGAATCGAGGCGCGTTCCTCGAATCTGTCCAGCCCGTGCCACGCGGCGAGCAGCGCGTCCTGCACGGCGTCTTCGGCGTCCTGGAAGGATCCGAGCATGCGGTAGCAGTGCACGTGCAGCTCCCGACGATGCGGCTCGGTCAGCTCGCGGAACGCGTCACCGTCGCCGGCCCGCGCCCTGGCGATCAAGTCGGTTGTCACGACCCCAGCGTCCGTCACGCCTGCCGCTCTCCTTCCCGCAATCCAAGTATAGACACCGGCCGGGCCGCGATCTGGGCGCGCCCACTTTCTCGATGGCAGGCTGTCTAGCATTAGCAGAGTTCAGATTCAGCCCGGAGCCTGGAGCCCGGAGCCGACAAGGAGCTGGAGATGATGCTGAAGGACAAGGTTGCAGTGATCTACGGAGCGGGAGGGAACGTCGGCCGCGCTGTCGCGTGTGCATTCGCTCGCGAGGGCGCGAAGCTCTTTCTGAGTGGACGGAACCTTCGCAAGGTCGAAGTGGTTGCGGCCGACATCGTCGCCCGCGGCGGAATAGCCGAGGCCGCGCAAGTCGACGCCCTTGACGAGGAGGCGGTGGAAAAGTACGTCGGCGCTGTCGCGGAGAAGGCCGGGGCCATCGACATCTCCTTCAGCGCAATCGGGATCTCCAGCGCGCTGCCGAAGAAGCCTCCGCTTCTGGAGCTCCCGGCCGAGCAGTTTGCGCTTCCCATTACAACCTATACCCGGTCGAATTTTCTGACGGCGCGCAGCGCGGCGCGCCGGATGGTGACGAGGCGCTCCGGCGTGATCCTGACGATCACCGCCACGCCGTCCCGCCTGGCGATCCCGAACGTCGGCGGCAATGCGCCGGCGTTTGCCGCGGTCGCGGCGCTGACCCGCACGCTCTCCGCCGAGCTCGCACCGCAAGGAGTCCGGGTGGTGTGCCTGATGCCGAACGCGATGCCGGAGACAGCAACAATCCGCCAAAACTTCGCGCGGTACTCGCAGGCCACTGGTCTCACGCCCGCCGAATATCAAGAGAGGATGGAGAGCACGACGCACCTCGGACGACTCACCGCGCTTTCCGAGCTCGCCAACGCGGCCGTGTTCATGGCCTCCGATCAGGCCAGCGCGATCACGGGCACGGTCGTCAACCTCAGTGGTGGAACCAGCGTCGACTGAGCGTTACGATTCAGCTGATGACGAGTGCGCAGCGGCAACAACACTGGGAGTCCGTCTACAAGACCAGGAGCGAACAGCAGGTGAGCTGGTTCGAAGATCTGCCGGCCGTTTCCCTTCGCATGATGGAATCGTCGGGATTGACGACGGAGACGTGCGTCATCGATGTCGGCGGAGGTGATTCGCGGCTGATCGACCACCTCGTGGCCCGCGGACTCGATTGCCTTGCGGTCCTGGACGTGTCTGCCGCCGCTTTGGCGCGCGCTCGGTCCCGTCTTGGCGGTGCGGCATCCGTCCCCATGTGGCTTGAAGCGGACGTCACAGGAGACTGGTCCCTGAAGCCGATGGACATTTGGCACGATCGCGCCGTGTTTCACTTCCTGACGTCGGCCGAAGATCGATCGCGATATCGATTGCGGCTGCTGGAAACACTGAGGCCTGGCGGATTCGCGATCGTGGCGGCGTTTGCCCCCGATGGTCCGAACACATGCAGTGGTCTTCCGGTGTGTCGGTATGCCCCAGAAACTCTTTCGGGAGAGCTCGGATCGGACCTGAAACTGATCGAGGCAGTGCCTCACGTTCATGTCACTCCCTGGGGAGCCAGGCAATCCTTCGTCTACTCCCGGTTTCAGCGGCAGCACTAACGCGGGCGCACTCGAACAGGCAGGCGTGTCAGGCAGGTGTGACCGGGCCAAGATAGCGATCCAGCCAGTCGAGGATCTCGCGGATGATGTCCTGCAGCCGCGGGATGTGTCCGCCGTCGATCAACGTCAGTCGCTTCTGGTCGGGAGGCAAACCGAGCAGGTTGAAGACCGGCCGCTGCAGCGTCTCGACCGGCCTCTCGAAGTCCTGCTTGCCGGCGACCATCAGCGTCGGCACGCGCACGCGCGGCGCGAAATTGGTCGGTTCGATGTCTGGAGGCCGCGGAGTGCCGCTGACGCCGCCGCCGAGCAGGATGCTTGCCGTGAAACGCGGCTCGAGCGCGGTCAGGATCGGACCGAGGACGGCCCCGGTGCTGAACCCGTAATACGCGATCCGGGCGCGGTCGATGTCGCGTCGCGTCTCGAGATAGTCGATCGATCGTCCGATCTCCTTCGACCACATGATCCGCAGATCGCGATCGGCAGCGGGTCCCGTCTGAGGCGACGCGCCGCGTTCGTACATGCCCTGATAGATCGGGTACAGCACCGCCCGGCCGCTGCGGATCAGGAAATCGACGTAGCGCAATCCCAGCTTCCGGCTCGACATATTAATGGGCCCGCCCGGCGGGAAATAGATGACCGTCTGAAACGGCGGCGCGACATTTTTCGGCAGGTACAGGTACGCGCGCATGCGCTCATTGGAGTACCCGGCATCGAAGAACAGCGTTTCCTTGCGCCACGGGCCCTCGTCCTCGACGCTCTCGACGGTCTCGTTGAGCGGACGCTGATCGTAGGCGTACATGCGGCGGATGACCTCGAACACCTGGTCGTCGACCGGCTTTTCCTGCGTGAAGTCGCGCGTCCGCTGATCGATCGCGGCCAGCGCGGCCTCGGATGGCGGATTGATGTACTTGACGCACCGGAAGCCATAAGTCGGCGCCCGCTCGATGGGCGGCTGCGCGTCGAAGTCGGTGAACATGTAGCTGGCTTCGTTCCAGCCGCCTCCCGGGATGAAACGCCTGGCGCCTGATGCGGTCGACGACCACTCCTTGACGTTGCCGGCCATGTCGGACGTGCCGAGCCGCCCGAGACCCAGGTGCTGTCCGACCGCCGCCGGACCCTTGCCGCCGAAGTTGCTCAACGTGAGAATGTCGGAAAAGTTGCCGAAGCCGGCCGCGTGGTACCAATGAAAGGCCGTCGGCAAGCTCTTGCCGGCGAAGGCCGCGTACGCGGCAGCTTCGTACCAGCTCACGCCGCCGACCGGGTAGTCGGCCTGGCCTTCCGGATACGAACTGAGCTCCCATGTCGCGGGTCCGGGCTGGCCGGTGGTATCGCGAAACAGCGCCATGGCTTCGTCCCACGACAGCGTCCGCGTGCCCGACACGAAGGGCTCGGTCCAGTACCGACCGCGTCCGATATCCGCCGGCGTCCACGAACGCCTTGAATTGCCGGTTGGTCACCTCGAACCGGTCGATCCAGTAGTCGTCGAGTGTCACCGTGCGATCGCGCACGGTGCTCGGCCCGCCGGGCGCGCGAAGCATGCCGGCAGGCGCCGTGTTCGAGGGGCTGAGCGCGAACTCGATCGTCGGTCCGACCGGGCTGACGCCGGCTTCGAGCGGCTCGTACCCGGCTTTTACGATCCGGAACTGGAGCATGGCGGACGGAACGCGCACGCCCTCCAGCGGCGATTGACCCAGCGGGTACCATGCCGCATCGTGTGCCGCGTAAGGCCTGATCGCGATCTCCGCGCCCGGCGGATCGGTGGTGATCGTGGCGGGGAACGAGACGTCGTTCCACAAGCCCGCCAGCTGCGCATCGTCGGGGAGCACGGTCCGCGCTCGCGTGGCCAGAATATACGCGCCGTACATGTCGTCCCCCTCGCTCAGCCGGCGGACTTGTGGAATGGCCGTTCGCGCCCAGCGAACGCGCGCATTGGCCGTCCACCACCACCACCCAAGGGAGAGGGCCGTGACAGTCACGGCGGCCAACGCTGCGACGAAGACTGGCCGCTGGAGCAATGCGCGAACATCGAGGCGACCCGCAGTCAACCGTTCCCTGATCGCTCTCAGCCGGTCGGCGACGTCGCGAGCGCTGGGGCGGCGCGCCGGCGTCTTGTCGAGGCACTCGGCAATGAGCGCTTCGAGCGCCGGGGGCATGTCCTTCCTGGCCGCACCGACAGGCGGCGGCGTCTCCGTGAGGATGCCGGCGAACGTCGCCGCCGAACGGCCGATGGCCGGCGAGCATTTCGTACAGCATCGCGCCGAACGAGAAGATGTCCGAGCGATCGCTGATCGGCCGCCCCTGCAACTGTTCCGGCGACATATAGGCGATCGTGCCGACGACGACACCAAGCGCCGTCGCGGGCGCGGCCGTCATCGTGTCTGCGGCAGGATCCGCAAGCGCCAGCACTTTCGCGAGGCCGAAGTCGAGCACCTTGGCCTGGCCGCTGTCGGCGATCACGATGTTGGCGGGCTTGACGTCGCGATGGATGATTCCCGCGGCATGGGCGATCGCGAGCGCGTTGGCGATCTGCTCGGCGAGCTCGATCGCGCGCTCCAGCGGCAGGCCGGTTTTGGGAATGATCTCGTTGAGCGGACGGCCGCCCACGAGCTCCATGACGAGGAAGTCGATCCCGTTGGCGTGATCCACTTCGTGGATCGTGACGATGTTCGGGTGGTTGAGCGCCGATGCGGACCGCGCCTCCCTGAGAAAGCGGTCGCGGCGATCGCGGCCGCCAGCCGCGTCAGCGGCAATCACCTTGATGGCCACGACACGGCCCAGGCGTGTATCGGTCGCCCGATAGACGACACCCATGCCGCCCTGGCCGATCAGGTCTTCGATCTTGTAGTGCGAGAGGGTCGTCCCGATCATGAACCGGACCCATTATGCGCGGCGCCGGTATCACGAACGCGTTTCATTTACGGCAGCTTCATCAGCCCGATCGTGACCAGAAGCGGAATCAGCACCGCAACGAGCGCTTCGCCGGCGATGAGCCCGGACGCGGTGGCGATCGAATAGCGCTTCTGCGAGTCGGGCGCGACGCGCGCCCACACCTGATCGACCACCGCCCCGAGGAAGATGACCGTCACGGCGTTGACCGGGATCAGCATCGCGATGCCCACGCCGGCGGGCGACGGGATGAACTGGCGCCAGGATTTCCGCTGTTCCAGCAGCGTCAGGATGATGCCGATCACCGCGCCAACCGCCGTGGACATCTTCATCCACGACAGCTTGGCTGCCGCCGCGGCCGTCAGGTTGCTGCCGGAGAAATCCTGCGTGACGAGCTTCGCGAATCCGACCCATCGCTGCGACGTCGGGCTGAGGAGCTGCGCGTGCTCGCCGGTGATGCCATAGGTGTCGCGCAGCAATGGATACATGAACGCGAGCGCCAGCGCGCCGACCGGCACGGCGATGAGCTGCATGTAGGTGAGGATGCGCGGCGTCGATCCGATCATCTGGCCGGCGCGAAAGTCCTGCATCAGCCCTTCCGACTCCGCGGCCACCGCGCCGGTGATGCCGCTCGACACCATGTTGGCGCGCAGATCGCCGGGCGCGATGCCGGCGAACATCGCCTGCATGACGTTCGTCATCGTGCTGATCGGACCCCAGTTGGTCTCGCCCAGCACGCGCATCGCCACCAGGCCCAGCGGCAGCGCCAGCACGATCGCCAGCACCGAATGCCAGATCGGCGTGCCGAAAAACAGCGACTGCACGGTGATGACGAGCAGCGCCGAGATGCCGCCGCCGATATACACCCAGCGCAATGCGAGATCGTTCGAGGCGGCGTCGGCCGCGGCCAGCGAACGGAGTGTCGCCATCAGGACGCGCCACCGCAGGAGCAACGCGCAGATCCCGCCGGCGACGAGAATGCCCACCGACGGCCACATCACGAGGAGCAGGATGTCGACGCGGCGGCCATCGGCCGCAAGCAGCCCGTGCTGCACCAGCCACGGCGGCATCAGCACCCAGGCCACGATGCCGCCGACGAGCATGCTGGCGCTGATGCGCATCCCGATGATGATCCCCGAGCCGATGCTGAGCAGCGACACGCCGAAGCCGAGGCCGGCGCGCGCCGAAAAATCGTTGACGATCAGCGGAATCGCGTCGCGGATCCATTGCAGCATGGTGGCGAGGAAGAGCAGGCCCGAGGACACGAGCGCGCCCATCATGGCAATCGCCGACTTGCGCGCCTGCGGTCCCTGCGCGTCGAGCGCGATGAGCGTCTCGCCGGCCGCGATGCCGTCGGGGAACGGCAGGTTCTCGTCGTCGATGAAATGCTTGCGCAGCGGCACGGCGAGAAAGACGCCGAGCAGGCCCGAGGCCGACAACCACGCCCACGTCTGGAATCGTGTCAGGTGCACATTGAAGCCGCTGCCCGGCTCGGCGGCGAGCAGGTCGAAGGCGGCCAGCAGCCAGCAGAGAAACGCCACCTGCGCGGCCGACGTGCCGGCCGTCTGCACGACGTTGTTCTCCCATCGGTTGTAGCTCTTGGAAAACAGCCCCAGCGCCACGAACCCGAAGAACGCCGACACCACGGATACGTTCGGGCCGAAACCAAACTTCAGCACCATGTAGGGATAGGACGCGCCCATGATCAGCGCGACCACCAGCCCCACGGCGATCGACCGTGGCGTGAACTCGCGGATGTGGGAAGGTTTCTGGGGACCGGTCGATGCCATGCCGCGGATTGTAACCTCCAAGGTCTAACCGCCGGAGGTTGGAGGTTGGAGGTTGGGGTTGGGGTTGGAGGTTCAGAGCTTCGACGCGCGGCGGCTGTCTGGGTCGCCTGGTACACCTCAATCGCCTTGCGTGCGTTGAACAGCATGCGCTCGCGACCGAGCCGCTCGCCCAGCTCGGAATTCCGCACCGTCTCGAGGACGCTCGGGTTCAGCCCCACCAGCCACACGACGACGCCGCTTTCGGTGTCGCGTTTCTCTCCCTCGATCAGCGCCTGCAACGCCGAATATTCGAGGTCGGCGACACGGCTCATGTCCAGCGCCAGCACACGCGGCTGGTATTTCGCGACCAGTGCGCTGATCTGCTCGCCGACGTCCTGCACGTTCACGAAGTAGATGCGCCCTTCCGGCCGCACGATCAGCAGGCCTTCGAAGGTCTCGTCGTCGGGATGTTCGGGCGACAGCGGCCGCAGCACGTCGGCCCCGCGCTTGCGCCCGATGACCGACACCCGCGGGTGCGCCGTCTGGCTGGCCAGGCCGATCATCGACGCGACGATGGCGACGACGATCCCGGTGAGCGTGCCGAACACCAGCACGCCGGCGCAGGCGAACAGCGCCCAGCGAAACTCCATCGCGCGCACTTTGCGGATGGCGCGGAACTCCGCCGGCTGGATCAGCCCGATCGAATAGACGATCACGATCGCCGCGAGCGTCGCGTTCGGCATGAGGCCGAGCAGCGGCGCCAGCAGCACCATCGTGGCGAGCGCGGTGGCCGCGGTCACCAGCGAGGCTCTCTGCGACTGCCCGCCCGCGGCGCGCACGACGGCGGTCTGCGAGGTGCCGCCGCCCGCCGGCATCGAACCGAGCAGCGCGCCACCCAGGTTGGCCGCGCCACTGGCGACCAGTTCGCGGTTCGCATCGATCGGCGGATCGGAGGAGCGCGCAAAGGCGCGGCCCGCCGCGATGCTCTCCGTAAAACTCATGAGCGCGATCCCGAGAGCGCCCGGGACCAGCCGTCCGATCAGCGAGAGGTCCGGTATCGTGAGTGGCGGCAAGCCTGCGTGTATCACGCCGACCGTCGAGACGCCGCGCGCCTGCAGGCCGAAGAACCACGACGCGGCGATGGCGCCCGCCACGGCGACCAGCGGCGCCGGCGAATGCGGCCGCAGTCGCTCCAGGCCGATCAAAATCGCGAAGGTCGCCGCGGCCACTGCCAGCGTGATCGAGCGACGTGTCGGGAAGGTGTTGCACGACCGCGAACAGATCGCGGAAGAAGCCCGCCTTGGTGATGTGGATGCCCAGGAGCTTCGGCACCTGGTCGAGGACGATCACGAGGCCGATGCCCGCCTTGAAGCCGGTCAGCACCGGGCGTGGAGATGAAGCTGGCGACGAATCCCAGGCGCAGCAGCCGCGCCAGCATCAACATCGCGCCGACCAGCGCGGTCAGCGTTGCGGTCGCCGTGAGGAGCCTCGCGGGATCGCCGTCAGGAACGACCAGGCCGAGTTGTGTGCCCGTGAGGATCGCGAGAGTGGTCGTGGAGCTGACGCTGAGCACGCGCGACGAGCCGAGCAGCGCGTAGATCACCATCGGGACGAAGGCGGTATAGAGGCCGACCGCCACCGGCAGTCCGGCCACGGTCGCATAGGCCATCGCCTTGGGCAGGACCACGGCGGCCGCCACGAGGCCGGCGATCACGTCGAGCTGCACGGCCGGCGAGCCTGCCCTCGTCGCGGGAAGAGTGCCGTTTTTTTCCATGGCTGGCCGAATCCCGCTGCGCGTTCGCAAGCGGCAGCGAAGCACGAGCTGAAGTGGATTCTATGCCATGTGGATCCGAATCGATGTGAGCTCGAGCTCAGAACTTGAAGCGCACGCCGCCGTTGATCACGCGC
>CAVQHT010000006.1:0-165200 GCA_963712355.1 uncultured Acidobacteriota bacterium
CTGACACGAAGCCGCTGTCGTTCAATGCGAGGACGCTGCCACGCCTCGTGTATATGTGTCGCGCGTGCGCCCACCTCTGGCGCCTTTCCGTCCCGAAGTCCCCGGAGCAGCCTTAGCCATTTCCAAGCGTTGCCGGGCCGGCACAGACCGCTCTCGCCCTCTCGTCGTCTAAGGATGTTAACAAGAGCACCGAGCGCGGTGCCGGGGAGGTGACGTGACGAATCGTCGTGTCGTTGTTGCGTTCGCGTGTGCCATGTTAGCGGCCGCCGTCTCGGCCCATGCTCAGGATGCTTCGGTCCAGAGCAGACCCGATGCGCAGATCGAAGTCACACCTTATGCGTTCCTCGGCTCGGACGCGTCGGGCGGCGTTGGCGGCGCATACGCTGGCCATTGCCAGCCCATCTCAGCGTCGAGTTCGAAAGCAGCGTGCGCCATTCAGAAGTGGCGCCGTTCAGCACCAACGTCAGCCTGCTCTTCGATTTTCCGGAAGTGGGACGCGTCACGCCATACGTCGCCGCGGGCGTCGGTCTTGACCAGTACACTTTCGCCGACCAGTCCCCCGCAGGCCATATCGTCGCGCACGCGGGAACCGCTGTCTCCGTGAACGCGGGCGGCGGCGTCAGAATCCGCAGCAACGAGAACTGGGGCATTCGCACGGACGCGCGATGGATCAACGGAATCGGAGAACGAGCGCCCGAGCGGTGGCGGCTGTAAACGGCGTCACGTTTCGTACGAAAGGCCGTTGACCTCGCGTACACCACAAAGCCCGATTTTCATCGGGCTTTGTCGTCCACGTGAGACTACCCTCAGCTGAGGTCGCCGCGATACCATCGGCCCCGATGTCGCCGCGGGGTGCCTTGACCAGTGACCGTGCCGACAACCGCCTGCCGTGGGTCGATGTACTCCGAGGGTTGTCGATCCTGGCGGTGGTGCTTCTCCATATCAACATCCGAATTCCGTTCGCGCAGAGCGCGCTCGGCAGTCACCTGCCTCGTGAAGTGAGCCGCGTGCTGTTTGGAAGCGGTTTCTTCGGAGTGCGAGTGTTCTTCGTCATCTCAGGATTCCTGATTACGACGACAATACTCCGCCGGTGGCATGCGTTGGCCGATGTCGGACGTCACGCGCTTTTACCATTTGCGCGTTGCACGGATTGCGCCCTGTCTCCTGGCCCTTCTGGCGTTGCTCTCCGTGCTGCATTTTGGCAATGTCCAGGGTTTTGTTGTGACAAGGACCACGCTTGGACGGGCGCTGGTTGCGGCTCTCACGTTCCGAATCAATCAACTGGAGATTTCGGTCGGATATCTGCCAGCGGCGTGGGACGTTCTCTGGTCGTTATCCATCGAGGAAGTGTTCTACCTCGCGTACCCGTTGTTGCTCGGTTCCTTCGAGCTCCGTGGCTCGTCGTCGGCGCTGCCGTCGTGCTCATTGTCCTCGGGCCGCTGGCCCGCACGGTATGGCCCGGAAGTGACACTTGACTCACAGCTTTGTGACCGTCCTGGGCGCCCAGCTCTATCAGGCGTTCGGGTCCAACAAGAACGCCGCTCCGACATGGCATCTTGGAATTGTTTTAGTCGCCGCCTTCCTGGGTTGGCTCGTTGCGCAGTTCGTTTCTGAGCCTGCGAATAGATACTTGCGCCAGCGGTTCAACACCGGGAAACGGACCACTGTGATGCAACTCGCTAGTTCGTAGTTCGAGCCCGAGCGCTACTTTCTACCTGGCTCGAGAAAAAACACCGGTCTGCAGATTCCCAGTCCTTAACGTGCCTGAGATCCGCGATGGCCTGTCATAGCATTTGCTGCCATAGTCATCACAATCCACGCAGGATGGAAATCCGTTGGGTGGATATGTACAACAACGCCCCAATGAGTCGTAAGTGCCACTAATAGTGGTACCAGAAACGCGTCCATAGCAACTGCCGCCAGGGGTGTTCTGGCTATTCGGCTTCTGCATGAATACGTTGTTGTCGCGTTTCCCGTTGCCGAGACTTCCATGGGCAGATCTGAAACGACGACTGGTCGTGTAAGTCGAGTGTTCTGCAGTAAATCCTGGAATACTCATATCTGTACTCCCCCTCTCGGTTTGTCAAGTTATCGCGCGAGAACGCGTAGCCCGTCGCGAATGGCACAGGACACGTGGCGCGATGGCCTGAGTGTTACCGTTTCTCACGCGCGCGGATCGTTACCTTCGTCGATCCTAGATGCGCCAGGAGCGGGATGCCGACGGCGACAGTGCGCGACATACACAGATGGGCGTACCGTCGGAACAACCGCAGGAGCAGCCGGTCTCGCAGCCACCTTCAAGGCAAGTCTGGCCGCCCGACGCTGTTGTGCAGCAGCAGTCGCCAGCGGCGCCCAGCCCGCCGATTCGGAGCTGCGGTCGGATAACTGCCGACATGGATGGGTTGGAGAAGCTGCCGCCCGCATAGTGACCAAGGTGGGCGCCAAGCGACAGCTCTGCAGTGAATCCTGGAATCGTCATCTCGGCTCCTTAACGACCAGCTCTTCGCCCTGAACAGGTGTCCATCCTAACGCGTCGGCGATTGAGATCAAAGCGCATCGAGGCGTCCCATGTTTCGCAGCGCGTATACAGTTCAGTTACTGACCCAGCGCTCGTCGTCGACTGCGGTGCCGCCACCTTTCCTCGCTGCTCTTCAATCACTGCTGAGTTGCCCCAGCGCCACGCCGTATTTCATGACAAAGTCGACGCGCACAACCGCGCCCGGTGTAGTACCCTCCCGCTCCGCGAGGGAATCCTCTTCACGCGTGCGGTCTCAAGGTACAGGACTCAACCTTCAGCTATTGTGTGGATTCACTGGCGTTAGTCAAGCTGACTCCGTTGATGGAGCGTTCACGTGGACGCCCTGAGGTAAGCGTCGGCGTGATCGATGGACCGGTTTTCATGCAACACCCCGATTTGAACCACGAACGGCTCCGCGAAGTATCTGCCCGCCACAGCAGCACCTGCGCTGCGGCCAACGGCGCGGCGTGCATGCACGGAACGTTCGTCACCGGAGTCCTTGCAGCAAAGCGGAACTCTGCCGCACCGGCGATTTGTCCCGACTGCACAATTCTGATCCGGCCGATTTTCACCGACGCGAGCGTTGGCGTTGAAGGTATGCCAAGCGCAACCCAGCAACAACTGGCAACGGCGATGGTCGAGTGCATCGATCGTGGCGCGCGCGTCATCAATTTGAGCCTTGCCGTTGTCGGACGTTCTTCACGTGGAGACCAGCAACTTGAAGACGCACTCACACAGACGATCAAGCACGGCGTCATCGTGGTGGCGGCGGCTGGCAATCAGGGCACGCTTGGTAGTTCCATTCTGACCCGCCACCCGTGGGTCATTTCAGTTGTCGGGTGTGACCAGCGCGGCTATCCGATTCGCGAATCAAATCTGGGCAGGTCCATCGGTCAACGCGGCTTGAGCGCGCCTGGCGACGGCGTCACGAGCCTCGGCGCCGAGGGAGGATCGTTGACGCTCGGCGGAACGAGCGTGGCCGTGCCCTTTGTCACTGGCGCCATCGCCCTGCTGCTGTCGGAATTCCCCTCGGCATCCGCATCCGACGTCAGGCTCGCGGTCAGCCGAGCGTCGGCGGCGCGGCGCGCCTCGGTCGTTCCACCGTTGTTGGACGCCTCTGCGGCGTACGACGCGCTGTCAACTCGCATGTGAGGAGGTGGTGAGGACGTGACAAAGATGCGCGACCACGAGGACCGGCGCGATCCAAAAGAGATCCCTCCGCATCGAGTCCGACTGCCTGGTTTCATTAACGACCGGGATATCGGCCTCGGTGATGCACTCACGCGAACCACGACATACCTGGGGATACGGCCGTGCGGCGGGTGCAAACGCCGCGCCGCCGCGCTCAACCGCTGGATCACGTTCACCCGCTGAGGTCCCGGGTAGGACAAATACTTCTGACGAAAGCGCACCACCATGAGCGAACACACTGAGAAGGTCGAGTCGCCGATCGAACAGATGGCAGCTGGAATCTCCACACCACTTGCGCCGCAAAGCAGCCACGCACTCTCTAATCGCGGAGATATGCCTCGCCGTGGCCAAATGACGGGGCCGTTTGTGTATGCCACCGGCCGCGTCGAGACGCGCTTCCCGAATCTTTCCGCGGAAAAGGAGTTCGCGCAGGCGAGGGGGCGCGAGGACACCGCCGGCAAGACCGACCAGGAGACGTTTCACGCCGTCCTCTCGAAGCGCGAAAACCGGTACCTCATCCGGCAACTCTGCTGGGTGCTATCGGTGCAAGGCCTTGAAACTTACCTGTTGCAGCCCAGCGATCCGGCCGACGTGGACCTTCTGGTCAATGCCATCCGTCCAGAGCCGAAGCCGAATGACCTCGATGTGGTCATCGGTGTGCGGGGGCCGATTGCTCCTCCTGAAATGTGCAATGGACTGATGGTCCCGATTGTCATGTTCGATCAGATCTACTCTTTCGACCGCGACGTCCTCATCAAGGCAATTCCAAAGCCGGACAAGGCTGACGCCAAGCGATTCGGCCGGGCCGCCGAGGAATTGTTCGATCGCATCATGCAACTGACAGACAACGCCGGAGCGACGGATGAACATCGTGCGTTGAACTATCTTGCGATGCGCTATCCGGCGATCTATGCGACCGCGGCCGGCGAGTTTGAAAAGGATTTTTCACTGACTCGCGTCGAAGTACAGCCTTCGGGCTTGAGCGCCACGCGCAGGATTGTCGACGTGATTTTCTGGTACACGAATCGAAACACTGATTACACCGAGAAATTCTTCGTGCGCTGCGATGTGACGGAGGAGTTTCCATTTCTGGTCACGAAGATGTCGCCATACTACGATCGGTGACAACCCTCGGCCGAACTCCAGACTGCGCTGTCACCGTTTCGCGGTTGCGACGTGCCGGACGCATAATGCGGATGAATCAGAGGGGCTCTTTAGTCGTTCGTTCGTCGATTTGCCTGAACAAGAGGGGAGTCTGCGATGAATACGCCTGGATTTACTGCCGAACAATCGTTGCACTCGGTGCGTGGGCGATATCGGAGCGGCTGGACGCGGGGTCCGTTCTCTGGCGCGGTTGTTCCGGCGATTCCGAGGTGCGAAAACTGCGATGATCTCCTCGACTATTGCGCCGAACATGGCGGACGGCCACGCGCGGCCTGCTATGCCTGCGCAATCGGCCACTGCGATTCAAGCGAGGAAAACCCGGGCGGCCACTGCTACTACGACCCGATCCTCAACCAGAGAGTTTGTGATTTGTAGGACGGGCACAACGGTCTCGCTATAACGGGAGGCTGCGGGCCTCGTGCAAGCGCCCCCCGATGCTGTCTCTCGCCAATATCGCATCCGTGAAGAATCATTGACGTTGGCGCAGCAGCTCGCCATTCTGTGCGCGAACGCGTCACGTCGTTCGGACGGTGACGAGACGAGAGAACGCTGGAACGTTCTTGATGGTGCGGGACGGCCGGATTCGAAGCACCGGTCACTCGGTCAAGAACCGAGCGGCCCACCAACTTGGCGAAAACACGTCGGTCGAAAAAGCAAAGAGGCCAGATTTCCTAGGAAATCTGGCCTCTCTTCGATTCTTGAATTGGTCGGGGCGAGAGGATTTGAACCTCCGACCCCTCGGTCCCGAACCGAGTGCTCTACCAGGCTGAGCCACGCCCCGACACTTGGGTAGGATCCACGGCCCGGGAGGCCGCTTCGCGAACAGTCAGTCTACTCTATTCCGGCCGAATCCGGTTCAGCTAAAGCCGACGGGTCCGGCTAAAGCCGGACACTACTCCTCGGATCGCACAACTCCTCGACCGCCGGCAGCGCGTGATGCGCGGTCAGATCGGGGTGCAGCGGCGTCACCGAGATGTAGCCGTCGCGAACGGCCTGATAGTCCGACCGATCGTGCGGCGCCCACTCGTCCAGCCCCTCTTCGATCCAGTAGTACGGCCGCCCCTTGGGATCGTGGCGCTCGGTGATCTGCGTCACGTGATTGCGCTTCGCCTGCACGGTCGCGCGCAATCCCTTTGGCTGCCCCTTCGGCACGTTCATGTTCAGAAACGTCCACGGCGGCAGCGGCCGCTTGAACATCGCCGCCACCATCGTCGCCGCGGCCTGCGCCGAGAAACTGAAATCGTAGGTCTTGCGCGTCGCCGCGAGCGACACGGCCAGGCCAGGCACTCCGAGCAGCGCGCCTTCGAGCGCGCCGGCCACCGTCCCGGAATACGTCACGTCGTCGCCCAGGTTCCAACCCTTGTTGATGCCGGAGACGACGATGTCGGGAAGCCGTTTGAAGACGTGCGTCACGGCCATGTTGACGCAGTCGGTGGGCGTGCCGTCCACCGCGTACACGTTGTCGCGCATGTGCTCGAGCCTGAGCGGGCGCCGCAGCGTCAGCGCGTGACCAATCGCGCTGGCTTCGTCCATCGGCGCGACAATCGTCACATCGCCGAGCGGCGCAAGAGCTTCGGCGAGCACGGCAATGCCCTCGGATCGATAGCCGTCGTCGTTGGTTACGAGAATCAATGGCATGGGAAACGCTGATTATAGCAAGGGCAGGTGGGGCGGGTACGGGCGGGTAGGTCAGATGGGCCTAGGTCGGGGGAAACCAAGCGTCATACATCAATTGCGGGATCGAGACGGACTCGGCTTCATCTTGAAGTGTTCAGTGTCCTCCGTCCGTTTCCGTGTCCTCCGTGGTGAGCTTTTCGTGATGCTTTTAGACAGAGCGAACATGCCCTCACTGGCTGAGACACTCGCGCGCGAGACCCGGGAAGGCGAACTCTACGAGGTTCTGCCGGATGGTCGGCTGCGCTGCTACGCGTGCGGGCACTGCTGCCCGCTGCCCGAAGGCGCGATCGGCGTGTGCAAGGTTCGCTTCAACGAAGGCGGACGGCTGCGCGTGCCATGGGGCTACGTCGGCGGCGTGCAGTGCGATCCGATCGAGAAGAAGCCGTTCTTTCACGCCTATCCCGGTTCGCGCGCCTACAGCTTCGGGATGCTCGGCTGCGACCTGCACTGCGGCTACTGCCAGAACTGGGTCACGTCGCAGGCGATTCGCGATCCGTCGGCCGTCGCGCCGCCGCTCGCAGCGACGCCCGAGGCACTCGTCCGCGACGCCCTGCGTTCGAACGCGCGCGTCATCGTCAGCACGTACAACGAGCCGCTCATCACGAGCGAGTGGGCCGTCGCGGTGTTCAAAGAGGCAAAGGCGGCGGGGCTCGGCACAGCGTTCGTCTCCAACGGCAACGGCACGCCGGAAGTGATCGCGTATCTCCGGCCGTGGGTCGATCTGTACAAAGTGGATCTCAAGAGCTTCGACGATCGCCACTACCGCGAGCTCGGTGGACGCCTGCAGCCGATTCTCGACACGATCCGCCGTCTGCATGCCGACGGATTCTGGCTGGAGATCGTCACGCTGCTGATTCCCGGATTCAACGACTCGCGCGACGAAGTATCGCGCCTGACCGAATTCGTCGCGAGCGTGTCGCCCGACATCCCGTGGCACGTCACGGCGTTTCACGCGGACTACAAGATGCTGGCGCCGCAGAACACGACCGCCGACATGTTGATGGGCGCTGCGGCGATCGGGAAGGCAGCCGGCCTGCGCTACGTCTACGCCGGCAACCTTCCCGGGCCGGGTCGGCGCGCTCGAAGATACGCACTGCCCCACCTGCGGCGAGACGGTCGTATCGCGCCGGGGATACGTCGTGCGGGACTACCGCATCACCGCCCGCGGGACCTGTCCCGCGTGCGAGACGGCGATTCCGGGGCGATGGCGAGATAAGGGGTCCGGCTGACGCCGGACGCTACGACTGCCCAGTAGCTATACCTGTACAATAAAAGGCTGAATGCTCGCGGATACCCTCGCCAGGCCGCTGCGGAATCTGCGGCTGTCGGTTACCGACCGGTGCAACCTGCGCTGTCAGGTACTGCATGCCGGAGGCGGAGTACGTGTGGCTGCCGCGCGAGGATCTGCTCCACTTCGAGGAAATCAGCACGCTCGTGGATGTCTTCGTCGGCCTCGGCGTGGACCGCGTCCGCCTGACCGGCGGCGAACCGCTCCTGCGCCGCAATCTTTCGACGCTCGTCGCGATGCTGGCGAAGAAGTCCGGCCTCGCCGACCTGGCGATGACGAGCAACGGCATCCTGCTCGCCGATCAGGTGGACGAGCTGAAGGCCGCGGGTCTGCGCCGCATCACCGTCAGCCTCGACACGCTGCGCGCGGACCGTTTCGTCGCGCTGACGCGATTCGACGAGCTCGCGCGCGTCAAGACCGGCATCGAGGCCGCCTCACGCGCGTTCGGCCAGCTCAAGATCGACACGGTCGTCATCAAGGGCGTCAACGACGATGAGCTGTTCAATCTGATCGAGTACGGGAAACAGGTGCACGGCGAAGTGCGGTTCATCGAGTACATGGACGTCGGCGGCGCGACCAACTGGTCGCCGGCCAATGTCCTGTCACGTCAGGAAATGCTGACGTTTCTCACGCGGCACTACGGCCGCATCGAACCGATCGTCGAACAGTCGTCGGCGCCGGCCGATCGCTTCACGCTGCCGGACGGCACCGTCTTCGGGATCATCTCGTCGACGACCGATCCGTTCTGCAGCAACTGCGATCGCAGCCGCCTGACCGCCGACGGCATGTGGTACCTGTGCCTCTACGCGACGCGCGGCACCGATCTGCGCGCGGCGCTCCGCGCCGGCGCGAGCCGCGACGAGCTCGCCGCGATCATCACGCGCGGATGGACCGGCCGCACCGACCGCGGCGCCGAAGAACGCCTCGCCCTCGGCGAACGCCGCGCCTTCGTCCCGATCAACGCCCTCAAGCAGGACCCGCATCTCGAGATGCACACTCGGGGCGGATAAACGAAATTGAGGAATTAAACTGGAAAGTTAGGAAGTAAGGAAGTTTGGAAGTAAGGAAGTTTGAGGAATTGGGAATTGAGGAAGTGAGAGAAGTCAATTCCTCAACTTCCTCAACTTCCATACTTCCCTAATTTCCGAGCTTCACTGTCCGATCTGTTCGCCCTCGGCCGCGCAGTGTTCCTGAAACGCTCGACTGAGCTCCGCGGCGATCTGTTCGGCCGTGCGGTTTTCGATCTGGTGGCGCTCCAGGATGTAGACCAGCTCGCCGTCGCGCAGGATGCCGATTGAGGGCGACGAGGGCAGCACGCCCTTGAAGTACTTGCGGGCGCGCGTGGTGGCGTCGATGTCGAAGCCCGCGAAGACACTCGTCAAACGATCGGGCCGCACGCCGTGACGCAGCGCCAGCGCGAGGCCGGGACGGGCCTTGCCGGCGGCGCATCCGCACACCGAATTCACGAACACCATCAACGTCCCGCTCGTGCCGGTCACGGCCGCATCGACGTCGCTGGCCGTTCTGAGCTCCTCGAGACCGAGGCGGACGAGATCTTCCCGCATGGGGGCGACAAAAAATTCCGGATAAGGCATGCGGGTATTTTAGCCGAGAGCGCCCGCCAGAAGTGTGCGGAGACGCCCACTCACCCGGTTCCGGTGTGCGGGCCCCGCACACCGGCTTGTTCTGTAGTCCTTTCACTGCGCAGATCGGCATATCACGGTCTGGCCGACTGGCTTGCTCGACGAAGACCCGGATTTATTCGATGACGCCGTTCACTTCGGTGTTGATCGTCGACGATGAGCCGTCGTTTCGCGAGCTGATGACGCGCTGGGTCGAATCGCTCGGACTGCAGGCCGTGACCGCCGGAGACGCCGACGAGGCGGTCGCCGCGCTGAACGGACGGTCCTGCGATCTGGCCATCATCGACGTCGTCATGCCCGGCAAGAACGGGTTGTGGCTCGCCGAAGCGCTGCTGCGCGATCATCCGGAAACGGCCGTCGTCCTCGCCACCGGCAACGCCGCGACCGTCGCAGGGCCCGGCGCCGGCCATCGCCGACTTCCTGGTCAAGCCGTTCCGCCGCGATCGCTTCATGCTCGCGCTCGATCGCGGACGCGAGTGGCGCCGCCACGCCGTCGAAGAGATCGAATGGCAGCGTCACCTGTCCGACGAGGTGCGGGACGCGATTGCCGACATCCAGGCATACATCCGCATGGCGCGCGCCAAGGGCGCCAACGAGGCCCACGCGCTGTGTCAGCTCGGATTCGGCCGGATCCGCGATGTCATGGAACACAGCGAACGCGTCGTGCGCTACGCGCTCTCGATTGCTGCTGAGTTGGGCCTGGACGTCGCCCAGATGCCGCTCTTCGAAGAAGCGGCGCGCTTTCACGACATCGGCAAGCTGGCGATGCCGACCGCGGTGCTGAAAAAACCCTCGCCGCTGACGCCCGGCGAAGCGGCGATCATGCGCGGCCATGTATCGGCCGGCGCCGACATCCTGATGTCCACGGTCGACGCTGCATGCGGCCGCGCCGGTCGTGCTCGCGTCGCACGAGTGGTACAGCGGGAGCGGCTATCCACAGCGGCTGGCCCGCGCGCAGATTCCGATGCCGAGCCGGATCATCGCCGTGGCCGACGCCTACGACGCCATGACGCAGGACCGCTGCTATCGCTCGGTGATGGACGCCGGCGAGGCGGGATCGGAGCTCCTCCGTTCGACCCCCAACCAGTTCGACCCCGACGTCGTCACCGCATTCCTGAATATTTTGGGCCGGCACTAGGTCGACCCGACCTTTTTTCCCCTTTCGACCGTCTAAGCAGGGCGAATGGATATCGCCCGCCCTTCGAATGCCCGCCGGAAGCGGGTCAAGCAGGTGCTCTATCTCGTCGTTGGCCTGGCCGCAGTCGCCGTCGTCAGCTTCGGACTGTCGCGCCTGAAGCCGGCCGCGCCGACGGTCGAGGCCTCCACCTTGTGGCCGGATGTCGTCAAACGGGGTCCAATGGTGCGGCAGGTCCGGGGGCTCGGCACGCTGGTCCCGGAAGACATCCGATGGATTCCGGCGACGACCCAGGGGCGGGTCGAGCGGATCAACCTGCGTCCGGGCACGATCGTCAAGGCCGATAGCGTCATCCTCGAGCTGTCCAATCCGCAACTCGAGCAGGAGATGCAGGACGCCGAGTTGAAGGTGCAGTCGGCCGAAGCGTCGCTGGCCAATCTCCGCGTGCAGGTGCAGAACGATCTGCTCCAGCAGCGCGCCACCGCCGCGAGCATCGATGCCGACTACAACAAGGCACGCATGCAGGCCGAAATGAACGACGCGCTCGCCCAGAAACAACTCGTGTCGGAGCTGACGCTGCGGCAGTCGAAGCTCGATGAACAGCAGCTGGACGTGCGGCGGAAAATTGCGCAGGAGCAGCTCGACACGCGCGCCGAATCCAGCCGCGCGCAGATCGCCGTGCAGCAGTCCGCGGTCGATCAGGCGCGCGCCGTGCTGCAACTGAAAAAGCGGCAGTACGGCGAGCTGAAGGTGCGCGCGGGCCTGGACGGTGTACTGCAGGTCGTCCCGGTCGACGTCGGCCAGCAGGTGGCGCCCGGCGCCAACCTCGCCCGCGTCGCGAACCCCGGCCGCCTCAAAGCGGAAATCAAGATTGCGGAGACGCAGGCGAAGGACGTGCAGATCGGCCAGATCGCCCAGGTCGATACGCGCAACGGGATCGTGACCGGCCGCGTCATGCGCATCGATCCGTCGGTGCAGAACGGCACGCGGACTGTGGACGTGTCGCTCGAAGGCGACCTGCCGAAAGGCGCGGTCCCCGACCTGAGCGTGGACGGCACCGTCGAACTCGAACGGCTGAACGACGTGCTGTTCGTCGGACGCCCGGCATTCGGGCAGGAGCAGTCCACGGTCGGCATCTTCAAGGTCGACGCGACCGGCGCTGAAGCCAGCCGCGTGCAGGTGACGCTCGGCCGAAGCTCGGTGAATACCGTCGAAATCGTGTCGGGCCTGCAGGCCGGCGACAAAGTGATTCTTTCCGACATGTCCGCGTGGGACGCGTTCGATCGCGTGCGACTCAAGTAGGGCGGGTAGGGCAGGTCGGCCGGGTAGGGCAGGTAGGTCTGCTAAGCGCCTGCGGCCATGCCGAGGCGAGAACATGCGAATTCGAGCCGAGGCATCGGCGTTAGTTCGCGGCGGGGGTGGGGCCCCGCCGCCAGTGGAAAAATGGAGACGTCGAAATGTCTGATCCGCTGATCAAGCTGCAGAACGTGACCAAGGTGTTCCTCACCGACGAAGTCGAAACGCACGCGCTCGCGGGCATCGACATGGAAATCGCCAGGGGCGAATACGTCTCGATCGCTGGTCCGTCCGGCTGCGGCAAGTCCACGCTGCTGTCGATCCTCGGACTGCTGGATACGCCGTCCAAGGGCAGCTATACCCTGAACAACCGCCCGGTCGCGGATCTGGCGCCGTCGGAACGCGCGCGCGTCAGGAACCGCGAGATCGGGTTCATCTTCCAGAGCTTCAATCTGATTGGCGACCTGAGCGTGTTCGAGAACGTGGAGCTGCCGCTCACCTATCGCGGCATGGCGTCGAGCGAGCGGCGGCAGCGCGTCACGTCCGCACTCGAGCGCGTCGGCATGGCGCACCGCGCCAAGCATCTCCCCAGCCAGCTATCCGGCGGTCAGCAGCAGCGCGTGGCGGTCGCCCGCGCGGTGGCCGGCGAGCCGCTCATCCTGCTGGCGGACGAGCCGACCGGCAACCTGGATTCGAAGAGCGGCGAATCGGTGATGGAGCTGATGGCGGAACTGCACTCGACCGGCGCGACCATCTGCATGGTCACCCACGATCCGCGCTACGCCCGCCACGCCGAGCGGAGCATCCACGTGTTCGACGGCCGGGTCGTTGATGCGCCGGTAGAGGAAGAGGCGCTCGCATAATCCACACGCTCGCGAACCTCCGCACTTTGTTGGTGCATAGGTGCGTAGGTTCTTGGGTGCGTGGGTGCGGTGCCAAGGTGCCAGTGCTTGGTGCTTCGGTGCGTCGGTGCTTTGGTGCTCAGTCCCTGACCCGTGACGCGGTGCGGTGCACGTTCGCACTAAGCACACCGCACGAAGCACTGCACCTAAGCACGTAGCACCTACGCACCCAAGCACCGGCTACGTTGTCTCGTGTTCCTGTCTGAGTTCGTTCGACCGTTCGTAGAGATCCGATTTCGTCGGATAGAGCTCGCGCAGGACGATGTCGAAGTCGTCCTGCCGATCTTTGCTGTCGTGCCGGACCTGGAGCTCGGCACCTGAGCAGCAGGACACCATCACGCAGGTGACCCCGCCCACCCGCCACAATTGCCGTTCCTCATCGCGCACGCCACTTCCTCAATTCCTCAACTCCTCACTTCCTCAATTCCTTACTTCCCTACTTCCTCAATTTCTTCCATCCGTCCTTATTCAGACGCTAGACGCTCTTCCCCGTCCCCGGTGTCGTCGCGTTCACCAGCACGCCCATGTTTCCGTACGGATGCTTGTTGTCCAGCATCAGCTGGTGACACTGCGGGATCTCGTCGAATTGATACGTGTGCGACAGGCACGGATCGATCTTGCCTTCGGCCACGAGCTTCGTCACCGCGGCTGCCTGTTCGTCGTTCGACAGGTGGCTGCCCTGGAACCGCTTCTGCCGCATCCAGTGATAGCGCAGATCGAGCGTGACGTTGTAGCCGGTCGTTCCGGCGCAAATCACGATCAGGCCGCCGGTCGCGCACACGAACTCTGATGTCGGCAGCGTGGCTTCGCCGGGATGTTCGAAGACGATGCGCGGGCTGATGCGCTCGCCGAGGGCGTCCCAGATCGCCTTGCCGAATGCGCGCGCGCCTTTGGCCCATTCGCCGTAGGCCTTTGCGTCCTTCGTGTCCGGCATCCGGCCCCAATGGGTGAAGTTGTTGCGGTTGATCACGCCGGCCGCGTGATGCGCCATGCAGAAGTCGCGCTTCGCTTCGTCCGAGATGACCGCGATCGCCCGGCCTCCCATCGCGTGCGTGATCTCGAGCGCCATGCTGCCCAGGCCGCCGGCCGCGCCCCACACGAGGACGGCATCGCCCGGCTCGATGACGTTCGGCGCCCATCCCATCAACATGCGCTACGCCGTGGACGCGCAGAGCAGGAAGCAGCCGGCTTCTTCCCACGTCAGCCGCTTCGGCTTCGGAATGCACTGGTGGCCCTGCGCGCGCGCGAACTGGCAATAGCTGCCGTAGTTCGTCTGGTAGCCCCAGATCCGCGTGCTGCTCCGCCAGCATCGGATCCTTCCCGGCCACCACCCACGGGTCGTCCGCGCGCCACCATCCGCTGTGGACGATCACTTCATCGCCGACTTTGACGTTGGTGACGTTCGCGCCCACCGCCCAGACGATGCCGGAGCAGTCGCTGCCGCCGGCGTGAAAATCCTCGGGCTCGCCCATTTCTGGCGTTCGCCGATGACGTCGAGCGGCTGGCCGAGCGCCGCCCACACGTTGTTGAAATTGATCCCCGACGCCATGACGTAGACCAGCACCTCGTCGGGCGCGATGGACGGCGTCGGCAGCACCTCGCGCTGCCAGGCGTCGCGCGGTTGTCCGAAGCGGTTCTGGCGGACGGCAAACGCGTGCATCTGTTTCGGCACGTCGCCAAGCGGTGGTCGTTCTCCGAGCTCGTAGAGGTCCTTCATCAACTCCTCGCGTATCCGATGGTTTGGAGCAGTATGCCAATGTCGCCGAGCACGGCCGGATCCTCGATCGTCGCCGGCACCGTGTACTCCGTGCCGTCGGCGATCCTCTTGATCGTGCCGCGCAGAATCTTGCCCGACCGCGTTTTCGGCAGCGCCTTCACGACCAGCGCCGCCTTGAAGCAGGCGAACGCGCCGATGTCGCGCGCGCACCCGCTCCACGAGCTCGTCGATCACCGCGTCGTGCGCGCGCGTCGACGCCCGCCTTCAGCACGACGAATCCGACCGGCATCTCGCCTTTCATCTCGTCCGCCGCGCCGATCACCGCGCATTCGGCCACGTCCGGATGCCCGGCGAGCACTTCTTCGATCCCGCCGGTCGACAGGCGATGGCCGGCGACATTGATGATGTCGTCGATCCGGCTCATCACGTAGAAGTAGCCCTCGTCGTCGCGTGTACCCGGCGTCGCCGGTCAGGTAGTAGCCCGGGGTGCTGCACGAGATAGGACTTCTCGAAACCCTCGTCGTTGTGCCAGAGCGTCGGCAGCGCGCCCGGCGGCAGCGGCAGCTTGATGACGATCTTGCCGATCTGCATTGGCCGCCATCTCCACGCCGTCGTCGCCGATGACGCGGATGTCGTAGCCGGGCACGGGCAAGGTCGGCGACCCGGGCTTCACCGGCAGGATGCCGAGGCCGGCGCAGTTCGCAATCGCCGGCCAGCCCAGCTCGGTCTGCCACCAGTGATCGATGACCGGGACGCCGAGTTTCGTCGAGCGCCCAGACGAGCGTGTCGGGATCGCAGCGTTCGCCGGCGAGGAACAGCAGGCGGAAGGCGCGAGAGATCGTACGCGCGCATGAAGTGGCCTTCGGGATCCTCGCGCTTGATCGCCCGGAACGCCGTCGGCGCGGTGAACAGGACGCTCACGCGATGCTCCGCGCACACGCGCCAGAACGCGCCCGCGTCAGGCGTGCCGACCGGCTTGCCCTCGTAGAGGATCGTCGTCGCCCCGTGCAGCAGCGGGCCGTAAACGATGTAGCCGTGCCCGACGGTCCAGCCGATGTCGGATGCGGCCCAGAAGACTTCGCCGGGGCCGACGCTGAACACGTTCGCCATGCTCCACTTCAGCGCGACGGCGTGCCCGCCGTTGTCGCGGACGACGCCTTTCGGAATGCCCGTCGTGCCCGACGTGTAGTGGATGTAGAGCGGGTCGCGTCGATTCGACCGGGACGCATTCGGCCGGCTCCGCGCCTGCCAGCGCCTCGTGCCAATCGAGGTCGCGCCCGGCGGTCAGCGACGCCTCGACCTGCGGACGCTGCAGCACCAGGCATCGATCGGGTTTGTGCGTCGCGAGATCGATCGCCCTGTCGAGGAGCGGCTTGTAGGCGATGACGCGCGCCGCCTCGATGCCGCATGACGCCGTCATGATGATTTTCGGCTTCGCATCGTCGATGCGCGTCGCGAGCTCTTTCGACGCGAAGCCGCCGAACACGACCGAGTGAATGGCGCCGAGGCGCGCGCAGGCGAGCATCGCGAAGATCGCCTGCGGCACGCCGGGCATGTAGATGATGACGCGGTCGCCCTTCGCGAGTCCCAGGCGGCGAAGCGCGCCGGCGAGGCGCGCGACCTCGTCCTGCAGTTCGCGATAGGTGATCGCCTGGGTGACGCCGGTGACCGGGCTGTCGTAGATGAGCGCGCGCTGCTTGCCGCGCCCGCGCTCGACGTGGCGGTCCACCGCGTTGTAGCAGGTGTTCAGCATGCCGCCCGGGAACCAGTGGACGAACGGCGGACGAGACTCGTCGATGACGCGGTCCCAGCGCCGCGTCCAGGAAATACCTTCGGCGGCCTCGGCCCAGAAGGCGTCCCGGTCTCGCAGCGAGCGTTCGTACGCGTGTCGATAGTCGCTCATGGTCCCCACGGCGGCCCGTCACCGGCCGCGATCTGCCGCGCGATCATAGTGCAGAAAGTTCCGGGTTGACTGCCGGCGGAGGCCGGTCTATCGTCGCCGGCATGCGAAAGTCCATCTCGGTCCTTGCCACGCTCGTCATACTTCCTGGGCGTCACCGCGCTGCTGCTGCAGGCGCAGGCGCCGGCTGGCCGAGGCGCCAGCCAGCAGCGTGAGGCGCCTCCTCCGGCACGCGGTCCCGCGCCGGCTCCTGTGCCGGTCTTCACGCTGCAGGACAACTTCCTGCAGTGGCGTCTCCTGCCGTCGGAGAAAGCGTACGAGGCGATCGACGGCAAGCACCTGATGGAGACCGTCAACGACCTACGCCGGTTTCTCGCGCAAGTATCGCGACGCCGGCCATCCGCAGTTCTGGGGCCGCATCATTGGCTCGTCCGCGGATCACGAAAACGCGGCATGGCTGATGGCCAGGTTCAAGGCGATCGGGCTCACCGACGTGCACGAGGATCCGATCGATCTCGCGCCGCAGTGGTTCCCGCAATCGTGGGAGGTGACCGCGTCCGGCGGCGGCAAGACGCTGAAGCTGGACACGGTGCAGCCGTCCTACAACAGCACCGGAACGACCGGCGCCGGGCTCGACCTCGACGTCGTCTACGCCGGCCTCGGCAGCGAGGCCGATTTCATCGGCCGTGACGTCCGCGGCAAAGCGGTGCTGCTCTTCAGCAACCCGATGCCCGGATCGTGGCGGCACACCGCCACCCAGGAGGGCGCGATCGCGCGCGCGCAGCAAAAAGGCGCCGCCGCCATCATCGTCTCCATCCAGCTGCCGCACGTCGTCGGCATGACGGGCGAATGCCGGCGAAGGGAACATCCGCACGCAGCTCTATCCGACCGGCACGAACGTGCCGACCTTCTCGATGGGAATGAAGGACGGCATCGACTTCCGCGCGATGATCGGCGCAGGCGGCCGCCGGCCAGCCGGTGCGCGTGAAGGTTCGGCTGGACGTGCAGCAGGTGCCGAACCTCAAGACCAGCACGGTGTGGGGCAAGCTGCCGGGCACGACCGACGAGATGATTTACGTCGAAGCGCACCGCGACGGCTGGTTCGAATCGGCGACCGACAACGCGTCCGGCGTCGCGACCATGCTCGGCATGGCGGAATACTTTGCGAAAGTGCCGCAGGCGCAGCGCCGGCGCACGATTCATCTTCGTCGGCACATCCGGTCATCACAACAGCGGACCGAACAGCGCCGCATGGCTGGCGGAGCATCAGGCCGAGTTGTTCAAGAACGCGGCGCTCCTCATCAACTGCGAGCACACCGCTGCGGCCGGCGTCGAGCTGCTTGGCGAGGCGATTCGCGTGGTGAACGGCGAAGCGGGATTCCTGTGGTACGGCGGCGGCAATCAGCGGCCGAAGCTGCAGGAGGCCGCATACAAGGCGTTCCAGCAGTTCGGCGTGCCGATCTACGCCGAGCCGGAACCGGGCACGCCGGGCGGCGAAGCGAGCCGGCTCTGGCAGTTCGTTCCGGCCGTGCAGGCGTCCAACTACAACATGTTCTTCCACTCGGACGCGGAGACGCCGGCGACCGTTCCGCCGGACGGCCTGGCGGCGACGACGCGCGCGTACGCGAAGGTCATCGAAGAAGTGAACAAGATGGAGCTGAAGGATTTGAAATTGCCGGCGCCACCGCCGGCCACGGCGGCCCGCTAGCGCGCGGATCTCACGGAGCAACGGCCTATCCGCCGCCGGTGAGCGCGGCGGCGGAGACGGCCACCCTGACCTTGACGGCACTCGTCTTGTCGCCGTCGGACGCCGACAGTTCGAGCTCGTAGTCTCCCGGCGCATTGAAGCTCGCGCGCGTGGTGCCCGCGTCCTGGTTCGAAAACACGACGCCGCCGGGGCCGCGTGTCTTCTTCCACGACACTTGCAGCTTGCCATCCCTTGGCAGGCCATCGTCCTGCACGTCGGCGCTCAGACTCAAATCCGTGCCGACGCGACCTGTCACGTTCACCGCGGTAGACGCGTCGCCGATCGCAAACGGCTCCACGGCCGGACCGTTAATCTGGATTGACGGCGCGCGATTGACGCACACACCGCGCGGCGCCGACTTCAGATCGAGTCCGGCCATGACGCGGCGTTCGCTCGGCGCATCGAGCTCGTAGATCGGATCCAGGACCTTGTCGGTCGTGGTCACGGTGCGGCCGGCCGAACCTGATCTGCCATTGGAGGCGGCCCTGGAAGTCGTCGGGCACGACCACCGCACACGCGAAACGATGACGCCCTTCGAGCAGTGTCAGCGGTTGATAGCGATCCGGCGGACTCGGGATGAACGTATTCGAATCGCCGATCGGGATTCGAATCGCCGACCGGTTCATGTTGTAGTAGCCGAACGACAACGTGATCGTGCGGGTGTCCTTGTTGCGGACGAATCCGTCGTACTGGAGATAGACAGGCTGCAACGGCTGGGCGTGGCTCTCCAGGCCCAGCGCCCCCATCACGAGCCACACACCAAGAACACGCTTCATCTGAGCTCGCCCCGTCTCCGTTGGAAGTTTAACGAATTCGGACGCGCTGCGCTCACGAGTCGCTAGTCGCAAGTCGCTAGTCCCGACTCAAGTCGTCAGTCCCGAGCCCCAGTCCCGAGCCCCGAGCCCCGAGCCCCGAGTTCCCAGTCCCCAGTCCCCGAGTCTAAGACATCCGCGACATCGACGAATTCAACTTCGCGGTCATGTGCGCCGTGCGCTGGGCGAGATCGTCGGCGACGTGTGCGGCTCGCTCCGCGACGTGCGACATCGTGTCGGACGCGCGATAGTACGTGCTCTTCGCTTTGACGCTGGCGCGGTGCACGGAGTCGGAAACCTGTCCGCGCAGCTCCCGCCCCGAGCGCGGCGCGAAGATCAGGGCGGCCCCGGCGCCGATGGCGACGCCCCACAACATGCCGATCATGAAGCGTGCTCTCGGCGTTGATGCGGGAAGCCTGGGTTCGTTCGTATCCATGGAAGTCCTCCTGCCTTTCCCCCGACGTTCTCACACAGCGTGTTCTTTACAGCACAGCGAAAACACGGATCCGTGGCAATTTGGGTCGTGCATGCCACGTGCCAGACAATCGGCGGTTAAACTCTGCGATGGCACGTGCTTTGTAGAAATGTTCCGCTGAGTGAGTAAACGACCCCGCCTGTGGAGGCGGCGCAGCGCGCGTCCCCTCGAAAAACCGCTCCGCGATGAACTGCTCAGCATTGAGCGGCTCGAGGAGCGTGCTCTGTCTCTGGCCGGCGCCTTCACGGTCGATCCGAGTCCGCGCCGGAAATCCTGGAATATTTTTCCGCGCTTTCACGACAACACGCGCGCGCTCCGCGAGACCTATCGCACGCTCGCCGAGGACGTCAGCAAGGGGCAGTTCGTCACGCCGGCGGCCGAATGGCTGCTCGACAACTTCCATCTGATCGCGGCCGAAATTCGCGAAATCCACCAGCACCTGCCGCGGCCGTTCTATCGCGAGCTGCCGACGCTCGCCTCTCGCGAGCACGCCGGCCAGGCGCGCATCTATGCGCTGGCGGTCGAGCTCGTGCGTCACAGCGACAGCCGCCTCGAGCCACCTCAGCTGACGGTGTTCCTCAACAGTTACCAGCGCATCGCGCCGCTGACGATTGGCGAGCTCTGGGCCTGGCCGAGCATGCTCAAGCTGGCGCTCATCGAGAACCTGCGCCGGCTCGGCGACGAACTTCTCGAAGCACGACACGCGCGTCAGGAGGCTGACGCGTACCTCGCGCGCCAGGAAGTCCGCAGGACCGGCACGTTGCCGCCGTCAATGCTCGAGGTAACGGCGCTGGTCCAGCTGCTCCATCGCGTCCGCGAGTACGGGCTGGGCCTCGGAGCCATCCGCACATCGGTCGAGGAACATCTCGCGGCCCGGCAGAGCAGCGCCGAGGACGCGATCCGCGAAGTGCATCAGCGACAGGCCGTGGCCCAGGTCTCGATGGCGAACGCCATCACCAGCCTGCGCCTCTGCTCGGTGCTCGACTGGCGCGAATATTTCGAAGCGGTCAGCCCGGTCGAACAAGCGTTGCGCCGCGATCCGGCCGGCGTCTACCGCCGCATGGATTTCCTGAGCCGCGATCGTCAGCGCCGCGCCGTCGAAGCGCTCGCGCCGGCCAGCGGCGAGGCGCAGCTCCGCGTCACGCTGCGCGCGCTCGAAAGCGCCCGCCAGGGCGCGGCGAGCCACGGCATCGCCGACCGCAGCGCGCACGTCGGCTATCACCTGATCGGACCGGGACGGCGCGGCCTCGAAGACGATCTCGCCTACCACCCGCGTCTTGCGAAGCGTTTCACACGGCCGCTGTTCGCGCACGCCACGCTCGTCTACCTCGCGTCGATTGTCGTCATTACCGCGGCGCTGCTCGCCGGGCGTGGCGGCTTACACCCGGTCGGCCGGCGCATCACGATGGACGCTGATCACGGCGCTCGTTCTCCTGCTGATTCCCGCGAGCGATCTCGCCGTCGCGCTCGTCCAGCGGCTGGTCGCGTGGACTGGTCGCGCCGCGCCGTCTGCTGCGTCTCGATTTCACGGACAACGTGCCGGACGAGTTCCGCACGATGGTCATCGTGCCGACGCTGCTCACCAGCGAGAAGACCGTCGATGCGATGCTCGAGCACATCGAGGTGCTCGCGCTCGCCAACCTCGATCCCGCGATTCATTTCGCGATCCTCGGGGACTACCGCGATGCGCGCGCGGCGGAACTGCCGGAAGACGCCGCCATTCTCGCGCGGGCCCGCGAAGGCATCGAGGCGCTGAACCAGCGCCACGGCCCGGCGCACGCCGAACGCTTCTTCCTGTTTCTCCGCGAGCGCCGCTGGAACCCGACCGAGCAGTCCTGGATGGGATGGGAACGCAAGCGCGGCAAGATCGAGGAATTCAACCGCCTGCTGCGCGGCGCCGCCGATACCAGCTTCGTCGTCCAGGTCGGCGCGCTTCATATCCTGCCGAGCGTGAAGTATTGCCTCACCCTCGACTCCGACACCAAGCTGCCGCGTGACGCCGCAAAAGAGCTGATCGGCATCATCGCGCACCCGATGAACCGTCCGCATTTCGACGCGGATCTGGAACGCGTGACGGAAGGCTACGGCATCCTGCAGCCGCGGGTCAGCGTGACGATGGCGAGCGCGGCCGGATCGCGCTTCGCGCGCGTCTATGCGGGCCACACCGGCGTCGATCCGTACACGACCGCGGTCTCGGACGTGTATCAGGATCTCTTCGGCGAAGGCATCTACACCGGCAAGGGACTCTACGAAGTGGACGCGTTCATCGCCGCGCTCAACGGGCGCGTCCCGGAAAACACCCTGCTCTCCCACGATCTCTTCGAGGGGCTCTACGCCCGCACGGCGCTCGTCACCGACATCGAAGTCGTGGACGACTATCCGTCGAGTGTGCTCGCCCACGCACGCCGTCTGCACCGCTGGGTGCGCGGCGACTGGCAGATCCTGTGGTGGCTGCTGCCGTTCGTCCCGTCGCGCACGGGACTGACCCGCAACCGCCTGCCGATCATCTCGCGCTGGAAGATCCTCGACAACTTGCGGCGCAGCCTCGTCGCGCCGGCCTCTCTCGCCGCACTCGTCGCCGGCTGGTGCTTCTGGGCCGGATCGCCGGCGGTGTGGAGCGCCATCGTGCTGGCCACCGTGGCGTTCCCGTTGTTGCTGCGCGTGCTCGAAACTCTTGGCGGGCCCGAACGCGACCAGAACCCCCTCGTCTTCCTGCGCACCAGCGCGGATGCGCTCAGCACGGAGCTGATCCGCGTCCTCATCCAGTTGACCTTCCTGGCGCATCAGGCGTGGCAGATGATCCACGCCATCACCGTGACGCTGGTGCGCATCGGGTTCACCAAGCGCCGGCTGCTCGAGTGGGAAACCTCCGCCGCCATCGCGCAGAAGACCGGCCCGCCGCGCGCGGCGACGTTCCTCCAGGACATGAAGGCGAGCCCGATCGTCGCCGGCGCCGCCGCGCTCGCCGTCATCGTGTTCCGCAGGGCCGCGCTGCCGGAGGCGGCGCCCGTGCTCGCGCTCTGGGCTGCGGCGCCGTTCATCGCCTATGCGCTCAGCCGGCCGGCGCCGACCCGCCGCGCCGAACTCGGCGACGCCGATCGCGAATTCCTCAAGGAAGTGGCGCGCAAGACCTGGGGATACTTCTCGACCTTCGCGACCGCCGAGCACCACTTCCTGCCGCCCGACAACGTGCAGATGAACCCGGACACCATCGTCGCGAACCGCACCTCGCCGACCAACATCGGCATCGCGCTGCTCGCCACGCTGGCCGCCTACGATTTCGAGTTCATCCCGGTGGACGAGTTGATCGAGCGCACCGACGCGACGCTGACGACCATCGACCGCCTCGAACGATTCGAAGGGCATCTGCTGAACTGGTACGACACCCACACGCTGCGGCCGCTCGAGCCCGCCTACGTCTCGACGGTTGACAGCGGGAACCTCGCCGCCACGCTCGTGACGCTCGCGTCCGGCCTGAACGCCATTGCGCAGACGCTCGACCCTCAATCCGACATCGTCCGCGCGCAGCAGCTCCGCGAACTGGCGTCGCGGGCGACGGCGCTCTTCAACGGCATGAACTTCCGGTTCCTCTACGACGCGCGGCGTCAGCTCTTCACGATCGGCTACCGCCTGGCCGACGCGGAGCGCGCCGGCCGGCGGGACCCGTCGTACTACGATCTCCTCGCATCGGAGGCGCGCGTGGCCAGCTTCCTCGCCATCGCCAAGGGCGATGTCCCGGAATCTCACTGGTTCCACCTCGGACGTCTCGTCACCAGCGTGCGCGGCGCGCCCGTGCTCCTCTCGTGGAGCGCGACGATGTTCGAGTACCTGATGCCGCACCTGTTCACGCGGAGCTATCCGAACACGCTCCTCGAGGAGACGTCGCGGATGGCGGTGCGCCGCCAGATCGACTACGCACAACGCTCGCGGCGTCCCGTGGGGCATCTCCGAATCGGCCTGCAACATCGTCGATCGCGAGGGCACCTATCAATACAAGGCGTTCGGTCTTCCCGGCCTCGGCCTGAAACGAGGCCTGGGCGACGACCTCGTGATCGCGCCCTACGCGACTGCGCTTGCCGCGATGGTGGCGCCGGTCGAGAGCGCGGCCAACCTGCGCCGACTCGCACACTCCGGCCTCGAGGGCGACTACGGCTTCTTCGACGCGATCGACTACACGAATCGCGGCGATCAGCACGAGACGACGACCATCGTCGTGCGTCATCCCGCGGGCGTCGTGGTCCGATCGTTCATGGCGCATCACGAGGGCATGACCCTCGTGGCGCTCGCCAATGCGGTGCTCGGCGATCCGATGGTGGCGCGGTTCCACGCCGATCCGCGCGTGCAGGCGACGGAGCTCCTCCTGCAGGAGCGCGTGCCCCGCTACGCGGCGACCGTGGATCCGCGGCCCTCGGACGAAGTGCGCGCGACCGCGCCGCCGCCGCCGGTGCCGGTGCGGCGCTACCGCACGGCGCAGACCGCGTTTCCCCACGCGCAGTTCCTGTCGAACGGCAACTTCGTGTCCGTGATCACCAACTCGGGCGGCGGCGGCAGTTTCAGCCGCGGCCTGTCGGTCACGCGGACGCGCCGCGACGCGACCTGCGATCCGGGCGGCAGCTTCATCTATCTGCGGGACGTCCGCTCGGGCGAGGTCTGGTCGGCAACCGCGCAGCCGATCGGCGGCGAACCTGAGGACTACCGCGTCGAATTCCGGTCCGAGAAGGCGACCTTCCATCGCCATGACGGCGACATCACCACGCGGACCGAGATCGCGGTGTCCACCGAAGACGACGTCGAGATGCGGCGCGTGACGGTGATCAATCACGGCCTGCGGATTCGCGAAATCGACGTCACCAGTTACGCGGAGATCGTGCTGGCGCCGCCGGCTGACGATCTCGCGCATCCGGCCTTTGCCAAGCTGTTCCTCGAAACGGAATTCGTCGCCGAGAGCGCCGCGCTGCTCTGCCATCGGCGTCCCGCGCAGTTCGACGGATCAAGGCGTGTGGGCGATGCACACGCTCGGCCTCGAGGGCAAATCTCAAGGCCCGCTCGAATGGGAAACCGATCGTGCGCGCGTCCTGGGCCGTGGCCGCAGCCCGGCGTCGCCGGCAGCCATCATGGAAGGCACGCCGCTCTCCGGCACCACCGGCACCGTGCTGGATCCGGTGCTGTGCCTGCGCCAGCGGATTCGCCTCGCGCCGGGCGGTTCGGCGCGGTTGTCGTTTGCCACGGGTGTCGCGTCGGATCGCGACACCGCGCGGGCGCTCGCGCAGAAATATCACGCGCCTGGCGCGGCGCCCCGGACCTTCGCGCTGGCGTTTACGCACGCGCAGATTGCGCTGCGCCACCTCGGAATCACCGCCGAGGAGGCGCGCCTGTTCGAGCGGCTCGCCTCGCGCGCGCTCTATGTCGACGGCTCGCTGCGCGCATCGCAGGAAACCATCGCGCAGAACGAGCTCGGGCAGTCGGGCCTGTGGCCGTACAGCATTTCCGGCGATCTGCCGATCGTCCTCGTCCATGTGGCGGGCGACGACGATCTCGTGCTCGTACGGCAGGTGCTGCAGGCGCAGGAGTACTGGCGGCTCAAAGGGCTCAGCGCCGACGTCGTGCTGCTGAACGAGAATCCGACCAGCTATCTGGATCGAAATGCAGGAGCAGCTCACCGCGGTCCTCGACAACGGACCGTGGCGGGGCTGGAAACAGCATCCCGGCGGCGTGTATCTGCTCCGCGGCGATCGACTGGGCCGTGCCGAGCGCACGCTGCTGCAGACGGTCGCGCGCGCCGTCCTGAGCGGCGAACGCGGCGACCTGCGGGCGCACCTGGATCATCCCTATCCGGGCGAGGGCGAGGCGGCGCCTCCGCCTGCGTTTCCCGAACCGTGTTCGGCGACCCCTCGTCGCAGGAACCCGAGACCATGGAACAGATCCCGCCGATGGATCTCGCCAACGGCAAGGGCGGATTCACGGACGACGGCCGCGTCTACACGATCGTGCTGGACGGCGAGCAGGAGACTCCGCTGCCATGGGTCAACGTCATCGCCAACCCGGCGTTCGGCACCTTCGTGACCGCGGAGCGGCGCGGCGCACACCTGGTCCGAGAACAGCCGGGAAAATCGGTTGTCATCGTTCATGCTCGATCCGATCCGCGATCCGACGGCCGAAGCGATCTACATCCGCGACGATGAGTCCGGGGAGGTGTGGACGCCGACGCCGGGTCCGCTGCGCCGGCACTCCGGCAGCGGCCGCATCGTGGTGCGCCACGCCGCGGGGCATACCAAGTTCGCGCGCACCACGCACGGAGTGCACCACGAGCTCGACGTGTTCGTCGACGCGCACGAACCGGTCAAGTATTCCGTGCTCACGGTCGGCAATGACAGCGAGGTGCCGCGGAAACTCAGCGTGTATGCCTACAACGACTGGACGCTCGGTCCGCCGCGCGAGCGCGAGCACTGGCAGGTCACGACGTCCTATGACGAAGCGCGCGGCGCAGTGCTCGCGCGCAATGCCTACAACGCCGATTTTTCGTCGCGCATTGCCTTCGCGTGCTCGAGCGCCAAGGTGCGCTCGGCCTCAGGCGACCGGCTGTCCTTCATCGGCCGCAACGGTTCGCTGGCCGCGCCGGATACGTTCCGGTTCCAGAATCTCGACGGGCACTTTGGCGCGGGCCTCGATCCGTGCGCCGCATTGCAGGTCGAAATCACCCTGCCGCCGGGCGAACATCAGACGCTCGTCTTCCTCATCGGCCAGGGCACGAGCCACGAGCACGTCGCGGAACTGATCGATCGCCACGCCAGCGTGGAGGCGGCGTGGGTCGCACTGCACGCGGTCGAGGAGTCGTGGGAACGCACGCTCGGTGCGGTGCAGGTTCATACTCCGGACGACTCGTTCGACGTCCTGATGAACCGGTGGCTGCTCTATCAGAACATCAGCTGCCGGGTGTGGACGCGGGCCGGCTACTACCAGCCGGGAGGAGCGTTCGGGTTCCGCGATCAACTGCAGGACGTGTCATCGCTCATGCTCACCCGCCCCGAGCTTGCGCGCGCGCACATCCTCAAAGCCTCCGGGCGGCAGTTCGTCGAGGGCGACGTCCAGCATTGGTGGCACGAGCCGAGCGGCGCCGGACTTCGCTCGCGCTGCTCGGACGATCTCCTGCTGGCTGCCCTTCGTGGTCAGCGAGTATCTCGCGGCCACCGGCGATCGCGACGCTCCTCGACGAGCATGCGCCGTTTCTCGAAGCGCCGCTGCTCCAACTCGACGAACAGGAGTCCTACTCGCAGCCGAAAGTGTCCGAGCAGACCGCGACGCTGTACGAACACTGCGTGCGGGCCATCGACAAGGGGATCACGGTGGGATCGCACGGCCTGCCGCTCTTCGGCAGCTGCGACTGGAATGACGGCATGAACCTCGTCGGTCACGAAGGCCGCGGCGAGAGCGTGTGGCTTGGCTTCTTCCTGCACAAGGTGCTCACCGGGTTCGCGCCGATCTGCGAGCGGCAGCACGACCTCGCCCGGGCGACGCGCTATCAGCACGAGGCGCGGCGCCTCGGCGGCGCAGCTCGAGCTCTCGTGGGACGGCGAATGGTACAAGCGCGGGTACTACGACGATGGGACGCCGCTCGGATCGGCGCAGAACGACGAGTGCCGGATCGATTCGATTGCGCAGTCGTGGGCGGTCATCTCCGGCGCCGTGCCGCCGCGCTTCGCCGAACGGGCGATGGACGCCGTGCGCGCGAATCTGATCGTCCGCGGATCGCAGATCGTGCTGCTGTTCACGCCGCCGTTCGACCATTCCGCGCAGGAGCCCGGCTACATCAAAGGCTATCCCCCGGGCCTGCGCGAAAACGGCGGGCAGTACACGCACGCGGCGGTCTGGGTGGTGATCGCCCTCGCCCAGCTGGGAAGCGGCGACGAGGCGGCGGAGCTGTTTCATATGCTCAACCCGGTGAACCACAGCCGTACTCCTCTTGGCGCCGATCTCTATAAGACCGAGCCATACGCCATCTGCGGCGACGTGTACGCGCGGCCGCCGCATGCCGGTCGCGGCGGCTGGAGCTGGTACACGGGCTCGGCTGGCTGGCTCTACCGGGCCGGCATCGAAAGCATCCTCGGCCTGAAACGGCGGGGCGCGACGTTCGTCGTCGATCCGTGCATCCCATCCACCTGGCCCGAGTACTCGATCACCTGGCGATTCGGCAGCCGCCCGCTACGAGATCAAGGTCTCCAACCCGCTCCACCGATGCCGCGGCGTGGCAACCGCGACGCTGGACGGCCACGACGTCAACGCGGGCGCCATCCCGCTGGTGGACGATGGAGCCGTCCATGACGTGCGGATCGTCCTCGGGGACCGCCCGGCCGCGAGGTCCCGTGCCAGCGCCGCCCGGAACAAGACGGTCACGCGCTGAACCGCGCAGGCTCTGGCAGGGGCGCGCTGTTCGTTTAGGCAGGGTCGTTTCGTTGATCCCGAATAACGCGCCCTGATCGGGCGCAAGGGACACCCTGAGGCCCGCTATGACTGAATTACCCTGTCCTATCTGCAGTCAGCCGCTCCGGGATATCGCCACCATTCCGTGGCGCATCAAGATGCTGGAGTCGTGGTCGGATGGCGCCGTGCCGTTCGCGATCCGCAAGCGCGGGACCGACTACGCCGGCACCTGCGACTATTGCCGCAAGCGGCTGCTCGTCGAGGCCCACGGTCCGAGGTACGCGGAAATCGGCGCTGCCGAGCCAGTGGCGGCCATCGCCCGCACCGCGTAGTCGAACCCGAGCTTCCCGGGGAAGACTGCTGGCTCCTCAGTGACTCTTGGTTCCACGGGACTTCCCGTTACGCCGCTCGGACTCGGATTGGCGGCGCTCGGCCGACCCGCCTACATCACCCTCGATCGGACCGCCGATCTCGGCAGCGACCGCAGCGTCGCGGCGATGGAGGAACGCTGCCATCGCATGCTCGATGCGGCCTATGCCGCGGGCGTTCGCTATTTCGATGCGGCGCGATCCTACGGACGCGCGGAAGCGTTCCTCGCATCGTGGCTGACGCGCAGAAATCCTCCGCCGGAAACGATCACGATCGGATCGAAATGGGGCTATTCGTACGTCGGGGACTGGCGCCTCGACGCCGACGTTCACGAAGTGAAGAATTTGTCGGCCGATCACCTGCGCCGGCAGTTTTCGGAAAGCCGCGCGCTGCTCGGAACGCGGCTGCAGCTCTACCAGATTCATTCGGCGACACTCGAAAGCGGCGTCCTCGAAGATCGTGCGGTGCTCGACGAACTCGGACGACTTCGCGCAGCCGGTCTGGCGATAGGGTTGACGGTCAGCGGGCCCAGACAACAGGACGTGATTCGCCGGGCGCTTCAGGTGAGTATCGACGGCCGCAATCCGTTTCAGGTCGTGCAGGCGACGTGGAATCTGCTCGAGCAGTCGGCGGGCGCCGCGTTATCCGACGCCAGCGCCCTCGGCTGGGGCGTGATCATCAAGGAGTCGCTCGCGAACGGACGCCTGACGGCGCGGAATCGCGATCCGCACCTGACCGCTCTCGACGAGCCGGGCGGAGGCTCATCACATTCCGCTGGAAACGTATGCGCTGGCTGCCGCGCGTTCGCAGCCCTGGGCCGATGTCGTCCTCACGGGCGCCGTCACTCCGGACCAGTTGCGAAGCAACCTCGCGGCGCTGACGTTGCCGGTCGACACGAGCTGATCTTGGGATGGTGGCGGAAGCGCCGGAGGATTACTGGAAGAAGCGAAGCGGGCTGCCCTGGACGTAAAGACACAAGACCGGCGAGCCTCGCCGCATGCGAGGCTCGCCAGCCAATCTGCTCGAGGTCCCTAGCGAGTGACCGTGACCGTCACGCGCGTCTTCGCCGAGCAGCGCGCCGTCGTCGGCCAGCGCCTTGAGGACATAGGTGCCAGGCTCGGCGAAGGTCGCCTCGACCACGACTTTTCCATCACCAGGCATCCGCGGCGGCGTCCACAGCGGCGCCCATGGCGAGTTCATGCCGGCGCGGGTATCTTCCCAGGTCTTGACCTGTTCCGGCGAGAAGGCGACCTTGCCCGCCCCGCGGTAAACAAACCAGGAAAGGTGCAGACCCGTGACCTTGCCAACCGTGACACGAGTCGGTGGATTCTTTTCGGGATTGCGGCGAGCGGCGATCAGCTGGTCCAATTGCGTCTCCGACACGTTGAGCGCTTCCGCCGCGGCCTTCTTTTCTTCCGGAGTGGCTTGCCCGCTGAACACCTTGAGCAGAGCCGGTGGAAACGCCGGCGCGGGGGGAGGCGCCGGTGCAGCCGCGGCCCCGCCGCGGCCGGCCTCACCTGTAGCCGGGCGCGTGGTTCCGCCAAACAACGCGGCCAGCGGATTCGCGCTCACCGGCGGCTTAGGAATCCCGTCGTCTTTGACAATGGCCGTAAGGGTCAGCGCCTGCCCGACCTTCGCCGACAGCGTCTTCGCGCCCTCGATCTTGACCTCGGGCCTGGTGTTGCTCCGCACCTCGGGGTTGCTGGTGCCCGCGCCCAGTGCGCCGGTCTCCGATGCCTTGACCACGCCGTCGAGGAGATAGTCGGGCCTGAGCGTTGCCCACGCCTTCTCGGTCACGCCATGGGCCGTCAGCGTCCAAATCAGCTCGTCCTTCTCGGTGAAATTCTTCGGCGCGGCGACACGGAACATGAAGCGATTTCGCCGCGGAAGAAAGTGTGTCGGCTGCCCGAGATCGGGACCGCCCGGCATGATCGTGTTGTCGGGACCAGGCGCAATGTCGATCTCTTCGACCCAGTTCCGATTCATGTAGCCGAACACGAACCACTTGGAACCGTCCGGATCCTGCTCCCAGCCTTCGTACGCCGGCGCGACGTTCTGCCCCTTGGTGTAGGTCAGCGACTGTGCACCCATCCGGATGCCGACGACCAACACGGTGACGAACACCGCTATCACCCACCTGCTGCTCAAACGTGTCTTCATCTCAGATGCTTTCTGTTGTGGTTCGCGTTACCGCTGCTGGTTCTGTCTCGTGACGGCTGCGTATGAGTATTTTACGGCTGCGCCGGTCAGAAAGATGCACCCCAAACGTGACTAACCCGCGATATTCGGCATGAAACCCGCCTTGCTCTGTTTGAAACACGCCCCCGCCGCCCTATAGTGTCCCCGACCGTCAGCCGGAGGCCTCATGATCCGCCGATTCCTGTTCGTCACGATCGCCGTCCTTGCGGCCGCGACGCTCCTCGCCCAGGCGCCGACGCTCGCGGATTTCATGGACCGCTTCACCGCGGAGTGGATCCGCACGAGCCCGGACCAGGCGGCCGCGACCCGCTACTTCCCGGGCCCCGAGCAGCAGGCATTCGAGCGCCAGCTGACCCCGCTCACCGCGGCATGGGCAAGAAACCGCCGGGATCTGGCCAGGCGTGGACTGACCGAGCTCGCACGTTTCGACTCCGCCCGCCTGACCCGGGCGGATCGGCTCTCAGCCGATCTCATGCGCTGGCAGCTGCAGACGTTCGTCGAGGGTGAGCCGTATGCAGACTACGCCTTCCCATTCGAGCAGTTCGCCGGGGCAAACGTGAATCTGATCAACACGTTCACGGTCGTCCACCCGCTGCGGAGCGACAGCGACGCTGACAATTATCTCGTTCGGCTGCAACAGGTGCCCGCCCGGATCGACGAAGCGATTGCCGAGGCGCGCCGGATCGCGGCCAAGGACTTGATCCCGCCGCGTTTCATCCTGACCGCCACCATCACGCAGATGAAGGAATTCATCGGCCAGCCGGCAGCCAGGAACCCTCTCGTGACTACCGTGAGCGAGAAGCTCGCGCTCGTGAAGACGATCCCGGATGCGCGCCGCGAAGCGCTGCGCGCCCAAGCGGAGAAAATCGTCGCCGACCAGATCTATCCGGCCTGGCAGAAGGCCATCGCGTTCCTGGAGCCGCTGGTGCCTCGCGTGAACGACGATGCGGGGCTGTGGCGGTTGAAGGGCGGCGCCGAGGCGTACGCCTACGACCTGCGGCGGCACACGACCACGGATCTCACGCCGGATCAGATTCACGAAATCGGCTTGAGGCAGGTCGCGACGATCGAGGCGGAAATGGATCGGCTGCTGCGACAGATCGGCCGCACCGAAGGGTCGGTCAAGGCGCGGATCGAGCAGTTGAAGAAAGACCAGAGCTATCCGCTCACCGAAGAGGGGCGCGCGCAGATCATGGCGGAGGTCGAGCGGATCCTGCGCGACGCCGAGCGCCGATCCGGCGAGCTCTTCGATCATCGGCCGACCACCGCGGTCATCGCCCAGCCGTTCCCGCGTTTTCGGGAGAACAACGCGGCCGCGAATTACACGGCGCCGCCGCCCGACGCGTCCCGGCCCGGCATCTTTCAAATCCCGCTGCGCCCGAGCAACATGACGAAATTCGGTCTGCGCACGCTCGTCTATCACGAGACCGTGCCGGGCCATCACTTTCAGATCGCTCTCGAAGCCGAGAACGCCGACCTGCCGCGGTTCCGGCGCGTTCGTGCGTTTGGCGGGATTCCCGCGCTCGGCGAGGGCTGGGGTCTTTACGCGGAGAGACTGGCGGCCGAATCCGGGTGGTATGACGGTGATGTCGAAGGCCACCTCGGACAGCTCGACGCCGAACTCTTTCGCGCGCGCCGCCTCGTCGTGGATACGGGAATCCACGCGAAGCACTGGACCCGCCAGCAGGCGATCGACTACGGCATCGAAGCGAGCGAGATCGAGCGCTACGTCGTCAACCCCGGGCAGGCCTGCGCGTACATGATCGGTCAGCTCAAGTTGATTGAACTGCGCGATCGGGCCCGCGCCCGCCTCGGCACCCGGTTCTCATTCAAGGACTATCACAACGCCGTGCTGGCGCTCGGTACCCTGCCGCTGCCGATGCTCGAGCGAGAGGTCAACGCGTATATCGAAGAGAAGTTGAAATAAGCAATGGCTACGAACGGAGTCGCATCGGCTGTCGTTTCCGAAGTCAAGGATCCCGCGGGTCTGGGCCGGATTCAGATTCAGTTGCCGGCGGATGCCGGCGATGCGAAAGAGTGGGCGCGCGTCGTCAGTCCGCTCGGTCGTTCTGTCGCTGCTGTAGCGCTCGACATCGGTGATGAAGTGGTGGTGGCATTCGAGAGCGGCGACGTCAGGCGTCCAATCGTGCTCGGAAACCTGTGGAACGGCGCTGATTCACCGCCGGAATCCGCGGGCCCGCAAACCGTGCAACTTCCGACTGGCGCGACTCTGCATCCTCTCGTCGACGCCGGGAATGCCTCCACCGGTTGCGCCATGACTGCAGATCTGCAGCGGCAGACCGCGCCGTGGCTCGCCTCTGCTGAATGCGTACTGAAAATCCTCGCGCTTCTGAAACCGCTGATCGATGTGATCAACCAACTGCCGTCACCGTCGCCATCTTCCCTTCAGTCGTTCGACAAAGCCGCGGTCGATCTCACTCCATGTTTCTTGATGGGCACCCCAGCTGGTGCAATCCCACTGGTGCGCGATCTTCTGTGCTTGAGTGTGCGGTCGCTGGAGTGTCTGCGCGATCAAGCCGCATCGGCTTCAGACGTATCGCGCGCGGCGGTTGGCGTTCAGGGAGTCCTGGACCTCGGCGGACCGTTTTTCAGTATTGCCGGTGTACAGCCGGTTCGGCTCGCGGTAACGTCCGATCCCAGTGCCCTGGATTCGGATATCACAGCGCTGCGGTCAGCCGCCGACGCGCTGGGAGGGTGCGGTCACTGACCCGGGCGACATGAGCAGGGCGACTTAAACTTCCGGCGCCGGCACCGCGAGCAGCGGACAGTGCGCGCGGCGCAGCACGCGCTCGGTCGTGCTGCCGCGCAGCGCGTCGAACACGCCTGTCCGTCCGGCTGTGGGCATCACGATGAGGTCGGCCTTGACCTCGTCGGCGGCCGCCAGGATCTGATCGACGGGATCGCCGTTGCGGAACATGCGCGTAAACCTCCAGCCGTCGCCGTCGGCGGCCGCGACGCTCGGCATGCTGTTCTCGGCTCCGACGTGCAGCAGCGTGATCGTGACGCCGCCGGCATCGCCCGCGATCTCGGCCACGCGGCGCGCGAACTCGATCGCGGCGCCAGGGTCGGGCGAGCGATCCACGGGCACGAGCACGTTGGCGAGTTCGAGGTTGCCGTCCGTGGGCGAGACGAAGCCGCGCTGCGCCTTGTTCGGCACGAAGAGCGTCATCGTCTTCGACCATCTCGCCATCGCCTCGGCGACCGAGCCGTGCAGCTAGCGAGCGAGGCCTTCGCGGCCTTCCGTGGCGACGACGAGCAGGTCGGCGGGTGAGCGTTCGAGATAGCGCTGCAGCGCGACGGCTGGGGAGCGGCTCGACAGCGCATGCTTCGACACGCGCATACCGAGCTCCGCAAACACATCCTCTTGCGTGCTGCCAGGCTTCAGCAGGTTCCAGCGCTCGAGCGTTGCACGCACATGCGGAAACTCGTTCCAGGCGTGGTGTTCGTCCTTGTCGACGTGCAGCAGCACGAGGCTCGTCTGCCGCAGCAGCGCGATCGCGAGCGCGTGCACGAACGCGCGCTCGCTCGCCGGAGAGAAGTCCGTCGGGTGGACGACGGAGTCGACGAGCGGCGGGAGGTCCGGGTTTTTCTGCGGCACCCCAGCATTGTAGAGAAGGATTCGGGACTGCGCGTCGTCCTTTGGTGCCTGAATAAAGTGACAGGTGACACAGCCTGCCGAAAGAGGACTTCAGAGCAAGCGCGTGGCATCCCTCAGCTGCCGGAATCGCGCCTCATAGAGCTCCTCGGGGACCGGAGATGTACTCCAGGGCAACGGCCGCTCCGGCGCGGCATCATCGAGGTACCGCGGAACGACATGAACGTGGAGGTGAGGCACGATATTCCCGAGCAGCATGTAGTTGACATGACACGGCGCGAACACGCGTTCGATGGCCCGTCCGACGTCTTGAATGTCCGTCCAGTAATCGGCGAGTTCGTCCGCCGCCAGATCCGTGAAGGACGCGACGTGCCGGCCCCGGAACACCACGGCGACGTGGCCGGTCGCGATGGCGTGCCGTTCAAGAAGGGCCTCGCTCACCCGGCCGCTGTGGAATGACTTGCCGGTTAAATCAGTGCAAAAGAAACAGCCGACGCCCTGCTTTCGCGATTCCCAGTCCTCAGGCCACGTTCGTGTCATGTGATTGGCTCCTGCGCGTTCCGTGATCAAGCGCCATTTTGAATATAGCGCTCACGCGACAATACCCGAGTCGTGCCCACGGCGGAGATAGAATCTCCCCGCATAGATGCCCATCCCCAGCCCCAAAAACCCCCCCCTCCCCTCTCTCCCCCTCCGGCGGTCGTGCTGTATGTCTCGGTGATGGTGTGCCCTCTGACTGGGGGAAGCGGCGCTCAAGAGTCACATTCCCAAGAGCGAATCGGCCAGGGCGACGGTCCGCGCGAATACCAACAAGGGTTATTACGGATTGGCGGTCTATTCACTGTGCGCGGTGATCGCCTTCTGGTATCCCTGGGCCGTCCTCATCTTCACCGGCGTGCTCTGGGTGGTCTGGCTGATCGTCGGGATCCGAATCAGTCCGGACGAGGGACACTGAGCCGTCCCGGATGCGGGCGGGGAGCTGCTCGCATCATCACCGCTTCTGTGGCGCAAATTCCGACAACGCGCCAAGCGGGTCATTGGGAGCCGCCGGGCCTTGCGTCTCCGACACCGCCGGCCCGCGCTCGTCGCAATCGAAGCCCTCGAGTTCATTGAGCGCGCGATCCTGAAGTGCGAAAACTCGCATGCGTGCCAGGATGTCGTGACTGGGTGAAGCTTCGGGCACCTGAGGAAGCTGCCGGGTTCGGCGGAACCTCCGGAGAGAGGCGAGGATGGACATTTCGCGCCGTCCAATCTAGGCCGAAACCAAGGCCCTCGATCCCAGCGGACGCCCCCCCCCCAAAATCGCCTCGGAGAGCGGATCGAAAACAAGCCAAAGAAACTCGCCGACAGAAAATCCCCGACGATGCCTTCGTCGTCGCCCGGTACGCCATCGCCCGAAGCTCCTCCGAGCGGTAGTGATCGCGCATCCACCCGTAGGTCAAGCCGCCGAACAAACACATCACCACCACAATCAACAGCGTCGTCTCGCTCATTCCTGATGCCCTCCCTGGCACATCTTGAAGACAAGCCAGAGTAGCGAACACCCCGCACTATCGCGGTAACTGGGCAGGCCAATTCCGGCTACTCTGGCGCGAGAAGTCAGGGGTGCCGCAGAGCGGTCGCCCAGTGAGCGCGCCACCGTGTTGGGGGGCACGCCTGCAGTCGTCTAGCGCTATTGGCGGTGGGTATGCCTAAAAGGCAAACGGCCTGGCTGGGGGCCAGGCCGTTCACATCGATAAACATTGGTCGGGATGGCGGGATTCGAACCCACGACCCCTTGACGCCCAGTCAGGTGCGCTACCAGGCTGCGCTACATCCCGGAAAAAACCGCTTCAGACTCCGGGCTCCAGGGCGCTTGGCTGGCTTGGGTTCCAGATGACCCCAACCTCCAACCTCCGCGCCCCAACCCCGTGAATCCAGCCCCCAATTCTACGCTGAACGCTTTCGGCGAGGCGAGGCGGACGCTCGGCCGGCGACGGGCTTGCCCTTCCCCCGCCTTACCCCGCGCCACCGGCGCCGCGGCCCCGCGGCCGGAAGCGGGGGCAGGGGCGGCGCCGACAGCTGGAACTCCGCCGCGCCCGCGCGGTTGGCCAGCAAATCCAGGATGGACCGGAGGCCGCGCTTGACCGCGGTGAGCCGCTCGCGGGCATGGCGGCCAATCAACTCGTCGATGACCGGCGCGTCCGCGCCAATTGGCCCCGACTCCTCCTCGAGCTTCCGGCGCGCGCCGGCGAGCGTCAGTCCTTCCACCAGCAGGAGCGGTTTGATCCGCAGCACTTGCTCGACGTCCACGCGGCGATAGACACGCGGTCCGCCGGCCGTTTTCGCGACGCCAAATCCGGAAATTCAGCCTCCCAAGATCGCAGGACGTACGACTGAACCTTCAGCAGCTCACAGACCTCGTTGGCCTTGAACAGCGCGCGGTGGGGAATTTCGATTGCGGGCGACGCTTCAGACATCACGTCAGGTCGTCATCAAAAATACCACAGGCAACCGTGCTATGGTCTTGCCGTGCTCCGACCGCGCGCGGCCGCCACAACCAGGGCGCTCGTCGTTTTTGCCGTCCTGGTGCTGGTGATTCAGGCCGCATGCAGCGACAAGCCCCGTCAAACGCTGCTCAACCAACACATCGAGGCCCGGCGGCTCTCGGCCGAAGCGAGGATCCAGTTCGTGAAGGCGACCGACGCGTCGAACCGCGCCGTCATGGGCGGCACCGATGAGCTGTCGGCCAGCGCGGCCAAGGAGGCCGGCCAGGCGACGCTCCTCGTCCGCCAGAATCTCCTGGCGCTACAGGTCCTGCTGCAGGAGCTCGATTACCCGAACGAGCAGCAGATTCTCGATCGATTCAATCGCGTCTTCGCGGAATACCTCAAGATCGACGAAACCATCCTCACGCTGAGCGTCGAGAACACCAACCGCAAGGCGGAGCGACTCGCGCTGGGGCCGGCTCGCGAATCGGCGGACGCGTTTCGCGAAGCACTCGAACCCGTGACGCGCAGCGTCGCCGCCAAGGATCTCTGGCACGCCGAGGCGCTCGTGTCCGCGGCCACCGCGGCGTCTTTCGAGGTCCAGGCGGTCATGGCCCGTCACATCGCGTCTGCCGACGAGCCGATCATGTCGGCGCTGGAAGAACAGATGTCCAGCGCGTTTGGCGCCGCCAAAGACGCACTCGACGGTCTTCGCATTCTCGTGTCGCGCACCAGCCTGCCGGCGATCGACCAGGCAGCCTCTGCCCTCGGACGGCTCAGGGCGACCAAGAAGAGATCGTGCAGCTCTCGCGCCTCAGCACCAACACGCGATCGCTGGCCCTGTCGCTCGGTCACAAGCGCGCGATCACCGCCACCTGCGACGAGACACTCACGGAGCTCGCGGACGCCATCATCGAGCACGATTTCAAAGCCACTCGCTGACGAGCGTCAGCGCTCGCCTGCCCTATCGAACGAACGCGCGATACAGGCTGAACCAGATCCGGTAGTCGTTCGGAGTAATCGTGCCGTCGCTGTCGTAATCCATCCGGCGGTCAACCTCCGAGGCGGGCTTTCCGTAGCTGCCGACGATGACATCGCGATCGGCGAGATCGACGGCTCCATCGTCGGTGAGGTCGCCGGCGAGCGGATTGAACGCGACGACAAACGGATCGTGATCGGAGGCGGCGAATCCGTCGGCGCGAAGTATGCCGCCTGCGCCGCCGCGCTCTTGAGGTTGCTGTCGAGCGCCTCGAGCGCCGCGGGTTCGTCGGCGTTCACATGCAACTCCGCGATCCCCTTGATGAACGGAAGGAACGATCCATTCACCAGCGCGTGATCGAGGTAGCCCGACTGTGAGCCGAAATTGAACGAGTAGGCGGTCGGGCCAATCAGGCGATCGATCAGGTTGATATAGCCGCCGCTCACGAACGACTGAATCGGATCCTCGCCAAGATAGGCTGTTGAAATCGCCGATGAGGAGTATTCTCCGGTTCGCACCCGCCGGATCGCTGGTCGGATTGCCGCCCAGCCAGTTCTGGACGTTGGTCGCCATGAGCAGCCGCAGGCCGTTGCAGTTTCCCTGCAGGGGATCGTCGCTCGCGCCGCCGCACGCACTGCCCTTCGACCGGAAGTGATTCACCACGACGGTGAACGTCTGCGGAGCGGCCTTGCGCCCTGAGGCGGGGCGAAATGTCTGGGCGAGCGACGGGCGATTCGTGTCGTTCTGATAGTAGAGCGCCGCGCTGGCCGACCGGCGTCACCCGCTTCGCGTCGTAGATGATCGCGTTGCGGATCGCGTCCGTCCCGTTCTGGGTGATGTCGCTGCCGACCATGTTGGCGGGCGAGATGGTGTCGATGAACTGGTAGTTCCGCCCGGTCGCCGCGGCGAGGCTCGTGGTCAAATCAGCGATGGCGGCGTTCGTGTACGTGCCAGCCGTCGGTGCTGCCGTTCGCGAAGTTCTGCACCTCGCTGAGTCCCAGCACGTCGGCGTTCAACTTCGATCAGCTCGGCGATGATCTTCGTTCGCTGGTTCGCCAGTTCCTGGGCGCGTCTGCGCACCGCGGCCGCCGAGCGTGGTGAAGAAGTTCAGGACGTTGGCGCTCGCCACGTGGAACCGCCCGCCGATGGCCGCCACGATCGGCGGCGGGATTCGGGCGCGGGTTCTGGCGCATTCGAAAAGGTCACCGGTCCGGTCGGCTGAATCCGGTAGACGCCGAAGCGATCGTCGAGGATGCCGATCAGCGGCAGCGTGGAGGCGCCTCCTGGATTGACCAGCGCATCCGACCCGCAGCGTATTCGTCGCGCTCAGTCCGGGCGCGGGATACGGCGCGACTCCGCCGTCGTTCAGATTGGCGTTCGATAGCGTGCTGTCATCGTCGAGCGCGATGCGGCTGCGGTCGTTCAGCTCGGCCTGGCCGTCCAGGTGGCGCTCGTCCCGGCGTCTGGGTCGGCTGGAAGAGCACGCTCGGCGCGAGATCGATCTGCCCGAACTTCCGAGGTTGAAGTTCCGGTCACGAACAGCGGCTGCCGGAACTGAACGAGCATCCCTTCGTAGCGCTCGAACTCTGTCGTGCTGCTGACCGGCAGCGTGATGTCGACCGGCGCGGGCAGCGCGTTTCCCTGGCTGCAGACGGTCGCGTTCGACGTGTGCCGAGTCGGTCAGCTTCGACACGAGCGCACCTGTCGACGACGAAAATTCCGCAACCGTGCCGCGGATCCTCACGCGATCGCCGGCCGTCACGGCGGAGCGAGCTGCGAAGACGAAGATGCCTTCCGAGGTCGCCGGATTGCCATCGTCGGTCGGCCGGCGGCTCCTGCAGGTAGAAGCCGTTCAGGACCGCTGATCCCTGGAAAGCGCCGGCGACCATGCCTTCGATGTCGACGATCTGTCCGGCCAGCCGACTGAGCGAGCCGGCGCCCTGAACGACTGGATGGGCGTCGCCGGCGCGCCGCACGTGGGGACGAGCGGGAGCAGCACTTTGACGCTGATGCTGAAGTGCCGGTCCGGCCCTGATCGTCGACGACCGAGCACGGAACCGGATACACGCCGGGCACCGTGGTCGGGGACACCGCGACGTCTCCGCTGAATGTGGCCGCCGCGACCGGAAGCGATTGGGTGCTCGAACCGCCGATCGCGGTCAGTATCGCAGAGCACGGCGAAGCTGACCGACGTGGGATTCTGGCCGGGTGTAATCGTCCCGCTCAGCGTGACGGTCTGGCCCGGGCTCACCGGCGTCGGCGTCGCCGAACCGGTCGCGGTCGGATTGATCGAGATCGTGCTGGTCGTCACGCCGATCGCCACATCGTCGATCGCCAGCGCGTCGTCGCTGCCGGCGGTATCGATGTCGGTCCAGCGAATCCAGAGGTCTGACCGTTTGGAATGATCAGACCGGTGATCGTCTGCGCTGATCTGCCGTCGGCACGGCGCGGAGTTGCCGTCGGTGGCACCCTGCGTGGATGGCACAGCCGTCGCCTGGCGAAACGAAATTCAGCGCCGGGAACCGCGGTAAAGGTTCCGGTCGTGAGGCTCGTGGCATCGGTGCTGTAGGCGAACGTGAGTCCTTCGCTCGCCGTAGCGTGGCCTGCCGCGGCGCCACATCTCGCCGGCATACGAGATCGCCAGCGACGTAATCACCGGGCCGGTGTCGTTGATGAATTTCGCGCCGAAGTAGACGGCGTGACCCTGCCGCTGCCCAGGCTCCCGAGCGCTCGCTCGGCCGAGCGGCCGAGCCGAAGCTGAAGGCGCCGCCGCCGTTGCCGGAGCCGGTGCCGACGACATACTGAGCTATCGGCCGCTGCGCCGGTGCCGAGCTCGGTGAGATACCAGCCGGCCAGCGAGGAGTTTGACGGCGACGTCGAAGCTGCTCAGCGTGTTCAGGTTTTCTGTCACGCCAGCCGCCGGCAGTGAGACGGACCCGCTTCCAGACGAGCCGGCGCCAGACAGCGCGATCACAATGGTTGAGGCGAGAACTGCGGCGACGGCAGCGGTGCGCATTCTGATGGCGGTCACGGTCACGTCTCCTTCGCGCGGTTGAAACGAACAACCGGCGCACGGCACGCTACCAAGCCGATCATGACTTCACGCAACATCGTCGTGACGTTCCCGTGAATTCAGTCTCAGCCGATATTACGTCTGCACGCTTTGATCCTTTTCCGTAGAGATCGCAGGCTCCTGTTGCGATCGGCAACGTAAAGACAAAGGCTGAGCCGCGGCCGGGTTGGGATTGGACCGTCAGGGTCCCGCCGTGCGCTTCGACGATGCGGCTGGGCGAGGATTGTGAGGCCGAGGGGCCGGAGCCTCTCCGCCCGTCGCGCCTGGGACCTGGACGAAGGGCTCGAAGATTCGCGAGAGGTGTTCCCGCGGGATGCCCGGCCCGGTATCCATCACCGCAAATGTCACCTCGTCGTCCCGGGCGAGCTGCCGACACGGTGATGGTGCCGCCCGCGGGGGTGACCCGCGCCGCATTGGAGACGAGGTCTCTGACGATCACCCGTTCGAGCTGATCGCGATTGACGAACACGGAAGGGACATCGGGAGACGCCTCCACCTCCAGGCGGAAGCCCCTTCGCTTCGACCTGCAGCCGGAGCGAATCGGCGGCCTCTGGCGCACGAGCGTCGAGGGACGCTGCGGGTGAACCTACGGGCGCTTCGTGTCCCCCCACCCGATTCGACCCCCGACAAATCGAGCAGTTGCCGCATCAGGCCGTCGAGCCGTCGGCATCCGCCCGGCACGCCTGGACAATCGCCAGTTGCCGATCGTCCAGCTCGCCGGCCCCGCCCTCGATGGAGCAGGTGGAGGCCCATCTGAACGCCGGTGAGCGGGTCCGGAGTTCGCGCGACGCGGCGCGAAGAATCGGATTTCAGCCGCTGATTTCGCCGAGGCGCGTCACGTCCTCGAGCAGGGTGACGGCGCCCACCAGCCGATCGTCGGCATCCCGCATCGGCATCGACCGCACGCGAAACGCCCGGCGTCCCGTCCACGGCCCATGGCAGGACGTCGGCGGCTTTCCGAGACGACGGCCTGAGCCGGACTGCAGCACGTTGGTGACCGCTTGCGCGATTCTCGCGTCCTTCGCGACCAGCCCGATCGGCTTGCCGACGATATCCGACCGCGCCAAACAGCGTTCGGCCGCCGGGTTGACGCGGGTGACCGCCGTGGCGGTCGGTCACGATGACCGGGTCGTCCAAGGAATCGATCGCCGCCTCCGTCGTCTGCTGCGCGATGAGCAGCTGCCGAGGTCGGATCGGCGGAGCTCGCGAATGCGCGCCGCCATCCGGTTGAAGCCGTCGGCGAGCGGGCCGATCTCGTCGGCGGATCGCACCGGCACGCTGGCGTCCAGATCGCCGGCGGCAACCTTGTCGTGGCGTCGGTCAACTGACGAACGGGGTCGAGGATGGCATGCGACAGACTGAGCTCGACCGCGACGCCGCCGATCATCAGCGCCAGCCAAGCCCAGCGTGAAGAAGAACCAGCGGCGGGCGATCGCCGACGCGGCGGCGGCCTTCCGCCGCATCGCTTCCTGATTGAGACGCAGCAGCCGGTCGCAGTCGGCGCGGACCGCGTTGAAGCGCGGCTCGAGCACGCGAAAGTATGCGCCGTGCGGTCGCCGAGGCGCGCGAGAAAGGCGTCGAACAGGCGGTAGTAGTCGTCGCGGCCGCGCCTGATCGCGTCGATCACGTCCGGCTCGCCCGACTCGGTGATGTTGGCGGCGGCGCTTGCCGAACGCCGCATCGAAGCGCGCGCGGTGCTCGGCGGCCTGCCGCCTCGCGCGGTCGTGCTCCCCGAGCAGCTCGAACACGGCCGCCGAGTCCTGCCGTTCCAGGCTCTCCTTCATGTCCTGCGCGGCGACGACCGAGTCGTAGTTTTCGGCGATGATGCGGCCGGACACCGCGCTCATCTGACTGAGCGTGCGCGCGCCCCACGGCGCCGAGGACGCCGAGCGCCAGGACGAATCCGCCGTAGCCGAGCAGCAGTTTCGTGCGCAGCTTCATCGTCATCCGCCCAGCGTGTCGTCGGCGGCGCCGGCGGCCTCGCCGCCGACCGGCACGATCTGCACCGTCGCGTTCCGCACGTCGCGCAGGAAACGATCGACGATCGAGCCATGGATCAGCAGATCCCAGCGCGAGCGCGCCGACTGACCGAAGATGACGTGAGTGATTCCCTCGCGTTTCGCGAACTCGACGAGCGCATCGGCGACGCGCGTGCTTTTCAGCTTCACGACCTTCGCGCCGAGCTGTCTCGCGAAGCGGATGTTGTCCTCGAGCGCCACGTGGTGCGCCGGCTCGATGCGTCCCGGCTCCTCTTTCGGCGTCTCGACGTAGACGGCGAACCAGTCCGACGCCAGACGGCCGGCGATGCGCGAACCGACGCGCAGCAGCGTCCTGGCGCTGCCGCGCGATGCCATCGCCACCATCACTTTCTCCGGAATGACCGGCCGCTCGAGCCCCTCGCGGCTCGCGGTAGGCCTGCGCCTTGCCCGCCTGATCGGTCGCCAGCTGCCGCAGCGCCAGCTCGCGCAGCGCCGTCAGGTTGCCCTTGCGGAAGAAATTGTTGAGCGCCTGCTCGATCTTCTGCGGCGTCGTAGATCTTGCCCTGCCGAAGCCGATCGCGCAGCGTGTCGATCGAGACGTCGACGTTGACGACTTCGTCGGCGCGCTTCAGCACCCAGTCGGGAATCGTCTCGCGGACGCGGACGCCGGTCGTCGAGGCGATGACGTCGTTCAGCGACTCGATGTGCTGGATGTTGACGGCCGAGATGACGTCGATGCCCGCGGCCAGGAGTCGAGCACGTCCTCGTACCGCTTCTGGTGGGCCGAACCTGGCGCGTTGGTGTGCGCCAGCTCGTCGACGAGCGCGACCTGCGGATGCCGCGCCTTCACGGCCTCGACGTCCATCTCGCGGAGGGTCACGCCGCGATACTCGATCGCTCGCAGCGGCACCTGCTCGAGATCTCGATGCAGCGCCACGCGTGTCGGCGCGGCCGTGCGGCTCGATGAAGCCGATGACGACGTCGATGCCCTGGCGCCGCAGCTCGTGCGCGTCCTCGAGCATGCGGTAGCTCTTGCCGACGCCTGGCGCGGCGCCGATGTACAGACGAAATCGCGCGCGCCCTTCCTCCTGGACGCGCGCGAGCAGCGACTCGGCGGCGAGACGGCACGCTCATGCGGCGCTATCTCGCATCAGCGCTAGCTCTCTTCATCGGATATTTCTCGTCGAGAGCGAGGTTGAGCTCCAGCACGTTGACTCGCGGCTCGCCGAAGAAACCGAACTGCGCCCGTCGGTATGCGCGGCCACGAGCCGCCGCACGTCGCCTCCGCCGATGCCCCGCTCGCGGGCAACGCGGGGCACCTGGAACTCCGCCGCCGCCGGCGAGATGTGCGGATCGAGGCCCGACGCCGACGTCGTGACCAGATCGACCGGCACCGGCGCGCCGGGATTCTCCTTCTGCGCCGCCTCGACGGCCGCCTTCACCGCGTCGATCAGCTTCTTGTTGGTCGGCCCGAGGTTGGTGCCCGCCGAGTTCGCCGCATCGTAGCCGGTGCCCGCCGCCGACGGCCGCGACGCGGAAGTAGCCCGGCGACGAGAACGCCTGGCCGATGATCCGCGAGCCGACGACCTTGCCGTTCCGCTCGATCAACTGCCCGTTCGCCTTGTCCGGAAAGATCGCCTGCGCCAGGCCGGTGACGACGAGCGGATAGACGAGCCCGAGCAGCACGGTGGTGACGACCGTCATCAGCATCGCCACGACGAGATTCGTGTGATGTTCATGATTGTCTCCCAGTCCGGAACCGAACCTGAGCGCTCTACGCCAGCCTCAGCGTCGTGATGATCACGTCGATGATCTTGATGCCGATGAACGGAATGACGATGCCGCCGAAGCCGTAGATCAGCAGGTTGCGCCGCAGCAGCGCCTCCGCGCTCATCGCCCTGTACGCCACGCCGCGCAGCGCCAGCGGCACGAGCGCGACGATGATGAGCGCGTTGAAGATCACCGCCGACAGAATCGCCGACTCCGGCGTCTTCAGCCGCATCACGTTCAGCGCCGCCAGCACCGGAAACGCGACCGCGAACATCGCCGGGATGATCGCGAAGTACTTCGCCACGTCGTTCGCGATCGAGAACGTCGTCAGCGCCCCGCGTGTCATCAGCAGCTGCTTGCCGATCTCGACGATGTCGATCAGCTTGGTCGGGCTCGAGTCGAGATCGACCATGTTGCCCGCTTCCTTCGCCGCCTGCGTGCCGGTGTTCATGGCGACGCCGACGTCGGCCTGCGCGAGCGCGGGCGCGTCGTTGGTGCCGTCGCCGGTCATCGCGACCAGCTTGCCCTGCTGCTGCTCCTTCTTGATCAGCGCCATCTTGTCTTCCGGCGTCGCCTGCGCGAGGAAGTCGTCCACGCCGGCTTCTTCGGCGATCGACGCGGCGGTCAGCGGGTTGTCGCCGGTGATCATCACCGTCCTGATGCCCATCGCCCGGAGGTCGGCGAACTTCTCGCGGATGCCGCCCTTGACGATGTCCTTCAGATGGATGACGCCGAGCGCCCGCGCCCGCTCGGCGACGACCAGCGGCGTGCCGCCCGAGCGGGCGATCCGGTCGACGATCGGCCGCAGCTCGGGCGGGACCGCGCCGCCGTTGCCGGCGACGTAGCGCTCGATGGCGTCGGCGGCGCCCTTGCGGATCTGCGCGGCCGTCGAGATCGACGCCGGACATCCGGGTCTGCGCGGTGAACGGCACGAACACGGCGCCCTTGTCCGCGAGCTCGCGGCCGCGGATGCCGTACTTCTCCTTCGCGAGCACGACGATGGAGCGGCCTTCCGGCGTTTCGTCCGCCAGCGACGACAGCTGCGCGGCGTCGGCCAGTTCCTGCTCGTCACGCCGGGCAGCGGCACGAACTCGGTCGCCTGCCGGTTGCCGAACGTGATGGTGCCGGTCTTGTCGAGCAGCAGCGTGTGCACGTCGCCCGCTGCTTCGACGGCGCGGCCGGACATCGCCAGCACGTTGCGCTGGATCAGCCGATCCATGCCGGCGATGCCGATCGCCGAGAGCAGCCCGCCGATCGTCGTCGGGATCAGGCAGACCAGCAGCGAGACCAGCACGAACACCGACTGCGGCGCGCCGGAGTAGATCGCGAACGGCTGCAGCGTGACGACGGCGAGCAGGAAGACGATGGTCAGTCCGGCCAGCAGGATGTTCAGCGCGATTTCGTTCGGCGTCTTCTTCCGCTCGGCGCCTTCGACGAGCGCGATCATGCGATCGAGGAACGTGTGCCCGGGGTCCGACGGTGACGCGGACCTTGATCCAGTCGGAGAGCACCCTCGTGCCGCCGGTGACGGCCGAGCGGTCGCCGCCCGACTCGCGGATGACCGGCGCCGACTCGCCGGTGATCGCCGATTCGTCCACCGACGCGACGCCCTCGATGATTTCGCCGTCCGCCGGGATGAACTCGCCGGCCTCGACCAGCACGACGTCGCCCTTGCGCAGGCTGGCCGCCGGCACGACTTCCGTGCGCCCGGATCGCGGCGAAGCGCTTGGCGACGGTCTCGGTCCGCGCCTTGCGCAGCGTGTCGGCCTGCGCCTTGCCGCGCCCCTCGGCCATCGCCTCGGCGAAGTTGGCGAACAGCACCGTCAGCCAGAGCCAGAACGTGATCTGCAGCTCGAAGCCGAGCCCGGGCCGTGCCGGCGACCGCGTCGAGCGATCAGCCGGAGCGTGGTCAGCACGCTGCCGACTTCGACGACGAACATGACCGGATTCTTCGCCATCGTGCGCGGGTGCAGCTTGCGGAGCGAGTCCCAGACCGCGCCGCTGACGATCTGCGGGTCCCAGATCGATTTCGCTTGTGCGTGTGCCATCAGAACACCTGTCCGTTCGACATCAGGAAGTGCTCGACGATCGGGCCCGAGGCTGAGCGCCGGGAAGAAGGTCAGCGCGCCGACGATCACGACCACGCTGACCAGCAGGCCGCGAAGAGCGGCGTCGTCACGGGGAACGTTCCCGGCGACGGCGGCACGCGCTTCTTGCGGCCCAGACTGCCGGCAATCGCCAGCGGCGGAATGATCATGAAGAAGCGGCCGAACAGCATCGCCACGCCGATCGTCGAGTTGTACCAGTTGGTGTTCGCGCTCAGGCCGCCGAACGCCGACCCGTTGTTGGCCGCGCCCGACGAAAACGCGTAGAGCACCTCCGACAGGCCGTGCGGACCGGGATTGAAGATGCTCGACGTCCCGAAGGTCGGCGACACACCGAGATCGCGGTGAACACCAGAATCACCAGCGGGAACACCAGGACGCTGAGCATCGCCATCTGGACGTCGTAGGCCTGGATCTTCTTGCCGAGATACTCCGGCGTGCGGCCGACCATCAGTCCGGCGATGAACACGGACAGGATGATGAACACGAGCATGCCGTACATCCCCGCGCCGACGCCGCCGAACACGACTTCGCCGAGCTCCATGTTCGCGAGCGGCACCAGGCCGCCGATCGGCGTGAACGAATCGTGCCAGCCGTTGATGGCGCCGCAGCTCGCGTCGGTGGTCACGGTGGCGAAGAGCGCCGTGTTCGCGATGCCGAACCGGACTTCCTTGCCCTTCCATGTTGCCGCCGGGCGACGTCGCGCTCGCGGTCTGATCCGCGCCCGCCGCTGTCAGCAGCGGATTGCCGCGCGCTTCGGCCCAGTACGCCGTCGTCACGCCGGCGAGAAACAGAAACGCCATCGCCGCCCACACCGCCCAGCCATGCTTGGGCGAGCCGGTCATGCTGCCGAGCGTGTAGGTCAGGCCCGCGGAAATCGCGAAAATGCCGAACATCGCGACGAAGTTCGTCAGCGGCGTCGGATTCTCGAACGGATGCGAGCTGTTCGCGTTGAAGAACCCGCCGCCATTGGTCCCGAACTGCTTGATGATCTCCTGCGACGCAACCGGTCCCTGCGCGATGGTCTGCTCGCTGACCACCTGCGTCTGCGACTTGCCGGCCGCATCCGTCGTCGTCACCGTCTGCGGATCCAGCACGGTCACCTTGTCGTACGGCCTCAGGTTCTGGACGACGCCCTGTGACACGAGGAACAGCGCGCCGACGATGGAGATGGGCAGCAGGACCCAGAGGAGACCGCGAACCAGATCCACCCAGAAGTTGCCGAGCGAGTCCTTTTCCTTTTGAGCGATTCCGCGAATGAACGCGATCGCCACGGCGATGCCTACCGCGGCCGACACGAAGTTGTGGTACGCGAGACCGGCCATTTGCGTGAAGTAGCTCATGGTCGATTCGCCGCTGTAGGCCTGCCAGTTCGTGTTCGTCGTGAACGACGCGGCGGTGTTGAAGGCGAGCGCCGGCGGCACCGCCGCGAAACCCTGCGGGTTCCAGGGCAGCCACTGCTGCACCCGCTGCATCACGTAGAGCACCAGCATCGACACCACGCTGAAGAGCAGAATCGAGATGGCGTATTCGGTCCAGCGCATCTCCCGCGTCTCATCGACGCCGGTCGATCGGTAGACCAGGCGCTCGATGGGACGGAGGACGGGATCGAGCCACGTTCGCTCCCGGTTGAACACTCGCGCCATGTAGCGGCCGAGCACGGGCGTGACCGCGAGGATCGCAAGCAGGAACAAGCCGATTTGCAACCAGCCGTTGAGGGTCATGTCAGAATTTCTCCGGCTTCAGCAGCGCAACGGTGAGGTAGACGAGCAGTCCCGCGGTGACCAGCAGACTGATGAGGTAATCGAGGTTCACGTCTCACCTCACTTGAGCCGGTCGCAGCCCACGACGTAGGCCGCGCCGACCACGAAGAATCCAATGGTGGCGACAACGAATAGAACATCCATGGATTCAGCCTAGAGGTGCGACTTAAGAATCGCCACAAAGGTGGCTAAAGATTCACTAAAGGCGCGCACTGCTGACCAGCCCCTGTGCCGACGATGGGCGCACGCCTGGCCGAACCAACAGGATCCACATCGGTATTACCGCTGCGATTCAGGGAAGTTGTCGCCGGCCTGCATTGTCCTGGCAGCCGTCGCGGCGCTGACTTTCGTCGTTTCTCAAGCACTCGCGACACTCGACGCGCTGACTCGCATCGAGCAGGAACGCGACCAATGGCAGCGGCCGTCAGCGGTTCTCGACGCGCTGGGTGTCACGAGCGGCAGCGTGGTCGCCGATGTGGGGGCGGGTGCGGGATACTTCGCATTGAAGCTCGGCGCGATCGTCGGGCCGAGCGGACAGGTCCTAGCGACGGACATCCGTCGGTTGTCGCTGGCGTTTCTCTGGATGAGGGCACGTCGATCTGGACAGTGGCAGGTGCACATCATTCACGGGCGCGTTGATGAACCGTACCTACCGGCGGGCGCAGTCGATGCCGTGCTCATCGCGAACACGTTCCACGAGCTGAGTGATCCGCCGGCCATCCTGGCGGCCGTCTTTCGCGCGTTGAAACCAGCCGGCCGCCTGGTCATCCTCGATAGAGGACCGCGCGCCGCGGCCCACGAGTCGGATACCCGGTCCATCGATCACGAATTGCCACTGACCGCGGCCGAGCCGCAGTTGGCTCAGGCGGGCTTCAACATCACCCGTCGCGACGATCACTTCATCGACATCGCGGGCGAAGACCACGTCTGGTGGCTGCTCGTCGCCGTCAAGCCGGCTTTTTAGTCACTCTTTAGCGACACTTTCGGCAGTCTTTAATCCGCGCTTTCTAGAGTGGTTCCTGAGGCGCGAGCACCGAACATCCGGCCGCGCCGAATCAGGAGCCACGTCATGCGTACCATCGGCGTTTCTTCCACTCAGTCGGCCCTCGACGCCGTCACCGACCCTGAAGACCTCGTCCGCACTCGCGGACTGCAACTGTGGGTGATGGCGACCACAGACGCGGGCATACGGTCGGCGCTGGCCGCCGCGCGCGATCTGGGCAAGGGCCTCTCACCGGAGGTCGTGCTGCTCGTGCCGCACGTGATCCCGTATCCGCAGGCGCTGGACGCTCCGCCGATTGCGCTTGCGTTTACCGAACGACGCGTTCGCGCGCTGGCCGAGGAAGCCGGAATCGACGTGCGCGTCTCCGTGTGCCTCACCCGGACCGGGCCCGAGGGCCTGGAACCGCTGTTGCCGCGCCATGCGACGGTCCTCGTCGGCGGGCCGGCGCGCCGCTGGTGGCCGACGCGCGCACAGCGCCTCGCCAACCGCCTGACCGAACGCGGTCATCGAGTGCTCTTCATCGACACGACGCCGCGGGCGCAGCCGCATCGCGTGCCAGCCACCACCACATCGTCAGAAGGGACAAACGCATCATGATTCTGCTCAAGGCCATCATCCGGCCCAACAAGGTGGACGCCGTCACGGCAGCCCTCGAGCAACTCGGCGCCGGCGGCATGACCGTGACCGAGGTTCGCGGACACGGGAAACAGAAGGGCCATGCGGCGGTCTATCGCGGCCGGGAGTACACGGCCGATCTCTTGCCCAAGGCGGAAGTGGAAGTGGTCGTGCCGGATTCGCTGGCGGACCAGGCCGTTCAGAGCATCATCAACGCCGCGAGGACGGGAGAAGTCGGCGATGGACGAGTGTTCGCCTTCCCGGTCGCCCAGAGCTTCCACATTCGCCTGGGCGGGCTCTCGATCGACTGACCGGCAATCCGCCCGCCGGACGAGCGCCGAAGCGCCCGTCCGGACGGCGGTCCGCTCTACTCAGCCGGCACGAGCGCGTCTTCCGGATACGCGAGCCCGCCGAATTCCGGAACGTCCAGACCCTTCGAGTTCGACCTCCGGCGAGACCCGCATCTTCTTCACCGCATTCACGGCCGAGAACACGATATAGGTGAAGCCAAACGCATAGATCGCGCAGAGCGTCGCTCCACCGAGCTGAACGAGAAACTGGCTGGTATCGCCGTGCAGAAGGCCCGGTCACGCCGCGGCCCGCCTGGCCCAGATAGCTCGCGGCACCCACGCCGTTCCATCCGGCACCGTATGTACCGTCGGCAAAGATCCCGACCGAGACCGCGCCGAACCAGCCGCAGTAGCCGTGCACGGAAATCGCGCCGCACGGATCGTCGACCTTCAGGACCCGCTCGTTGAACAACACGCCGCCGCAGACCACGACACCGGCGATGGATGCCGATGATAATCGCCGACGTTGGCGCTCACGAACGCGCACGGCGCCGTGATCGCCACCAGCCCGGCGAGCATGCCGTTGCAGGCCATCGTGATGTCCGGCTTGCCGAACATGCCAGTACCAGAAGAACAGCGCCGTCGCCGAACCGGCGAACGCCGCGAGATTCGTATTCACCGCGACGACCGAGATGCGCAGGTCGGTCGCGCCGAGCGTCGAGCCGGATTGAAGCCCATCCAGCCAAACAGCAGGATGAACGTGCCGGTCACGACAAACACGATGTTGTGCGCGGGAAAGCGCGCGCGGTCTTGCCGTCCTTTCCGTACTTGCCGAGGCGCGGACCGAGAATCATCGCCAGCGCCATCGCGCAGAATCCGCCGACCGCATGAACGACGGTCGATCCGGCGAAGTCGACATAGCCGTGGCCAGTCCCATCGTCGTGCCGAGTTGCGAGAGCCAGCCGCCGCCCCAGACCCAGCAGCCGAAGATCGGATAGAGAATCGCGCCCATAAACAGCTCGCACAGCAGGAATGCGCCGAACGTGATGCGCTCGCAGATCGCGCCGACGATGATGTAGCCGGCGGTCTCCATGAACACGACTTCGAACAGCATCAGCACATTCGCGCTGGCGTCATAGGCCGGGCCGGTCAGGAAGAAGCCCTTGCCGCCGAGGAAGCCCCACAGGCCGCCGCCGACCAGGAACTGATTCAGGGTCGGCGTGCCGCCGATATTCGCCGGCGCCGCGTTGATCGCGACGCCGCCCCACTGAAACGCGAAGCCGACGGCGTAGTACGCAAGGAACGCGAACACGTACGCCGCAAAGTTCAGCATCATCAGGTGCGCCGGCGTTCTTCTTGCGCACCAGACCGCACGTCAGCAGCGCGAAACCGGCCTGCATGAAGAGCACGAGATAGCCGGTGTTCAGGGTCCAAGGAAGTTCGTCGCGATGCGGACATGCCCGACGGGTCGGCAAGTTTCATCGCCAGCGGTTCCTCTCGGCCATCTGCCTGGTATTCGTCGAACGCTTTCTTCTTGTCCGCGTAGTCCGGCGCGGATCGTATCGGTCGGGCTCCGCCACCACGAACGCATTGCCGCCCGCGTCGACGACATTGGTTTTGTCACCGGTCGCGATACCGGCCGGATCCGGCACCGGATCGCTCGCGCCCCACACCGGAGCGGTTGCCATCATCATCAACAGGCCGGCCGCAACGAATGCCCCCGCCCGACGCACCGCTCTTGAACCCCAGATGCGCATCTCCATACCGTCCTCTCTTTATTGGCGAATACCGTTTGAACGTGCTGCTGGATCTAGTCGACGCCGCCCGGCGCGGGTGCGAATCGTGTACGCCTCTTCCACCGGCATCACGAAGATGCGGCCATCGCCCATGTGGCCGGTGCGCGCCGTCTCCATGACGACGCGAATCACGTCGTCAACCAGGTCGTCGGGCACGACCATGTCGATGGTGACGTTCGGCAGGAACGCCTCGTGCTCGCAGCCCCGCCACGACATCGGCGCGTGTCGGATGCCGGCCACGCCCCTGCGCGTGGGTCATCGTCAGGCCGGACACATCAATCGTCTTGAGCGCCGCCGCGGTCTGCTCGGCCATCATTTCGCGCACGATGCATTTCACGAGCTTCATGATGTCTGTCCCTCCAAAGGCGCCTTGCGGGCGCGATCGATCGCAGCGCGTCGCGGCGACGCTCAGAATCGCGATGCCTGGCCGATCGGTCACAACGGACCGATCGACGCAACTGTCGCGGCCGAGGAAGAGAGATCGAGAAGAGTCGAGAGAGCGGGAAGTCTAGAGGCGCAGGATCGTGTGGCGAGAGGGCGCGGCGGGGACCAGGTCCGCGAAGTGAATCGACTTGGTCGGCCGCGATCTGGAGCACCGGACCAACGAACGTGCAGTTGGTCAGCGCGACGATCGCTTCGTCCGGCGAGACATTGGTTTTCGCCAACCCGTCGCTGTGTGACGGCTGATGGCCGGTCAGATCGGCGAGATCACACACGCCCCATGGCGCCGTGAAGGGCAGCACGATCAGCACGACCAGCCAGCATGGCCAGTAGTCTCGAGATGCTGCGCGTGACGGCGGGCATGATCATTCAGCGGCCGCGCGGGACGGCCGGTTGCCGTTTAGCAAGCCGCGTTCCCGCGCAGGCCTCGAGCCGTCTCCAGTCACGGAATCGATTTCCGTGCAAAAAGCCGACATTTTCCCAGAATCGGTCGAGGCCAACGCGACGACAAGTTTGTAGCTTCGCGCTTTATCTGGCGACAAAACCGTCGATCGACGCTACTTCGTGCCGGTGAAGCCTCGCTTGGAAAGCGCATCCTGCAGCGCGCGCAGGCTGTCCTCGCAGGCCGCGCTCTTCGTCCGCTTCTCGCCGAGCGAGAGCGCGAGGGATCGCACGTTGCTGTTGCGGCGGGACAAGCGTGACGATTTCGCTGTTGGTCGCGGCGAACCGGTCGAGCGCGGCGGTCGCTCGCGCGAGGTCGGCCACGACCCGCGGGCTTCGACAGCGTCTGCAGTTTGGCGAGCGACGCTCTCGCCACCGATTCGGCGTCAGCGGCTCGCTTCTCGAGCCGCGTCATCTTCGCTTCATCGGATTCCGCGATGTGCGGCGCCTGCAGCGCCTGGATCTCGCGGACCGCGCCGACAGCAGTCGCCGCCAACTCCTTGACCTCTGCCGCCTGCGCGCCCGTTGCCGATGCCGCGAACGCGCGCAGCGCTTCCTGAAACGCGTCGGCCGCCTCGAACGCCGCGCCGAACGACAGCCGCTGCGCCTTGAGGTTGGTGTTCTCGACGGCGAGCGCCAGGATGTCGCGATCGAGCGCCCGGAAATCGGCGAAACGGGTGCGAAATTCATTGAGGAGTCGCTGCTCGTCGGCGTAGCCAAGGTCGCCGAGGAGCGGCGTGAGCGCTGTCGAGATTCTGCGACACGCGCGTGGCCGCGGTTTCCGCCTCGCGAGCGAAGGACACGGACGCCTCGTCGGTGTCCGCCATCACCGCCTGGTTGCCGGCGTCGATCGATTTCGTGAGCTCGACCAATGCCTCCGAGACGAGCCGGCGCGCTTCGACCAACCGCGTAAGGTCCGCCATCGGCATGCGACGGCACGCCGCCGACGTCCACACCACCAGAATCGCCAGCCCCACCGTCGTCGCCGCCTGTCGCCGGAAGATTGTCATTGCCGCCTCTCCGAAGGACGCCGCGCCGGCATTACGCCGGCTCGCTCACGAAACGATATCCGACCCATGGCTCGCTCACGAGATAGCGCGGATTCGCCGCGTCGATCTCGATCTTCTTGCGCAGCTGACCGATGAGGACCCAGAGATGCTCCGGCTGATCCACCGCGTTCGCGCCCCAGATCGCTTTCAGGATCGCCTGATGGGTCAGCACCCGGTCGGCGTGCTTCGCGAGCAGCGACAGCAGTTCGAACTCCTTCGGCGTCAGCCGGATCTCATCGTTGCCGCGCACGACGCGGCGACGATCGTAGTCGATCGTCAGATCGCCGGCCTGCAGCCGTCCCGCCGGCGGCGCATCGCTGGCGGACACGCGCCGGAGCGCGACGCGAATGCGCGCGACCAGTTCCTCGGGGCCGAACGGCTTCGTGATGTAGTCGTCGGCGCCCATCTCGAGGACCGACACCTTGTCGGTTTCTCCGCTCCTGGCGGACAACACGATGATCGGCACCGCAGACTGCCGGCGAAAACGGCGGCACAACTTCGGTGCCTTCGACGTCGGGCAGGCCGAGGTCCAGCACGATCAGATCCGGCGGCCGTTCGGCAAAACGCTGTTGCGCCTCGGCGCCGGTCCCTGCGACGTCAACCTCGTAGCCGCGCGATCGCAACAGCGGTGCGACCGCGCGCTGGATCGACACCTCGTCGTCGACGAGCAGAATGCGTTCGGCACGCGTCATCCGCTTATGGCCTCCGACCCGCTCGCCATTCTGACCTCCGCCGGGACGACGATCGTAAATCGTGCGCCGCCGTCGGAACAGTTCTCCGCCTCGACCCGGCCGCGCTCCACGGCCAGCACACCTCGTGCGATCGATAGGCCCATCCCGGTTCCGGATGTCCGATGACGGCCTTCCTCACCGCGGTAAAAGCGGTCGAACAGGTGCGGAAGATCGCCGGCCGCGATGCCTCGTCCATGGTCGCGAACCGAGAGCGTCAGCCCTTCGCTCGTGACCGAGGCGTCGAGGTCGATCGGCGCTGTCGGCCGGCGAATACTGCGCGGCGTTTTCGAGCAGGTGCGCGAGCGCCGCGGCGGTCAGCCGCGGATCGAGCCTGACCAGACTGTCGTCCGCGACGCTGCACGTTCACGCGGCGGTTTCCGATGGAGTGCTCGACCTGCAGTGCGCGCCGCGTCGATCAGCTCCGACGGATGCACCCAGCGCCGATCCGCCGACATCCCGCCGGCGTCGAGCCGGGCCATGTCCAGGATGTTCTGGAACAACCGATTCAAGCGGCCGACTTCGACGAGGATCAGCTCGCTCTGCACCTGACGATCCTCGTCGCTGGCCCATGACGAACGCAGGTTGCTGGCGGCCACGCGGATGGCGGTGAGCGGCGTGCGCAGATCGTGACCGAGCGAGGCGAGGAGCGCCGACTTGAGCTCCTCGCTCTGGCGCGCGAGCTCCGCCGCCTTGCGCTCGTCCAGGAACTGGACGCGCTCGATCGCGATCGCCGCCACGCCGGCGAGCGCGTGGAACGTCCCGGCCTCGATGCGCCGTCCCGCCGCGGCAAGCAGCCCGATCGGCCGGGTCCCCACCCGCAGCGGGACGATGTGCACGCCGTCTTGCGATGCGGCGGCGACGCGTTCCCCGCCATAGGTCAGCGTGCGCGAGTCGAACTCCAATCCGCTGCGCGCGCCGGCGAGCGCCAGTGACAACTGATGGCGATCGAGGTCCAGCCGCAGGGTCCCTGCCTCGAACACGTCCCAGTCGTCGCCGCGCGGCAGGCAGATCGCGGCGTAGTCGAGATCGAAGCGGCGCGCGATCGCCCGCGCGAGCGCGGCATTCGCGTCGCGGCTGTCGGTCATGAGCAGCACGTCCCGGCTCAAGTCGAGGAGACGCGCCAGCTCGTCGCGCCGGTCCATCGCGTCCTGCGCCCGCGCCCGAACCGCGGACGACAGATTACTCGCGACCAGGCTGACGGCGAGAAAGGTGAACAGCGCGACCCAGTTCTGCGGGTCGGCGATCGTCAACGTGCCGACCGGCGGCAGGAAGAAGAAGTTGAAGCAGAACATCGCGGCCAGCGACGCCGTGATGGCGATCCACAGCCGCGACGTCGCGGCCGCCACGAGGATGACGAGGAGAAAACTGAGCGCGGCGGTCGTCGCGTTGGTGGCGCCCAGACTGCGTGTAGACCGCCGTCACCAGTGCGATGCTGCCGACGGCGAGCGTCAGACGCAGCGTATTGCGCATTACTTGACCGGTTGAGGTCGCGCTGCGCTCTGCTGCGTCAGCAGCGTCACCGCCTCCGGCTTCCGGTCGCCGTGCAGCTCGATCTCGAGCGCGCTCAGCGCCGCCCGCACGACGTCCCGGTGGCTGATGCGCGGCCCCACCGTGGCGACGGCTTCAACCCACAACCGGTGGATATGGTCGATGTCTTCGGTGGATAAATCCGGCATGTGCGCGCCGAGCGAGAACCGCTTGAGGCGCCCGTCCTTGCAGAGGACGAGCAACTGCGTCGACAGCTCGGAGATCGTGCGGCATCCGGTCCCACGCCTCGCCCAGGAGATGCGCCTGTTGCTCGGGCGTCATGATCTCCGACTCGCCGACCACGACCATTCCGGTCCGCAGCTTGACCGCCGATTGTGCCAGCGCGTCGAAGATGTTCGTGCCCGGCGTGACGAGCAAGCGTCACCGGCCGCCCATGGCGCTCCGCGACCGCCACCACGCGGGTGAACAGTTTCTGCTCGTAGTCCGAGAACACCTGGTCTTCGCTCACGCCGGGCGTGCCGTGCCCCTGGCCGATCACGCGCACCGTGAGCACGACGACATCGCGGCTCGCGGCGTCCGGCTGATCCAGCACCCAATCGAGCTGCGACAGCGTGTTGTAGTCGCGAACCGGCACGAGGATGTTGCCCTCGCGGCAGCCGATGTGCTCCGGATCGATTTCCCGCTCGGTATCGAGCTGGAACTGGTCGAGATGCGACTGCCCTGCCGCGCGCCGCCTGGTCGCGATGCGTTCCGACACCACGAACATCGTGAAGAAGGCGCCCGTGAACACGATCCCCGCGATCGTGGCGATCTCCTTCGTGAAGAGATTGACGATGGCGCAGGCCACCAGCACGAACGCAATGCCGACCAGCCCGAGCGGGATTTCGCGGCCGCCGATCCGCGGATTGAACGGCACGCGCCACGGCCGCGGCGCATCCGGCCGCTTGAACCGGAGGATCAGCACGGAGATGGCGTTGAACGCAAAGCTCCAGATCACGCCGAACGCGTACGCCTCGCCGAGGACGAAGACGTCGCCGCGACTCAGAAGAATCGTCACCATTTGCAGGATGACGATCAGATTGATCAGCCGGTAGGTCGTGCCAAAGCGCTTGTGCGGTTTCCGAAACCAGTCAGTCAGCACGCCGTCTTCGGACACGCGATTGAGCACGCCGTTCGATCCGACGATCGCCGTGTTCGCCGCGCCCGCCAGGATCAGGAAGCCGACGACGACCACGAACGCCTGGAAGAACAGCCGCAGCGACAACGGACCCACCAGGTTCATGGCGAGACCGGAGATCAGGTTGTCGTAGAAGCGCGGCCGCACCGAGTCGGGGATGATCGCGACGGCGAAGAAGCTGACGAGCGCCGTGAAGATCAGGCTGTAGGCGAAGATCACCATCCCGGCGCGCTGCAGGTTCTTGACCTTCGGCTGCTCGATCTCGCGGTACACCTGGGCGAGCGACTCTTCGCCGCTCATCGCCAGCACCGAGTGGCCGAAGCCGACGAAGATCGCGACCGCCATCACGGTCGGCCAGACGGTTCCCTTCAGCCAGCCAAGGGCGTCATCCGAGAAGGTCAGGTTGCGCGGGATCGGCGCCGGCGGCAGCGTGCCGCCACGCTGCAGCAGCGTGAGCACGCACCACACGATGAGGATGACGACCATGACGGTCGTGATCTTCATGATCCGCAGCGCATCGTCGCTCGATTCGTGCAGCCCCTTCGTGTTGCGCCACCAGAAGTAGACGTGATGACGAGCGCGATGATCGTCGCGATCAGGCCGTCGGGCAGATGAATGGAGAATCCGCCGCGCGCCAGCAGCTCGTTCGACAGGCCGGCGATGTACCGTCCCGCCGATACGCCGCTGATCGGACCGGTCAGCACGTAGTCGAACAGCAGCGCCGACACGGAGAGCTTGGCGAGCGTGCCGCCCATCGCTTCCTTGACGACGCGGTACACGCCGGCGCGCACGAACATCGCCGAGCTCTCGATGTAGAGCGCGCGCACGGCGTAGGAGAACAGCATGACGCCCAGCACGAACCAGGGCGCCGATTTGCCGATCGCCTGCTCGACGATCCCGCCGACATAGAACGCGGTGGACCCGAGGTCGCTCAGGACGATCGCTGCAGCGCGCCAGAACGAAATGAACGAGAGAAGGACGGTGGTGGCGACGACGACGCGAACGCGTCCGTCGCGAGACGGCGAGGTGACTTCCACAAGCGCTCCCGAGCAACGCCGACGGGGTTAGCTGACGGGCTCGGACTCGGAAGTGTCCGTCGGCTCTCACGCCGATATGCCCCAGTAACTTGGGTCCCCCGCGCTCTGCGAATGGCGCAGAGCTTAGGCACGGCCCCGATTATAGTCGTTTTTTAGGAAGCCGATTACGGCTGGCCTGCGCGCTGGGCGCCGGAACCGGAATGGGCGCCCGACTTGGCCCGGCGGCGCACTTCGACCCGGATTGGGGTGCCGACGAAGCCGAACGCCTCGCGCAGCTTGTTGATGAGAAAACGCTGGTACGAGAAGTGAAATGTCGTCGCCACGTTCGTGAAAAACACGAACGACGGCGGCGCGACGCCGACCTGCGCGGCGTAGAGGATCCGCACGTGCCTCCGGCCCGGACTGACGGGCGGGTTGGCTGCCGTCACCTCGGCGAGGAACCGGTTCAGCGCCGGCGTCGGCACGCGTTTCAGGCGCGCCGCCGCGATCTTGTCGATCGTCTCGAGCACCTTCGGGGCGCGTTCTCCGGTGAGCGCCGAGATGTGGAGAATCGGCGCGTAGTCGAGGAACCGCATCTTGCGCCGCAGCAGGTCGTCGAACGTCTCGACGTACTTGTGGTCGCTGCTCTTCACGAGGTCCCACTTGTTCGCGACGATCACGACGCCTCGTCCCGCGCGATCGGCTTCCCCGCCGATCGCCGCATCCTGATCGGTCGCGCCCTCTTTCGCATCGATGAGCAGCGCGACGACGTCGGCATCGAAAATCGCCTTCTTGGCGCCCGCGACGCTGACCAGCTCAACTTTGCCGCCACCCCTCACGCGACCGGGCCGGCGCATGCCCGCCGTATCGACGATGCGGAACTGACGGCGATGCCAGGTGAGCGTCGCGTCGATCGCGTCGCGCGTCGTGCCGGGCATTTCGCTGACGAGCACGCGCTCTTCGTTCAGTAACCGATTGAGCAGCGACGACTTCCCCACATTCGGCCGACCGACGATCGCGATGACCGCTTCCTCGCGCTCGGCCTTCGTCGGGTGTCGTCGACCGGCGCCTCGCGGCCGGAACCCGGCAGGCTCAGGCGAGGTCTCGGAGCCGGGCTCGAGGTTGGCCGTCGGGGCGTCTTCCCGAGCATCCGGCTTGAACCCGAGCTCGCGCAGTTTGCGCGTGATCTCGTCCAGCAGGTCGCCGACGCCGTTGCCATGCTCGGCGGAAATCTCGGTGATCGGCTCGAAGCCGAGTTGATAGAACTCCGACGACGCCGGCCTGGCCGCGCTTGTCGTCGGTCTTGTTGACCGCCAGCAGGATCGGCAGCCCGGTCTGGCGGATTTCTCGCGCGATCGTCAGGTCGCCGGCGGCCAGCCCTTCGCGTCCATCTACCGTAAAAATCAGGAGATCCGCCGTCGCAATCGCGCGCTGCCCCTGAACGACGACCTGCTCGTGCAGCGGATCCTCGCTGGCGCCATAGAGCCCTCCGGTATCGGAAAGGCGGAAGGTCATGCCCTGCCACGACGCCGGCAGGGCTAACGAATCCCGGGTCGTTCCGGCGATGGGGGCAACGATCGCGCGGCGCTGATCCGACGATCCGGTTGAACAGCGTGGACTTGCCGACATTGGGCCGGCCGACAAGCACGACAGATGGAGGGTTTTTGGTCAGGCAATATCGATCACTTAGCCTGTGTCTTGACAGCGTAAGTATCGGTATCTATAGTATTTACACGCATCGAGGAGACTCTAAGCTTTGATCAAAGTCGACATCGTCAACGAAGTGTCGAAAATCGCCGACATCACCAAAGTCAAAGCCGAGGTGGCGGTCGACGCCGTGTTCGATGCGATGCGGACCTCGATGCAGCGCGGCGAACGCATTGAGCTGCGCGGCTTCGGCGTGTTTCAGGTGAAGCCCCGGAAGCGCGGCATCGGCCGGAATCCGCGCACCGGCAAGGAAGTACGCATTCCGCCCGGCCGCACCATTCGATTCAAACCCGGCAAAGACCTTCAGAACATCGGATAATCGTTCGGTTGGATCCCGTGCCCGACGATCTGCGCGACGTGCCGCTCGAGTACGTCTGGCAGCCCCCACGTAAATTCCGCGATCGCATCTGGGTGCACGTCCTGCTCCTGGTGCTGACCCTCGCCTCCACGACGCTGGCCGGGTCCGGTCATTACCTGTCGTTTGCCAGTGACTTCGGCGTGAAACCGGTGACGCTATCGGCTCTCGGCTACGCCATGTGCGGGCTGTGGTACAGCCTCACCATCCTGGCGATCCTCGGTTGCCACGAGCTGGGTCACTACTACGCCTGCCGCTATTATGACGTCGATGCGTCGCGGCCGTTTTTCCTGCCGTTCCCGCTGGCATTTTCCGGCACGCTCGGCGCCTTCATCCGCATCCGGGAACCGATCCCGAGCAAGCGCATGCTGTTCGACATCGGCATCGCCGGACCGATCGCCGGCTTCCTGGTCGCGGTCCCGGCGCTCTTCATCGGCATGTGGCTCTCGCGGCTGGTGATCTTTCCCAAGGGGACCGGACGGCTTCGAGCTCGGCGAACCGTTGCTCTTCAAGCTGGTGACGTGGCTCGTGTGGGGTCACGTCCCGGACGGCTACACGATCAACATGCATCCCGTGGCGTTCGCCGCGTGGTTCGGCCTGCTGGCCACCGCGCTGAATCTGTTCCCCATCGGACAGCTCGATGGCGGCCACATTTCCTACGCGGTCCTCGGGCGGAAGTCGTCCTACGTCACGCTGGGGATGGTCGTCTGCGGCCTTGGCCTGATGGCGTTTTCACTGAGCTGGACGGTCTGGATGGTCGTCACGATCGCGATGCTGTTCATGTTCGGACGGCATCATCCGCGGACCTTCGACGAAGCGGTGCCGCTCGATCGATCCCGGATGATCCTCGCGGCCTTTGCCGTCCTGATGTTCATCCTCTGCTTCACGCCCGCACCAATCCAGCCGCTCGAGCTGTTGCGATAGGCTCCAGGCTCTAGGCTCGGCAGGCTCTACCAGGCTCCGGGCTCTCAAGCCCGCGCCTAATTCGAGCTTTCACAGCACGCTGACCGGATCCACATCGACCGACGTGCGGCGCGCGACGTCGGGTCTGGCGGCGAGCGCCTTCAGCAGCGCGTCGCGCATGGTCTTCCGCCGCGAACCCTTGAGCAGCAGCTGCGCGCGGTATTCGCCGCGCAGCTTGCCGAGCGGCGCGGGCGCGGGCCCGAGCACGCGAAACGCATGTCCTGACGGATCGGCCCTGTTCAACCGCTGGACGATTCCCGCCGCATCCTCCATCACGCTCGAAAGCGTGCGCGCCCCGGACCACCGCGTTGATGAGCGCGACGAGCGGCGGATAGCGCATCGCCTTGCGGAACGCCAGTTCACGCGCGTAGAACGCCGGGAAGTCCTGGCGGCACGCGAGCTGAATGCTGTAGTGATCCGGATAGATCGTCTGCACGATGGCTTCGCCCGCCTGCTCGCCGCGGCCGGCCCGCCCGGCCACCTGGGTGATGAGCTGAAACGTCCGCTCGGCGGCGCGAAAGTCGGCCATGCCGAGCCCGACGTCCGCCGACACGACGCCGACGAGCGTCACGCGTGGAAAATCGTGCCCCTTCGCGATCATCTGCGTGCCGACCAGAATGTCGATTTCGCCGTCGCGAAACTTCGACAGGATCGCCGTCAGCGATCCCTTGCGCCTGACCGCATCGCGATCCAGCCGCGCGACCCGCGCGCCCGGGCACTGCTGCTTCACTTCCGCCTCGACGCGCTCGGTGCCGAATCCGGCTTGTTCCAGATAGGGCGCCGCGCAGAGCGGACAGGCCGGCGGCACGCGCGCCGTGTGGTTGCAGTAGTGACAGCGCGCCCGGCGCGACGCGCCCTCGCCGTGGACGACCAGCGACACACTGCAGTTCGGACAATCGATCGTGCCGCCGCACTGGCGGCAGAAGACGGACGTGGCAAAGCCGCGGCGATTGAGGAGCACGACCGCCTGTTCCTGCCGCGCCAGCCGCGACGTCAGTCCATCGACCAGCGCGCGGCTCAACACCACGTCGGGCCCGACGGTCGCGTATTCCTCGCGCATGTCTACGACCGTCACCGCGGCGAGCGGCCGGTCCATCACCCGCCTGGACAGAACGATGTGCGCGTACTTGCCGGTCGTCGCGTTGTGGTACGTCTCCATCGACGGCGTCGCCGATCCGAGGACCGCCAGCGCGCCGGCCTGCTGCGCACGGACCAATGCCACATCGCGTCCGTTGTAGCGCGGCGTTTCCTCCTGCTTGTACGACGAGTCGTGCTCCTCGTCGACGATCACCAGGCCGAGATCCTGCACCGGCGCAAAGACCGCCGATCGCGTACCGATGACGACGTCGATGTCGCCGCGGCGAATCCGCTGCCATTGGTCGTGGCGCTCGCCGTCGGCCAGCGCGCTGTGCTGAATCGCCACCCGGTCGCCGAAGGCCTGGCGGAACTGCGCGGCCATGACCGGCGTCAGCGCGATTTCCGGCACGAGCATCAGTACCCGTCGGCCTCGTGTTCTGGTGGCGGCGGCCAGCCGCAGGTAGATCTCGGTCTTGCCGCTGCCGGTGACCCCGTGCAGGAGCGCGGCGTGAAATCGCTCGGCCGCTGCCAGTTCCTCGAGCCTCGCGAGCGCCTCCTCTTGCTCCGTCGTCAGCTGGCGGACGGTGCTCGCGTCCGGCGACGACAGAACGGCAGACTCGAACGGGTCGCGGTCGACGCGCTCGCTGCGCAGAACGATCAGGCCTTCGCGCGCCATGCGTGCGATCGTTGCGGCGCCAATCCCCTGCTTCGTCAGGACGGTGGTCGGCACTCCGCGACACCGAGGCGTTCAGGATCGCCAGCGCCTCGCGCTGCCGCGCCGATCCGCGCTCGAGGCCGTCGTGACCGGCCGCGGTAATCGCCGCGACGCGACGCGTCTTGTGGGCGTCGGCCCGCGCGCCGCGCGTCTTCGGCGGCAGGACTGCGGTAATCGTCGTTCCCACTCCGGCCGCGTAGTACTCAGCGGTCCACCGCGCGAGCCGGACGACGTCGGCGGGCACAAACGGCTCGGCATCGAGGACGGTGCGAATCGGCTTGATCGCCGCGGCATCCACGTCGGACGGCGGCGTGCTCTCGACCGCCACCACGATCCCGGTCACCGCGCGCGAGCCGAGCGGCACGACCACGCGCGCGCCCTCGACCGGCGTCGCCATGGCGGCGGGCACGCTGTACGTCAGCAGATCGAGCGTGGGAACGGGAACGGCGACGCGGAGGAACAAACGCGGGCTCCAGGCTTCAGGCTCGGGCTTCAGGAAACAGATGGCTGTCGTCGTGATGATTATGTCCCGGAGCCGGAAGGCTGCAGGCCGGAGCCTGGAGCCTGGAGCCTAGCTAGATTGAGCAGCTTTCTCACCAGCTTCATGTCTTCCCACACTTCGCGCTTCGATGAGGGATTGCGCAGGAGATACGCGGGGTGGAACGTGGGAATCAGCGTCGCGCCGCGATAGTCGAACTGGCGGCCGCGCAGGCGCGAAATCGGGTCGAGCGTGCGCAGCAGCGCGCGCGCGGCGAACGTGCCCAGCGCGACGATCACTTTCGGCTTGATGGCGTCGATCTGCCGGAACAGGAAGGGCTCGCACGTTTCCACTTCGTCCTGCTCCGGGTTGCGGTTCTGCGGCGGGCGGCACTTGATCACGTTCGCGATGTAGACATCGTCGCGCTTGAGATCGATCGCTTCGATGATCTTGGTCAGCAGCTGGCCGGCGCGGCCGACAAACGGAATACCCTGCTGATCTTCGTCGGCCCCGGGCGCCTCGCCGACGAACATCAGGTCGGCATCCGGGTTGCCGACGCCGAACACGATCTGCTTCCGGCCCAGCGTGTGCAGCTTGCAGCGCGAGCAGTCGTCGCCGATGTCGGCGCGAATCGCCGACAGGCTGTCCGCATAGAACGCGACTGGAACCGGTGCGACTGACAGACCGGCGCGGTAGGCTTCGATTTCGCGGGTTGTCGGGGCTGAAAGGTGTCTGGCGTTCACGGGTACGCCAGGCGGCATCGCGGCTCGTGCCGGCCACGCCGAGTTCCGCCGCGAACCTGAGGTGCTCGGCGATCTGCTCGCGCGTGCTCACGTGCGCCGGACCGCGGGCTCGGACTCGCGCGCGAGCAGACGCTCGACGCGATCCAGAATTTCGGCGGCGACGCGCTGTTTCGATTGCAGCGGAACGGCTTCGGCGCCGTCAGCGGTAATCAGCGTGACGGCGTTGGTCGGACACGTCAAAGCCGGCGTCGCTCCGCGAGACGTCGTTCGCGACGATCAGGTCCGCGTGCTTGCGGCGCAACTTGTCGGTGGCCCGGGCGACGAGGTCGGTGGTCTCGGCCGCAAATCCCACCAGCAGCGGACCGCGGCCCGCCGCGAGACGGCGCGCGCCAAGTTCGCCGAGGATGTCGGGCGTTTTCTTCAGGACGAGCGTCAGCGTGTCCCCCGTCTTGGCGATCTTCTGGTCGGCGCGATCCGCGGGCATGTAGTCGGCGACCGCAGCGGCCATGATGACCACGTCGGCCGCGTCGGCGTGCTCGAGCACAGCCTTGTGCATCTCGACGGCGCGACGCACGCGAATCACCTCGCCGCCCGACGGCGCGTCAATCGAGGTCGGCCCGGCGACCAGCGTGACGGTCGCTCCGCGACGGATCGCTTCGGTCGCAATCGCAAAACCCATCCGGCCGCTCGACCGATTGCCGAGGTACCGCACCGGATCGACATCCTCGTACGTCGGCCCCGCCGTGACCAGCACGCGCTGACCGCGGAGCGGGCCCTGCGGCGTCAGCACGGCTTCGGCAGCCGCGACGATCTCGTCCGGCTCCGCCAGGCGGCCTTTGCCGATCCAGCCGCACGCCAGATACCCCTCGCCGGGCTCGACGAATCGCACGCCGCGGGCCGCCAGCGTATCCAGGTTGTGCCGCACGGCCTCGTGCGAAAACATCTGCGTGTTCATCGACGGCGCCACGAGCACCGGCGCCCGCGTCGCCGTGTAGAGCGTCGTCAGGAAATCGTCGGCGATGCCGTTGGCGAACTTGCCGAGGATGTTGGCCGTGGCCGGAGCGATCAGCAGCAGGTCGATGGACGAGGCCAGCGCGATGTGTTCGATGTCGGCGTTGGCGCCCGGTTCGAACTGGTCCGTGATGACGCGGCGGCGGGTGATCGCTTCGAACGTGATCGGGCCCACGAAGCGCGTGGCGGTGGCCGTCATGATGGCCACGACTTCGTGTCCGCGCTTCTGCAGACCGCGGGCGACTTCCACCGCCTTGTAGGCGCCGATGCCGCCGGTCACGCCCAGTGCGACGAGCATGGTGCTAGGTTTCGGAGGGTGGCGGCAGCTCCGCCGGATCGATCTTCTCGACCTGCTTGGTGATGACCTCCTGCTGGGCCACCGTCGTCTTCTTGTGCTCGCCGACCGCCACGCGCGGCGTGGATCCGGCCAGGAGCTGGCGGGCGCGGGCGCCGGCGGTCACGACAAATTCAAAGGAATTGGGCAGCTTGCTTCGATCGATCATCGAGTCCTCTCTTTCACTATCGGCCGGAAACCGTCGTACCGGAAGGTCCTAGTCAAACGTTCGCGCGATGGTCTGCGCCTCGCCTTCCATCCGCGTTCGCTTCGCGCGCTCGGCGAGCACGATACTGCGCAGCCGCTCGACGGCCGGCGTCAGCTCGTCGTTGACGACGATGAAGTCGTACTCGCGAAACGAGGCGACTTCGCTTCTCGCGACGTCGAGGCGCCGGCGGATGGCCGCGTCGCTGTCCTTGCTGCGACCCCGCAGCCGGTGTTCCAGGACGTCCGCGGACGGCGGCATCACGAAAATCGTCGTCGCCGCAATGCCGCGCTGCCGGACCTGCCGCGCACCCTGAACGTCGATCACCAGCACCACGTCGTCGCCGGCCTGGAGCATCCGTTCGGTCTCGCTGGCGCAGGTCCCGTACAGATTGCCAAATACATCCGCCCACTCGAGAAAATCGCCCCTGGCAATCATTCCCTCGAAGTGTTCGCGCGTCACAAAATTATAGTCCACGCCATCGGTCTCGCCCTGGCGGGCGGGCCGCGACGTGTAGGACCGGGACATGGCCAGACCGGGGAGTTCCAGCACCAGGCGCTCGACGAGCGTGGTTTTTCCGGCGCCCGACGGCGCGGACACGATGAAGAGCAACCCGCGCGGCCGCGCCGGACTACTCGACATTCTGGACCTGCTCCCGCATCTTCTCGAGTTCCGCCTTGGCCGCGATGATGAGCTCCGAGACGCGAAGCCCATCGGCCTTCGAGCCCATCGTGTTGACCTCGCGGTTCATCTCCTGCAGCAGAAAATCGAGCTTGCGGCCGCACGATTCGGGCCCGTCAGCGAGGATGCTCCAGTGCGACACGTGGCCGCGGAAGCGCGCGACCTCTTCGCTGATGTCGGAGCGCGCGGCGGTGCGGACGATCTCCTGCGCGACGGCGTTTTCATCGGCCTGATGCTCGGCGCGCAGATGCGCCACGCGCTCGGTCAGGCGCTGCTCCATCGCGGCGCGGCCTTCTTCGGCGGCGGCGGCCACCAGTTCGACGAGGCCGGCGACAAACGAGCGCCGCTGATCGAGATCGGCGCGCAGATGCTGCCCCTCGGTCGATCGCATCGAATCCAGATCCACGAGCGCCGCGTGCCACGGCGTCGCGCGCCCGCGCGCCGAGTTCCTGGATCAGCGTTTCGTCGGACTCGCCCGGCTTCTCGCGGACGGTGATCGCCTGCGGGAGACGAAGCAGATCGCCGGGCGTCAGCGTCCCGCTGACCAGATTCCTGGCGCGCGCCCGATCGAGCGCCGCTTCAAGCGCACGGCCGAAGTCCTCGTTGAATTCGACCTCCAGACTCGGCGTCTGGCGCAGCTGCAGCGACACGGCCAGTTCCACCCGGCCGCGAGCGACATGCCGCGCGATGAGCGCCCGCATCTCTCCCTCGAGCGCGGCCAGGCTCTGCGGCGTCCGCAGCTGGACGTCGAGGTGACGATGGTTCAGCGCGCGAATCGTCACGCCGAGCGTGGCTCGTTCGTCCTCGCGGGTGACCGACGCAAAGCCGGTCATCGATTTGATCATCTTTTTTCCACTTGCGCTGGGGCCCCACCCCCAGCGCGAACTGACGCCGATGTCCGCGGCCAGTTGAATCTGCCCCGATGTCCTCGGCTCGGCATGGCCGCAGGCGCTTACTATGAAGGTACCATGCGGCGTTCCGCCTTCCGGACCTCGAGCAACTGCATCTGATACAAGGCCGCGTAGGTGCCGGACGGCCGCGCCAGCAACTCGTCGTGCTGGCCGGTTTCGACGATGCGCCCGCGTTCCAGGACGATGATCGAATCGGCGCGCCGGATGGTCGACAGGCGATGCGCGATCACAAACGACGTCCGGTTCATCATCAGGCGCGTGAGCGCATCCTGCACCAGCAGCTCCGATTCGGCGTCGAGCGCCGAGGTCGCTTCGTCGAGCACGAGAATCGGCGCGTTCTTCAGGAGCGCCCGGGCAATGGCCAGACGCTGGCGCTGCCCGCCCGATAAGCGCTGTCCACGCTCGCCAATCATGGTGTCGTAGCCCATCGGCAGCGCGGTGATGAAGTCGTGCGCGTTCGCGGCGCGCGCCGCCGCTTCGATGTCGGCCTTCACGGCTTTCTCGCGCGCCGTACGCGATGTTGTTGGCGACGGTGTCGTCGAACAGCACGGTCTCCTGCGTGACGATGCCGATCTGGCGGCGCAAGGAAGGCAGCGACACGTCCCGGATGTCGACGCCGTCGATCATGATGCTGCCGGCGCTGACGTCGTAGAAACGCGGCAGCAGATTGACGAGCGTCGTCTTGCCGGCGCCGCTGCGCCCGACGATCGCCACCATCTTGCCGGCGCCGATCGTGAACGACACGCCGCGCAGGATCCGCGCGGCATCGTCGTAGCCGAAGGCGACGTCCCGGAACTCGACCGAACGGTGGAACCCGGCGAGCTCCGGCGCGCCGGGCAGGTCATCGACCTCGGTGTGCGTATCGAGCATTTCGAAAATACGCTCGGACGCCGCCATGGCCTGCTGCAGGTTGGCGTTGACGCGGCTCAATTTTTTCGCCGGACCGTACATCAGGAACAGCGTCGCGACGAACGACGTCAGCTGTCCGGTGGTCAGTGCGCCGCGGGAAATCTCGCGGCTGCCGTACCAGAGCGCGACCGCCATGCCGATGCCGCCGAGCAGTTCCATCAGCGGCGGCAGGCGTCGAGAGCGCCGCCGTGACCTTCATGTTCGTGCGAAACAGGTGATAGCCGGCGCGGTTGAAACGCTCGGCCTCCCTTGCTTCGTTGCCGAACGCCTTGACGATCCGGTGTCCCGTCAGGCCCTCGGCGCTGATGTGCGACAGCTGCTCGAGCGCCTCCTGGCTGCGCCGCGTCGTGCGCCGCACCCGCTGACCGAGACGGATCAGCGGGTAGACAATCAGCGGCGCGCTGATGATGCAGAAGATCGCGAGCCACGCGTCGTAATAGAACAGGAGCGCCGCGAAACCGAACAGCGCGAGCGTCTCGCGCGCGAGATCCGCGAACGTCTCGGAAACCGCCTGCTGCACCTGCGAGACGTCGTTGTTGATGCGCGACATCAGCTGGCCGGTCGTCCGCTGCGCGAAGAACCCGGCCGACTGCCCGAGGATGTGGCGATACAGCGCGTTCCGCAGGTCCATGACGACGCGCTGCCCCACGTCGGTCATCAGGTACGACGATCCGTACGAGCCGATGCCCTTCAGCAGGTTCAGCCCGATGATGCCCCAGGCGACGAGCGCCAGGCGCTCGCGGTGCGGCAGGACGTTGTCGAGGATCGGCTGGATGAGCGCGGCGATGCCGGCGGAGCCCGCGGCGTAGAACAGCATCGCGACGACCGCCCAGCCGAGGCGCCCGCGATACGGCCGCGAATATTCGAAGAGGCGCCGCAGCGTGTGGCTGGGGTTCACGAATGCGCTGTCGACCGGTAGCCACGCGGATGCCGTTCGTGCCAGGCCCACGCGGTGCGAACGATCGAGTCCAGGTCCGGGAAGCGCGGATGCCAGTGCAGCTCGGCCTGCGCCTTGTGAGGGGCGGCGTAGAGCACGGCGGGGTCGCCGGGACGCCGGGGCCCCAGCGTCCAGGGCACTCGCTTCGCCGTCACCCGTTCCACGGCCTCGATCACTTCCCGAACCGAATGTGGTTTACCCGTGCCGAGATTGTACGCTGTCGAGCGGCCGGTTTCGGCAATCGCCTCGAGCGCCTTGACATGCGCGTCGGCGAGGTCGGCGACATGAATGTAGTCCCGCAGGCAGGTGCCGTCCGGGGTCGGATAGTCGTCGCCGAACACCTGCAGGCCGGGCCCGCCGCACGCGGCGTCGATCGCCCGCGGAATCAGGTGAATCTCCGGCGAGTGGTCTTCGCCGATCTCGCCGTCGGGATCCGCGCCGGCGGCGTTGAAATAGCGCAGCGCGACCGAGTGAATGCCGTAGGCGCGCTCGAAGTGCGGCAGCGCGCGCTCGATGGCCAGCTTGGTCTCGCCGTAGCTGTTGATCGGCCGCTGCGGATGCGTCTCGACGATCGGCGTCTCGATCGGCTCGCCGTAGGTGGCGCAGGTCGACGAAAACACGAACGCGGTCACCGATTCCGCCGCCATCGCTTCGAGGACGCCCAGCGCCCCGCCGACGTTGTTGCGGTAGTAGCTAATCGGGTCGCGAACCGACGCGCCGACATCGAGAAACGCGGCGAAGTGCATCACCGCGGATACGCCGTGTTCGCGGATGGCGCGGCGGACGGCATCAACGTCGGCGATATCGCCCTGCACGAACTCGCCGAACTGGACCGCTTCGCGGTGGCCGGCGACGAGGTTGTCGAAGACGATGACCGAGTAGCCGGCGCGGTTGAGCGCTTTGGCGGCGTGGCTGCCGATGTAACCGGCGCCGCCGGTCACGAGGATCGGATCGCGAATCAGCGGCCAATGGAAAAATACTGGAAACCGAGCGTCTTCAGGTGCTCCGGCGAGTAGATGTTGCGGCCGTCAAAGATCACCGGTGCCTTCAGCAGCTGGCGGATCTTCTTGTAGTCGGGCTCGCGGAACTCGTTCCACTCGGTGACGACCGCCAGCGCGTCGGCGCCGGCCAGCGCGTCGTAGGTCTTCTCGCAGATGGCAATCCGGTCGCCAAAAATGCGCCGCGCGGTCTGAGCGGCCTGGGGATCGAACGCCCGCACGGTCGCGCCGAGCGTCAGCAACCGCTCGATGATCGTAATCGCCGGCGCCTCGCGCATGTCGTCGGTCCGCGGCTTGAAGGCCAGGCCCCAGATCGCGATCGTCCGGCCGTTCATGTCGCCAAAGTGCGCGATCATCTTGTCGACCAGGCGCCCTTTCTGCAGATCGTTGACTTCCTCGACGGCGCGGAGAATCTTGAAGTCGTACCCTGAGATCGGCCGACGACTTCAGGAGCGCCTGCACGTCCTTCGGAAAGCAGCTGCCGCCGTAGCCGACGCCGGGAAACAGAAACGACGATCCGATCCGCCGGTCCGAGCCGACGGCCTTGCGCACGGCATCGACATCGGCGCCGACCAGTTCGCAGACGTTCGCGATTTCGTTCATGAACGAAATCTTCGTCGCCAGGATCGAATTCGCCGCGTACTTGCACAGCTCGGCGCTGGCGGTGTCCATCATCATGATCGGCGCGCCGGTCCGCGTGAACGGCGCGTACAGGTCGCGCATCATCTGCCGCGCCCGGTCGTCATCGCTGCCGATGACCACGCGATCGGGCTTCATGAAATCCTCGATCGCGGCGCCCTGCTTCAGGAATTCCGGATTGCTGACCACGCTGAACGGATGGGTGGTTTCCTTGGCGATGGCCGCGTGCACCCGCTTCGCCGTGCCGACGGGTACGGTGCTCTTGTCCACCACCACCGTGTACTTGTCCATCGCGCGGCCGATGTCGCGGGCGACCGCCAGGACGTGCTGCAGATCGGCCGACCCGTCCTCTTTTTCCGGAGTGCCCACGGCGATGAACACGATGTCGGAGGCGCGCACCGACGGCGCCAGATCGGTGGTGAACTTGATCCGTTCCTCGGCAAAACTGCGGCGAACCATCTCCTCGAGGCCGGGCTCGTAGATCGGCATCCGGCCCTGTTCGAGCATGGCGATCTTGGCGGCGTCCTTGTCGACGCAAATGACGTCGTTTCCGTTTTCCGCGAGACACGCACCAAGCACAAGACCGACATAGCCGGTTCCAACGACAGCGATTTTCATTTCACAATAAGATACTGAGTCGGAAAGACTTACACAAGTGCGGGTCTTGATCGATTACCGGGCAGCGCTGCGCGAACCGAGCGGCGTCGGCGAGTATACGCACGAGGTCGCGCGCGCGCTGCTGAAGCGGCGCACGCGCGGCGGCGGCGCGGACGCGTCGATCGACCTGACGCTGTTCTCGAGCTCGTGGAAAGACCGGCTGCCGCCCTCGCCGGAACTCGCGGACGCCGCGATCGTCGACCGCCGCGTACCGGTCCGCGTTCTGAATTTCGCCTGGCATCGTCTCGAGTGGCCGGGCGCTCGAAACGCTGACCGGCGAAACCTTCGACGTCGTGCAGTCGATGCATCCGCTGCTGATGCCGGCGCGCGACGCGGCACAGGTGGTCACGATCTGCGACCTGAATTTCCTGACGAACCCCGAGCGGACCCGCGCCGAGATCCGCCGCGACTATGCGGAGCTCGCGCGCACGCATGCGCGCGCGCGCCGATCGCGTCATCGTGATCTCGGAGTTCACGCGGCGCGAGGTGCAGCGGCTCCTCGACGTGCCGGCGGACCGGATTTCGATGGCCGTTCCGGGCGCGCCCGCCTGGCCGGCACGCGCGCATGAGCCCCGGGATGGCTACCTGCTCTTCTTCGGAACGCTGGAGCCGCGCAAGAATATCGGCGCCTTGCTCGATGCCTACGAAATGCTGTCCCTGAAGCATCGCGATCTGCCGCCGCTGGTGCTCGCCGGTCACGCGACCGAGGCGGCGAGGCCCTGGCTGGAACGCATCACTCGCCCGCCGCTCGCCGGCCGGGTCAGGCACGTCGGTTACGTCAGCCCCGGCGATCGACAGGCGCTGTATCAGGGCGCGCGCCTCCTCGTGCACCCGCCCACGAAGAGGGCTTCGGGCTGACGGTGCTCGAAGCGATGACCGTCGGCGTTCCGGTCGTCGCCGCGAACCGCGGCGCGCTGCCTGAGGTCGGCGGCGACGCGGTCGTGCTTGTCGATCCTGATCGAGCCGGACGCGACTGGCCGCCGCCATCGAACGGGTGCTCGGCGACTCGGCGCTGTCGTCACGACTGTCGGCGGACGGCCGGGCGCGCTCGCGCCTGTTCTCGTGGGACCAGACGGCTGAGTCCACATGCACTGCCTACGCCGCCGCGGTCGCGCGCCGGTCCGCGCGACGAGGGGCCGCCTGACATGCGCATCGGCGTCGATGCGCGCGAGCTGTGCGGCAAGCCGACCGGCGTCGGGCGCTATCTGACGGGCCTGCTGACCGAATGGGCCGCCGGCGAACGGGCGCGCCGCCACGAATTCGTCCTCTACGCGCACGAATCGCTCGGCGTCACGCTGGATACCCGCCGGTTTGCGCTGCGGCTGGTGGGCGGCAACGGCGGAACGCGCTGGGAACAACAACAACTGCCTGCCGCCGTCGCGCGCGACCATCTCGACGTCTTTTTCGCGCCTGGCTATACCGCGCCGGTCTTCGCCCGCATTCCGCTGGTCGTGGCGATGCACGACGTCTCGTTCGCCGCGCACCCCGAGTGGTTTTCCGCGCGCGAAGGACTTCGGCGCCGGGTGATTACGCGCCGCCTGGCGGCACACGCGAGCGCCATCACGACGTTGTCGGAGTTCTCGAAGCGCGAGCTGGTCGAGCTGCTGCGCGCGCCGGAAGGGCGCGTCCACGTCATCCGGCCCGGGATCAGCACGCCGGGCGCGCTGTCCGCCGGCCACGCGGCTGCATCAGCAGACCTCCGGGTCCTCTACGTCGGCTCGATCTTCAATCGGCGGCACGTGCCCGATCTGATTCGTGCCTTCGGTCAACTGACGCGGCAGCATCATCAGGTCTGCCTGGATCTCGTCGGCGACAACCGCAGCTACCCGCACGAGGACATCGCCGCCGCCATCGCTCACCAGCGCGCCGGCCGCCAGATCCAGTGGCACCGCTACGTGCCCGACGCCGAACTGGCACGCCTCTACGAGTCCGCTCGCGCATTCGCCTTTCTCTCGGAGTACGAAGGGCTCGGGCTGACGCCGCTCGAAGCGCTGTCGTACGGTGTGCCGTCGGTCCTGCTCGACACGCCGATTGCCCGCGAAAGCTGCGGCGCGGCGGCGCTCTACGTGCGAAAGGGCGATGTGGCCGCCATCGCCGCGGCGCTGACGACGCTGCTGTTTGATGACCAGGCCAGGCAGGAGATGCTGACCGCTGCTCCGGACGTGCTCGCGCGTTACAACTGGCCGCAGGCGGCGCGCGAAACACTCGCCGTCATCGAGAGCGCGGCGTGATCGATCTCTCGATCGTCATCGTCAGCTACAACGCCCGCGCCGATCTCGAATGCTGCCTGGCGTCGCTGCACGATTTCCCGCCGGCCATCCCGCACGAAATCGTGGTCGTGGACAACGCGTCGACCGACGGCAGCGCCGACGCAGCCCGGCGGTGGACCGCGGTGCGCGTGATCGCGCTCCCGGCGAACGTTGGATTCTCGGCCGGCAACAACGCCGGCATCCGCGCCAGTTCCGGCCGTCTGATCCTGCTGCTGAACAGCGACACGCTGGTGCCCAAAGGTGCGATCGACCGGTTCGTGGCGGAGTTCGAACGGCACGCTGACGCCGGGGCCGCCGGACCGCGGCTGATCGATGGCGAGGGGCGAGCGGAGTTGTCCTTCGGCGACATGATCGCGCCGCTGGCCGAATTTCGCCGTCAGCGCCTGATGCGCGGGCTCGAGCGCGACGACCCGGCGGTCCGCGCGCGGGTCGAGGCGATGACGCGGCGCGAGCAGTTTCCTGACTGGGTCAGCGGCGCGTGCCTGCTGGTGCGCCGCACCGACGCGGAGGCGGTCGGACTGCTCGACGAGCGGTTCTTCATGTACACGGAGGACGTGGACTTCTGCGCGTCGCTGCGCGCGCGCGGCCAACGCATTCTCTTCACGCCCGACGCCGAAATCGTTCATCTGAGAGGACGGTCGGCCCGCTCCGCCCCGGCCGCCACGCGCGCGGCTTATCGGAAGAGCCATCTCGCGTTCTACAGGAAGCATCATCCGCTGTTCTACCCGCTTATCGCGGCGTACCACGCGATAAGCGGGTAGAACAGCGAGTGCGGAGGTGCGAGGATGCGTAGGTGCGTAGGTGCGGTGCGACGTGCCTCGTGCGAGGTGCGTCGTGCCAAGGACGTCGCACGGCACTGGCGCACCCGACGCACCGCACTTGAGCACGCGCACCTCCGCACCTGCACTCCGCACCGCACCGCACGTCGCACCCCGCACCGCACCGCACGCACCCCCGCACTCGCATCCCCGCACCCGTTATGATGTCTGCGTGCGGATCGGCATTGACGCGCGAAAGCTGCATGATTTCGGGATCGGCACCTACATCCGGAATCTCCTGCGGCAGCTCGCCCGGCTGGATCGGGAGACCGAGTACGTGCTCCTCAGCCGGCCCGAGGATGCGGCGTTTCTGAAAGCGCTCGGAGAGAACTTCCGGCCGGTCGCCGAGACGGCCGGCAACTATTCGATCTCCGAGCAGTTCCGCATTCCGCTCGCGCTGCGGCGCGAAGGCGTCGCGCTGTTTCACGCCCCGCACTACGTGCTGCCGCCGCTCGTGCCGTGCCCGTCGGTCGTCACCATTCACGACTGCATTCATCTGGTGTTTCCGCAGTACCTGCCGAACAAGCTGGCGCTCGGCTATGCGCGAACGTCCATGGGGATGGCGGCGCGCCGCGCGGCGCGCGTGCTGACCGTGTCGGAGACGTCGAAGCGCGACATCATGAAGTTTTTCGGGACGTCGCCGGACAAGATCGACGTCATCTACAACTCGTACGACGAGCAGTTCGGCGTCGAGCCGCGCGAAGAAGACATCAACCGCGTGCGCGAGCGCTATCAGTTGCAGGACGAGTTCGTGCTGTATGTCGGCAACGTCAAGCCGCACAAGAACGTCGAACGGCTGATCGAAGCGTTTCACCTGGTGCGGGATCGCGGACTCGATCACCTCAAGCTGGTGATCATTGGCGACGCCGTCTCGAAGTACGCCGCGCTCAGGCGCGCCGTGCATCGTCATCAGCTGCACAAGTACGTCCGCTTCCTGGGGTTCGTTCCGGAAGAGACGCTGGCGATCATGTACCGCCTGGCCGGCGTGTTCGTCTTTCCGTCGCTCTACGAGGGGTTCGGTCTGCCGCCGCTCGAGGCGATGGCCAGCGGCACCCCGGTGGTGGTGTCGAACCTGTCGTCGCTGCCCGAGGTTGCCGGCGACGCCGCCGTCCTCGTGGATCCCTATCATCCCGAAACGATTGCCGACGGGATCGAGCGCGTCCTGACCGACTCGGTCCTGCGCGCCGATCTCCGCGCGCGCGGACTCGCGCGGGCGAAGCAGTTCTCGTGGGAAACGTCGGTCCGGCGCGTGCGGGAAATCTACGGCGAGGTCATCGACGCGCCCGTACTCGCGGAAGCGCCGGCGGCGGCCGGCCGGACGGGACACCGGCGGAGCCCCTCGGCCTTGAGCGCGCCGCGCGTTGCGCTGGTCCACGACTGGCTGACCGGCATGCGGGGTGGCGAGAAGGCGCTCGAAGTTCTCTGCGAACGCTTTCCCGAGGCTGAGATCTTCACGCTCGTCCACATTCCGGGATCGGTATCGCGGGTGATCGAGGATCGCCCGATTCACACCTCGTTCGTCCAGCATCTGCCGGCGGTGACGCGTCACTACCGCAACTACCTGCCGCTGTTTCCATCCGCCATCGAGCGATTCCGGTTCGAGGGATTCGACCTCGTCCTGAGCGTCAGCCACTGCTGCGCCAAGTCGGTCATCACCCCGCCCGAGGCCGTGCACGTCTGCTACTGCCTGACGCCCATGCGCTATGCCTGGGATCAGTTCGACGCGTATTTCGGTCCCGAACGGCTCGGCCGGATCGGCAGCGGCGTGATGCGTCCGATCATGCGCCGCATGGCCGATTGGGATCGGCGGACCGCAGCCCGTCCATACCGCTATGTGGCTATCTCTCATTATGTTGCGGGGAGGATCGGCCGATACTATAATCGCCAGGCGACAGTCGTGTATCCACCGGTCAACACCAGTTTTTATCGCCCGGACGGAAGTGCCCCGGAGGGATTTGCACTGATCGTGTCCGCCCTCGTTCCCTACAAGCGCATCGAGGTCGCGATCGACGCCTGCGCAGCAGGCCCGCGTGCCGCTGAAGATCGTCGGCTCGGGTCCCGAGCGGGCCGCGCTGGAACGGATGGCGAACGGGCGCGCGGAATTTCTCGGCCGGTTGTCGGACGAGGAGATCCGGTCGTTGTATTGCCGGGCATCGGTTGTGCTTCTGCCCGGCGAGGAAGATTTTGGGATTGTTCCGCTCGAAGCTCAGGCTTGCGGTACGCCCGTGGTGGCACTCGGTCGCGGCGGCGCGCTCGAAACGGTGGTTCCGAATGAGACTGGACTCTTGACCGACGACCTCTCGTCTCCTGCCTTCGCCGACGCGATCGCCCGCGTCGTGAACCGCCGCTACGACGCCGCGGTCGTCCGATCGCACGCGGAACGCTTCGGCCGCGAGCGGTTTGGCGACGAAATGGAAGCGGTCGTCCGCGAGTCGCTCGTGGCAGGACACCAGTGATTCGACATAACCGCCTGCTCGTCGCGTTCCACGTCGTCTCCGACGCGCTCCTCGGCCTGAGCGCGTTCATCGCGGCCTACGCGATTCGATTCCAGCTCGGGATATTCCCGGTGCCGAAGGGCGTTCCCCCGCTCCGGCAATACATCAACGTCCTGCCGTTCATTCTCGTCGTGGTGCCGGTCGGGTTCTTCCTCCAGGGCCTGTACCGCCTGCGCCGCGGCCGCTCGAGGGTGGACGACTTTTTCGCCGTGTTCGTCGGCAGCATTCTCGCCGTCATGTTCGGCGTCCTCGCCACGTTGTACGTCGAAACGTACATCGTCACCGACCTGCAGGCGTCCGGCGCCCTCGAAGTGTCACAGGGCGCGTGGGCGATTTTCCTCGTGCTGAACGTCGCGCTGACCTCCGCCTCGCGCGAATTGATGCGCGAAGTGCTCGAGCGCCGCTGGCGCGCCGGCATCGGCCTCAAGCGCATCCTGATTGCCGGATCGGGCGACCTCGGACGGCTGGTGGCGGACAAGATTCTCGAGCACCGCGAGCTCGGCTATCAGATTGTCGGGTTCGTGGACGATCGCGCCGTCGGCGATCATCTCGGCTATCGCGGTCTCCCGCTGCTCGGCACGATCGGCGATGCGAGCGAGATCTGCGGCCGCGAATCGATCGATCACCTCTACGTCGCGCTGCCGCCGGAACAGCACGTCCGCATGCTGGAGCTCCTCGACAGCACGAGCCGCGAGATCGTGGACGTCAAGGTCGTGCCGGATCTCCTGCAGGTGATTGCGCTGCGCGCCCGGCTCGAAGATCTCGACGGCATCCCGGTCATCAACATCAACGACGTCCCGCTGCAGGGCTTCAACAGCATCACGAAGCGCGCCATCGACGTCGTCATCTCGTCGGCCGGCCTGCTCGTGCTCACCATTCCGCTCGCGTTTGTCGCCCTGCTCGTGCGCCTGACCTCGAAGGGTCCGGTGTTCTTCCAGCAGGAACGGATGGGACTCGACGGCAAGTCATTCACCATCGTGAAGTTCCGCTCCATGTTCGACGATGCCGAGCGGCATACCGGACCGGTGTGGGCGGCCGCCGAAGATCCACGCGTGACGCCGCTCGGACGATTCCTGCGCCGCTCCAATCTCGACGAGATGCCGCAGCTCTGGAACGTGCTGCGCGGCGACATGTCGCTCGTCGGCCCGCGCCCCGAGCGTCCGCATTTCGTGGAGCAGTTCAAGCACAAGATTCCGCAGTACATGCTGCGCCACAAGGTCAAAGCCGGACTGACCGGCTGGGCGCAGGTCCACGGGTGGCGCGGCAACACGCCGCTCGAAAAGCGCATCGAGTACGACCTCTACTACATCGAAAACTGGTCGGTCAGCCTCGACCTGAAGATCCTGTGGCTGACGCTCCTCAACGGCTTCTTCCACAAACACGCCTATTAGCTGTTCGGGACGACTCCCCCTTTATGAAAGAACGCATCGTCATCACGGGAGCGGCCGGGTTCATCGGCTCGCACCTCTCGGAAACCCTGCTCGATCGCGGCTACGAAGTCATCGGCATCGACAACCTGCTGACCGGCGACACCGCGAACATCGCGCATCTCGCGAACCGCGATTTCACGTTCCTCAAGCACAACGTCACCAACTACGTGCACGTGGAAGGGCCGGTCCACTTCGTCCTGCACTGGGCAAGCCCGGCGAGCCCGATCGACTACCTCGAACTGCCGATCCCGACGCTCAAGGTCGGCGCGCTCGGCACGCACAACGCGCTCGGCCTGGCCAAGGCGAAGGGCGCGCGCTTCGTGCTCGCGTCCACGTCCGAGGTCTACGGCGATCCGCTCGAGCATCCGCAGAAAGAGAGCTACTGGGGCAACGTCAATCCGGTCGGTCCGCGCGGCGTCTACGACGAAGCCAAGCGCTTCGCCGAAGCGATGACGATGGCCTACCACCGGTATCACGGCCTGGACACGAAGATCGTCCGCATCTTCAACACCTACGGACCGCGGATGCGCCTGAATGACGGCCGCGCCGTCCCGGCGTTCATGTCGCAGGCGCTGCGCAACGAAGACGTCACCGTGTTCGGCGACGGCACGCAGACGCGCAGCTTCACCTATATCTCGGATCTGGTGGACGGCATCATCCGCCTGATGCTGTCGGACACCAACGAGCCGGTGAACATCGGCAACCCGCGCGAGATGTCGATCGAGGAGATCGCGCGCACGATCATCAAGATGACCGGCGCCACCAGCCGCATCGTCTACAAGCCGCTGCCCACCGACGATCCGAAGATCCGCCAGCCTGACATCACGCGGGCCCGCGCGCTCCTCAACTGGGAACCGAAGGTCGCCGCTCGAGGAAGGCCTCGTCAAGACGATCGAGTATTTCCGCACGAAGATCTAGAGGGCGCCGATGACCGATTCGAATCTGGTGACGTTGAAAACGTTTCTCAATCACGTCGACGCCGACCTGGCGAAGAGCGTCCTCGACTCCATGGGAATCGAATCGCTGATCAGCGCCGACGATGCCGGCGGACTCAGGCCGGGCCTGTGGACCGGCACCGGCGTGCGCCTGCTCGTCAGGCGCGAGGACGCCGAGCTCGCCGGAGCGGTTCTCGAACCGGATTCGAAAGAATAGTTCGCGTCAGCGCGTCAGCTTCCGGTACTTGATGCGATGCGGCTGGTCGGCCGCTGCGCCAAGCCGCCGTTTGCGATCGGCCTCGTAGTCCTGGTAGTTCCCCTCGAACCAGACCACCTCGCTGTCCCCTTCGAACGCCAGCATGTGCGTCGCGATCCGGTCGAGGAACCAGCGGTCGTGGCTGATCACCACCGCGCAGCCGGCGAAGTTGAGCAGCGCTTCCTCCAGCGCCCGCAGCGTATCGACGTCGAGGTCGTTGGTCGGCTCGTCGAGCAGCAGCAGGTTGCTCCCCTTCTTGAGCAGCTTCGGCGAGATGAACGCGATTGCGCTCGCCGCCTGACAGCGATCCGACCTTGCGCTGCTGCGTCGCCGCCCTTGAAGTTGAACCAGGACACGTAGGCGCGTGACGCCACCTTCCGCTTGCCAAGCTCGATCTCGTCCTGCCCGCCGGAAATCTCATCCCAGACGGTCTTGTTCGCGTCGAGCGCGTCGCGGCTCTGATCGACGTAGCCGATCTGCACGGTCTCGCCGATCTTCAGCGTGCCGGCGTCCGGCTGCTCCTGTCCGGTGATCATCCGGAACAGCGTCGTCTTGCCGGCGCCGTTCGGCCCGATGACGCCGACGATGCCGCCTCTCGGCAGCGTGAAGTTCAGGTCGTCGATGAGCAGGTTGTCGCCGTAGCCCTTGCGCAGCCCGCGCGCTTCGACGACGACGTCACCAAGGCGAGGGCCCGGCGCGATGTAGATTTCGGCCGTCTCGATCTTCTGCGCCGTGTCCTCGCGCAGCAGGTCTTCGTAGGCGTTCAGGCGCGCCTTGCCCTTGGCCTGCCTGGCGCGCGGCGACATCCGGATCCATTCGAGCTCGCGCTCGAGCGTCCGCTGGCGCCGCGTTTCCGCTTTCTCTTCCTGCGCGAGCCGGTTCTGCTTCTGCTCGAGCCACGACGAGTAGTTCCCTTCCCAGGGAATGCCGCGGCCGCGATCGAGCTCGAGAATCCAGCCGGCGACGTTGTCGAGGAAGTAGCGATCGTGCGTCACGGCCACGACCGTGCCCGCATAGTCCTTGAGGAATCGCTCGAGCCACGCCACCGACTCGGCGTCGAGATGGTTGGTCGGTTCGTCGAGCAGCAGCAGGTCCGGCGACTGCAGGAGCAGCCGGCACAGCGCCACGCGGCGGCGCTCGCCGCCGGACAGCGTCGTCACGTCTGCGTCGGGCGGCGGGAGGCGGAGCGCATCCATCGCGAGCTCGAGGCGCGAATCGAGATCCCAGGCGTTCGACGCGTCGATCTTGTCCTGGATCTTCGACTGCTCGTCGAGCACCTTGTCCATTTCTTCCGGAGACAGCTCCTCGCCGAGCTTGGCGTTGACCTCGTCGTAGCGGGTCAGCAGCGCCTTGAGCGGCGCGACGCCTTCCTCGACATTGCCGAGCACGTTCTTGGCCGGGTCGAGCCTGGGCTCCTGATGCAGGAACCCGATCGAGATCCCTTCGGCGGGAAACGCTTCGCCGAGGAAGCTCTGGTCCTCGCCGGACATGATGCGCAGCAGCGAGCTCTTGCCCGCGCCGTTCAAGCCGAGCACGCCAATCTTGGCGCCGAAGTAGAAGGACAGCCAGATATCGTCGAGCACGCGCGCGTCGGGAGGATGGACCTTCCCGAGGCCTTTCATCGTGTAAATGAACTGGGGCATAGGGTAACGGCTAAATTTCTGAATTCAGATTTCGGATTTCAGATGTCAGATTGAGTTGGCTGATGCGCAAGGTTTGCGTGAGGCTCGAGTCAGGAACGCCTGTCTCGAAACCCCAAGAGCGTACAATTGCGTTGGGCGTGTTGCGCAAATCGTGACGAAAATCCGCCGCATCCTTCACATCGACATGGACGCCTTCTACGCGTCGGTCGAACAGCGCGACGACCCGGCGCTGCGCGGCAAGCCGCTCGCGGTCGGCGGTCAGCCGACGGAGCGCGGCGTGGTCGCGGCGGCCAGCTACGAGGCGCGGGCCTTCGGCGTCCGCTCGGCCATGTCGATGGCCAAGGCGGTCCGGCTCTGCCCTTCCCTGCATGATCGTCCGGCCGGATTTCGCGCGCTACAAGGCGGCGTCGAATGCCGTCTTTGCGATCTTTCGCGAGGTCACGCCGCTGGTCGAGCCGCTGTCGCTCGACGAGGCCTACCTCGACGTGACCGAGAACGCGTGGAACGAGCCGCTGGCCACGCCGGTCGCGCGGCGCCTGAAGATACGAATCCGCGAAGACACCGGACTGACGGCGTCGGCCGGCGTCGCGCCCAACAAGTTCCTGGCGAAGATCGCGTCCGGCTGGAAGAAGCCGGACGGGCTGACCGTCATCAGCCCTGACCGCGTCGAGCCGTTTCTGCAGAAGCTGCCGGTGGACGCCCTGTGGGGCGTCGGGCCGGTCACGGCGCGCAAGCTGCGCGCCCGCGGCATCGAGCGGCTGGTGGACGTCCGCACGCTTCGACCCGGCCAGCCTGCGCGAGACGGTCGGCAGCCTCGCCGACTGGCTGCAGCAGCTCGCCAGCGGCATCGACGACCGGCCGGTTGTCGCCAACCGCGAGACCAAGTCGTCGGGCTCGGAGAACACCTTCGCCGAGGACCTGACCGACATCCGACGCGATTCGCGAGGAGGTCGCCGACATGGCCGTCCGCGCGGCGGCATGGCTCGCGAAACGGCGATCTGCTCGCGCGCACCGTCACGGTCAAGGTCCGTTACAGCGACTTCACGACCATCACGCGCAGCCATTCGGCGGCGCCGACACGAGATGAAGCCGCGATCCTCGCGCGGTCGCTACAATTGCTGGAACGCACCGACGCGGGACACCGTCCGGTTCGCCTGCTGGGCGTCAGCGTGCACAACTTGTGCACGCGAGGCGGACGTGCCGCTCGACGCGGCGCCCGATCGTCTGCCGTTTGGCGACGAGGGAGCGGTCAGTTCACGGAATTTTTCGTAAGGAACGAAGGATGCTGAAGGGCACGCGCGACGGGATTCTGAAGCGGATACAACCAGTCAGCATTCACGGCCAGATCTCGTGGGACGTGTTCTTCACGGACGTCGAGGATCCCGACGGCCAGACGCATCTCGCGCGTCTCGGTCCCGAGGCGGTCGCCAACAACCTCGAGCCGGGCGACCGCATCCAGGTGGAATATCTGGTGGGCGTCCCGATCAAGGTGACGCGCGTCATCGTGATGTAACGACCGGACGGTCGTCAGATCGATCGCGCGCGTTCGGCGTTTCGCCGGTGCGCGGCGTCGCTTCGATGGCCTCGACCGCGGTCATGCCGTCAACCACCCGCCCGAACGCCGTGTAGACACCGTCCAGCGCCGACGACGGCCCGGTGCAGATGAAGAACGACGTCGTGGCGCTCGTCGGCTCGTCGCCGCGCGCCATCGACACGATGCCCTTCACGTGTTTCGTGTCGTTGAACTCCGGCTGCAGGTTGTGAACCAGCTTCTGCTGCTTCTCGGTCAGCGGCGCCGTCCGCGACGACAGCGCGCCGGTCTGGATGACGAAGCCCGGCGCGACGCGGTGAAACGCCATGCCGTTGTACACGCCGGCATCGGCCAGCCGCAGGAACTGGCGCACGGTCTCGGGCGCCTTGTCCGGAAAGAATTCGAGCGTGATCGGCCCGGCGCTGGTCTCGAGCACCGCGCGGTAGGCGGCGAGATCCTGCGCCGAGTCGTGCACGAAGCGCTCGGGCGGCGTATCGCGAATCGTGAGCTTCTTGATTTCCGACGCGCTCGGTCGCCACGCCTGACGCGTCAACCGGCGTCTCCGAGATCTTCTGATCAGCGCTTCCATGCCGTCGGAGACGTGGCCGAAGACCGTGTACTGACTGTCCAGCGCGGGCTGATCGGCCAGCACGATGAAGAACTGCGCGCCGGCGCTGTCGGGCCGCCCGGGCACCAGCACCGCCGCCACCGATCCGCGCGTCATCTTCGCGCGCCCGCGCCTCGGCCTTGACCATGTTCTGTCCGCCCGTCCCGTACTGCGCGCGCTTCGCCGGATCCTTCGTCAGCGGATCGCCGCCCTGCACCATGCCGTTGCGAATCGCGCGATGAAAGATCGTCCCGTCGTAGCCGCCCTCCTGCGCCACCTTCATGAAGTACGCGACCTGGTTCGGCGCCGCATCCGGCGCCAGATCGATGACGAAGGTGCCCGCGGAGGTCTCGACGACCGCCTGTTTCGGCGCCGCGGTCTGCGCGAATGCGCCAGACTCGCACGCAGCGGCCACGCGACGACCGAAGACGCAGAGTCGCCACGAACGACACGAACTGCCACGAGGCACGCTCGCGGCGAACTGACGCCGATGTCGTCGGATTCACTGTCCTCGGCGTCGCATGCCGCGGTGCACGCTACCTGCCCTACCCGGCCACTGCACGCCGGCGCGTCGATGATTCGCGCCGCGTGCCAGATGTAGTGCAGGCTCGACACCAGCGTGATCGCCAGCGACGCCCACACGAACAGATCGACCATGACCGAGTGGTAGCCGAGGAAATTGAAGAACATCGCGACGACCGCCGTCATCATGTAGGTGGCGGTCGCGATCTTGCCGAAGACCGACGGGCGGAACGTGCGCGGGCCGATCGCCAGATTGACGATGGCGACCGTCAGCACGATCACGATGTCGCGGGTGATGATGACCACCGTCAGCCAGATCGGCAGGCGGTTGGCCAGGCCAAGTCCCGGAATCGTCAGCACGATGAACGTGCTGAGCGCCAGCAGCTTGTCGGCCATCGGATCGAGCCACGCGCCGAGGCTGCTCTTCTGTCCCGATCGGCGCGCGAATCAGCCCGTCCAGCGCGTCGGTGAGCCCGGCAATCGCAAACATGATCAGCGCCCAGCCGAGGTGGCCGTACACCACGAGGATCACGAATGCAGGAATCAGCAGCATCCGCAGCAGCGTCAGCTGATTCGCCGGCGTCAGGGCGGTCATCGTCGTCTATTGTCTGCGCGCGGGCAGCATCCGTCGCACGATCTCGAGGGCATCCACCGCTTCGCGCGCCCGTGACCGGCCGCGACGGCTGGAACGCGCCGTCGGCGCCGATCGCCATGACCCCGGCGGCCGTCGCAACGGACGCGGCCGGGTACGCGAGGTGCCCGGCGTGATATCCGAGAACCGCCCGCGCGCGTTCGCCCAGCGTTGTCCCTGCGCCGGCACGACGACCGCGACCTGGGCGAGCAGGCGCGAGACCGCCTGCGCGAAATCCACGCGGCGCACGATCGTCCGCGGCTGGAACGTGTGGTTCTCGAACGGATCGAGGACGCCGGCGCGGGTGACCGACGAGGATCCACGTCTCGGCCCAATGACGGCGAATGTCGGTGATGACGCCGACATCGCGCGCCCGCATCCCCTCGATCAGCGACGGCAGGTGCACACCGATCAGCGCCGCGAGATCGCCGCGGGTGATTTGCGGCGCCGTCGCGATGGCCTGGTACTCGGCGGGCAGCCGCGCGGCCTCGGCGCGCGCACGAATCGCGTTGCGCTTGGCCTCGATCGTGGTGTCGGGCTCGATGGCCAGCGCGTCCGAGTAGGCCTTCACCGCGGCATCGTCGTCGCCGCGCGCCGACAGGATGTCGCCCAGCAGGCCGAGCGCCGCTGCGTCGGTCGGGTCGAGCGCAATGGCCTTGCGCAGATCCTGGAGCGCCGCATCCTGGTCGCCCCGCTCGCGCTCGACGACCGCGAGTTCGCGATACAGGAACGCCGTGTCCGGCGACCGGCCGATGGCCGCGCGATACGCTCGAACCGCTTCGTCGCTCCTGCCGGCGCGCGCGGCCTGCCTGGCCGCCGCCACGTCCTGCTGCACGACGCGGAATTTCAGGACGTCGATCCGCCGCTGCAGATCGACCAGCGTGCGATCGGCGGCAAGCGCCGCCTGGAAGGCGTCGACCGCCTCTGCGTCCCGTCCGAGCGCCAGCAGCGCCTCGCCCCTGCCGGCCAGCGCCGGGGCGTAGTTGGCCTGGCGCGTGAGTGCCCGATCGAAATGGATGAGCGCCGAACGCGACTCCTTGCGGGCGAGCTCGACGTAGCCGCTGGTGGCTTCCGCCGGATAGAAGTCCGGAGCAGCTTTCAACGCCTCGGCAATCTCGCGGTCGGCGTTCCGAAAATCGCCCGCCTGCAGGAAGAGCCAGGCGCGCTCCTGGTTGGCGATGGCGCCGGCTGCCCGCGAGGGCGGCCGGCACGGTCGGCTTGACGTAGTCGGGAAAGCGCGGCGCGGTGACCACCGGTTCGGCAACCCGCTTGGGTCCGCAGGCGGACACCGCCAGGGCAATCGCGAGGACAACGAGGCCGGCGCGGAGCCGCATGACGAAAAATTCTACCTCTTAGTCAGGTCCAGTCGATCCAGAAGCGCGCGCGGCACATCGGCGACGATCGAAATGCGATCGCCGCGCGTTTCGTGCACGAGCACCCGCGCGTGGCGATAGACGCGCGCCATGCGCTCACGATCGTCCGGATCGTCGGGATCGAAGGTCAGCGTCACGCGGCGGACGTCGAGCGCCAGCCGCGACGCGACCGTCTCGACCAGCTCATCGACGCCCTGTCCGGTCAAGGCCGAGATGCAAATCGCGTCGGGATGCTGCTCCTCGACACGCCGCGCGCTCGTCCGGCGTCAGCTGGTCGGCCTTGTTGAAGACCTCGATCAGCGGAACGTCGGTCGCGCCGACCTCTTCGAGCACCTGCCGCACCGCCGTCATCCTCCGGTCGCGATCGGGCGCCGCCGCGTCGATGACATGCAACGCGAGATCCGCCTGCGCCACTTCTTCGAGCGTCGCGCGGAAGGCCGCGACCAGCGCGTGCGGCAGCCGATCGATGAAACCGACCGTGTCCGAGACGAGCAGCTCCCGGTTGTCGGGCAAGCGCACCTGCCGGATCAGCGGATCGAGCGTGACGAACAGCGCGTCCGACGCTTCCGCGCCCGCGCGCGTCAGGCGGTTGAACAGCGTCGTCTTTCCGGCGTTGGTGTAGCCGACGAGCGCGACCGTCGGCACCGCGGCCTTCTGGCGCCGCTCGCGCAGCTGCGCGCGGCGCTGCCGCACTTGCTTCGATGTCCTCCGAGACCGCGTGAATCCGCGTGCGGATGCGCCGGCGGTCGGTTTCGAGCTTCGTCTCGCCGGGTCCCCGCGTGCCGATGCCGCCGCCGAGCCGCGAGAGCGCAGTCGCCGGACCCCGCCAGCCGCGGCAGCATGTATTTCAGCTGCGCGAGCTCGACCTGCAGCTTGCCTTCGCGCGTCCGCGCGCGCCGCGCGAAGATGTCGAGAATCAGCTGCGTCCGGTCGAGCACTCTTCCGGCCGACGATCTCTTCGATCTGCCGCAGCTGCGCGGGCGTCAGCTCGTTGTCGAAGATGACGACATCGACGCTGGTCTCGGCACAGGAAGCCGCCAGCGTCTGGATCTTTCCGCGCGCCGAGAAATGTCGAGGGATCGGGTTTCGGCCGCTCCTGCAGCACGCGCAGCACGACCTGCGCGCCGGCGGCATCGGCCAGGCCGGCGAGTTCGTCGAGCGATCGCTCGGCCTCGAGGCGCCGCGCTCGCCCGGCGACCAGGCCGACGAGCGCCGCCCGCTCGCGCCCGGCTACTCGTGCTGGCATGCCTGCACGTCCTCCCACGCAACGGCGCCCGCGCGAATCAGCCGAAGCTCCGGGCCGGTCACGTCCACAATCGTCGACGCCGCGCCTCCGGGCGTCGCGCCGGCATCCACGAGCAGATCGATGTCGGCGCCGAGCGTGTCGGCGACGACGTCCGGATCGCTGGTCGGCGCCTGCCCGCTGATGTTCGCGCTGGTCGCGGTCAACGGCCGGCCGGCGTGCGCGCACAGCGCCTGCGTCACAGGATGCGCGGGCACGCGGACGCCGACCGTGCCGTTCGCGTCGCTGACACCGGCGGCGAGTGTGTCGGGCGCGCCTGACCACCAGCGTCAACGGGCCCGGCCAGAAGCGGCGCGCCAGCCGCTCGCCGAGCGGCGACAACTGCCCGAGCCACTCGCGGACCTGGCCTTCATCGGCAGCGACCAGCGGCAGCGCGCGGTCGGCCATGCGTCCCTTGATGGCGAACACGCGTTCGACGGCGGCTGAGTTGAACGGATCGACGGCGAGGCCATAGAGCGTGTCGGTGGGCATCGCCACGACGCCGCCGTGGCGAAGCGACCGCGGCGGCCTGCGCGAGCGGCGTCAGGATCAGGATGGACGGGATCGACCAGAATGCGTGTCAAAAGATGATCTTCACGTCCTTGTTGGCGGCGACGTGAATGCTGTCGATGAAGCGGATCTGGTGCGGATCGTTCTGCATGATGACCGAGCTGGTGCGGATGCCGTCGCCGAAGAAGCGGACGCCCTTCATCAGCGAGCCGTCGGTGACGCCGGTGGCCGCGAAAATCACGCTTCGCGCCGGGAGCGAGATCCTTCGAGCGATAGACCCTCTTGAAATCGGTGATGCCCATCGCGCGGCAGCGCGCTTCGTGCTCGGGCTTGCTGACGACCAGGCGCGCGAAAATTTCGCCGTTCAGGCAGCGCATCGCCGCCGCCGTCAGCACGCCTTCGGGCGCGCCGCCCGTGCCCATCACCGCGTGCACGCCGGACCCGACGACCGCCGCGGCGATACCGGCCGACAGGTCGCCGTCGCCGATCAGGCGAATCCGCGCGCCGGTCTCGCGGATCGACTGGATCAGCGTTCTCGTGGCGCGGCCGATCGAGCACGATGACCACGAGATCCTCGACCTGCCGGCCGAGGCAGCGGGCGATGGCCTTCAGGTTGTCGTGGACCGGCGCGTCGAGGCTGACGTGATCCTTCGAGCTCGGCCCGACGACCAGCTTCTCCATGTAAAGGTCCGGCGCGTGCAGCAGGCCGCCGCGCGTCGACGCCGCGAGCACGGCGATCGCGTTGGGCGCGCCGGTCGCGCACAGGTTCGTGCCCTCGAGCGGATCGACGGCAATGTCCACCTGCGGGAAACCGGCGGCCTGCGAGCCGCGCAGCGCGTGCGCCATGCCGACCTTTTCGCCGATGTACAGCATCGGCGCCTCGTCGCGCTCGCCTTCGCCGATCACGATCGTGCCGTCGATCGGCACCGAGTCCATGATCTTGCGCATCGCTTCGACGGCCACCTGATCGGAACGGTGCCGGTCGCCCTGTCCCATCGTGTGCGCGCACGCGATGGCGGCCTCTTCGACGACGCGAAGAAATTCGAGCGAGAGTTCTGAGTCCAGCATGGGACTGCGCTTTCGGGTTAACGGGTTAGCCGCGATACGGCGGGAGCTCGCAGCGCGTCGGCCGATCGACGCGGTAGCCAAGCAGATAGTCCGCCTGCATCAACTTGTGGATTTCGCGCGTGCCTTCGTAGATGACCGCGCCCTTGCAGTTGCGATAGAACCGCCCGACCGGATACTCGTCCGAGTAGCCGTTGGCGCCGTGAATCTGCACGGCGTCGCCCGCCGCGCGCTCCGAGGCGACGGTCGCAAACCACTTCGCCAGCCCGGTCTCGCGGGTGTTCCGCTGGCCGTGATTCTTCATCCAGCCCGAACGCAGCCACAGCAGCCGCGCCGCCTGATAGTCGGATTCCATCTGCGCGATCATTTCCTTGACGAGCTGATGCTGGCCGATCTCGACGCCGAACGTGTGGCGCTCCTTCGCGTACTTCACGCTGGCGTCGCGGCAGGCGCGAATCAGGCCGGTCGCGCCGGCCGCGACCGTGAAGCGCCCCTGGTCGAGCGCGAACATCGCGATCTTGAAACCCTCGCCGGGGCGCCCGACCAGGTTCTCCTCGGGCACTTCCACGTCGTCCATCTTGAACCAGCCGGTGTTGCCGGCGAGGATGCCCCACTTCTCCTTCATCGGGCCGCTCGAAAAGCCCTTGAAGCGTGCGCTCGACCATGAACGCGCTCAGGCCGGACGGATCGCGCTGCTTCTTCTTCTCCAGATCGGTCCAGGCGATGACCAGGAAGTTGTCGGCGACGTCGGCCAGCGAAATCCACGACTTCTCGCCGTTGAGGACGTAGCGGCTCGCCCTTCTTCACCGCGGTCGTCTGGATCGCGCGCGCATCGCTGCCGGCGCCCGGCTCGGTGAGACCGTAGCCGGCGATCTTGTGCCCCTGCGCCTGCGGCACGAGATAGCGCTGCTTCTGATCTTCGGTGCCCCACGCCAGCAGCGTCAGGCAGTTGAGGCCGGCGTGGACCGACATGATCACGCGCAGCGACGTGTCCACGTATTCGAGCTCTTCGCTGGCCAGGCCGAGGCACACGTAGTCCATGCCGGCGCCGCCGTACTCCTGCGGCACGGAGAATGCCGAGCAGCCCGAGCTTGGCCATCCCGCCGAGGACGCGTTCGCGATCGAACGATGCTTGCGATCGTCTTCCTGGATGTGCGGGGCGATTTCGCGCGGCGCCCCATTCGCGAACCGATTGCTCGAGCAGTTGCTGTTCGTCGGTGAGGTCGAAATTGATCATATGAGCCGGGAAATCGCTATCACGCAGTCCGCCGCGACGCGCACCGGCGGCGCCGCGTCCGCAGACCGAGCGATTCCGCCGCGCTGCCGCCGTTCATCGCGATCTCGAGATGATCCGAGCTGCCGACCAGCGCGCACAGCGCGCCGCGCGCGGCGTCGGCATAGGTCGACACGACGCGGCTGACGGTCCGGCCGCCGAGCTCGACGGACGCGCGGCGGCGGCACCGGTCGAGCAGCGCCCGGTCGATGTTCGTAATGAGATTGCCGAAACGATCGACGCGCAGCACCTCGCCGCGACGATCGCCGTCGTCGCCGACCTGTGCCTCGGGCACATCCGAGCCGGCCAGCGGCCCGGCGGGCCGCCCGAGCGCCGTCAGCGCAATGCCTCGCGCCAGCCACGCCGCCGCCGGCGCGAAACGGTCGCGCCCCTCGAACGTCCGGCTGATCGTCGGCCGCGCGTAGCGGCGATCGGTCAGCTCGACCGCGTTCCGGACCGGCGCGTCCTGTCGAGCACCAGCGAGAGCACGCCGTTGTCCGGACCGACGAAGCGATAGTCGCCCGCTTCGACGGCGATCCCGCGCCGCGCGGTCCCGACGCCCGGATCGACGACGACGAGAAAAATCGTGCCGGCCGGGAAGTAGCGGTACGACTGCGGCGAGCTCCAGCGCGCCGGCCAGGACGTCGTGCGCCGGGACGTCGTGCGAGATGTCGACGAAGCGTGACGTCCGGACAGATGCCGAGCGCCACGCCCTTCATCGTGCCGACGTAGTGATCGCGCAGGCCGAAGTCGGTGAGCAGCGCGATCAACGGCCGCGCCATGGCGAGTGCGCTAGCGGGTCTCGTAGGCGGGCTTGCGGAAGAGGATCTCGCGGATGTTGTTCTTCATCAGGAACGAATCGGACACGCGCAGGCCCGGAAACAGCCGGATGATGTCGCGGTTGAGCAGCACCGCCTGGCGTCCGCGCGACGCCGGATACGGCCGGTACTTCAGATTCGAATTCGTCCGCGATGATGTATTTCGTGTAGGCGTGTCGCGCGGCTGGCGGTGCCGAAGAAGCCGAGCAGCGCGCCTTCGGGCCGCAGCACGCGCGTCAGCTGGTCGGCGAGCGCCTGCGCCGAGCGGCGATCCAGGTAGTCGATGATGTCCCAGCAGATGATGCCGTCGATGCTGCCGTCCGCCTGCGGGAACCGCCGCGCGAGGAAGTCGGGCAGATCCGTCGAGCTTGCCGGCGCGCGCGTGACGTTCGAGCTCGGCGTAGATGTCTTCGACGAAGATCTTGCAGCCGAGCTGCTCGCCGAAGAAGCTGACGTTGCTGCCGACGACCGGCCCGAGATCGAGGAGCGCCGGCGACTCCGCGAGGTCAGCGACGACGAGCAGCTTGCGCAGCGCTTTGGTGGCAAACAGCGGCTCGTCCACCGTCGACGTCGCCGTGACGACGCGTCGCTGGCAGTTCGCTTCGCCGCGTTGCAATCCGATCGAGCAGGCCCATCGGCACTGAGGAATGGAGACTCGGGAATTATGAATCAGGAATCGGAAATTAGGAATTGAGAATTCCGATGCGTGCGATTCTCAACTCCCAATTTGGACTCCCGACTTCGTGCCGTCTAGGCGCCGACGCGCTGGCGGCTGCATCGCTGGCGTGCTGGCCGCCGGCGCTGCCGCGGGCGTTGCCGCCGCCGGCTTCGCCGGCCGGCTGTGCCCCGGTCTTGCGCTGCATGTCCACGCTGCCGCGGAAATGCGCGCCTTCGGCGATCGCGACGCGCGGCGAGACGATGTCGCCGTCGACCGACCCGTTGTCGCGGATGTCGACCTTTTCGCTCGCCGTGACGTTGCCGGTCACTTCGCCGAGCACGATCACCGACTTCGCAAACACCTGCGCCTTGATCCGGCCGTTGGCGCCGATCGTCAGGACGTGGTCGCGGAGCTGAATCGTGCCTTCGACCTGCCCCTCGATGGTGAGATCTTCGCTGCCGTTCAGCTCGCCCTTGATGACAACCGATTTGCCGATGTTCACGTTGTCCCTCTCCATTTTCTGGCTCGCCTCTGCGCGAGCAACGGGAGCTCCCGTCGGTGTCGGCGCCGGCGGCGCTGCCGGTTGTCCGCTCGCGGGACGGACTGCTTCATCGCGTTTCCACATGTAAACCTCCGACCTGCTTACGTGCTCCGGGCGTTAGGGTAACTGCCTGCACGACCCTTTTTCGGCCGCGAAGCGAAGCAAGTATAGGACCCGTCACAAGGCTTGTCTAGTCCTTTTGTTACCGGATTTAGCGGGAATGTTAGAATGAACAATTCACCATGCGTGTCTACTTCGACTACAACGCGACCAGCCCGCTGGCGCCCGGAAGTCCTCGACGCGGTCCTCCGCGCCTCCCGCGATCTCTTTGGCAATGCGTCCAGCGTCCACCACTTCGGCCAGCAGGCCAAGGCGGCGATCGACGAGGCGCGGTCGGCGGTCGCGGCGCTGATCAACGGCGATCCCTCCGAAGTGATCTTCACGGGCGGCGGGACCGAGTCGGACAACTTCGCCATCCGCGGCGCCGCCGAGGCGCTCGAACCGGCCGGCAAGCGGCATCTCGTCGCCAGCGCGATCGAGCACGAGGCCGTGCTCAACACGCTCAAGGCGCTCGCCCGCCGCGGCTGGCGCACGACGCTCGTGCCGGTCGAATCCAGTGGCGTCGTCTCGCCCGAGCGCGTTCGCGAGGCGCTCGCGCGACGACACCGCGCTCGTGTCCGTGATGCACGCGAACAACGAGATCGGAACGATTCAGCCGGTCGCCGAGATCGCCGCGATCGCGCGCGCGCGCGGCGCGCTGGTTCACACCGACGCCGTGCAGTCGGTCGGAAAAATCCCGGTGGACGTCAAAGCGCTCGGCGTCGATCTCCTGTCGCTGTCGGCGCACAAGTTCAATGGCCCCAAGGGCACCGGCGTCCTCTGGGTGAAGCGCGGCACGCGCATGCAGCCGATGATGACCGGCGGCAAGCACGAACGGAATCGCCGTGCGGGCACGGAAAGTGTCCCGGCGATTGTCGGCCTGGGCGTTGCGGCGCGCCTGGCCGCTCAGAAGATGACGGCCGAAGCCGCGCGCCTCAGCGCGCTGCGCGATCGGCTCGAGCAGACGATTCTGGCGCGCGTGCCGCACACGCAGGTCAATGGCGGGAGTGTGCCGCGCGTGCCGAACACGACCAACATCAGCTTCGAGCGCGTCGAGGCCGAGAGCCTGCTGATCGCGCTGGATCTCGAAGGCATCGCGGTCTCCACGGGATCCGCCTGCTCGTCGGGCACGCTCGAGCCGTCACACGTCCTGCGCGCGATGGACTTTCCCGCGCATCGGACGCAGAATTCGCTTCGCTTCAGCCTCGGCCTGTTTTCCACCGACGCCGAAGTGGACCGCGTCGCCGACGTGCTGCCGCGCCTCGTCGAAAAACTGCGCGGGTTGACGAGGACAGTGGGCGCGGGCAGCCGGTAAGAGCGACTTCAGGCTTCAGGCTTCGGGCTTCAGGCTGTAAAGTTCTGGGCAAGTCCCGGAGCCCGGAGCCCGAAGCCCGAAGCCAACGAGAGAACAACATGCGTATTGTCGTCGCGATGTCAGGCGGTGTGGATTCGTCAGTCGCCGCGGCGCTGCTCGCCGAGCAGGGCCACGACGTCATCGGTCTGTCCATGCAGCTCTACGATCAGAGCGAGGGCCAGACCTCGTTCGGCAGCTGCTGCTCGCTCGACGACCTGCACGACGCCCGCCGGGTCGCCGCGGACGATCGACATCCCGCACTACATCATGAACTTCGAGCGGCAGTTCGACGAGCACGTCGTCGCCAACTTCGTGCGCGAATACACATCCGGGCGGACGCCGCTGCCCTGCGCGCGGTGCAACAGCGATCTGAAGTTCGCCACGCTCGCGGAGCGCGCGGCCGGGCTCGGCGCCGATGCCGTGGCCACCGGCCATTACGCCCGGGTCGAGCGCGATGCCAGCAGCGGCCGGCATCTCCTCAAGCGCGGCGTGGATCCCACGAAGGATCAGGCGTACTTCCTGTTTTCGCTGACGCAGGACCAGCTCGCGCGCGCGATCTTCCCGATCGGCGATCGCTCGAAGGACGCGGTCCGCGAGTACGCCCGCGCACGGCAGCTGCCGGTGGCCGACAAGCCCGATAGCCAGGAAATCTGCTTCGTGCCCGATCACGACTACGCCGCCTTCGTGGCGAAGCGCGAGCCGGAGGCGGTCCGCGAGGGCGCCATCATCGCCGAAGACGGCCGCGTGCTCGGCTCGCATCGCGGCATCCATCACTACACGGTGGGACAGCGCCGCGGCCTGGGCCTGTCCTCGTCTCCGACCGGCGCGCCGCATGTACGTGCTGGCCGTGCATCCGAGCGACCGCACGGTGACGGTCGGGCCGAAGGCATCGCTCGAACGCACGACGCTGACCGCGTCCGGCGTGAACTGGATCCTCGAGCCGCCGACCACGCCGCGCCGCGTGACGGCGCAGATCCGCCACCGCCATCAGGCCGCGCCCGCGACCGTGCAGACGCTCGAGACGAACCGCGCCGCGGTGATCTTCGATCGCCCGCAAATCGCCATCACCCCGGGACAAGCCGTGGTTTTTTACGACGGAGACGTCGTGGTCGGAGGCGGGTGGATTGACTGAGGCTGCGCCTCAGAATTAGGAATTGGGAATTAAGAATTAGGAATTGCGAATTGCGGAATCGTGGAATTGAGAGAAGAGCATTCCCAATTCCCAATTCTCAATTCCTAATTCTCAATTCTTAATTCTCAGCTCTGCAGATGTTCCGGGATGCCGTCGAGGTAATGTTCGGCGTCGAGCGCCGCCATGCAGCCGGTGCCGGCGGCGGTAATCGCCTGGCGGTAGATGTGATCCTGGACGTCGCCGCACGCAAACACGCCGGGCACGTTCGTCTTCGCGCCGTCCTTGCGTGATGATGTAGCCGTTGGCGTCCAGTTCGAGCTGATGGCGGAACAGTGACGTGTTCGGCGTGTGGCCGATCGCCACGAACACGCCCGACACCGGCATGTCGGTCTTCGCGCCGGTCTTCGACGTCGCGCAGGCGCATCGCGGTCACCTCGCCCTTGCCGTCGCCGTCGAGGATCTCTTCGACTTCGTTGTTCAGGCGCCACTCGATCTTCGGGTTGGCGTGCGCCTTGTCCTGCATGATCTTCGACGCGCGCAGCGTGTCGCGCCGGTGGACCAGGTGCACCTTGCTGGCGAAACGCGTCAGGTAGACCGCTTCTTCCATCGCCGAATCGCCGCCGCCGACGACGGCGATGTCGTGTCCGCGGAAGAAGTAGCCGTCACAGGTCGCGCAGGTCGACACGCCGTGCCCCATCAACGCCCGCTCTGACGGAAGCCCCAGCAGGCGCGCCGATGCGCCGGTCGCGATGATGACCGTGCGCGAGTGATAGACCGCATCGGCCGTCTTCACCATGAACGGCGTCGAGCACAGATCGACTTCGGTGACGTGGTTCTGGATGATCTCGGCCCCGAACTTCTGCGCCTGTTCGCGCATCTCGTTCATCAGATCGGGACCCATGATGCCGTCACGATGCCCCGGAAAATTCTCGACGAGCGTCGTCAGCATCAGCTGCCCGCCCGCCTCGATCCCTTCGATGACGAGCGGCTGAAGATTCGCGCGCGCGGTGTACAGCGCCGCCGTCAGACCGGCCGGACCGGAGCCAATGATGATGACGTTGCGGACAGACATGGGAATCGGGTGAACTTGGAAAGTGAGGAAGTGTGGAATTGGGAAGTATGGAAGTGGAAGTTGCAGGAAGTTTGGAAGTGTGGAAGTTGGGAAGTGCGGAAGTGAAACTTCCCTACTTCCCTACTTCCTCGACTTCCCTAATTTCCGCGATCACCCAGATATGTTTCTCAATGACCTTCTTGAAGTCTTCTTTCGGCGCCAGGCCGATCACCGACTCGACCACCTGGCCGCCCTTGAACAGCAGGACCGCCGGGATGCCGCGAATCTGGAACTTGAACGCGGTGTTGGGGTTGTCGTCGACGTTGAGCTTGCCGATCGTGACTTTCCCCTGGTAGTCGCTCGCCAGCGCGTCAATTGTCGGCCCCAGGCGCTTGCAGGGGCCGCACCACTCCGCCCAGAAGTCCACGAGAACCGGGCCGCCGGCCTGGAGGACCGAGGTCTCGAAGTTACTGTCCGTAAAGGTCTGCACGTTATCCGCTGCCATTCAGCTCTCCCTTAGTGACTGCCCGACCATATATTCTGACGTACTCGCGGGCCGATCGGTCCCAGGAATGATCGCTGGCCATTCCGGGGGCCTGAAGCGCCCGCCACGCGGCAGCGTCCCTATAGATGTCCAGCGCCCGCTGGAGGGTTCCGAGAAGGGCCGCCGGCGAATAGTCCTCGAACACGAACCCGTTGCCGCCGGCCGTTCCCGGCTGGTAGTCCACGACGGTGTCGGCCAGTCCACCGACCTTGCGAACCAGCGGGATCGTGCCGTAGCGCAGGCTGTACATCTGATTCAGCCCGCAGGGCTCGAAGCGGGACGGCATCAGGAAGATGTCCGAGCCGGCCTCGATCAGGTGCGCCAGCGATTCGTCGAAGCCGACCTGCACGCCAATGCGGTCGGGATAGCGCGCCGCCAGCCGGCGCCAGAAATCCTGATAGTGCGCATCGCCGGTTCCGAGCACCACGAAGCTCGCGCCGAGCAGCGGCAACTGGTCCTCGAGTCCGGCGATGAGGTCGAGTCCCTTCTGAGCGACCATCCGGGAAATCATGCCGATGAGCGGCCGCTCCACCGCGGCCCCCTCGTGCGGCAGACCGTATCGCGCCAGCACCGCGACTTTCGCGGCGCGCTTCCCCGCCAGGTCGTCGATGCTGAACGGCATCGGCAGATACGCGATCGCGCGCGGGATTCCACTCGTCGACGTCGATCCCGTTGAGAATGCCCACGAGATCGCCGGCGCGCCGCTGCAGCACGCCTTCCAGCCCGCAGCCGTACTCCGGCGTCTGAATTTCGCGCGCGTACTGCTCGACTGACGGTCGTGATGACGTCCGCGTCGTTCAGAGCCGCCTTTGAGGAAGCTGATCTTTCCCCAGAACTCCATGCCGATCGAGTCCCAGCATGTCCCACGGCAGATCGAGGCGCGGCAGCCAGTCCGGCTCGAACACGCCCTGATACGCCATGTTGTGAATCGTGAAGACGCTCGGCGTGCCGCGCAGGACCGGGTGTCCGCGTAAAACGACTTGAGATACACCGGCGCGAGACCCGCCTGCCAGTCGTGCGCGTGGACGACGGTTGGACGCTCGCCTTCGCGCGCGGCGAATTCGAACGCCGCGCGGACCAGCATCGCAAAGCGGCGGGCGTTGTCGGCGTACTCGCCCTGCGCGGTTCCGTAGAGACCCTCGCGATCGTACAGCCCGGGCTCGTCGATCAGGATGGCCCGCGCGCCATCGGCCAGCGGCGCCTCGAAGAATCCGACATCCGCGTGATAGCCGCCGACCGTGATCGGATAGCGCCCGACGAGCGTGCCGGCGGAGGTCCCGCGGTATCGCGGGACGACCAGCGTCACGCGCCACCCCAGGCGCGCCAGCGCGATCGGCAGCGCGCCGAGGACGTCGGCCAGTCCGCCGGTCTTCGAAAACGGCACCGCCTCCGAGCCAATCATCAGGACCGACGGCGCAGGCACTCGCGCGGAGCGGCGTGCCGGTTCCGCTTTCGGATTTCGGCGCGGAGGGCGTTTGCCTGGCGGGAGGACGCGTAGACGACGGCCGCGGCGGCATGGGGCGGTTCATTGTATCAACCGCGCGGCGCGACCGGTCCGGGGCTCACGATACAATTCCCGCGTGACCGACCGACCCGCACGCCCGCCCCGCGCCGAAACGCGCGACACCGTCGAACTCAAGCAGGTCAAGGCCGCCCATCCCGAGCTCGCCTCCGCCGTGGACATGCAGATCGAGCTCGTCGATGTGCAGCGTCGTGTGCAGGCGCGCGTGCCGCTGCCGTGGATTCAGTATCCCGACGGCTGGCTCGAGGCGCAGGTCAGGGCCGGCCGCGCCGCGGTCAGGTTCGGCGACATCCCGCTCGAGTGGAGCGACTTCCGCCTGTCGCTGCGGCAGAACGCGGACATCCTGTATCGGTTCGAAGCCATGGACCGCGCCGAGCACGAGCAGATTCTCGCGCTCAGCCGCGACGGCAACGCGCTCGAGCCGCTCGTCACGCAGTGGTATCGCGCCACGTCACACGGCGAGGACAGCAATCCCGACGCGCGCCTGCCCGACACGGCGCCGGCGATCCTCGATCAGGTCTTCGTGCTCGCGCTGCGGCCGTTCCTCGCACGCTGCGCCGAGGCGCTGCTGCCGCGCTCGGAGTTCAACGACTGGCATCGCGCGTACTGTCCGGCCTGCGGCTGGGAGCCGGATTTCGCCGTCATCACGCCCGGCGCCGATCGGCGGCTGATCTGCGGGCGCTGCATCGGTCAGTGGGGCTTCGACCCGGTGGCGTGTCCGTTCTGCGGCAACGACGAGCGTTCGCGCATCACCTCGTTCGCCAGCCGTGACGGGCGCTACCGCGTGTATGGATGCGACGTCTGCCTGAAGTACCTGAAGGCGTACGACGCGCGAAATGCCGCGCGGCCGGTGATGGTCGCGGTGGACACGATTGCGACGCTGCCGCTCGACGCGGCCGCTATCCAGCGCGGGTATTCGGGGTGAAGCCCGGGATGAAGCCGACGTGGAGATTACTGCTGCGCGCCGACCGCGGCGGTCTGCGTCGCGAAGATCGTCGACGCCTTGGCCGTCAGCCAGTTGAAGAGATTCTGCGTTTCGACGAAGCGCCCGGCGTTCGAGCGCGCCCCCAGCACGACGACCGCGACCTCCTGGTTGGTCTGCGGCATACGCACCAGCGTCGCCAGGCAGTAGCCCGACTTCGAGATGAAGCCGGTCTTGCCGGCGCGCACTTCGACGTCCGAGCGGCCGAGCAGGTGGTTCGTGCTGCGAATCGAGAAGGTGCGCCTGGGCAGCGCTGATCGTGTACTCCGGGAGCCGCATGATCGAGCTGATGCGCTCGTCGGCGGACGCATGCGCGATGAGCTGCGCCATGTCGTAGGCCGAAGACACGTTGTCGGACAGCAGGCCGGACGGATCCGCGTAGTGCGTATTGACCAGCCCCATTTCCGCCGCCTTCGCGTTCATGCGGTCGATGAAGCCGGTCGTCCCCCACGGCGAGACCCGGGCCAGCGCGCGAGCCGCGGCGTTGTCGGAGGGAATCAACAGGAGATGCAGCAGGTCGTCAACGGTCACCTTGTCGTTCAGCCGCAGGAACGTCGTCGAGGCGAGGTAGACGTCGCTGCGGACGATGGGGACCACCTGCGTGAGGTCGGGGTTGCTCTCGAGGAACACGGTCGCCGTCATCACCTTGGTGATGCTGGCAATCGACCGCTGGTCCTGGGAGTTTTCTTCCCAGAGAACCTGCTTGGTATCGGGGTTGTAGATGATGGCGGCGGCGGCGCGAAGATCCGGAACGAGGTCGCCGCTCGCGTCGACCTTGTAGCGCGGAACCGCCGTCTCGGTGGTCTCGTCGCGGGCGACGGCGCGGGCCCGCACGGACTGCGCTTTGCTCGCAATCGACGGCTGGGTGGCCTTGGCGACCTTGCGCTTCGGCTGGCGCCGCTGCGACAGGCGCAGCGCTCAGCGCGACCGCGACGTACAGAAATGAAGCGATCCGGAACAGTGACTCTCGGCGCACTTGGTAATCCTGCGAAAGGCCGAACGCCTGTAAGTTACGAAGGAGAGCACCCAAATTCTAGCAAGGAATTCATAGAGCGCAAGCACTTTATGGTCCCTCGAGCACGATCGGCTTACGGTTCTTGCAGCTGAGCTCTCCGCCCGGCTGTGCCAAAATGAGCCGCGTCTCTGGACCGCGGGCATTCTCGCGCTCAATTGTGTTATCGGCCATTGCTGTCAGAACCGGAGGTCGCGTCGACATGACACCACGTGAGCTCGAAGAGTACCGCGCCCTGCGCGCCACCATCCGCGAACGCGGCACCCACCGGGTGTGGATCTTCGTCTTCGGCATCTCGACGTGGGCGGCGCTCGTCGTCGGCACGGCGGCCCTGGCCTCGCTGCCCGAGGCGACGCTCCTGCCGCTGCTCGCCCTGGCGGGCGTCTTCGAAGGCGTATTCGCGGTCCATACCGGCGTCGAGCGCGTCGGCCGCTACCTGCAGGTGTTCTACGAGAGCGACACGCCGGATCAGGCGAACTGGGAGTCCACGGCGATGGCGTTCGGCCGCGCGTTCCCGGGCGGCGGGATCGATCCGCTCTTCGGCCGGTTTTTCTGGCTCGCCACGGTGATCAATTTCGTCCCGGCCATCCTCGCCGGCGCGGTGCCGGTCGAGTGGACGGTGATCGGCGTCGTCCACGTCGCTGTTCATCGCGCGGGTGATCGCGGCGGAGCGCTACGCGCGGCGGCAGCGCGCCGTCGATCTCGATCATTTTCAGAAGCTGAAGGCGTCGCGGAGCGGAACGCTCAACGCGCCAGCGCAATCGTAATCAGCAGGCCGTGCTGCGTGCCCTTCCACGCGTCGGTCGAGTCGAATGACTCGTCGAGCGCGTGCGCGTTGATCGACCGGCCGCCGGCGCCAATCGTGATCGCGGGAATATTCAGGCTCATGGGCAGGTTGGCGTCGCTCGACGACTCGCTGAACGCCGCCTGAAGGTTGAGCGCGCGCGCCGCGGCCATGGCGGTCGCGACAATCGGCGCGTTCTCCGACGTCCTCCCCGCCGGCCGGTCGCCGACGAGCTCCCGCGTGACGGTGAGAAGTCCGGTTTTTCCCCACCGCGCGTTCTCTTCCGCCGACCGCCTTGTCCACGGCCTGCTGCACCCTGGCGTCGAGCGCGGCGAGCGCCGCCGGCGACGAGGACCGCATGTCCACTTCCATCCAGGCTTCCGAAGGAATCGCGTTGACCGACGTCCCGCCGCCAATCCGTCCCACGTTGAAGGTCGTCCGCGGATCGTTCGGCACCTGCAGATCCGCGATCTTCGCGACCGCGCGCCCGAGCGCATTCGCCGGATTGGGCAGCCCGAAGTCCGCGAAACTGTGTCCGCCCGGTCCCTTGAACGTGATGCGGTAGCGGTGGCTGCCGACGCCGATCACGCTGACGTGAATGCCGGCGTTGTCGATGGACACGAATCGATCGACCTGCCCTTTCAGCGTCTCGGTGAAGAGCGCCTTCATCCCGCGCAGATCGCCGAGTCCTTCCTCGCCGACGTCGGCGACGAACGTCACGAGGCCGGGCGTCTCGACGCCGGCCTTGTTCATCGATCGGATGATCGCGACGAGCACGCCCAGGCCGCGGCAGTTGTCGCCGATGCCCGGCCCTTTGAGCAGCGCGCCCTGGCGCGTGACCTTGACGTTCGTGTCTTCGGGAAACACCGTGTCGAGATGCGCGGCCACGACCAGGTGCGGACGGGCCGCCGCGCCCGGCCGGTCGCCGAGCACGTTGCCGGCGCGGTCGACGCGAACGTTCTGGAGGCCGAGATCGACGAACGCGCGGCGCAGGACTTCCCCGCGCGCCGCTTCCTTGAACGGCGGCGCCGGCACTTCACAGAACCGGATCTGATCGGCGATCGTGTCCGCTTCGCCCGATTGCGCGAGATCGAGCGCCGCCCGCACGCGTGAATCGCGCGCCAACGCGGCGACGTCGACGGTCTGTTGAGCGAACGTCGGCGACGTCGCCAGCAGGACGCTCAAGCCACCAACAATCAAGATCGCAACTGCGCGTCATCTTTTTTTCACTGGCCGCAGGGCCCCACCCCCGCGGCGAACTTACGCCGATGCTCCGGCTCGGATTTGCTGGTCCTCGCCGTCGCAGTGGCCGCAGGCGCTGCATGCCCGACCTGCCCTACCCGGCCTACCAGCCCTACCCGGCCACAAGTATTCCCGGCATCCGGCCCTGGACCGAGTTGACCAACCAAATCGCCGTGGCGGATCGCAATTCCTCGCGCGTAATCACCCGCTCCCGAATCTCGCCGCGTCCGAGCAGTTCCGCGCGATACGTGCCCGCCAGCAGGCCGCACTCAACCGGCGGCGTGTATTGCACGCCGTCCATTTCAACCACCACGTTGGCAATCGTCGATTCGGTCACTTCCCCACGCTCGTTCCACAGGATCACATCGTCGCACGATCCTGCACGCGCGCGTGCGCGCTCGTAGACGCCGCGGTTCGTGGTCTTGTGGAAGAGCGACACGTCACTCGAGTCGACGGGGTCGCCGGCGAGGACGACGCGCAGCGGCCCTTCGTGGACAACGAGCGCCGCGCATTCGATGCGCACGGTTCCGTCTCGAGCCACGAGCAGGCGGACGCGCTGTGGTCCATCGACCGCCTGGACCGCGCGCGCCAGTTCGTCGCGGACATGCGCCAGGTCGCAGCGATACCCGAAATAGCCGGCGGACGCCGACAGGCGCGCGAGATGGCGGCTCGAGAAGCGCGAATCCTTCGCCAGCGGTCCACCGCAGCGTTTCCAGCAGTTCGAAACGGACCGGCCGCCTGCCGAAGACGCTCGCCTTGAGCAGGCATTCCTCGTATTCCGCCGCCGGATCGGAATCCCAGACGATGCCGCTGCCGATGCCGAATTCGGCGACGCCGGCCTCCAGGTCCACGACCGCCGTGCGAATCGCCACGTTGAATGCCGCGTTGCCGTCGGGGCGGATGTGGCCAATCGCGCCCGTGTAGACGCCGCGCGGCCCGTCCTCGAGGCCGGTCAGGATCTCCACGGTCCGCTGCTTCGGCGCTCCGGTCACTGACGCGGACGGATGGAGCGCCGCGAAGACTTCCTCCAGCGGGGCCACGGAGCGTCCGGTGACCAGCGATGTCATCTGCCAGACGTTTGGATATCGCTCGACGGCGAAAAGCTCCGGGACGTCGATGCTCCCGACATCCGCGATCCGTCCCAGGTCGTTCCGGACCATGTCCACGATCATCACGTTTTCCGCCTGCTGCTTGGCCGATTCGCGCAGCGCGTTCCGCCGGCTCGACGTCTTCGGCCGGTGTGCGCCCGCGCACACTCGTGCCCTTCATGGGACGGGCGCGCACGGTGACGCCGTCGAGTTCGAAGAAGAGTTCCGGCGAAGCCGAACAGATCGCCCAGCCGACCTGTTCGAATGAACAGGGAGCGCTGCCCCTGCTGCGCCTCGACCAGGTCGGTGAAGAGCCCAAGCGGATCACCGGAAAATGGCGCTGCCACTTTGAAGGTGAAATTGGCCTGATAAGTGTCGCCTGCAGCCAGGTGAGCGCGAATTCTGGCAAACGCGGCATCGAACCTCGTGCGATCGACTGACGGCGCCGGCGTGCCGAGCGTGTACTCGCCGCCGGTTTCGGGCTGCGTCAGCGCGCGTACGTGTTGCGGCTCGAAGAGCGCGAACCAGGCCACGGGTAGTCGTGGATTCTTCGGGTGCATCCGAAATCCGAATGCCGCACCCGCTTCGTAAGTCAGGAAACCGACCGCGTGCAGCTGGCGATCGCGCGTCAGCCGCTCGACGTCCGCGACGACCGAGCGCACGGATTCGGCCGCGTCGCACTCGACAACCAGTGCCGGGTCGGTGAACGACCGCCAACTCTCGGCACTCTCCTGCAGAAAAACGTCAACCTGTGAGCGCACGTCGACAGCATTATCGCGCGCGCGAATCCAACAAGACGAATCGCACGCCGATGCCGCGAAGAATTTTCATCGGTTTTTCCTCCATCTCGCTGCGCCGCACGTCGATAATTCGTGTAGAGGGAATCGCGCGTCAGCACGCGTGGTCCGGGGCACAGAACTTGCTGACGTTCGAAATATCGAGTCAAGGCGTTAACCACGGTGCGACACCCTGTGGTGCCGCACGTGGAAACGAACACGAGGGCAGCATGAGTCTCGTTCGGCTTCTGGGTTTCACCACACTCTCCTGCGGATGCGTCGTCGGCACGCTACCGCGAGCTCGCGACCAGCCGCGAAGTCACGTACGTCGAGGAAAAAGGCAAGTCCTGTGGAAGCCACGGCCATCGCCGCAATCACACGGTGGTGAGCGAGCGGCTGTCGGTGGGCGCGACCGCCGCGTTCACGAAGGCGTCCTAGCCCCTCTCCGGCGTTCCGGCCGATGAGCCGGAACCTGTCCCCATCGCGCCACACACCTGTGGCGGAATCACCCCATAACGTACGGACTCTAGACAGCCGAAAAGATGGCTGGCTATGACCGTCATCCCCAAAGCCGCATACGATCGTGAAAGGCCGCCGGAACTCTCAGGGGCTCTTCTACCTGGGCGATTGCCTCGACGTGTTCAAGAACATCGAGCCGCACAGCGTCGATGTCATCGTCACGTCGCCCCCGTATAACCTCGGGCATTCGCTACAACACCTACGAGGACTCGCTGAGCGGCGCCGACTACCTCGAGTGGACCAGCGCCTGGATCGGCGCGGCCACCCGGGTGCTCAAGCCGAGCGGCTCCCTGTTCCTGAACGTCGGCACGCCGGCCGTCGGACCCCTGGACCGCGCTCGACGTCGCGCAGGCCGGCCGCGAGCCACCTGCGGCTGCAGAACATCATTCACTGGGTCAAGTCGATCGCGATCGAGCGCGAGTCCGACCGGCGCCGGCGCCGGCCTGACGCGCGACCTCGCCGTCGGCCACTACAAGCCAATCAACAGCGACCGCTTACCTGAACGACTGCCACGAGTTCATCTTTCACTTCACGCCCGAACGGCGAAACCCGCCTCGACCGGCTGGCGCTCGGCGTGCCCTACCAGGATCAGTCGAACATCACCCGCTGGCGCGTCGGCCGGCGAGGGCGTCCGCTGCCGCGGCAACACCTGGTTCATCCCGTACGAAACGATTCAGCGGCGCGACCGCGACCGTCCGCACCCGGCGACGTTCCCGTCCCGCCTGCCCGAGCAGTGCCTCCGCCTGCACGGACTCGTCGCGGATCGAGACGCGTGATGGATCCGTTCACGGGGCTCGGCAGCACGGCGGTCGCGTGCGCGCGCCTCGGGATTGAATTTCGTGGGAGCTGACATCGACGAGACGTATCTGACGGAGGCGGCGGAGCGCATGCAGGCAGCGACGGTCAGTCAGCTCGCCTGCCCGGCGCGGTCAGGCGAAGATGAAGAAGGCTACGTTCTTCGGCGGCGGCTGGGCGGCCTTCGGCGGAGGCGGCGCCGGCGTCTGGGCGGCGGTCTTCGGCGGCGGTTTGAGCACGTACTCCTTGCGCGAGAACACCGTGCGCGTTCTTGCGCGTCACCTTGACCTCAATCTGCCGGCGGCGCTTGGTCGGATCCGGATTGCTCGAGTAGTAGCCGAGCACGTAGTAGTCGCTGCTCGCCGCGTCGATCTGCTTCAGCGCCTTGTCGAAGTTGTTCATGTTGACGACCGCGAGGCCGCCGGTCTCCTCGGCCAGCACGCGCATGCTGTCCTGCGACTTCCGCACGTAGTTCCCCCACTCGGTCGGATCCACCTGCTCGTCGATGTCGGTGCCGGCGACCAGCCCGCGCGGGTCGATCGTGTAGATCGTGGTGTTCGCGCGGTTGGCCGCGCGCGTGATCTCGCCGAGCTCGAACGCCAGGTCGGCGTCGCTGAACGTTTCCGACTGCTTCTGCTGGTCGATCATCGGATCGTTGCCCTGCGTCGTCGTGCCGTCGCCGTTGTCGACGTTGTTGTGTCATCACGTTCGACTGGTTCTGCAGGAACGGCGAGCTCGGATCGCGCAGGCCGAGACGCGAATCCTGGAACGGGTTGAAGTCGTAGCCTTCGCTCACCCAGACCAGCGCCTTGCGGCGGTTGTGCACTTTCTCGAGGTTGTCGAGCGCTTCGTGCATCGTCGAGAACGCCACGTGCGCGTTGTAGCGAAGTTCGGTCGGACCTTCGGATCCCGATGCCGCGCGTTGATGATCTCGCTCGGCTTCAGCCCGCTGCCCGCAATCTTCTTGATCGCTTCGTCGAGCCGCTTGCGGTCGTAGGTCATGTCGATCGAGATCGACGACGGACCGCTCGAGACGATGCCGAAGAGATCGCCTTCGTGAACCAGGTTCTTGACGATCTTCTTGAACAGCTCGCGCACGCGTCCCGAGTTCTGGAACTGCAGGTGCAGGTCGTCGACGAAGAACAGGAAGATGCGGCCCGAGGTGTCCTCGACGCGGCGCACCGGCGGCAGGATGATGCCTTCGGGCGGCGGCGGCGGCGGCGCTTCGAGCACGTTGGTGACGCGGCCGCCGTGGCTCATCGTCATCGACGAGATGTCCTGCTTCACGCCGTCTTCGTAGATTTCGAACTCGTCTTTCTTCAGGTCGGGAACGAAGCGCCCCTGATCGTCCTTGACGATGACGTCCATCGTGACGGCGTCGATCTGCACGCTGAAGGTCGGCGTGGACTGCGGATGCCGGGAGGCTCGAGGCGCGGGCGTCTGCGCGGCCAGGCCGGCCACGACGGCAAGCGTCAGCGCCGGCAGACCAGAAGCCTGTTCAATTTCAGACGTCATAACGGACTCGATTATGCCACGGTTAGCCGGGTCACTCGTCGGCGGAATCTGCGTCGTCGATCGATGATTCAGACGTGTTTGTCCAATATTTCAGACGTCTCCGCGGCTGACGCGTTCGGGGCGCCGTCGGCCGGCGGCCGTCTGCCCTGGCCGCGCGTGTCGCCGGCCACCGCGCCGGCGGCGGCGCCTCCGTCCGGCTGGATTCCGACTGTCGGACGGCGTCATCGCCTGGGGCGACGCCATTGCTTACGGCCGCAGGACCTGCCGCGTCCGCACCGATCGAGGCAGCCGGCTGGTCTCCTGCGTCATCGCGGTCTTCGACGAGATGCAACGCCTCGATCTGGGTTGCAGCCGGCGACTCGGCGGTAGCCGGCTCGAGCGCCTCAGCGGCTGCGGCCAGGTCCTGGCTGGGCCCGCGGTCACCGGCATCACGCGATCGGCGGCTTCGTCCTCGGCGTCTCGTCCTGCCGGGCCTGCTTGGCGGCGCGCTCGAGCGCGGCGCCGCTCGCGCCAGGGCTCGGCTTCCGGCGGCGGCATCGGCGTCGATTCGATGGCTCTTCCAGTCGAAGCGTGACGCCGGGATACTGCGCCTCGAGCGTCCTGCGCACTTCGGCGTCGAAGGGCACACGCCCTACCTTGACGCCGGGCGGTGTCCGATACCAGTAGAGGACGCGCGGTCGGCCCGGCTTGCCGCGCCGGTTCGTGCGCGTGAACCAGATAGATGTGCTCGTAGCCCCGCTTGTCGCGCGAAAACCGGAGAAACGGCACTGCTTACTTGCGTTTCTGCGGCGCGCGCGGGCTTCTTCGCCGGCCTTCGGCGACGCCTTGCGGCGCGGCGACCGGTTTCGCCGCCGGTCGCGCCGTTCGCTTGACCGGAGCCGCGGTCTTGGGCGGCGCGGACCGGAGCCGGCGGCGCGAGCGCTGAGCCGCAGGACGCCGGACGGCGGGCTGCGGGACCTCGCGCGACCGATGCACCAGCGTGAACCGCACATCGTCGCCGACCCTGTGAAAGCTCCAGATTTCGTTGACGACGATCTGGTTGTCTTCGCACAGGCGCCGGGCGACATCGACCATCGCGGACGGCACATACAGGTGAAACGGCGCGCGAAGCTTCGCGAAATGCGCCCACTCCGCGAGCGCCTCGAGATGGTTCACCGACTCGCCCGTCTCGACCTCGACGACCGCCTGGAGCCGGTGTCCGCGTTCGAGCGACGACAGGACGAGGTCCGGGTAGAGCGGCCGACGGCCGGTACCGACCGGCACGTTCTGCTCGGCGCCGGGGTTGATGCCGGCGTCGATAACGCCGGCGATTCTTCGCCTGCAGGAGGCGAATAATGCGGTCGTGCTCGAGCTGTTCGCGGACGGGCCGCACCAGGATCGGGCTCACCTAGCGCCTCCAAACGGTTGGATACTCACGGTGATGAAACCCCTAAGTGTAACATGGAGTAGCAACCGGCTCGTCAGGATCCGACGGTCGATTACAATCCTTCGGTATTCGATGATCGATCACCATGCAGTCTGACTCCATGCCGCCGCCTCGATCCTGATCGTGGACGACGATGAGGCGGTCACCCAGACCTTTGCGCGGATGCTGGAGCTCGAAGGATACGCCGTCCGGACGGCCATGAACGCCGAAACCGGACTGCGCGAAGCGCAGGAGTATCTCCGGACGCCATCATCCTCGATCTGCGGATGCCGCTGGTGGACGGACTGGGATTTCTGCGCCGGCTGCGTGCCAACGACGCACAGCGCCAGCATCCCGGTCGCCATCGTCACCGGCGACTACTTCCTCGACGACAATGTGTCGACCGAGCTGCAGCAACTGGGCGCCGAGCTGAAGTTCAAGCCGCTCTGGCTCGAAGATCTGGTCGGCCTCGCCCGCACCCTCCTCAAGGTGACACACTGACCGATCGCGGATTCCCGCTTTCTCAAAGCCTGCCGCCTCCAGCCCGTCGACGCCACGCCGGTCTGGTTCATGCGCCAGGCCGGCCGCTACATGAGCGAGTACCGCGCGCTGCGCGAGCGTTACTCGCTGCTCGAATCTGTGCCGCACGCCCGATCTGGCGACCGAAGTCACGCTGCAGCCGGTGCGCCGCATCGACGTCGACGCGGCGATCCTCTTCTCCGATCTGCTGCTGCCGCTCGAGCCGATGGGCATCCGCTTCGATTTCGTCAAGGGCGAAGGACCGGCGATCGAGAATCCGATCCGGTCCGAGCGACGACATCGACGCGCCTCCGCCGGTTCGAACCGCGCGAGGCGCTGTCGCACGTCCTCGACGGCCATCCGGCAGATCAAGGACGAGCTGCGCGGCCGGGTGCCGCTGATCGGCTTCGCCGGCGCGCCGTTCACGCTGGCGTCCTACGCGATCGAGGGCGGCCACTCGAACAACTTCGCGCAGACCAAGGCGCTGATGTACGGCACGCCGGACGCGTGGCATCGGCTCTGCGAGCTGTTCGCCGACGTCGTCGGCCGACTACCTCGTCGCGCAGATCGAAGCCGGCGTCGACGCCGTGCAGGTGTTCGACTCGTGGGTGGGCGCGCTGAACGCGCGCGACTATCGCGAGTTCATCCTGCCGCACACGCGCCGCATCTTCGAAGCGCTCTCGCCACTACGACGTGCCGACGATTCATTTCGGCGTCGGCACGGGCGCGATTCTCGGCGAGCTGCGCGAAGCGGGCGGCGACGTGATCGGCGCCGACTGGCGCATCGCCGCTCGACGAGGCGTGGGACGCGCATCGGACCCGATCGCGCCATCCAGGGCAATCTCGATCCGACGCTGCTGCTCGGTCCGCTCGACCGCGTGCTCGCCGGCGCCGACGATGTGCTGGCGAGCGCCGGGGGACGGCCCGGGCACATTTTCAATCTCGGTCACGGCATTCTGCCGTCCACGCCGGTCGAGCACGTGCAGGCGCTCGCCCGCTACGTCCATCAACAAACGAGGCGATGACCGGCGTTCTGCTCATGGCGCACGGCACGCCGTCCTCGCTGGACGAGATGCCGGAGTACCTGCGGCTCGTGCGCGGCGGACGGCCACCGTCTGCCGAGCTCGTCGCCGAAATGCGGCACAACTACTCGGCCATCGGCGGTCGATCGCCGCTGACCGACTGGACGCTCGCGCAGAGCGCGGCGCCTGCGGGCGCGGCTCGGACCCTCGGTGCCGATCGCCGTCGGCATGCGCAACTGGAAACCGTTTCTGAAAGAAGGGCTGCAGCATCTGCATGCCGCGGGCGTGACGCGCGTCATCGGATTGCCGCTCGCGCCGCAGTTCTCGACGCTGAGCGTGACCAAGTACTTCGACGCGGCGGCGGCGGTCCTTCCTGCCGGGCATGACGCTCGATCCGATTCATTCCTTTCACGATCACCCGCTGCTCCTCGACGCCTTTGCCGACCGCGTCCGCGCTGCGCAGCCGCGTGCCGACGAAGAGATCGTCTTCACGGCGCACAGCCTGCCCAGCCGCGTGATCAAGGGCGGCGATCGCTACGCCTACGAAGTCGCGCTGACGGCGCGCGGCGTCGCCGCCCGTCTCGCGCTGCCGCGCTACCGCCGCGCGTATCAAAGCGCCGGCCGGACGCCCGAGCCGTGGATCGGGCTCGACCTGAGCGACCTGATCACCCACCGCGTGGCGCGCGGCGCGCGGAAATTCCTGATCGTGCCGGTCGGATTCGTCTGCGACCACACCGAGATCCTCTTCGACATCGACGTCCAGGCGACGAACACCGCGAAACAGTCCGGCGCGTCGCTCCGGCGCACCGAATCGCTCAACACCTCGCCGACCTTCATTTCCGCCCTCGAAGCGCTCGTCCGCGAGAAGTTATGATCGTCGGGTGCGTCCCGATGAAACCGGTCGTCATCATCGGCGGCGGCATGGCCGGCCTGGCCGCCGCGTACCAACTGCACACGCTCAACGTCCCCTTCGTCCTGCTCGAGGCCAGGGGCCGCGTCGGCGGCGTCGTGCTGAGCGAAGAGATCGACGGATTCATCATCGACGGCGGACCGGATGCGCTGCTCGCGCAGAAAGTCGAGGGCATCCGCCTCTGCGAGGAGCTTGGCCTCGGGCCTCGCCTGATGCCGACCAAGCCGCCGCGACTGGCGTTCATTCAGCGCGGCGGGCGCCTCTATGCCGCTGCCGGCGGCGTCCGTGCTCGGCATTCCCACGGCGTGGGGACCCTTCATCACGACGCGCCTCTTCTCGCTCGCGGGCAAAGCGCGAATGGGCGCCGAACTGTTCGTGCCGAAACGGCGCGACGCCGCGGACGAGTCGATCGGCGCGTTCATGACGCGCCGCTTCGGGACCGAAGCGGCGACCTATCTCGCCGAGCCGCTGCTGGCCGGCATTCACGCCGGCGACGTGAACCGCCTGTCGGTGCGCGCGTTGTTCCCGCGCTTCGTGGAGTCGGAGGCGCAGCACGGGAGCGTCCTGCGCGCGTTCCGGCAGCAGGCCGCGCGGCCGGCATCGTCCGACGGCGCCTTTCGCTCGCTGCCCGGCGGTTTGAGCGAGCTCGTGCGCGCGCTCGTCGCCGCGCTGCCGGAAGCCGCGATCCGTCTTCGGACCCAGGTCCGCCGCATTCGCGCCGACCGCCGATGGCTACACGGTTGACGCCGCCGGCGGCGAGTCGTACGACGCGTCCGCGGTGATCCTCGCCGCGCCGGCCTTCGCGGCAGCAACGATCGTCCGCGATCTGTCGCCGCAGCTGTCGCAACTCTGTGGCGAGATTTCCTATGCGTCGGTCGCGACCGTGGCGCTCGCCTTCAAGCGCGAGCAGGTCGCGCATCCGTTGAACGGATCCGGCTTCGTCGTGCCGCAGGTCGAGAAGACCGGCATCATGGCGGGCTCGTGGCTGTCGTCGAAGTGGGCCGAACCGCGCGCCCGAGGGGCGGGTGCTGCTGCGCGCCTTTCTCGGCGGCGCGCGCGACCCGAAGGCGCATCGAGCGATCCGACGCCGAGCTCGTCGCGATGTCGATCGCCGCGCTGTCACCACTGCTGTCGATCAGCGGCGCGCCGATCCTGACGCGCGTGTACCGGTGGGAGCGTGCGAACGCGCAGCACGAGGTGGGACATCTCGATCGCATGGCGCGCATCGATCAGGCCCTCGCGCAGCATCCGGGATTGTTCGTGACCGGCAGCGCGTACCGAGGTGTCGGCATTCCCGATTGCGTCGGCGATGGCCGCGCCGTCGCCCGGTTGGCAGCGAAGCTCGCCAGCTAGTCGCTAGTCGTCAGTCGCAAGTCGCCAGTCCCGCGATCACTTTTCTTCACTGGCCGCGGGGCCCCACCCCCGCGGCGAACTGACGCCGATGCTCGCCCTCAGATCTGCTTGTCTTCGGGCTCGCATAGCCGCCGGCGCCTCCCCCGAGCCCCGAGCCCCGAGTCGGAAGTAGCGTTATCCTTTCCCGAGACATGTCCAGCGTTCATCTCATCGGCGTTCCCCTGGATCTCGGCGGCGGCCGGCGCGGCGTGGACATGGGACCGTCGGCGTTTCGCATCGCCGGACTTCCGGATCGCCTGCGCGCGCTCGGTCTCGACGTCACCGACAAAGGCGACCTGCCGGCGCCGATTCCGGAGACGCGGCGCCCGCGCGACGAGCACAAGCGGTACATCAGCGAAATCGCGCGCGTCTGCCAGGCGCTGTATCAGGCCGGCCGCGCGTCGCTCGACGCAGGCGCGCTGCCGCTGGCCCTCGGCGGCGATCACAGTCTCGCCGCGGGATCGGTTGCGGCCGCGGCGGACTGGGCGCGCACCGAACGGCAGCTGCCGATCGGCCTCTTGTGGATCGACGCGCATGGCGACATGAATACGCCGGCCAGCACGCCGAGCGGCAACGTGCACGGCATGCCGCTCGCGGCGCTCCTCGGCCCTGAACCGTCGGAGCTCGCCCGCATCGCCGGTTTCACGCCGAAGGTGCTGCCCGCGCACACCGTCCTCATCGGCGTGCGCAATCTCGACGATCGGGAAAAGGAGCTGGTGCGCGCGGCGCACGTGCACGTGTTCACGATGAAGGACATCGATCGCCAGGGCATGGCGGCCGTCGCCGAACGGGCGGTGACGCTCGCCGCGCAACGGCACGGCCGGCATTCACGTGTCGTTCGACATGGACGTCTGCGATCCGGCCATCGCGCCGGGCGTCGGCACGCCGGTCAAGGGCGGCCTCAACTACCGCGAAGCGCACCTGCTGATGGAGATCGTGGCCGATTCGGGACTGCTGACATCGCTCGACATCGTGGAAGTGAACCCCACGCTCGACGTCCGCAACGCGACCGCGCAGCTCGGCACCGAGCTCGCGCTCTCGGCGCTCGGGAAGAAGATTCTGTGCGCTAGGCTGCTCTAGGCTTCGGGCTTCGGGCTTCGGGCTTCGGGCTTCGGGCTCAGGCTTCGGGCTTCGGGCTTCGGGCCGAAAACATTCTGAATTCCGAATTCTGCAATTCTGAATTCCCACCCGCCCCACCTGCCCCACCTGCCCCCCGCCCCACCTGCCCCACCCGCCCTACCTGCCCGTCCTGCCCCTCGGGTAAACTGTCTGTTCCCCCGCGTGACCGGGTAGCTCAGTGGTAGAGCAGCGCACTTTTAATGCGCGGGCCGCGGGTTCAATCCCCGCCCCGGTCACTTCAGAGGCTACTTCCTGACGCCAGCCGTTCCGGGGCCCGCGCCCTCGAAATTCACAAACTCGAATCGGCGCCAGCCCTGCCTCCGAATTCATGCTTTTTTATCGAACCTGGCTGGCCCCGGCTGGTCGATACTCATGTCCCTTTATTCGAGTCTCGCTGTTCGCATTCATCGTCGCGCCAGGTTGTCAGCGGTTGGTTCTTCCGAGTTCGTGGGAGTCACAACGGCAACGTCGGAGCGGAAAGGATTGTGAAATGGCGAGAGTAGTTCGCACGTACCCTGAGGGCGGCGTCGATCGCAGCCGGCCTGTTTCTGTTGCTGCCCGCGGCAGCACACGCCCAGAGTTCATTAACCGGAATCGTGAAGGACTCGTCGGGGGCCGTTTTGCCCGGCGTGACCGTCGAAGCCGCCAGCCCGGTGCTCATCGAGAAGACGCGGTCCGTCGATCACCGACGCGGGTGGCGGCTATCGCATCGTGGATCTCCGGCCCGGGACCTACACACTGACCTTCTCGCTCGAAGGCTTCTCCTCCGTAAAGCGTGAGGGGATCGAGCTTCCCTCGAATTTCGTCATGACCGTCAACAGCGAGTTGAAGGTCGGGTCGCTCGAGGAAACCCTGACCGTCACCGGGGCGTCACCGATGGTCGACGTCCAGACCTCGACCAAGTCGCAGGTGCTCAACCGCGAGGCCCTGGACGCCATCCCCACCGGCCGCACGATCCAGGCCATGGGTCAGTTGATCACGGGCGTGTCGCTGAATATCCCCGACGTCGGCGGCTCGCGCGCCATGCAGCAGACCTACATGTCCACGCACGGTCTGGGCGCGTCGCAGACCACCGTGCAGGTGGACGGGCTGATGGTCAACGGCCTGGACGGCGACGGCGCGGTCCAGAACTACTTCAACAGCTCGATGAGCCAGGAGATGGTCTACACGACCTCGGGCGCCGGGACTGACGTCTCGGGCGGCGGCGTGCGGCTGAACATGATTCCGCGCGACGGCGGCAACAAGATGAACGGCAGCGTCTTCTCCGGCTACCAGGACCAGAACTTCCAGTCGGACAACCTGACGTCGGACCTGAAGGCGCGCGGCCTGAAGACGCCCGACGGCATCGCCAAGCTCTGGAACGTCGAAGGTGCGCTCGGCGGACCGATCAAGAAGGACAAGGTCTGGTTCTTCGGGTCGGCGCGCGCGTTCCACCTGAACACGCTGCCGGCCGATGCCCTGGTTGGAATTCCTGGCACGACGCTCCCCAACCGTGCGCCGACGCCGAGCACCGAACGCGGCGTCGATCCGCAGAAGATCAACAGCTTCCAGGCGCGGATCGTCTGGCAGATCAGCGACAAGACGAAGCTGTCGGCCTACAACGACCGGCTCCTCAAGGATCGCGGCTCGGACATGATCGCCGGCGTGGATCCCGCGACGGCCTCAGGCGTGTGGAAATCCCCGATCTACACAACCGGGGAAGTCAAGGTGTCTTCGACCCTGAACAGCCGTCTGCTCGTGGAGGGTGGTTTCTCTCTCAACCTCGAGCGCTACACCATCAAAGCGCAGGAGGGCATCGCTCAGGAGCGCGGGACGCCAGGCTGGTACTCGGGCATGCTGAAGAACGATCACATCGCTCGGCACCTACTGGAACTTTCCGTACGGCGGCCAGGAGTATGGACGATTTCCCGATCGCTACGGGTTCAGCGGGCGCCGCTTCGTACATCACCGGCACCCACAACGTGAAGGTCGGCATGCAGGATACGTGGGGCTCGTACCGCCGCACCGACAGCTCGAACGCCGACCTCCGTGCCATCTTCCAGAACGGGGTCGCGACCACCGCAAACATCCTGAACTCGTCGGTCGAGCATTATGACAAGCTTCATGCCGACCTCGGCGTGTACGCCCAGGACAGCTGGACGCTGAAGCGCATGACGGTCAACTTCGGCGCGCGATACGAGCACTTCGCGCACGGCATTCCAACCGAAACCTCGCCTGCCGGCCGATTCACCGCGGCGCGGACATTCGGGCCGATCGACATGCCGACGTGGAACAGCATTTCGCCACGCGGCGGGCTTGTCTACGACGTCTTCGGCAACCAGAAGACGGCGGTCAAGTTCAGCATGGGCCGGTACGAGCAGGCTGGATCCACCGGCTTCTCCGAGAGCTACAACCCGCTGCAGCTCACGGTGGCCCCCGTGGCCTGGACCGACGCGAACCTGGACGGCGTGCCGCAGGGCGAACTCGGGTGCGTGTACCAGACGCCCGGCTGCGAGATCAACCTCGCCCAGTTGCCGAAGGGCTTCGGCGTGGCGAGCCTGGCGAACTTCGATCCGGACATCAAGCGGATGTACAACATCGAGACGGCTGTCAGCGTCCAGCAGGAACTGCGTCCGGGCTTTTCCGTGCAGGGCGGGTGGTATCACCGCGACTTCCACAACCTGCGGCGGCGCGACAACACGCTGCAGACATTTGCGGACTACACGCCGTTCACGCTGTACAGCCCGATTGACGGGACGCCGATCACGTACAACAACGTCAGCACCGCGGCGCGTTCGAACATCAACTACCTGGACACGAACGCCGACCCGAGCCGGAAGATGTGGTTCAACGGCTTCGAGTACAACTTCAACGCGCGTCTGACGCACGGCATCACCCTCTTCGGCGGCGGCATGAGCGAAAAGGTGATCGCACAGGTCTGCGACGAGCAGCACAACCCGAACCTGCTGCTCTACTGCGACCAGACTCAGAGCGGCATTCCGTTCCGCACCCAGTTCAAGATCGCAGGCAACATCCCGGTCAGGTGGGGAATTCAGGTTGGCGTCTCGTTCCAGAGCCTTCCGGGCTACGGGTACGGCACCGGCGCGCTGTCGGGCCGCGAAGGCGGACCCACCGGTCCGACGGGACAGCCGTCGGCCACGCAGCTCAACACACCCGAACGGCGTCGGGTCGGTATGGCTGATCACGCCGACCACCACGTACTCGGCCTCGAGCCCGTGCGTCGCCCAGGGCAAATGCACGGCCGGCCAGGTGGTCGATCCGGGCATGAACGTCGCGTCCCTGTCGGTGCCGCTGATTGCCCCGAACACCGAGTTCGGTGACCGCATCAACCAGCTGGACATGAACTTCAGCAAGACGTTCAAGCTCCAGCGGATGAGCATTCAGCCGAAGATCGACTTCTTCAACCTGCTGAACGTCTCCCCCGTGTATGCCGTCCGGACGCTGAACTACGGGACGCCGTCGTACGAGCAGCCTCAGTCGATTCTCGTCGGCCGCGTGTTCCAGCTCGGAGCCATCGTCAGGTTCTGATGCGCTGAGCGGCGTCAGTGGGGGCGGGTTCGGATGACCCGCCCCCAACGGTCAGGCCCAGCCTCTAACTAGTCATAGCTGGCACGAATTTCTGGGGGACACCACTCCAGACTGACTTCTCGCGCCAGAGTGGCCGATCTTGGCCTCGCCGGTTACGGCTAGATCGCGGGGCGCTCGCTACTCTGATCACGCTGACAGTCTGCAGAAACGGAGACCGTGATGAGAGCCCCCTGGTCGATTGCTTTGGTCGTGTTCGGACCGACTCCTACGACCCGAGAAATCGTGGCGGAACTGCTGACCCCCGAAGAACTCGATGACGCCCGAAAGCGAGCGCGCGATTGGCTGGACGCGTTCGAAAAGCGGGAAAAGTAGCTCCGAAACTCCGGAATACGGAAAATCTGGCGGGCTCGCGTGGCTACCGTATTGTCGTGAGGCTACGTGATTTATACGTTTTTGTAGCGCAGCGCATCTCCTACCCGACGGCGCCCATCAAAATCTCTCGCGAAAAATGGAGCGCCGGCGTCACGCACCGATAGTCGGCAATGGTCTGCTTTTTGCTACCGGCACGTTGTCATCATGCCGAAGAAGTCATCGACTGTGCCTGCAAAACGACCTGCCACACGAGCGGCCGCGAAACGGACGCCACCTACCGTCGTCTCTGCGCCCGTCGTCGTCACGAGCGACGCAATCGCGCGCCGAGCCTACGAGATTTTCGTCGACCACGGCTCGCCGCACGGCCACGACCTGGAGCACTGGCTCGCGGCCGAGCGCGAGTTGTCCGAAGGCGCATAGTCCAGTCCTCGACCGGCGCCCCATTTCCAGCTAGTACTCAAACGCAAAAAAAGGGCGGCTGACATATGCAGCCCCCCTTCACCCTACCAGCCCTATCTACCCGACTCGCCCGACCTGCCCTAAGTCCGTGCCGGACTCGTCTGGTGCGCCTTGGCGCCCGGCGCGGAGACCGGCGTCATGAACGACGGCGTCCGCTCGTATCCATGGATCACGTATTCCGGATACGCGACCATGCCGTGTTCGTGAAGGTCCAGGCCCTCGAGCTCGCCTTCGCGCGACACGCGCAGCGTGCCCGTCGCGTTGACCGCATACATCAGCACGAACGCGACGACGAGCGTGGCCAGGACCACGGCGCCGCTGCCAATCGCCTGTGACATCAACTGCGTCACCCCGCCGCCGTAGAGGAGACCCTTGACGACGGTTGACGTATCCGCACCCGTCGGCCCAGGCAAGCCGTATTGTCCGGTCGCGAAGATACCGAGCGACAACGTGCCCCAGATGCCGCAGACCAGGTGCACCGGTACGGCGCCGATCGGGTCGTCGATCCGGAGGTACTCGAGCGCGTCAATCGCCCAGATGACGACCACGCCTGCGACGATGCCGATGAAGAAGGCACCGGTGGGGCTGACCCAGTAGCAGGGGCACGTAATCGCGACGAGACCGGCGAGGAAGCCGTTGGTCGTGATGCCGAGGTCCCACTTGCCGACGCGCGCGTAGGCGGAGAACAGCGCCGCCAGGCCCGCGGAGCACGCCGCCATCGTCGTATTGAACGACACGCGCGCGATGCCCTGGATGTCCATCGCGGACAGCGTGCTGCCCGGATTGAAGCCGTACCAGCCGAACCACAGGATCAGGCCGCCGACCGCACCGAGGATGATGTTGTGCGGCAGGGGCGGGCCGAAGCGAAGAACAACGGCGGCCGGGGAGCGCGATGGCGCCAAGAGTGAAATCGCGCCGCCGATGCTGTGCACGACCGTGGATCCGGCGAAGTCGCGGAATGGCGTCTGCATTACGGCCAGCCAACCGTCCGGTCCCCACGCCCAATGGCCGACGATCGGATAGATGAACCCGGTGACGCCGATGCTGTAGAGGATGTCGCCGATGAATCCGCAGCGGCCGACCATGGCGCCGGACGTAATCGTCGAGCACGTGTCAGCGAACGCAAACTGGAAGACCCAGAACGCGAGCAGCGGAATACCGGTCGTCAGGTAGGTGTCGGGGATCCCCTTCAGGAAGAAGCCGGTCAGGCCGATGAACCCGTTACCCGGCTCGAACATGAAGGCAAAGCCCCATGCCCAGAACGTGAACCCGCAGATGCAGGTGTCGACGATGCCTTCCACGAGGATGTTGATGGATTCGCGCGAACGGGCGAACCCGGCCTCGAGCATCACGAAGCCGACCTGCATACAGAAGACAAGGAACGCGGCGAGCAGCACCCAGACGGTGTTGAGCGCATTCATTTCCGGCGTCGGTCCCGGGGGCGCCGCCTGTGCGTGCAGCGCCGACGGCAGGTAGATGCTCATCGCAGTGAGCAGGAGCGCCAGACCAATCGCCTTGCCGCCCAGCAGCGCCAGCGCGTTAGCGCGCATGTGGGGATCGGCCAGGCCTTCTTTCAATCGTTTCCACACCGTAACTGTCATAGTTCGTCTCCACGGCCGCAAAGGCGGCCTCTCGATTCCCGTGCGACGCGCGCACGTCGCGCAGAGCCGCAGCGCGGCGCCGCACCAACAAGTAAGAGGAGTGAACCGGACGCTAAATGCGCAGGACGTGTGTCTGGATCACGCGCAGGTCGGGGCGCGCGATCGTCGCCCTGGCCGACCCGTAGTCGGCCGCGAGCGTGGGCAGGACGTGAGCAACGAGGAAGGCCAGATCGGTCAGGTCGTCGGCGAGCTTGCCGGAGTCCGAGCTCCCGTGGAGCGACTTCTCGCTGACGAATTCCGCGACGCCGAACGACGAGAACGGCGCGGTAAACGGCGTGATCGCCAGCACCACGATGAGCGCGGAAAGAACCTCGAGATGAGGAGTCGCCGGACACGAACAATCGAGAGACGGCCTTTCATGCGGTGATGCCGTCAGTAGTTCAAGATCAGCGCCAAACACCCGGCGGCCACCGCCGCTGGCATTTTCGCGCGATTTCTCCGGAAATCGCTTCAGGCCTCGACGCGGCCAGCGGATGACCGGCCGATTGGCGCCGACATTCACGTATCAGCTCTCGCCGGTGCAGGACATTTTTGTCGGTATTTCGCCGCTGCCGTCAGCCACCGGCCACCAGCCGGGCCGGGCGGATCCGCGCCAACGCCGCGCCAACCGGCCGGAGCTACACGTCTGTTGTCAGTAGTCACATTCCATACATAAATGTTCGTTTCGAGCCGAAGCCTCGCGCGCCGCGATCCGCGGCGGAATTCGGAAAATATCGAAGAAACACGCCGAAATCTGCGCGCCACGAGCCGGCCGCCCCTAGCACCCATCTTGCACAGGACTTCCCCGGACGCGCGACTCTTCTCAGACGACTTCCCGAGTGTCCGCCTTCGTGGTCGGCGTGGCGCGTAGTGCCCGCCGCGTCCATGTACGGCACGGCTGCGGGCGTGCGACGCTTGCGAATGGCGCCTGCTTTGGGCGTTCGCGACCGGCAAGAGCGCCGGCGGACATTTTCTGGAGACCGACTGATGAAGCTGCTGAAAGCAATCGTTCGTCCTGACAAGGTCGACGCGGTCAAGGAGGCGCTCATGGCCGAGGGCGTGAGCGGGATGACCGTCACCGAGGTGCGCGGCCACGGCAAGCAGAAGGGTCACAGCGCCGTCTATCGCGGCCAGGAGTACGTCGTCACGCTCCTGCCGAAGATGCAGATCGAAGTCGTCGTCGCGGATCACCTGGCGGAAAGCGTCTGCACGGCGATCATTGAAGCGGCGCGGACGGGCGAGATCGGCGATGGCCGCGTCTTCGTCCTGCCGATCATCGAAAGTTACAAGATTCGCACCGGCGAAATGGACCACGGGGTCTGAGAGTCGTCATATCTCAAGCAGATCGAGAGGACACGAGCATGGATTCATTCGGAAGTCTGGTATTCGGGGATACCGAGCAGCAGAAGCGGCTGCCCAAGTCGCTGTATCAGGGGCTGAGAAAGACGATCAATCGCGGCGAAGCGCTGGATCTGGCGGTGGCGGACGCGGTGGCCCGCGCGGTCAAGGACTGGGCGGTCGAGCACGGCGCAACCCACTACACCCACTGGTTCCAGCCGCTGACCGGGATTACCGCCGAGAAGCACGACTCGTTTCTCAACCCGACCAGCGACGGCAAGGCGGTGGCGGAGTTCTCGGGCAAGGAACTGATCCAGGGTGAGCCCGATGCCTCGAGTTTCCCGTCAGGCGGCCTGCGCTCGACCTTCGAAGCGCGCGGCTACACCGCGTGGGATCCGACCAGCCCGCCGTGGCTGCTCAAGAGCGGCGGCGCGGCCACGCTCGTCATTCCGACCGCGTTCGTCAGCTGGACCGGCGAAGCGCTCGACAAGAAAACGCCGCTGCTCCGCTCCATGGAAGCGCTGTCGAAGCAGGCGGTCCGTGTCCTGAAGCTGTTTGGCTCGAACGCCGAGCGCGTCATCACGACCTGCGGTCCCGAGCAGGAATACTTCCTCATCGACAAGGACTTCTATAAGCAGCGTCCCGACCTGATCAACGCCGGCCGCACGCTCTTCGGCGCCGCGCCGCCCAAGGGCCAGGAGCTCGAAGATCAGTACTTCGGCGCCATCCCCGAAAAGGTCATGGCGTTCATGGCGGACGTCGAGGCTGAACTCTACAAGGTCGGCGTGCCGGTCAAGACGCGTCACAACGAAGTGGCGCCGAGCCAGTACCGAGATCGCGCCGGTCTTCGAAAACGCCAACGTCGCCACCGACCATCAGATGATGGTGATGGAAACGATGCGCCGCACGGCGCCCAAGTACGGGCTCGCGTGCCTGCTGCACGAGAAGCCGTTTGCCGGCGTCAACGGATCGGGCAAGCACCTGAACTGGTCGATGAGCGACGATGCCGGGCACAACCTGCTCAGCCCGGGCGCGAACACGCACGACAACATGCAGTTCCTGGTGTTCTGCACGGCGGTCATTCGCGCCGTCAACCGCCATCAGGGGCTGCTGCGCGCGGCGATCGCGAGCGCCGGCAACGACCATCGGCTCGGCGCGAACGAAGCGCCGCCGGCGATCATCTCGATCTTCCTCGGCGACATGCTCACCGACATCTTCGAGCAGATCGAAAAAGGCGGGGCGAAGTCCACGCAAGAGCGGCGGCCTGCTCGACACCGGCGTGCTGGTGCTGCCGAAGCTGCCGCGTGATGCGGGCGACCGCAACCGCACGAGCCCGTTCGCGTTCACCGGCAACAAGTTCGAGTTCCGCGCGGTGTCGTCGAACCAGAGCATCGCGTATCCGAATATCGCGCTCAACGTCGCGGTCACCGAATCGCTGGACTACATCGCGACCGAACTGGAGAAGGCGACCAAGGGCGGCAAGACGCTCGGCGCCGCCATCGGCGAGCTGCTGCCGAAGCTGGTGAAGGAGAACAAGCGGATCCTCTTCAACGGCAACAACTACTCGAAGGAGTGGGAAAAGGAAGCCGGCCAAGCGCGGGCTCCTGAACCTGAAGAACACCGTCGATGCGCTGCCGCAGCTGATCAGCAAGGACGTCATCTCGATGTTCGAGAAGTACAAGGTCCTCAGCGAGCGCGAGCTGCACTCGCGCTACGACATCATGGTCGAGACCTACAACAAGGTGGTCAACGTCGAGGGTCAGCTGATGATCCTCATGGCGAACCGCTACATCCTGCCGGCCGCCATCGAGTACCAGAAGCAGGTGGCGCAGAGCGTCGCGGCATTGAAGGCCGCCGGCGCGAAGTCGCCGGAAACCAACAAGGTGCTGGGGACGATCACGAAGCTGACCGACGAGTTCAAGCGCCGCACCGACAAGTTACAGAAGGCGCTCGATCACACCGGCGGCGACGCAGTGAAGCACGCCAAGCACTACCGCGACGCGGTCGTGCCCGCCATGGCGGCACTCCGCGAAACCGGCGACACGCTCGAAGGTCTCGTGCCGCACGGCGTCTGGCCGCTGCCCACTTATCGGGAGATGCTGTTCATCAAGTAAGAAACCTGAGTCGGGACTGGGGGCTGGGGACTCGGGACTACCGAACCCTAGCCACTGGTCCCTATTCCTCATCCCTATCCTCATTCCCAATTCCTCATTCCCAAGTCCTCATTCCCAATCCATCCTAACCCCTAGTTCCAACCCCCAGCCTCGAGAAGAGTCACTCCCCCATCCGCCTGTTCCACATCCGTCCCATCCCGGGCGTCAGCGTCCGCACCTGCACGAAGAACTGAAACGCTGTCGGCCCGCGACCGTAGGCGTCCTGCAGGTGTTCGGGCACCGCATGGAACGTCAGGCTGGCGCCGACGCCGGTGTCGATGCCGCGCCACGTGCCGAGATGACGCTCCGCCGCAAGCGTGAACGCCGTCACGAGATCGAACCGCGGCTGATGTGCGGCATCGTGCGGTTCTTCGCCAAGCAGCACGTCCGACTCGACCTGCACGAGCTCGAGACGCGACGACACCGTCGCCCTGCTGAACTCGCGCGAGTACTCGGCGAAGCCTCCCTGACGATTGCCGCCGTGCCCGCTGTTGACGCCGTAGCCAATCGTCGCCGAACGCATCCGTCCCTCGGCGTTCTGCAGCCACGACGCCGATGTGGTGGTCCGCGTGATATCGCCCGGCTCCAGGGTCTCGGGATCCTTCAGCCGTCCGGAGGACACCTGAATTGCCCATGCCGGCGATGGCCGATACCAGGCGCGCGCCGACACCGAATCCAGCCGGCCGAAGTCGAAATCCCACCGGTCGTCGTCGGGCTCGCGGCCGTTGAACACTGACGCCTCGATCGACCATCGCGGCCGATCGAGCGCTGCGGTCACCACGCCGAAGGAGATGTGCGTCGAATCGAAGAGATGATGACTGAGCGGCGCAAACGGGATGACGGCCGCGGACGCGCGGTGCATGTAGGTCGGCGGTCCGAGCGCCGGCTCGCCGACCGGCGCACCGACGAACGTCATCGTCGTCGAATCGGTGACGTTCGCCCGCCAGGCCGCCGCCAGCTGCATGAACAGATCGTGCGGATGTTGACGATCGACCAGCGGCTGGCCATCGAGCGTTTCGCCAACCTGAAAGATTTCGCGATACCCGTCGTTCCCTGCCGTGGCCGCGTCAAGGCTGAACATGCCGGAGAGCGTCAATCGTTGACGACTGGTTTGCCGCGAGAACATCCCCATCCACCAGTTCGTCGCCTCCAGGTCGTCGCCGCCGCGCGGGCTGCCCTGACGGTTGAACAGCGCGTAGACGTTGCCTTCCTGCATGAACGTCCAGCCGGCGTCCATCTGCATGTCATGCATATCGTGCATGTCTTGCATGTCGTGACTGGTGCTCGGGCGGCGCCTGCGCGTGCGCCGTCGCGGCCCCGGCAAAGCAGGCCACGATCGCCGCGCAGAGCGCACGTCTCGTTCGTACGGACATCGCTCCCCCTGGTTCGATTGACGTGTGCGTGGGCGAACGAAGGGAAGCTACACGCGAAGCGGTGTCGAGAAGGAGATCGGCTCGGTCGGACGATGGCGGACGGAAGTGTGTCGCGTGCCGCCACGCACCGACCACGGTCGGAGAAATGAACTCGCTGGTCACCTGCGCGCACGAACCGCCGGCGGGCGATGCCGCTCGCACATCGCGGACGTCGGCCCAGACTGCATCGTGATCGTGATCGCAGCGCGCCACGCTGCTGACGCGTACGCTCGCGGACGCCGCGGCGGCTTCGTGGCAATGGCCGGCGGCCGCCGACCCGGCTTTTCCGCCGGCCGTATGGCAGCTCACCAGACAGCCATCGAGCCAGATCGAGCCGCCGGCCGTCAGGGCGGCAACGAGCACGACCAGGGCGCGGAGCGGCCGCATGAGTGTCATCATAGGCGAAAGTGGGACCCCGCCACGGTGCCGGCCCACCGCATAACGCTGTGATACCCTTCGATGAGGACTCGATCGTGAAGCGATCGCTCTTCGCCGCGCTCGTCGTACTCGCCGTCGTGTCCGGCGTTCCGGCGCCGGCGGCCGCCGTCGATCTCCGCAACGTCCTCAGCGATTACACCCTGACATCATGGAGCCGCAAGGACGGGTTGACCGGCCCGGTGTCGGACGATTGCCCAGGACGCCGACGGTTTTCTCTGGCTCGGGACCGACGATGGCCTGATCCGATTCGACGGCGTGCGCTTCGTTTCGTGGGAAGCGCTTGGCGGAAGCGCGCTCCCGCACCTGACGGTGCGCGCGCTGCGAGTGACCGACGATGGCAGCCTGTGGGTGGGATTTGGCGCGACCGGCGGCATCGCGCGGATCCGCGGCAAGGTCGCCCACGTCTACAACGACGCCGAGGCGTCACGCATCGGCGGGGTCACCTCGATTGAAGAGGATCGGGCGCACACGGTCTGGGTCGCCGGCAGCGGCGGGTTGTTCCGGCTGAAACAGGACCGCTGGGAGAAGCTCGGCGCCGCAAACGGACTGCCCGAGGACGGCGCGACGAGCGCTTACGTGGACAGTTCCCACACGCTGTGGATCGGCACGGCCGCCGGCTTGTACTGGCGGCCTGAAGCCACCGAAGAAAAATTCCAGGAGATCGAGCCGTCGGACGATCCGGTGCGTGTGCTGAGCATCAGCGAAGACCTCACGGGCCGGATCTGGATGAGCGATCCGCTGCTCGGATTCAGGACCGTCGGCTACCGCCCGATCCCGGCGCGCAACACCGAGGCGGGCCGCGGCTATCGCGTGCTGCACGATCGCGTCGGCAACTTGTGGGTCGCCACCATCGGACAGGGCCTGTGGCGCGTCAGGCACGCGGACACCGATCCGGCGCGCGCGACGATTGAAAAAACCACGGTGCTGTCAGGCCTGTCGAGCGACGCGGTCCGCTCGGTCTTCGAAGATCGCGACGGCAATATCTGGGCGGGCACGACCGAAGGCGTTGACCGCCTCGTCCCGCATCGCATCACCCCATGGACCGGCCTCGGCATCGTCGGCACGATCGCGGCGGCGCTGGACAATCGCATCTGGGCCGGAACGGCCGATGGTCTCGTCCGGTTTTCGCGCGTCGCCGGCTTGTGGCAGCCCGACGACACGCGCATCGCGATGCGCGGCGTGCGGGCGTTGCGCGTGGACGCCCAGGGGACGATGTGGGCGACGACGACCGACGCCCTGCTGCGGGTCGACGGCTCGACGGTGTCGCTCGTTGCGCTGCCACCGCGGATCGATGCCGCCGATATCGAAGTGATCGCCGGCGACCGGCGGAGCGGCGCATGGGTGGCCATGCAGGGCGGCGAAATTCTGCGCGAGGTCGGCGGACACCTGACGCCGTTCGACCACATCGACGAATTGAAGGACGCGCGCGTCACCTCGGCCACCATCGATCGCACCGGGCGCCTCTGGCTCGCGTTCACCGGGTCACGCATCGGCGTGCTCTCGGGCCGCGGCGCGTTCCAGAGTTACGGACCGGCCGACGGCGTCGGCAGCGGTCCGCACTACGAGATTTACGCGGACACCGACAACACCATGTGGATCGGCGGCGCCAACGGCCTGACGCGCTTTCGCGATGGCAAGTTCGTCGCCGTCACGCGAGCGAACGGCCTGCCGGCCAGCGGCGTGTTCGCCATCGCCGAAGACGATGCGCGCAACCTGTGGCTCGCGACGAACGCGGGCATCATCCGGCTCGCGGAAAGCGAGTTCGAAGAAGCCGCGGTCAACCGCCAGCATCAGCTGCGCTTCAGGACCTACGACACGGCCGACGGCCTCGCCGGATTCCCGGTGCTCCTCGGCGATCGAACCGCGGTGCGTGCTGGTGACGGCACGCTCTGGTTCGTGACCAGCCGCGGCCTCTCGGTCGTCGATCCGGAATCGCTGGCGCCGGCGCGGCCCAGCCCGCACGTCACCATCGACGACATCAGGGCGGACGATCGACACGTGTCCGGCGCGTCGCTGACCGCCGGCACCCGCAAGGTGGAGATCGATTTCACGGCGCCGGAACTCACCTATCCGCTGAAGACCCGCTTCCGCTACCGGCTCGATGGACTCGACACCGACTGGGTGGAGGCCGGCCCACGACGCCAGGTGCTTTACACCAGCCTGCCGCCGCGCAGCTACACGTTCCGCGTCGCGGTCAGCAAGGAAGAAGGCGGCTGGGCCGAAACCGAAGCGACGTGGGCGTTCGCGGTGGCGCCGCGCTTCTACCAGACGTGGTGGTTCTATGCGCTGTGCGCGGCGTGCGCCGGCGGCACCGTCTGGTCGGCCTGGCAGCTGCGCGTGCGTCAGCTGCGCCAGCAGTTTTCGCTCGTGCTCGGCGAACGCGTGCGCCTCAGTCGCGAGCTGCACGACACGCTGCTCCAGAGCCTGGTCGGCCTGGCCCTCGAGTTCGACGCGGTCTCGAAAAGCCTGGACACGTCGCCGGCCGCCGCCAAGGACCGCGTGATCAAGATCCGTGAGCGCGTCGAGGCGTACATCCGCGAGGCGCGGCGATCGATCTGGAGCCTGCGTTCGCCCGCCCTCGACACCGGCGATCTCATCGAAGCCCTCCGTGAAGGCGCCGAACGGGCGACATCCGGCCAGCCGGTCAAACTCGAATTCAAGGTCCACGGCGTGCCGCAGCGGTTCGAATCCGACGTCGAGCATCAACTGCTGCGTATCGGCCAGGAAGCGGTCCTCAACGCCGTCCGTCACTCGAATGCCCAGACGGTCGAACTCGACGTGAACTACAAGGAGCGCGAAGTGGTCCTGCGTGTCTCGGACGATGGGTGCGGATTCGACGGGCAGCCCATCGCCGAGGGCACGAGCGATCACTACGGCATCACGACCATGCGCGAGCGCGCCGAGCAGGTCGGCGGCCGCGTCACGATCTCGAGCGCCCCCGGCCGCGGCACCACGGTCGAAGCCATCGTCCCCATGACCCTCGCCGAGAGCGCGTAGCCACATGACGACCGAGCCGATTCGCGTGATGTGCGTTGACGATCATCGGATCGTCCGCGAGGGCATCGCGCTCATCATCAGCCAGGAGCCCGACATGCGTGTGGTCGGCACATGCGCGACCGGCGAAGAAGCGGTCGCGCTTCACCGCACGGCGAGACCGGACGTCACGCTGATGGATTTGCGCCTGGGCAAGATGAGCGGCGTCGACGCCATCAAAGCCATGCGGCGCGACGATCCTCAGGCCCGGATCGTCGTCCTGACCATGTACGAAGGCGACGAGGATATCTTCCGCGCCCACGAAGCCGGCGCGACCACCTACCTGCTGAAGGACACGCTGTCGTCCGACCTGATTCGCGTCGTACGGGCGGTTCATGCCGGCGAGCGGCCGGTTCTGCCCGAAGTCGAGGCGCGGCTGAAGGAGCGGGCCGCCTCGCCGACGCTCACCTCCCGCGAGATCGAGGTGCTTCAGCTCATCTCGGAGGGGCTGCGCAACAAGGAAGTCGGCGCGACCCTGGGCATCACCGAAGGCACCGTCCAGATTCACGTGAAGAACATCTTCGGCAAACTCAACGTGAAGGACCGGACCGGCGCCGTCCAAATCGCCGTCCGCCGCGGCCTCATTCAGATGCGATAACCCCTCGAATAAGTCGAGCTGCAACTTTTTTGGCCAGATAGGTGTCTATTGTTCTGGCACCTGGCCCGTGATCCTCATCGTCGCCGACGACCGATCGGCCGCCGCCTCGCTCTCGCTGCTGTTGAAGCAGTCCGGGCACCCGTCCGTGATCGGTCGCGACATCCGTCGAGGCGATGGCGTACCTCCGAAAACAGCCCTATCAGCTCGTTATTCACGATCTGAGCGCCTCGCGCGGCAGCTCGCACGCCGAAAGCCTCGATCTCCTGGGACGGATTAGGGACATGCCGGTCGCGATTCCCGTGGTGCTCATCACCGGACGCGGGGCGATCGACCTGGCGGTGGAAGGGATGAAGGCGGGCGCGGCCGACTTTGTGACGAAGCCGTGGACGAACCAGCAACTGCTGCGCGTCGTCGAAACGGCGCTCGGCGTCGCCGGGTCCCGGCCGCAGGCCGATACGCGCGCCGACCCGCGAGGAGCTCGATCGTCAGTTCGATTTTGGAAGCCTGGTCGGGAGCGATCCCCGGCTCCTCCGCGTCCTGCAGGTGGCCGGCCGAATCGCATCGATGGACGCGCCGGTCCTGATTACGGGCGAGAACGGCACCGGCAAAGAGCTGCTGGCCGAGGCGATCCACAGGAACAGCCGCCGCTTTGGCCGGCCGTTCGTCAGCGTCAATCTCGGACGGATCACGCCGGCGCAGTTCGAGCACGAGATGTTCGGACACGGCCGCAGCATGCCTCCGGACGCCCGCGCCGAGCGCAAGGGGCGGATGGAGAGCGCCGATCGCGGGACGATCTTTCTCGACGAGATTGGCGACCTGGATCCGGCGTCGCAGGTCAGGCTGCTCCGCGTCCTGGAGGATGGCGCGTTCGAGGTTCCCGGATCGGGCGAACGGCGCGAAGTGGACGTGCGGGTGATCTCGGCGACCCATCGCAATCTCGCGCAGATGGCCGCCTCCGGCGAGTTTCGCGAAGATCTCCTCTACCGCATCAACCTCATCGCGCTCCACCTGCCGCCGCTGCGCGAGCGGCCCGGCGACATTCCCGATCCTGGCGACGCGCTTCCTGCACGCGCTCGGCGAACGCCACGGGCGCGAGCCGCTCGTCCTGGGACCGGCCGCGCGGCGGTGGCTGCAGACGCAGCCCTGGCCGGGCAACATCCGCCAGCTGCGTCAGTCGATCGAGCGCGCGGTACTGGTCAGCACGAGTGATGTTCTGGGCGCGGAAGACTTCCGCGATGTGGAGAATTTCTGCGGTGCGCGCGACATCGCGCCGCTGGAAACCAGCAGCGACGCATTGCCGGCCGTGGGGTCGATGACGATCGACGAAATCGAACGCGCGATGATCGTCAAGTCGCTGAAACACCACGGCGGCAACGTCAGCCGGGTCGCCGAATCACTCGGTCTCAGCCGCGCCGCGCTTTACCGCCGGTTCGAAAAGTACGAGATCCCCGTCTAAGCGGCCACGCTGACCGGCCGCCGATCGCCGATCACTGCTGCGATCGGTTGGGAACCAGCGTCTTCCAGTTCTGCACGACGTGCTCGGCCGTGCGCCACGAGAGCGCCTGCACGGTGTGCGTGGGATTGCGCGCGCCGCTCGTGCCCATCACCGATCCGCCGAGGACGCCGAGATTCGGGCACTTCGTGCGACATGCCCCAGCGGTCGACGACGTTGGTCTCGGGGTTGTCGCCCATGCGCGTGCCGCCGTAGGCGTGAGTGGATGCGCCCATCAGCCCGCCGGTCGGGGCCTTGGTGACCTGGATGGCGCCGGCCGCCCGGTACCACTGCTCCATCTTGTTCTGCGAGTACTCGGCGATCTTGCGCTCGTTCTCCTTGAACTCGCCGGTGATGCGAATGACCGGCAGGCCGAGCGGATCCTTCACGACCGGATCGAGATCGAGGAAGTTGTCCTCGTACGGCAGCGTCGTCTTCTGGTTGTAGGAGCTGTGCGAGCGATCGGCGTTCTCCTTGATGAACGCCTTCCACTGCGAGCCCCAGCTCGGGGCGAGGCCGAACGTGTTCATGCCGGCGGCGCCGATCGGACGGCGATCGGACATCGCCCACAACGTGCAGCCGCCGATGAAATCCACGTCCTTGTGATCGAAGTTGTCGTCGCCGAAGTCGTCGATCGCGACGCCCTGGGCCGGCAGTCCGTACCACGCGCCGACGTTGAACGGAAAGAGCGCCGTGACCGGTGCGCCCTGATGGTGGCTGAAGTAGTGCCGGCCGACCTGTCCGTGGTTGTTCGACAACCCCTTCGGAAACGCCGACGACTTCGAGAGCAGGAGCAGCCGCGAGTTCTCATACGTGAACCCGGCCAGGAGCACGACCTTGGCCGGTTGAAAGAACTCCTCGCCGTTGTTCAGATACGTGACGCCGCTCGCGCGCCCCTGACCGTCCACGTTGATCGACGTGACCGTCGCGCCGGTGACCGCCTTGAAATGCCCGGTGGCCTGCGCGCGCGGGATCGTCGTGACGGCCGTGGAGTTCTTCGCGTCCACGTGACAGCCGCCGGTGCTGCAGAAGCCGTGATACATGCAGCCCGATCGATTCTGGTAGGTGCGCGAATTGATCGCCGCCGGGCCGGGAAACGGATGCCAGCCAAGCCCCTTCGCCGCGCCCGCCATTTTTTCGTGGAAGGCCGTCCAGCGGAGCGGCGGCATCGGGTAATCGCGCTTGCGCGGCCCTTCGAACGGGTTGCCGAGCGGATTGATCTTGCCGTTGACGTTGCCCGCCTGGCCGGACACGCCGACCTCGTACTCGATCTTGTCGTAGTACTGCTCGAGCTCGTCGTAGCCGAACGGCCAGTCTTCGACCGTCGAGCCCTTCGGGATGCGCGAGGCGCCGTAGCGGCGCTTCGTCTCGCTGACGACCTTGAAGTCCCACGGGTTGAGACGCCAGTGCTGCGCCCAGTAGTGGAGGCTCGTGCCGCCGATCGCGTTCATCATCGGGTGGCCGCCCTGCACGGCGTTCGCCGACGCGGTGGCGCGCACGGTGGGCGCCTCCTGGTTCGTCTTGTGGCTCGCGAGCATCGGCCAGCCGCGGACGTTGTTGCGAATTTCATCGGGCGCGAAATCGCGCCGCGTCATCGCCCCGCCGGCTTCGAGGCCGATCACTTCGAGGCCCGCCTGCGCGAGCGGCAGCACCGCGACGCCGCCCGCGGCGCCGAGGCCGATCACGACTACGTCGGTGTCCTTGAGCCTAGTCGCCATGCGCCATCTCCTCGGTGTGCGTGTGATTCGCGGCCACTGCCTTGTTGAAGCCGTCGTAGTCGTAGGCCGACTTGTGATTCGGCTTGAGCTGACCGGCTTCGTACGCCTTCTGATCCGCGGCCGTCACCATCGTCCGGACGCCCGGGTAGCCGAGCAAATCCCAGCCGACGAAGTTGGCATTGCCGCCGTAGTAGGGATCGCCGAACATGCCCTGCCGCGTGTGATTCAGCACCATGTTGAAGAACTGCCCCGAGCTGCCGGCGAAAATTCCCGGCGTCGCCGTGCCGGACTCGCAGTCCATCAGGACCGAGTCCTTGTCTGCGGCGGACAGTTCGAGAAAGCCCTTGCCGCGCGACGCGCGGGCGTAGCGATCCAGCGCAGACAGGCCCGCGGTGTAGGCCGCCTTCGAGCCGGACAGCGCGCCACCGAGCGCCCGGTCGATGTAGTGCGCCGCTCTCGCCTCTTTCGCGCCCGGACCGAGCGCATCGGAGGGAATCAGCCGATCGACCATCGCCTCGAGCAGATCGGCTTCCGTCGCGGTCATGTTTTCGAAGGCCTCGCGCGGCGCGCCGGGACGCGGCGGGACCTGCATGGCTGCGGCCGCCGCGGGCTCGGCCGCCGCCGCATCCGGCGTGGACATGAGCGACGCCGGGACCGCCACCGCAGCCGCGCCGGCGATGCCGACGCCTCTCAGGATGTCGCGACGGGTGATGATTCGTGGTTCATCGGACATTTGGATGCTCCATGACAAGGCTCCGGGCTTCGGGCTTCAGGCTCCAGGCTTCGGAATTCTGAATTCAGAATTCTCAATTCTCAATTCCTAATTCCTAATTCTCAATTCCCAATTCTTCGCGTTCACTTACGTCGCCGCTCGATTCTCGGCCGCGTAGGTGGCGACCAGTTCGCCCTGTCCGACGATGTGGCCTTTCATCGCCTCGGTCAGTTCGGCGCGGTTCAGCGGAATCTGTCCCGGCTTCATCGCGATGACGGTGTCGAGCGCGTAGACGACGAAGTGATAGTGATGCACTTTTCCGGGAGGCGGCGCCGGACCGCGATAGATGGCGCGGCGGAAACCGTTGGTGCCCTGGACCGTTCCCGCAAGGCCGGCCGGCAGCGGCGCGGTCGGATCGATCGGCATCGCTTCAGGCAGGCCTTTCGCCGTCGCCGGGATGTTGTAGACGACCCAGTGGGTGAAAGGCGGCGGGTTGCCGGCGTCCGGATCGTCGCAGACGACGGCAAACGCCTTGGTCGATGCGGGCGCGTTGGCCCAGGACAGCGCGGGCGAGTCGTTGCGGCCGTCGGGTGTGTGCTGCCGGGGAACGACCGCACCCTCTTTGAGCGTCGGGCTCGTCACCGCGATCGCCTGCGGCGCGCTCTGCGCCAGCGCCGACACGCTTGCGGCGAGCACACACGCCGGCCGCAAGACTTGCCCAGCCCGCCAACGGACGAAAGTTCATGCCAGTACTCCTCGAGAGTTCGGGGTGCCAGTTGGCGGGCATTATACCCATGGGCGGACCCAGTCGTGGCATGCTTCTCCGCCATGAGCGACATCATTCGCGAGACCGCCGCGCGCTGCAGTAACTGGGGGAAGTGGGGGCCGGACGACGAGCGCGGCACGCTGAACTACATCACGCCGGCGGCCATCGCCCGGGCCGCGCAGCTGATCCGGCGCGGCGCGCTGTTCTCGCTGGCCATCCCCTTCGACGCGAAAGGGCCGCAGGTCGCCGGGAATCCGCGGCGCTTCAACCCCATCCATCGCATGATGCTGACCGGCGCCGACTACGCGTCCGGCTCGCTGAAGCTGCCCGGCGGCGTCGGCTTCTCCGACGACATGATCATCATGCCGACGCACTGTGCCACGCAGTGGGACGCGCTCAGCCACTGCTTCCTCGACGGCAAGATGTACAACGGCTACGACGCCACCGAGATCTCCAGCCAGGGCGCGCGGAAAAACAGCATCGACAAGATGGCGCGCGGGATCGTCGGACGCGGTCTCCTGTTCGACATCGCCCGCGAAAAAGGGCTGCCGTGGCTCGAGCCCGGCTACGCCATCACGACGCAGGATCTCGAGGCGGCCGCCGCCGCGCACAACCTTCACCCGGGAAGCGGCGACATCCTCATCGTCCGAACCGGACACATCGCGCTCTGTCGCGACCGCGGCAGCTGGGGGGACTATGCGGGCGGCGACGCCGCCGGGCTGTCATTCGGCACGGCGGAATGGCTCCACGCGCACGAAATCGCCGCCGTGGCGACGGACACCTGGAGCATGGAAGTGCGCCCGAACGAAATTCCCGGCGCCCTGCACCCGCTGCACCAGATCTTCCTGCCGCACATGGGGCTGCCGATCGGCGAGATTTTCGATCTCGAAGAACTCGCCGCCGACTGCGCCGCCGACGGCGTCTACGAATTCTTCCTCGCCGCGCCGCCCCTGCCGATCACCGGCGCCGTGGGATCGCCGGTCAATCCGATGGCGATCAAATAAATTGAGGAAGTATGGAAGTTGAGGAAGTGATGGAAGTAACTTCCTCATCTTACTGTCCGGCGTACCGCCCCCGGTTTTCGCATACTTCCTCAATTCCTCACTTCCTTACTTCCATACATTCCTAATTTACATTTCTCAATTTCGTGGAGCCACCTCCGCCCGTTCGATGCCCGGGGCGGGGTCCATGTTCGGGATCTGGATCTCGAAATATTCGATCGAGTCGTCGATGTCGCTGAGCCAGTGCGGTGTTCCCGGGAGATTGACCAGCACGTCACCGGGTCCAATCTTGCGCGCCAGCCCGCCCTTGACGCCGATCTCGCTGCGAATCGTCGCGTTCGGGTTGGTATTCGGATAGGGATCGCTGTCGATGGTCGGCGGGATGAGCGTGCCGCCGGTCACAAGTGTGGCGGTCCCTTTTGTGACGATCATGTATTCGACGGTTCGGGTGTGCGTGATCGCGTACTGCGGGCCTCTCATGCGACGCCGGACCACGCCGGGCGCCTTGTCCTTCGCGAAGTCGATCGCGCCGCCGGTGCGCGATGCGACCAGCTTCGGGTCGAGCTTGCTCAACCCGGCCTGAATATCGGCCTGGCTCATGTAAGGCGACGGTTCGCGGTATGGCGGCACGCGTTCATGGCCCGGCTTCATCGCAGTTTGCGCGAGCAGTGCACCGCTCACGCCGGCCAGAACGCCCGTCAGCATCAGTCCTAACGCCCCGATTCTGAAGTTGCGCATCGGATGTCTCCTCTCGTCCGTTCCCGGATTGCCGCGCATGATACCCCCACTCGTGGCCTAAAATCAGATCAGGAGTCCTCATGCCGACCGCTGTCCCTGGCGCCGCCGCCAAGTTGCTGACCGTCCCCGATCTCTTCAGGGAACAGTGCTACGTGAACGGCACGTGGATCGCTGCGGCGAGCGGCGCGACCATTCCGGTCGACGATCCGGCAACCGGCGAGGTGATTGGCGTCGTGCCGCGCTGCGGGCGCGACGAGACACGAGCGGCGATCGACGCGGCCGCGGCCGCATGGCCTGCCTGGCGGGCGCGCACCGCCAAGGAACGCGCAACGATCCTGCGCACGTGGTCCGATCTCATTCTCGCGAACCAGGAAGACCTCGCGCGCCTGATGACGCTCGAGCAGGGCAAGCCGCTGGCGGAGTCGCGCGGCGAAGTCGCCTACGGCGCAGCGTTCCTCGAATGGTTCGGCGAAGAAGCCAAACGGGCCTACGGCGACACCATCCCCTCGCACGCCCGCGACAAGCGCATCGTCGTCATCAAGGAACCGATCGGCGTGGTCGGCTGCATCACGCCGTGGAATTTCCCGATCGCGATGATCACCCGCAAGGTCGGCCCCGCGCTCGCGGCCGGCTGTACCGTCGTCGTCAAGCCAGCATCGCAGACGCCGTTCTCGGCGCTGGCGCTGGCGGTCCTCGCCGAGCGCGCCGGCGTGCCCAAAGGCGTCCTGAACATCGTCACGGGATCCGCGACTGAGATCGGCGGCGAGCTGACGTCGAATGGCAAGGTCCGCAAGATCTCGTTCACCGGCTCGACGGAAGTCGGGCGGATTCTGATGGCGCAGTGCGCCGCCACCATCAAGAAGGTGTCGCTCGAACTTGGGCGGCAACGCGCCGTTCATCGTGTTCGATGACGCCGATCTCGACGCGGCCGTTGACGGAGCCATCGCGTCGAAATACCGCAACACGGGCAAACCTGTGTCTGCGCCAACCGCCTGCTGGTCCAATCGTCGGTCTACGACGAGTTTGCGCGCCGGCTGACGAAGGCGGTCAACGCGCTCGTGCCGGGGCCGGGGCTGCAGGACGGCGTTACGCAGGGGCCGCTCATCGACATGGCGGCGGTCGAAAAGGTCGAACAGCACATCCGCGACGCGGTCTCGAAGGGCGCGCAGGTCGTCGCCGGCGGCGAACGCCGGGGCGGCCGCTTCTTCGCGCCCACGATCCTGACCGGCGTCACGACCGCCATGGCGGTCGCGCGCGAGGAGACGTTCGGCCCGGTCGCGCCGCTGTTCAGGTTCGACACGGAAGCCGAGGCGATTGCCCTGGCGAACGACACCGAGTTCGGCCTCGCGGCGTACTTTTTCGGCCGGGATGTCGGCCGTGTCTGGCGCGTCGCCGAAGCGCTCGAGTATGGAATAGTGGGAATCAACACGGGGTTGATCTCGACAGAGGTCGCGCCGTTCGGCGGGATGAAAGAATCGGGAATCGGCCGCGAAGGCTCCAAATACGGCCTCGAGGAATTCCTCGAAGTGAAATACTTGTGTGTCGGCGGTATTTAGCGCTCAGGACCATGCAGGAATACGGATCAAGCAGACGGGAGATGAGCAGATGGTGAGTCGAGTCGGCGTGTTCGTGATTGTGGGCGCGGCGGCCCTGGGGCTGTCGCGTGTATCGATACAGGCGGGTCAGGATACGACCAAGACGACGTGGGACGGCGTGTACTCGGCGGCGCAGGCCACCAAGGGCGAAGCCGGCTACAACGAGTACTGCGCCAAGTGCCACGGCGCCGCGGCGATGGGCAGCGATGCGCCGTCGCTCGCCGATCCGGGGTTTGCCGCGGACTGGGATACCCAGACGCTCGTGTCGCTCTTCGACCGCGTGCAGAAGACGATGCCGCTCGGCGCGGAAGGGACGCTGTCGCGCGCGCAGGCCGGCGACATCGTCGCCTACATCCTGCAGCGCAACAATTTTCCGGCCGGCGACGCCGATCTGAGTGCCGATGCGGGGCCGCTGTCGACGATCAAGTACGTCGCGACCAAGCCGCAGTAGTCCGCGCGTTACCGCCGCGGCGAGGCAATGGTTTCCCCGAGCGTCGAGTTCGGGGGCGCGTCGATCGCGGGAAATTAAGGAATTGAGGAATTGAGGAATTGAGGAATTGAAAGCCGCTCGGCGCGCCCCGGCGAGAGGGGCAGCACCGGATCCAACCGATCCAACGCTTGAATCGCTGTCTTTTCGTCGACGGCGAACACGGCCGCATGGTGCGGCGGGTCCAGGTACAGCCCGATCACGTCCGCCGCTTTGCGTTCGAAGTCCGGATCATCCGACTGCATGTACCGCTCGAACCGATGCGGCTGCAGGCCGGCGCGCTGCCACGCTTTGGCCACCAGGTTATGACTGATCTTCAGCAGGCGACCGAGCTTGCGCGTACTCCAGTGGGTGCTGCCGTCGGGCGGCACCTGCCGCGTCTTCGCCAGGATCCGCGCTTCCATCGTCGGCGTCAGCACCGTCGGCGGTTGACCACGGTAACGCGCCTGCAGCCCGTCGAGGCGATCCGCCAGGAAGCGGCGGCGCCACCGATTGATGTAGTCCCGGTAGCACGGAACCGCCGTTTCAATTGCCGAGTACGACTCGCCATCGGCCAGCATCAAGACCACCCGCGCGCGGACTAGCGTGTGCGCGGGCGGACTTCTCGCATCCGCTGGAGGTTGGCGCGAGCGGTGGTCAGGGAGGCTCTAAAGATGGCGCCCAGCTCACGGCCTTCGGCGCGCAGTTCGAACAGTTCCTGCCCTGCCGCCAACTCGCCCTCGATCAGGACGTCGAGCCAATGCACTGTCTCATCCGCTTCCTCAACCACTGTTCCCAACTTCGCGACAAATTCCGCGCGCGAGCGGGCACGGCAGGCGGCGTGGAAATTGGCCGAGACCGATGAGCCCGATCGTGCCAACTGACGGGCAACGGTTGCCCCGGCGACAGTTCGCGGCAGACCGTTCGCGCATTTGAGAACACGAATCGCGAACCGCTTCGCCCGGAGCCTGAGTTCGTCAGCATTTCGTGCCATCACGCCAACCTGTGCAGGGATTGTTCCCGGGCCCTTGGCCCGCTAAATGCCAGATATTCGAAAGCTCCTCCGCAATAATTGCCAACCCCGCGGTCGCCCTACATGCGTAATTTCTTAATTTCAATTCCTCAATTCCTCAATTCCTCAATTCCTCAATTCCTCAATTTCAAGTTTTCAGCTAGAGTTTGCCCATGAAAATCCACCGTCTTCTTTCCTCCGCGCTCGGCGCGGGACTGATCGCGTCGGGGGCTCATCTCCTCGCGCAGACGCACGCCGCGGCGGCACTGCCTTGTGCGGTTGACGTGCTGCAGAAGGCCGCGCCGGCCGGAACCACGATTACCGCGGCCAAGCTGGTCGAGCCGACCGGCACGCAGCCGCGACTACTGCCAGGTGGACGGCCACGTCGCCACGCCTGGAAACGAGGTCGACTTCCAACTCGGACTGCCCGAGCAGTGGAACGGCAAGTACTACTTCGTCGGCGTCGGCGGCCTCGGCGGCCGACTGGGGAACCTCGGCGCGGGACTGTCGCGCGGGTATGCCTCGGCGACGACCGACACCGGGCATGACGCGGACGACGCGACATGGATTTCGAATCAGGCGAAGGTGCTCGACTACGGCCATCGCGGAACGCACGTGACGGCGGTGGCCGGCAAGGCGCTGACCGCGTCGTTCTACGGCCGCGCGTCCGAACACGCCTACTTCAACGGCTGCTCGAACGGCGGGCGCCAGGCGATGATGGAAGTCCAGCGCTATCCGACCGACTTCGACGGCATCATCGCCGGCGATCCGGCAACCGGCACGCCGATGCAGGCGGGACGCGCGCTGGTCTTCCAGAAGCTGCTCGCCTCCTCCGACAGCTACCTGCCGATCGCCAAGGTCGAGATGCTTTCGAAAGCGACGGTCGCCGCGTGCGACGAGGCGGACGGACTGAAGGACGGCCTGGTGTCCGCGCCGCAGCGCTGCAACTTCAAACCCGAGACGTTGAAGTGCGCCGGCGCCGACGCGCCGGACTGCCTCACCGCCAAGCAACTCGACGTCGTCAAACAGATCTACGGCGGCGCGAAGCTCGCCAACGGCGAGACCTACTCGTATGGATTCCCGGTCGGACACGAAGGCGGCGCGACCGGGTGGCAGACCTGGATCATCGGCGCGGTTCCTCCGACCGCCGCGGCTGACGGCACGCTGAATTTCACGCAGCGCGTGCCCAGCGGCTTCCAGCTCTCCAGCGAAAACTTCAAGCTGCTCCAGAGCGACCCGAGCTTCAACTGGCGGACCTTCAAGCTCGATCGCGACCTGCCGCGCATGCGCGCGCTGAGCGAGATGCTGTCGCCGCTCGACGTCGACCTGTATCCCTACAAGAATCGCGGCGGCAAGCTGCTGATTTATCACGGCCTGGCGGACCCCGCGATCAGCCCGTACGGCTCGGTCGATTACTACACGCGGATGGCCAAGGCGGTCGGCGGCCAGAAGGAAGCGGAGTCGTTCGCGAAGCTCTATCTCGTGCCCGGCATGCACCACTGCCGCGGCGGCGTCGGACCGAACGAGTTCGACATGCTGACCGAGCTGGAGAACTGGGTGGAGCACAAGACCGCGCCAACCGCAGTGCTCGCCAGCCACAAGACCGACGACAAAGTCGATCGCACGCGCCCGCTCTGCCCGTATCCGCAGGAAGCCGTCTACGTCGGATCAGGCAGCATCGACGAGGCGAAGAACTTCAGGTGCGAAGCCAGATAACTTCGAGACTTGAAAGTAAGGAAGTTTGGAAGTTAAGGAAGTTGAGGAAGTTTGTTGTGGAAGTCGGGAAGTAAGAAAGTCACTTCCCTACTTCCTTACTTCCCTACTTCCCTAATTCCTCAACTTCCATACTTCAATTCTCCTGATATCTGTCCCTATATCTGTCCCGTCAAGATCGACTTCTTGAACTTGCCGACGGAGGTTCGGGGGATTTCCGTCGCGAATTCGATGGCGTCGGGCAGCCACCACTTGGCGAACGCGGGTCTCAGGAATTCGATCAGCTCTTCCGGCGTGGCGTTGTGGCCGGCCTTCAGGACGACGACGGCAAGCGGGCGCTCGTCCCATTTGGGATGGGGCACGGCGACGACCGCGGCTTCGGCGACGCAGGGATGACCCATCAGCGCGGTCTCGAGCGCGACTGAGCTGATCCACTCGCCGCCCGATTTCACGAGATCTTTCGCGCGGTCGGTCAGCTCGATACAGCCGCTCGCGTCAATCGTGACGATGTCGCCGGTCCTGAACCAGCCGTCGTCGGTGAAACGGTCGTCGGGCCCGTCGAAGTTGAAGTACTGCCTGGCCACCCACGGCCCGCGCACCTGCAACTCCCCCATCGTTTTCCCGTCCCACTCCGCGAAACCGTCTTCGGTCGCGGCGCGCAGCTCCACGAACGGCAGCGGCGTGCCCTGGCGGGCGCGGTAACGAAACTGCTCCTCGGCCGGCGCCTCGCGCAGCGACGCGGGCAGATTGCAGAGCGTGCCGAGCGGCGTCATTTCGGTCATGCCCCAGGCATGCACGATGTCGAGGCCGTGACGCTCCTTGAACCCGCGGATCATCGACGGCGGCGCCGCGCTGCCGCCGATCACGATCGCGCGCAGCGCGCTGAGATCGTACGCGGTGGGATCGCGATCGAGTTCCTGGAGCAGGGCCAGGAACACGGTCGGCACACCGGCGGTCAAGGTCACTCGCTCGGTGTGGAGAAGTTCGAGGACGCTCCTGGGATCGAGATGCGGGCCGGCGAAGACCTGCCCGGATCCGAACAGCGTGCAGGTGAACGGCAGGCCCCACGCGTTCACGTGAAACATCGGCACGATCGGCAGGACCGTGTCGCACTCGCTGATGCCCAGCGTGTCGACCAGCCCCTGGCCGAACGAGTGCAGGATGATCGCGCGATGCGAGTAGAGGACGCCCTTGGGCCGCCCCGTGGTGCCTGACGTGTAGCACATCGCGGCGGCGTGGTTTTCGTCGAGGTCGGGCTCGACGTACTCCTGCGGGTCGGCCGCGGCCAGCAGCGTTTCGTACGCGGTTTCCGCCGGGCCGGCCGGCCGTTCGCAGACGCCGCCCGAGCTCACGACGATGACGTGTTCGATCTTCACCCGATCGCGAAACTTGTCGTAGATCGGCAGCAGGCTCTCATCGACGATCAGCACGCGGTCGGCGGCGTCGTTGACGATGTAGGAGAGGTCGTCCGGCGTGGAGGCGGAGGTTCAGCGTGTGGAGGACGGCGCCGATCGCGGGCACCGCCAGATACGCTTCGAGATGCGCCTGGCTGTTCCACTGCAGCGTCGCGACGCGATCGCCCGGTCTGACGCCGAGCGCCCGCAGCGCCACCGCCAGGCGCCGCACGCGATCGATCACGTCCGCGTAGGTCGCGCGCGCGATCGCGCGATCGTTCCGGCGTCCGACGACGCGGCGATTCCCGAACAGTGTCTCGGCCCGTCTCAGGATCGCGGGGATCGAGAGCGGGTAATCCATCATGAGGCCGCGCATGCGGTGGACGATACTTGCGCGGCCTCGCGACGTCAAACGCGATCTTTGGCGGGCGTCATCCGCCGCGCAGGATCTTTACGACCCGACGCGGAACGTCAGGAACTCGCCGCTGTAGCCCGGTCCGCTGATGGCAACGGTCAGGTACTGGCGCCCGTTCACGAGGTAGGTGATCGGCGTCCCGGTCTGGGGCGCCGGCATGTAGACCGCACCGGCATCGCGTCCGGTCGCCTTGTCGTAGGCGCGAAGCATCGCGCCCCGCCCGTTCGGCGTGGTCACGAATCCACCCTCGCCGGCGATCACCAGCGTCTTGGTCACGAGCGTCCCGATGCGTCCCTGCCGGCCGGTGCGCGGAATGGTCAGGCCCTTGAGCGCGGGATTGTTCTTGATGTTGTCCGGCGTATCGCCGTGCGCGATCTGCCACACCATCTCGCCTTTGTTCAGATCGAGCGCGGTGATGCGTCCGTAGGGCGGTTTCACCAGGGGCAGCCCCTGCACGTTCAGTCCGCCGCCTCCCCCTTCGTCGCCCGCCGCCGCCCGCCGCGCCGCCACGCCCGCGGCCCGCCGGCGGAGCCGCCGGATTGGGCGCGGTGCCCGCCGTGTACAGCATGTCGGAGCGTTCGGGCGGTGGATGAATCAGCCCGGCCTGGCCGATCGACGTGTTCGAAAACACGTACATGATGTTCGTCTCGGGATCGAGCGATGCGCCCTGCCAGTTGGCGCCGCCGGTCAGCGTCGGCAGCATCAGGGTCGCGAGCGGTCCTTCCCACTGGCTGACGACCGGTGGCGTGAAGATCGGCCCGAGCTTGTAGCGCCCGGCGAGCTTGACCGCCTCGGCGTGCAGTTCCGGCGTGAAGTCGATGAGATCGTCGAGCGCGACGCCCTGCCGGTCGAACGCCGGCGGCTTGGTCACGAACGGCTGCGTCGGCGAGTACCACTCGGTCGGGACGGTGCCTTTCTCGACCGGCCGCTCTTCAATCGGCCACACCGGCTGCCCGTTCGTGCGATCGAACACGTAGACCCAGGCCTGCTTGGTCGGCTGGGCAATCGCCTTGATCGTGCGGCCGTTGACGTTCAGCGTCGCGAGAATCGGCGCGCACGGAATGTCCCAGTCCCACATGTCGTGATGAATGAACTGGTAGTGCCACACCCGCTTGCCGGTCTTGAGATCGAGCGCGACCAGGCTGTCGGAGAAGAGATTCGCGCCGGGACGATGGCCGCCGAACGTGTCGCCCGTCGGCATTTCCACCGGGATGAAGACGTAGCCGAGCTCTTCGTCCACCGTCATCTGTCCCCAGACGCCGGCGTTGCCCGTATAGCTCCACGAGTCCTTTTCCCACGTGTCGTTGCCGAATTCGCCGGGCCGGGGAATGGTGTGGAAGATCCAGAGGCGCTTGCCCGTCTTGATGTCGTAGCCGCGGACGAAGCCCTTCTCGTTGGTCTTGCTGCGCGGCGTGCCGCCGGGGGTGTGCGCGGCGCCGACAATGACGGTATTGCCGGCGACAATCGGCGTCGCATGGAGCCCGATATCGCCGGTCTCCAGGTTCATCTGCTGATCGTCTTCCAGCTTCAGATCGACAATGCCGTTCTTGCCGAAACTGGGGACGGGATGGCCGGTCTTCGCGTCGAGCGCGACCATCTGGTATCCCGGGGTCACGTAGATGACCCGTTCCTCGCGGCCGTCGGTCCAGTACGACAGACCGCGGCCCGAGAGCTGGCGCGGCGCGGCCTCAGCCCGCTTCCCCTCGTTGAGGCTGTATTTCCACAGGAGCTCTCCGGTCAGCGGGTCGAGCGCCACCACCGATCGGCGCGTGCCCGCCGTCGAATACATCACGCCGTTGGCGACGAGCGGCGTCGACTCCAGGTTGTACTCGGGCCGCGGTCCCTGCGCGTCGGTCTTGAAGCGCCATGCGACTTCGAGCTTGTTGAAGTTGGCGGCCGAGATCTGGTCCAGCGGCGAGTAGTGCGTGCTGGCGAGGTCGGACCCGTAGGTGCGCCACTCCCCCGGCTTCGGCTGCAGCGAGATCGGCGACTGTCCGATCGCGGGGCGCATCGCCCACACCACGATGACGACCACGGGAAACAGAACGGCGGCCCGTCGAAGAGTATTCGCCCGCATAGGAGTGTCTCCTTGCCCTGGCAGAGGGCCGCAGCTATTTCAAGGTCATCGTGCCGACCGGGTCGGCGCGCACGATCATGTAGCGGATGTCGCTCTCGAGATTGCTCCACCAGTGCGGCGTCCGGCCGGGAATGATGATGATGTCGCCGGGGGTGACCCGCCGCGTCACGCCGCCCTCGATCTTTTCGCCGCGCGGCCCGGGGTTCCGGCCGGCCGGAGGCGCCTTCATGTTGATGATCGTCCCGCCGGTCACCAGCGTGCCGGCGCCTTCGAGCATGTAGTAGACCTCGGTCGTCTTGGTCTCGTGCGCAATCGCGTCGCCGGGCAGCGACTTCGGGCGGAACACGCCGAAGATGCCGACGCGGGAGCCGCCGACGTCCACGGTCCGGATCGGCGAATCGGTAATCGCGTCCTTGGGCATCTTGTCGATGAAGGCCTTGAGCTGGGCGGCGGTCACATCCGTGGCCGGCATGGGACTCTGGGCGGTGACGGGCACCACGAGCGCGGCGAAGAACAGTGCGATGGGCAATCGGCGCATGAAAGACCCTCCTGTGGGGCGGATTGTAGCCTCGGATGGGGGAGCGCGCGCGGGTCAACCGGAGATTTCCCGCCGCAGGGACGGGGCGGTAAAGCCGGAGGCGAAACTTAAGATACGATTACGCCCCGTGCATGCAGACCTCCAGGAAGCCATCGAGTTTCACCACGCCATCATCGCGGAAGGCAGCAAGGCGCTCGTCGGCTACGACACGGCGAAAGCGCTCGCCAACGTCGTCCTGCTGTCGGAAATTCCGACGACCTACGACAAGCGCGAGCAGCGGCAGGTCAACGCCGGCAACCTGCTCCTGCGCGGCGTGCCGGGCGTCGGCAAGACGTTCTTCGGCGTCATCCTCGCCGCGATCAGCGACGCGAAGTTCGCGCGCATCCAGGGCCGGGCCGACCTGCAGCCGACCGAAGTCGTCGGATTCCAGATGATCAACCCGTCGACCGGGGCGCTCGTCACCGAGTTCGGACCGATGGCGTCGGCCGAAGTCATCCTGCTCGACGAAATCAACCGCATCCCGCTGAAGTCGCAGAGCGCGTTTCTCGAAGGCCTGCAGGATCGCACCGATCACCGTCGGCAAGGAAACCTACGAGCTGCCGGCGTTCAGCTTCGCGATCGCGACGATGAACCCGGTCGAGCTCGGCCAGGGCACCTTCCCGCTCTCGGAAGCCGCGACCGACCGCTTCGCGATCATGATCAACATCGGCTACCTGCCGCCCGCCGAAGAAGAGAAGCTGGTCAACTTCGACTTCAAGCGCGTCCGGCTGAACAAGCTGATGTCGAAGGAACGCATCATCGAGCTGCGCGCGCGCATCAACGAGCAGGTGTTCCTGCACGAGCGGCTCGGCAAGTACATCCAGCGGCTCGTCGCCGCGACGCGGCCCTACAATCCCGACACCGACTGGCTCGTGCACTCGCCGTCCGAGCTGGTCGAGCGCGGCGTCGATCTCGGCGCCTCGCCGCGCGCCATCATCTGCTGGGGACGGCTGGCGAAGGTCTGGGCCCTGCTGCAGCGCGAGCGCACCGAGGTCTACCCGGAAGACATCCAGGAACTGGCGCCGTACATCCTCAGCCACCGCATCTGGCTCGGGCCGCACGCCGCCAGCCACGGGCTGACGACCGAAGCGGTCATCAAGGACATCATCGAGCGGGTGCCGATTCCATGAGGACGCGGGACCACGAGGAGGTCGCGCCGCTCGTCAACCTGGCGGACATCACCGAGATCGAGCTCGTCATCCTCAAGCGCATGCGCGAGGTGACGATCGGCGATCATCGCAGCCGCTCGCACGGCACCGGCTTCGACTTCATCGGGCTGCGCGACTGGCAGGCCGGCGATCGCTTCTCGTCGATCGACTGGGCGCAGTCGTCGCTCACCAACTTCTCGCCGCTCGTCGTCCGCGAGTTCGAACAGCCGAGCACCGCCACGGTCGATGGCCATCGCCGACGTCTCGCCCTCGACCCGCTGCGGCGTCCAGCGGCGTGCCGATTGCCGCGGCGGTCGCCCGCGCCATCGCCACGCATCGGCATGTCGGCGGTCTTCTTTCAGGATCCGTTCGGCCTGGTCACCTTCGACGGCGGGTTCCTGCATCTCGGCGGCGCTCCGGCCGCGCACCGGCAAGAGCCACATCGTCCACTGCCTCGACGCCTACCAGTACCAGCGCGGTCTGCAGCCGGTCCGGCGCAGCGGCAGCATCAGCACGTCGCTCGGCGGCTTCGTGCGCCGCCAGGCGATGCTGCCGGTCATCTCCGACTTCCTGTTCGACGATGCCGACGACGGTCGTGAAGGAGCTGTCGCTGCTGAACGCGACGCACGACGTGTTCCTCGTGCTGATCGACAGCGCGTTCGCGTTCGATCTGCCCGACGATCTCCGCCGGCTGGATCGAAATCGTGGACGTCGAAACCGGGCGCGCCCGGACCATGTCGCGCCGCGCCTATCGCCGAGCTCGGCGCGCGGGCCGCGCGCTGGCAGGACGACGTGCGCGGCGTGGCCAAGGAGCTGGACCTCGACGTCGTCACGATCGGCATGGATCAGACGCAAGTCCGACCTCGCGCTCAGCGAGTTCGTCGTCGAGCGCCGCTGCGCAAGACCAAAACCTAAGGGACCACGTGACACGCACTCTTCTTGCGTCGCTCCTGTTCCTCTCGGCCGCCGGCGCCGTCCAGGCCCAGACGCCGGCGATGCCGCCGCCGGGGACCACCGCCAACGTCGAAGTCGATCCGATCCGCTGCTGGTGGCGGACCAGCGCCGGCGCCGTCCGCATCGGCGAGACATTCGACCTGTCGCTGACCTGCGCGGTCCTCGAGAACGACGCCGTGCAGGTCGTGCCCGACGAGTCGCGCCTCGGCGCGTCGGTCGTCGCGATGGCGCCGTTCGAAGTGCGTGGGCGGACCGCACCCGGCCGACTCCGCATCGGGACAGCGGCGGTTCTTCCAGTATCAGTACACGCTGCGCATCATCAATCCGGACGCCATCGGCAAGGACGTCCGGATCCCGGACATCGTGCTGCACTACCGGGTCAACAGCCGCGTCGCGGCGAACACGTCGCTGCAGGGGCGCGACCTCGTCTACCTGCTGCCGACCCAGTCGATCCGCGTCGCCTCGATGGTGCCGGCTGACGCCGGCGACATCCGCGACGCGACCGGCGAGAGCTTCGGCACCGTCGGACTCGCTGCGGCTGCGCGCCGGCGACGCTCGAGATCGTCGCGATCGGCTGCGTGGCGCTCGGCGCGCTGATGACGATCTTCGCGCTGGTGCGCCTGGTGCGCCGCGCCGGGCAGCGGACGCCGTCCGACGAGCGCATGCTGTCCACGCGCAGCCTGATCGGCGCGGCGATCCGCGAGTTGGCAGCGGTCGGAAGCGAGCGCGGAGCAGGGAGGCTGGACCGAGGCGCTGACCGGCCGCGCGCTGGCCGCGACGCGGATCGCCGGCGGCGTGCGCCATTGGCGGCCCCGTCACCCAGCGGCTGGCCGCCGGCCGTCGACGGCGACGGTCGCGTGATGACGCCAGGGCCATTCCGCGGCAAAACGCGCGCGCTCTCGAGCCCGGTGACGCCCGGCGATCTCGCGCGTGCCGCGCGCCAGCGCCGATCCCAGCCGCCAGCCGATGCTCGAGGAACTGCGCGATGCGCTGACGACGTTCACGCAGGCGCAGTACGGGCGCGGCGGTCAGGCCGATCAGACGGCGCTCGACGCCGCCCTGTCGTCGGCGAGCAACGCCGCCGGCCGGGTCAAGGCCGAGCACGGCTGGCTCAAGACCGTGCTGCAGCAGTTGGCGCGCAACCGGCGCCGCGGTGGAATCCCGGGCCTGATGTCCTGTTCGGCGTACGCGGCTGTTCGTTCAGAGCAAGCGTCGACGAGTGGCGTGCGCTTCGCCTCGCCGACCTGCAGTTCTGGCACCGCGGCGAAGCGCGGCTGGCGCATCCTCGCGCTCGCCGCGCTGGTCGTCGTGCTGCTGATCGGGCGGTCCGCCACCAACCGGCTGCCCGGCCGGCACCGGCTGGTCGTGCCGGCGGTGTTGTCATCCACGCGCGCTTCGTATGTGTCGTTCCTGCGGCACGCGCCGCTGGTGCTCTTTCTCGTCGGGCTGCCCTTCTTCGCGCTCGCCCTGGCCGATCCGTACACCGCGCTCGTCACGAGCGACGGTCACCTATCCCGGCCGCCGGATCGCCGTGATGATCGACGCGTCGACCAGCATGCGGACGCCGTTCAAGGCGCAGCACCTCAACACGCGCGCGGAAACCGACGCGACGTTCTTCACGACCGTGGCCGCCGCCGAGCGGTTCGTCAAGCTGCGCATGGACGGCCAGTATCGCGATCTGGTGGCGCTGGTCGAATTCGGCAACGAGGCCTACGTCGTCACGCCGTTCACCAACGACTACGACAACATCCTGCTGAGCATCTCGCTCATCGGCGATCCGGTCGAGTACTCGCTGTTCCCGGATCAGGGCACGATCATCGCGCAGGCGATCGACGAGAGCATCGGCCTGTTCAAGGCCTTCAATTTCCTCGACGCGTCCGGCAACCTGATGGTGATCTTCACCGACGGCGAGGACACGCGCGCGATCATCAACGGCCGGACGCTCGACGAGATCGTGCAGATCGCGGTCGACGCGAAGATTCCGGTCTATTTCGTGCGCACGAACTACGAGCGCGGCAAGGGCAAGGTCATTCCGGACGAGCTCTGGATTCCCGCCGTCGAGAAGACCGGCGGCCGCTTCTACGCGGCCGACAACGAAGAGAGCCTGCTGAACGCGATCGCGACATCGACGAAGTGTCAGCCGGCACGATTCGAGACCACGCAATACAGCAGTCAGCAGCCGCGGTTCGCGTTTTTCGCGTTCGTGGCGGCGGCGTTCTGGACCGGATCGGCTGCGCTCAAGCTGACCGTGCCGCAGTTTCAGAAGTTGCCGTGATGGAGAAGCACTCATGAGAAGCATAATCGGCGGACTCATGCTCGCAGTCGTGTTGTTCGTCGCCGCGGCGGCGTCGTGGGCCGAGGCCAGGCTGGCCCGCCGCATGGCGGATGCGCACGAGCGGCTGGCGACGCTGCACTACGACACCGACGATCACATCGACGAGGCGATGAACGTCTGGAACCGCCTCCCGATTCCCGGCTGGTCGTCCGCCGAGCGACGTGCGAGCGCCATCGCGCGATGGTGTCCTACTGGCTCGGCCGCTACGATTCGCTGAGCGAGTTGACGCACGCCACGGGACCTCAGGCGCCGAGCGATCCCGCCATCCTGTTCATGTCGGCCAACGCGGCGTATCGCACAGCCGATCCGCTGGCACGCGCGACCGGAAAGCGGCGATCGAGCGGCTCGACGGCGTGATCCAGGCCTACGCGGACGTCCTGCGGCGGCGACCCGAGCTACACCGACGCCGCCTACAACTACGAGTTCGTGTCGCGCATGCGCGACGCGCTCGCGAAGGCGCCGCCCAAGGGTTCGCCGCGGGACAAGAAGGCCGGTCGAGAAGCATGAGAACGTGAGCGTCGATCTGCCGGCCGGTCCGACGATTCACGGCCGCCCGGGCGGTCCGCCCGAGGGGACGGACATGAGCGATTTCAAGACGATCACGCCGATGCGCTACGACGAGCGCGAGGAGCAGATGGACCCGGGACGCGGCAAGGAGTTCCGGCGCAAGGGGTAAACCTGACGTGCTGGTTCGGATCGACTTCTCGCAGATTACGTTCGCCGAGCCGGTATTTCTCTGGCTGCTGGTGATCCCGGCGCTGCTGTTTGCGCTGTGGATCTGGCGTCTCATCCGGCGGCGCATGGACATCCGGTCGCTGGCGCGCCACCGCACGCTGCCGGTCCGCGAGCGCTACGCGGCGGTCGGCGACCTGCCGTTCTGGCTCTGCCTGATTGCGTCCACCGTCTTCCTGATCCTCGCGCTCGCGCGGCCGCACGGTCCGGCGACCGCGGTCCGGCAGGGCGGCATCGACATGGTGCATGCTGCAGGACGGCTCGGCGTCGATGCGCGTCAAGGACGTGGCCGGCGATCGCTGGCAGCGCTCGGTCCGCTTTCTCCGCACGCTCGGCGACGCTCTCAGCTGGAATGACGATCGCATCGCGCTGGCGCTGTTTGCGCACATCGCCGCGCCGCAGATCCGGCTGACCAAGGATCCGAATACCTACTTCTTCTTCCTCGATCATCTCGACAAGGCGCCGCCGTTCCGCATCGAGGATGCGACGACGTGGGATACGAACCTCGAGCTGGGCATCTACTGGGGCCTGCGGCTCATCGAGCGCGACGAGGAGATTCACGGCAAGAACTCGAACGCCAAGATGTTCGTGCTGGTCTCCGACGGCGAGGCGTGGAGCGGCGAGGTGGCGAAGTCGATCAAGCTGGCGGTCGAGCGCAGCGTCCCGATCTATCGTCGTCGGCGTCGGCACGCTGGCGGGCGGCGCGCTGCCGGTCTTCAAGGACGAGAAGGGCGAGGTCGTCGTCGATCCCGAGGCGCCGACGACGTCGCATCTCGATCGCGCCGGTCTGCAGCGGATTGCGTCTGCGGGCGGCGGTCAGTATTTCGAGCTCGACCGCGACGGCGATCGCCACATCGCCAACGCGATTATCGACGCCGGCAAGAAGATGGCGCCGTCGCTCGGGGCGATTCAGGAATCCGAAGAGCTCTACTGGCGGTTCCTCGCGATCGCATCCGCGTTCCCGTTCATCGGTGCGCTCTTTCTGCGCGACCGCCCCGAGCTCTGGCTGCAGGTCATCGGCGTCGCCGCCGCCCTCACCGTCGTCTCCATCATCCTCGGCTAGGGTGTCAGATGGGTGTCTGACACCTATCTGACCCCAATTTTTCAGCAGTTAGCGACTGCCCTCTCGTAAAATACTAAGGATTCTCACGATCCTCGGGGTCAGATGGGTGTCTGACACCGTGGAAGAATTTGTGGGAGGGAGGAGCGAGTGATGCGGCGAATAGTGATCGCTGGCGCTGTGCTCGTGGCAGTTGTTGTCACCACGACGATCGTCTCCGCAGAGGCGGCCCGGCAAAACACACCGGACCGTCAGAATCCGTTCTCGAACCTGTTCAAGCCGCCGCAGACGGCCACACCGCAGACCGCGACGCCGCAGACGGCACCGGACCTGCGCCTGTTCGCGCCGAACCTCGCGCCGCCGGCCGGCAGCCCGATAGCCGGGCAACCGCGGATCGTGTGCGGCATGACCCTCGTGCCCGTGAATCCGACCTTCGACGCGGCGATCCGGAAAACGCTCCCCGCGTCGGGCAGCGTGACCCCGAGCGCGCGGACCGTGCACCCCTCGGTCTGCGGACAGTCCCGGTAGCGCCGCGCCAGGGCGTCACGGACGCGGCGTGCTAGCATTTGCCACACTCATCCATGCGCCGCGCCCTGGTCAGCTTCCTGGTATTCGCTGTACTGCTCGCCGTAGGATTCGCCGTCTGGCGATCCAGACCGCCCGCGCCGCCAGCCAAGAGCGCGACAGCGGCGACACCGAAGACTGACACGCCGGCCACCGCGCCCGCGACGCCAGCCGCTCCCCCGCCGGCGGCCGCGCCGAGCGCTGCAGCGCCGACCGCGACACCGGCACGACGCCGCGCGCCCGCACCGGCGGCCGAGACGGCAGCTGCCGAACCGGCGGCTGCGCCAGCAGCCGCCACCGGGACGCTGCACATCGACAGCGACGTGGCCGGCGCGCAGGTCTTCATCGATCGCCGCTTCATCGGCGTCGTCCCGGTCACCGAATCCGACGTCGCTGCCGGCAACCACCGCATCAACGTGGTCGCGACCGGCTACGAAAGCCTCGCCGAAAACGTCGACGTCGCCCCGGGACCGCGCGATCTCCACTTCAACTTCAAGGAGATTCGTCTCGACGCGTCCATCGCCGTCGTCCACAAGCACCGCATGGGCTCGTGCAAGGGCCGCCTGATCGCCACCCCGCAGGGAATGCGTTACGAGACGACCGACAAGGACGATGGGTTTTCCGCGCCGCTCGGCGATTTCGAGATCTTCGACGTGGACTACCTCGCCAAGGAGCTTCGCGTGAAGCTGAAAAAGGGCAAGCGCTACGAGTTCACCGATCCGGACGCCAACGCCGATCGGCTGTTCGTGTTTCAGCGCGACGTGGACAAGGTCCGCCAGCGCCTGAAGGACGCGCACTGATGCCCGGCATGAGCTTCGGACTGCAGGTCGCCGTGCTTTTCGTGCTGGCGATCCCGATCGCCTGCGTGGCGTGGACCGTCACGCACGAGGAAATCTTCCGCGAGCCGCGCGAGTGGTGCGTGTCGCGCAGCAGGACCTGCCGCAGCCTCGTGCAGCGCAAATTCTTCTACCTGTTCACCTGCGAATACTGCTTCAGCCACTACGTCACGATCGCATTCCTGATCATGACGCGCTTCCGCCTGTGGCTCGACGACTGGCGCGGCTACGTCCTGGCGGGTTTCTACTGGTGTTCATCGCCAACGTCTACATGAGTCTGTTCGGCGATCTGCGGCTGGAGATCCGGCAGGACCGGCAGGAGATCGCGACCAACGACGAACTCGCCGAGTTGCGGCATCGCCGGGCTCAGGACCCGTCGTGGCGTCCCCCGACACCGCCTTCGCAGACCCGTCCCTCGTGAACATCGCCGTCTTTGGCGCGTCCGGCGCGACGGGCAGGCAGGTGATCGCCAGCGCCCTGTCCGGCGGACACACCGTGACGGCGTTCTCGCGCACCGCGCCGAAGGACATGCCACCCGGCGCCAGCCTGCGCATCGTCCGCGGCAACGTCGCCGATCCGGGAGCGGTTGCCGATGCGATCGCCGGACAGGACGCAGTGATCTCCACGCTCGGCGTCGGCAAGCCGCTCCAACACGATCAGGCGGTCATCGACGGCGTCGGCCACGTCCTGAGCGCGATGCAGGCCGCAGGGGTCAGGCGGTTTCTCTACCTGTCGTTCACGGGCGTCAAGGATGTGCGCGGTGTGCCCGGACTGATCATCCGGCCGATTGTCGGATTCATTCTGCGGCACGAGATCGCCGACCACGTCGCGAAGGAAGCGCTGATCCGCGCATCAGCCGCAGACTGGACCATCGTGCAGGCGCCGAAACTGACCAACGGGCCCGCGACCACCACCTATCGCAGCGGCCCGGCGATCACGTCCGCGGCGGCGTTTCCAACGATCTCCCGTGCCGACGTCGCCGCCTTCCTCGTCGCGCAGGTGACCGATGCGCGCTTCCTCCGCCAGGTCGTGCGCATCCTTCCCTGACTGCGGTTCCTCTCTCCGCATCCGAACGTACGCGGGCGACGTCGGTGCGAAGTCGAGTTCGTGCTGGGTGCGGTGCCGTGCTTGGGTGCGATGCTGCTGCGTCGGCTCGTATTCGTGCTCGATCGTGATGTGAAGTAGTGTCCGGCTTTAGCCGGACCCTGTCGGTCTACGACGTGAACCGGCGAACGTCGATCACGTACTTCCGGACCTTGTAGTTCAGCACGCGCTCGGTGGTGTCGAGCAGGCGCGCCGCCTTGGCGCGGTTGCCGCGCGTCGTCTTCAGCGCGTCCTGAATCAGATCCTTCTCGAAGCCGGCGACCGCATCGCTCAGCGAGACGCGCGTCACGGTGCCCGACGCTTCCGCGGTCTGCAGCGACGGCGGCAGGTGATGGCCGTGGACCACCTGGCCGTCGCACATCAGCACGGCGCGCTCGAGCGTGTTCTCCAGCTCGCGCACGTTGCCGGGCCAGTGATAGCTCATGAGCATGTCGATCGCCGGCGTCGAGATGCGCTTGATGCTCTTGCGGTGCTCGCGCGAGAACTTCTCGAGGAAGTGATCGACCAGCAGCAGCAGGTCCGCCTTCCGCTCGCGCAGCGGCGGCACGAAGATCGTGAACACGTTCAGCCGGTAGTACAGATCCTCGCGGAAGGTGCCCGCGGCGATCGCCCGCTCCATGTCCTTGTTGGTCGCCGCGACCATCCGCACGTTGACCTTGACGGTCTCCGTGCTGCCCAGCCGCTCGAACTCGCGCTCCTGCAGCACCCGCAGCAGCTTGACCTGCGTCGCGAGATTGATGTCGCCGATTTCGTCGAGGAACAGCGTCCCGCCCTCGGCCAGCTCGAAGCGGCCCTTCTTGCGCTGCTCGGCGCCGGTGAACGCGCCGCGCTCGTAGCCGAACAGCTCCGACTCGATCAGGCTGTCGGGCAGCGCCGCGCAGCTGACCTTGACGAACGGCTTGTTGGCGCGCGGCGAGTTGTAGTGAATCGAGTGCGCGACCAGTTCTTTGCCGGTGCCCGACTCGCCGCGAATCAGCACCGTCGTGTTGGTCGCCGCGACCTGCGCCATCTGCTCGTACATCTGGCGCACCGGTCCGCTGCGTGCCGATGATGGTCGAGAAGTCGTAGCGCTCCTTCAGCTCCTGCCGAAGGTGCGTGTTCTCGTCGACCAGCCGCTTCTTGTCTTCCTCGACCAGCCGCTGAATCTTGACCGCCTGCGCGATGCTCGACGCGACGATGCCGAGGAACTTGACGTAGCGGTCGTAGTCGCGATCCGGGTTGAACTTGAGATCGACGCCGAGCGCGCCGACCGCGCGGCGGTTCAGCAGGATCGGCACGCAGATGAAGCTGAGCTCTTCCTTCGGCAGCTCCGGCCGCTTCGCCGCGCGGTTGAGGAACGCCGGTTCCTTGCTGACGCGCGGCACGACAATCGGCCGGCTGCTCTCGACCACCTTGCCGATGATCCCCTCGCCGACGCGGTAGCGGACCGCATGCGACGGCGCGTCGAGACCGTCCGAGGCCTCGACATGCAGATCGTTGTTGTCGTGGAGCAGCGTCACGAGACTGCGGACGGTCCCGTGGTGCTTGGCCAGGATCTCGAGGACCCGGTGCAGCGCCGACTGCAGGTTGAGCGTGCCGGACAGCGCCTGGCTGACTTCGAGCAGCGTCGACAGACGACGCGATTCGCGCGCGTGCGTCGCGGCCGGATCGGGAATGGTGCGAACTTTAGCCATTCTGACGGGCGCCGGCGCCGACCGTCTCCTCGTCGCCGATCGTCACCGGGCGCAGGAACGGCATCATCTCGCGCAGCTCGGCGCCGACCTTCTCGATCTGGTGCGCGCGTTCCTGCTTGCGCTGCGCCTCGAACCACTTGCGGCCGGTGGCGTTCTCCTCGATCCAGCCCTGGGCGTACTTGCCGCTGCGGATCTCGTCGAGCATCTTCTTCATTTCCGCCTTGGTCTCCGCCGTCACGAGGCGCGGGCCGCCCGTGTAGTCGCCGTGTTCGGCGGTGTCGCTGACCGAGTAGCGCATGTAGTTCAGGCCGCCCTGGTAAATCAGGTCGACGATCAGCTTCAGCTCGTGCAGGCACTCGAAGTACGCGACCTCCGGCTGATAGCCCGCTTCGACCAGCGTCTCGAAGCCCGCCTTGACGAGCGCGCTCACGCCGCCGCACAGGACCGCCTGCTCGCCGAACAGATCGGTCTCGGTCTCTTCGGCGAACGTGGTCTCGATCACGCCGGCGCGGGTGACGCCGATGCCCTTCGCGTACGACAGCGTCAGCGCCCTGGCCTGGCCGGTCGCGTCCTGATGAATGGCGAACAGCGCCGGCGTGCCCGCGCCTTCGACGTACAGCTCGCGGACGCGGTGGCCGGGCGACTTCGGCGCCACCATCGAGACGTCGACGTCCGCTCGGACCGTGATCGGTGCCGAACCGGATGTTGAAGCCGTGCGCGAACATCAGCATCTTGCCGGCGACCAGGTTCGGCTCGATGGCGTCCTTGTAGAGCTGCGCCGCCGTCGTGTCCGGCACCAGCACCATGATGACGTCGGCCCACTTCGAGACCTCCGCCACGTCTCCGACCTCGAGACCGGCGGCCTGCGCCTTCGCGCGCGACCGGCTGATTCGCCGGCAGCCCGACTTTCACGCTGACGCCGCTGTCCTTCAGGTTCAGCGCGTGGGCGTGTCCCTGCGATCCGTAGCCGATGACCGCGACCTTCTTGCCCTGAATCAGGCCGAGGTCGGCGTCCGCGTCGTAGTACATCTTCGCCATTCGTCGTGTCTCCACGTCCGGCTGAAGCCGGCACACTGCTCCTAAGCTTGACATCTGAGCTGTCCGCGCCTATACCGAACAGTCGCTCACGTCCTTCATCGCCGCCTTGGGCGGCAGCGATCCCGGTCGCGGCCGGCGTCGGCGCCATGATGCCCCGGGCCATCTCGACGCGGCCGGTCCGGACCATCTCCATCACCCCGTAGGGCCGCAGCACCTCGAGCAAGCTGTCAATTTTATCCTCAGTTCCGGTCGTTTCGATCACCAGCGACTCCGGGCTGACGTCGACGATGCGCGCCCGGTAGACGTCGACCAGCTGCATGACCTGCGTCCGGGCATCGCCGGTCGCCGCCACCTTGATCATCGCCAGGTCGCGCGCGATGGTCGGCACCCGGGTGATGTTGTCCACGCGGCGCACCGGAATCAGCTTGTAGAGGTTCGCCTCGACCAGCCGCGCCCCGCGTTCGTCGGTGTCGACGACGATGGTCATGCGCGAGAGGCCGGACGTTTCGGTGTGCCCGACCGTCAGCGACTCGATGTTGAAGGCGCGGCGCCGGAACAGCGACGCCACGCGGTTCAGCACGCCCGGTTTGTTGTCCACGTACACGGCAAATGTCTGCATATGAGTTCTCACTGGCTCTGGGCTTCGGCTTCAGGCTTCGGGCTCTCGGCTTCGGCCTGGCGCATGGCAGGCGTGCTGCCTGAAGCCCAGAGCCTGAAGCCTCGCAGCCGTCAGTCTTTCGCCGTTTCCACAATCGGCGACGGCCGGCGAATCATCTTGTGCAGGTCGGCTCCGGCCGGCACCATCGGGTAGACGGTGTCTTCCTGCTCGACGCGGAAATCGATCAGCGCGCCGCGCTCGCGGCGGGCGGTGGTGACGGCCGGCGGCCACGTCCGCGCGGGTGCTGACCGTGGCGCCCCAGATGCCGTACGCTTCGGCCAGCTTCTCGATGTTCGGGCCGGTAATCGGCGTCGCCGCGTAGCGGCGCTGGTAGAAGAACTCCTGCCACTGGCGCACCATGCCGAGATAGCCGTTGTTGATGACGGCAATCTTCACGTCGATCTCTTCCTGGACCATCGTCGCCAGCTCGCACAGCGTCATCTGGAAGCCGCCGTCGCCGACCACGACCCAGACTTCCGCGTCGGGCCGGCCGACCTTGGCGCCGATCGCCGCCGGCAGCGCGAACCCCATCGTGCCGAGGCCGCCCGAGGTGATCAGCGAGCGCGGCGTTTCGTGATGGTAGTACTGCGCCTCCCACATCTGGTGCTGGCCGACGTCGGTCACGACGATCGCCTTGCCGTCGGTCATGCGCCAGAGATCGTTGATCACGTGCGCCGCATACAAGTGCCCATCGTCGGGCAGGTTCTGGATGTCGCGGACCGCCGAATCGCCCTTGAGATCGGAGATGTGCGCCAGCCACTGCGAGCGATCGACGTCGGCGAGGCGCGGCATCCAGCCGCGGACCACCGCGCCGACATCGCCGGACATCGCGGCGTCGACCTGGACGTTCTTGTTGAACTCGGCCGGGTCGATGTCGACGTGAATCTTGCTTCGCGTGCGGCGCGTAGGTCTTCAGGTTGCCGGTGACGCGATCGTCGAAGCGCATGCCGAGCGCAATCAGCAGATCGGATTCCTGGATGGCGGTGTTCACCCACGCCTCGCCGTGCATGCCCATCATGCCGAGGTTCAGCGGATGCGACGCCGGGAAGCCGCCGATGCCGAGCAGCGTCATCGCGATCGGAATCTGCGTCTTCTCGGCGAACGCCAGCAGCGCCGCTTCCGCGCCGCCGAGAATGATGCCGTGCCCGGCCAGAATCAGCGGACGCTCCGCGGCGTTGATGAGCGCGATCGGATCGACGCCGCATCGAATGGCCGGGACGCGCCAGCGACGCGAGATCGGGCGCCGCGCCTTCCCAGTCGAACTCGCAGACGCCGAGTCTGGGCGTCCTTCGTGATGTCCACCAGCACCGGACCCGGCCGGCCGCTCGCGGCGATCGCGAACGCCTCGCGGATCGCCGGCGCCACTTCGTCGGCGCGCGTCACGAGAAAGTTGTGCTTGGTGATCGGCAGCGTGATGCCGGTGATGTCGGTTTCCTGGAACGCATCGGACCCGATGAGCGGCGCTGCCGACCTGCCCGGTGATGCAGACGATCGGCGACGAATCCATCATCGCCGTGGCGATGCCGGTCACCATGTTGGTCGCGCCGGGCCCGGAGGTCGCGATCGCGACGCCGACCTTGCCGGTCGCGCGCGCGTAGCCGTCGGCCATGTGCGTGGCGCCCTGCTCGTGGCGGACGAGGATGTGCCGGATCGGATAGTCGAGCATCGCGTCGTACGCCGGCAGGATCGCCCCGCCGGGATAGCCGAAGACGACGTTGACGCCTTCGCGCACCAGGCATTCCCAGAGAATCTGCGCACCAGTCAGAGTCTTCTTACTCATGCATCACTCAACTCCGACACGGACAATCCACCGCAGAGGCCGCAGAGTTCACAGAGCCAAAATTGGCTTTGCGTTCTCGGCGAACTCTGCGGTTGATTGTGTTCACCCTGTCACAGCTCCCATCGACGCCGACGAAACGAGTTCGTGCGTATTTCGCCATGACGCCGGTCTTGTATCTCGGCTCGGGCGCCTGCCAGCCGGCGAGGCGCGCCTTGATCTCGGCGTCGCTCAGATCGACGCTCAGCGTGCGCTTCGCGACGTCGAGCGTGATCATGTCGCCCTCGCGGATGGCGGCGATCGGTCCGCCGCGCGACGCTTCCGGCGCGATATGGCCGATCGAAAGGCCCCGCGTCGCACCGGAAAAGCGGCCGTCGGTCAGGAGCAGTACCGGATTCGCCCAGCCCGGCGCCGGTAATCGCCGCCGTGACCGCCAGCATCTCGCGCATGCCCGGACCGCCAGCCGGCCCCTCGTAGCGGATCACCACCACGTCGCCCGGCTTGATCGTCTGGCGCTGCACCGCGTCGAAACACTGCTCTTCGCTGTCGAACACGCGCGCCGGCCCGCGATGATCCGCGCGTTCGGTCCCCGACAACTTCAGCACGGCGCCTTCCGGCGCCAGGTTGCCGAACAGGATGACCAGGCCGCCGTGCGGCTTGATCGGCCGATCGTTCGGCCGCACCACCTGCTGTCCCGGCGTTTCGATCGCCTTGGCCGCGTCCTCCGCGAGCGTGTGGCCCGTCACCGTCAGGGCGTCGCCGGCCATCTTGCCCGAATCGATCAACCGCTTGACGACGAGCGGGCTGCCGCCGGCGGCGTGCAGGTCGGTCGCGACGAAACGGCCCGACGGCTTGAGATCGGCAATCAGCGGCGTGCGGGCGCTGACGCGATCGAAGTCGGGCAGATCGAGGTCCACGCCCGCTTCGCGCGCGATCGCCAGCAGATGCAGCACCGCGTTGGTCGAACCGCCCGTCGCGGCCACGACCGCAATCGCGTTCTCGATCGCCTGTCTTCGTGATGATGTCGCGCGGCCGGCGTCCGAGCTTGACGAGCTTGACGATCTGCTCGCCGATCGCTTTTCCCACATTGGCCTTCGCAGGATCGGTGGCCGGGACGCTGCCGCTGCCGAGGACCGAGAGCCCCAGCGTTTCGCAGACGATCGCCATCGTGTTGGCGGTGAACTGTCCGCCGCAGGCGCCGGCGCCGGGACACGCGTTGTCCTCGATCAGGCGGAAATCGCTGTCGTTCATCCGGCCCGACGCGTGCGCGCCGACCGCCTCGAACACATCCTGAATCGTGACCTCGTGGCCGTGGAACTGACCCGGCGCAATCGACCCGCCGTAGAGCACGATGCCCGGCACGTTGAGCCGCGCCAGCGCCATCGCGCCGCCGGGAATGGTCTTGTCGCAGCCGACGAGCACGACCAGGCCGTCGAACCCGTTGCCGCGGGCGACCAGCTCGATCGAGTCCGCGATCACTTCGCGGCTGATCAGCGAGGCGCGCATCCCCTCGGTGCCCATCGTGATGCCGTCGGAGATCGACACGGTGTTGAATTCCATCGGCGTCGCGCCGGCCGCCCGCACGCCCGCCTTCACGTGCTCGGCGAGCGTCCGCAGACTGAGGTTGCACGGACCGATCTCAATCCAGGTATTCGCGATGCCGATGAGCGGCTTCTTGAGGTCGGCGTCGGAAAATCCGGCGCCCTTGAGCATCGCGCGCGCGGGCGCGCGGCTCGGTCCGGTCGTCAGAGGATTGCCAACCGTTGGTTGTCGTCACGCACTTCTCTCGAGGGAATGGCTCGCGGCGCCCGTCGCCGCAGCCGGCTTGCAACTGGCATACGAACCGAGGACGCGCACCAGCGGCGCGAACTCGGACAGATGGGCCAAGGCCCGCGTGCACGCCAGATCGGCGACCGACGCCGCCAGATCGACGTAGAAGAGGTATTCCCACTTCCGGTCGGGAATCGGCCGCGATTCGAGCTTCGTCAGATCGATGTTGCGCAGCGCAAACACGCTGATCGCCTTGAACAGCGCCCCCGGCTCGTTGGCCAGCGTGAAGACGATGCTGGTCTTGTCCGGCGGATCGGCGGTCAAGCGGCTGCTGGCCGACGACCAGGAAGCGCGTCGTGTTGTTCTGGTAATCCTGGATGGAGGAGCGAAGGGGCACGAGACCGAAGACTTCCGCGGCGCGGGCCGAGGCGATGGCGGCGGCGTCCTCGAGATGGTCCGCCGCGATCATCTTCGCGCTGCCCGCCGTGTCGTAGGTCGCCGTGATCTCGACGCCCGACAGCGTCCGCAGGAACCGGTCGCACTGCGCGAGCGCCTGCGGATGCGAGTAGATCCGCTTCACGTGTTCCAGCGATCGGCCCGGCAGCGCCAGCAGATGATGGACCACCGGCACCTCGAGCTCGCCGACGATCGGCAGGTGGTGCTCGAGCAGCAGGTCGAAGTTGCGGTGGATGCTGCCGCCGATGGAGTTTTCGATCGGCAGCACGCCGTAGTCGACGGTCGCGGAGGCCACCGCGGCAAAGACGTCCTCGAAGCTCTTGCAGGGCACCAGATCGGCATCCGCCGCGACCTGCCGCGAGGCCGCTTCGCTGAATGCTCCCGGTTCTCCCTGATAGGCGATTCGCACGAAATCTCCCGTCCAACCACCGGTCCGGCTAAAGCCGGACACGACGACTGTCGACACTACGACTGCTATAACGAACGGCGACGCGGCCTCAAACGAAAAGGGCCATCACCCGTTATCGGATGATGGCCCCGTGAAGTGACGAACTCTTCGGTGCTGCCATCATCCGGTGGGCCGGATGACCGTAACGACCACGCTGACGACAACGAGGTCGCCCAGGCTGCCGAAGTCCAGGACCTCGGACGCGTGAACCGCGTGGACGTTGGCGTGCAGCAGCATGTGAGATGAATTACACCCTCTTCAGGTACCGAGGGTCAAATAGAAACAATTTACCAGACTATAAGCAATTCTAATCGTTCTGCCGTTTACATAAACATCACGAATAGTCACGCCGCCGGCACCCGCGGTGCCGGGCTACCGGGCGGCGGTGCTCTCCGGCGCCGCCATGGCGTGCTCCCACTGCTGGTCCATCCGCCGCATGACCTGCGGGACATCGTCGGCCAGCAGGTATCCGCCCTTGACCAGGGCCTCGGCGGCGGCGCGCGCCGCCTCGGTGTAGGCCGCCTGGGACGGGTAGCGCTCGGCGACCGACTTGCGGGGATCGCCGACCTTGTCCCGGTCGGCTTTCGTCGCCCGGAACGGGACCGCGGATCCCAGCAGGTTGACGATCTGATCGTCGCCGCCGATGTGCGCGTTGCGGAAATTCCAGCCGGTGTAGGTGGCCATCGGGACGCGCTGCTCCGGCGTGCGGACGCCGGAGATCTCGTTGCCGTCGGCGTCAACCTGCGGCACGAGCAGCGGGATCACGTGACCGTCGTGGCGCGCGGCCGCGATGATCTTCGGCGACGCGACCGAGGGAATCGCCGGGAACGTGACGCGGTCCTCCGCGACGAGCGTCCGATCCGACAGGCGCGGTACCTGGCTCGCGGGCGGCTCGGTTCCCTCTTTCACCCACTTCGTCATCGCCACGAGCAGCGCGCGCAGCGTCCACCGATATTCGAGCGGATTGTCCGGCTGCTGACCCTGGTTGACGCGCGTCGGGAACTGCGCCGGCCCGTGCTGCGCGCCGGTCAGGAAGTAGGCGCGGACGTTCGCGGGCAGCGGAAGATCCGACTTGCCGTCGGGCGTGGTGTGAATGAGCGCCGCGGAACGGCCGCCGCCCCAGTACTCGACCGACGTGTTCGTGAAGAACACCTTCGGCTGGTTCTGACGCGCGCGATCGTTGTCGAGCAGCCCTTCGCGCGCCCCGGACAGCGGATCGCGCTCCGCCGTCACCGCGTACGGGAACGACGTCGCTTCGAACATCGAGAGCGCGGTCGGCGTCGCCGACCGATGATTCAGGCTGAGCCGCGCGGCTCCGGCGATGTGCGCCATCACCCCGTCGAACACCTGCGCGCCATGTTCGTCGGTGTTGAATCCCTGATACAGGAACGTGCGCAGGAACCGCCCGCTCTGCGACGACCCGAACGCAATCGCCCGTGGTGCATGCGCCAGCGCGTCGGGCGCGTGCTTGACCCACGTGGCGACGTCGCGAAACGCCGCCATGCCGAGCCCCGACACCGGGTAGGACTGCGGCCGGTACGACAGTTCATACGTGCGGCCCGGCGTGAAGCCGCCGGTCAGCGTGATCGTGTTTCCTTTGAGCGTGAAGCGATTCCTCGCGATGGTTTCCACTTTGCCGAATGGACCGTCGTGCACGACGAGCGTCGTGTCCGCCGCATCCGGCTGCGCCGGCTGATAACCGCCCAGATCGGTGACGGTCTGTTCCGGGTTGGCGTCGTTCGGAATCAGGACGCCGCGGACGAGGCCCGTGGCGTTCGGCGCGCCCGGCACCTCGAGGCCCATGCTCGTGGCCGACCGGCGCACGTCGAATTCCCATGCGACGAACACCAGCGTGTACCCCTGTCGCGTCAGAAACGCGTCGCCGAGATCGGCGTCGGCCGCCGGGTCGGCCTGCGCGCGACTGTCGAAGGTCGTCACGATCGTCTTCCGTCCACGATTGACGACGTCGACGAGCGCGATGCCGTTGGCGGCCGCGTCGTTCAGCGGACGCAGAATGCAGATGTCGCCCGAGAATTCGACTTTGCCCGCGGCATTGACCGGGGCCTTGTCGATGTCGGCGATCACGGCGTTCCGCGGATCCCGGGGATCCACCGCAAAATGGGCGATCCCGACAATCTTCTCGTAGCCGGTCTGGCCAAGCGGAGCGCGCGTCGTTACCTCAACTCGGGTCACTTCCGCTCGCGCGGAAGGCGCCATGACGGCGAATGCCGACAACAGAGCGAGCGTGGGCGCGATTCGTAGGTGGTGCTTCATCGGCGCAGTATACAATTCCTGCATGGGCTTTCGACGTATTTTGGGGGCGCTGACAGTCGCGGTTGCGCTGTCGGCCTGCGGCGGCATCGTGGACCCGTCCAAGAACAACATGGACACCATCACCGGGACGATTCCGGTCGGCGGCTCCGATTTCAAGCAGTTTACGACCAGCAAGAACGGCGAGATCCAGGTCACGATCTCCTCGCTGTCGCCAACGCCGAGCAACGGCGCGCTGATGGGTATCGCGCTCGGCCAGTTCGCGAGCGGCAGCTGCGCGGTCTTCGGCAACTACGTCACCACCTTCATCGTCGGCCGCGCCGTGCAGTTCGGGCTGCTCGACAAAGGGACCTACTGCGTCCAGCTGTTTGATACCGGGGCGATTACCGTCCCGACCATCTATACGGGTATCCTCTCCTATCCGTAAGCCATGAACCTCCTCGACTCCCAGGCGCTTGCGTGGGTCGGGATCGCCATCGTTGCGGCGATCGTCGAGGTTTCCATTCCGCACTTCGGCGTCATCTTCGTCAGCCTTGCCGGCATCGCGGCGGCCATCGCCGCGGCGATCGGGCTGGGAGTTCCCGCGCAGGTCGGCGTCTTCGGCGTCGCGCTCGGCCTGTCGTTGTGGCTGCTCCGTCCGCGGCTCGTCTCGCAGTTGAACGCGCCGGGCGTGCCGTCGCGCACGGCGGGCCTGATCGGCCGCGAAGGCGTGGTCACGCACGACATCGAAACGGCGGTCGGCGCCGGGCGGGTCAATGTCGGCGGCGAAGACTGGGCCGCGCGCGCCGCGCTGCCGCTGCGCGCCGGTACGCGCGTTCGGGTCACGTCTGCTGACGGTATCGTCCTGGAGGTAACGCCCGCATGACCGCGCCCACCGTCCTGCTCATCTTCGCCTTCTTCGTGCTGGTCGTCGTGCTGAAGGCGATCAAGATCGTTCCGCAGAAACAGGTCAAGATCATCGAACGGCTCGGCAAGTATCACCGCACCGCCGAAGCCGGCCTGAACACGATCTTCCCGTTCTTCGACTCGGTGCGCGAGACGATCGACCTGCGCGAGCAGATCACCAAGATCGAACCGCAGCCGGTGATCACCCGCGACAACGTGACGATGGAAGTCGACGCCGTCATCTACTCGGTGATCGTCGATCCGGTGCGCGCCACCTACGAGGTGCAGAACCTCAGGTGGGGCCTCGAGCAGCTCACGCTCTCGGCGCTGCGCAACGTCATCGGCCAGCTGGATCTGGATCACACGCTGGCGTCGCGCGACACCACCAACTCGCAGCTGCGCGCCGCGCTCGACACCGCCACGCAGCAGTGGGGCGTGAAGGTGATGCGCATCGAGCTCAAGAACATCACGCCGCCCGAAGAGATCCGCCTGACGATGGAAAAGCAGATGACGGCGGAGCGGACGCGGCGCGCCGTCGTGACGACCGCCGAAGGCGAGAAGTCGTCAGCGATTCTGCGCGCCGAAGGCCAGAAGCAGTCGCAGATCGTCACCGCCGAGGGATCCAAGCAGGCGGCGATTCTCGCGGCGGAAGGCCAGGCCGAAGCGCGGATGCGCGTGGCGCAGGGCGAAGCGCAGGCGCTGACGCTGGTCGCACAGGCGATCGGCACCGCCGGCAATCCCGCGCAGTACCTCATCGCGCAGCGCTACATGGAAGCGCTGAACGCGATCGCGACCGACGCCAACAAACTGGTGTTCATGCCCTACGAAGCAACCGGCATCATGGCGTCGCTCGGCGGAATCAAGGAACTGCTCAACGCGCAATCAGCGCCTGGCAAATAGGCGCTCGAAAGCGCACTCGTCGGTGCGTGGGTGCGTGGGTGCGTAGGTGCTTCGGTGCGGTGCCGGGGTGCTTCGGTGCAACGTGCTTAGGCGCGTTGCAGGGTGCAAGCTGCGACGGTCCGCCTGAAGGCGGACACTACGACAGCTTCAATGCGGTGCACTCACGCACCAAGCACTTCGCACCGCACCCCACGCACCCCACGCACCCACGCACCCCAGCACCGACTGCAGTTCTTACGTCAGCGTGGCGTGGCTGGCGGTGTGGCGCCGCGTGCGGGAACCGGTTTGCCGTTCGCGTCCACTTCGGTCTGGATGGTCTTGACCGGACCCATGCCCATGATCTGGACGACGACTTCCTCGTCTTTCGCGCCGTCGTAGTGATGGTAGCCGGCCGGGTGGAACATGAAACCGCCGGTCTTGATCGGAATCATCTTGTCCGGACGGAACACATCGCCCTCGTCGGTCTACCACGTGCCCTTGATCACCGTGACGTAGCGATCCTGATCGTGATAATGCGGACGGCTCGTGTTGCCCGCCGCGAAGCGATTGCGGATGACGTACATGCCCGCCTTCGAGGGATCGCCGAACACGGTGGTGCTGACGAGCCCTTCTTCCGGGTTCATCCGCAGGTGGTTGGCGTCGACCAGCGGCACGACCGGCCCGCGCTGCGCATCGAGCGATGGTCCCACGAGCATTGCCATCGTGATCGCACAGGCGCCGAGCGAAATCCGACCTACAACGTTCATGGAACCTCCCTGTTCGCGCTAACTATAGCGCACGGGAACGGCTAGGGAACCACGACGATGGGCGCGCGCCAGAACGCCACTTTCTGGCTGCTCGTGTCGAGCACGCTGACCTGGCAGTCGTAGCGCCCCGGCGTGAGCCCGTCGAGCGGTACGCTGAATCGAATCGGCACCGCTTTCGATCGGGGAT
>CAVQHT010000007.1:0-64720 GCA_963712355.1 uncultured Acidobacteriota bacterium
CCAGAAACGGTGGTCGTGCCCCCCTTGCCGACCCTTGTTCATGACAAGGCATTCTTTGCGGACATTCACGGTCGCGGTTTTCATGGCGGCCTTCTGGATGGTCTCGCTGATTTTTACAGGAAATAACGATGAAGAATAGTGTGGCAAAAAACAGTCGCCAAAAGTTCAATGCGATAACGCTTCAGCGTGGCAAGAGCCTGAGCGAAGCACTTGGCGAATTGCCCCCGGATGTCGGCGGGGTAGATTGGGGAGAACGGCTCGATATCATCGATGCCCTGGTTCAAGTGATCGACGGTGTTTATGCCCACTTGCCACTCAAGCGCGCCTTGCATAATTTTGATCCCATCCGGGCGTTGAGACATCTTCGTCAGCAAGTTCCTGGTTTAACAGATCTTCCAGTTTCATCGTGAGCTCACAACACTTATCAATCGCCTTCGCGACGCTCACACGCAGTACTCCGGTCCCCGCAGTATTTCAGGTGCGGTCGCCACGCTGCCCTTTCTCGTGGAAGCCTGGGGTCCTGCTGAGGATTGCCATTTCGTTGTATCGAAGGTCAGCAACCGCGGACTGATCGGTGTAGTTTTCTCTGTCCCAACCTGGCGTGACATTGACGTTTTGGAATGGAGTCCCGTTCGGCCGAGCAGTGGAAATGCACGCAGAAAGTGAAACTGGGGGCAGGCCCACCTACGTCTACAAGGGTCTCGGTTTCTTCGAAGCCGACGAGGTGCAGGACGCCGTCGCGCTTCTCCGATATCTCGCCGATCCGATGTCGGATCTGCGCGCCGCGACACTTCTGCGCGCGCGGCTGGTGCGTCTGTCCGATGTCAGCGTCATGCGGCTGGCGCCGCGGCTGGCGGCGGCGCTTCTGGCACCCGAGCCTCCGGCGGTCGTCTCGCAATTCGATTCCGACGATCGGCGCGTCCTCGAGCAGCTGCGGGCGGCGCTTCCTGTATGGCTGTCGTGGGTGGATCGGATGACGCCGTCGGAGCTCCTGACGCGAATCCTTTCGGATACCGCCTACGCGGAGGAAATGCGCGGCCGGCGGCACGCGCAGGCGCGCGAGAACCTGAAGAAGCTCGGCGCGATGATCCGGCGGTTCCAGAATCGCGGCTACGCGACGCTGGCGCGCGTCGCGGACCATCTCGAGCAGCTCGCGGTCGGCGACGAGTCGAATGCGGCGATCGACGCGATCGATGCGGTCAGCCTCATGACCGTTCACGCGGCGAAGGGGCTCGAGTTTCCGATCGTCTTCGTGGTCAACATGGGGCGGGGAACCGGCAACATGCGCGCGCCGATCAGGGTGGCGGCGGATGCCGGAGGCGAATCTTCCGTGGCGATCGCCGACTATCAGTCCGAAGCTGATGAAGACGCGCGTGCGCGTGACCGCGAAGAGACCAAGCGATTGCTCTACGTCGCGCTGACGCGCGCGCGCGATCGGCTGTATCTGTCAGGGTCGGTGGCCGACGGCCAGTTTCGCGCGACGCCGGGCAGCCTGGCGGAAGTGCTGCCGCCGGCTTTCAAACAGTTGTTTGTGAGCGCGTTCGGCGCGAGCGATGAGCCTGTGGTCTGGACGGGGCCGGGCGGCCAGGTCCACGCGTTTGACACGCCAAAACCGGCTCTTGCGAACGCTGACGGCTAACTGTCGAGCTAGCGGCCGTGCTCAGCCCACTGCTTCGCGCGCTCTTCCGCTTCAGCTTGCGTCGCGCCGACCAGAACGACGGAACGTTCCGGTTTTGTTTCCGCGCCGCGCGTAATCCACGCGATCCAGCGCGGACCGTGCGCCTCTGAGTGCACCTGGTATGAGCCTGTGGTCATGTCGCGCAGAAGTTAGCAGATCGCCGACACAATTTGCGACAAATCACCGAATTTGGCCGGTTTTCCGTTGCGCCAGCCCCGACCATTTACATAGAATCAGATTTTGCCACTGTCTGGATCTGCCCGGACGGTGTCCAACACTCGAGCGAACGCCAAGCCCGGATCTCTGGGCACTTGAAAATCGCCGAAAGGGGAATAGTTCGTGACGTTGACTTGTCCACATTGCGGCAACGACCGGAATTTTCAGGTCAAAACGCTGCAAATGCACGTGGTTCATCTCGAAGATGGCCGCGTGGAAGTATCGGAAGAAACCCGTCCGGCAATACTCGAAGTACTGTGCGACGAGTGCGAGTCGGCGTTGAAGTTCGAGGAGTTCGAGGATACCCTCCGCAAGGAAGTCCTGCTGACGATCGGCGCGCGCTAACCCTCGGTCCGTTGCCGCGCTCGCGGCGAGCGGCCTTCGGCGCGTCGCCTACGTTCCTTCTTCATCGGCTTCTTCGAAATAGTCGCAGTCGGGGCAAATCCATTCGGCTGAAGGCCGCGGTGTCGGACGCGGGTTGCCCGGGATCTGTACAAGCGCGGCGCTACGCTTCAGCCGCATGGTCCCACCGCACATCGGACACTCGCGCGTATCAGCCATGTGTGAAACTGACGATACGCCGCCGCAGTGCGCCTTGACAAGCCATTGCGCGACTTTTATGGTTACGACGTTGCGCGCTCAACTCGAACCGGATTGCTTCGCCGACGAAATCGCCATCGATTTCCCGTCCATGGGACATCTCGTCGCCCGTGTGCGCCGCGCCTTCCTGGCCGACGCCGGCACGGAGCAGAGCGAGCCGCTCACCGCGCAGGTGTCGCTGTCGAGCGACGAAGCGCAGCGCGGGACCGTGGTGCCGGTCGAAATCCTGGTCCGCGCGGTCTGCGATCAGTGCGGCGGCCGCGGCGAAGTCTGGGCCGAGCCGTGCGAATCGTGCGAAGGGAACGGCCACCTGATCGTGCCGCGGTGGCTGACCGTCGCCGTCCCGCGCGGCGTGGCCGATGGCACGTGTCTCAACTTCCGCGTCAACACGCCGCACGATGCGGCGGTGCGCATCCAGGTTCGCGTCGCGATCACCGCCTGAAATACTCGATGCCGGATCCGGCAGGCTCCTGAACGGCGCGGTCATCTGTGCCAGCGTCATATCCCCTCAGTCTGACCGCCGAAGAATCCACGTTCTCGCACGTGGACCTGGTTGGCGTGCTCTTCGTCCTCTGGGGCATCGTCACGATGCTCATCGGCGCCTCGACGCTGGCGCTGGGGATCGCCGCGATCGCGCTCGCCACCTCGGTCGCGACCGGCGTCGGCGCGAGCCTCACCGCGATCGCGTTCACGACGCTCGCGATCCTCGCGCTCGTCTGGGGCGGCTTGCACCTGTTCGTCGGCACCGTCCTCAAGCGCCGCCGCATCTGGTGCCGCCACCTGGCGCTGATGCTGGCGATCGTCGATCTGCTGCTCCTGCCGTACGGCACGGCCCTCGGCGTCTACGCGATCGGGACACTGCTTCGCGAGGACGCGAAGCGTTTGTTCGAGGTGTGACATGCGCAGATCCTGTCTCGTCGTCGCGGCGCTCGCGGTCGCGGTCTGCGGATCGCTGACGGCGCAGACCCGCTACAACCGCGCCACCGACTGGGGAGAGCGGCCCGCCGGCCTCGCGTGGGCGGCGGTGATCGGCGCCGAGCCCGGCCCGGACGGCAACATCTACGTGCTGCATCGCTGCTACGACAACTCCTGCGCCGGCCGGAGCGAAGCGCCGTTCATGGTGTTCGATCCGTCGGGCAAACTCCTGCGCAGCTGGGGCCAGGGTCAGTTCGTCTTCCCGCACGGTTTCTACGTGCACCGCGACGGCCACGTGTGGGCGACCGACGCGCAGGGGCGCGACGGCAAGGGTCACCAGGTGTTCGAGTTCAGCGCCGACGGCAGGTTGCTTCGCACGCTCGGCAAGGCCGGCGTGGCCGGCGAGGGCCCGGACGTCTTCAACCAGCCGACTGACGTCGTCGTCTCTCCGAGCGGCGAGATTTTCGTCAGCGACGGACACCGCGAGACCGGCAACAACCGCATCGTCAAGTTTTCAAAAGACGGCCAGTTCATCAAGGCGTGGGGACGCAAGGGCAGCGGGCCCGGAGAATTTCACGAGCCGCACACCATCGCCATGGACTCGCAGGGGCGGCTGTTTGTCGGCGATCGCGTGAACAACCGCATCGAAATCTTCGACCAGGACGGCGGTTTTCTCGCCGAGTGGAAGCAGTTCGGGCGTCCGAGCGGTATTTACATCGACCGCCGCGACATCATTTATGTCGCGGATTCCGAGTCAGGCACGAGCGCACCCACATCAGCCAGCGGCTTCCGGAAAGGCATCCGGATCGGCAGCGCCAAAACCGGCCAGGTGTCCGCGTTCATTGAAGATATCGAATCGAACACCACCGAGCCGAGCGGTGCCGAAGGGGTTGGCGCCGACGCGGCCGGCCACATTTTCGGGGCCGTCGTCCGCCGCAAGATGCTCGAGCGTTTCACGCCGGTTGTGCCGGCGCAGCGCCCCTAGGTTCGTCTCCCGACCAGTCGCTTGGTTGTTCTTCCCGAGCGAATGCCGATATCCTTTGATCATGGCCGTTGACCAATCCTCGGTTCTTGGTGCGCTTGCGGTGGTTCGCGATCCCGATCTGAACCGGGACATCGTCAGCCTGAACTTCATCAAGGACCTGAAGATCGACGGGGGCCGCGTGTCGTTCACGATCGAGTTGACGACGCCGGCGTGTCCCGTCAAGGAGCAGATGCGCGACCAGGCGCGCGCGGCGGTGCTGCAGGTGCCGGGCGTGTCGAGCGTCGACGTCACGATGAGCGCCCAGGTTCGCGAGGCGGTCGGCGCGGAGGGCGGACGTCAGCCGCTGCCCGGCGTGAAGAACATCATCGCCGTCGGTGCGGGCAAAGGCGGCGTCGGCAAGACCACCGTGGCGGTGAACCTGGCGATCGCGCTCGCCAAGGCCGGCAGCCGGGTCGGCCTGATCGATGGCGACATCTACGGTCCGAACGTGCCGATCATGCTCGGCATGAAGAATCAGCTGGTGACCGACGGCCAGAAGATCGTGCCGGCCGAGAAGTACGGCCTGCAGGTGATCTCGATGGGGTTCCTGACGCAGGACGATGCCCCGATCATCTGGCGCGGGCCGATGCTGCACGGCGCGCTGCAGCAATTCTTCCGCGAAGTGAAGTGGAGCGATCTCGATTACCTGATCATCGACATGCCGCCCGGAACCGGCGACGTCGCGCTCAGCCTGAGCCAGACGGTTCCCGTGGCCGGGGCGATTGTCGTGACCACGCCGCAGCAGGTGTCGCTCGCTGATTCGCGGCGCGCGGTGGCGATGTACAAGAAGCTGAACATCCCGCCGCTCGGCATCATCGAGAACATGAGTTACTTCGATTGCCCGAGCTGCCATCACGAGTCGGACATCTTCGGGCACGGCGGCGGCGAAACGATGGCGACCGAGCTCGGTGTGCCGTTCCTCGGGCGCCTGCCGATCTACCAGCCGATTCGCGAGGGCAGCGACACCGGCGTGCCGCTGGTCGTCAGCGAGCCGGAGTCGCCGGCGGCGCGCGCGTTCATGGCGGCGGCCGAACGCGCCGCGGCCCAGATCTCCATCGCCAGCTACTCCAGGTCCACGATTCCGCTGACGGTCGTTCGATGAACATCGAGTTCAGCAAGCACACGCTCGCGAACGGCCTGAACGTCCTCCTGCACGAGGATCGGTCGTGCCCGATCGTGGCGGTGAACCTCTGGTATCACGTCGGATCGAAGAACGAAACGCCTGGCCACACCGGATTCGCGCATCTGTTCGAGCACTTGATGTTCGAAGGCTCCGAGCACCACGACAAGGGCTTTTTCCAGCCGCTCCAGGGCGCCGGCGCGTCGCTGAACGGATCCACGAATGCCGACCGCACGAACTACTGGGAAGTCGTGCCGTCCAACGCGCTGGAGCTCGCGCTGTGGATGGAATCGGATCGGATGGGTTATCTGCTGCCCGCGCTGACCGACGCCAAGTTCCAGAATCAGCGCGACGTCGTGCTGAACGAACGGCGGCAGAACTACGAGAACCGCCCGTACGGGCTCGCGCCGATGGCGATGCTCGCGGCGCTGTTTCCGCCGGACCATCCGTATCACTGGACGACGATCGGCGAAATCGACGATCTCCATGCCGCGACGATCGACGAAGTCCGCGAGTTCTTCCGAACGTACTACCATCCGGCGAAATGCGTCGCTGGCCATTGCCGGCGACATCGATCCGCACGAGACGCTGGACCTGGTCGGCGGCTATTTCGGCGAGATCTGCCGGCGGACCGGCTGTCGCGCCGGTTCATCCCGCCGACGTGACGCTCGAGGGCGAACGGCGCCTGGTGCTGCGCGGATCGCGTCGAGCTGCCGCGCCTTTACGTGGCGTGGATCACGCCGGCGATGTTCGACGCGGACGACGCGGAGCTCGATCTGGCGGCGGACGTCCTGGCGAACGGCAAGACCTCGCGGCTCTACAAGCGCCTGGTGTACGACGAACGCATCGCCACCGACGTGTCGGCGTCGCAGAACTCGCGCGAGGCCGGCGGATTCTTCCAGGTCGCGGCGACGGCGGCGCCGGGACATTCGCTCGCCGAGATCGCGCGGGCGATCGACGAAGAGATCACCCGGGTCGCGACCGACGGGCCGACCGCCGACGAGATCGAGCGCGGCCGTGTCCAGGTCGAAGCGCAGTTCATGTTCCGCCTGCAGTCGGTCGGCGGGTTCGGCGGCAAGTCCGATCAGCTCAACGCCTATAACGTGCTGGTCGGCGATCCCGACTTTTTCGGCCGCGATCTGGATCGCTATCAGCAGGTGACGGTCGCTTCGATGCAGTCCGCGGTCGGGAAACACCTGGCCAACTCGCGGCGCGTGATGCTCAGCGTCGTGCCGCGCGATCGCGTCTCGCTGGCGATACCGGACTCGTCTCCGGCGCGAGTGTCATGATGCTGATCGATCGCAGCCGGCTGCCCGTCCCGGGCCCGGCCACGCCTCTATCATTTTCCGGCGATCGAAAAGTCCACGCTGTCGAGCGGACTCCGGGTCTGGACCGTGCGTCACCCGTCCATCCCGGTCGTCACGCTGATGCTGCTCGTGCGCCGCGGGGCCGCCGACGATCCGGTCGACAAGGAGGGGCTCGCGGCGATCACCGTGGACATGCTCGACGAGGGCAGCGGCGAACGATCGGCGATCCAGATTCACGAAGAGCTGGCGCGCCTCGGCGCGCAGCTCGACTCGGACATCGGCGCCGATGCCGCGGTCCTGACGATCACCGCGCTCAGCCGGTTCACCGGGCCGGCGCTGAAGATGCTGGCCGACATCGCCGCCCGCCCGGCGCTGCGCGAAGCGGACTTCGAGCGCGTCCGCCAGCTCCGGTTGCACCGGCTCACGCAGCTGCGCGACATGCCGGGTGCGGTCGCCGACCGCGCGTTCGTTCGGCTTCTCTACGGCAGTCATCCGTACGGCCACACGCCGCTCGGCAGCGAACGTTCGCTCACCGCGCTGACGATCGACGATGTGCGGGCGTTTCATCGCGCGATCATGAGGCCGGCGGATGCGACGCTGGTGGTGGCCGGCGACTGCGCACCATGCGGACAGCGTGGCCTTTGCCGAGGACGCATTCGGCGGGATGGACCGGCGCGTCCGGCGGCAGCCTGCCGTTGGCGCGGGCGCTGCCGTCGAACGCGCGCCTGAACATCATTCCGCGGCCGGGCGCCCCGCAGTCGGAGCTGCGCATCGGCCACGTCGCCGCGGCGCGGAAGCACGCCGGACTATCACGCGCTGATCGCGGCGAACATGGTGCTCGGCGGGCAGTTCGTCAGCCGCATCAACCTGAATCTCCGCGAGGAGAAGGGGCTGACCTACGGCGCCCGGACGTCGTTCGACTTCCGCCGCATGGCCGGTCCGTTCGCGCTGCAGGTCAGCGTCCAGACGGCGGGGACGGCGCAGGCCATCCACGAATCGCTCGACGAGATTTCGGCGATTCGCGGTCCGCGCCCGGTGTCGTCCGACGAGCTCGCGCTCGGGATCGCGGCGCTGACCCGCGGCTACGCGCGCAACTTCGAGACCGCCGAGCAGGTGGCGCGTGCCGTGACACAGATCGCGCTCTACGATCTGCCGGACGATTATTTCGCGCAGTTCGTCCCGCGCCTCGAGCGTGTCACGACCGACGACATCACCCGCGTGTCGGCCGAGCACCTCGATCCCGCCCGCCTGATCACGCTGGTCGTCGGCGACTACGACACCATCGCCCAGGACCTCAGCCGTCTGGATCTTGGCCAGCCGAGCGTGCTGTCGGCGGACGCCTTCTGATACAGTTCATTTAGTCATTTGGTCATCGAGTCATCGGGTCAATTGGCAAATCCAATTGACTCGATGACCCGATGACTCGATGACCAAATATTTGGTTCATCCGTCAACCAGCCCGCCAGTTTTCGCGTCGAATAGCGATATGCGCTACGAGCGCGTCGGTCTCAGTCTTTTTGGCGCGGTCGCCGCGCTGGTGGTGGTCCTCGCGGTGGCCACGGTCTGGCTGTTCCTCACCGATCCGGTGACGGTGGCCAACGCGGTCAGCGACGGCGAAGTGTCGCCGTTCATCCGCGATCTGGCCGACGTCCTGCTGCGGGCCTTCGAAGGCCTGCTGAAATACCTGTGACACTCGATCACGACACGACACTCGATCAACTCATCGAGCAGGTCAGCGCCCGGCGGAGCGATGCGGTGACCACGCTGGAGCTGCTCGAGGGCTACGCGCAGGAGATCGAGGCGAACGCCGCGGCGCTCGAGAATCCGCAGGCGATTCGCGACTACCTGGCGTTTTTCACGACGATGATCGGCGCGGCCGTCGCCGATTGCCAGCGCATCGCCGCGGAACTGACGACCGAGGGCGGACGCGAGGAACAGGTCGCGACGCTCCGCCGCCTGACCGAAGAGAGCGCCGCCGAGCAGCGGCGCTGCCTCGTGTTCCGCGACAAATGGATCAACAAGCCGCTGCCGCAGGAGCGCATGCGGCCGCTGCTGAACAACATCTCGGTCACCACGCGGGATCAGCTGACCGCGTTCCGCGATCTCGGCAACATCGCCGCGCGCCTGGAAGACTTGATCCGCGCGACGACGCCGCCCCAGGAGCCCGAGAAACGCCGCTACGATCGACGGGCGCTGTTCCGACTGTTCAAACCGTAAGACTGATCCGTGTCGGTGCAAGGTGCTAGGGTGCGTGGGTGCTTAGGTGCGGTGCCACGTGCCGCGTGCTTGGTGCGGGTGCACTGCCGAGTGAAGCAGTGTCCGGCTTCAGCCGGACCTGACGACGATCGCGTGGACGAAGCGTGCATGTGCACGTCGCACGAAGCACCTGGCACCTGCACCGCACCGCGCACCTCGAACCTACGCACCTCGCACCGATTGCGTTCAGAGAAGCGCTTTTCGAAGGAACCGCGACAGAATCCATCCGTCCACGAACTTGAACGGCGTCTTCCCGGACGAGTAGTGGCCGCAGTGCAGCACCGCGACCTCGTGAGGGATGTCGCGCTCGCGGAACATCCGCACGAGATCCTCGGACAGGTCGACCGGGAACGTGAGATCGTATTTCGCGTACACCAGCAGCGTCTTGCGATCGCGCAGGCGTTCGAGATACCACGCCGGCTGAAATCGGTCCCCACAACTCGCGCAGCAGCTCGAGCTCGATGTGGCCGTCGAGGCCGGCCCGCACGTGCTCGGTCGACAGCCCGCGCCAGACGACGTCGGCGAAAAACGGCGACACGTGATTCAGCGCCGGCCGCGTCGATCAGCGGCTCGTGCGCCATGGTCAGCAGCGACAGACAGGATCCGAGACTCGATCCGAGGATCCCGATGCGTTCGTAGCCCTCGGCGTGCAGCCAGGCGATCGCGCGGCGGGCATCGAGCACCGCCTGGCGGCAAACCTGGACGGTGCGCGCGACGTTCGCGCTGACGATGTAGTCGGCGCGATGCAGTTCCGGCGGCATGCGGCTGTCGTGATAGGGCAGGCTCAATCTGAGCGCGGTCATGCCGTTCATCGCCAGCAGCTTGCACAGCCCCACGTGACCGTTGGCGTCGGAGTTCCACTGCGGCAGCACCAGGACGGCCGCGCGCCGGTCCGCGCGCGGGGAACAGCGCGCGTGAGAACGACATTGTTGTCGGGATGCGGCGTCGTCAACGCGCTCGGAAACGTCAGCGCGCGTTCTCCGCCTTCCTTCTCTGCGCCGAGCGTGTAGTCGTTGATCGGCGGTGGCGTGAAAAACCGATCAGTGTCCGCCATCACACCGGCGACCCAGTCGCTCAGCACCGCCGCCGGCGCGGCGTCGTGATGCGCCTCGCGGGACGGCAGCCATTCGAGCCCCCAGTCGAACGGGCGAACGACGCGATCGGTCGTGGCCGCGGCGAGCCGGCGTTCCCACGCGTGGAAGAAAACTTGAAACATCCGGTCCCATGCTATACTCAGCGGATTGGACCGGCCTAGCCGGTGGCCACTACTGACTACCGAACGAACGAAGCACTGAGATGAAACTCTTCTGCAACACGCCTAAGTGGACCGGTCGAAAGCGGGTCACCCGTGTTGGAGGAGTTGTGCTCGACCGCTAGTCTGTTCATCACACTAACGAGCTGCACCCTGCCGACACGGTTCAAACCGCGTCGGCTTTTTTTTTGGAGAAAGGCAGGAGAGAGGCAGGATGGCATCAATTCCCGTAGGCATTCTCGGCGCGACCGGTATGGTCGGCCAGCAGTTCATCGCGCTCCTCGCGAACCATCCCTGGTTCAAGGTCGAGTGGCTCGGCGCGAGTCAGCGTTCGGAGGGCAAGGCGTTCCGTGACGCGGCAGCATGGCGCCTGCCGAATCCGCCTGCCCGACGACATCGCCAGCAAGGTGGTCGAGGCGGCGACGCCCGGCCGCGCACCCAAGCTGGTGTTCTCCGGTCTCGACTCGTCGGTCGCCGGCGAGATTGAAGCCGCCTTCGCCAGCGCCGGCCACATCGTCGTCAGCAACTCGCGCAACTACCGCATGTTCGACACCGTGCCGCTGCTGATTCCCGAGGTCAACGCGGATCACCTCGCGCTGCTCAAGGCGCAGGAGCGAGACGCACGGCTGGAAGGGCCGCATCGTCACGAATCCCAACTGCGCGACCATCGTCATCGCGATGGCGCTCGCGCCGCTGCGCCAGTTCGGGTTGAAGTCGACGCTGGTCACGACGCTGCAGGCGATTTCCGGCGCCGGCTATCCGGGCGTGCCGTCGTGGGACATCCTCGGCAACGTCATTCCGCTACATCGGCGGCGGCGAAGAGGAGAAGATCGAAACGGAAACGCGCAAGATTCTCGGTTCGCTCGGCGGACGAAGTCGATCGCGTATCACCCGGTCACGCTGAGCGCGACGACCACCCGCGTGCCGGTGCAGAATGGACACACGGCATCGATTTCCGTGGGCCTCGAGCAGCGGCCGACGCCGGAAGCCATCATCGACGCGTGGACCACGTTCCGCGGCCGGCCGCAGGAACTGGATCTGCCGTCTGCGCCGCCGCAGCCGCTGGTCTATCTCACCGAAGCCGAACCGTCCGCAGCCGATGCTCGACGCCAACCGCGACGGCGGGATGGCGGTCACCATCGGACGCCTGCGGCCGTGCCCGCTGTTCGACTACAAGTTCGTCGCGCACGGCCACAACACCATCCGCGGCGCCGCCGGCGCGGCGATTCTCAACGCCGAACTGATGCATCGCGAGGGGCTGCTGTGAACGTCATCATGAAATTCGGCGGCACGTCGGTCGCCGACGCGGAGGCGATGACGCGCGTCATCAACATCGTGCGCGATCACATCGCGCGGCATCCCGGCGAGCACGCCTGCCGGTCGTCGTCGTGTCGGCGATGTCGAAGGTCACCGATCGGCTGGTCGAAACCGGCCGCCTGGCCGGCGAAGGCGAAGGCGAAGAGGCGGCGCAGCTTCTGCGCGAGCTGCTCGACGCGCCACGTCAAGCGTCGCGTCAGGACTGGTGCAGGGCCCCGCGCTCGACGCGCTGAACGCGCATCTGCGTCAGCGACTTCGACGAGCTGTCTCAGCGAGTGCGCGGATGGGCGGCGCAGCGGCGAGGTCTCGCCGGTTGCGACCGACGCGATCCTGGCGATGGGCGAGCTGGCGAGCAGCCGGATGGTCGCCGCGGCGTTCGTGGCGCAGGGCATCCCCGCTGCGTGGGTCGATGCGCGCCGGGTGCTCGTGACCGACGCGGAGCACACGGCGGCCGTCCCCGACACCGACGCCACCTGTCGCCGGACGCAGGAACTGGTCGCGTCGCGGACCGCCGCCGGCGAAGTGCCGGTGCTGGGCGGATTCATCGGCGCCACCGCCGCCGGCGTGACGACGACGCTCGGACGCGGCGGATCGGACTATTCGGCGGCGATCTTCGGCGCGTGCCTCGGACGTCGACGAGATTCAGATCTGGACCGACGTGGACGGCATGCTGACCGCCGACCCGCGGGTCGTCGCCGATCCGGTGCTGGTTCCGCAGCTCTCGTTTTCCGAGGCGTCGGAGCTGGCGTATTTCGGCGCCAAGGTGCTGCATCCCAGCACCATCCTTCCGGCGGTGGCCAAGAACATTCCGGTTCGCATCCTGAACTCGCGCCGGCCTGAAGTCAGGGGCACGATGATCACGGCCGAGGGACGCGAGCGACGAGGGCGTGCATCACCGCGCTCGCCTGCAAGCGCGGGCGTGACGGTCGTGGACATCACCTCGACGCGCATGCTGATGGCGCACGGCTTCCTGCGGCGCCTGTTCGAAGTGTTCGAGCGCTTCAGGACGCTCGGTGGACGTCGTCACCACCTCGGAAGTGAGCGTGTCGGTGACCGTGGACAGCACGCGGCGGCTGGACGACATCGTCGGCAATCTCGAGCACTTTGCCGAGGTCGAGCTGCGAGCCGGACATGGCGATTGTCTGCATCGTCGGCGAAAACCTGCGATCGGATCCGACGCTCTTCGCGCGCGCCGTCGACGGCGCTCAAGGGCGTGCCGCTCCGCCTGGTGTCGCAGGCGGCGTCGCGCCGCAACATCACGTTCGTGCTGCGCGATGCGGACGTGCCTCAGGCGATGAACCGCTTGCACGACGCGTTTTTTGGCGCGAAAGTGGCGTCGTAATGCGCGATCCTGCTGGTCGGCTACGGCAAGATGGGCCAGCTGGTCGGTGAGCTGGCGCCGCAGTACGACTGCACGGTCGCCGGCATCGTCGATCCGATGTCGCCGTCGCACGCGGCGGATGCCGACGATGCGCGGTGGGACGACGTGGACGTCGCCATCGACTTCACCTCGCCGGACGCGGTGCATGACGAATGTGCCGGTCGCTGGCGCGGCGCGGCATCAACGTCGTCCTGGGGACGACCGGGTGGCAGAAACACGAGGCGGAGCTGCGGAAGGTCGTGGCCGACGCCGGGATCCGGCATCGTGGCGGCGCCGAACTTCTCGACCGGCGTCGTGCTGTTCGAGGCGCTGGTGGCGCGGGCCGCCGAGCTGTTCGCCGGCCAGCAGGACTTCGGCGCCTGGCTGCACGAGGCCCACCACGCGATGAAGAAGGACGCGCCGTCGGGCACGGCGCTGAAACTGAAGCGGGCCATGGAAGAGGCCGGCTACCCACGGCCGATCGACGTGTCGGCGTCGCGGGCCGGGTTCATTCCCGGAACGCATACGATTGGTTTCGACGGACCGTCGGAATCGATTACGCTGACGCATACGGCGCGCGATCGGGGCGCGCTTCGCGCGCGGCGCCCTGACCGCGGCGCAGTGGGTGAAAGGCCGGCGCGGCTGGTTCACGATGCAGGATGTGCTGGGATTCGTAGAACAGGCTTCGGGCTTCAGGCTTCAGGCTTTAGGACGGCGCGATCAGAGGACTTGCCAGAGCCCGAAGCCCGAGGCCGAAAGGCCTGTGAGGGTGCCATGAGAACGCATTGGACCGGGGTCGGCACCGCGCTCGTCACTCCGTTCACGAAATCCGGCGACCTCGACGAGAAAGCGGTTCGTCGTCTCGGCCGGCGGCAGATCGACGCGGGCATCCATTTCCTCGTGCCGTGCGGCACGACGGGCGAGACCCCGACGCTGACCGACGCAGAACGCGTGCGGGTCGTCGAGATCCTCGTGGACGAGGCGCGACGGCGAGGTGCCGGTGCTCGCCGGCGCCGGCGGCTACAACACGCGCGAGATCATTCACCAGGTGGACGAGATGCGCCGACGTCGGCGCGTCAGGCATCCTGTCGGTGACGCCCTATTACAACAAGCCGACGCAGGAAGGCCTCTTCCAGCACTATCAGGCCATCGCCGACAGCACGCCGCTGCCGATCATCGTCTACAACGTGCAGGGCCGGACCGGCGTGAACGTCGAGACGCCGACGCTGCGCGCGGCTCGCCGAGATTCCGAACATCGTCGGCGTCAAGGAAGCGTCGGGCAACATCACCCAGATGGCGGACGTGTGCCGCGCGCTGCCCGCCGACTTCATCGTGCTGTCGGGCGACGATGCGATCACGCTGCCGTTGATGGCGATCGGCGGCCGCGGGATCATTTCGGTGGTGTCGAACGAAATTCCCGCGGAGATGGTGCAGATGGTCGAAGCGGCCGAGCGCGGCGACTTCGCCGCCGCGCGCGCCATCCACACCCGCATCATGCCGCTGATGCAGGTCAACTTCGTCGAAGCCAACCCGGTGCCGGTGAAAGCGGCGATGGCGGCGATGGGGCTGCTCGAAGAGAGTTATCGTCTGCCGATGTGCCCGCCCAGGCCTGAGTCGAGGGAAAAGATCGTCCGGGTGCTCAAGGAACTCGACCTTCTCAAACACGCTCTCGCTCCAATAGCGATGCTCGCAACCGACATTCAAACTCTGGTGGCGGCCGGCGCGTCTGCCGACCGCGACGCCGCCCGCGCAACCTTTGCGGCCCTGCGCGCCGCCCTGTCCGCCGGCACCGTTCGCGCCGCCGAGCCCGACCCGGCAAGCCCCGGCGGCTGGCGCGTCAACACGTGGGTCAAGCAGGGCATCCTGATCGGCTTTCGATTCGGCGACATCGTCGACGCGTCGATGGATCACGGGAAGCTGCCCTTCTACGACAAGGACACGCTGCCGCTCAAGAAACCCGGCCTCGCCGCCGGCGTGCGCATCGTGCCCGGCGGATCGGCGGTTCGCGACGGCGCCTACATCGCGCCCGGCGTCATCTGCATGCCGCCGATGTACATCAACATCGGCGCCTATATCGGCGAGCAGTCGCTGATCGATTCGCACGCGCTGGTCGGATCGTGCGCGCAGATCGGCGCGCGCGTGCACGTCAGCGCGGCGGCGCAGATTGGCGGCGTCATCGAGCCGGTCGGCGCGCTGCCGGTGATCGTCGAAGACGAAGCGCTGATCGGCGGCAACACCGGCATTTACGAAGGCGCGATCATCAAGGCGCGCGCGGTGATCGCCGCCGGCACGGTGCTGACCGGCTCGACGCCGGTCTACGATCTCGTGCGCGGCGAGGTGATCAGGCCGACCGCCGACCGGCCGCTCGTCATTCCCGAGGGCGCGGTCGTCGTGCCCGGCGCGCGCGCCGTCACCGTCGGCAAGGGGCCCGAATGGGGCCTGTCGCTGGCGACGCCGGTCATCGTGAAATATCGCGACTCGCGCACGGATACGCGCACGGAGCTCGAGGCGTGGATTCGGTAGCGCCGCCGGCCGTCGATCCCGTCGCGCTCACGCGCGCCCTCGTCGACATCGACTCCACGACCGGCCGCGAAGGCGAAGCCGGCCGCTGGCTCGTGGACTACCTTCGCGGCCGCGGCTTCTCGGTCACCGAGCAGCCGGTGGACGATGAGCGGTTCAATGTGATCGCGACGGTCGGCGAGCGTCCCGTCGTCGCGCTGTCCACGCACTTCGATTGCGTCCCGCCGTTTTTCCCGAGCCGCCTGACCGGCGATCGCATCTACGGACGCGGCTCGTGCGATGCCAAGGGCATTCTCGCCGCACAGGTCGCCGCGGTCGATGAACTGCGGCGGTCCGGCGAATCGCGCGTCGGTCTCGTGTTCGTGGTCGGCGAAGAACGCGGCAGCGACGGCGCGCGCGCCGCGAATCTCGCGGTCGAGGGCTGCCGCTATCTCGTGGACGGCGAGCCGACCGACAACCGCCTTGGTCTCGCGACGCGCGGGATTCTGCGCGTCAAGTTGAAGGCCATCGGGACGCGCGGCGCATTCCTCGTTTCCCGAGCTCGGTGAATCGGCCATCGACAAGCTGCTCGACGCGCTCATCGAGCTCCGCTCGATCGCCTTGCCGGACGACGAGGTGCTGGGCCGTACGCATTACTCGGTTGGTTTGATCGCCGGTGGTGTCGCGCCCAACGTGGTGTCTCCAGCCGCGGAGGCCGAGGTGATGTTCCGGACCGTGAGCGACGCCGAAGAAATCCGCGCGGCGATCCGCCGTCTCGAGCCGCGTGTGTCGATCGAGCACGTGCTCGAAGTCGCGCCGGTCAGAATGGCGACCGTGCCCGGTTTCGAAACGGCGGTGTTCCCCTACACCACGGACATTCCGTTTCTCAACGCGTGGGGACAGCCGCTGCTGTACGGGCCCGGCTCGATCCATGCGGCGCATACGGCCGACGAGTTCATCCCGCTCCGCGAGCTGCACGAAGCGGTCGGCGGCTACGTGACCATTGCGAAAGCCCTGTTGACTCAGACGTAGCCTGATGTCCGATCCACGCGCCGAGTACAGACCGCCGGCTCGCCGCGTGGGATCTCGTCATCCGGCGTTTCGACGGGCGCCACCTTCTTCTTTCCAATCTCCGGCTGGCGGCCATGGCGCTGGCCGCGTTGCTCTTGTGGCTCGGTGTCGCGCGCGGCCTCATCGATCCGGCCTGGGTGGTTCTTCCGATCGCGATGTTTCTCGTGCTGCTGGTCGTCCACGCGCTCGTGTTGAATGCCAAAGAACGCGGCGAGCGGGCTCGGCGGTACTACCAGCGGGGAATGGCCCGCCTCGATGGATCGTGGCCCGGCACAGGTCCCGACGGCGCGCGATTCAGCCGAGGGCCATCCGTACGCGCGCGATCTCGATCTCTTCGGACCGGGGTCGTTGTTTCAGCTGCTCGACACCGCCCGGACCGAGATTGGTGAAGACACGCTCGCCGACTGGCTGCGCGAGGGCGCGACCATCGAGGAGATCGGCGCGCGGCAGGCGGCGGTCGGCGAATTGCGCGATCGCCTGGAATTCCGTGAAACGCTGGCGACTCGCACCGCCGACGTGCGCGTCTCCCGGACCGGCACGCTGGCGCGGTGGACCGCGAGCGCGGCCGGAAGGGTTTCTCGCCTGGCACGCGATGTTGTTCGCGGCGTTCGCGGTCGCGGCGGCCGCGCTCGTCGTCGCGCTGTTTGCCGACCTGGTGCCGCTGGGCATCGTGCTCCTCTGGCTGGCTGTCCAGGCCGCCGTGGTCTCGATCTGGCGGGCCCGCGTCGCGCGCGTGATCCGCGGCGTGGACGCCGCCACCTACGACCTGGGCCTGCTCTCGGAACTGCTCGCCTGCATCGAACGCGAGTCGTTCACCTCGCCGCGCCTTCGCGCGCTGCACGAGACGCTGGTGTCCGGAGGGTTGCTGCCGTCACAGAAGATCGCGACGCTGAAGCGATACATCGCGGCGCGCGACAGCATGCGCTTTCCGATCGTCAAGCCGTTTGCGATGCTGCTGGTGGTCAAGACGCAGGCCGCGGTCGCGATCGATCGCTGGCACGCGCGGTACGCCGCCGATCTCGCCCGCTGGCTTTCCGTCGTCGGCGAGATCGAAGCGCTGGCCTCGCTGGCGACCTACGCGTACGAGCGTCCCCGCGATCCGTTTCCGCGGCTTTCGGACGCTGGTCCGGTCATTCGTGGCCGGCGATCTCGCGCATCCGCTCATTCCTGACGCCGTCGCCATCTGCAACGACGTCGAGCTGGGCGGCCAGTCGCCCCACGTGCTCATCGTCAGCGGTTCGAACATGTCCGGCAAGAGCACGCTGCTCCGCGCGATCGGCACCAACGCGGTACTGGCGATGGCCGGCGCGCCGGTTCGCGCGCGCGCACTGACGTTGTCGCCGATGACGATCGGCAGCACGATTCGCGTCGAGGACTCGCTGCAGGACGGCTACTCGCGCTTTTACGCGGAAATTCTCCGCATCCGCGACATCGTCGCGGCGGCGCGCGGCCGCCGTCCCGTGCTGTTTCTGCTCGACGAGATTCTCGGCGGCACGAATTCGCACGACCGCCGGATCGGCGCGGCGGCGGTGGTGAAGGCTCTCGTCGAGGCGGGCGCGATTGGTGCGGTGACGACGCACGATCTCGCGCTGACCGATCTGGCCGGCGAGCTCGGCGCGCGCGCGCGGAACGTGCATTTCGAGGATCGCGTGGCCGACGGAAAAATGGTATTCGACTACCGCATGAGAGACGGTGTCGTGACCAGGAGCAACGCGCTGGAGCTCATGCGCTCAGTCGGACTGGACGTGTGAGACGTCGCCGGCTCGTGCTCAACCGCGGACACCGAGGCGCAGGCTGGCAGGCAGCGATGTTGCAGTCAACCTGCGCATGATCGAACAGCCACAGCGGCCGGACGTCTACCGCCCGCCGGATCCCATCGACAAGCCGCCGCCTGACATCAAGCCGGTCCCGCCGCCGGACATTATTCCGCCGGCGCCGCCCGAAGGGCCGCCGGATATCCCGGTTCCGCAGCGCGAGCCGTTGCCGCCGGCCTAGCGCAGAGCGTCTTCGACCGATCGTGCGACGTGGAGGAGCGCGTCGGTCTGCATGCGCGTGCCCACGAGCTGCAGCCCGATGGGAAAGCCCGCGCGAGTCGTGCCGCACGGCAGCGAGATCGCCGGATGGCCGGTGATGTTGAACAGCTGCGTCAGCCGCAACATGACGCTGCGAACCGGTTCGCTCGACGCGCCGACCTGCACGGATGCGGCGCCGATCGGCGGCGCGGGGATCGGGACCGTCGGCAGCGCCAGCGCGTCGTAGCCGGACAACGCGCGGTCCACCTCGCGGCAAAGAACGGCGCGGCCCTCCAATGCTCTGACGTAGTCCTCGGCGAGCACGTATCGCGCCATCTCGAGCCGCATGCGAACGGCCGGCGTGTAGCGATCGGGCATCGTTTCGAGCGCTTCCGCGTGATACGGCGCTGCATCGCCGAAAACGAGATGGACGTAGATGGTCGCGATGTAGTCCGCCGTCGGGATGTCCACTTCACCAATCGTCGCCCCGCCTGCTCGCAATCGATCCAGTGCGCCTTCGAACGCGCGCGCGGACTTCATCGTCGAGGAGATCGCAGAAATATCTGCGCGGAACCGCGAATCGCTGACCGTTGAGCGGCGCCGCGGCGAGCGGCCGCGGACTCGGCCGCCCGCGCAACGCGTGCAGCATGTGCCAGGCGTCAGTGACGCTGTTCGTCAGCGGGCCAGCGTGATCGAGCGTCTTCGACAGCGGGACCACGCCGTCGGTCGACAGCTCGCCCGACGTCGGTTTGAGGCCGACGGTGCCGCAGATGGCCGCGGGAATCCGGATCGAACCGCCGGTATCGGTCCCAACGGTGGCGAGCGCCATTCCCGCGATCAGGCTCACGGCCGACCCGCCGCTTGAACCGCCAGGGGAACGCGTCGGATCCAACGGGTGGCGCGCCGGACCGAATGCCGAGTCCTCGTTCGTCGTTCCGAACGCGAACTCGTGCAGGTTCGTTTTTCCGACGATGACCGCGCCGGCCTGGCGCAGTTGGGTGATGAGCGGGGCGTCGCTGCGTGGCGACGTGGCCCTCGCGGACGCGCGAGGCGGCGGTGGTTGCCGTACCCGTGATGTCGAACAGATCCTTGATCGAGATCGGCACACCATGCAGCGGACCGCGATCCTGCCCGGCCGCGATTTCGCGATCGGCCTGGTCTGCCTGCTGGCGCGCCGAGTCGGCCATCACCAGGATGAACGCGTTCAGCCGGGAATCCTCGTCGCGGATCCGGCGCGAGGCACTGGTCGGTGACTTCGCGCGCACTCAGTGTCCTCGCGCGAAGCCCGCGTGCGAATTCGTCGATGGTCATCATGGCGGTGGGGATCACTTCGGGCGTGCAGGTTTGGGAACGGCCGTCGCCTCCGCGGCGTGCGCGAAATCCGCGCCGCGCAACATCCGCGTGGACTGCGCCAGTCCCTCGAGCATCGGCTTGAGCAGGGGGAGTCCGCGCCGTTCAGCGTCTTCAATCGCCGCCTTGAGCCACGCGTCAATGGTCATGTTCGTCGAGGTCCCACAACAGATGATTTGGTCATCTGGTCATCTGAGTCATCTGGTCAATTGGGCGTCACAGATTATTTGACGCGGGGGCGCTTGACGGAGATCGCGACGCCGTCGCGCAGGGGAACGGTCGCCGTCACCAGATCAGGGTGGGCGTTCAACAGCGTGTTGTATTCCGCGATCGCGCGCGTGTCCTCGTCGTCTTTCTGCGGGTGATCGACGAACCCGGGCACGACCTCGCCGTCCCACAACACGTTGTCCGTCACCAGCAGGCCGCCGGGCCTGAGCAGCGCCACGATGCGATCGAGCAGCGCGACATACAGCGGCTTGTGGCCATCCTGAAAAATCAGGTCGAACGGTCCGGCGACTTTCGTGATCGTCACCTGCGCGTCGCCGACGATGATGCCGGTGCGATCGGTCAGGCCGGCGCGGTCGAAATTCGCGCGCGCGATGCGGGCGCGCTCCGGGTCTTTCTCCATCGTCAGCAGCATGCCGCCTTTCGGCAATGCACCGGCGAGCCAGATGCCCGAGTATCCGATCGCCGTCCCGATTTCGAGGATGCGCTTTGCGCCGATCGACAGCGCGAGCACTCGCAGCAGCGCGCCCACCTCGGCATCAACCAACGGTAAATTCTGGGCCGCGCCATCGGCGGCCACGGCGTCGAGCACTTCGTCGCCGGCGCGATTCAGTCCGGCAAGATAGCGCTCCACTGCATCGGGAACGATCTGGCCCATAATGAATTGCATTCTACATGCGCCAGACAAAGATCATCGCCACCGTCGGTCCCGCTTCGGATTCGGACGCTGTGCTCGACGCGCTCATTGCCGGCGGCACCGACATCGTCCGTCTCAACTTTTCGCACGGCACCCACGAGACCCATGCGGCAACCTACAAACGTGTACGTGCCGCAGCGGCCCGCGCCGGCCGCGAAGTCGCCATTCTCCAGGATCTCGGCGGACCAAAAATCCGGACCGGGCCGGTCGAGGGCGGACGTCCCATCACGCTGACCGCCGGACAGACGCTGCGGATCGCGACCGGCGAATTCCCCGGCAACTCCGAGCGCATCTCGACCCCGTTCGCCGGCCTCGCGAAAGGCGCACACCCGGGCGATCGACTGCTGCTCTCCGACGGCACCATCGAGCTGCGCGTCGAGTCGACGGATGGCGACGAAATGGTCACCACCGTGCTCGAGGGGGGTGTCCTCGGCGGCCACAAGGGCATCAACGCGCCGGGCATCGAGCTGCCGGAGTCGGCGATCACGCTGAAGGACGTGGACGATCTCACGTTCGGGCTGTCGCTCGGCGTGGATATGGTCGCGCTCAGTTTCGTCCAGACCGCGACCGACGTGAAGCGCGCGCGCGAGATCATCGCGCTCGCGGACGTGGGCGAGGTCCCGCTGATCGCCAAGCTCGAGCGCCCGCAGGCCATCGAGCACCTGGACGAGATTCTGGACGCCGCCGACGCCGTCATGATCGCCCGGGGCGATCTGGGGCTCGAAATGCCGCTGCAGCGGGTCCCGCGCGTGCAGAAGGACGTGACCCGGCGCGCACGGGCGCGCAGGATTCCGGTCATTCTCGCCACGCAGGTGCTCGAATCGATGACCGTCGAATCGCGCCCCACGCGCGCCGAAGTCAGCGATGCGGCGAACGCCGTGGACGATGGCGTCGATGCAATCATGCTGGCCGGCGAAACCGCCTCGGGAGCGTTTCCCGCCCGCGCGGTGCAGACCCTCGACGCGATCATCCGCGACGCCGAATCGTCGCGGCCGCTGACCGCCCAGGCGGTCCCGCCGAATCCGCCCGACGATGACCACGCGGAAGCCATTTGCGAGGCCGCGGTGACCCTTGCCGACCGCGGCGAGGCGCACGCGATCATTGCCATGACGCGCGAAGGCAAGACGGCGCGCCGCCTGTCGGCGCTCCGGCCTGACGTGCCGATCCTCGCGCTGACCGATCGCGCGGAAATGGCCCGCCGGCTCGCGCTCTACTGGGGTGTCTTTCCGATTGTCAGCACCATGGTCCACCGCGTCGACTCGGTCGGCACGATGATCGGGCGGCAGCTCGTGGAGCGACGGTTCGTTCCTGAGGGCGCGATGGTCGTCCTCGTGAGCATCAGCCTCGACCTCGGGCGCATGGACGCCAACTTTCTCAAGATTCAACGTCTCTGATGACCGGACGTCCGCTGCTCGCGTGGGCCGCCACCCATGGCGTGAACATGGTCGTCGTGCTGGTCGGCGCCTTCGTCCTCGTCCGCACGGCTCGCGCGGCCATCGAACATCTCCAGCATCACCTCTACGGTCATCCCGAAAGCGATCTCGAGTGGCGGCGGCGTGCCAGTACGCTCGCCGGGATCCTCATCAGGCTGGTCACGGTCAGCGTGTGGTTCGTCGCCGTCCTGGTTCTCCTGCGAGAGCTGGACATCGACGTCATGCCGATCCTCACCGGCGCGGGCATTGCCGGCCTGGCGATCGGTTTCGGTGCGCAGAACCTGGTGCGCGATGTCATCTCGGGGTTCTTCCTGATCCTCGAAGATCAGGTCCGCGTCGGCGACCTGGCGCGCATCAACGGTGTCGGCGGCATCATCGAGCACGTCAACCTGCGGACGATCGTGCTCCGGGACGGCGAAGGCGCGGTGCACGTGTTTCCGAATGGCACCGTGACGGCGCTCGCCAACCTGAGCAAGCAATTCGCGAATGCGATCGTCGAGATCCAGGTGGACTACAGCGAAAACCTCGATCGCGTGTTCGGATCGATTCGCGACGTCGGCCTGTCGATGCAGAACGATCCGCAATGGGCGCCGCTCCTGCTCGCGCCTCTCGAAATTCTCGGCATCGAGTCGCTGGCGAACGACCGCGCGACGATCAAGACGAAGTTCAAGACGCAGCCGCTCAACCAGGGAAAAGTCGCCAACGAGCTCAGGCGGCGGTTGCTGACGACGCTCGCAGGCCGCGGCATCAAACCGTACGCGGGATAGCCTGGAGCCCGGAGTCTGGAGCCGACGTGAACGATTACCACTTCACCACCCATTGGCGTTTCGCCGGCACATGCGGCGAAGTGGCGGACATTCTCGGCGATTCGAGCGAGCTGCCGCGCTGGTGGCCTTCCGTGTACCTGCGCGTCGAGGAACTCGAACCGCCGGGCCCGCACGGCGTCGGGCGGCGCGTTCGCCTGCTCACGAAAGGCTGGCTGCCCTACACCCTCAGCTGGGATCTCGTCGTGGTCGAGTCGCGCTACCCGGAGCGCATCACGATTGATGCGGCCGGCGATTTCGTCGGACGCGGCGTGTGGACCTTCGAGCAGGACGGCGCGTTCGTGAACGTCACCTACGACTGGCGCATTCGCGCCGAGAAGCCGCTCCTGCGGACGCTGTCCCCGGTTCTGCGTCCGCTGTTTGCCGCCAACCACCGCTGGGCGATGGCGCAGGGCGAGGAGAGCCTGGCGCTCGAGTTGTTGCGCCGGCGTGCGACGAGTGACGCCGCCCGCGCGGCGATTGCTCCTCCGCCCGGTCCGGTCACCTACGCCGCCGTGGCGTTGATTGGCGGCGCCGCCGTGGTCGGCGGGACGCTGGCGTATCTGATGATGCGAGCGAGCCGCAAATCGACGTTGAGTCCCATCCGCCCGTGCACGCACCGGACCCGCAATTCGCACTCGAGCCAGTCCCGTTCCTCCTCGGATAGCTCGCGCAGTTCGGTCGGCGTCGCACCAACCCAGCGCGTCAGCGCGGCATACAAGTCTTTCTTGCTGCGATAACCGACGTCCCAGGCAATCGCCTCCACCTTGGCCGCGGTTCGAAGCAGCCGCAGCGCGCGGGTGGCGCGGACAAGCTGCACGTAGGACGACAGCTTGACGTCGAACGAGGCGACGAAGTCTGCGCGCAGCCGGGCACGGCCCGACGCCGAGGCGACCGGCCAGCCGTTCGATCGTCCATGCTGCGGATGGATCCGTGCGGATGAGCGACGCGGCCTTCGCGACCGGCGCCGGCGGATGCTCGCGCTCGAAATGACTGACGAACGCGCGCGTCCATTCCGCAAAGGTGTCGCGCGGATCGTGACGGTCCCAGGCCGTAAACGCTGACGTGCGCGACCAGCAGAACGCTCGACAGCTGCATGCATCCGTTGTCGCCGCCGCGTGCAGCGTCTCGACAATCGTGCGCCCCGCGTCGAGCAGGACGCTTGCCAGCACGGACCGATGCACGACGTCCGGCGCGCGGCTCGATCGACGACAACGGCGTCGCGAGCGCTCGCGGAATCTGATCGATCTCGCACCCGGCGATCTCGAGCGTCAGACGATCGATTGCGGAGCGCGACCGTGGCCAGCCATGCGGACTGCAGGTCCACAATCCCAGGCATCTCAGGCGCAATCGTATGGGCCGTTGGTCATCCGATCATCGACCGAAGCGGTCGCAGGCGCAGTTTGTGTGCAATCGACAACGGTCGCGCGGCGTTCAAAACGCCATTGAAAACGCAGGTGTTCCTATTCGGCGGCAAGAACGGCAGATCTGTTGCCGTTTTCGGAACTGGTTTCGCCGTCAACCGCGACTTGTCGTGCGGTAGAAGTGAAGGCGAGGTACATCGAGAAAGGAGAGAACATGCATGTGCTGCCTCCACGCCGTTCCCGCCACCCATCCGCGCCTGTCGCCGCCGCCGTCGCCATTCTTCTGATGGCCTCGACGCCCCGTCTCGTCCCGCGTGCCGTCGCGCAAACGACCGTCGGCTGGCGCTCGGATAGCCTCCAGCCCACCGACACCTGGAACACCCTCAGCGTGGAGATGAAAGTCGCGGGGTCGCGGGTGTCGAAAACCGGCGCTGCCGTCGGCTCGCCTCTGCCGGTCTCGAATTTCCGCATCGAGCGGTCATCTGTCACGGGCAAATGGAAGACGGTCGTGACGGTCCTGTCGATCGTGCGACCGCCCAGGTATGCAGTCGGCGGTTCGCTCCTTCCGCCGGCGCCGATGCCGGTCGTTCGCATCGTGGACGACGAGGATGGCACGCCGGCGCGCGCGTACGACAAGGACGGGAACCTGCTCAATAGCAATTTCGGCGCGGTCACCCCGGCCGGCGGGGCGACCACGCAGCCGCGTTCCGTGGGACGGGGTTGGATCGAAGGCCTCGTTGCGACCAACGCCAGGCGGACCACCCGCCAGTTGTCCTACGAACAGAAGTTTGGCAGCGCGACGAAAGTGGGCACGCTCAGCCGCTACTTCCGCGCCGGCACCGATTCCTCCGAGGAAGTCCTCGTCGATCCGAAGACGATGGTGACGGTCGAAGCGAACAGCGTGCAGGGCGGCCGGCTCATGGTGCATCGCACCTTCGGCTATGGCGCCGCGCCAAGCCAGGCCGTCGTCAGAACATCGCTGCATTCGGAAACCGTGGTCTCGAAGGACACCGGCGATCGCGCGGTGTCGGACACGACGTTCTCGAACATCCGCCTGGAACGGAGGTAGCCGTGATCCACTACACGCGCACCGCCGCTCTCGCGATGGTTCTTGCAGCGACGCTGGCCGGCTCGCGCGCGAGCGCGCAGGACCGCGTCACCGTCTTCGTTCATGGCCTCGGCAGCGGACCCGGCACATGGAGCGATGCGGTCGGGCGTCTCACGCCGCAACTGGCGATCGCTCCCCGGCAGGCCGATCTGGACTGGCGTTCTTTCTACGAATCACAGGCAGGCGAGCTCGATCGCGAGCTCGCGCCGCTGCCAGACGATGTGGTGGCCGTGGGGCACAGCAACGGCGGCATCGTCGCTCGCCAACTGGCCAGGAATCGCGACGTCGGCGCGTTGATCACGATTGGGACGCCCAACCAGGGTGCGCCGGTCGTCGATCACATCTTCGAGTGGATTGCCTTTCTGGACGATCTGCTCGGGCGTATCTCGAACGTCAACGCCGTCTATCAGCGCATGAGCGTGGACTGGTGGTGGCTGCCGTCGCTCTGGATCGGCCACTTCAATTCCGCGTTCTCGATCATGCAGACCGCCGGCAACGGACTGCTGACGCTCGGCTTCGACTACACGTTGCCGGTCGTATCCGAGATGTGGACCGGTTCGTCCTACATGAAGGGATTGAACTCGCAGGGGAACCGCGATCACGAAGCCGCGGAAGTCGCGCAGCGTGTCGCGATCGTCAACGTCGCGCACGATTTCGATCTCGGCGGTCCGTTTCGTGTCATCACGCCGAACGACTATCTGCTCGCGCATAACGCGATCGTGATTGCCGGCGTCACGCTGGAGGGGCTGTCCGGGATCATCCGCACGCTGGCGGACGTGCGCGACATCGATGCGTTCGATCTCGCGGATCAAGTGAGCTTCGTCGCCGAGTGGCTGCTGCAGTTCGAGGAGGTCTGGTGTCGCGTCGTTTCCGATCCGTCGCCGCTTCCGCTCGCGCGCTGCGTGGAACACGACGGCATCGTGCCGGCGTGGAGTCAGGCGTACGACTACCCGCGCCTTCCGCTCATCGTCAGGGTCGACGGCCCGATTCACACGAAGGAAACGACGGAGAGCGACGCACAGCTCTATCAGGCACTCACCACGATTGCGAACATACCGATTCGCACCGCATCTCCGCCGCCGCCCGCCCCGGCACCGCCAGGTGTGCCGGCCCCGCCGCCACCAGCCCCCGCGCCGCCGGCTCCGCCGGTCTCGCCCGCGCCGCCACCGGGACCACCGCCGCCGCCGGCTCCGCCCGGACGCTTCAAGCTTGATGCGGCCGGCGGCTGCTATTGGGACGCGAACGACTACCCGCCGGACCAGTGCACGCCACCGCCGCCGCCGCCCGGCCGTTTCAAGCTGGATGGGGGAGGGAACTGCTACTTCGAACCCAACGACTATCCGCCCGATCAGTGCTCGCCCGGACCGCCGCCCGGCCGCTTCAAGGTCGGTGGCAGCGGGTGCTACTGGGATCCGTACGACAGCGGACCCAATCAGTGTGTGCCGTAGATGAAGATGGCTCACGCAGCGTCGCGTGCACGACTGGCCGTTGTGTCGCTCGTGATCGGGGCCGGGCTCGCCTCACCGTCTGCCACGCAGAGGGGAAGTGGAAGTCCCGGCCCCGGTGGGCCTCCCGCCGTGGTCTGGCGCGTTCCGGGAGAAGGGCATGGCCGCCCCGCGACCGACGGCAGCGTCGTCTATTTCCTCTCGAAGCATCACGAAGTCGTCGCGGTCGATGCGCGGACCGGCGAGGTTCGCTGGCGCCGGAGTACGGGCGAGCCGGACGCGAGCACGCTCGGATCGGCCGTGGTCATCGCCGGGGCGTCGGTTGTCGCCGGCGACTACAACCTCGTCGCGTTCGACCGGACAACCGGTGCGATCAGGTGGCGATTCGTGCCGGTCATCGGTCATGCGCCGGGGATCTATCTCGGCGAGGCCACTGAGGGCCTCGTGCTGGCGGGTTCGCCCGCCGGCCGCGCCTACGCCGTGTCGTCGGCGACAGGCTCGCTCGTCTGGGACGCGGTGATCGACAGCCAGGGACTGACGACTGTCTTTCAACCGGTGACGGACGGGTCAATCGTCGTCGCCGGCTACACGACATTCACCGCGCCCAACCGGGGCGGCATCGTCGCGCTCGATCTTCGAACCGGGCGCGAGCTGTGGCGCACGGTATTTGCGTTGACCGGCGATCCGCTCCTGGGCGTCGGATTCAACCGGAGGCCCTATTCTGGCGGGCGACTCCATCGCCGCGGCGCGCGGCGACGGAACGATCTATTTCTTGAATCCGCGGAACGGCGAAGTCCGCTGGAGCGTCCCGCCGGTTCCGGACGTGCCGTCGATCCTGCAGGGCCCGTTCCCGCGGCCGGCGTCCTGCGACACACGCCGATTATCGCCCGCTGACGATCGCCGGCCGGACGCTGATCGCCGGCTCGCTGACGGGTCGCGTGATCGCCTACGACTTGATCTCGCATCGCGAGCAGTGGAAATACGTCGATGAAAAAAGCGGATCGGTCGCGTTTGCGATATCGGGTGACAATCAGGCCGCCTACGTCCCGTTCGTCTCCGGCCGGCAGGTCGCCATCAATCTGTCGAACGGCATGGAGCGGTGGCGAACCGGTTTCGAGGACGGGTTCGACTGGCCGGCCATCTCTCTCGGCGGCAGGGTCTATCTTGCCGGCGACACAGGAGGGTTCGTTGCGCTCAGACCCTAGTGCAGACTCCGGACGGCGTCCGGTCGCGGCCGATTTGTCTGGCGATCGCGATCGCCATCGCCGCTCCGCGTGTTCGTCCACCACGCCAACCGGGGCGGGATCGCCGTCGAATCCGCAGATCGGGCCCACCAGCCCGCTGGTCGGCACCTGGAAAGGCACGATCTCCAGCGCGGTGATCGCGACAGGAAGCCTCACGGTGACCTTCGATTTGCAGGCCGGGACGGCGGAGTTTCCGCTGCTGGCGGGATCGTACGAGGCGGTGTTTCCCGATGCGGCGTTCAGCGCGAAAGGGAACTTGTCGGCCGGCCTCGATCGTCCTGGTGGAACGAACCTGGGGATGTTCTTCGATTCAGCGCCCGTGCCCTGTCCGGGCCAGGTGAACGGCGCTGCGCAGGTTGCGCGCACCGCGGTTGTCACGCTGTTGTCCAACAGCCGTGCCCGCGGCGACTATCTGGCGGGATCCTGTCCGGGGGGAACCATCGATCTGACGAAGCAGTAAGCGGCTGGCCGTGCAGCGCAGCCCGCGCTCGTTCTTCGACAGGCCGCAGAACTGGCCTGTCGAGACTCGAGCGCGCGCATCAGGCTAGTTGAAGCTGGCAACAGCCTCATCTTCGTCGTCGAACGAATCGAACACGGTGGCGAGCTTGGTGATGACGAGCAGATCTTTCAGCCGTTTCGTCGGGCTCACCAGCTTCAGCTTTCCGCCCTGCTTCGAGACGGTCGAATAGGCCTGAACGAGCTCTCCCAGGCCGGCGCTGTCCATATACGAGACCTTCGCGAGGTTGACGAGCACGCTCTTCTGGCCCTGCTGCAGGATGCTGCGTACCTTGTCGCGCACCTGCTCGGCGCCGTCGGTGAGCGTAACGTTGCCCGAAACATCGATGATGGTGACGCCGCCGACGGAACGTTCAGAAACGGTCATGGATGCACCTTTCGTATCGTCTCTCGCCTTCGAGAATGCCTCGAGGCTTCGGTTAGAAGTCTGCCAGATTCAGCTCGACGTCCGCGTCGGCCCACGCGGTCGAAAAGCGAAGCCGCAGGATTTGCGTCATCGGACTGTCGGGCTCGGTGGACTTGTATGCCTGCCACAGGCCAAACGTCGAGCGCGGGTTCTGCGGATTCCGTTCCAGGTCCTCCCGGAACGTCCGTCGGGCATCATCGGGACGGCCCGCCTGCAGATAGGCGATACCCAGCGATTCGCGCGTCGGGTAGAACCAGTCGGCAGGCTCATCGTATGCGACGGCGTCCTCCGCCGCGACAGCTTTCTGCCACGCCGCGAGAGCGACAGGCATGTCGCCGTTGGCGGCGGCGATTCTTGCGTCCAGGACCGCTTCGGCCACCGCGAGGATGGCGCTGGCGGGGTTGAGACCGGCCATGGCATCCGCCGGGACACGCGACCTGGCCAGGCGGAACGCATCGCGGTCGGCGGCGGCATCGCCAGCCGCTCCGAGCTTGGCGTGCGCGACCCCCCGGCCGAAGTGGTACAGCGTCGTCAGGAGCGCCGCGCCCGGATCGGGCGCCGGTAATGCCAGGGCGTCGCTCCACTTCGCAAAACGCAGCAGGACGTAGAGCTTTTTCGCGCCGAATCCTTCGAGCATCGGCATCGCCGCGATGGCCGGCTGAACGTTCTTCACGAGCTCGTCGGCCGCACGCGCCGCTTCGTTGAATTGGCCGGTCATCATCGCCGCGGAGGCGAGGAAATCGAGGTTGTGGTTGTAGTAGGTCGTCGGATAGAAGCCGTCGGCGTGCGTTTCGGCGATGTACCGGCGATCGACATCGGCCGCTTTCGCGTTGGCCGTGACGGCGCCGGCGTAGTTGCCGGTCCGCATGTACGTGTGGGCCGGCATGTGCACGAGATGGCCGGCGGCGGGCACGAGCGTTTCGAGACGGCGGGCGCTCGCGAGCGCGCGTTCCGGCGCCAGCGACGCTTCGGTCGCGTGAATGTAGTAGTGATTCGCGCCGACGTGATCGGGATGGCGCCTGAGCACGCCTTCGAGCACGTCGACGATCTCCGGCGTGCCTTCGGTCGGTGAGCCGTCATTCGAGTAGAGCTGCCACGGGTGCAGGTCCATCAGGCTCTCCGCGTAGAGCGTCGCGGCATCCGGGTCGTCCGGATACATGCGCATGACCGCCCGCATCGCGTCCTTGTAATCCACCGCCAGCGCTTTCACGTCGGCCTGCGGCCGGTTCGAGTAGCGCTTGGCGAGCGCCGCCACGTAAGCCCTTTCGCCGGCCGGCGCGCTGCCCGCGCGTCTCAGCGCCTGCTGGACGGCGTCGTATGCGGCCTTCTCGCGCTCGGGGTCAATCTCCTGATTGATGTTCGGTCCGAGCGCGAGCGCGACGCCCCACCACGGCATCGGCGACGAGGGATCGAGTTCGGCCGCGTGGCGAAACGAACGCACCGCCTCCTCGTGGTTGAACGCATAGACGAACGCCAGCCCCTGATCGAAAAACTTCTGCGCCTCCTGGCTGCGCGTCTGGATGGCGTGATGCACACCGGTCATGCCTTCGACCAGCGTCACCGGCCGATCGTCGCCCGCGGCCGCGTGATCGTGCTGTTGCGGTGTGCCGCCGGTCAGGGCGATGACCAGGGTCAGTTGGGCAAGGGCCGTCAGCGTCATGCTTGTTTCTCCAGCATGGTCTTCAGCGACTCCAGTCCGTTGCGCCACCCAATCTGTATGACCTCGTAGTAGCGCCGCCAGCGCGCGCTTTCCTCGAATCCGGTCTGGACCACGTGCACTTTCGTGGCGGGCAGGCCGTCCGCGCCAACGCCCAGCCGGCAGGTGACGTTGAGTGCCATCGGCCCGATCGGGTTCCCGGCCGGCGGGAGCCAGAACACGTCGGCCACGTCGAATCCGCGCGTCGGCTCGATTTGCATCACGGTCCCGCGAAGCACCCCGCCCAGCTTGCCGAGCACCTCGTCGCGATCCTCACTCGTCGGCCACTCGAGCGCGTAGGGTCCGAGGGTCCGCGGAATCGTCACCGACCGCACCGTCCGCAGCCACGCGACGAGCGCGGCCGCGTCGAAAAACGCGTCGAGCACCACGCGCGGCGTCGCCTTGATGTCGATCGACGCGTCGAGTGCCGGCGCGACAGTCGTCTTTGCCATCCTACGGCGTGGTCTGCCGCGCCCGCCCGCGCGCGGCGGAGACCATGTCCTTCACTTCACGCATCAGCGTGGGCACGTGGTAGGGGATGCCATCCTTGATCGTCCACTCGATGCCGCCGCCGTGCACGACCCGCACCGTGTCGGTCGGCGCGACCGGCGTCTCGTTAGACACCGTTTTGCCGTTGACGACCATCACGTCGGTGCCGTACGGATTGAGGAGCTTCAGGTTCTCCAGCGGGTTGCCGTTGACGACCAGCAGATCGCCGATGAACCCCTCGCGCACCTTGCCCAGGCGATCCTCGAGGCCGAGCATCCGCGCCCCGTTCCAGGTCGCGTGCTCCAGCACCTCGAGCGGCTCGAAGCCCGCTTCCTGCTGCAACTCCAGCTCCCGCGAAATGCCGAAGCCGTACATCGAATAGATGTAGCCCGCGTCGTCTCCGGTGGTGATGAGGCCGCCCTTCCGCCCGAACTCGTGCAGCACGTCCATCCAGATGCGGTACTGCTGTTTCCAGCGCGCTTCCTGCGTGCTCGTCCAGCCCATGAAGTAGGAGCCGTGATTGTCGAGCGAGGGACGAAAGAACGCTTCGAGCGACGGGTGCAGGTAGTCCTTGAACCACGGCTGATTCTGCGCGCGCTGCAAATCGCGGCTCGCCTCGTAGATCGAGAGCGTCGGGCTCCAGCCGACGTGTTTCGCGACCATCAGGTCGATGACGTCGCTCAGCTTGCGCCGGTCGGCCTGAGCCCACAATTCGCCGGCCCGCGCGAACCGATGCACTTCATCGTCGTAGTTCATGTCGGGCGGAAAGCGTTGAACGCCCTCGAGCGCCGCGTCGGCGATGCCGTAGAAGTGCTCGATCGAACTCACGCCGAGCTCGATGTAGTCGCGCGCGGTCGTTTCCTCGACGCCGATATGGGTGGTCGTCCGCAGGCCGAGCGTATGTGCTTCGTCGAGGATCGCCTCGAGCTGATCGCGATCGACGGCGATGATCTTGAGACCGTCCGCGCCCTTCTGCTTGATGTCACGGATCCACGCGCGGATTTCGGCGGCCGTCCCGCGCTGCCCGGTACTGACGACCGGATACACCAGGATGCGCGGCGCGATGATGCTGTGCGCGTTGCTCTCGGCCTGCCACAGCTTCGACTTGTCGAAATCGCCGCCGACTTCGCGGGCCGTCGTGACGCCGGCTGCCAGATACAGATTGCGCTCGTATTGAATCGGCTGCGGGATGCCCGGCTGGCGTTCTTCGTGCCAGTGCATGTGGGTGTTGACGATGCCCGGCATGACGTACTTGCCGGTGGCGTCGATGACCGCATCTGCCGGCCCCATTCGCCCGCCGCCCTGGCCGATGTACGCGATGACGCCGTTCTCGATCACGATGTCGGAGGGACCGGCCGGCGGACGGCCGCTGCCGTAAATCACCATCGCGTTGCGGATCATCAGCCGCCGCGGTTTCGCGGCGTGAAGAGACGATGTCGCCGCGGATGGATCGGAGGCGCCAGGCTGCTGCGCCGCGCCCGGAAGCGCGAGGCTGACCGCGAGCAGGATCGGGAGACAGAGCGTAAACAACCGCAGCGAACGGCGGTTCGACACGAGCATCGTCGTCCTCGAAAAAGGGAGCGATCATAGCATTCTGGTAGAGTGGCATCGCTATGTCCCAGCAGCCGCTCGCTTACCTGGATCCCGGGTTTCTCGAGAGCTTCGAAGCGCGCCCGCTCCGTCTCATGGCCGAATACCTCGAGCCGCTGCGCCGGTTCAAGGAACAGAAGATTCAGGACACGGTCGTGTTCTTCGGGTCCGCGCGCGTCAACAGCCTGCACCGTGCCGAGCGCGCGCTGAAGACGCTGAGCTCGCGCGGTGTTTCCGAGGCCGACCACGAATACCAGGCGGAGCTGCAGAAATCCAGGAAGGCGGTCGAATGGGCGCGCTATTACGAGGATGCGCGCGAACTGGGCTACCAGCTGACGGCGTGGAGCCAGACGCTGCCGTCTGAAAATCACCGCTTCGTGGTGACCTCAGGCGGCGGTCCCGGCATCATGGAAGCGGCCAATCGCGGCGCGCACGACGCGGGCGGCAAGACGATCGGCCTCAATATCCGCCTGCCCTACGAACAGTCGGCCAACCGCTACATCACCGACGGCCTCCACTTCGAGTTCCACTACTTCTTCATGCGGAAGTTCTGGTTTGCTTACATGGCCGCCGCGATCGTCGTGTTTCCCGGCGGCTTCGGCACGTGCGACGAGTTGTTCGAGATCCTGACGCTCGCCCAGACGGACAAGCTGTCGAAAAAGATCGACGTCATCCTCTACGGGCGGGAGTACCTGGGAGCAGGTGCTGAACCTCGAGCCGATGGCGGAGTGGGGCGCGATCGCCCGCCAGGACATGGATCTGCTTCACCACGCGGATACGCCCGACGAAGCCTTCGGACATCTGAAGGAGCATCTCCTCGCGCATCATTTCCCGCCGGACAACGGGCATGCCGACGAGGCCCCCGGGCTCGCCAAGACGCGCGGTTAGTACAACAGGAATCGCTGTCGCACGGCGTCGAACTGCTGGACCGCCGGCTCCCAGCTGCGCGCGATGTCCTCGGCGCGCTCGCCGGCTTCGATCCGCTCGCGCAGATCCGAGGATCCGGCCAGGATGTCGAACGGCAGCTTCTCGTGCTCGTACTCGTAGGGCGGGTCCCGCCAGGCAAAGCGGTCCGGGCCGGCGTGCCGGAACAGTTCGGTGAGCAGGGCCGCCGCCAGCACGGGCTGAAACGTGTGGCGATCGACAACGTGTAACTGGCAGCCGCCGCAGGTCAGCCTGGCGTGCTTGTGGAAGGTCGGCTCGAATACGGCGGGACGGAAGATGACGCCCGGCAGGCGCCGCTGGTTCAGCGCCCGGGCAAACGGCTCGGCCGAGACCCATGGCGCGCCAACCAGCTCGAACGGCCTGGTCGTCCCGCGACCCTCGGACACGTTGGTGCCTTCGAACAGGACGGTTCCCGGATAGACAATCGCGCTGTCGAGGGTCGGCATGTTCGGCGAAGGCATGACCCACGGCGCATCCGCCGCGTCGTGATACATGCCGCGGCGCCAGCCCTCCATCGTGACGACCTCGAGGTCCGCGTGCAGTCCGAAGTGCTCGTTGAACAGGCGCGCGAGCTCGCCGATGGTCATGCCGTGACGCATCGGAATCGGGTAGAGGCCGACGAAGGATTCGAAGCCGTGCACCAGCATCGGCCCTTCGATCTCGGTTCCGCCGATCGGATTGGGCCGATCGCAGACGATGACCTTGATGTTGTGGCGCGCCGCCGCGGTCAGGCAGTACGCCATCGTATAGATATAGGTATAGATGCGGGTCCCGACGTCCTGCAGGTCGACGACCAGGACGTCCACGTTCTGCAGCATCTCGGCCGTGGGCTCCCGCGTTTCGCTGTAAAGCGAATAGACGGGAACGTCCCGGCTGGCATCACGGGCATGCCCCGTCTCGATCATGTTCTCCTGGACGTCGGATCGGAACCCGTGCTGCGGCCCGAAAATGACCGTCAGCCGGGCGTCCGGGTGCGCCGTGAGCCGGTCGATGATGTGGACGAACTCGTGATCCACGGAGGCGGGGTTACAAACCACACCGACCCGGCGGCCGCGCAGGGCGTCTGAGGCCAGGAGTCGTTCGGAACCGAGCGTGATGTGCATGGCGAGTTATTATGCCGTGCGGCTTCGAGCGCCTCTTTGGCGGGAGGTATGACCGCTGCGCAAAACTTTGTTCCGAGCCTTGCGCTTCACCTTGAAGATTGGTATAGACTACGCGCTTCTGGTGGTCAGACCCGCCTGCTTCGCCCGCGCTGAGAGCCGATCGAGCCCCAACTCGTTCTCTCCTCCACGCTTTTGCAGAGCCGACGTGCCATCCACCCTTGCGTGAGGAGTCAGTATGGGTCGCAGGCTGTACGTCGGGAATCTCCCCTATTCAACGGGCGAGGCGGAGCTGCAGGAACTGTTCAGCAAGGCGGGCAACGTTGAGTCCGTCCGAGTGATGCGCGACGCTGCGACGGGCCGGGCCCGCGGCTTCGCGTTCGTCGAAATGTCGACGGACGAAGAAGCGCAGAAGGCTGCATCTGAATTCAACCAGTTCCAGATGGGCGGACGCGCGCTGACGGTGAACGAGGCCCGCCCGAAACCGGAAGGCGGCTTCGGCGGCGGCGGCGGCTTTGGCGGCAACCGGGGTGGTGGCGGCGGTGGCGGCGGACGTCGCGAGCCGCGTTGGTAACCCGAGATGAGTAAAGCCTGGGCCAAAGGCGATCGCGTGGTGCAGCCCACTTATGGGCCGGGCACGCTCGTGGAAGTCAACGAGCATCACACGGTGATCGATTTCGACGAGCACGGACGCAAGACATTCGCGTCGCGCCTCGTCATCCTGCAAACGACCAACGAACCCGCGCCGGCCAAGACGCCGCGCAAGCGCGCCACCAAGGCGAAAGTTGCCAAGGATAAGGACGCGAAGGAACCCAAGGAAGCGAAAGAAAGCAAGAGCAAGTCGAAATAGTCAGGACCCGGGGCGGCCCTCAGGCCGTCCCGCGTTCACCCTCCGGCAAGCCCTCTCGCGGCCACGTACGCCGTCGACCACGCCCACTGGAAGTTGAACCCTCCGATCCGGCCGTCCACGTCCAGAATCTCGCCGACGAGGTGAAGACCCGGGCACACGCGCGATTCCATCGTCGAGGGGTCGATCTCGTCGAGTGAGACGCCGCCGGCCGTGACCTCGGCGTAGGTATATCCGCGCGTGTCGGCGACCGGCAGCCGCCACTCGACCAGCGCATGCGCCAGCTGACGGCGGGCGTCGCGCTTGAGTTGAGCGGCGACCGTGGCGGCATCGATCGCGACGGTTCTGTACCAGCGCCGCGCTGACCGCCGCGGGGAGGAACGACGACAGCAGCGTCGTGACCGCTGCGCGCGGACGTTCGCGGATCAGCGTCAGCAGGCGTTCGTCGGCCTGCTCGAAGGTCATTCCTGGACAGCAGCTCAACGTCAGGCGCACGGCGTTGTCCGACAGCCGCGCGCGCGCCCAGTGTCGCGACATGTTGAGCGCCACGGGACCGCTGATGCCGAAGTGCGTCCACAACAGCTGACCGCGCAGGCGAGTGGCCGCCTTGTCGTTCACCCACAGCGTCAGCTCGGCCGCCTGTGCGACTCCCGACAGTTGTGGAGGCTCCGATCCATTCGTCTCGAATACCAGCGGAGCCAGACCCGGCGTCGTCGTCACGAGACTGTGTCCCAGCCCGGCGGCGAGGGCGTAGCCGCGGCCGTCGCTTCCGCTCTTCGGCAGCGAGCGTCCTCCCGTGGCCAGGACGACGCGCGCCGTGTTCACCAACCCATGATTGGTCGTTAGGTGGAAGTGATTTCCAATGCGCTTGATGTCCAAGACCTGCCAGCCGGACCTCAGGACCACCCCGACGCGGGCGACCTCGCCGAGGAGCGCGCTGAGGACGTCCCGCGCGCGGTTGGAGGTCGGGAACAGCTTGCCGTCAGCCTCCTCATGCAGGCGAACGCCGATCCGGTTGAAAAACTCGACGGTATCGGCGACCGGCAGAGCTCGGAGGACGCGGCGGATGGCGGTACGGTGCCCGCCCCAGAAATCCAGTTCGGAGATGCTGACGTTCGTGACATTGCATCGACTTCCGCCACTGATGAGGATTTTTGCCCCCGGTTTAGCGGCCGAGTCTAAGAGGGTGACGTTTTGGGCGTTTTTGAGCCGGCCAAGGAAGGCGGCGGTCGCCAGCCCGGCCGCGCCGGCTCCGACGATGGTGACGTCGGCTTCCGCGCAGAAGTCAGGCAATGGCACTCAAGGGAGAGCAGAAGATCTGAGTCACAGACTTTTTTCAGCCAAATGGCAGACTTCAATCTGCAGTCGGCTGTGTCGTTTTTGTGAATTATCGCCCAAACGCGCCACAGGCCGCGCCTTTTGGCTGCTTCCTGGCTCCTGAAAGGAGCTCAGGTACTGGCGACCTCCTTGCACAAATGCCTGAGGCAATGGCCGCACTGGGTGGCCAAAATTTGTCAGAACTTCTCCGGAGTAGACGAGAACCTGATGCGAAGTAACGGTGACGCGCAATTGATCGGCGGCAGCGTCGTCATGGGGGAGCTCCAACAGGAGATCCAGCGGGTGGCGCGGTCGGACGCCAAGGTCCTGATCACGGGCGAAAGCGGTGTGGGTAAAGAGCTTGTGGCCCGCGCTGTCCATACCAACAGCCCTCGCGTGGGGCGGGCGTTCGCGGCGGTCAACTGTGCAGGCATTCCGGAAACTCTGCTCGAATCCGAGCTCTTCGGCCACGTCAAAGGCAGCTTCACGGGCGCCTATCGCGACAAGCCCGGACAGTTCGAGCAGGCGGACCACGGAACGATGTTCCTCGATGAAATAGGGGAGATGACCCTGCGGATGCAGGGGCTGCTCCTCCGGTTCCTCGAGACGGGCGAAATCCAGAAGGTCGGCGCCGACCGGATGGGCAGCCCGGTCGATGTTCGCATCGTGTCATCGACCAACCGCAATCTGCGCGCGATGGTCAAGGAAGGGACGTTCCGCGAAGACCTGCTTTACCGGATCAACGTGATCCATCTGACCGTGCCGCCGCTCAGAGAGCGGCGCGATGACATTCCGTGCCTCGTCAAGTACTTCATGGGACGTTTCACCGCACAGAACGGTCACCTCGTGCACGCGATTTCCGATGAAACGCTGGAGATCCTTTGCGCACACGAGTGGCCGGGCAACGTCCGCGAATTGCAGAACGTCATCGAGCGCCTGGTCGTCACGGGACGGCACGAAGTGGCAACGCCCGACGACCTCCCGCACGAAATCCGGCGGCCGGCGGCGGCGGGACCGGCCCGCCCGCGGCGTGAACGCCGGCGCACGGTTGCCGATGACTTGTACAGGCAGTTGCTCGACGAGCGGCAGTCGTTCTGGACGACTGTCTATCCGTTGTACATGCAGCGGGAAATCTCGCGCAGCAACATGCGGGATCTCGTGCGCAAAGGGCTCGAAGAAGCGCGGGGCAACTACAAGATCGTCGCGAGACTCTTCAACATGGACAAAGGCGACTACAAGCGGTTCTTGAACTTCTTGCGGAAGCACGACTGTCAGCTCCCGTACAAGGAATACAGATAACCATATGAACTTCTACAGGGTCAGCGGCGGCGCGGCCGTCGTCATCATGCTCGCGTGCAGCCAGGGTGTCTCCGCACAAGCGACGAAGCCGCCGGCGAAAGGCGCTCCCGCACGCGACGACTGCTGCCGCCCCCGCGGCGCCGCCCCCGGGCTACGTCATCGGCCCCGAGGACGTGCTGTCGATTTTCTTCTGGAGAAGCAAGGACCTGTCTGGCGACGTCGTGGTTCGCCCGGACGGCAAGATTTCTCTGCCGCTCCTGAACGATATTCAGGCCGCGAACGCTGACGCCCGACGAACTGCGGGTCAAGTTGATCGAAAGCGCGACGCACTATCTCGAGGATCCGACCGCGACCGTCATCGTCAAGCAGATCAACAGCCGCAAGGTGTTCATCACCGGACAGATTTCAAAGCCGGGCGCCTATCCCTTGATGGGACCGATGACGGTCATGCAGGTCATCGCGCTCGCCGGCGGCTTGACCGAATACGCGAAGGAACAAGACATTTCGATCATGCGCACCAAAGACGGCAAGCCGGTGAGCTACCCGTTCAACTACAAGGACGTCAGCAAGCGGAAGAACCTGGCGCAGAACATCGAACTCGTCGCCGGCGACGTCATCACCATCCCGTAACCCGTGAACATCAACGTGACCATCGACTGGCTCCGCGCCTTTGTCCCGTTCGCCGGCACCGCTCGCGTCATCGCGATTGCGGTGGTGGCTTCGGGTATTGGTGTGACCGGCGCCCTGGCGCAGGTCGTCACCGGCCAGATGCCGAGCTCGCGCAACAGCACGAACGCGATGGATCCGTTCGGGTCGCCCGACGATGACAAGACCGGTCCGTCGCTCTGGATTTCGGGCTTCGAGGGCTACCAGAGCAGCGGTGTCGGAACGAGCACGTCGTCCTCCAATCTCGCGCTTCAGCAAGGCAGCAGCTACACGGGCGCGAATGTCGGAGCGGGCTACGCCATGACCGGCCGCCGCGGCGATTTCTCGACCAGCGGTCAGACGATCCTCAATTACTACCAGAGCAACGGGATCGGCTTTCTCGACAGTTACGGGGGAAGTGCGGCGGGGTCGCTGACGTTCGGTCCGAAGACGACGCTGAGCGGCAGCGGCATGGCCTCGTACGCGCCGTTTTTCAACTTCGCCAGCTTCGCGCCGCTCACCGCCGGTGTGGGTACGCCGCTCACCGACGTGACTCCGGTCGGGCCGAGCGTGCCGAGCACGGCGACCGCCAGCGCGGCCAGGCCCACGTATCGGTACTCCGGATCGATCTCGCTCAGGCGTTCGATCGGCCGGCGCTCGAGTTTCGCGGCCCACTCGAATTTCTATCACACGCTCGTGCAGGGCACGCTGACGACCACGACGCAGTCAACCGGCGCGATCTTCACGCAGAGCCTGTCCCGGTATCTCTCCGCGAAGGCCGGCTATCAATATCAAACGGTCAATCTGTCGGGCATCGGTGCAACGCCGACCGTCGGGCACAACCTCGACGTCGGCCTGGACTACAACCGTCCGCTGTCGTTCTCGCGGCGCACGACGCTGCAGTTCGGCACCGGGTCGACGGTGTTTGCGCGCAATCAGAGCTGGGTGCAGCAGCAGGCCAACGCGCCGACTTCAGCGTTCGGCTACGTCGTTCTATCTGCAGGGTTTCGCAAACCTCGATCACGACATGGGCCGGACCTGGAAAGCCCGCCTTGCCTATCATCGCGACTGGCACGCGGTGCAGGGTTTCGGCTCGCCGTTTTTCTCGGACGCGGTGACCACCTCGCTCGGCGGGAACATCAGCCGCCGCACCAATCTTTCGCTGACGGCCGCTTACGTTCAGGGCACGTTCGGACTCGGCACGACAGCAGAAGAACACCAGCCACACCGAGACGGCGTGGCTGACTTACATGCTGTCTCGTTCGTGGCAGACGTTCGCGCACTACGGATACTACGGATACGTGTACAACCCGACCGTCACTCTGCCGGTTGGTCTCCCGCCGAACCTCGGTCGTCACACAGCCCAGGTCGGGCTGACGTGGCGTCTGGGTTAACTCTCAAGAGGGCTTCCTGTGCTGCCTGGTAAGACTTACAAACCCGAAGACATTCTGGTCATTGCGTGGCGCCGCCGCTGGCAGATCATCGTGCCGTTCCTGCTCGTCGCAGGCGGCGCGATCCGCTACGCCCAGACGCTCCCCGATCGCTATCGCTCGGAGACCGTGATCCTGATCGTGCCGCAGCGCGTGCCCGAGAGCTACGTCCATTCGACCGTGACGTCGCGCATCGAGGATCGCCTTCGGTCGATCAACCAGCAGATCATGAGCCGGACGCGCCTCGAGCCGATCATCCAGACCTTGAACCTCTATCCGGGCCTGATGAAGAACGGGCTGGTCGAGGACGCGGTCGCCCGGATGCGCCTCGACGCGGACGTGCAGGTGGTGAAGGGCGATGCGTTCCGCGTCAGCTTCATCGCCAACGAGCCGCGGACGGCGATGAAGGTCACGCAGCAGCTCGCGTCGCTGTTCATCGACGAAAACCTCAAGGATCGCGAAGTGCTGGCCGAGGACACCAATCAGTTCCTCGATTCACAGCTGGACAACGCCAAGCAGCGGCTGATTGAGCACGAGAAGAAGCTCGAAGAATACCGGAAGCGCTACGCCGGGCAGCTGCCGACCCAGGTGCAGTCGAACCTGCAGGTGATCCAGAACGCGCAGATGCAGATTCAGAGCATCAACGATTCGATCGGCCGCGACCGCGACCGCCGCCTGATGCTCGAGCGCCAGGTCGCCGATTCGAACGCCGATTCTCGGCACGCTCAGCCCGGGTACGCCCGGCGAAGAGAAATCGGCCACGGCGAACGATCGTCCGAACATGCCGGGTCCGGCGGCGATTGCGCTCGAAGCCGCCGTCAAGGAGCTCCGTCAGCTCGAGACGCAGTTCAAGCCGGAGCACCCGGACGTCATCCACCAGAAGCGCATCGTGGCCGACCTGACCCAGAAGGCGCAGGTCGAGGCGCTGGCGCTTCCGCCGTCGACGCTCCCGTCGTCGCCGCTGCCGCCGGGCACGCGTCCGGAAGTGGTGCGAGCCGCGCAGACGGCATCGCAGTCGCGCGCTGAGATGGACTCGCATCGATCGGCAGCTCACCGCGAAGGAAGCAGACCTGGTCTCGCTTGCACAGTATCGTCGCCGACTATCAGGCGCGAGTGGAAGCCGTGCCGACGCGCGAGTCGGAGATGGTGGAGCTGACGCGCGACTACGACACGCTGCAGAAAGCCTACACGACGCTGCTCGGCAAGAAGGAGGAAGCCCAGGTTTCGGCGAACCTCGAGCGCCGGCAGATCGGCGAGCAGTTCAAGGTGCTCGATCCGGCGCGCCTGCCGGAACGCCCGTTCAGCCCGGATCGCACGCGCATCGACCTGTTCGGCGCGGCGATCGGTCTTGGCCTCGGCCTCGGCCTGGCGGCCGTGCTCGAGTATCGCGATACGGCGCTTCGCACCGACGAGGAAGTCGTGGCGTCGCTGGCGCTGCCGGTGCTCGCGCTGATTCCAGTCATGACGACGATGTACGACCGCGCGCGGGTGCGCCGCAACCGGATTCTCGTGTCGAGCGCCGCGCTGCTGATTCTGGGCGTGGCGGGCGTGATGCTCTGGACGGCTCGGTCGTAGGGGACACATGTACGAACGCTTTTACGGGCTCGCAGAGCTGCCGTTCGAGCTGACCTCGAACCCGCGGTTTCTGCTGCTGACGCCCAAGCACCGGGAGGTGCTGAGCAACCTGCAGCACGGGATGGCCACACGCAAGGGCGTGACGCTGGTCATCGGCGAAGCTGGTACGGGGAAAACCACGCTGATCCGCGCGGCGGTCCGGCGCGAGAACTCGGCGACCACCCAGTACGCGCTCCTGAACAATCCCACGCTGACGCGGGACGAGTTCATGGAGTTCCTGGCGTTCACGTATCAGCTGCCGCCGGATTCCGCGAAGTCGAAGCCGGTGTTCCTGCGCGAGCTCGATCGCAAGCTGCGCGACAACCTGGCGCGCGGCATCGTGTCGCCGCTGATCATCGACGAGGCGCAGAGCCTGTCGCACGAGCTGCTCGAGGAAGTCCGGCTGCTCGCGAACATGGAGACCGACGACGCCAAGCTGCTGCCGATCGCGCTGGCCGGACAGCCGGAGCTCGCGACGCGCCTGAACGAGGTGCCGTTGCGGCAACTCAAGCAGCGCGTCTGTCTGCGCTGCGACCTGGCGCCGCTCGACATCCGCGAGACGGCGGCCTACATCTCGACGCGCATCAAGGTGGCGGGCGGCGATCCGGCGCAGATCTTCACCCGGGAAGCGGTGATGGCCGTGTTTCACTACTCGCGCGGCATTCCTCGAGTGATCAGCGTTGTCTGCGACAACGCCATGATCAGCGGTTTTGCCGCCGGCGTCCGCCCCGTCACCGATCAAATCGTGAACGACGTGTCGAAGGATTTCGATTTGGCGCGGGGCGCCACGTTCACTCCGACGTTTACTTTCGAAACCCCTCAGTCCGCACCGACCGAGCCGCAGGAACCACAGACTGAAGGGCCGGCGAAACGCCCGCGATTCATGAAGGGCGCGCTGGCCTGGCTACTTCCATGAGCAACGCATGAGCAGAATTGACGACGCGCTTCGACGAGCTCGAGAAAACGCCGGCGAAACCGTGGACGCTGTCCCGGAAGTCGATGCGGACATCATCGACCGCTTTCCCCGCGGACTCGAAAAGGGAGCGCCCTACCCACAGAAGGCGAACCGTTCCGAGCCGGTGGCTACTGAAAGCTGGCTCGGCTCGGCTTCGGATTTCGAGCCGGCGCCCGGCATGCTGGCGCTCAGCCCCGTCGTGCGGGAAAAGCTGGTGGTCGGCGAGGACAGCGTGCCGGTGGCGGTCGAACAGTACCGTCGCCTGGCGGCGACGCTCCATCACGCGCAGGCGGAGCGCAATTTGCGCGTCATCATGACGGCGAGCGCGCTGGCCGGCGAAGGCAAGACGCTGACGGCGACCAATCTCGCGCTCACGCTCAGCGAGTCGTACAAGCGCCGGGTGCTGCTGATCGACGCCGACCTGCGGCGTCCGGCCATCCACCAGATCTTCGAGCTTTCGAACGCGTCGGGCCTGACCGACGGGCTGAAATCGGAGACGCCCGGCCAGAAGATGACGGTGATTCAGGTCACGCCGCGCCTGTCGGTGATCACGGCCGGCCGCCCCGATCCCGATCCGCTCGGCGGCTTGAGCTCGCAGAAGATGCAACAGCTCGTGCGCGAGGCGGCCGCGTCGTTCGACTGGGTGATTATCGATACGCCGCCGGTCCTGCTGATGCCGGACGCCAACCTCGTCGCCGGCATCGTGGACGCGGTCGTGCTCGTCATCGCCGCCGGCAGAACCCCGCACGACTCCATTCAGCGGACGATTGCCGCGCTCGGCCGCGATCGGATCATCGGCGTGGTCCTGAACCGCGTCGCCGGCCACGAAATGGCCGGTAGTCAGTATGAAAGCTATTACGGCGGGCAGGACGGCATCGTAAAAGCGAAGCGCAAGAAATGAGCACACCCCTCGGCAGCATCGCGCCTCGAACGCTGGCGGTCGCCGTCACGGATCACCTCGTGATCTACGGCGCGGTCCTGCTCAGTGCGCGGCTGCGTCTCGGGATGGGATGGTCGGATCTGATTCTGGCGCACGTCTTCATCAAGGCGTTTCTCGTCGCCTGCGTGTGCCAGCTGTGTCTCTATTACGTCGACCTGTACGATCTCCGGAATACGGTCCCACGCCAGGAAGCGGCGATCCGCCTGGTGCAGGGACTGGGCGCAACGTCGTTCGTCCTCGCGGTGCTCTATTTCTGGGTGCCGACGCTGATGATCGGACGCGGCGTGTTCGTCATCGCGTCCGCGCTGGTGCTGATTTCGCTGGCGATCTGGCGGCTGCTGTTCGACTGGGTGGCCCGCCTGGCCTCGCCGCGGGAACGCCTGCTGCTGCTCGGTACCAGCCAGGGCAGCGTGGCGCTGGCGCGCGAGCTGTTCGAGCGCCGCAACGAGCTCGGCGTGGACATCGTCGGGTTCATCGACCCGGATCCGTTGAAAGTCGGGACGCCGGTCCTCAACCCGGGCGTCATCGGCACCATCGAGCAGATTCCGGACATCGTGCGATACGCACGACGTCAACCGCGTGGTCGTCGGCCTCTCGGATGCGCGTGGCATGCTGCCGATGGACCAGCTCCTCGAGATGAAGTTCGACGGGGTGCAGTTCGATCACCTCGCCTCGATCTACGAGGAGTACACCGGGAAAATCGCCGTCGAGAACCTGCGACCGAGCTGGTTCATCTTTTCGACCGGCTTCAAGAAGTCCATCTACGTGCACGGCATCAAGCGCGGCATCGACGCGGTCATTGCCGCCGTGGCGCTGCTGGTCGTGTCGCCGCTGCTGCTGCTGATCGCGCTGGCCGTGAAAATGTCCTCGCGCGGCCCGGTGTTCTATCACCAGCAGCGCGTCGGCGCGCACGGCCGCGTGTTCACGATTCACAAGTTCCGGTCGATGCAGACCGACGCGGAAGCGGCGACCGGCGCCGTCTGGGCCACCAAGAACGACAGCCGCGTGACCAAGATTGGACGATTCCTCCGCCGCTCGCGGCTCGACGAGCTGCCGCAGATCTGGAACATCCTCAAGGGTGAAATGAGCCTGGTCGGGCCGCGTCCGGAACGCCCCGAGTTCGTCCGCGACCTGACCGAGCAGATTCCGTTCTACCGCGAGCGCCACGTCCTGCGTCCCGGTCTGACCGGCTGGGCGCAGGTCCGCTACACGTATGGGGCGAACGTCGAGGACGCGCTCGAGAAGCTGCAGTACGACCTCTACTACATCAAGAACATCTCGCTGGCCCTCGATCTGTTCATCATCTTCGCCACCGCCAAAGCGGTGATCCTGCGGCGAGGTGGACAGTGACCGCGCCGGCGAGCGACGCGTCGATCTGCAACGCGATGACCGTGGACGTGGAGGACTACTACCACGCCAACGTGTTCGACGACACGGTGGATCGTTCGACGTGGTCGGGGCTCGAGAGTCGCGTGGTGCGCAACACCGAACGGGTGCTGGCACTGATGCACGACGCCGGCGTGCGCGGCACGTTCTTCATCCTGGGCTGCGTCGCCGAGCAGTTCCCCTCGCTGGTCCGCACCATCGCGGCCGAGGGGCACGAAATCGCGTCGCACGGCTTCGCGCACCGCCGCATCACCACCCAGACGCCCGATCTCTTTCGCGAAGACATCCGCCGGGCGAAGGACACGCTCGAAAGCGCCGCGGGCGTCAGCGTGCTCGGCTACCGCGCGCCGAGTTACTCCGTCACGCGCAAGACGCTGTGGGCGCTCGACATCATCGTCGAAGAGGGCTACCTCTACGACTCCAGCGTCTTTCCGATCCATCACGACACATACGGGATTCCCGATGCGCCGCGGCATCCGCACTCGGTCAGCTGTCATGGACGGACCTTGTTCGAAGTGCCCGGATCCACCGTGCGCCTTGGCCGGATGAACCTGCCGATTGGCGGCGGCGCGTACTTCCGGCTCGCGCCCTACGCGTGGACGCGCTGGGGCATCGGCCGGGTCAACGCCAGCGAGTTGAAGCCGGCGACGTTTTACATTCACCCGTGGGAGATCGATCCGGATCAGCCGCGCCTGCCGGCCAGCCGGTTCGGTGCGTGGAAGCACTACTTCAATCTCGGCAAGACCGAAGCGCGGTTTGCGCGCCTGCTCCGCGATTTCCGCTTCGCGCCGCTGTTCGAGGTCCTGAGCGAATCGCAGCCGATCCGCCAGCCCGGTCGTGCCGACGTCATCGCGTTCCCGCTGGATCGGCCTCGGGTCGCCGAGCACGGAGCGTGGCGGCGATGAGTGCCAGCTGTCTGCTCTTTCTCGCGCATCGCGTGCCCTATCCGCCGAACAAAGGCGACAAGATCCGCGCGTTCCACGCACTGCGCGTGCTCAAGGCGCGCGGTCATGCGGTTCACCTGCTGACGTTCGCTGACGATCCGGCGGAACGTGCCGTGCCGGACGCCCTGCGCGCGTTGTGCGCATCGGTCACGATTCTGCCGCTGGACCGTCGCGTGGCGAATTTCAAGGCGCTGGCCGGCGTGCTCGGCCGGCAGCCGCTGTCGCTGCGGTTCTTCTCGTCGCGCGCCATGTCGGGCGAAGTCGAACGCGCGATTGCCACGGTCAATCCCGACGGCATCATCGTCTACAGCTCGAGCATGGCGCAGTACGTGCCGCCATCCTACTGGCCGCGGACCGTCACCGATCTCGTGGACATCGACTCGGAGAAATGGCGCGACTACGCCGAGGTGTCGCGCGAGCCGCTGGCGTCGCTCTACCGGCTCGAATGGCGGCGGCTGCGCCAGTACGAACAGATGATCGTTCGCCGCGGCGCCGCCGCGGTCGTGACGACGTTCCGCGAAGCGCTGCTGCTCGACGAGCCGGGGATGACGTTTTCGACCGGCATTCACGTGTTCGTCAATGGCGTGGACGCGCAGTTTTTTCAGCCCGACCCCGGCGGCACGCCCGAGCGCACTGTTCCCGCAGGCGAACGCCGATTCTTCGAGGGGCCGGCGCGGCCGCGCCTGGTGTTCACCGGCGCCATGGATTACCGGGCGAACGTCGACGCGGTCTGCTATTTCGCGGCGGAGGTGTTTCCGCGCATTCGCGCGCGGCGTCCCGATGCCGAATTCCTGATCGTCGGGAGCAAGCCGTCGCGCGCGGTCAAGCAGCTCGAGTCGATCGACGGCATCCGCGTGACCGGTTTCGTGGAAGACGTTCGCCCGTACCTCAGGTCGGCGGCCGTCTGTGTGGTGCCGCTGCGCGTGGCTCGCGGCATTCAGAACAAGTTGCTCGAGGCGATGGCGTGCGGGTGCGCAGTCGTGGCCACCCCGCAGGCCGCGGCCGCGTTCGCCGACATCTCCGAACGCGAGCTGCTGGTTCGCAGCGAGCCCGCCGATTTTGCCAGCGCGGTCGTCGAGCTGATCGAACACGACTCGCGCCGCAGGGACCTGGGTGCCGCCGCTCGCCAGTACGTCGCGGCGCGTCACAACTGGGATCGCTCGTTCGGATCGTTCGTCGACCTCGTCGAGAGCAGCATCAGCTCCGCGGGCGGCCGGACGAACCCTCACTTCGAAACTGCTCGCGGTGTCTCCGGGCCACCCGTCGAGCGTCGGACACAGACCGGACTCGCTCAAGAAGGATAAGACGATGGCTGACGTGACGACCCCAACTTCGGGCCCCCGAGGTTTTCAGCGAAAGAGTATCAACCTGTCGGATCAGGAGCTCGTCCGTCCGGTGCCGTCAGCGGAATCGCTGCCGCTCGTGATGCAGCCGACTTCGCCGGACGTCGACCTGGCGGAATGGGGGCGCGCCAATCGCGCCACGTTGAATGCGCACCTGCAGAAGCACGGCGCCATCCTGTTTCGCGGCTTCAATCTTCCGGCCGTGGCCGATTTCGAACGGGTCGCCGCCAACTTCTATTCCGAGCTGTACGGCGGTTACGGCGACCTGCCGCGCGTCGGCTCGAGCGACAAGATCTACAAGTCGACGCCGTATCCGGCGGACAAGCCGATCCTCTTTCACAACGAGAGCTCGCACCTGCGCATCTGGCCGATGAAGATTTCGTTCTTCTGCATCCAGGCGGCCGCGTCGGGCGGCGAGACGCCGCTCCTCGACTGCCACACCATCCTCGACCATCTCGATCAGGCCATCGTGCGCCGCTTCGAGGAAAAGGGCGTCATGTACGTCCGTAACTTCGTCGAGGGTGTCGACGTCAGCTGGCAGCAGTTCTTCCAGACGTCCGACCGCAATGCAGTGGTCGAACTGTGCGCGAAAGACGGCGTCGAGTGCGTGTGGCGCGAGGACGGCGCGCTGAGAACCCGGTTCAAGACCAAGGCCGTGTCGCGGCATCCGCAGACCGGCGAACGCCTCTTTTTCAACCAGATTCAGCTGCACCACATTCGCTGCCTCGACCCCGACGTCCGTGAATCGCTGCTCTCGCTCTTCCCCAAGGAAGACCTGCCGCGCCACGCGTACTACGGCGACGGTTCGGAGATCGAGGACTCGGTCATGGACGAGATCACCGAGATCTACTGGCAGCAGTGCGTCAAGGGTCCGTGGCAGAACGGCGATCTGATCCTGCTCGACAACATGCGGACCGCGCATGCGCGCCTGCCCTTCACCGGCGCTCGCAGCATCGCGGTGGCGATGGGCGAGATGACGGACGGACGCGCGTCGTAGTCGCAGCGAGAGGATGCAGGTGCCCCAGGTGATGCGGAAGGACAGGACATGTTGACCGAGAACTCCCCGGCAAGTGGCTTTCGGCTGTCGCCCCAACAGGAGCGGCTCGTCAAGGACTTTACCGAGTCCGACATGCCGAGAGCGGTCGTTCGCGTGCGTCTCGATGGACCGGTGGACGCGGCTCGCCTCGAGCAGGCGCTGAACCGCGTCGTCGAGCGGCACGAGATTCTTCGAACGACGTTCCGCCGGCAGACCGGCATGCGGCTGCCGCTGCAGGTCGTGAGCGACCAGCCGCAGGTGGCGTTTGCGTCGAGCGCGTCGGCCACGTCAACCGATCGGTCGGATCCTTCCGCCGCGCCGGTGCGTGCGCGCGGTGCTGTCGAGTGACGCGACGGGGGCGACGCTCGAACTGTCGCTGCCGCCGATGTGCGCCGACAGCGCGTCGCTCGGTGCGCTGGTCGAGGAGCTGGCCGCGGCCTACACGAACAGCCCGTTGAAAGCCGATCCGGTTCAGTACGCCGACTACTCGGAATGGCAGCAGCAGACGCTCGTCGCGACCGACGAACCGGCGCAGGATGGCCGCACGTTCTGGACGGTTGCACGCGACACGTCCACGTCGGTGACGATCCCGTTCGCGCGCCCGGCGGCCGAGTCCGAGGTGTTCCGTCCGGCGTCGATCGCGGTGCCCGTCTCGGCCGAGATCAATCAGCAGGTTGCGGCCACGGCCAAGTCGCTCGGCGTTCCGGTGTCCCATCTGTATCTCGCGTGCTGGGAAGTGTCTGCTGGCCCGCGTGTGCGGCTCGTCGCGCGTGACGTCACGCCTCGTGCTCGACGGCCGGACCGCACCGGAGCTCGTCGGCGCGCTGGGGCCCTACGCGAAATCCGCGCCCATCACCGTTGATATCGACGATGACTCGTTCGCCGATCTCGTCGGCCGGACGTCGACGGCGGTTCGGAACGCGGAGCGCTGGCAGGACTACGTGGACGCAACCGTCGATTCCGCGACGGCGGATTTCGAAACGATCGTTCCGTTGCCCGCGTCGACCGCCGCCGGCTGGACGATTGTTGATCGTGCGTCGCATCTCAATCGCTTCACCCTGAAGCTGACCTGCGAGGTCGCCGGCGCGGCGATCAAGTCCACGCTCTGGTACGACGCCGATCTCGTGATGCGTGCGGACACCGAGCGGCTGGTCGCGCAGTTCGCCGCACTCGTCGCTTCGAGCTGTCACGATCCGCGGAAGGCGGTTGGCGTGCTCGGGCTGATGGCGCCTGGCATTGCGCCGGCGCGCGTGCTCGGCTCGGGCGCGCCCCAGCCTGCGGAGACGATGCTCGATGCGTTCGAGGCGCAAGCCGCACGCACGCCGTTGGCGCGCGCCGTCTCGGATGCGGCGGGACCTCTGACGTATGCGGAGCTCGACGCGCGGGCGAATCAGCTCGCGCACTGGCTGCGCGAGGCTCATGTCGCGCGCGGATCGGTGGTCGGCCTCTGCGGCGAGCGTTCGAACGCGCTCATCGTGGCGGTGCTCGCGACGTGGAAAGCCGGCGCGGCGTATCTGCCCCTGCTTCCCGATCAGCCCTCGTCGCGCGTGTCATCTCAACTCGACGAGACGTCCGCCGCTGCGGTCGTCGTGACCGAAGGCGCGCGGCCGCCGGCGCTCGAAGGGTACCCGGGCCCGGTCCTCTGCCTGAGCGAGGGGCTTGGTGCCAGGTCTCTGAGCCGCCTTACCGACGCGCGGTCAACTCCCGACGATACCGCCTACGTGCTTTACACGTCCGGTTCGACCGGGCGCCCGAAGGGCGTGGTCGTTCGTCATCGCAACCTGCGCGCGTATTCCGGCGCGCTCGCCGATACCCTCGCGAGCTCGGCGGGTGTCGGTGGCGAAGGCGTGCAGTGGGCGACCGTCTCGTCGCTGACCGCCGACCTCGGAAACACCTGCATCTTCCCGGCGCTGATTACCGGCGGCTGCGTCCACATGGTGCCGCCCTCGGCGACGCTCGACGGCATCGCTCTCGGCGCCTACATGAAGGCCAACGCGATCGACGTGCTCAAGATCACGCCGTCGCACCTGGCGGCGCTTCTCGAGAACAGCGGTGACGTCCTGCCGCGCCGCGTGATCATTTTCGGAGGAGAAGCGCTCACCTGGCCGCTCGTGGCCAAGGTGCGGGCGCGCGGCACCTGTGCGGTCTGGAATCACTACGGTCCCACGGAAACGACCATCGGCGCGCTGGTGTATCCGGTTCCCGAGACGGCCGGCACCACGCGCACCGTCCCGATCGGGCGGCCACTCGGTCAGACCGAATTGGCCGTCGTCGACCCGGCGGGCGCCATCGTCCCGGTGGGTGTCGCGGGTGAATTGCGGATTGGCGGGCCCGGCGTCACCGCCGGTTACGTCAACCAGCCTGAGCGGACGGCGGAGCGGTTCGTCGACGCCCGCGTGGGCCACAGGGGCGCCGTGGTACGGCACCGGTGACCGCGTGTGGATGGATGCGTCCGGCGTCGTCGAGTTCATCGGGCGAGTGGACGACCAGGTCAAGATTCGCGGCTACCGCGTGGAGCCGGGCGAAGTCGAGCACGCGCTCTTGAAGGTGCCGGGCGTCCGCGAGGGCGCGGTGGTCGCCGTCGGGGAGATCAGCGATCGCCGGCTCGCGGCCTACATCGTCGCCGACGATGGCGTGAATGCGGAGGCGGTGAAGAGCGCGTTGCGCACGACGCTGCCGGAATACATGGTGCCGGCGTCGGTCGTGAAAATGACCGCGCTGCCGCGCCTCTCGAACGGCAAGATCGATCGCCGTCAGCTGGCCGCCCAGGAGCTTGAATCGCTGGCGACGAGCGGTGGCGTGGCGCCGCGCAACCCGACGGAAGCCAAGCTGTGCGAGATCTGGCAGACGCTGCTCGGCCATCCGACGGTCGGCGTCTTCGACAACTTCTTCGAGCTCGGCGGCCATTCACTGCTTGCCACGCAGGTGATCGCGCACGTCCGCCGCGATTTCGACGTCCAGCTGCCGCTGCACGTGCTGTTCGACTCGCCGACGGTTGCGGGGCTGGCCGAGGCCGTCACGGATCTTCTCGCCGACGGTCACCTCGGATCCGGAGATCGACCAGATTCTGGCGAGCGTCGAAAACCTTTCCGACTCCGAAGTGCAATGGCTGCTCGAGAACGAGCCGTCCAATTCGGATGACTCACGTGGCACGTCAATCCCAGGATTCGCAGTCTCTCGCCCGAAGAAACGCAGTCAGGACAGAAGCGCTCATGACGGACATTGTTGGTTATCCACTTTCACCGCAGCAGGAACTGCTGCATCGTTCGCTCGGCGAATCGCCGGCGGCCCACGTGTCGGGCGTCATCCGGATCGCCGGCGCGATCGACGAGGCGGCACTGCGCCGCGCCGTCGAGCAGCTGGTCGCGCGGCACGAGATCCTGCGGACGCGGTTCGTGGCGCAATCCGGCCGGACGTCGTTGCTCCAGGTCGTCGATTCGAACGCCACGGCCGACCTGAGCGTCGAGGATCTGACCTCGCTCGGCGCCGCCGAACAGACCGCGCGCATTGCCGCCGTGGGCGACGAGTTGGCGGTATCGAGGAGCCTCGAGAAAGGCCCGGCGTTTCGGGCGCGGCTGCTCACCTGCGGCGCGCAGAAACACGTCCTCGTCATTTCGCTGCCGGCGCTATGCGGCGATGTGGAAGCGATGCACGTGCTGGCGCGCGAGCTGGGAGCGCTGTACTCGGCCGCCGCGCTCGATGCGGATCCTGTGCAGTACGCCGACTACGCGGAGTGGCAGCGCGAGGAACTGCGATCGACGGCCACCGAGACCGAGGCCTCGCGCGCTCACTGGACGGCGGTGCTGCAGCAGTCAAAGGCGCCCGCGCTCCTCGCAGCGGGCGAGCGGCAGGCGTCGGCTCCGCTGAACTATCGCGTTGTGCGCTGGAGCGATTGACGCCGCGACGTGGAACGCAGTTCAGGCGACGGCCCGGACGGCCGGCGTGTCCGCTGAGAAGATTTGTCTGGCGGCGTGGCAGACGCTGCTCGCGCGCGTGTCCGTCAACAGCGTCGTCGAGACGCGGGTGGTGTCGCGAGGACAGACCGCCGGCGAACTGGCCGATGCGGTCGGCCTCTACGCGAAAGCGCTTCCGGTCCAGGTGACCGTGGAACCGTCGGATGCGTTTGCCGATGTCGTCGCGCGCTCCGCGCGGGCGCTCGACGAGACGCTGAGCGCGGCGACCTACTGGCCGTGCGAGATGCGGGCGCAAATCGAGGTGGACTTCGAGTGGGACGCGCGCTCGACGGCGGCGGCCGCCGGTCCGTGGCAGCTCGAAGAGTGCCATGCGCAGATCGCGCGGTTCGACGTGAAGCTGTCGTGCGCCGTCGGTCCCAACGGTCTTCACACGGCGCTGTGGTACGACGAGACGGTGCTGTCTGCCGCCGAAGCCGCGCGGTTGAGCACGTTGTATCGCGAGCTGCTGACGGCTGCGGCGCGCGAGCCGCAGACTGCGGTTGGCAGCTTGAACATCGCGTCGGCTGATCTGGCGCCGGCGCAGGCGAGCGGTCAGGGTTCGGCTGCGCCCGACCTCCGGATGCACGACTGGATCGCGCAGCAAGCCGCGCGAACACCTTCGCATGCGGCGGTCGTGGGCGCGGACGAGACGCTGACCTATGCCGCGCTCGAAGAGCGTGCAGGCCGAATCGCCGCGTGGCTGCAATCCCAGGGTGTCGCGCGTGGCGCGGTCGTCGGATTGGTCGGCGAGCGATCGGCTGCTCTCCTGGCGGCGGTCGTCGGTGTCTGGAAGGCGGGCGCGGCATTCGTGCCGATGCTGCCCGATCAACCGTCCGCGCGCGTGATGGAACAGCTCGTCGAGACGGCCGCTGCGGCCGTCATCGTCACCGAAGAAACGGGTCGCGCGTGCGATTGCCGGCTATGACGGTCCGGTCCTGTGCCTGGCCGAGTGCGGCGCTCCCGGACCGTGCTGGCTGTGGATGCCGGCGTCACGAGCGACGATCCTGCCTACGTCCTCTACACGTCCGGTTCAACCGGGCGGCCGAAGGGCGTGATCGTGCGCCATCGCAACCTGGTGGCGTACTCGGCGGCGATCGTCGAGGCGCTCGCGGGTATTGCCGGGCCGGGCGTGAAATGGGCGACGGTCTCGGCGCTCACCGCCGATCTCGGACACACCTGCATCTTCCCGGCACTCGTGTCCGGCGGCGCGGTTCACATGGTGCCGCAGGCAGCGATTCTCGACGGCGCCCTGCTCGGCGAGTACATGTCCGCGCACGCGATCGACGTGCTGAAGATCACGCCGTCGCATTTGTCCGCGGTACTGACGGACACGGGCGCGGCGTTGCCCCGCCGTGCGCTGGTATTTGGTGGAGAAGCGCTGCCCTGGAGCCTGGTGGCGACGGTGCGCGCGCGCGGCGCCTGCTCCGTGTGGAATCACTACGGTCCCACCGAGACGACGGTCGGCGCGCTCATCTATCCGGTTCCTGAAGCGCCGCTGCCCACGCGCACGGTTCCCATCGGCCGTCCGCTCGGCCGATCGGAAATCGCGGTCGTGGACGATCGCGGCGCCGTGGTTCCCGTGGGAGTTGCCGGCGAACTGTGGATTGGCGGACCAGGCGTCGCCGCCGGTTACGTCGCGCAGCCGGAGCGGACCGCCGAACGATTCGTCGAGCCCGCCTGGGCGCCGGGATCGCCCTGGTATCGGACGGGCGATCGCGTCTGGATGTCGGCGGCCGGCGCGGTCGAATTCCTCGGACGCGTGGACGACCAGGTCAAGATTCGCGGCTACCGCGTCGAGCCGGGAGAAGTCGAGCACGTCCTCCGCGCCGTGCCCGGCGTGCACGAAGCGGCGGTGGTGGCGGTCGGCGAACCCGGCGACATGCGGCTGGTCGGATTCGTGGCGGCGGGCAGCGACGTGAGCGACGACGTGATCAGGACTGCACTGCTCGCCCGATTGCCCGCCTACATGGTGCCCGCGCAGCTCGTGCCGCTGCGCGCGCTGCCGCGCCTCGGCAACGGCAAGATCGACCGGCGGGCGCTCGCGGCGGTCGATCTCACGCAGCCGGTCGTGCCGGACAGCGCAGGTCCGCGCAACCCGGTCGAAGCCACGCTCCATGAGATCTGGCTGGCGCTGCTCAATCGTCCGGCGCTGTCGATTGACGACCATTTCTTCGAAATGGGCGGGCATTCGCTGCTGGCGACACGCCTCGTGGCGCGCGTGCGCAAGGCGTTCGACGTGCAGCTGCCCGTTGCGGGTGATTTTCGAGCATCCGACCATTCGCTCGCTGGCGGCGCTCGTCGAAGCGCGCCTGCAGGAGCGGTCTCCCTCGGCCGACGAACTAATTACGGACGTCGAGGGACTGACCGAGAGCGAAATTCAGGCACTTCTCGACCATCTCGATACCAAGTGACATCGTGTGCAGATTCTGTTGAAAGGACTCGCAATGGCTCCCGTGTTTGCTTACATCGATCCCTCGTCCGGCATCCTGACCATCCAGCTGATTATGGCCAGCATCGCAGGCGGTCTCGTATTCGCCCGGTCGTTCCTGACCAACGCCATCCGTAAGATCACCGGCCGCAAGAAAGACGAATAGGCTCGCCGATGGACGCGGTGACGCTGGGGGAGCCGGTGCGCGCCAGTTCGCGCGACGGAGGGTCGTTTCGCGACCCGTCGGGATACGTGTTTCATCGCTCGGGCGCGATTTATCGCGCGCTGAGCGAAACCGCGTACTCGGATTTCATTGAACTGGAGCGCTCGGGGCTGCTGGCGGAGCTGCAGAAATCGCAGCTGGTGGTCGGAACCCGGCTGGTCGACGATCCGGCGCTCGCCGCGACGCTGGCCGCCGAGAATCCCGGCTATCAGCATTTCATCGAGCACGATCGGATCTCGCCGATCACCTACCCCTACGAGTGGACGATCTCGATGCTCGGCGACGCGGGCGTGCACACGCTGGCGGTGCAGCGCGCCCTGCTCAAGGGCGGGTGGTCGCTCAAGGACGCGACCGCCTACAACATTCAGTTCGTCAACGGCCGGCCGATCTTCATCGACATCACGTCGATCGAACGGCCGCCGCGCCTCGACGTCTGGTACGCGCTCGGCCAGTTCACGCAGATGTTTCTCTTCCCGCTGCTGCTGATGCGGTATCACGGCTGGGATCTGCGGTCGTACTTCATCGGCAACATCGGCGGGCGCGACGTCGCCGCGGTGGCCCGTTCACTGGGTTTCTTCGAGCGCTGGGGACCGCGCGGGCTGGTCGACGTCACCCTGCCGAACATGTTCGAGGCGTCCGGCAACAAGTCGACCGCGAAGGCAGAAGGCGCGCTGAAAAAGTCGAATCGCAGCGCCGACGTCCAGCTCGTGAACCTCGGACGGCTCGAGCGCAAGATCCGCAAGCTGGTTGACGGCTACCGCGCCAGCGGACACTGGGTCGTCGTACGGCACGACCTGCAACTACAGCGGCGATGCCGACAGCGCCAAGCGGGCGCTCGTGGCGGAAATGCTCGCGGCCGCCCGCCCCAGGCTGGTCCTCGATGCCGGCTGCAACACCGGCGAATACACGCGCATCTCGCTCGAGCAGGGCGCCGCGGTCATCTCCGCGGACGCCGACCACGATGCCGTGGACGTTCTCTATCGCCGGCTCCGCAAAGAGCCAGCCGCGATCACCCCGATGGTCGTGAATCTTACCGAGCCCAGCCCGGCGATCGGCTTCATGAATCGCGAGCGGTCCACGTTCGGCGACCGCGTCCGGCCGGACTGCATCATCGCGCTCGCGCTCCTGCATCACCTCTGCATCACCGGCAACCTGAGCCTCGAAGCGGTGGACGAGATGTTTGCGGCGGCTGACGACGCGGCATTTGATTCTCGAGCATGTGCCGCCCGGCGACTCGATGTTCCAGAAACTCGTGGCCCTTCGCACCGACAAGCACGAGCACCTGACGCTCGACGCGTGCCGCGCGGCCTTTGCGCGCTCGTTCGTCTGCCTGCGCGAAGCCGCGGTTCCGGGATCGCAGCGCACGCTGTTGCTGCTGCAGAAGAAAGACGGAGAGAGGATTCGATGAGTGACCAGCTGAGCGCCTTACTCGTTCGCGGCATGGAACTGCTCGCCGCGCGCGATCCCATTTTGTTCGACCTCCTCGAGCGCGAGTATCGACGGCAGAACGAAACGCTGACGATGGTCGCCGCGTCGAGCCTGGCCGACCCGTCGGTGCTCGCCTGCGAGGCGATGCCGACGACCAACGTGACGACCGAAGGCTATCCCGGCGCGCGGTATCACGCGGGCTGCGGCGTCGTCGATCAGATCGAGGATCTGGCCATTCAGCGGGCGATGCGCGCCTTCGGCGCGCGCTTCGCCAACGTGCAGCCGCATTCCGGCAGCTCGGCCAACGAGATCGTGCTCGGTACGGTGCTCAAGCCGGGCGACACGATTCTCGGCCTGGACCTGAATTGCGGCGGGCACCTGACCCACGGATCCAAGGCGTCGATCTCCGGCCAGTGGTTCAACGCGGTGGCATACGGCCTCGATGCGAACGGATACCTCTCGTACGACGAGGTCGCCGAACTCGCCGAGCGTCATCGCCCGCGCCTGATCATCTCGGGCGCGAGCGCCTATCCGCGCACCATCGATTTCCGCCGCTTCCGGGAAATTGCCGATCGGGTCGGCGCGTACCTGCTCGCCGACATCTCGCACATCGCCGGCCTGGTCGCCGGCGGCGTCCATCCGAGCCCGATCGACCACGCGCACTTTACGACCACCAGCACCTACAAGCAGCTCTTCGGACCACGCGGCGGCCTGATCCTGATGGGCCGCGACTTCGACCAGCCCGCGCCGAGCGGGAAGGGCACGCTGTCGCAGGCGATTCAGCGCGCGGTCTTTCCGTTTTTCCAGGGCACGCCGAACCTGAGCGCGATCGCGGCCAAGGCGCGCGCGCTCGATTTCGTCGGGACGCCCGAGTTCGCGAAGCTGGCGGAACGCATTGTCGCGATGTCGGCGGCGCTGGGCCGCTGCTTCCACGAGCGCGGCTACCGCGTGCTCACCGGCGGCACCGACAACCACATGGTGCTCATCGACGTGCTGCAGGCCGGGATCACCGGCGTGATCGCCGAAAAAGCGCTCGAGACCTGCAACATCGTCGTGAACAAGAACCGGATCCCGGGCGATACGCAGCCGCCGCTCATCACGAGCGGGATGCGGCTGGGCACCAATACGCTGGCGGTTCGCGGGATGACCACCCGCGACATGCCGCACTGTTTTGACGTGATCGACCAGGTGGTGAAAGCGATCAAGGCCAAGGGGCTGCGCGACTACGAACTGCCGTCCGAGGTCGCCGATCGTGTGCGCGGTCAGGTGCGGGAGATGTGCGAGCGATATCCGATTCCCGATTATTTGTTCGCCGGCACTTCGAGCGGCCTGGCCACGCCAGTTGCGGGAATGAGATAGCAACGGACGTGGTCCGGCGAACCGGCGATGGCTTTGTGCTGTCCCGCGACCGCTCGATCAGCAGCGCCCATTCAAGGACATCGTCGGCTGTCGTCCGGCCGGCGTCGGCGAAACGCATGACGGTCTCGCGCCGCATCCGGACAGGAGCCCAGTAGCATCTATGGAACGAGTTCTCGACCGACACGAGTTGACCGCTGGCCGCGGCGCCATGCTGGCCGTCATGGCCGCGACGATGACGTTCGCGAAACAGGTCGCGTTTCTGCTCGTGGAGGATAACCGCTACTTCTTCCTCTGGCGGTTCAAGGACACGGCCGGCGTGATCGTCGACATGCTGATCCTGATGGCCGTGCTCGTGGCGGTGACGCTGCTCTGCCGCCGTTCGGTGTGGGCCGAACGCCTCTGGAACCGCGTTCTCGTGATCATGATCACAAGCGGCGTCATCACGCTGTTCCCGATCTGGCTGCTGCCGCCCATGTCGATGAACGCTTACCGCCTATGGGTCGTGGTGCTTGCCGCCTGCGTGGTGTCGCTGTTCTGGCGGCGGCTGCCGGTCGTACCCGCCTTCGCGGTCGGCTCGATGATTCTCTCGCCGCTTGTGCCCATTCTGTGGGTTCAGCTCCTGATCGCTCATTCGTGGAGCAACGACCTGGAGTCGGGGCGCGCGGCGGCCGCGCCGGCGCTCACGGCGACGCCCGAACGGCCGTCCACCGTGCCGATCTTCCTCATGGTCTTCGACGAGTGGTCGCTTGTGCGCAGCGCGCCCGACGGCGTGTTCCTGCCCGAGTTGACCAACAGCCGCGCGCTGGCCGCGCAGTCGCTGACGTTCAGCGAGGCGTGGTCGTACTCGTCGCACACCTACCACTCCGTGCCGGCGATCTTTTATCAGATGGACCAGCGTATCGAGGTCGCGCCGGGGCAGACTGTCCTGGAAGACAAGGGGCGCCAGGTCGCGACCTCGACCATCCCGAGCCTGCTTGGCCGCGCGCGCGAGCGTGGCTATCACACCGCGCTCGAGGCCTTCTATCTGCCGTACAAGCAGATCTTCGGCGATCAGGTGGAGTACGAGCGCTCGCTCACCTCCTTCCCGCGCGGCGACAGTTTTGCCGAGAGCATGAAGTTGAGCGCGGTGCGCAACCTGAACTGGGTCGTCGAACCGTTTCTTCGAGACCGCCGCCGCGCTTACGAAGCCAAGCTGCAAAGTGAGTGGTGGTACACGATGACGCACCGGATGGTCGACGAGTCGCTGGCGCTCATCGACGCGATGCCGCGCAATTCGCTGGTCGCCTTCCACTGGCCGATTCCGCACGGGCCGTTCGTGATCAACGAGGACGGCACCTATAACGGCCAGTACCCGTTCGGCGACATCCTCAAGGGCCTCTCCGGCGAGCACGCCCAGCCGGAAGACTATCTCCGGCATTTGAAGTACCACGACCTCGTCATCGGGCAGCTGGTCGATCGGTTGAAGCGCGCTGGCAAGTTCGACGATGCGCTGATCATCATGACCGGCGACCACGCGTGGCGGCCGGATCCGATCTACACGAACCCGAACTGGAAGAGCGATCCCGCGCGGCGGCACGTGCCGCTCATCATCAAGCTGCCGCATCAGCAGACCGGCCAGCTGCTGACCAAGACGGTTTACAACAACCTGAGCCTCGAACCGATCATCGAGGCGGCGCTCGACGGTTCGCTGCAGAGCGAGAGCGATGGGCTCGCGTTGATCGAGCAACTGCCGGAGCTTCCGACGCCGACGGGCCGGAACTCCGTGCGGCCGACCACGCCGCAGGTACCCGGCAGCGATGGTCCGTCGCAGCGATAAGCGTTTCGACAACTTGAGGAGTTATGGATTCATATCTCGGTCTAGGTGGATTTCCCGGGCTCGACACGAACCCGTTCACGCATATCCGGCGTTATGCCGCACAGCACCCGGGCGTCGGCATCGCGCTCGGAGACATCGGCCACGACGCGACCGCAGCGCTCGTTCAGGACGGCCGCATCGTCTTCGCCGCCGAGGAGGAGCGGTTCAACCGGTTGAAACACTGCATGGGCCTGCCACGGCTGGCGGCGGCGGCGGCGTGTGAAGCCGGCGGCGTGTCCGGCAGCGGCGTGCGGGTGTCCTATTACTTGAATCCCGATGCGCGCCACAAGCAGCGCCGCATGGAATCCTGCGCCCGCTTCGTCAGCCGCGAACTGGTGACGGAAATCGGCAAGGAGTTCGCCCAGGTGCAGGGCTTCGTGGCGGGCGTGCGCGAGGCCTGGCCCGGGCTGGTTCCCGTCGATCATCACTACGCGCACGCGGCCAGCGCCTTCTACTGCTCCGGCTTTGAGCGTTCGCTGGTCGTCGTCATCGACGGTCAGGGTGAGTCGATGTCGACCACCGTGATGCTCGGCGACGAGCGCGGCCTGCATCCGGTCGCCGAAGCGCCGGTCACGAGCTCGCTCGGCATCCTCTACGCGGCGCTCACGGCGTATCTCGGCTTCGAGCCGATCGAGGACGAATACAAGATCATGGGGCTCGCCGCCTACGGCAACGGCGACGAGTACAAGTCGTTCTTCGACACGCTGATCAAACCGCAGGACGACGGCGGATTCATGATACCGGCACTGCTCGAGCGCCCCATTGATCGGATGGACGAGTGGGATGCGGCGCTCGGTTCGCCCCGCACCAGCAGCGATCCGATCGAACCGCGCCACATCGCCATTGCCCATTCGCTGCAGTGCGCGGTGGAACGCACGATGCTGCGCCTGCTCGAGCATCACGAGCGCCGGCTGAAGACCCGGCATCTGTGCCTGGCCGGCGGCGTCGCCCTCAATTGCAGCATGAACGGCGTCATTGATCGTTCCCGGCTGTTCGACCGGCTGTTCGTGCAGCCCGCGGCCGGCGATCCAGGCGCGGCGCTCGGCGCGGCGCTGGCCTCGTACCACGACGCCCATCCTGGCGCGCCGCGCGCGCGCCTCGAGAACATCTACCTCGGGCCCTCGTTCCCCGATGCCCGCGTGCGCGAGGCACTGAACGGGTTCGCCGGCCAGATCGAGTGGACGCGTCCTGAGAACTACGTCGATGCGGTCGCCCGCGCGATCGCCGACGGCCGCGTGGTCGGCTGGTATCAGGGGCGGATGGAGTTCGGCCCGCGCGCGCTCGGCAACCGGTCGATCCTCGCCGATCCGCGCCGCGCCGACATGAAAGATCGCGTCAACCAGATGGTCAAGAAGCGTGAGGAGTTCCGTCCGTTTGCGCCGTCGGTGGCCAGCGAAGGCGCCGACGAGTTCTTCTGTTTGCACGCGCGCGACCAGTACGAGTTCATGACCGTGGCCGTCAAGGCGCGGCCGGCCCGCGCCGCCGAGATCCCCGCCGTCGTGCACGTCAACGGCACGTCGCGCGTGCACGTCGTGCGCCGGGAAGTGAACACACGGTACTGGGAGCTGCTGACCCGGCTCGGCGAGCTGACCGGCATCCCGGTCGTGCTCAACACCTCGTTCAACATCAAGGGCGAGCCGATCGTCTGCACCCCGGAAGATGCCGTGCGTTGCTTCCTCGGAACCGGGATCGACCACCTGGCCATCGAGGGATATCTCGTGTCGAAGCCGGGGCACGCGCCGGCCGAAACGAACGGATAACGCATCTCATGGACCGACGAGGCGAGCCAGCACGGCCAACCATTGACGGAGTCGTCGTGCTCGCGCGACTGTGCAATGGCTGGGTGTCGGCGAGCGGCGAGCGGTGTCGCGCGTGATGACCACCCAGGTAATCGATCGACCGTCGACGCCGCGCACCACACTCACGGCGATGCCGCGGGTGATGACGTTCGTCTTCCTGTGCCTGGTCGTCCTGCTGTCGCAGCGCTATTGGATCTTGGCGATGGTCCAGCATCCCGGCGAGCCGCTGTCGGTTCTGGCGCTCACCAAGGCGGGCGACATCGAGTACTACCCGATGATTGCCGCGCTGGCCCACCTGCGGCTCGGCGAGCAGGTCGTCTATGAGCATGCCGGATCAGGACTTTCGTCGTTCCCGGTTTTGTCGATGGTGCCCCACGCGTTTGCCGTGGCACTCTTCGGGACGCCGGGATTCCTCGTCGCCGACGTGTTCGTCTATCTCGCGTTTTACGCGTGTCTGCTCGCGCTCTTCAAGGCGGCGCGGATCGGATCGCCGTGGCGCGAGTGCCTGGCGCTGTTTCTGATCGCCGGCGGCAACGAGATCGAGTTCTGGGTGTTCCGCCAGATGCTGCCGTCGGTCTGGCGCTTCGTCAACCAGTGGGATCTGGTGTTTTGGCTGTGGGGCGAGCGGATTCCGCGCCCGTTCGTCAGCGAACTCTATCTAGTAATTGTGCTGATCGCGTTCCTGCGGTTGGTCCGCTCGAAGCGGGCGATGTCGCTGCTGCGCAACTGGGCGCTGCTCGGCGTCGGGCTCGCGGCGCTGCTGCAGGGCGACCTCCACGGCGCGATCGAGCTGTCGTTCCTGGTTGCGCCGGTCGCGCTGTACGGCTTGTGGCGTCTCGGCGAACGCCGCGGCCGCATCGTGCGCGGCCTCGCGGTGCTGGCCGGCGCCGGCATCGGGTGCAGCGCGCTGTTTCTCGTTCAGCGCCTGGCCGAGCATCCCGACATTGCGGCGCGGCTGGGTGTGTTTCCGATCGGGAGGCTGGATCCGAAGTTCGCCGAGGTTTATCCGCTGCGCCGCCTCGCCCCCGTCGTGCTCGCGCTCTGCGCGAGCGGCGCCGCGGTGATGTTCGGGGCACGCCGCATCGACCGGCCATTCAAGCTTCGCGTCCTTGCGCTGCTGGCAATCGCCAACGGACTCGCGTGCTTCGCATTGCCGCTGTCGGCGCTGATTCTCGGCCAGGGCGTGCAGGTCTACCACTTCGTCGATCGCTTCATGCACATCCGCGCGTATACCGTGATCATCAGCGCGGTGTGGCTGATTGACGGGGTCTATCGCCTCGCTGTCGGCAAGGCCGGCGACGCGAGCGCGCGACCGGCGCTCGCGGGCCGCATCGCGATGGCGTCGGCCGTCGCATGGGCCGTGGCCTGGGTCGCCTTCGGCATCGCGGTGCCGAGTTCCTCGATCGATCGCTGGGTGTTGGGCGCGCGTTTCCGCACCGTGCAGCGCGACGAGCGGCTGCACATGCGCGCCGCAACCTTTGACGACTGGGCGACCATTCCCGACTACCGGCGCGATTTTGGCGCCCTCGCGAAAGAGCTGGAAACGCCGCGTTACACGAACGCGCTCGTGATTGGCACGTTCGACATCCAGGTCTATTCGTGGTGGATGACGTTTCATCACGGCTACTCGTTCCTGCGCGGAGGCGTTTTCGACGACCCGACCCGATTCGGAGATCGAAGAGCGGCTCATTGAATTTGGCCGGATACTGAATCTCGACGCCCAGGCGTTCGGCGAACTGCTCGAACGCCGCTACGTCACCGAGTTCTGGCTCGGCGGCGACAAGTATCAGGCGTCGAAGGCCTATATGGTCTCGACGCCGGACGACCACCCCGAAGAGGCGCGCGCGCGGCCTTAAAGGACACGACCATCTACAGCAACTGGAACATCGTCCTGCCGACGAGCCAGCAGCGCGGCTCGTCAAGTGGTACTCGGCAGAGCACAACGAAGATGCGTCATCGGACGTCTCGACATCGTCGTGCTGCTGAAACCCATCGAACAGTTCGCGCCACCACCTGCGCTCTTCGAACAGACATTTGAAAACGACACGTTCCGCGTATGGGTCCGCCGGACTCTTACGGACGCGCGCACGGCCAGGGGCGCCAGGTAGCCGGCGGAGTGGATCCTGTGCCGCACAAGATCGTCATCATGGGTGAAGAGTTGACATGGCAGTAACGGAAATGGCCCCCCGGGGCGGGGGGTCGTCCGGCACCTCCTGGACCGCCCGGATCCTTTTGCTAAGCGTCAGCATTGTGTTCAGCCTGGCGGTGGCGGAGATCGGCATGCGGGCGGTGGGCTTCTACCCTCGGCCGGTGCGCGTCGAGCTGAATCGCCCGGCGTTCAATGAACCAGATGCGGCGCTCGGCTGGCGCAATAAGCCCGGGCGCTACGTGTTTCCGGGGTTCACGCCGGACGCGGCCGATATCCGCGTGACGAATTGGACCAACGGCCGCCGCGCGACCGGACAGGTCGACGAGCCAGGCCGGACCACAGTGGCACTGGTCGGCGTCCGACACACAGGGCTGGGCGCTATCCGACGAGGACACGTTTCCGTGGAAGCTGCAGCAGCGGTTCCCCGGCTACAAGATCGACAACTACGGCACGGCCGGCGATAGCACGTATCAGGTGCTGCTCATGCTCGAACACCTGTTTGCGAGCGGATTGAAGCCGGCGATCGTTACTTATGGCCTGCTGGACATCCATGAGGCGCGCAACGTGGCCACGTGGTGGTGGCTGCAGTCCCTCGCGTCGTACAGCAGCCGCGGACACCGGACGCCCCGTTCTGCACGGTCAACTCGGCGGGTGAGCTGTGTCGCGACGCGCCGGAGCGCCTACGTTGCGACGGCTCTCGGCGACAAGCTCCTCGCACGTTCGGACTGCTCG
>CAVQHT010000008.1:0-33335 GCA_963712355.1 uncultured Acidobacteriota bacterium
GTCTTCGCGCCTTCGTGACTCTGAATCTTGCCTTCGTGACTCTGAGTTCTAGCGAATCGTGAACGGCACATCGACCGTGCTCGTCGTGATGTGCTCCGTCACGTGCTCGAACACGTCGATGTCGAACAGTTGACCGATGCGGTTCCCCGCCAGATCCTCGAGCCCGGTGTCCGCCACCAGGCGATAGGCGCCTGGCTGCCACGCCGCACGCGGCGCCAGCCGCCACGATGACTCGCCGGGCCCGACGGCGATCGTGCCCTCGACGCGCCCGCGCGGCCCGGTGACCGTCAGCATCCGCTGCAGCAGCGGGTAGTTCATCGGCCGGCCGAAGTCGACGACGAGCGCGTCGCTGGTGCCGGCACGCGGCGCCGTCACGCGCCACGCGTGCTGATCGGGCGGCGTCCGGATCGCCGGTCCGCCGCGAAACGCCTTGCGAAACCCGTCCACCATCGGAATGCCGCGCGCATCCGGCCAGTCCCGATCGATCACCAGCGTGTAGCGCTGGCCTTCGGCGACCGGCGGGCCCATCGCTTCGTTCGAGGTCAGGCCGCGCTTGATCCGCCCGGGATCGAACGTCATGGTCAGGCGCTGACCGTCAGGATCCCAGAGTTCCTCGCCCGGCAGAAACAACGCGCGCAGTTCCTTGCCGCTGGCATCGAGAATGTGAATGCGGCCGGCCGCTTCGCCACGGCCCATCGGCGCGGAGAAGTACACGTAGAGGCGAAGCACGTTGCTCGGCAGAACATCCGCTGACGGATACACGCGTTCGACGCGCGCGACCGGCGTCGTGTCCTTCCGCGGGCCGTCGAATGTCTGCTCGACAGCCGCGCGCTGACCGGGCTGATGAAACACCGCGCGATAACGAACGCCTGCTGACAAGCGGATAACGCGCGCGAAATGTCAGTGCGCGGTTTTCGACCGAGTACGTGCCGAGTAGCGGCGGAACATCGGCCGCGCCGCTCACGTAAACCGCGAACACGGACGGCCATCCGCCGGCCGGAGGCGACGCGGGCGCCTGCCAGCCGATGACGGTGAAGATGTTGTTGGCGAGTTGAATGGAAACCGACTGCATCCCCGCGGTCGTCCCCATCAAGAGGACGGCCGCGAGGACGACGAGCCTGCGGGCCAAGACCGAAGACGCCTTACGGAAGCGCGATCGTCTGGAGGTTCACGGGGCCGGCGCCGCGCGCCGCCGTCAGCACCAGCGCGCTCGCATCGTCGATCTGCGCGAGATGCTGGACGTTGGTGACCGAGGTGATCTTGTCGTACGGCGCGCCGGCGACGTCGACCACGGTCGGCGAGTCGATCGGCTTGTCGGTGCCGAGCGTGTCGGCGTGGAGCTTGACGACGCCGTACGACGAGTTGGCGATCAGGATGTATTCGTGGCCGTCTTTCACATACGGCACCATGTCGAGCGGCTGGTTGCCGACGCCGAGATCGGCAATCGTCACGCCCTTCACCTGCGCGCCCGGCTTGAGATCGGTCATCGGGATCTTCACGAGCGGCGTGCACGTGTATGCGGCGAGCACGTACTGCTGACCGCCCATCGTGTACGGCACGAAGGTCCGGACCGGCGACTGCGTCTCGTAGCGGCCGTGCGACGCGTGCCAGATCTGCAGTTGCGTGCCCTTGGCGGCGGTGCTGAACGGATACGGGATCGACCGGAGGGCCGACGACCACTCCTCATTCGACATCCCGGCCACCAGCAGGTTGCCGTTCACGAATCCCATATCGGTGATGGTCGTCGATCGCGGGTTGCGCGCCGCCGCGGGATCCGACGCCGGCGCGTCGGCGAGGCTCACGGTCGCGTGGCCGATGTTGTCGAGCGCGAGCGGCGTCACCGCGCCCGACGGTTCCACGCGCACCACCAGCGGCAACGCGTCAGGACCGCGGCCGCGCGAGGCGGAGACGTAGACGTTCTTGGAGATCGGGTTCACCGCGATGTCGTTGATCATGATCTGGTCGGGCGTCACGCCAACCAGCGCGGCAATCTTCTGGTCGATGCCCTGCACGTCAATTTTGGCGGTGCGTCTCGCCGTGCGGTCGCTCGTGTCGAGCGCGACGACGGCGCCGCCGATGGAGTCGCCGACAAACAGCACGCCGTCCGGTCCGAACGCCAGGGCGCCGGCCGATTTGAGATCCGCCTTGCCGGACGTCAGCGCCGCTGCGGCGTTCACTGGCCGGTACGCCACCGCCAGGACACCGACCGCGGTCGCGAGCCCGAGGGCCAGCGCCGCGCGAATCACCGTTCCATACCGCATAGTTCCTCCCGACATGAAGAGGCCGCCTGAAGCCGTCATTATGCGCCCGCCGATGGCCGGGAGGCGTGACTTTGTGGCCGTCGCCGATCAGCTGGAATAGGACTGTCGCAGCAATTCGAATGTGGGGATCACGCCGCGCGACCTGACCGGAGGCGCCTTTCGTACAGGCGTCGGCCGATGCCGGCCGCCGGCATCGGACGCACGGACAGCGACGCGGGACCGCGCTACTGAGCCTTGAGGACGAAGTCGGCCTGCATGTCGCGATACAGGTCGACGATCGGCGTCGTGCTGGCGTAGCCGGGCGCGGACAGCACGAACGTGAACCGGCCGCTCTCGCGCATGTCGAAGACGTAATGCCCGGTGGAATCCGAGATCGTCTTCGCGTTGAGGTTGACGCCTTTGACGACGGTAAACTCCGCGCCGGCGATTGGCCCGCCGATGTGGCCGCCCTGCAACGCCGACACTGTGCCGGAGAACCGCAAGGGACTCTGAGGACCCTGAGACGGGGTAACCGGCGAGGACGACCGCGAGCACGCGGACGCCGTGAGAAGTGCCACTGCCAGAATCTTCAACCGCATCGAACCCAACCTCGCCTTGCCTGTTATCGACACCGCGGGAAGTAACTACAGAACGCGTTTACTTCTGCTGAATCTCGACTTTCGTGACCACAGTGCCGACGCCGCTGCCGGTGCCCTGCTTGTAGATGTTGATGAAGCCTGAGCGCGGCAACGGAACATTCGGTTGTTGCACGTCCGACAGCACGTTGAATGTCTTCGAGCCGTTGCCGGTGATGATGCCGCTCGCCACCTTGACCCAGTCTTCGGCGTTGTGATCTTCGTCCGCATCCCACTGGCAACCGGGTCTCGCGGTGACCGCGAAGGAACCTTGACCTCCGGCCGCCGTGAACGTGATCGGCTGCTGCGTCGTGACCTGATAGTTGCAGCCACACCCGGCGGCGGCGATCGCGCCGACAAGTACCCCGAGCGAACCGATCAAACGCGTCAGTCGCATGGCACCGGCCCCTGTTGAGATGTGCGCAGAGCTTACCATTGACGAGGCAGGAATTAAACTCGTCCGTTTCACAATTTGGCGCTGGTAATTTTCAGCGGGTGGCTACCAGGAGCGCCCCGGCCAGATTCGTTCCAGGTAGGCCGCGAGAGCGGCGTGAAACGCATCAATGGTCGGGTAGCGCCTGGCAGGTTCTGAGGCGACCGCCTGGAGCAGCAGATCCTTCAGCTCCGTGTCGAGCTCCGAGTCCGCCTGGACGCTCGCGCCGGCTTCGGCGTGCCAGGTCCATTGATAGCCGGCGATCATCGTGTAGAGCACGGCGCCGAGCGAGAACACATCCGCGCGCGGATCCGGCACCTGGCGCGACACCTCGGGCGCGGAGTAGCCGGGCGTCGTCGGCGGACTGTAAGAGACGCCGGGCAAGTGGCGGCTCAGCTCGTAGGACGATTCGAAGTCCACAATCCGGATGACCGGCGCGCCCTTCTCGATGCGGCGCAGGATGTTCATCGGGTTCAGATCGACGTGAAAGATGCCCAGGCGATGAAGCTCCGCAACCGCCTTCGCGGCCTCCATGGCCGTTCTGAGATGCGCGACCATCCGGGCCGCCACGCGTTCTGAATCGATGGCGCTCGCCAGCGGAAACTCGTCGAACAGCGACGAGATCAGATACACACGCCCGTCGCGCAGGCGGCCGTGTTCGCCCAGCACCGGAAAGTATCGCGAGTCGGGCAGTTCGCGATTGATGGTCGTCAGGCTGGCGATCTCGTTGGTCAGGTCGTACTGATAAACGAGGCCCGGCTTGGCGGTGAGCTTGATGAGCACCCGAGCGTTGCTCCGTCGGTCGCGCGCGGCGTAGAGATGGTGCCGGACGTGATCGAGCGAAGTCCGGCCGCTGCGGTTTGGGGCCAGCGGCTGGATATTTTTCAGCTGATCGAAGGGCGGGCCTGTGAAATCCATCGGGTACACTAGTCGGCGCGGAGACGCACCTTCCGAGCGTAATTCATCTTTCGCCGCGAACCGCGGCCGATTATTCGTACCGAGTCCCCGCGCGCCCGGCGAAGTGATAGGCTTCCGCCGATGAGCCAGCACGATCCCGGCCGGCGCGATCTTCTCAAGAGCCTGGCAGCCGTACCGTTCCTGGCGGGCTCGCTTGACGCACGCACCGAGTCGTCCCCGCCGGTCTGCTTCACGAGCACCGTCGAGATGGCGCGTCTTATCCGCTCGAAAAAGCTCTCGGCGCGGGAAGCGCTGGCCGCGCATCTCACGCAAATCGAGCGGGTCAACCCGAAGGTCAATGCGATCGTGACGCTGGTCCCGGAAATGGCCGCCGCCGCGGCGGCGAAAGCCGACGAGATGCAGGCCCACGGTGAAACGCTGGGGGTACTGCACGGCCTGCCGGTGGCGCACAAGGATCTCTTCGAGACCCGCGGCATCCTCACGACCTTCGGATCGCCGCTTTACAAAGACAACATCCCCACCGAGGACGATATCGTCGTCGACCGGATGCGGCGCGCGGGTGCGATTACCATCGGCAAAACCAACACGCCGGAATTCGGTTCGGGATCGCAGACGTTCAACGCGGTCTTCGGCGCGACGCGCAATCCCTACGACCTGACGAAGACCTGTGGCGGATCGTCGGGCGGCGCCGCGGTGGCGCTCGCCTGCGGACTCGTTCCTGTCGCGAGCGGGTCCGATACGGGCGGCTCGCTTCGCAATCCGGCCGCGTTCTGCAACGTGGTCGGCTTCCGGCCGTCACCCGGCCGCGTCCCCAATCCCAAAGCGGCGTTCGCATGGTGGACGCTGTCCACGTCCGGATGCCTGGGACGCTCGGCGGCAGATCTCGCGTTCGTCCTGAGCACGATCGCCGGACCCGATCCGCGCGCGCCCCTTTCCATCAACGAACCTGGAGAACGTTTCGCGCGGCCGCTCGACCGCAGCTTCAAGGGCGTGCGCGTCGCCTGGTTCAAGGATCTCGGCGGCGCGCCGTTCGATCCGCGCGTCCGCGCCGTCGTGGACGCGCATCGCAAGACATTCGAGTCGCTCGGCTGCAGCGTCGAGCAGGCGGAACCGGACTTCGCCCCGGCCGAGGTCGCATTCCGCGTGCTGCGCGCGTGGAACACGGCGAACTCGTACGGCGAACGACAGCGCGCACATCCGGAGGCCTTCAAAGACACACTCACCGGGGAAATCGAAGAAGGGCTGCGGCTGACCGGCACCGATGTGGCTCGCGGCGAAACCGCCCACGGTCAACTCTGGCGGCGCTTCCAGGCATTTCTCGAGAAGTACGAGTATTTCGTCCTGCCGACGACGCAGCTGCCGCCGTTCGACGTGAATACACCGTATCCCACCGAGATCGCCGGCACGAAGTTGAGCGGCTACATCGACTGGATGAAGTCCTGCTGGTACATCTCGGCCACGGGCAACCCCGCGGCGTCGGTGCCGGCAGGTTTCACGCCGGAAGGACTCCCGGTCGGGCTGCAGATTGTGGGCCGCCACAGGGAAGACTTCGCCGTCCTGCAAATGGCTCATGCGTTCGAGCAGGCGACCGGGTTCGCGAAGCGACGGCCGGCCATCGCGTGAGCCGCGAATCGGTATAGATTGTCCGCGTGCGGGCGTGAACGTGTCAGCCGATCAATTGTCGAGAAGGAGCCAACATGTGCGATCAGGATCATTTCGAGGACGATAAGCGGTTATTCGAAGCAGGCGGCATGGTGACACGGCGGCAGTTCGGCGCCCTCCTCGGCGCGGGCATGATCATGATGCTTCCCAAGGTCATGAACGCGGTGGCGGTGACCGAGTCGGAAGTGACGGTGAAGACGCCCGACGGCACCTGCGACTGCTACTTCGTCCACCCGTCGAGCGGGACCGCGCCTGGCGTGCTCGTGTGGCCCGACATCTTCGGACTGCGCCCGGCCTTCCGCCAGATGGGCAAGCGCCTCGCCGAATCAGGTTATTCGGTGCTGGTCGTCAACCCGTTCTATCGCGTCAAGAAGGCGCCCACCGCGGAGAATGGCGCGGCCACGCCCATCCCGCAGCTGGTTCCGCTGATGCAGGCGCTCACCGAGACGACGCATATGAGCGATGCGAAGGCGTTCATCGGCTGGCTGGATCAGCAGCCGTCGGTCGCGCGCAATCGCAAGATGGGCGCGCAGGGCTACTGCATGGGCGGCCCGATCGCGTTCCGCACCTCGGCCGCGGTGCCCGATCGCATCGGCGCGATTGCGTCATTCCACGGCGGCGGACTCGTGACCGACCAGCCGAACAGCCCGCATCTGCAGGCCTCGAAGACCAAGGCACAGTTCCTGATCTGCATCGCGGCGAACGACGACCAGCGGTCGCCGACCGAGAAGGATGTACTGAAGGACACGTTCGCCAAGGCGAACCTGCCGGCGGAAATCGAAGTCTACACAGGCGCCGCCCACGGCTGGTGCCCGCCGGATTCCGGCGTCTACAACGAGCCGCAAGCCGAAAAGGCCTGGAGCCGCCTGCTCGCGCTCTACGGAAAAGCTCTGGCCTGAACCTCGACGCTGTCGATCCACCCCTCGGGCGCGGGCTCGAGGGGTGCGCATCCGGAGCCAACGACTCATAACGGGTGTCTATCATTCCGGCATGAAGAACCGGCGGATCGCCCGGGAGGCGATGCCAGACTATCGGCCGTAGCCGATGACATACATCGACCAGGCCGTGCTCAATCTCACCGAACGGATCTGCCGTCTCTTCCAGACGTGGACCGGCCGGACGAACGTGTGGCTCGCGTTCCAGCTCACGAACCTCAGCGTCATCGTGTATTTCGTCTGGGTCGGTACGCTCTACTGGGTCAGCGGAGATCTCGTGGTGCGGGTTTTTCTCGCGCTGTTCTGCGGCGGCGTGCTGTGGATGCTGTCGCGGACGATCTTCCGGTCGTCCATCGACCTGTCGGAGACGCAGGCCTATGCGCGGGTCGCAAAGGGTATCCGCAACCCGCGCCGCATTCGCGACGCGCAACTGCGGATCGCATTCCTCACCCTGTCGGTCGTGCTCTCGTACCCGCTCTGGCTCGCCTACACCACGCTGCACCTGCGCTTCACCCTGCTGATGGAAGCGCTGATCGTCCTGACGACGATCGTGCTGTACGTCCTGGCGTGCGACCCGCTGCCGCCGTGCACCGCGAAGGCCACGGCGTGGCTGCGTGCTCTCGCGCCGGCGCGGGACTCAGTTCTCGCCGTCGAGAATCCGGAGGAAGGCGCGTAGCACGTCGGTTTCGGTGAGGATCGCCGACCAGTTTCCCCGCTTCGACCACCGGCAGCGCCCCGAACTTCTCTTCGCACAGGATGCGCACGGCGTCCTTGAGCGGCGCGTCGGGCGCAATGGTCACGGGGCTGCGCGTCATGATCTGACGGACGTGCGTCCCGGCGGCGACGCGGTCGTAGGTCTGCTGATCGGTGCCGGTCAGCGGCGACGGCATCGCCCGCTTGAGATCGCGGTCGGTCACGATGCCGACGAGCGCGCCGCGTTCGACGATCGGAATGTGCCGGATCCGGCAGCGTCTCTCGAGCATGACGGCCGTCTCCATCGAATCGTCAGGCGCGAGTGTTTCAACCTCGGAAATCATGTAGTCGCGTACGGTGCCAATCATGCGCACATCCGGTGCGAAGACCCGGGCTCCGCACGAACGAAGGTTAATGGCGATCGCTGCTACCGCGCCGCACCCGACGACGCGGTGACGGTGCTCGCCGGCGACGCGAGCGACAAGGCCAGCGTGGCCCAGCTCGTCCCCGCGGCAGAAAGCCATTGATCATACTGATGCGGAAAGCCCGCGTCGAAGTACGGCTGGAACGCGAGTGCCCGCGACTGCACGTACCACGAGCCATCGCCCTGCTGCGAATTCAGCAGGAAGCGGATGCCGCGCTGGAATGCCGGATCGGAAACCGCAAGGCCGGCGGTCCGCAATGCCACCAGCGCCTTGCCGGTCGCGTACGCCGTGCTGGCCATCGGCGCAATGTCGGACCAGCCGCCGTCGGCGCGCTGCACGCCCAGGAGATCCTGCCTCGCCTTCCGCGCAGCGTCCGCATTGGTGCCCGCCCAGGCAAGGCCGATCAGCCGCCATCCCCGATCGTCGGTCGTTTTCGTCTGCACTTCGGCGAGCCAGTGCGCGGCCCGCTCGATGGCGTCGCGGTAGCCGGCCTTGTCCGTCTGAGGGGCGTAGAGCTGCAGGGCGCGCATGGCGAGCGCCGTCTGCCCGACGTAGTCGTTGCACAGCGGCGGCCGCGAATCGGCGGCGCCGTACTCCCAGTGACCGTCAGCCATCTGATGCATCCGCAGATACATCGCGACGGCGTCGGTATCGAGGTCCGCCTTGTAGTGCTCGGCGTCGAGCCCGACCAGCAGATACGAGACCACGACCGGACCAAAGATATCCTCGACCTGCGCGAAGAGGCCCTGGTGCATGCGGTCGCGTTGCGGCGTCAGCACGCTCATGTTCGCTTTGACCTGCTGCAGCGCGGCCTGTTCATCGACGGCCGCTCCGGTCTTGCGCGCCGCGGCGATCGCCATCGCCGCCAGGCTGTTGTTGTGGCACGAGAAGCAACCGGACTTCGCGATGAAGTTGGTATCGGCCTTCTGAAGCAGCGGAATGCTGCGGCCGATTGCGGCGGGGATGGAATTCGAGCGCACCGGGGTGAGCGCCGGTTCAACGGGCGCGGTTCCCTTCGCGCCGGCCTTGATGAGCGCCGCGACCACGGGCGTGTCGCCGTGCCGCTTCGCGATGTCCAGAACTCTCAGGCCGGTATCACCACCCTGCTTGTGGCCGTCCGTCGCGTTGACATCCGCGCCGCGCGCAATCAGGAGCGAGACGACGTCGAGCGGCAGCAGATCGGACACGGCCGCGTACATCAGCGGCGTGCGGCCGAACGGATCCGCGGCGTTCACGTTGGCGCCGCGATCGAGCAGCATGCGCACGACGTTCACGTCGGCGACAAACGCGGTTTCGAGAAGCGCGCCGGTATAGGCATCCTTGTCGAGATTCTTCGCGGTGAGCAGGCTGAGGCACTTTCCGCACCGCGTCGCAATCGACATGGACATCGCCTGCTGCGCCGACGCGTTCACGTCGGCGCCCCGGTCGATGAGGATCCGCATCATCTCGGCGTCGCCGACGGTCGCCGCCTGCGTCAACGGCGAGGACTCGCCTCCCGGGTGAGCGGTCGGATTCGGGTTGGCGCCGTGATCGAGCAGCAGCGTCACGGTCGCCGCGTTGCCGGGACGCGTCGCCGCAATCATCAACGGCGTCCGCCCATCGTTGGATCGCACGTTGACCTCGGCGCCGTGATCGACCAGCACGCGCGCTTTCTGCGGGTCCGAGGCCGCCCACATCAGCGCGGTGGCGTTTGCATCGTTGTGCGCGTTCGGATTCGCGCCCCGCTGAATGAGCGTCTCGAGCGTCGCCGCGTCGGTGTAGAGCACCGCGTACATGAAGGGCGTGGACCCTTCCGGTCCGCGCGCGTTGAGCAGGTCCGCGCCGGCAGCCATCAGCGGCGACTGGTTGCCGGTGCGCAGCGCTTCGACCAGCGCGACGGCCGCGGGGTTCAGCGGCGGAAGGTCGGCTTCGTTCGCCAGCGCGTCAGGCCACTCGGCGCCCTGTTCGATCCAGGTCTTGATCGTGTCGATTTGTGCCTGTGCGATCTGGCCGGTCGGCGGCATCTGCGGGCCGTACAAGCCGTCGCCGATCAGCCGGTGAAAGAGGAGGCTGTTCTCGAGGCCGCCGGGTACGACGCGGCGCGCGGCCAGCACGGAGCTCCGGCGGTCGAGGCGCAGGCCCGCGATCTGCTGCGTCGGCCCGTGGCAGCCGGCGCAGTTCTGCCGGAAGACCGGCAGCACGTCGCGCTCGAACTCGACTTTCGGCGGGTTCTGCGCGGAAAACGGGGCGATCGACAGGCAGACACCGAGAGCGACGAGTGCGATCTTGTCTTTCACAGCAGCTACCTCACTGGCAATTGACGAGCTCGAGTGACTGGCATCATAGCAGGCCGCCCTGACGGTTCCGGGCCCATCATCAAAAGGCAACGAAAATGGCGCCGTTCTGTCGTTGACACCGGAGAAGGCTGACGCCACTATTGGCGCTGCGACGGTCGGGCGGGCGGTATTTCGCGGATCTGCGAAGGAGAGACAGCCCATGGACGAGAAACGCAGTCGGCGCGGGTTCCTGAAAAACGGCGCCGCCCTGGCCACCGGCCTGACCGTGGGCGCCGTACGGCCCGCGGAGGCGCAGACCGCGGCGGCCGAGCCGCACGCGAAAGACATCAAGGAACTGATCGCCTATGGCGAACGTTCCCGGTTCGTGACCTCGATACGCGTGCCGGTGTCCGAGCGGATGTCGCCCGATATGTTCGGGCTGACGTTTCACGTGCTGACTCCGCTGCAGGATTCGGTCGGGATCATCACGCCTTCGTCCCTGTTCTACACCGCGACCCACCGCGGCGCCTTCGTCCCCGACATCGATCCTCGTGAGCATCGCCTGATGATTCACGGCATGGTGGACCGGCCGCTGACCTTCACGATGGACGAATTGAAGCGCCTCCCGTACATCACGCGCGTGTTCTTCGTCGAGTGCGCCGGAAACCGCGCGCAGCCCAGGCACAAGACCGTCCAGGAGACCCACGGGTTGACCAGTTGCGCCGAATGGGTCGGCGTGCCGCTCTCGCTGTTGCTCAAGGAGGCGGGCGTGCAGAACGGCGCTTCCTGGATCGTGGCGGAAGGCGCCGAGGAGGTGAAAGGCGGTTCGAGCCTGCCGATCGCGAAGGCGATGGACGACTGTCTCGTGGCCTACGCCATGAATGGCGAGCCGCTGCGACCGCAGCAGGGTTTCCCGCTACGCCTGATCGTGCCTGGCTTCGAAGGGATTCATCAGATCAAGTATTTGCGCCGTATCAAGCTGGTGGACCGCTACTACATGACCTACGACGACTACGGGCATATCAATTCCGATCCCAAAGCGGCCGCGCTGGCGCTCCAGATTGGACCGAAGTCGGTCATCACCTTCCCCTCTGGCGGACAGACAGCTGTCCGGCCCGGGCTTCTACGAAATCAGCGGCCTCGCATGGTCCGGCGCCGGTGCCATCAGCAAGGTGGAGGTCTCCACCGACGGCGGTCAGCACTGGCAGGACGCCGAGCTTCGGTCGCCGGCCTATCGAATGGCGCACACCCGGTTTGGCGCTCACTGGAAGTGGGACGGAAAAGAGTGCGTGCTCATGTCGCGCTGTACCGACGAACTGGGGACCGTTCAACCCACGCGAGCCGAGGTCGGAAAATTCTGGAATGATCCGCCCGACAGACCGCGCGTCCGCGGCAACGACAACACCGTGCAGCCGTGGAAGGTGATGAGCGACGGGAGCGTGCTCAATGGTCTCGCGTAGGCTGGCTGCTCGCGATCATGTTCCTCGGGATGTGCCAGATCGGATCGGCACAGTCGCCGACCTACGGCGTCGGGAGGACGCCCACCGCCGAAGAAATTCGCGCGTGGGACATTTCCATCAGCCCCACCGGAAAGGAGCTTCCGCCGGGACGCGGCACCGCCAAGGAAGGCGCGACGCTCTACACCCAGAAGGGCTGCGCGGGATGCCACGGGCGAAGCGGATCGGGATCCGCGGCGCCGACGCTGATCAAGAGCGACGGCACGATGAAGAGCTCGATGCCGTGCCTGTCGCCGTGCGTCAACGACAACAACGTGATGGCGCTGCACTCGCCGTTCGCGACCGTGATGTGGGACTACATCAACCGCGGGATGCCGATCGGCAAGGAAGGCACGCTCACCCCGAACGAGGTCTACGCGCTGACCGCCTTCCTGCTCTACAAGAACAACGTGATCAAGGAGGACGAGGTTCTCGACGAGCACAGCCTGCCGAACATCAAGATGCCGAATCGCGACGGCTTCTCGCTCCCGCCGGAAGAGTGGAAGCACGGCACGCCGCGGCTGAGCCGGGTATCCCTAGACTCTCCCACCTCAAAAAGAAAGGGCGGGCTCTTTTGGAAGAGCCCGCCCTCGAATCGAACGATCGAACCGAACTAGAAGCGGATGATCGCGCCCAGCTGGAACGTGCGCGGGTTCAACACGACCGACGGCTGGTTGTAGGCCGCCGTGCCGTAGTTGAGGCCGAGCACCCCGGTCACCGGCGCGACGTTGAGCAGGTTGAAGAAGTCGATCTTCGGCTGAATGGTCATGCTATTCAGCTTGAAGGTCTTCGAGATGTTCACGTCGAGCTGATTGATGCGATCGCCGTACTCGGTCATCGGCGCCACGAGCGGAATCGAGAGCGACGCCTGCGTGATGCCCGGATCGACCTTCGCACCGACCACGCAACCCTGCGCGGCCGAATTGCCCGGGCAGCTGGAATACGTGGTCGCCGACGTCACGAGCCACACCGTGCCCGCGCCGTTCGGGTTGGCGAGCTGGGCCGCCGTCGGCGCGCCGCTCGGACCCGACACGCCCGTCAGCGCACCGACCGACGAGGTGCCGAACAGGTAACCCGGCAGGCTCTGGAACGACACGCCCACCGTGGATGCCGTACTTGACCGGCACCGATCCGGCGACCTTGAACTGCGTGCGGAACGGCAGGCTGTTCTGGCTCTGATCGCAGTAGAGGAGCAGGTTCGGATTCCAGTCGTCGTCGCACGAGTTCGAAAGCATCCGTTCCGTCATGCCGCCGCCGAACAGCTGCGCGCCGTGCGGCATGCGGAACGTGAAGTTGTACTCGAACCCGTTGTACTTGTCCGTGCGATCAGGCGCGTTCGTGTCCACGAGGTTCGTGCCGAGCTGGGCGACCTTCGCCGCGCTCACGTTGTAGTAGGTGATCGGCGTGCCGTCGATCGGGCTGAACACCGTGAACGGCGTGAAGTCGGAGAAGCCGACGCCGGTGTTCGTCCGGCGCCACATGTTGTGATACTGCCGGTTGTACCAGCCCGCCGTCACCGACACGCCCTGCATGATCTCGTGCTGGACGGCCACCGTGGTTTCGATGTTGTACATGCGCTTGATGTCGGGATCGAACGTCGGCAGGCTGGCCGTGCCGAAGGTCTTCGGCAGCTGGCCCGCGAGATTCATCTCGCACCCGGCGCTCAGGTAGACGCAACCCAGTTCACCCTGCGGGACGCCGTCGCCGTTCAGGTCGTTCCACGACACGCTCTGCGTGAGCAGCGCCAGCGGATTGAAGCGGTTCGAGAAGCCGGTCGTGCCGGCCTGCTCGTATCGGCCCATGCTGAACTTGAGCGCGGTCTTCTGGTTGCCGAAGAGGTCGTACACGACGCCGCCGCGCGGCGCGATGCTCTTCCAGGTCGGCATGTCGATCGGCCCGAAGCTGCGGACCGTGGGGACGAACCGGCCGGTGCCCGACGTCTCCTCGTTGATCCCCGACGAGAAGTATTCCCAGCGCGCGCCGTAGTTCAACGTGAGACGGTGCAACGTCCACGAATCCTGTCCGTAGACGCCGAGATCCGCTTTCAGGTTGTCCTGGAAGTTGACCGGCGTGTTCAGGATCGTCACGGTGCTGGCTACGCCGTTGATGAAGTTCGCGCGGAGGTCGCCGTTGGCGCTGCGGTACTGACGGTAGCGGCCCCAGGTGTCCTGCAGACCGACCTTGATGTTGTGCGCACCGGTCACGTACGACACGGAACCCGCCGCCGCAAAGCGATCGGGATACATGCCCTGGTTCGTGGCGCCGGCGCCCCACTGCGTACCCTTGGCGCTGTCGTTCTTGTTGATGGTCGTGTACCACTCCGGCGAGAACGGCACCTTGGCGAGCCCGTCCTGGTAGACGGTGTTGTAGCGCTCGTAGTTGGTGGAGAAGCCGCCCTCGACGTAGATCCGGTTGGTCGCCGTCGACGAGAACTTCACTTCGCCGGTCGTGTAGATCGGCGAGTTCCACACGATGCCGGCCTCGTGTCGGATCGAAGCCGGCGGTCATGGCCGATCCGCGGTTCTTCAAGAGACGATCGTTGTAGACCGAGAGCTTGTTCTTCGGGCTCATCTGCCAGGTGACGCGCGCCTGGAAGCTCTTGATGCTCTGCGGATCGACCGCCTGCTCGGTGCTCGGCAGCGCGGCCGAGGTCGGCGTTTCGGTGCCGGCGAGTCCGTAGAAGGTGTTCGCCGGCAGCGTGTCGAGCGAGAAGTCGCGGGCCGAACCGAAGAACCAGACCTTGTCCTTTTGAATCGGGCCGCCGAACGCGCCTTCGACGTTGTACAGCTTGCCGATGCCGTCGCTGGTCTTCAGGCCGCGGGCGATGAGGTCCGGACCGACGTTGTCGCTCTGGAAACTCTCCTTCTGCAGGCCCAGGAAGACGCTGCCGCTCGGCTTGTTGCCGCCGTCGCGCGGAATCATGTTCAGGCGGACGCCGCCGCCGGCGACGTCAGCCGACGCGCCCGAGGTGGTGTAGACCATTTCCTGGCTCATCGAGCTGTTGAAATAGCTCTGCACCGCGCCGTCCACGTCGATGCCGTTCACCAGCAGCCCGTCCACCTGCACGGTCGTCTGCGACGAGCCGGCGCCGTGCGCCGACATGTAGGTCTGCTGCATGGCCTTCGAACCGCCGATGTCCGGCTGGTTCAGCGAGACGCCGATGATCAGCTGTCCCATGCCCTGGATGGTGCGGCCGGTGGGAATCGCGTCCAGCGCTTCGCGATTGAGGACCTGCGATTTCGCGGTGCTCTGCACGTCGACGGTCGGAGACGCCCCGGTGACCGTCAGCGTTTCTTCGAGCGCGCCGACCTTCAGTTCCGCGTTCACGGTCATCGTGAAGTTGGAGGGAAGCTCGAGGCCCTCGCGTGACACCTGCGAGAAGCCTTCCAGCGTGAAGGTCAGCGTATACACGCCGGGCCGCAGATCGACGATGCGATAGCCGCCGTTTTCATCGGTGACTACGGAACGGGTTTTTTCTATAAGGACGGGACTTGCCGCTTCCACGGTCACGCCGGGCATCACCGCGCCCGACGTATCTTTCACGACACCGGTCAACTGGCTCTGCGCCCGCGCGATCGATGGAAACAGCAGGCAGACGAGAAGAGCCGTGACGGCTCCGACGATTCGACCCTTTTGCATTCGCACTCCTTCGTGAGGCAATAAGCTGGCAATCAGCACGATATCGGTGTCCGGCTGACCTCGCTATATTCGAGCGATGAGAGATCCGTAAAAACAATTTTAAAGACTCTCAGAAATCCAAACACTTGAACGAATTCTCGCATGGCTAGGTTGAGATAGCTGACATGGACCACGCTCGATCGCTTCCGCTCGTGACGCTGCTCTCGCAGGCACTGGTCGCGTTCACGATCGAATTCGACAACGAGTTCGAACGGCAGATGCCGCATCGCACGACGAATCACGGCTCGAGCGATTCGCGCGGGGCGCCGTGGCTGGTCTCGCTGGCGATGTGGGAGAACTGCATGCGATTCATTCCGAGCGAAGGCGTGACGCTCGACGCGCTCGAAGACCTCGCCCGCACGCCCACAAATTTGTCCGGCATGACGCGCTGGGGCTACGTCGTGATCGCGGCGGACGCCGGCAATCGCCAGAAAAAGCCGGCGCGCTCGAGCGCGGTGATTCGTGCCACGCCGGCCGGACGCAAGGCGCAGGACATCTGGCGGCCGCTGTCCGGTGACATCGAGAAGCGCTGGGAAACGCGATTCGGAAAAGCGGCGGTCGCGTCGGCTGCGGGAGTCGCTGGAGAAACTGGTGGGCCGGATCGAGGCCGAGTTACTCGATCGTCTCCCCGATTGTCTTCCCATCCTTCATTACGGTCTGGTCAGTCGGACCGAAAAAGGACTGGATCCTCGGCGGACGCCGCGGGTGAAACGCGATCGCCGGCGCCGAAGGCCGTCTCGCGTTGCATGCGCTGCTCTCGCGGCTGCTGCTCGTGTTCGCCGATGGAGTTCGAGCGCGAGTCGGACGTCTCGCTGGCGATCTGCGCGAACCTCGTGCGAGTGCTCGACGAGCAGGGCATTCGCGTTCGCGATCTTCCGGCGCTGACGGGCGTCTCCAGAGAAGCGATCGCCATGGCGATGGGCGTCCTGCAGAAGAAACGTGCGATCGCAATCGGACCGGAGAGCAGCGGCAGCCGGACAAAGGTGGTCCGATTGACCGCGAAGGGACGAGAGATCCAGCGCGAATATCGCGCGCGACTTCAGCAGCTCGAAGTCGGACTGGCGGACGCGCTTCGGCGAGCCTGCACTCAGCGCGCTTCGACAGGCGCTTGAAGCACTGGTTGGTCCATCAAAGGCCGAGCTCTCACCGCTGTTTCAGGGGCATCGAGCCGTACCCCGACGGCTGGCGCGCGTCGCTCCCGCGGCCCGAGGTGCTGCCGCACTATCCGATGGTGCTCCACCGCGGCGGATTCCCCGACGGCAGCTGATCCCGCCTCAGCATTGGATCCGGCACCCGCATTGCAGTGTCATCGGGACAGTGGGAATCGTGGAACCGAGCGATGAGAAAGTGAACTGCAATCGCCGGATTATTGAAGGAGATGAATCATGTTGTCCTACGCCCTGACGTTCCTCGTGCTCGCGATCATCGCAGCCGTGCTCGGCGCAAGCGGGGTCGCGGCGATGGCGACGAACTTCGCTTACATTCTCTTCGTCGTGGCGCTGGTCCTGTTCGTCGTGAACATGCTGGCCGGTCGCCGAACGCTCGCACCGTAGCGCCGACTCGCGAGATTCGCCGGGCTACTGCCCGGTTCGAGCGCTACGGTAGGATGTCCGGGTCTACAGGAGGCACATGTCCTTCAACGACCCGGGCACTCCTCACCGTGAACATCGTGGCGACTATGGGTACGACGCGCCTTACGCCCTGGTCGCTTTCAGCGCGGTCGGGATCGCCAGCCTGATTGCGGCTCTCCTGTCCTTCTGGTCGTGGGGCCTCGGCCGCCCGACGCCGATGCTGGCGCTCTATGCGCGTGTTCTTCCTGGGCAACGCGCTCAGCTTCTACTACACCACCCGCCACGGCAAATTTCAGGTCTGGAACGAAATCCTCGACGGGCTGCGCCTTCGCGGCGACGAACGCGTGCTCGACATGGGCTGCGGCCGCGGCGCCGTGCTCAACGCGGTCGCTCGCCGTTTGAACACCGGCCGGGTGACCGGCATCGATCTGTGGAGCACGCACGATCAGTCGGGCAACGCGCGTGACGTGACGCTGACCAACGCGTCGCTCGAAGGCGTGCAGGACCGGATCGACATCGATACCGGCGACATGCGCGCGCTGCCGTTTCCCGAATCAACGTTCGATCTGGTCGTCTCGAGTCTCGCCATCCACAACATCCGATCGGACAAGGATCGCGCGCAGGCGGTTGCCGAAGCCTGGCGCGTGCTCAAACCCGGCGGACGTCTCGCGATTGCCGACATCCGCGCGACCAGCAGCTACGCGAAGACGCTTCGTCGTCTTGGCGCGACCGGCGTCGCGCGACGCGGGCTGGGCTGGCGCTTCTGGTACGGCAACCCCATGGCGCATACCAGCCTGGTCACGGCGTCGAAGCCGTGATCGCCCTACCGGCCCTGGGAACGTTGTCGTCTTCACCGTGATCGCTCGGCCTGCGTCTCATCGTGATTGCGGCGGTGTTGTGCTTGGGTCCGCTGAGCGGTGCGGCGCGCGGCCAGGACGGTGCGCCCGCGTCCACGGGGCCCGCCGAGGTCACCGAAGCCGCCGGCGACGTTGGCGCGCTGCACGTGCTGTCCGATGCCGATTTCCAGCTGGGTTTCCGGAAGTACGCGACGACCGCCGCCGATTTCTCGCCGTTCTATTCCTGGGACGCCGACATGGGGATCGATCTCAGCGCCGTGCGCAAGGGGAACCACGCCGTCGATGTCGCCGCCCTGATCCAGACCGTCGGCACCGAGAACCTGCGCAGCAAGATCAGCGTCGGCGCGACGGGATACATCCTCGGCGCCGAATACCTCCACGCGTTCAGGACAATGAGCCTCGGCGGGGGCTATCGCCATCTCAGTTCGCACCTGACGCGAGATCTCGACGACAAGGAAGAAGAAGTCGAAGCGCGCGGCGGCCAGGTGCCGCCGGTCGGCGATCCGCCGGAGTACAACATCCTGTACGTCAAGGCGAGCGGGACACTGACCCGCGTCCCGTTCACTCCGAGGATCGTCATCGTCGCAGCCCCTTTCGCGTTCCGTTTCAACGGCGGCGCCATCGGGAACGTCCGCCGCTTCTATGCCGACACGCACTGGACGCTGTGGCAGGGGCGCGACCGCGCCCTGATCGTGGAGACCCAGCACGAAGTGGGATCGAACGGGTTCGACCGCTACGCGCTGCAGGCCGACTTCCTTCGCGGCGCTCGCCGCACCGGGCGGTTCCAGTTGATCCTCGCGATCGCGCCGGGGCACGATCTGCACGTCAGCCCCAACGTCGGCGCGGTCATGGACGGCATCGCACTCGGCTTCCGGCTGAATTTTCACGACTGAGGGCCAAAGCAGGCCCGCCTTGCGCGGTGCGATTTTTTGGTCGCCGGGAGCCGCAATCGCTCCTACACTCTTGGCAGATTCTGAGGACGGCAGCCGCTGTCGCGTGCCGCCTGTTCGACATTGAGGAGAACCGCATGAAGCCGATGGCCCGCCGATCCCTGCTTGGACTGGCCCTTCTGTTACTGGCATGGGCGACCGTGCCGGTCATGCGCGTCCAGGGCCAGGGCGCTCAGCGCGACGAGATGGTCGCGATGCGCGACGGGACGAAGCTCGCGGTGACCCTCTATTTCCCGACCGGATCGGGACCGTGGCCGGTCGTGCTCAGCCGCACGCCGTACGGCAAGGACCAGGGCGATCCGGCGAAGGCCGAAGCGCGCTACACCGCCGGCGGATACGTGCGCGTGCTGCAGGACGCGCGCGGTAAAGGCAAGAGCGAAGGCGTCTACCGGCCGTTTGCCGACGACATCGAAGACGGCTACGACACGATCGAGTGGATTGCGAAGCAGCCGTGGTCGAACGGCAAGGTCGGGATGTCCGGCACGTCCGCGCTCGGCATCGCGACCTACAACGCCGCGATGAGCGGCGCGCCGCACCTGGTCGCCGCGTTCGTGACCGCCGCGCGCGGCTACACCCCGCCGGCCGGCGGCGTGCCGATGCAGCATCTCGAGGACTGGAGCCGCCGTCAGGGCGTCACCGCAAACCCGACGCCGCGGCCAACGTTCCGTACATACCCCGCCAACGCCGGGGCGCGCGACCTGCGCTCCTATGCCGGCAAGATCACGGTGCCCTTCTACAACGTGGGCGGCTGGTACGACATCTTCGAATCAGGCATCCTCGACGGGTACACCTTCCTGCAGACCCAGGGTGCCCCGTCGATTCGCGGCAAGAACAAGTTGATGCTCGCGGCGTTCGGACACGGGCCGCTCTCCGGCGACTTGAAGTATCCGGCCGACGGCGGCTCGATCGCGATGGGCGATCCGATTCGCTGGTTCGACTACTGGCTGAAGGGGATCGACAACGGCGTGATGAACGAGCCGGCCGTGCGCTATTTCGTGATGGGCGACACGATGGATCCGTCGGCGCCGGGCAATGTCTGGCGGACCGCCGATGCCTGGCCGCCGAAATCGACGCCGACCTGGTACTACCTCGCCGCCAACGGCAAGCTCGCGACGGCGCGCCCGACGGGCGATCAGCAGGCCTCGTACATGTACGACCCGAAGAATCCCGCGCCCACCGCCGGCGGCAACAACCTCGGTCTCGATCGTGGACCGATGGATCAACGTCCGGTCAGCGCGCGGAAGGATGTCCTGAAGTTTGAAACCGCACCGCTCACCGAAGCCGTCGAAATCACCGGTCCGCTCAGCGCCGAGCTCGTGGTCTCGACCGACGCGCCGGACACGGACTTCATGGTCAAGCTGGTCGACGTCTATCCCAACGGTTACGAAGCGCTCGTCAACGACGGCGCATTCCGCCTGCGGTATGTGGACGGCTACGACAAGCAGGTGCGCGCGGTCCGCGGCAAGCAGTACACGATCTCGGTTGACCTGTGGGCGACGGCACTGGTGTTCAATACCGGACACAAGATCGCCGTGCACGTGACCAGCAGCAACTTTCCGCGGTTCGAGCGCCACACCAATACCTGGGAGCCGCTCACGAGCTACGACCAGTCCGTGACCGCGACCAACACCGTCGTCCTCGACGGCCGATCGCGCGTGATCCTGCCGGTGACGAACGTCTATCGCTCGAAGACCAGCGCACGTTAATCACGCCAGGTCCGGCCTCACTAAGTCGCCGGCAAACCCGCCGCGACTTATCCTCGTCTAATTCCAGCAGCCGTCGCCAACCTTCTGGTTGGCGGCGGTGTCTAACGTCTCGAAATCGCGGGGCACGCATTTCAACTGGGGGCAGAGAGGGACCAGTATGGGTGTGCGCTCCTGTCTCGCGGCAGTCGCCGCGGGGCTTGCGGTCATCGTTTCTGCCGCTGCGGTCGGCGCGAAACCAGCCACGTCATCGCGCACGAGGTCGCGCACGTGATCGGCCAACTCGCGCACGCCGAACGCGGCATCATGGAGCAGAACCTCCAGGCGAACGGTCATCTTGCCGAGGGATTCACGCCCGAGCAGGGCGCACGCCTTCGCAGCGCACTCGAACATCCCGCGGGCCCGGTGACTCTCATGACCAGGCGCCGATAGCCTGAATGCAGCGCTTTTTGCATGACGATCGTCAGGAGGGCGGCTCGTGCAGCTTCACACCTATCTGAACTACGGCGGCAATTGCGCCGAGGCATTCGCGTTCTACGAACAGCACCTCGGCGGCAAGATCACATGATGATGAAGCACGGCGAGCAGCCGAACGCTCAGAACGTGCTGCCGGACTGGAAAGACAAGGTCCTGCACGCGCGGATGGATCTCGGCGGAACGGAACTGCTGGGCGCCGACATTCCGCGCGATCGCTTCAAACCGATCCGCAGCGCCTATCTGTCGCTCACGGTCGGCAGCGATCAGGAAGCCGACCGCGTCTTCAAACTGCTCTCGGACGGCGGTGAAATCTACATGCCGATGCAGGAGACGTTCTACGCCACCCGCTTCGCGATGCTCAGAGACAAGTTCGGCACGTCGTGGATGCTGCTGCATCCCAAGCCGCAGAGCGCCTGAACGTCACCGCGGGACGAGCGCAGGTTCGGGGCCGATCACCACCGGTTGTGGTCGGACGTCTTTGAACCGTTCATTGAGACGCTGCCGACGCAGCATCTTGCGCTTGCGGTTTTTCTGAAATCTGGCGCGGTCGCCATTTCGTCTCGACATGGATATCTCCCCTGGCGCGGGACACGAGCGATCCGCGCGGCCCCTAGAGTCGGCCGGTCAGGAACAGGAACAGAAGGATCAGCACGATCACGCCCAACCCGCCGCTGGGACCGTAGCCCCAATTGCGGCTGTGCGGCCATGTCGGGATGGCGCCGATCAGCATCAGCACGGCGAGAACAATCAGGATCGTGATCATGGATCTCCTCTAACAAAGACCCCACGATGGTAGGAGCGTTCGGGCGATCCGGCGTGTCTCCAATTGCACACCGCAATCGGGCGGCCGTGGCACACTCGCTCGCTACAGCACTTTCAGCTCGCTGCTCCGCCACTCGAGCCAGTGTCTGAAAGCCACCGAACCAATGGCCACGAACGGAACCGCCAGGAACATCCCGGGGATCCCGGCTAACCGGGCGCCCGCGAGCACGGCGACGATCACCGCCACCGGGTGCAGCGGAATTCCACGGCGAATCAGTCGCGGGTAGATGACGTAGTCCTCGACGATTCGGAGGACCGCGAGAAACGCAATCGCCCAGAACGCCAGCATCGGGGAATGCAGCGCGCTCACGACTGCGGCGACGGTGGCCAGGAGGAGCGGTCCAACGAGCGGGATGAATTCCAGGATAGCCGCCAGCACTCCGAGCAGCACCGGGTACGGCACTCCGAGTGCCGCGAAGCCGACTCCACTCAGGACGCCCACCAGCATGCAGGCCAGCAGCTGCGCACGCACATACGCCGCCAGTGTCGAGTTCATCTCCTCGAACAACTGGTGACCGCGCAATTGAACCCGGCGTGGCAGCGCGATGACGATGGTCCGGCGCACACTCGCGGCGTCCTTCAAGAGAAAGAACGCGAGGATCGGGATCAGCACGATCCAGGGCAGATCCGAGAGAGCGCTCATGGACTCGACGAGCAACGCGCGCGCCGACGCGGCCGCCGCCTGGTCGGCCGCCAGCACGGATTGATCGATACCCTGCCGCAGTTCAAGCGGTATCCGCAGGCGTTCGTAATATCTTGACCACCCGTGCTCCCAGGTGAGAATCGACTGCGTATACGCTGGCGCGCTCGCGATCATGTCGGCGACTTGCTCGGTGGCGCTGGGCACCAGCAGCGCGGTCGCCGCGGCGACACTGCCCGCAATACAGAGATAGACGACCGCGATGGCGAGGCCTCGCGGCAGTCGGCGCCGCCGGCCGCCAATGCGAACATGACTTTCGGCCAGCCGGACGAGCGGCGCGATCACGTACGCAAACAGGGCGGCCAGAATCAAGACGAAAACCACCGCCGCCAGCTCGTGGAGCAGCCAGAGGCCGAAGGCCACGCCGCCGACGATGAGCAGGATTTGCAGAGTGACGCGGATCTGCGGCGAGAGCATCGTCGACTGATCGACGGGTAACGCCGTTACATCGGCGCTGGCCACCGGGTGCGCCGGGATCCACGTAATTGGCTCTTGAGGAGGATTCATGGACGTCCTCGTCAGTGGTGCAGGACGACACTCAGCAGTGAGCGGTGGATCCTCCAGGGAGTCTCGCCGTCATAGTCGATGAACCCCAACTTCTTGAACTTGTTCAGCAGGACGTGGACACGAGAGTTGGTGATGCCGATCATGACTGCGAGGGTATCTCGCGAGATCGGCGGTCGGACCCGCGCCAGCTCGGTCTGCGTGCCGTAGCCCGCAAGTCGCAGCAGGGCCCTCGCCACCTGCTCTTCGCTCGAGGTGAAGAGCGAATCGAGCAGGTCCTCTTCCATGCTGATGTGTCGCGACAGGATATGCGAGATGAAGCGGTCGGATATCGCATGACGCGAATGCAGCAGATGGGCCATCTTCGCCTTGCCGACGCGGACGATCACGCTTGGCGTGATGGCGGTCGCGTTGCCTATCCGGTTCTCCAGGCCTGCGAGACATTCCTCGCCGAAGAAGTCGCCGGCGCCGAGCGTCGCGACCACCGCTTCGCGGCCTCTTTTCGACAGCACCGACAGCTTGACGCCGCCGTTTCGAATGTAGAGCACATCGTCGCAGGCGTCGCCTTGCGTGAAGATGGTCTCGCTTCGGCCATACTTCTCGCCGTTCCGGGCATTTCGACGTTCCATGCTCCCACGATGGCACGCAACCACACCGTGCGCCTGTCCGAAACGGCACACGCCCGGCCGACGAGTGGGCTCTACCATCACCATCGTCACTCTCGCGACGCTCGCACGAGCGGGAGAAAGGAGCTACATGCGCAGTCCAGCCGAGTCTGCTCGTGAACGGGCGGAACAGTTCAGGCAATTGGCGGAAGAAGCGCGTGAAGTCCGCGACCAGCATCGGGAGGCGCTCGAGGCCGTCAGGCAGGAACAAGAACGCCTGCGGGAAGCCGGCGAGTCGGCCCGGACTGCGGGAGAAGAGGCACGCATCGCTGCCGAAGCAGCGCGTCACGCGGCCGTAGATGCGGTGCACGCCACCGCCGATGCGCTGCAGGCGACACTCGAACACATGAAGGTCGTTGAGGAGATGCGGCGAGCACTCCGCGACATCAGGGACGTGAACAAGCTCTCCTCCAGCTAGGTGGCATCGTTTCACGCCCGGAAGCCGGCGAGATCCAGGAGGTGCCGCTAGTCGTGCAGGACGACGGTCAGCAGCGAGTTGTTCACTTTGAGGCCATCCGAGTAGTCGATGAATCCCAGCCGCTGAAATTTCTTCATGAAAAAGTTCACGCGCGACCGGGTCGTGCCGACCATTTCCGCCAGACGTTTCCTGCGAGATCGGCGGCACGTCTCTGACCGGCTTGTCGTGTTTGCCGTATCGCGCCAGCAACAAGAGCGTCCGGGCGAGCCGCTTCTCGCTGGAGTTGAACAGTTGATCGACCAGGTCCTCTTCGATCCGGATGTTCCGCGCCAGCATGTGGGCGATGAACCGATCCGACAGGGCATGCTGCTTGTGGAGGAGACGCACCATCTGCGCCTTGTTCACGAGCAGGATGGTACTGTCCGCGGTCGCCGTCGCACTGCCCATGCGTGCCGGTTGACCGGCCAGGCACCCTTCGCCAAAGAACTCGCCGGCGCCAAGCATCGCCACGACGGCTTCGCGACCCGCCTTCGAGAGCACTGACAACTTGACGTTGCCCTTCTGGATATACATGACGTGTTCACAGGGATCGCCCTGGGTGAAGATGGCTTCGCCACGCCGGTACTCGACAATTTTCCTCGCCACGCCGGTGGACTCGAGAAAGGCCTGGGCATTGAACGCGCCGTTTGGTTTCGGTTTTGATGCGCCGGCTCGTTTGGATTTCATGGCGCGCTCCTCTAATGCCGCGAATCGTGATCAGGGGCGCATGCTGATCAGGGCAGGGAACCCCGCAGGGTACGAGTGTGGCACTTCTGCGGCGAATTGCCTGTTAAATATTGACACACTCCCCGCACAACCTGGACCGTGCCTGTAGAATCTGAGGCACGATGGCGAACCTGACCGCCGGGATCGTGTTGACGTTCGTGCTCCCCGCGTTTGCCATCGCCTCGGTGATGGCGCAGACGACGGCGCCGCCGGCGCCCCGCCGGATTCTGTTTGTCGGCGACAGCTTCACCTACGTGCATGGCGGCATCAACACGCACGTCGCCGCGCTGGCCGCCGCTGCACAACCTCCGCGGACAGTCACGGCCGATAAGTCCGCCTTCGGCGGCGCGTTCCTGCATCGCCTGTGGGATCTCGGGGCGCCCGTGCAGGCCATCAACACCGGGGCTTACGACACCGTCGTGCTGCAGGAAGACATTCCCGAGACGACCATCGCGGACTTCCGTGAGTACGTCGTCAAGTTCGTCGCCGAGGTGAGGAAGAACAACGCGCGCCCGATCCTCTTCATGGCGTGGGCCTATCCCCGACTCGGCTGGATTTCGATGACGGAGATCGCCAAGGCGCATCGCGACGCGGCGAGGGAATTGAACGTCGACGTGGCGCCGGTCGGCCTGGCGTGGCAGGAAGCATCGAAACAGCGTCCGGGAATGAACATGTACGCCGAGGATCGCGAACACCCCAGCATCCACGGGATGTATCTCGCCGCCTGCGTGATGTACTCGACGATCTACAACCACGACCCGGGCGGACTCGCCTACGCGCCGGCGGGCGTGACATCCGAGGAAGCGGCGTTCCTGCAGAAGGTCGCCGCACAGGCGGTGCAGGAGTATCGCGAGGGACGGCTTTAGCCGGGAGGTGAGCGTGGTGATCGTCTGCGGAACATTTACGGTCGATGCGGACAAGCGGGAAGAGTTTCTTGCCGGCCGCATGGATTCGATGCGCGCGTCCAGGGCGGAGTCAGGCTGCCAGGGGTACACCTTCTGCGCCGACCCGATCGATCCCGAGCGGGTGGTCCTCATCGAACGCTGGGCGAGCCAGCAGGATCTCGACGCGCACCTCGTCGCCGCGCGTGCCCGCACCGCTCATCCGGCACGGCCGTGGCTCCCCGGTCGGTCTCGATCGTCATCTACGACGTGGCCGGCGAGCGCCCGCTCGGGCGCTGACGCGTGAAGAAAGGACACAAGGGAGTCACGAAGACACGAGAAGCACGAAGAAATCCCTAGTGGAATTCGTCAATTTCCGAGGAGCACCACATGACGACTCCGGCATGGCAGGTCAGCGGACGGTACTTCGAAACGTGCAGCTGCGACTTCGTCTGCCCCTGCATTCTCAGCCAGATGCAAGCCGAACCCACGCACGGCTCCTGCACGTTTGCGATGGCGTTCAAGGTCGATCGCGGCGTGTTCGGCACAGTGCCACTGGACGGCCTCGGGTTCATCGTCCTTGGGTTGACGCCGGAAGCGATGGGCAAAGGGAACTGGTCGGTGGGCATCATCGCGGACGAGCGCGCGAACGACGCACAGCGTGAAGCGATCACCGCGATTGCCAGCGGCGCCGCGGGCGGCCCGATGGGCGCGTTGACAGGTCTGGTGGGCAAGTTCCTCGGCGTCGAAGCCGCGCCCATCCAGTTCGAGCAGGACGGCATCACCTGGTCGGTCACCGCGTCGAAGTTCGTCGACATGGCGGCGAAGGGTGCGATGGGTCTCAACCCTGCGGCGACCGAGCCCATGTCACTCGACGGCACCGGCCACCCGGCGAGCGATCGGCTTGGCCTCTATCACGCGCTCAAGAGCCATGTCCACGCCCTGGGTCTCTCGTGGGACACGGCGGGCGGCAACAACGGACACCATGCGCCCTTCGCCTGGCGCAACGCGTAGTACCTCGCTGCGGTCCCGACTCTCCCCAGCCGGGACCGCACCGTCATCTCGATCTGCCTCGCCGTCATTCTCGCTCTCGCCTGGGCCTATCTCTTCCACCTCGATCGTCAGATGTCGTCGTCCATGGCGTACGACGCGCAAATGGCGGCCATGGGCATGGCGATGGATCGTCCGTGGAGCGCGGCGGACGGCCTCTTCACGTGCGCGATGTGGACGGTGATGATGGTCGGCATGATGACCGGGACAGCCGCCCCTGTACTGTTTCTGTTCGCCGGTGCGCGCCGCGGGCGGACCGATGGCGATGTGTGGTGGCCGGTGTCACTCTTTGGCCTCGGTTATCTTCTCGTCTGGATTGGGTTCAGCGCGGCCGCGACGCTCGTGCAGTGGGGGTTACACGAGGCCGCCATGTTGTCGCCCAATATGAGCGCGTTGAGTCCGCGGGTCGGCGGCGGCATCCTGCTCGCCGCCGGTGTCTATCAGCTCACGCCGTTCAAGGGCGCCTGCCTGGCCCAATGCCGCAGCCCGCTCGGATTCCTGATGACGCACTGGCGCGACGGGAACAGCGGCGCGCTGCGCATGGGCGTCGCCCACGGGTGGTACTGTCTCGGCTGCTGCTGGGCCGTGATGTGCGTGCTATTCGTCGTCGGCGTGATGAATCTGATCTGGGTGGCCGTGCTCTCCGTCTTCGTCCTCGTCGAAAAGACAGGGCCTGCCGGCGTGATCGTTGCGCGCGTGGCGGGCGTGGTGATGATCGTCGCCGCGTTTATGGTATCTCTCCGGCATTCGATAGCCTTCGCGTCGAACGTGGCCGTGCTCTTGCAGCCCGAGGAGTCCATGGAGCTGATTGCTGTCGCGGCGCTCGTCGTTCTATCCATTGCCCTGGGGCTGACGGTATCGAGATTGATGCTGTGGGCGGTGCTTTTCTTCATGACGCCGAAGCCAGACCGGGACGATCTGGCGAACCTCACGACGACCATCCGCTAGCCTCTCCCGGCCGCCCGGCCGACGCTCCATGTCGGATTTCCGGCATCTCTCCCCGCCTGCTACCATCTCCCACGCTGGCATCTGGCAATCGAGTCATTTGGTCATCGGGTCATCTAGTCAATCATCGGGTCATTTGGTCATCGGGTCATTTGGTCATTTGGTCATCTAGTCATTCGATGACTCGATGACTCGATGATTCGATGACCAAATGATTCGATGACCCGATGACCAAATGATTCGATGATTCGATGACCCGATGACTCGATTGATTGAGGGCAAGGAGAGAGACCATGGGCATGTTCGATGGATTGCTCGGCGGGATTGTCGGCGCCGGCATGGTGTCGGTCGTCAGCAACATCATTGAAAAGCACGGCGGGGTGCAGGGCATCGTCAACGAATTCGAGAAGAACGGCCTGGGCGACACGGTCAAGTCGTGGGTGGGTACGGGTCCCAATCAGCCGATCTCCCCCGCCGATGTTCACCGGGCCCTCGGGCCGGACCTGCTGCAGCAGCTCTCGGCGAAGTCCGGCCTGTCGATCGAGGATCTGACACAAAAGCTCTCGCAGCTGCTGCCGCAGGCCGTGGACAAGCTCACGCCCGACGGCACCATACGGGCCTGACACACAAACATTTAGTCATCTAGCCATGTGGTCATCGGGTCATTTGGTCATCGGGTCATTTGGTCATCGGTCATATTGGTCATCGAGTCATTGTGACCAATGACCAAATGACTAGATAACCCGATGACCAAATCATCGAATGACTAGATGATCCGATGACTAAATGACCAAATGTAAAGGAACAGCGATGAGGGCGACGATCCTGTTGGTGACACTTGCGGTGGCGGCTCCGTTGGCGCAGGCGCCGCGTCCGGCCACGCTCGACATCTACGTCGTGGACGTCGAAGGCGGAAACGCCACGCTGTTCGTGGCGCCGTCCGGCGAGTCCCTGTTGATCGATTCCGGGAATGCGGGACAGGTGGCGTCGGTCCGGGACGCCGAACGCATCATGGCCGCAGCCAAAGATGCCGGCCTGACGCGCATCGACACGCTGATCACCACGCACTGGCACGGCGATCACTACGGCGGGATGGCGGAGCTCGCGGCGCGGATTCCGATCCGCAATTACATCGACCACGGCCCCAACGTCCAGCCGGCGGCCGCGACCGACGAGTTCCTGCAGAAGACCTATCCGCAGCTCTACGCCAAAGGGCAACATCGGGTCGCGCGGCCGGGCGACAAGATTGCCATCGCCGGCGTCAACGCGATCGTGGTCGCGTCGGCGGGCGAGACGATCAAGACGCCGCTGCCAGGAGCAGGCGGACCGAATCCCTCATGCGCGAACTTCAAGCCGGGTGAGGCCAACGCCGAAGACCCGATGTCGGTGGCGACGCACATCACCTTCGGCCGGTTCCGCACGGTTCATCTCGGCGATCTCACGAAGAGCAAGGAGTTCGAGCTGATGTGCCCGGCGAATCGCCTCGGCACCGTGGACGTCTTCCTCGGGCTGCATCACGGCGTCGATTCCTCCAACTCGGAAGTGATGGTGCACGCCCTCCAGCCGCGCGTCGCGATCATGAACAACGGGACGCGCAAAGGCGGACAACCCGAGGTGATGAAAACGCTCCACTCGTCACCGGGACTCGAAGACCTCTGGCAGATGCATTTCTCGCAGCTGAGCGGCCAGGAATACACCGTGGCCGGGATGTTCATCGCCAACGGGCTGGACGAGCCGTCCGCGGCGATGCCGATCGCGCCAATCGCCGCGCCTGCGCCAGGTCCCGGCGCGCCACCGGCGCCGGTCCACAATGGCCCCGCTTTCTGGATCAAGGTCTCTGCGCGCAGCGACGGCTCGTTCACCGTCACCAACGCACGCAATCAGTTCAGCAAGACCTACAGCGCACGCGCCGCCAAATGATGCGTCAGCGGGTCCGCTGAAATCTGCTGCTCCAGCAACGAGCGGACGGCCTCGATGGCCGCGACACCGGCGCGCTCGTGCGCCGAATACGCTACGTACCCGTCGGGCCTGACCAGCGTGATCTCGTGGCGGGGCCCGGCCCTGCGCTCGACGACATCGCTGAATGATGCCGCGAGCTCGTCTGCCGCCTCGCGGATCGCCGACTCGGAGTCGCACATGAGCAGGAAGCGGCTGCGAATGCCGTCGCCGCCTCGCAGCGAATCGTCGAAATACCGCCGGCCCGCCCCCTCGACAATCGGGCTCCCTCGATAAGCGACACCCAGTTCCGACAATCTCTGAACGAAGGCGTGATGAAACGGCGCGAGCCGCGACACCATCGGGATGAGGGCATTGCGCAGCGCCTGAGCCAACTTGTTCGGCGTGCTCATCGCCCTGGTCAGCAGGTCCGTCGTCTCGATCACCTGCTTGATCACCGGGCGCCGCTCCTCGGTATAGCTGTCGAGCAGCCGGTCGTTGCCGCGGCCGCGCAATGCCAGATCGAGCTTCCACGCCAGATTCCAGGCGTCGTGCAGCCCGGTGTTCATGCCCTGCCCGCCGTAGGGGCTGTGAATGTGCGCGGCATCGCCGGCAATGAAGAACCGCCCGACGCGCATCTCGGCGACTTGGCGGTGATGGATGCGGAAATAGCTGCTCCAGCGAAGCGCGCGCGCCTCGAGGCCAATCGGCGCGCGCTGGCTGATGATCCGCCTGACGAGATCGAGGGACGGTGCGTCGCCTTCCGCCGCATCGACCGTGGCCACAATCCGCCGGCGGGTCGCGCTCATCGGGAAAATCGCGACCGGACCGAATTCGCTGGGACAGAGCTGCAGCTGGTTCGCCGGGAGTGCTTCGTTCGTCTGAACGTCCGCCAGCATGAACAAGGCGTCGTATTGCGCGCCTTCGAATGGCAGCTTCAGGAGGTGCCGGATCGCGCTGTGCGCGCCGTCGCAACCGACCACGAACGCGGCCGTCACCTCGCTGCGCGTGCCCTGGTGATCCAGCGTCACGTGCACCGCATCGTCGTTTTGGACTGCAGAGACGAATGACGTGTCGTACTCGATGGTCCCGCCCCTGCGCTGCAATTGCTCGGCAAGCAGTCGTTCGGAGACATCCTGCGGCACCATCGCGATGAATTGATACGGGCTCTCGTCCGGTGCGAACGGCATAAGAGCCAGCGTGCGGCCACCCGCCACGACGGCGACCGACGTCACGCGATTCGCGACGTCCATGAATGGCCCGACGAGCCCGGCCATGTCGAGAATCTCGAGCGTCCGGGGAAAAATGGCCAGCGCTTTGGAATGGACGGATTGTGTCGAGCGCGCCTCGACGATTCGCCAACTCAGGTCTCGCCGGGCGCATTCATTCGCCAGAAAGAGCCCGACCGGTCCCGCGCCGACGATCAGAACATCAACGTCTACTGCGGCATTTGGCATGATTCCCCCTCACACGGCCTGCAGATATTTGACCGACGGCAGCTCCGCTGAGAGCCCGCGTCGAAATCCGTCGCGCCAGCTCCGGTACTCGGGTTCCCAGCCGAGCGCCAGCTTCGCTTTCGCGTTCGAAGAGCCGCGCATCATCGTCATCATCGACACGCCCGCTGCGCCAATCGCGAATCGGCCAATCCACGCCGGCAGGCGAATCGGCGGCTTCGCACCGACAGCCTGCGCGAGATCGGGCAGCCACTCGGATACCTCCGCTGGATCGTCGTCGACGATATTGAAGACCCCCAGCGCACCGCGCTCGATGGCCAGCTGAGTCGCTCGAGCCGCATCATCGACATGGATGAACGACCACACGCCGGCGCCGCTGCCGACGACCGGGAATCGCCGCTGACGAACCATCGAGACGATGTCGCCGGTGGCGGCGATCGAGGTGCCGGGTCCATACAAGCTGCCATAACGCAACACTGTGCCGTTGAGGCCGGCCGTGCTCATGACAATCTGCTCGAGTGTGCGGATGGCGTCGAGACTCTTGCGCATGGTGGACGGCGGTTCAGTGTCCAGCGGATCCGTCTCGGTCTTGACGCGTCCACCCTGGCGCTGATTCGGCCACCCTGTGTAACTTTGCGCGACGAACCTGCGGGCGCCGGACACCAGCGCGGCCTCGACGAGGTAACGGGTGCCTTCGGTCCGCAACCGATTGGTCAGCGCAAACTCGTCGTCGAAGTTCTTCAGGTTCCGCATCGACGCGAGAGCGGTCATCTGGTGCACGATGACGTCCGGGCGAGCGGTCGCGACCGCCTTCATGACGCTCTCGCAATCGAGGCCGTCCATGAGCGCCGGCTCGGCGCCGGCGGCGCGAAGCCCGTTCAGTTTGTCGGGTGTGCGCGTAGCCGCCACCACGTGATGGCCGCCATCGATGAGAAGCGGGACCAGGCGTCTGCCAATCGCGCCGGTCGCTCCTGCCACGAGAATCTTCATTGGCTCCTCCTATGCAACGCCGGTCACCACGACGTGAGCGATTGCTTTCACATCTCATGACGAAATGGCCGGCCCGCGCGTGACAGCCAGCGGTCGGGCGCGGACGCGGATCAGTTCATCCCGGAGACACAAGGATGACCACGGTGTATGAAGACGATGCCCTCGGCCGTGCAATGCCGAGCCTCAGGCAGCTGATCTTTTCGATCGCCTATCGCATGCTCGGCAGCGTCGCCGACGCGGAAGATGTCGTGCAGGAGTCGTTACTCCGCTTCCATCGCGCCCGAGCGGAAGGCACGGCAATCGAGTCGGCAAAGGCATACCTCTCGTCCATCGCCACGCGGATCGCGATCGATCACCTGCGCTCGGCGCGCGTTCGGCGGGAACAGTATGTCGGCACCTGGCTGCCCGAACCGATCGTCGAAGAGCGCGAGCCCGAAGCGGAGCGGCGCGCGGAGAACGCCGAGTCGCTGTCGATGGCGTTCATGGTGATGCTGGAGGCGTTGTCGCCGCTCGAGCGCGCGGTGTTCGTGCTGCGCGAGGTGTTCGACTATGGATACGGCGAGATATCGCCGCGATGGTCGAAAAGACCGAAGACAACTGCCGGCAGATTTCGCCAGGGCGAAGCAGCGGCTCGCGCATGGCAAGCCGCGCTTCGAGAGCTCGCGCGAAAAGCGGGACGAGCTCGCGCGGCGCTTTCTGGCCGCGTGCGAAGGGGGCGACCTCGCGGGACTCGAGCGGCTGCTCGCGGCCGATGCGACGTTCTATGGCGACGGCGGCGGCAAGGTGCCGGTTGCGGTCCGGCAGCCGGTTCACGGCCACGACCGCGTCGCCCGGCTGATGCACGGCATCATCTTCAAGAGGGGCGTCTCAGGTTCGCGGCTGCGCGCCGTTCACGTCAACGGCCAGCCGGGCGCGATGGTGGTCGACTCACAGGGTCGCGTGATCTACGTGTTCGCGCTCGACATCGTGGACGACCGGGTCCAGGCGGTCCGCTCAGTCATCAACCCGGATAAACTGCAGCATCTCGGTCCGTTGTCCAGTCCGCTCCCGCGCCGCACGTGACCCCAACATCACCGCAACAATAACTGGGGCGGTGCGGCCTCGCTGGCGGCATAACTCCGCGGAGACCTCCTTTGTTACGTGACACGTACACCTCTCCGGTATTGGGTAAAACAGTCGTGCTTCCAGGCGCAGCATCATTTCGCTGGAGGGCGCGATGACGACACCGCGACGCCGGCGCTTGGGCCGGCGACGATCCGCTCATGCAGACCTATCACG
>CAVQHT010000009.1:0-69564 GCA_963712355.1 uncultured Acidobacteriota bacterium
ATCCAGCGGCGTCACGCACACCAGCGATCTCAGCCCGACGCACGAGGGGACGTTCGGTGGACCGCTCGTCCAGAATCGCCTGTGGTTTTTCAGCGCCGGCCGCCTGTCCAACCGGGCCACCGCGCAGACGCTGGCCGAGAGCGGCATCGGCGTGACGCAGAAGGACGACAACAAGCGCGGCGAGTTGAAGTTCACCGGTGCGGTCACCGCCAACCATCAGATCCAGGGCGGCTACGTCAACAACAGCACGACCGTGTCCAACGACTCCGGCATCTTCGATCTCATCATCGACCCGAATTCGCTGGTCACCCGATCGCAGCCCAACTCGGTACTACTTCACCAACTATCGGGGCATTCTCAAGGAGAACCTGCTGATCGAGGCGCAGTACTCGCAGCGGAAGTTCGCGTTCGAGAACGACGGCGGCACCAGCACCAACATCATCGATTCGCCGTTTTCGGCGCTGTCGCTGGTCGCGGTCTACAACGCGCCGTACTTCGACGCGACCGATCCCGAGTCGCGCAACAACCGCCAGTTCACCGGCAGCGTCACCTACTACTGCCCAGAAGGCCGGGCGTCACGAGGTCAAGGGCGGCTACGAGTTCTTCCGCAGCCAGGACGTCGGCGGCAACTCGCAGTCGTCCACCAACTACGTGTTCGACGCGGACTATCTGACCGACGCCAGCGGCGCTCCGGTGCTCGACAGCACCCAGCGTCCGATTCCGGTGTTCCAGCCGGGCGTGAGTCTCCTCGAGAACTGGCTGCCGGTCCGCGGCGCCACCCTGAACGTGGACAACAACTCGTTCTTCGCCCAGGATCACTGGACCGTCGAACCGCCACCTCTCGGCGGACCTACGGTTTCCGCTACGAGCGCGTCCGCAGTGACTGCCACCGGCGGGATCGTCGGCGTCGATACCGATACGCGGCGTGCCGCGCCTCGCGCTCGGCTACGACGTCAACGGAGAAGGCAAACATCTCATCCACGTCACCTACGGCCACTACGCTGGGCGGTACAACGAAGCGCAGATCGGCGGCAACAGCAACGTCGGCAACCCGGACGAGACCGTCGGCCGCTACACCGGTCCGGCCGGCACCGGCCGCGACTTCGCGCCGGGACTGAATCCCGCGAACTACCCGGTGGTGTTCGGCTCGTTCCCGACCGGCAACATCTCGTTCGCACCGGGGCTCTCGTCGCCGATCACCAGGGAGTTCACGACGTCTGGACGCGCTTCGAGCTGCACGAGGGGAAGGCTCTACGCCCAGGGCACTTACGTGTGGCGTCACATGGGGAACTTCATCGAGGACTACATCAATCTCTCCAACGGCGTGACGGATATCGTCCGTAACGGCATCGACGCCGGCACCTTCACCAACGTGGTGTATCGCAACACCAGCAGCGACGACATCCGCCGCTACCAGGCAGTGGTGTTCCAGGGCCTGTACGCCGCGAACCTGGGTGATCACGCTGAACGGCAACTGGACCATCGAGTTGCAGAACGACGGCAACTACGAAGGCGAGAACACCAACCAGCCGGGCGCCACCACACTGATCGGCGACTACCCGGAGGTGTTCTCGGCCGCACGCAATTTCCCGTACGGTCACCTGAAGAACTTCGAACGCAGCCGGGGGCGGGTGTGGGCCATCTCCACGTCCGACATGGGACGCGCCGGATTGCTCTCGCTGTCCGGGCTCGCGCGCATGCATCCGGGCCAGTCGTACAGCCTGGTCGCGACCGGCAAGCCGCTGAGCGACATCCAGCAGTCGCTGCTCTCCGCCTATCCCGATTCGCCGAGCAGTCAGAGCATCTATTTCGGTGACCGCGGTCTCCGAGAGCTTCAAGGGCTACGGGGCGCTGGACGTGTCGGTCAACTACAACATCCCGGTCGTGAAGCAGTTGAAGCCGTTCTTCAAGCTCGACATCTTCAACGTGCTGAACAACGACAAGCTGATCGCGTGGAACACGACGATCAGCCCCGATCCGAACAGCCCGGTTGACGCGCTCGGGCTCGCGACCGGCTACATTCAGGGATCGCGATCGGCCCCGGGACGAGCAACGCCAACTATCCGCAATCGTCCGTCGGAACGGGCCTGCGCGGGTTCCGTATGTCGTTCGGCATTCAGTTCTGACGATTCGCTCCGCTCGTTGAGCGCCCGACAGGCACATCCGGTGTCTGTCGGGCTACAATCGCGCCGCGTAGTCTTCCACCGTTCTGACGCTCACGTGGCACAGCGGAAACAACATCGATCGCACACCCGCCCCGCTTCCCCTGCGCCGGCCGGCGGACGCCTTCCTCCCTCATCGTGGGGATTTCTCGCGGCGCTCGTCGCCGCTGGTGTGGCCGCATACGCCAGCAGCCTGGCGCTCGGTTTCATCTACGACGACTTCACCGCCATCGTCGGCAACGAGCACATCAGGCATCTGTGGCCGTTGACGGCGGCCGCGGCCGCGCCGCCGCAATCCGCGCTCGCCGGACGGCCGGTCGTCAGCCTGTCGATGGCCATCAACTTCGCGCTCGGCGGCCTGTCGCCGGCCGGCTACCACGCCTGGAACCTGACCGTGCACGTGCTCTGCGGGGTATTGCTCTTCGCCGTGCTTCGCCGTAGACGGCGTTCACCGCTGAATACGGCCGGCAGAGCCGATTCGCAGCGTTCGCGGTCACGTCGCTGTGGCTCGTGCACCCGCTGACGAGCGAAGTCGTGGACTACGTCACGCAACGGACCGAAGCCATGATGGCGCTCTGTGCGCTCGCCACGCTCTATGCCGCCATTCGCGCCGGCGAGGGCAAAGGTCAGGAACCGTTGTGGATCGCCGCCGCCATCGCGGTCTGTGCCATCGGCATGGGGACCAAGGAAAGCATGGCGACGATTCCCGTGCTCGTCGTCTTGTACGACGTGGCCATGTCCCACGAGCGTCCGGACGCGGTGTTCAGAAAGAGATGGACGCTGTACGCCGGGTTGGCCGCGACGTGGCTCGTCCTCGTTGCGCTCAACGTCGGCGGGCCGCGGTGGCGGAGCGCGGGCTTCTCGTCAGGTGTCGCGCCGCTCGACTACTTCAAGAATCAGCTGCCGATGATCGTGACGTACCTGAAGCTGGCGTTCTGGCCTGCACCGCTCGTTCTCGACTACGGCGTGCCGCGCTCGCTGTCGCTCCAGGATGTGTGGCCGTCAGCCCTCATCGTCACCACGCTCGGCCTCATCACGCTGCTCGCGTGGTGGCGGAGCCGCCCGCTGGCCTTCGCCGGAACGGCATTCTTCCTCCTGCTCGCCCCCACTTCGTCGTTGGTGCCGATTGCCACGGAAGCAGGCGCCGAACGGCGCATGTACCTGCCGCTCGTCTGCATCATCGTGCTGACCGTCGGCGCGGTCGCGCGAGTGGCAAAAGCGACCGGTGTCGTGCCGGCCGACGGCGACCGCATGCCCGGCCGGCGCATGCTCGCGGCCGCGGGACTGGGAGTGACCGGTGCGCTGCTGATGCTGCTGACGATCGCCCGGACGTCGGAATACCGCAGCGAAACATCGATCTGGCAAACCGTCGTCGCCCGCCATCCGCACGGGCGCGCTCACTACAACCTGGGCGTGGCTCTGGCGGCGTCTGGCAATCGGGAGGCAGCCATCGACGAGTATCGGGTGGCAGCCGCCGCCGACTGGCCAGCCGCGCATTACGCGCTCGGCTTCGAGCTGCAGAACGACCGGCAGTTCGAACATGCGATCCAGGAGTACAAGAAATACATCCAGCTGGCGCCGGCCGACGCGCAGGTTCCCCATGCGCATCTGCAGATCGCCCGCGCAGCCGTGTCGCTGGGAAACACGGCCGAAGCGGAATCCACATTCAGGCAGGCTCTCGCGCTCACGCCCGACAGCGCGGACGCGCGCGGCGAGCTGGCAGCGCTCCTGCTGGACCAGAAACGTTTTCGCGAGGCGGCCGAGGAGTACGGTCAATATCTGCAGCGGCAGCCTGACAGCGCGCCCGGCCATCACAACCTGGCGCTGGCGCTGGCGGAAACGGACCGTCTGCCCGAGGCAATCGAGCAGTTTCGCCAGGCCGTGGCGCTCGGCCCGGCCGATCCCGACCTGCGCGAAAACCTGGCGCGCGCGCTGGCGGCCGATGGCCGGTTGAATGACGCGGCCGCCGAATTCGAAGCGGTGATCGCCCGGTCGCCCCATCGCGCGTCAGCCCATGCCGCACTCGCCGACGTGCTCCTCGCGCTCGGACGCCGGGATGAAGCGGCCGCGCACGTCCGCCAATCGCTGGCGCCTTGACCGATTCCTGAACCGGACGCCCCCGCCTCCGTCAGGATGGAACATGCTGTAGACGCTCTACATCCAAGGCTGTAGATTGCCTACGGCGTTCGTTCGATCGACGCGGCCGCGATGGCGGTGGGGCTGACGGTCGGCGTGTACGACATCGCACTCGGCTTCGAAGTTCGTGGCCGCCGCCTCATTTTTCCTGGGTCCGATCAGACGCGTCCCTGAAGTCCTCCGGATCCCCGTGCTGCTCCCGATCCCCGTATCTGGTGCCGCTCGTAGCGATGTTCTACTGGCTGTGGCGAGTGCGCATCCGCCGCACCTGGCGCTGGAATCGGGTCGCGGCGCGGACCTAGCGGCGCGACGCGAGCACGTCGCGGATCTGGCGGCCGAGGGCGTCGGGCATGCAGGGCTTCTGGAGCAGGCGATCGCAGCCGGTGTCGTACGCGGTTTCCTCGACCGAGCGGGACAGATGTTCGCTGAGGCCGATGATGCCGGCGGCCTGCGTCCGGGCATCGTCCCGAAGCCGCCGCATCAACTCGAAACCGGAGACGTCCGGCAGCGCGATGTCCGTGACGACCGCATCCGGGTGGACCTGGCAGGCGCGGGCAAAGGCGACTTCGGCGTTCTCGGCGGTGACCGGGTTGAACCCCATGCCGAGCAGGGCGATCGCGTACAACGCGAGCGACTCCTGGTGGCCGTCCACGATCAACACGACAGGCGGATTGGATGACACGCGCACCTCCCCTCGATCTGAAGGTCGAGGGTCAACGCTAGCGCGCGCCGCGGGAAAGAACTGTCGGCTCCGCGACAGTTGGCGGAGGTTACAGGCCGAGACGGTCGAAATGTTTCTTCACCGTCGAATAACACTCGCACGAAGCCGCTTCCAACCTCGGCCGATCGAGGATCGTGATCCGGCCGTGGACGTATTTGATGAGGCCCGCCCGCTGCAGCGTCCCGGCCACAGCCGTGACGGTAGGCCGCGTCGAACCCAGCATCATCGCGAGAAACTCATGGCTCAGATGAAACTGGTCGCTTCCCACGCGGTCGTGCGTCATCAGCAGCCACCGGCAGCAGCGCTCCTGCACGGGATGGAGCGCCATGCACGCCGTCGACTGCATCATCAGCGACAGGAAGCCCTGGGCATATCGCTGAATGCAGTCGAAGAACGGACCGCGGCGGTCCAGTTCCCGCCTGAAGACGTCGATCGACATCACTTCGGCATTGGTGTCCGGCACCTGCATCATCGCTTCGCCGCTCGTGATGCCGTCGCCGAACAAGGCGTTGACACCGACAAACCCTTCGACGCCAACGGTTGCGATCTCGACCATCGATCCGTCCTGCATCACGGTGGTCATCGACGCCACGCCGCCGTTCGGAAAGAACACCTCGCGAATCGGTTCGTTGGCGACGTGGATGATCTGCTTGACTCTCGTGGGTACGGTTCTGAGGCGGGGGCGAATGCGCTGGAAGTCGGCGCGCGGCAGGCAGGCCAGCAACTTGTTCGCGGGCCGCGGATCGACAGGCGGCGGACGGACGTTCGTGCGCGTTTCGGCATACAGACTCCAGACCCAAGAGGCCTCGATGAGTCTGGGCTTGACCGAACTCGCGCTAAGGCGGCGGCAGGCTCAAAAAAGCAGTTCGCTGCAGTATGGCAGATGACACGCAGCGACGGCGGATTTCCGCCGGTCGGACGCAGCGGCGGGTGCGTCACGACCGGCCGTGACCGCGCTTCCACCCCTCGGTGAGCCGCGTCGCACATTGCGTCGCAGCGGCCTGAAACACGCGAAGTACGCGGCAACACCGGCGCGGCCGTAAGGCAGCGATTGTGCATTACCATGGACCATGCCCCTCAATCGCCTCTATAAGGCCGCGGGAATTGGCGCGTTGCTGGCGACGATGAGCGCCTGCGCGGCGGCGCCGATTAATAAACCCATACCGACCACGCGTGTGGACAACAGCAGCCCCGGGACGCTCCCCGAAGCGCGCAAGTACCTGGAGGGCCGCTGGACGCTCCAGTCGTTCGAGGTGCGTCCGCCCGGCAAGGCGCCGATCGTCCTGAAAGGCTCCGGCCTCCTGGACTACGACGACTTCGGCAACTTGAAGATGGAGATCCGCGCCGACCAGGCCGCGTCGGATGTACTGCGCGCCGCCGGGATCGACATCCAGGACGGCGTCATCTCGACCGAAGGGCGAACCGCGATCGACATTCCGAACCGCACGCTCACCTACTTCCTGGAAGGCCAGCCGCCACAGGGCCAGGGACCGCTGGCGACGAGCCGCCCGCGCCACTGGGAAGTCACCGCCGACGTGCTCACGCTGACGACGCGCGACGACAAGGGCGCGCCGCTGTCGATCAGCGTGTGGAAGAGAAACCCGTAGACGGCGGCAGACCGACGAGGAGGCACCATGCGCACTGCGAACATTCTGATGACCGTGCTGTTCCTGAGTGTTCCCGGTTCGCCGCGTGCGCAAGCGGACCATGCGACGACCGGTGCGCCAGAGGTCTTCAACGCGACCGCCGAGGTGAAGAATGCCAATGGCGCCATGTCGGGCAGATTTGAAGTCCGCCTCAATCGCTACACACCGGACTTCGATCGCGCGAGCGTCGAGACGGCGCTCCGTCAGGGCGGCTACCCGCGGTTTCTTCCGGCGCTTCGCAAAGCGCCGGAAGTCGGACAACTCGTGCTCGGCGGCAGCGCGCCGTACGCGATCCGCTACGCGCGCGAAAAGGTCGAGGCCGGCGTCCGGACGATCGTCCTGGTGACCGACAAGCCGGTGTTCTTTGTCGGCGCATGGCGTGCCGACGCCAAGCCGCAAGCCGGATACGAAGTCGCCCTCGTCCAGATTCAGATCGACGCAAAGGGACAGGCGCATGGAACGCTCGCGGCTGCCGCGCGCGTCCGGCCCGATGGCGACGGTGGCGTGCTGCTGGACAGCTACGCCGAGGAACCCGCCGAGTTGACGAATCTCACTCGCAAACCGCTGTAGCGCGTCTTCCTACACGTACATCGGCCGCCGCGCGGACAACGCCATCCAGCCGCGGATCACGCGATAGATGAACCACAGGGCGACAATCGCGAGCGGCAGCCACACCAGCAGAATCCCCAGGCCCAGCGTGAAGATGACGAAGCAGATGCAGAGGCCGACCCACAACAGCCCGAACCAGAACGTGCGGATCTGCCAGCGGAAATGCGACTCGAGCCACGTGCCGCGCGCCTCGCTGCGCTTCACGTAGTTGAGAATCACCGCGATGATGGAGGGCCAGCCGGTGAGAAACGCGCCAATCACGGATGCGGCGCCGAGGATCCCGGTCAGCAGGCTCAGCGCGTGCAGCGCGTAGATGGCCTGCGTCCAGCTGACGAGCGAAGGCGGCGGCTCGACACCAGTCATGTTGGTCATGGCTTCAACATAGACTGAAAAATCGCGCCGCTCAAACCAAAAGCTTCACCACGGAGGACACGGAAACAAAACAGAGGCTTCAGCACAACCTGAAGATTGATCCGTGCCCCCCGTTGCTCTCCTCCGTGACCTCCGTGGTGTCGTCTTTGTTTCAGTCGTAGTGTCCGGCTTTAGCCGGACGATCACTTCGTCAGCGCCGGCGTCCGCCGCCGCCGCCCGCGCGTCCACCGCCGCTCGCGCGATAGCTGCTGGTTCTCCCCGAGCTGCCGCTTCGCACGTTGCTGGAATCGCGGGTGCGCTGCGCGCCTTCGGCACGCGCCGCGGAATCACGCGTGACCTGATCGCGCGTGTTGAATGCATCCGGACGTGGTCGCGCGGTCGCGCGTTGGTGGTGCCGGCATTCGAGCGATCGACATTGCTCCATTCGCCGTTGCCGCTGTACTTCTGATAGCCGTCGCCGTCTTTGCGGTAGACGTTGCCGTCGCGGCCGGCGTAGACGTCGCCTTCGCTCGTCCTCGTGACACGCGTGGTATTGCCGGTCACGTTGCTGGTGTAGCGTGACGTCTTGGCCCAGTCGTCGCCGCGCGCCACGCCGGTCGTGCCCCAGCTGCCGTAGACGTTCGAACCCTGCCGCGTCGCAGCGCCCGTTCCAGTGCGGGGGTTGTAGGCCGACGCCGCACCGCGCGATCCGTATGGACCGTACGCGACGGCGCCGCGCGAATAGGTACCGGTCCGCGGGTTGTAGCGCTGCGCCACGCCGGCGCCGCCGTACGGGCCGTAGGCCACCGCGCCGCGAGTGTACGCGCCAGTCCACGGGTTATACGAGGCGCCGTATCCGTACGTCGGGTAGTGCGGGTAGTAGATACGGGTAGCACCCGCCATACCCCCAATACGGCGGATAGTAGTAGCCGGTCCCCCACACGGCGCAGCCCCAGGCGACCATCACGCCGGTGAACGCCATCGCGGTCGCGAAGACCACCGCATCGTTGTTCGACTCCTCCACCGTGACGTAGGTGACCGAGTGGGACGGCGAGCTCGCCGGGATCTCGTAGATCGCCTTGGGGACCTCGCCGGTCACTTCCCACGGCCCGGTCGCCGCGCGGGACATGAACCAGACGCCCTGGAAGCACATGTAATACAGGTCGCCGACTTTCAGGATGTCCTTGTCCGTGTTGACCGCTCGCTGCACGGTCGTTGTTTCAATCGGCTGGAACTCGGGCGTGCCCTGATATTCGACCGGCGGCGCCTGCACCGTCTTCAAGACGCGCGCGGTCTGCGGAATCTGCGCGAGCATCACGGCCTCGGCGGCCTGCCGCGTACCAGGGACCGACGCCAGCACGCGCGACCGCTCGTGCTCGACCGGAATGAGCTTGAACGCGTCCGGCATGGCACGGCGTGGCGAAGGTCCACGGACCGGTGAAGTCGCTGGCCGAGAACCATCGGCCTGCGACCAGGAAGTAGATGGCGCCGTTCAGCCCCATGCGGAAGACGTCGCTGTCGGTGTTGCTGACCCAGAGGAGCGGCTTCGCGCCCGTGCACGGCCAGGTAGTTGGGTTCGCCGCGCAGCAGAATCAGTTCCGCGGGCTGCAAGCTGACGAATACTTTCGGGACCTCGTTGGCCTTGATTTTCTGGCCGGGCAGCGTCGCCTTCACGTCCTTCCAGTTCTCATCGTCTGGCAGCTTCTTGAAGCTTTCCGGCAGCGTCCCGGCGGGTTCCCACGGCCCCTTCACGTCGGTGGCTTTCAACCAGACGCGGTCGTTGCGGAGATAGAAGGTCTTGGTCGGCGCGTGCTGGAAGAGATCCCAGTTGGTGTTGACGGCGGACGTCAGATCGTTCTGCGGGATCGGCGACCAGATCGGTTCGCCGTCGATGTTGACGAGAACCGCCGGCGTCTTGCTGAAGAAGATCTGCGGCGGATCCGCTTTCACGCCTTCCACGTTCTTCGGAATGATCTGGCTCGTGTCGATGTTGGCGAGCACGCGGTCGAGCGCGATCACCTTGTCGTTGTTCACGACCGAGGCGACGATTTCTTCGACGGCGGTCCGGAGCTGATCGCGCTCGAGCGTCGGAAAGCTCGGCTCGGTGATCTTGAGATTCGTGAAGCTCACAAGCCGTTCGTCGATGGCGACGCTCGTGTCGGACTCCAGCTTGATGGTGCCGAGCGCCGGCTTCGGCGCACCCTTCGGCGTATACGACACCGCGGCGTACGCGACGGCATGTTGCTGGCCCGTCCAGCTCGCGATCTGCGGCTGGTAGACGACCAGCATGGCGCCGCTCGCGGTGGTGCGGCTGCGCGGCCAGTCGCCATCGGTGGGCACCGCCGCAGCCGCGGGTGTCGGCCGGCTTGGCCGCGGCCGGTTTGGCGGCCGGCTTCGCGGCAGGCGGCTGCGCAGTGGGCGTGGGAGCCGGCGCCTGGCGGCCGGCGCCGGGCGGCCGGGGTCTGGGTCGCGAAAAGCGGCGTAATCGGCGAAGCCGCGAGCGCGGCGATAGTGACGATGGCGACGCGGCCCCGAATGGAGCGAGTGACCAGCATGTTCGTTCTCCAGCTCGATGGATTGAGCACCGGGACGGATCTGTCCCCCTTCAGCTTACTGGCAACCCGCGCGCCAGTAGCCGAGAAGACAGGAACGCCGGAAATCGCCCAAAACTGTCGGCGCGAGCGTTTCCGGAAACAGGAATCCGGCAGCGGCTCACGGCCGGCCGTGGTTGAACGTTCAGCGCCCCGGCGTCCGCTTGCCCCGCACCTGCGCCTGCATGAGCTCGTCGGTCAGCTGTCCGATATCGAGCTGCCAGGTCCTTGGCGTTCAGGCGTCCGAAAATATCGAGCAGCGGGGCGACGAGGCCGGTCCATCCGGTCTGGTGGCTGGCGCCGAGTCCGGCGCCGTTGTCACCGTGGAAATACTCGTAAAAGAGGACCAGGTCGCGCCAGTGCGGATCGTCCTGGAACTTGGCGCTGCCGCCGTAAACCGGCCGCTTCTGGTCGGCGCCGCGCAGGAACGTGCTCGCGAGGCGGCGCGAGAGTTCCTTCGCCACTTCGAACAGCGTCATGAAATTCCCGGAGCCGGTCGGACACTGGACGGTGAACTCGTCGCCGTAAAAGCCATAGAGGTTCAACAGCGCGCGGACCAGCAGCACGTTGATCGGCATCCAGACCGGTCCGCGCCAGTTGGAGTTGCCGCCGAACATGCCGGTATCCGATTCCGCCGGCAGATACTGGACTTTGAATTCCTGTCCGCCTGCGTGGAACACGAACGGATGATCGAGGTGATACCGCGAGAGCGAACGAATCCCGTGGGGACCGAGAAACTCGTTCTCGTCGAGCATGCGGGCGAGCACGCGTTCCAGCTTCTCCTTGTTGAGGATCGACAGCAGCCGGCGTCCCTGGTAGCCGGTGAAACCGCTGTCGAGCGGGCGCGGTATGCGCCACCACCTCCGGGTGGCGGTTGCGGAACTGCTGGATCATCGCCGCCAGCTTCGGATGCCGCTCCAGCGCATGGCCCTCGAACACGGTTGACGCACAGAGCGGCAACAGGCCGACCAGCGACCGGACTTTCAGGCGCATCGCCTCGCCGTTGGGCAGCCGCAGCAGGTCGTAGAAGAATCCGTCCTCCTCGTCCCACATCTCGTCGTGCTGGTCGCCGATGCGATCCATCGCGTAGGAGATCCAGAGGAAATGCTCGACAAACTTATAGGCCGTTTCCTCGTACAACGGATCGGTATCGGCCAGGATCAGGGCCATCTCCAGCATGCACTGGCAGTAGAACGCCATCCAGGCGGTGCCGTCCGCCTGCTCCAGCGATCCGCCAGTCGGCAGCGGTGAGCTGCGGTCGAAGATGCCGATGTTGTCGAGACCCAGGAACCCGCCCGCGAACACGTTGCGCCCCTCGGGATCCTTCCGGTTGACCCACCAGTTGAAATTGAGCAGCAACCCCTGGAACGACCGCTCCAGGAAACGGATGTCGACGCGGCCGAGCGTCCGCTCCATCTTGAAGAGATACAGCGTCGCCCAGGCGTGCACCGGCGGATTCACGTCGCCGAAGTTCCACTCGTACGCCGGAATCTGCCCGTTGGGGTGGGCGTAGAGACTGCGCAGCAACAGCAGGAGCTGCTCTTTCGCAAAATCGAAATCCACCAGCGCCAGGGCGACCGTGTGGAACGCCAGGTCCCACGCCGCGTACCACGGATACTCCCACTTGTCCGGCATGGAGATCACGTCGGCGTTCAGCATGTGAAACCATTCCGTGTTCCGCATGCCGGGCCGGGGCGATTCGAGCAGCGGATGGCTGCGGTGTTCGAGCAGCCATCGATCCAGATCGAAGTGGTAGAACTGCTTGGTCCAGAGCATGCCCGCCAGCGCCTGGCGGTGCACGAGCCGTTCATCCGCGTTCAGCGTGGACGGCGTAATGCGATCGTAAAACTCGTCGGCATCGGCGATGCGGCTCTTGACGATGTCGTCGAATCCGCGAAAGGCGTTGTCCGCGCGCGCGGCCGAGAGACGCAGGCGCACGACCTGGCTGCCGCCGCCGGGCACCTCGAGCGCGTAGTGCGCCGCCGCCTTCGTTCCGGTCTTCGCGGGATTGACCGCCTCGCCGCGGCCGGACACGACGAACTCGTGGAAGGCGTCTTTCACGTACGGCGACGGGTTCGGCTGGCCCCAGAGACGGCCGGCATTGCTTTCGTTCTCGGTGAAGAGCAGCTCCTTCGCCCCGTCACAGTGCAGCCAGTACTCGCCAAGTTCCTGATGCGCGGCCTGGATGACGCCCGGCGCCGCTTCGCGCAGCGACGGCTTGGCCTGGCCGGCGTCCCACGACCACGTGTTGCGGAACCAGAGCGTCGGGAGGACACGCAGGCGGGCCGCTTCGGCGCCGCGATTGTGCACCGTGATGCGAACCAGGACGTCTTCCGGGCCGTCCTTCGCGTACTCCACGAACACGTCGAAGTACCGATCCTGGTCGAAGATGCCGGTATCGAGCAGCTCGTACTCGAAATCATTACGCGTGCGGCCGCGGTTGGTGTCGATCAGATCGCCGTAGGGATACGCCTGCTGGGGTACTTGTACAAATATTTCATGTACGAGTGCGTGGGCGTGCTGTCGATGTAGAAGTAGTACTCCTTGACGTCCTCGCCGTGGTTCGCCTCGTTGTTGGTGAGTCCGAACAGGCGCTCCTTCAGGATCGGATCCCGCTCGTTCCACAACGCCAGCGCAAAGCACAGTTGCTGGTGGTCGTCGCAGAGGCCCGCCAGCCCGTCTTCGCCCCACCGGTAGGCGCGCGAACGCGACTGGTCGTGCGTGAAGTAGCCCCACGCGTCGCCGTTGTCGCTGTAGTCCTCGCGAACCGTTCCCCACTGCCGCTCGCTCAGATAGGGGCCCCATTTCTTCCAGGGGATGTGCGCTTCACGCGCGTCGTTCAACCGTTTTTGCTCGGTGACATCCACTGGACTCATATGCGGCTCCCTGCCTCATGACCGGCCTTGCCGCTCGAAAAAGCGGCGCTACCTCAGGCAAGGCACGCGCCAGTCCAGCTGGCTGAATACGGCCTGAAAATGCGAGGGAAATCCCGAGGTGTCGCGAGTCTCGCACGGCGAATCGTGGTGCGTGTCCGGCACGTCACCATATTTCGCGGGCAACGGCTGGAGACACACAGGTCACCTTGCAAGATTAACTTGCAAGTTTACCTTCCATTGTGGGTATCATCACCCTCGATGCCGCGCAAGCCGCTCGATCTCGCCGTGACCGAATTTACCCAGGCGCTGGGCCTGCTCGTGCGCCGGGTGCGTGCGGCGACCGCCTCGCACGAGCTGTCGTGGACCGAGACCGCCGTCATGGCCCGCCTCGCGCGGGATGGTCCGGCCACGACCGCGGACCTGGCGCGTGCCGAAGGCGTCAAGCCGCAGTCGATGGGCACGACCATCGCCGCCCTCGAGGAGATGGGCATGGTCCAGCGCACGCCCCATCCGACGGACGGCCGCCAGGTGCACATCGAGCTGACCGCAAAGGGCGCGGCCGTGCGGAAGAGCCGCGGCGATGCCAAGCAGACCTGGCTGGTGCAGGCCATCGGCCAGCTCGATGAAGAAGACCGGGAGACGCTGTTTGCCGCCGGCCGCATCATCGAGCGCCTGGTGGCCAAATGACCGGCGGCACGCTGTCGCACGCCTGGCGCGCGCTGCGCCACCGCAACTTCAAGCTGTTCTTCGCCGGCCAGAGCATCTCCGTCATCGGCACGTGGATGACGCGCCTCGCCACCACGTGGCTGGTCTACCACCTGACCGAATCGGCGCTCCTCCTCGGCGTCGTCAGCTTCGCCGGGCAGATCGTCTCGTTCGCGCTGGGGCCGTTTGCCGCCGTCTGGGTCGAGCGGCTCGATCGCCGGTCGCTGCTGGTGTGGACGCAAGCCGCGGCGGCGCTCCAGTCGCTCGCGCTGGCCGCGCTGACGCTGGCCCACGTGATCACGCTCGGCGAGATCATCGCCCTCACCGCGCTGCAGGGATTGATCAACGCGTTCGATATGCCGGCGCGCCAGTCCTTTCTCATCCAGATGGTCGACGACCGGAACGATCTCAGCAACGCCATCGCCATCAACTCCTCGATGGCCAATGGCGCGCGGCTCGTCGGCCCCGCGATCGCGGGGCTGGTCATCGCCGCGGTCGGCGAAGGCTGGTGTTTTCTCATCGACGGCGTGAGCTACTTCGCCGTCATCGCGTCCCTGCTGCTGATGCGCATCACGCCGCTCGATCGGCGCGCCGGGCGCGATCGGCATGATCGAACAGCTGCGCGAGGGATGGGACTACGTCCGGACGTTCCGGCCGATCCGCACCATCCTGCTGCTCTTTGCGCTCGTGAGCCTGATGGGCTATCCGTGGTCCGTGCTCCTGCCGGTCTTCGCCGCGCAGGTGCTCCACGGCGGCGCCGGCCACGCTCGGCTGGCTGACCGGCGCGTCCGGAATCGGCGCGCTCGCCTCGGCGCTGTCGCTCGCGGTTCGAAAATCGGTCGTTGGACTGATGCGGATGATTCAGATCTCGGTCAACGCTGCTCGGCAGCGCGCTGATTCTCTTTGGCTTGTCGCACACGCTGTGGCTGTCGCTGGTCCTGATGGTGCTCGTCGGCTTCGGCATGCTGCAGGCCGCATCTGCGAGCAATACGGTCATCCAGTCGCTGGTGACCGAAGACAAGCGCGCCCGCGTGATGGGCTACTACACGATGGCGTTCTTCGGCGCGGCGCCCTTCGGCAGCCTGCTGGCCGGCATGCTGGCCCACCGCATCGGCGCGCCCCACACGGTGATCCTGACCGGCGTGTGCTGTATCGCCGGCTCGATCTGGTTCGCGTTCGAATTGCCCAGAACCAAGACGATCATGCGGCCGATCTATCAGGAGAAGGGGATCCTGCCGGCTCGTGATTCCGTCCTGATCGCTGACCCGCAGGAGTCCGCCATATGACGTGGTACCAGTACCTCGCGAGCGTCTTCGCCGGAATGTTTCTCACCAACGTCGTCCCGCATTTCGTGCAGGGCATTTCCGGCAACCGTTTCCCGACACCGTTCGCCCACCCTCCCGGACGCGGCCTGTCACCGCCGATCGTCAACACCGTCTGGGCACTCGCCAATCTCATCGTCGGTGTCATCCTGTTCAGGGTCGGACAGATTTCAACGGGAGACGATCGAGCGCTGGCCGTCTTCTTTGCCGGGATCGCGATCATCAGTACGGGATTGAGCGTGCATTTCGCGAAAAAACAGGTCGAATAGAACCTCACCATGCCTATCACCCAACTCGACGCGTCCGCCGCGCTGATCATCATCGACCTCCAGAAGGGCATCGTCGGCATGCCCACCGTGCATCCGGCCGGCGAGATTGTCGCCCGCTCGGCGCAGCTCGCACGCGCATTCCGCACACGCGGATTGCCGGTCGTCCTCGTCAACGTGACTGCGGCGCCGCCGGGCCGGACCGATGCCGGGCCGCGAACATTCCAGCTGCCGCCGGATTGGACCGCGTTCGTTGCCGAACTCGAGCAACACCCGGCCGATCATGTCGTCAGCAAGCAGCGATGGGGCGCGTTTATCGGGACGGCGCTCGACGGTTATTTGCGCGACAAGGGCGTCACGCAGGTCGTGCTGACGGGCATCGCCACCAGTGCCGGCGTGGAATCAACGGCGCGCAGTGCGTACGACTACGGCTACAACGTCGTGCTGGCGGTGGACGCCATGACGGATCGCGACGCCGATACGCACCGGCATTGTGTGGAAAAGATTTTTCCCCGGCTGGGTGAGACAGCGACCACCGACAGTCTGCTGGCGCTGCTGAACCGGGACTGAGATCGCGCGCGAGGCGGTGCGGGGCCGCCTCGCGCGTCAGGCTGCTACTTCGGGACGACGCAGCTGAAATTCGCGGCGTCGTTCATCTCGCCCGAACCCTTGTAGGTCGCCACCTGCGGATACGGGCAGAGCGGACGCTGGAGCGCAATCCCCTTCGCCGGATCGCTCTCGGTGTATTTCGTCGCGATGATCTTCGACGGCGCCGTGCCCGCTTTCACCCAGCGCTCGAGCGCCAGCAGCGCATCGTGATCCGCGTCGCGCTGCGAGGCGGGCGCCGGCGACGAGGTGCCGAACGCGATCGGGCCCGGCCCGCCCGCGCAGTGATACAGCCCCGGCACCAGGAACGTGCGATAGAAGCCTTGCGTTTGATCCAGCCCCTTCTGCGCCGCGACCACCGACTCGTAGTAGTTGACGCCGTTCTGCGCCGGAATCAGCGGATCGGCCGCGCCGTGGTAGTAAATCAGCTTGTGCCCGAGGCGGCGGAACTCATCGAGATTGGCATCGGTGGCGTTCGTGATCGGCGCCAGCGTTCTTGTCGGCCTGCTCGATGTCGCGCGCGAAATCGAAGCTGCGGAACGGCCATTCCGGGTTGTGGAACAGCGCGTAGCTCCAGAACGAGTTCGAGCTCACGCCCGAGGTCGTCGTGCGGTTGATCACCGTGCCACTCGCCCATCCCATCTCGCCGCCCGGATACATGCCGGCGTAGATCGGCTTGCCGGTCAGCGGATTCTTCGGACCGCTGTAGACGTTCCGCACCGCCTCGACCTGCTTGGCGGTCAGGCAGTTCGGGCGCATCGGCGCCCGCGCACTGCAGCGTGCCCGGATCGAAGTGGCAGCGCATCGGATCGCTGATCAGGCCGTCCTTCGCGCCGTCGAGCCCGTCGCACATCGCAATCGCCCGGTCCTGCACCAGCTGCAGCTTCTCCTTGGACAGGTTGGTCTCCGGCGAACTGGTGACGACGCCGTTCCAGACTTCGCTGGCCATCTGGTGCGTCCAGTAGTTCGCGGCGTCGCCCGCCAGGATGCCGTCGAAGTCCGCGGGATAGCGCTGCGCTTCCATCAGCCCCTGTTTGCCGCCGGTGGAGCAGCCGCTGTAGAACGCGTACTTCGCGGACTGGCTGTAATAGGACTGCAGAATCGCTTTCGCGTCGACGGTCGTCAGATGAAGGCCGCGATAGCTGTAATCGATCAGCCGCTCGCGATCCTCGAGCCAGGTCGCCGGCTCGGTCGCGGTGTGCCCGGTGTCGGTGCTGGCGGTCGCGAAGCCGTCGCGCAGCGCCGACGCCATCGCCGGATAACTGATCGTCCCGGCCAGGCCGCCGTTGCCGACGACGTGCAGTTCGCCGTTCCAGTTGTTCTCGGGCAGCCACACTTCGAATTGAATCGACGACTGCGGCGTCGGTTTGATCACGCCGCGCACCGCGCAGAACGGCGGCAGATTTGTCGATCGCGCGCGCCCGCTCGCCGGGCGGCGTGAACGAACCGCTGGTCACGGCGCGGACTTCGACAATCGACGTGTCCTTCAGCTTGAGCGCGGACAGCGAGTCGCACTGCGGGGCGGCTGAACTCGGCGCCGCCATCAGGACGAGCGCCGCGCCGGCAACGAGAACAGGCATGACTGAACGTTTCATTCTTGTCGCTCCTGTATACGAGACGGCCTATTCTACCCACGCCGGGCAGCGGCGGACGTCTTTACGAAAAACCTGAACTTGAGTCGAACGAGCCGGCGGTTTACGCCCGGTATTCGACGCTGCTGGAGGTGCCAGGGGCGCCGGCGAAGGAACTGACGGGGGCCCGCCGCCGGACGAGCCAGCTGCGCGCCTGCTCGATGTAGACGTAGTACACGGGCGTGATGTACAGCGTCAGCAGCTGCGAAACCACCAGCCCGCCGACCACCGCGATGCCGAGCGGCCGGCGCGATTCCGCGCCGGCGCCGTAGCCCAGCGCGATCGGCAGCGTCCCGACCAGCGCCGCCATCGTCGTCATCATGATCGGCCGGAAGCGGACCAGGCAGGCTTCGCGAATCGCGTCAACCGGCGACCGGCCTTCGTCGCGCTGCGCCGCGACGGCGAAGTCCACCATCATGATGCCGTTCTTCTTCACCAGGCCGACCAGCATGATGATGCCGACAAACGCGTAGACGCTCAGCTCGGTCTTGAAGACGATCAGCGCGAGCAGCGCGCCGAAACCTGCCGACGGAAGGCCGGAAAGAATCGTCAGCGGGTGCGTGAAGCTCTCGTAGAGGATGCCGAGCACCAGGTAGATGACCACGACGGCCATCAACAGAATCAATCCAAGCCCCTGCAGCGAATCCTGAAAGGCCTGCGCGGTGCCCTGGAAACTGGTGGAAATCGAGGCCGGGAGCGACTCCGCCGCCACTTCCTGCACGCGCGCGACGGCGTCGCCGAGCGCGACGCCCGGCGTCAGGTTGAACGACAAGGTCACCGACGGCAGCTGGCCCACGTGATTGAGGGTGAGCGGACCAAAGCCGGTCGCCACGCTGGCGATGCTGCTGAGCGGCACGAGGCGGCCGGACGTCGATCGCACGTAGATCATCGAGAGCGCTGACGGATCGCGCTGGAATTCCGGCGCGACCTGCATGATCACCTGGTACTGATTGCTCGGCGCGTAGATCGTGGACACCTGGCGCGTGCCGTACGCATTCGACAGCGCCGATTCGACCTGCGCGACGGTCAGTCCGAGCGCGGCGATCCGGTTGCGATTGAGGTCGAGCCGCACCTGCGGGTTCCTGACCTGCATGTCGGTGCTGACGTCGGCAAAGCCCGGAAGCTGCCGGACCTTCCCCTCGAGGACCGGCGCGTAGCGATAGAGCTCGTCGGTGTCGGTGTCCTGCAGCGTGAACTGATACTGGCTGCGGGTGTTCAGTCCGCCGATGCTGATCGGCGGCGGATTGGAGATGAACGTGCGCAGCCCGGGCACGCGCGCCAGCTGCGGCCTGAGCGCCGCCATCGTCTGGTCGGCGCTGAGCGGACGCTCGGCGCGCGGCTTGAGGAAAATCAGCACGCGTCCCTGATTGAGCGTCCCGCCGCCCAGACCGAGCAGCACGTCGAATTCGCGGATATTCGGGTCGCGGTCGAGAATCGCGGACACCGGCTTGTGCCGCTCGAGCATGTCCGAAAACGTCGATCCCTGCGCGGCTTCAGTGGACACCGTCAAGCGGCCGGTATCCTCCGCGGGCAGGAAGCCTTTCGGAATCTGCGTGAAGAGATAGCCCGTGCCGACGAGCAGCGCCAGCGACAGCAGCATGGTGACCGCACGCAGCCGCAGGCTCCAGCCGAGCGTCCAGTCGTAGGCGTGAAGCGCCGCGTCGAGCGCGCGCTCGGCCGCGTTGTAGAGGAAGCCGTGGCGCGACGCGTGCGGCGGCCGCAGGAAACGGCTGCACAGCATCGGCGTCAGGCTGATCGACACGAAACCAGATACCAGGATCGCGACGCCGATCGTCACCGCGAACTCGTGCAGCAGCCGCCCGAGGACGCCGCCCATGAACAGCACGGGAATGAACACCGCGCTGAGCGACAGGGTCATCGAGACAATCGTGAACGCGACTTCCTTCGATCCATCGAAGGCCGCCACCATCGCGCTCTTCCCCATCTCCATGTGCCGGACGATGTTTTCCAGCATGACGATGGCGTCGTCCACGACGAAGCCGACCGAGAGGGTCAGCGCCATCAGCGACAGGTTGTCCACGCTGTAGCCGAGCAGGTACATCGTCGCGAACGTCCCGACGATCGAGACCGGCAGCGCCAGGCTCGGAATGACCGTCGCCGACACGTTGCGGAGGAACAGGAAGATGACCAGGATGACGAGGCCGACCGTCAGCAGCAGCGTGAACTTCACGTCGCTCACCGACGCGCGGATCGCTTCGGATCGATCCCAGCGGACGATCAATTCCTCCGACGGCGGCAGATCGGCGCGAAGCGCCGGCAGCAGGCGCTTGACGGCGTCCACGACCGCGACGGTATTCGTGCCCGGCTGTTTCTGAATCGAAAAGTTCAGCGACCGCACCGGCTCGCGCCCTTCGCCGTTGCTGGTCGCGCTCAGTTTGTCCTGCTCGACGCCGTCGTACACGTGCGCGACCTGGTTGAGCCGCACCGGGGCGCCCTTCCGATACGCGACGATCGTCTCGGCGTAGCCGGGCGCGCGCAGCATCTGGCCGTTGGCCTGCAGCATGTAGGTCTGATTGGACCCGTAGATCGTGCCGGTTGGCAGGTTGGCGTTAGCCGCGCCGACCGCGGTCGCCACTTCGTCGAGCCCGATGCCGCGCGCCGCCAGCTGGCGCGGATCGACGTCAATGCGGACCGCGTATTTCTGCGAGCCGGCGACGGTCACCGAGGCCACGCCGTTGACCATCGAGATGCGCTGCGTGATGGTCTGCGCGTATTCGTCCACGACCGACAACGGCAGCGACGGCGAGTGCAGGCCGAGAAACAGAATCGGCTGGTCGGCCGGGTTGACCTTCTGCAGCGACGGCGGCGCAGGCATCTGCGGCGGCAGCTGGCGCGCGGCCTTCGAGATCATCGCCTGCACGTCCTGCGCGGCGGCGTCGATGTTGCGGCTGAGATCGAACTGAATCGTGATCGACGTCGAGTCGGGATTGCTCGACGAGTTGATCGACGTCACGCCGGCGATCGTCGCGAACTGTTTTTCGAGCGGCAGCGCGACCGCCGACGCCATCGTCTCGGGGCTTGCGCCGGGCAGACCCGCCGAGACCTGGACGGTCGGAAAGTCGATGTTCGGCAGATCGCTGACCGGCAGGATGCGATACGCCATCACGCCGAACACCATGATCCCGAGCGTCAGGAGCGCGGTCGTGACGGGGCGCTGGATGAACAGCGTGGACAGGTTCATGGCGTTTTCGCCGCGGCCGCCGGCGGCCGCACCGCGCAGCGTGACTTTGCTTCCCGTCAGTCAGGCGAATCTGCCCGTCGGTCACCACCATCTCGCCCGGCTTGACGCCTCCCGCCACCACGGTCTCGTTGCCGGCCGCGCGCGCCAACTGGATCGGGCGCACCGCCACGGTGTTGTCGGCGCCGACGACGAAGATGACGGCGCCCTTCTGGCTGTCCTGCACCGCGCTGGACGGGACGACGAGCGCAGTGGGATCGGTGTCGAGAATCACCGTGACGTTGACGAACTGCCCCGGCCAGAGCCGGCGGTCGTCATTCGGAAACGTCGCCCGGACGGCGATCGTGCCGGTGGACTGATCGACGGCATTGTCGACGAAGGTCAGGCGGCCGGCCGATGGCGTGCTGTTCGAATCGGCGGGATGCGCCTGGACGCGCAGCGATCCGCGCGCCATGTAGCGCTTCAACTCGGCGAACTGCGTGTCGGGCACGCCGAACGTCACGTAGATGGGCGCCACCTGATTGATCACGACGAGCGGCATCGCGTCGTTGGCGCGAACCAGGTTGCCGACGTTGACCAGCAGTTTGCCGGTCCGTCCCGAGATCGGCGCGCTGACCGTCGCGTACGCCAGCTGCACGGTGGCGTTGTCGGCCGCGGCACGGTCCGCCTGCGTCGTTGCCTCCAGCGCCGTCACCATGGTCTGGCTGGTGTCGAGTTGTTCGCGCGTCGCGATGCCGCGTTCGGAGAGATCCTGGTAACGCTTCAACTGCGCCTTGGCGTTCGCCAGCTGCGCGACGTCGCGATCGAGGTTGGCGCGCGCCTGCTGAAGCGCGGCCTCGAGCGGCCGGCGGTCGAGCGTGAACAGTTCCTGGCCCTTGGTGACGTCGTCGCCGTCGTGAAAATTGACGGAGGTGAGCTCGCCGGTGATCTGCGCGTGCACCGCCACCGTGGAAAACGCTTCCGCCGCCCCGACGACGTCGATGGCGATGGGCATGGCTTTCTGGACGACGGGAACGGCGGTGACGCTGACGGCGGGGGCGGAGGCGGTTTCGGAGCCGCCGCGGCGTCGGCAGGAGGTCCGGCAAGTGGACGGCCATCCACCGAGCAGCCGGCCGCGGCGCAACCGAGCGACACGACCGACAGCGCGACCCACGTACGCGCGAGCGTCCGGATACCGGTCATTGCGGCCATTCTACGCGGAGCTGGAGGACGCGTAGCCTCTTCGACGGACGGGGCATAGCCGCCCGTCACGATCAGCGGTCGACGACTAGCGCGTGACGGTGACCGTGACGTCGTCCCACCCGGTCAGGGCGCCGTCGTCGGCGAGACCGCGCAGCACGTACGTGCCCGGCTCGCTGAAGGTCGCGCGAACAGCCACCTTGCCGTCAGCCGGCATGTCCGGTGCTGTCCAGAGCGGCGCCCACGGCGAGTTCGCCCCGGTGCGGGTGTCTTCCCACACCATCGGCTGCAGGGGATCGAAGGTCACCTGCCCCGAGCCACGGTACACAAACCAGCTGAGATGGAGCCCGACGTTCTTTCCGACGGTCGCCCTGGCCGGCGGCTGCATCGCCCGGTTCGGACGCAGCGCGTTCTCCGAGTTGGCGGGCGCGTTGAGGGCCGCGGCTGTTTCGGCACGCGATCCTGTATTCGAGACCGCCGCGCCCGCGAGACCCGCGGCGCGCCGCTTCGGGATGCCGTCGTCGGTGACGAGGGTCACGAGCGAAATCGGCGTGTTCACGGTGGTGGTCAGGGTCTTCGCGCCCTGAACCTTGACGACCGGCGCCTTGTTGGCGCGAACCTCGGGGCTGCTGGTGCCGGCGCCGAGCGCACCGGTCTCCGACGCTTTCACCACGTCGTCAATCTGATAGTCGAGACGCAGCGTGGCATACGCCTTTTCGGTCTTGCCGTAGGTCGTCAGCGTCCAGATCATCTCGTCTTTCTCGGTGAAGCCCGCCGGGACTTTCACTTTGAAGACGAAGCGATTGCGGCGCGGCAGAAAATGCGTCGGCTGTCCCTGATCGACGCCGCCGACGTTGAAGCCGTTTTCAGGCCCGGGCGTCACGTCGAGTTCTTCCTGCCAGTTGCGGTTCATGTAGCCGAACCAGAAATAACGGGTGCCATCCGGTGCCTGCTCCCAGCCTTCGTAGGCCGGCGAGACGTTCTGGCCGCTGTTGAAGGAGAGCGACTGCGCGCGAACCGCTGGAATCGCGAGGAGGATCGCAGCTGCCGCGAGCAGCACAAGTCGACCTCCCCGACGGATGCCGAGAAATGCCAATACGTTCTTCATCTATGAATCCCGGGAAAAACCCGACCCGGGGGGAGCATTTCCCCCCGGAGCCGGTTGGAAGCCGTGCTACTGCTGTTGCTGTTGTTGCTGCTGGGTGGTCTGAGGTGCGGCAGGCTGCGTGATGAGGCACAGCGGGCAGCCGATGACCACGTCGTTCCTGGTCAGGTGCAGGCGCTCGCGACGCTTCGCCATCTCCGCCTGGAATTGCTCGTCGGTCATCGAGACGCGGTTGCCGAGGTCGATGAACATGTTCGCCACCGAGCGGTTGCCCGAGCCCTGCCAGTTGCGCGGATCCGGGATGTTCTTGTTGGACGGCGAATTGTCCATGTAGCCGATGATGTGCAGGATCGTGCCCTTCGGCAGGAGCGGTGAGTAGTCGTCGGCGTAGTGATAGCCGCGCACCCAGTTGTGGTCGTAGCCGACGCAGTTGAGCGTCTGGATGTTGTAGCCCCAGATCGCCTCGAGACACATCCGCATGCCGGGCGCGTGGAGGTGCGGCTCGAACGACTCGATCATCACGTTCTCGTTCAGCACCGCGTAGGCGTGCAGCTGCTGGTTGGCCTCCATCGGGCGGATGTCGATGTCCACGCCGTTGCCGAGCGAGTAGCTGGCGCGCTTGAACTCGGGCTTGTAGCCCTTGGGCGCGAACTTGAAGCCGATCTCGAGGTGCGATTTCGTGTCGCGGCCGTTCGAGTGCAGGTGCACCGAGTCGGACACGACGCTCGACCCGGCCTTGAGCAGCCGCGCCGCGCGCATGTCGAAGAAGTCCGCGTTCCTGCCCACTTCGTGCACGGGCCAGCCGGTGCTGTCGTCAGCGCCGCTCGGATCGAAGCCGGCGTTGTCGTCGCCGTCCTTCAGGACGCGCGTCGCCCAGATCATGTGGTGGAACACGAAGCGGCCGCCGACGGTGGCGCGGCCGCTGCCGGCCTGGCTGTCGACGTCGTTGACTTCCTTGACCTCGAGGGCGGTGACGTAGCGGTCTTCGGTCAAGACCGGTCGGGACGCGGGGAATCTCACCCCACCAGTCGGGCGCGCCCGCTTTCACGGTCAGGTCGGTCGTCTTCACAACCAGGTCGGGCGTGCCGATGTGCCACACCGAGGCGTCGTCATAGTGCTTCGCGGGCGGCATGTCGGCCGGGTTGCCGCGCGTGGCGCCCGTGTCGGCCCACTTGGCGATCTTCGCGATTTCGAGCTCGCTCAGCGACGGGTCATCCTTGAAGTGCTGGATGCCGATGTTCTTTTCCATGTACCACGGCGGCATCACGCCGGCGTGGGGGCCGATCCCGGTGCGCTGCTTGATGGCGCGCGCCCAGGGACGGACTTCTTCGTAGGTCGAGAGCGACATCGGCGCAACGCCGTCTGTCCGGTGGCAGTTTTCACAGCTGCGCTGGAGAATGGGGGCGATGTCCCGCGTGTAGGTGACTTCGTCCGGCACCGCGGCTCCGGCGGCCTTGACCGAGCCAGGCGCCATGGAGCCTGCAAATCCGGTGACGACCAATCCCGCAGCGATGGCGAAACCCCAACCAGTCTTTTGTGCGGCGTTCATCAGACGTACTCCTTGTGTCCGGAGGCCAGCCCGGTGGGCTGTATATGAAAAATCGAACAGTCCTGCAGGCCTTATTATCTAACTGAAATCATAGTGCCGTTGTCGCAACTTGTCGCATTTATGCCCGTTTTCGGCTCTCCAAGGAGCGTAAACGGGCAAACTCGGGCATCCGACTCCCCGCTCATGCAGGAGCCGGGGTGCGCCCGGCCGTTCGAACCGGCTTCCCGCTGAAAGCCAGCAGTGGATCGAGGGGCTAGGTGGTGCCGACGCCCAGGGCGTCCGCCACCCGATTGATGTAGTTGAACCAGGCGGCAATCAGCGTGATCTGCAGGATGGCCTGGTCGTCGAACCCGGCGGCGCGCAGCCGGGCATGATCCTCGTCTGTAACCCCCGTCGCGTCCCGTGTGACCTGGGCGGCATAGTCGAGCATCACGCGGTCGCGGGCGTCGATCGGCGCCGTGCGGTAGTCGCGCCGCAGGGCTTCGGCGAGCGCCTCGTCAAGGGTCACCCGCCTCAGGAACTCCACGTGAGACGTGCTGCAGTAGTAGCACCGGTTGGTCACCGACACGACCACGGCGATCATCTCGTGCTGACGACGCGTGAGGGGCAGGTCAGGGGCCATCAGCGCGCCGAAGGTCGCAAAGGCGTGATGCAGAGCCTCGGGGATGAGCGAGTGCGACGCGACGATCCCGGCGATTTCGTCGTCGATCGGCAGGACCGGTGCCGCGTACTCGGGTGGATAGAGCGCGTGCTGAGCCTGGGTCGCTTCCCGCAGGCGCCCGTCAGCTTTCGACCAGGGGACCGTCTTGATGCGTGTCATGCCCGTCTTCCCTCCTCCGCGTGAGATCTCAATCCGCCGCGAGACGTAGAGTCCGCCGGCCTGCGGGTAGCGCGCGGCCAGTTCGCCAAAAGTCAGCGCGCCCGCAAATACCAGCGCGCCGCAGACGGCCCAGAGCGTGATCGTCAGAACCGGCGACGCCAGCGAACCAATCAGTTGCGCGGGCGTGAGGAAGATGCCGACGGCGATGGTGTGGCCGACGACCAGCGCGGTCGCCGGCACGTCGGCGGACTGTATGGCGGCGCTGCCGCGGCGGCAATAGTGCAGACGTAACTAGTGAACTGATCGCGGCACGCGAGTATCCTTCGCGCATATGGCTCACATTCATGTTCGCTGACGGATTGCCGGGAATCCGCGGCCTGCTCGTGTTCCGCCCGGAAACGGCGCGGTCCGCTGGGCGCGCTGGCCGACGCGCTGCTCCACGCGCCCGGCACGCTGCCGCCAGGCGAGCGCGAAGTGATCGCCGCGTACGTGTCGCTGTTGAACAAGTGCATGTTCTGCCACAACAGCCATGCCGCGATCGCCGCCTGCCATCTGGACGATGAAGCGCTGGTCGCGTCGGTGATGCAGGATCCGGAACGCGGAGCCGTGTCGGCGAAGCTGAAAGCACTCCTCGCCGTCGCGGCGCGCGTGCAGCAAGGCGGACGCTGCGTCCGCGAGGAAGACATCGCGCGCGCCCGCGCCGAAGGCGCCACCGACACCGAGATCCACGACACGGTGCTCATCGCCGCGGCGTTCTGCATGTTCAACCGGTATGTCGACGGTCTGGCGACCTGGACCCCGACCGATCCCGCCGCGTACCGCGAACGAGCGGGTTCCGTGGCGCGCGACGGCTATAGCGCGTCGCTGAACGCGATCGCCGCGCAAGCGACCGCGTAGCCCCGGCTGCCTTACAATCGCGAGCATGCTGCGACACCTGACTCGTGTGGTCGATCTCCTCGACCCCGCATTGAACCGTCTCTACAACATGGACGCCGACGAGGCGCGCCGGCGCGTGCTGAGCGGCGACCCGGACGCGGTGCGCGCGATCGACGGATCGTTCGCGCTGGTCGCCAGCGAGGGGATCACGGTCAGGCTGGCGCGGTCGATGGACCGGCCGATGCGGTACTTTCTGGCCAAGCGCCAGGAAGGCCCGGCGCTCTTTGTCGCCGATCGCATGGACACGCTGCGCGACGCCCTCGCGCGCGAAGGGCTGGCCGATCAGTTTCATCCGAGCTACACGCGGATGGTCCCGTCGCACTACGTGGTCGAAATCGCGCTGGTCGGCTGTCCCGATCCGGATCCGCAGTACACGCGGTTCTTTACGCCGGCGCGCAACGCGCTTCGGAACCGATCTCGACGACATCGGCCGGCGCTATATCGGCGCGGCTCGCGGACGAAATCGGCAAGTGGCTGGCACACATCGACCGCAACGGGACGGCGAACGAGCCGATCGGCGTGGCGTTCTCCGGCGGCATCGACAGCGGCTCGGTGTTTCTCGTCACCTACCACGAGATGCTGCGCCGCGGTCTCTCGCCCTCACGGCTCAAGGCCTTCGTGCTGAATCTCGGCGGCGGCGCCGACCTGGATCAGGCCCGCGCGTTTCTGTCGTCGGTCGGGCTGTCGCTCTTTCTCGAGGAGATCGACGCGCGGCTGGAAGACGTGGACGTCACCGACACGCTGCGCGTGCTCGAGGACTACAAGACGCTCGACGTCGAGTGCGCCACGATGGGGCTGCAACTCTGCCGCGGCATCCGCGCGCGTTACCCCGAGTGGCGTCACATCGCCGATGGCGACGGCGGCGACGAGAATCTCAAGGACTACCCGATCGAGGAAAACGCCGAACTGACGATCCGCAGCGTCGTGGACAACCTGATGCTCTACCAGGAAGGGTGGGGGGTCGGCCGGATCAAGCACTCGCTGACGTACAGCGGCGGCTTGAGCCGCAGTTACGTCCGGACCTACGCGCCCGCGCGCCACTACGGCTTCGAGGGGTTCAGCCCGTACACGCGGCCCGATGTCATGGAGGTCGCGGAAGGCATCCCCTTCGCGTCGCTCACGCAGTACGACGTGCCGGCGCTCTACTCACTGAAAGGCGACATCGTCCGGCGCGGCGTGAAGGCGGTCACGGGGTTCGAAATGCCCGTGTTCCCGAAACGCCGATTCCAGCACGGCGCCGTACCGGAATCGGTCCTGCGATCGCGCATCGGCAGCGACGAGGGGCGCTACCGGCGCACGTTTCACGAGCTCTACGCTTGATCGCCGCGCGCCCGGCTACTTGCCGCGCGCGAGAATCCGCTTCTGATTCGCGAGGATCCGCGCCTGGTTGGCCAGCACGCGATCGAGTTTCTTCTGGTTCGCCAGAATCCGCCGCTGATTGGCCAGAATCTCCCGCTGATTCGCGACCGTCGCTTCTTTAGCCATCGATCCTCCTTTTTTTACGTGTAGTAGTGTCCGGCTTCAGCCGGACTTCACACGATCATCTAACGACATTTCAGAGAAAGACACGAAGACGCGAAGGCACGAAGACTTCAATATCCTAGATGCGGTGTATACATCAACCGCGGCAGCCGTCAGGCGGCCGACTAGATCACGATCGCGCGAGTCGCCACGCGGCGATCTTCTCCGAGATCGGTCACGGAAGCTGCAGCCGGAAAGCACATGGACAGATTTAATCGCCTAGAGCGTTTCCTACTCGTGTCTTGGCGCCGACCTGGTCGTGACGGCCGAGCAACAGCCGATCTTCAGAAGCCAGTAACGAGATTCCACGGTCGACCTCATACTCGAAAACACGCAAGATTTGGTACCTAGGGTTTCCTTCGTGTCTTCGTGCCTTCGTGACTCCGAGACAATTGTTGACCGCGCGCCGCACGCCGGCGCACGAGCAGTTTCATCCATACGAAGCCGATCAGCAGGAACGGCACCAGCGCCAGGACCAGCATGAACGGCCGCGGACGCGTATCGTACGTGGCATCGGCCGCCGCGTCGACAGTCACCGGCCCGCCTGGTCCATCGATCGTCGCCTTCACCGCGTAGTGTCCCTCGTGATCCATCACCAGCGCGACAAACCGGCGCGTCGCATCCTGTGCGACCGGATCCGCTTGCCCGGTCACGATCGGACCCGGCCGATCGAGCGGCTGAATGGAAACGGTCACGCGGGTGCCGGGCGGCAGCGCCAATCCTTTCCCCGCGGGATCGACCATCACCCAGAATTTTCCCGCGGCCGACCCATCGTCGGTCGCGTCCGGATCGGTCCAGATGGAAATCTTGTACTGGCCGGCGACCTGGTCGAGCAGGATGGGAAACGGCGGCCCGCTGTGCGCGTGCAGAGCGGCGCCCGTCATGAGCATCATCGCCGTCATCGCGCCGCATAAAAACGCCGTGCGCACCGCACGCTCATCCGCCGACCGCCATGCCCCGCATCTCCATCGGCTGCGCCAGGATCCAGATGGCCGCAAGAGCGAGGATCACCGTGACGACGAGCCATGGAAGCGACGCGCGAAACGGCTGATGCGGATCGTCGCGCTCGGCGATCTGGTAGGCGGCCGCCAGAGATCCGAGCGTCCCGAGCAGGACGAGGCCGATCTGAATCGGGAAGACGACGCCGGGACGCAGGCCGGTCCATCGCCAGAGCGGTTCGCCAAGCGCGGCCCGGCCGAACCACCTGATGGCCGCGTTCTGCGTGACGGGCACGATCGTCCACGCACCAGTCAGCAGATGGAACCCGTAGTGCGCGGCCCACATCCCGACGCCGAACGGGACAAGGGCGGCGCGTAATTCACGACCAGCGCTGCGGGAGATCGGCGATCTGCCGATACGAACCTGGTGACGACCGCGGCGCCGCCCAGGAGCACCAGCGGCGCGATTCCGAGCGACCGCGATGAACACGATCGCCAGTACCCAGCCTCGGACGCGCTGCCGATCGCGCGCGCGAGCCACTGTTCAATGCCGCCCATCGGCTGAATCATGCCGAGCGCATTCAGGAGCGCGCCGAAGACGAAGATCACCACCAGCGCGGCGATGTCGGGGCGATCGGCGAGGCGGCCGATCCCCGAGCGCCGGCGCGAGTCGGCCAGTTCGGCCCCCGGCACGCGAACGCCGACCGCCACGTTGTCGTGTGGACACGCCTGGACGCAGTCCAGGCAGAAGGTGCAGTCCATGTTGCCGACTTTCAACGGCTGGAACAGCCGCAGCTCACATCCGCGCTGCACGATGATCTGCGGCGCCTGCGGATCGCGCCGCCCCTTGATGCAGTCCACGGTGCGGCACGTCGGCAGGTTCCGGTGTCCCGCACGTGCACTTCGAGCGGCGAGACCGTGGACGCGACGAAGTTGAACTGGCCGATCGGACACAGGTACTTGCAGAACGTCGCGCCGGAGAACACGACGATCGATCGCCAGCGCGGCGCCGAAGTACGCGAGCACGAGATACGCCGTCGCCCGCGGCAGCGCCCACAGGTCGAACAGCTCGTAACCGAAGAGCACGGCGACGAAGAGCGCGATGCCGATCCACTTCGTCCGCAGCGCGCGCGGCCAGTTCAGCCACGGCGCGCGCACGCGCCGCCCCGCGTCGCGCACGAGCACGAACGGGCAGCCCATGCAGAAGAAATTGCCGGCCGCGAGGAGCACGACGACCAGCAGGCCGCGGTAGTGCACCCACGTCAGGACCGTCGCAAGATTGGTCGCGTCGAATTGGGACCGAACAGGCCGTCGGCGATCAGAACAACCGCGCGCGACCGAGGAGCACGAACTGCAAGCGCGGTGCGCGCGTGGCGCCAGCGCAGGAAGCGGCCGACCAGCGGCCAGCGCAGGACGTCCGCACCGGGCGGCGATCGCTGAGCTTCAGGCCCCGGCGGCGAGGCCACGGTCCCACGCGCAGGTGCACTGCTGGCTGCGGACTTCGCCCTGCGGCGGGAACATGTGGTAGTACATCGCCGATCACCATCGGGATGAAGACGATGGTGTTGTAGAAGAGGTGCAGCTCGACGCGCGGCACCCACAGCTGAATGAGGCTGGTCGGGACCGGCCGGCCGAACAGGTTGTGGCCGAGCAGCGCCTGCACTGACAGCAGCAGATGCTCGAAGTGATGAAAGAACTGGATGCCGAGCGCGATGGTCCACCAGCGCCGATCGGTGGTGCCGGTGAATCCCGGCCGCAGCAGCCACAGCCCGGCGAGCATCACGACGCGCGTAGCCGTAGTGCAGCACTCTCCGACTTGATCAGCCAGGGATAGAGATAGCCCGAGCAGGCCGCGCGCTTCCGGCACCGGCCAGCCGAGCGCGTAGATCTGGAACGCCTGGAGCAGGTGCTCGGCCCAGTGCGCGAGCACGATCACCATGAAGACCCGCAGCGCGAGCTCGTGCTGCGCCCCGTTCACGCGCGCTCGCGGAACGTCTGGGTTTCGCCCGGCCGAGAGGTTTGGTGCGACGATGAGTGGCGTACACGGTCGGCACTAGTATAAGAAACCGGTGGCGCGCCGTCAATCCTACAAACAGACTATGTATCCCGCCGACCAACGAGGCGCGCGACCGGTTCATCCTCGACCGCCGCGGCCCCCGGCCGCCTCACGACCCCTGGCGCTATCAGGGCCTGATCGTCGAAGACGAGCGGCACGCCGACGGGCCAATCGCCCGCGTCGCCACCGTTTTCCTGACGGGACGCGAGTGCCCGTGGCGCTGCGTGATGTGCGACCTCTGGCAGCTACACGACGCCGACCGACACGCCGTCCGGCGCCATCCAGGCGCAGCTGACCGCCGCGCGGCACGAGCTGACGCATCGAGCGGAACCGGTCACCGCGATCAAGCTGTACAACGCCGGCAGCTTCTTCGATCCGCGCGCCGTCCCGGACGGCGACTACGACGGCATCGCCGCGGCGCTCGCGGGCCTCGACCGCATCATCGTGGAGTCGCACCCGGCGCTCATCGGCGCCGCGCGTCGATCGATTTCTCGATGCGCTCTCCGCCGCCTCGAGTGACGACTCCGCCGCCCCGCCTCGAAGTCGCGATGGGTCTCGAGACCGCCCATCCCGATGCGCTCGAGCGCCTGAACAAGCGAATGACCGTCGACGACTTTGCGCGAGCGGCTGACGCGCTGCAGATGCGCGGTGTGGCGTTGCGCGTGTTCCTGCTGATCGCGCCGCCGTTCATCCGCCGCGGACGAGCAGGACGAGTGGCTGCTCCGTCGGTCGACGTCGCGTTCGTCGTCAGGCGCAACGGTCGTCTCGCTGATTCCAACCCGGCCTGGCAACGGCGCGCTCGAAGCGCTGGCGGCCGAGCGGGGCATTTCGCGCGCCGTCGCTCGAGGAGATCGAGCGCAGCGTCGAGCTCGCGCTCGCGGTCGGCGCCACGAGGCCGCGTCTTCGTGGACCTGTGGGATCTCGCAGCGTTTTGCGCACTGTCGCGACTGCTTCGATGCCCGGCGCGCGCGATTGCGGATGCTCAACCTCGAACAGCGCTGGCAGCCGCTTTCCGCGTGCGGCAAGTGCGGCGAAGGCGATCCCGGCATGACGGCCACGCCGCACATCGATGCCGATGTCGTCGTCGTCGGGTCAGGATTCGCCGGCGCGCTGACGGCGCTCGCGTTCCGCCGCACCGGCCGCCGCGTCGTGCTCGTCGAACGCGGCCGCCATCCGCGATTCGCTATCGGCGAGTCGTCGACGCCGCTGGCCAACCTGTTGCTCGAGGAAATCGCCGACCGCTACGATCTGCCGCGCGTCCGCGCGTTTTCGAAATGGGGGACGTGGCAGCGCGCCCATCCTGATGTCGCCGTGCGGCCTGAAGCGCGGCTTCACGTTCTTCTTCCATCGCCCCGGCGAACGATTCGCGGATGACGAGCGACGCACGAGCGCCAGCTGCTGGTCGCGGCGAGCCCGCACGACGACATCGGCGACACGCACTGGTACCGGCCGGACTTCGATCACGCGCTCGTCCGCGAAGCCGAGGCCGCCGGCGTCGTCTACCTGGACGAGACGACGCATCGAACGCTTCACCGACTAGGGGCGCGGCGTGATGCTCGAGGGCGCGCGGCGACGGCAGCGCGATACGCGTCCGGCGCGCGTTCGTCGTCGATGCCAGCGGTCCGCGCGGATTCCTCCATCGCCTCCTGGACTCGAGCGGCGCCGCTGCGCTGGCTGCCGCATACCCAGGGGCTCTATACGCATTTCGAAGACGTCGAGCGCTGGGATCGCGCTGCAGGCCATCCGATCGCGATGCCGCCGTATCCCCCGGACGCGGCGGCGCTTCATCATGTGTTCCCCGGCGGCTGGATCTGGATGCTGCGCTTCAACAACGGCGTGACGAGCGCGGGCGCCGCGCTGACCGATCCGGTGGCCGCCGCGATCGCGGCGGAGACGGCGCGCCGGCGTGGGAGCGGCTGCTCGCGATGCTGCCGTCGGTGCAGGAACAGTTTCGCAGCGCGCGGGCGGTGCTGCCGTTCATCCACGCGCCGCGACTGGCCTTCCGCCGCGGCAGGTCGCGGGACCGAGATGGGCGCTGCTGCCGTCAGCAGCCGGCGTGATCGATCCGCTGCTCTCGACCGGCTTCCCGCTGACGCTCCTCGGGATCGAGCGGCTCCTCGAGATCCTCGAAGGAACGACCGACGGCCCCGAGCGCGAGGCGGCGCTTGCGCGCGTACGCGCGCGTCACCACGGACGAACTCGACGTGACCGAACAACTCGTCGCCGCGCTCTACGCGAACATGACCGATCCGTGCGCTCTTCAAGCGCTCGGCGCTGCTGTATTTCGCCGCGGCGAGTTTCAGCGAGGCGGCGCGGCGCCTGGGCAAGCCGGACCTGGCGCCGGGGTTTCTGCTGTCACGCGCATCCGCGATTCGGCCCCGAGCTGCGCGCGTGCGCGGCGCTGCGCGCGCCAGCCCGCGGGGCGCGAGCGGGACTGCGCTGCTCGCGCGCATCGATCGCGCGATCGAGCCGTTCGACACGGCCGGGCTTCTCGATAGCAGCAGGCGCAGACTGGTATCCGGTGCTCGCGGACGATCTCGTCGCCGGCGCCTCGAAGCTCGAAGCAACCGCCGGCGGATGTTCAGCGGATTGCTCGAACGCTGCGGCTTGCCGACGTCCCGGGATGCCAGCCTGACTCGAGGCTCGAGCGACGCCGGGCCCGACCAGGCACAGCGCATAGAACGGCGCGTAGACCACTTCCTCCAGCCGCAGCATCATCTCGACCAGCGCCACGAGAAACACCACGACGCACTGCCCCGTTCGCGATCGCACCGTCGTCTTCGGATCGGTCACCATGAAGAAGATGAACAGCTGATACATCGGTCCGGTGATCGGCGCGACGGTCGCGAGCCACGGAGTGCCGGTCACGCGCTGCGCACCGCCGACAGCACGAGAAATGACGCCACGTAGGTCGCGCTGATATGCAGCCGGCCGACCCGCCAGACGATGACCGAGCCGAGGATCCAGATGACGACCATCGGCCAGAGCGTGTTGCCCCACTGAATGCTCAGGAGCGACACCGTGGCCGGCGCGAGGAACAGCACGGCGCTGACGCCGAAGTTCGAGGGATTCCAGAGGTGCCGTCCCTTGAGGCGCAGGACGTACTTCGAGGCGATCGAGATCAGGCTGGCCAGGAAGTACGGCCAGAAGAACGGCGATCGAATCAGGATGCCGACGCTGATGCCGGTGATGTACGCGCTCGCCGGGTGCGGCCAGCGGCCGTAGGTCAGGCGTGCCATGACGCAGTTCCGCGCCGATCGCCGTGACGATCGCCAGCGCGGTGCGCGTGATAGCTCTCGAGCACGCCGAACGAAAGGTGCGCCGCCAGCAGGATGCAGGTGATGAGGATCGGCGGAAGAAACCGGTTCTCGATCGTGAACATCCCGCGCGGTTTCACGGCCGGCACGGCGATCGATGGCGCTCCCGCGGTGTCACGGCTCATGCCGGCTCCTTGACGCGCTGCAGCGTGTCCACCGGCGGGTGCTCGATGGTCTGAACCGTCCCGGACGGCCAGCGAATCACGACGCGATCGATCTGGCCGCGGTCGCCGAGCCCGTAGTGCAGCCGGCGCTGGTTCTGCGGCGCTGAAGCCGCTGCCGCCGTTGACTTCCTGGACCTGCACGCGGTCGCCCCAATGCAGTTCGACGCGCGCGCCGATCGCGCTGCGGTTGCTGCGCCGTCCTTCCAGCTCGAAATCGATCCAGTGGCGTCCCGGCTGCACCGTGTTGCGATAGATGAGCAGCGGGCCTCGCTGGTTGGCGACGAGGACATCGAGCACGCCGCGGTTGCCGAGATCGGCGAGCGCGACGCGCGGCCGTCGTAGACATCGGTGGCGCCGACCACCTGCGCCACGTCCGTGAAGCGGCCGAGGCCGTCGTTGATCCAGACCCGCTTGCGCTGATAGCCGGACAGGCTGCGGCCGTTCATCGGCGGCCAGTTCAGGGCATCGCTGATGATCGCGCTGTGCCCGACGGCGATCTGCGCGAAGTCGTACCAGTAGCTCGTTCGCTCCCCCGCCGAGACGTAGCCGTTGACGAGATACAGATCGAGCACGCCGTCGTTGTTGAGATCGCCAAATTGCGCGCCCCAGCTCCAGCCGCCGAGATCGATCCCCAGGCTCGAGGCGAGATCTTCGAACGCGGGCGCAGCGGCTGCCGGTTTTTTGGGCACCCAGAGATCGTTGGCCTGCACCAGCACGCCCGGCTCGGAAATGTTCGTCTTGTAGATCGACAGCCGGCCGTCGTTGAACACGTCGCCGAACGCGACGTTCATCCCGCTCTTCGGGGTGCGCGACGCCGGCCTCGCGGCCGATCTCGTCGAACCGCTTGCCGTCGCGATTCACGTAGAGCTGCGAGATGCCGTAGTCGTTCGCGAAAAACAGATCCGGAAAGCCGCTGCCGATAGATCGGCGGCGCCGACGGCGAGCGTCCAGCGGCGCGAATTCAGGCCGGCGCTCGCGGTCATGTCTTCGAACGTGCCATCGCCCTTGTTGCGGAGCAGATATTTCCGGCCGCCGTTCTCCGCATACTCGAAGCTCTCCGGCATCACCCGCGTCGTCGTCAAATGCCAGAGATCGACGTCCTCGGGCCAGTATCCCGACAGGAGGAGATCGAGACGGCCGTCGCGATCGTAGTCGAGCCAGATCGCGCTGTTGGCGTTGACCCACTGCGGCAGACCGGCCTGCTCGCCGACCGGCGTGAACCCATGTCCCTGGTCGTTGTGAAACAGCTCGGGCCGGCCGTACTTGTAGAGAAACAGATCCTCGTAGCCGTCGTTGTCGTAGTCGCCCCAGACGGCGCCCATCGACACGCCGGTGCCGGATCGGTTCACGTCGGCGACGTGCATCTCTTCGGCGACGTCGCGAAACGTGCCGTCGCCCTGATTGCGAAACAAGTGATTCTTCTTCCCTTCGCCGCTGTCGGTCACGTAGAAATCCTGCCAGCCGTCGCGATCGAAATCGGCGACGGCGACGGCCGCGCCCATCGACGCCACCTGCGGCATGATGGGACCGAAACGCGCATCGAAGGTCGGCGCGTGATGGGTGACGTCCACGCCGAGGCGGCGGCTGGATTCCTCGAGCCGGAACCCGTAGCGCGCCAGCGGATCGGCGGTGGTGGACGAGCCCGCCGCGCCGAGAGTCCGGCGATTCAGGACGGGCACGGCGGCTATCGAGCCCACCAGCACCGCCGTCCACACGACATAGAGCACTCGCTGCCGAACGGTATCGGTCATCTCAACCCACGAAGAAACGCCATCGGTGCGACAAAGCGCGTGTGGTACGTCTGCCAGTCCTGCGCGTGATGACGGTAAACCGGATCTTCCTCCAGATCGAGGGCCGCCGACGCCGCGGTGTAATCGGGATGGCCATGTCGGGGCAGCGGGAGGACCGTCTTCGAGTAGCTCGTGTTGAAATCGCCGTCCTTGACCCAGCCGTCGCCGACCAGCACGAAATCGCGCGTCCAGCCCTCGCGCGGTCCTGCCGGAGCCGGGAAGGCCAGCCGCAATTCATCGCCCGCGTTCATGATCACGTAGCGATCGTCCACGCGGTGCAGCAGTTCGCGAACGTCGCCGAAGCGCGTGTAGTAGCCCACCAGATCGCGCCACCGCGGCGCCACGTTGGCGAGCTCGTCGTAGCGCGGAATTTCCGGCGCGTCGCGGCGGGAGAAGTCGGTTTTCGAGAATCCTCGATACAGAAGATCGGCGCGCCCCGCCTCGATGCGCGTGGTCTCGACTGCAGCCTGCGGCACATCGTCGGCGATCGCGAGCGAGTCCCAGTAGATTTCGAGATTGGTGCGCAGCCGAATGCGCCGCACATGGGTTACGCCGGCGCGGGCCGCCGCCGTCAGATCGATCAGGATCGTCTTGTTCTTCCCCGCCGGAAACCCGAGGTCCGGAGCGACGATGGTCCAATGTCCGGAGGCGTCCTGCGCCTCGAGCGCGAGTCCCTTTGGCTGAATGCCGCCCTGTCCGATCGCGACGTTGATGCTGCTGTCGGTCGGATAGATCCAGCCGTTGGCGACGAGCCAGAGCCGCGACTGCGCCGTGATCTCCCGCCCGAGATCGATCTCGACGAAGTGGTCCTCGGCGATGCCCTGATACGCGCCTCGCGCGAAGGTCGCCAGGTACCGTCCATCCTGATGCTCGACGAGATCGGTGACGTCGCGACCGCGATCGTCGACCGCGCGCGCGATCGGCCGCGGCGGCGTCATCGCGTGCACCCGTAACGCCGGCGCCTCCTTCGCGAATCGTTCGTCGACGAACACGTCGACGTTCGATGGATGGTCAACCGCCATCAGCGACACGTGATCCACGAAATGCGTTTCCCATAACTCCGCAGTGATCCGCACGTCGTAGGATCCGTCTTTCGGCTTCAGCTGATTGCCGCGGATCTTCACCCAGTCTTCGGTCTGCGACACGCCCGCCGTGTCCTGCGCGTTGATCCGCAGGCCGAGCGGCGAGCGCCACAGGAAATCGGTCACGAACTGCAATCCGTTCCCGGCGTCGGCAAACACCCACGGGCACGAGCCCTTCAGCCGCTGCTCGGCGACGACGGTCGCGTCGGCACGGCTGTCGAAATCGGCCTGGACAACGCCATTGGGCCACACGATGCGCGCGACATCGATCGCCGAGCGCGTGCCGAGACCGAAATGCACCGAGGTGCCGGTGATCGCCTGCGTCTCGGTCAGCACGCCAGAGCGAACTTCGATCAGCCCGCCGATACCGAACGAATTGATGCGCTGATCGCCGGCCATCTCCTGGGCGCGCGGCCGGACGACCTGCCAGTGATATCCCTTCGTTCCGCGTCCGAGCCAGCGCGCCGGCTGCCCGTTGGCGATCCCGAGCAGATCGAGCTGGCCGTCGCTGTTGAGATCGACCGCGGCAAAGACGTCGGCATTTGGAACCGACGCGAGCGGCGAGAATCCGCCCTCGCCCGATAGCCAGACCGCGGATCGTCCGCCCGCGGAGACCACCAGGTCGGGTGACCCGTTGTTATCGACATCCGCGATCAGCAAACGCGCAGCGCCGGGCGAAACGGCCGCCGGCGGGCTGTCCCAGCGGGCGAGGTCCTGCTCGTCCCAGGCATCGCGCACGAAGGATGCGCGGCGAACGCTCCCCTGCCCGTCGAGCGTCACGAGATCGATGAGACCATCGCCGTTGACGTCAGCCACGGCGACAGCGACCAGTCCCTTCGCCGTGCGAGGATCGACGATCGGAGTGAACTGGCCTCCCTGCCGATTCTCGAACACGTGCAGGTTGCCCTGCGCGTCGAGCAGCACCGCATCGGGATCGCCATCCCCGTCGATGTCCGCCCACGCGAACGCCTCGCAGATCCGAAACGCCGGCAAACGGCTGCGTCTGCCGCCACGTCCCGTCGCCGTTGTTGCGCAGGACGATGGCCGGCCCGCTCTTTTCGCCGACGACGACATCGAGATCGCCGTCCATTTCGATGTCGGCGGTCCAGGCGCCTACACAGTCAGCGGTCACGGCCTGGTCGGCGCCGGCAGCCGTCGCCGTGGCGTCACGAAACGTTCCGTCGGCCTCCTGGAGCAGCAGGCGGATGCCGCCGGTCCCGGCGAGCACGAGATCCATCCTGAAGTCGCGGTTCCAGTCGATCGACAACGCCGCGCTGCCGAGGGTCTGCGGCGAACTCCCGCCCCCGGGAAACGGGAGAACCGCCGCCGCTCCGCCGACTCGGCTCAAGCCCGCGTCGTTTGCCGCGTAGACGATCGGCGCGCCCGTGCCTTCAGACGAAAACGCCAGTGCCGCGGCTGATGGCGAGCCCTGCTGGACGCCGAGCAACTCAGTCGAGAACGACAAACCGGTATCGGGCGGCGACGGTCTCGAAGTGGATGCCGGCAGAGCGATGAAACGATCGAACGGATCGGCGATCAATTCGGCCGGCGTCCGGATGGCGAGCAGATCCTCGCGGAACGAGGGCACGCGCAACAGCACGTTCCTGAGGACCGCAACGGTTCGCGCGGCTTCCGCCGTATCGGTCCGCGCGGCGGCCTGCAGCGCGCGATATTGATCGAGCACGGCGGGCGGCCAGCTGTCCGCGTGTGCCGCAAGCTTTGCCGACCGCATCCTGAAGCGCGGCCGCATCGCCGCGCTTGGCCGCCAGCCGCGCCCGCTCGAGAATCGCCGCGACGTTGTCCGGGCTGAGCGCGAGGATCTCGTCCACCAGGCCTTGCGCCCGGGTATCGGCGCCGGCGCCGCCTGCCGACTCCACCTCCTGCGCCAGCGCGTAGCGAATCCGCAGGCCGCGGGGATCGAGGCGAACGCCGCGCTCGAAATGCGCGATGGCTTCGGCCGGCCGGCCGCGGGAAATCTCCAGCTGCCCCTGCAGGAACGCGATGTCGGCGCTCGCGGGCGCGAGCGATGCGGCTCGCTCCAGCGCCGGGCCGGCCGCATCCAGGTCGCCCAGCCGCAGGTTGGTCAGCCCGAGGTTGCCCCACGATGCCGGCTCTCGCGGAACAATCGTCGTCGCGCTGGCAAATTGCGTCCGGGCGTCGTCGAGCAGGCCGACCTGGAGCGCCGCCAGCCCGTGATAGAACGCGCGCGACACCGCCTCGTACGCCGGCGATGCCGGCGACATGTACCCGCGGCGATCGACGAGCCACGTAGATGCCGGTCGCCGCGGTGATCACGATGACGCCGGCCACGACCAGCCCCACCGCCTGCGTCCGCTTCAAGACCACGGCGTGAGCTCCTGCCCTTCGACACACTGGTAGGCGCGGCCGGTGACGATGTTCTTGAACTCGTCGATCCGTCCGCTGGGCCACGTGATGACGACGCGGTCGACGCGATCGCGCGTGCCGACGCCAAACGTCACCGGCAGCTCCGATTGCGAGAGGTAGCTCGAACCGCTCTTGACCATCCGCGACTGCGCGGCGGTGCCGTTGAAGATCTGCACCGACGCGCCGATGGCGTCGCGATTGGATTTCGTGCCGACCAGCCGGATTCGCAGGCTGCGATTGCCGGCGAGCTGATCGTTGCGGAAGAGGCACGCCGGACCGTTGTTGGTGGTCACCAGGAGATCGAGATCGCCGTCGCGATCGAAGTCGCCGTAGGCCAGACCGCGCCCGACCCGCGGCGTGACGAATTCCGCGCCGGCTTCGGCGGCCGCGTCGCGGAATGTCCCATCGCCCTGGTTCAGGAACAGGTGCGGCGGCTGGGCGTAGCCGACGTTGCCGCGGATGTTGCGGACGGTCTCGTCGATGTGGCCGTTGGCGACGACCAGATCGAGCAGGCCGTCGAGATCGACGTCCGCCAGCACGCAGCCGAATCCGAGCGTGTTGCGGGACGGCGCGCCGACCTGCGCGCGGAGCGCCACGTCTTCGTAGATGCCGCTGCGCGGCGATCGATAGAGGCCGATCATCTCGTTGTCGAAGTTGGTGATCGCCAGGCCGGGACGGCCGGAGTTGTCGAAATCTCCGGAGTCGACGCCCATGCCGGCGCGCGCCTTGCCATCGGCGCTGAAGGCCAGTCCGGCTTCGACCGCCACGTCCTTGAACGTGCCGTTGCGCATGTTCCGATACAGCTTGTTCGGCTGCGTGTCGTTGGCGACGAACAGGTCGGGCCAGCCGTCCTGATCGTAATCAACCATCGTCACGCCGAGCGACTTCGAGCTCGTATCGAAGACGCCGCTCGTCGCCGTGACGTCCTCGAAGGTGCCGTTGCCGCGGTTGTGGAACAGCCAGCAGGTGTCGCCGCGGTACGCCTCCGGCGTGCAGTACGACTTCTGCTTGCCGTCGAGGCTGCAGAAGACGTCGTGGTCGCCGGACCATTTGACGTAGTTGCAGACGAAGAGATCGAGCAGGCCGTCGCGATCGAAATCGATCCACAGCGCCGAGGTGCTGAGGCCGAGGCGTCCGTCCAGCCCGCTCGATCGCGTGACATCGACGAACGTGCCTTTGCCGGTATTGCGAAAGAGGCGATTCTGCCCGACGCACGTGACCAGGAGATCGGGAAAGCCGTCGTTGTTGAAGTCGCCGACGGCGACGCCCATGCCGTACATCTCGACGTCGAGGCCCGCCGCCTTCGTGACGTCGGCGAACGTCCCGTCGCGATTGTTCCGGTACAGCCGCAGCGTCGACCGCGCCTGTTTGTGACCGGGCCAGTCCATGCCGTTCACCAGCAGGATGTCCTGCCAGCCGTCCGCGTCGTAGTCGATGAACGCGCAGCCCGAGCCCAGCGTCTCGGGCAGCAGCTTGCCGCCGTAGGCGCCGGAGTTGTGGCGGAAGTTGAGGCCGGCTTTGGCCGTGACATCCACGAAGCGCATGCCGAGCGCCCGCCGCTCGGCCGACAGACGGGGCGCCGCCGCGGCGATGCCTGCTCCGCACGCGCCGATCAGGAACTCGCGGCGGTTCACGGCAGGGTCACCAGTCCGTGGTGGATCGCATAGACCACGAGCTCCGCGGTCTTGTGGACGCCGAGCGCCACCATGATGTTGGCGCGATGCACGGCGACCGTATTGATGCTCAGATCGAGCGTGGTGGCGATTTCGCGATTCGACTGGCCGGCGCAGATCAGCTGCAGCACCTCGAGCTCGCGCTGGCTCAGTCCGCGCGTCCGTTCGCCCTTGAAGACCGTTTCTTTCGCGACGGCCGGATCGAGCACCGTCTCGCCCGCGGCCGCGCGTTTGACCGCCGCCGCGAGGTCGAGGTCGAGCGCGCTCTTGAGGATGTAGCCGCAGGCGCCCGCTTCCATCGCCTGCCGCACCAGCGTGTCCTCGGCGTGCATGCTGAGCATCAGCACCCGCGCCGTCCGTCTCGCCGACGATCTGGCGCGTCGCCACCAGGCCGCTCATGCCGGGCATCGCGCAGTCCATGACCACGACACGCGGGCGCAGCCGGCGCGCCAGGTCCACGGCGGTCTCGCCGTCGCTCGCCTCGCCCACCACCTCGATCGACGGATCGTCCTCGAGGATGCGGCGGAAGCCGCGCCGGACCAGGCTGTGGTCGTCGACGAGCAAGCACGGTAATGCGATCGGAATCCGCCACGTGCCTCCTATGTCTGACTGCCGGCAGCCGGATCTGGTTCGAGCGGCACCGTCAAGCGAACCCGCGTCCCGCCTTCCGGAGGACGCAGCAATTCGAATGTTCCACCAATCAGCGCCGCGCGCTCGCGCATGCCGACGAGGCCGAGGCCGCGGCGCGGTTTCTGCCAGTCGAACCCCGCGCCATGGTCCTCGACTTCGAGGACCAGCGCGATCCGGCGCGAACGCCAGGCGGACCCAGGCTTCGGTCGCGCCCGAATGGCGGGCGACGTTACTGAGCGCCTCCTGCAGCACGCGGTAGACGTGAATCCCGACGGCGCTGTCCACCGGCCTCGCCGTTCCGGTCCGCTCGTACGATACGGCCACTCCGGTCTGACGTTGCAGCATCGACAGGTACCAGTCAACCGTGCCTTCGAGCCCGGCGTCCTCGAGCGCCGAGGGGTGCAGCGTCTGCGACAGGCCGCGCACGTTGTCGAGCGCGACCTGCGCGATCTCCTGGACCTCGTGCAGGTCGGCCTGCAGCGGCGACCCTGCCGGCGCCTGGCGGCCGGCGCGCCCGAGCATGGATCCGATCGCCGTCAGCACCTGGCCGAGCTCGTCGTGCAGCTCGCGCGAGATCTCGCGCAGCGTGGACTTCGCGCGTCGCAATCAGCTGCTGCGCCAGCTCGCGGCGCTCGTCGGACAGCGACCCGAGCTCGGCGAACAGCCGGCGGTTGAACCGGATCAGATACAGGCTGGTCAAAAGAATCGTCGTCAAGGTCGCGGCGACGAACCAGTAGACCTGCCGATGGACCTGCGCGTAGATCGTCGAAACGCGAACCGCGGTCGCCTCCTCGGCCTCGTTGTTCTGCACCAGCAGCCGCGCCACCGCGGTCGCCGAGCGCCGACTGGCGCGCCTGCAGCGAAATCCGGATCTGCGGCCCGCGCATCGTCTTCGCGGCCCGCCGCCGCGAGCGCGAAAATCCGATCGACGGCGTCCCAGAACTGCGTCACCGAGGCACCGAGATACTGGCTCTGTTCGACCGTCCGGCTGGCGTCCGCGACGAGCGCTTCGCGCTTGAGCGCGTCGTCGAGATCCTCGCGAATCCGCGCGAACTGCGCGGTCCACGCCGTCAGCGGGTACGGTTCGTCGCTGTCCAGCATGTCGCGCATGCCGAGCGCCAGCGAATTCAGATCGTTCTGAATACGCAGCAGCTGCAGGGAGTCCTTGCGGCTGCGGTCGGCGAGATCGGTCTGCAGGGTCTGCAGCACGGAGAGCTGCCGGGTCGTGTACCACGCGTCGGTGACCACGGCCGCCAGCGTGATGACGAGACCGATCAACAGCCCTGAAGTGGGAGATGACCGGCGCACGCGGGAAGGTTATCATGCGCCATGAGGTTCCGACGGCTTGGCGCCGCGGTCGCCGCCGCCGCGTTGGTGAGCGTCGGACTGGTCCATGCCGCACCGCAAGCCGATTCGCCCAGCGGCGCCCTCACCCTCCGCATCATCGTCGCCAGTTCGCGCGAGGACGCGCAGCGTCTCGTCGAGCGCGTGACGAAGGGCGAAGACTTCGCGGCGCTGGCGCGCAGCGAGTCGATCGATCCGACGCGCCCGTGACGGCGGCATGCTCGGTCGGGTCCAGCTCTCGTCGCTGCGCCCCGAGCTGCGAGCCGCGCTGAGCGGCGTTCGCGCCGGTCAGCTCACGGCGATTGCGCCGGTGCCGACCGGATTCGCGTTCATGCGCGTCGAGGCGAACAGCTTGTCGGCGAGCGCGGCGCCGACCACAACCGGTCGGCAGCGTGGCGCTCTCGGCGACCGGCAGCGTGAAGTACGTCATCGACGTCGGCGGTCTGGCGGAAGCGGAAGCGGTCTTTCGAGAATTCGCGAAGGCGGCCGACTGGGAGCAGGATCCCGCGGACGATCTGCCAGGCGCGCGTCGATTCGCTCGAGGCCGCGCGACGGCCTTTCGACGAATTCTTTTCGCCGCGCCTCGAGGCCATCCGCAAGTCGCGCCCGCCCTTCGACGTGATGCAGGCGCACATCGGCCTCGCGCAACTGCTCGCCTACGAAGGCACGATGGCCCCATCGGTGGCGCACTTCCAACAGGCCAGCGAGCTGGCTCGGGCCAGCGTGCCGGCCGCGGTCACGACGCTCGAGGAGATGCTCGGCCTCGCGCAACTGCACAAGGCGGAGATGGACAACGGCGCGTATCGCACGCCCGGCGACCTCTGCCTGATTCCGCCGCGCCCGGGTGTGTCGTTCGCGAAGACCGGCGATCTCGAACCGGCCATCGACCTGTTTCTGAAGTACCTGCAGGCGAAACCCGACGACCTCGAAGTGCGGTGGCTGCTGAATCTCGCGTACATGATGGCGGGCAAATATCCCGACGGCGTGCCGCCGCGCTATCTGATCCCGCCGGCCGCGTTCGCCTCGGCCGAAGACGTCGGCCGCTTCCCCGACGTCGCGCCGCAAGCCGGCCTGAACGTCTTCGCCTCGGCGGGCGGCATCGTCGTGGACGATCTCTCCGGCAACGGGCGCCTCGACGTCATGACGTCGAACTTCTACAGCTGCGGGCCGCTGCACTACTTCGGCAACAACGGCGACGGCACGTTCAAGGAGCGGTCGGCGGCGGCCGGCCTCGCGAATCAGGTCGGCGGACTGAACATCATCCAGACCGACTACAACAACGACGGCTGCAAGGACATCCTCGTGCTGCGCGGCGGCTGGGAAGTGGCGCAGCGCAATTCGCTGCTGAAAAACAACTGCGACGGAACGTTCACGGACGTGACGGTGGAAGCCGGGCTGGCCCGGCCGGCCACGGCACGCAGGCGGCGGTGTGGACGGACATCAACAACGACGGCTGGCTGGATCTCTTCATCGGCAACGAAGACGCGCCGCCGCAGTTGTTCCTGAACCGGGACGGGACGCACTTCGAGGACATCTCGCACGCCGCCGGCGTCGATCGGCTCGTGTTCGCCAAGGCGGTCACCGCCGGCGACTACGACAACGACGGGTTCCAGGATTTGTACGTCTCGAACTATTCGGGCGACAACATCCTGTACCACAACAATCACGACAACACGTTCACCGACACGACGAAAGCCGCGCACGTGCCTGGCCCGGGCCGCGGGTTCGCCGCATGGTTCTTCGACTACGACAACGACGGCTGGCTGGATCTCTTCGCCACCAGCTACTTCATGTCGGCGGACGAAACCGCGCGGACCTATCTCGGATTGCCGCACAACGCGCCGACGTTGAAGCTGTATCGGAACCTCGGCGACGGCACGTTCCGCGACGTGACCATCGAGGCCGGTCTCGACAAGGTCTTCATGCCGATGGGCGCGAACTTCGGCGACATCGACAACGACGGGTTTCCTGACATCTATCTCGGGATGGGCACGCCGTCGTTCGCGTCGATGGCCCCGCATGTCCTGCTTCGCAACAAGGAAGGCCACGGGTTCGTGGACGTCACGGCCTCGTCCGGCACCGGCGAACTGCACAAGGGTCACGGCATCGCGTTCGCCGATCTCGACAACGACGGCGACGAGGACATCCTCGCGGAGATCGGCGGCGCCACGCCCGGCGACAGTCACGCCATGCGGGTCTTCGAAAATCCGGGACACGGCAACGACTGGATCGCGGTGAAGCTGGTCGGCGTCGAAGAGCAACCGTGCCGCGATCGGCGCGCGGATCAAGGTGACGGTGCGAAAACGACGGCGCTGGCACCCGCTCCATTTACCGCACGGTCGGAAGCGGCGGCTCGTTTGGCGCGTCACCGCTCGAACAGCATATCGGTCTGGGCAAATCGGCGCGGATCGACGATCTCGAGATCTGGTGGCCGGCGACGAATACTCGCCAGCACTTCACCGGCGTGCAGAAGAACCAGGCGCTGGAGATCACCGAGTTCGCGTCCGACTATCGGGTCCTCGAGCGAACGCCGGTGCACTTGGGTGGCGGGAAGCGCGTTCCATGATCCGCATGCTGTGCGGCGCTCTGCTGCTTTGTCTGCTGACGGCCGCGCCGGCCTCCGCGAAGGAGTAGCCGTCCGCGGCATGGTGGTGTCCGTCGACCGCGCCCACAATACGTTCACCGCGTCGATCGACGAGATCCCGAACTTCATGCGCGCGATGACGATGCCGTTCGAGGTGAAGCGGCAGAGCGACCTCGACGGCCTGGCGCCCGGCGCGGTGGTGGAGTTCGCGCTCATCGTGGACGCGAAGACGTCCTACGCCGAGCGCATTCAGGTCGTGGCCTTCCAGAACGTCGAGCCGGATCCGTTCGCCGCCAGCCGGCTGGCGCTGCTCGGCGAGATCGTCTCGGGCAGTGCCGTCAAGCCCGTGGCGAACGGCGAGGCCGTACCCGACTTCACGCTGACCGATCAGCGCAAGAACGCCGTGCGGCTCTCGTCGCTCCGCGGCAAGGTCGTCGCGCTCAACTTCGTCTACACGAGTTGCGCGCTGCCGAATTTCTGCCTGCGCCTCGCCAACAATTTCAACGTGCTGCAGAAGCGCTTCGCGCCCAGGCTCGGACGCGATCTGGTGCTGCTCACCGTCACCTTCGACCCGGTCCACGACACGCCCGAGGTGCTGGCCGAGTATGCGGCGCAGTGGCAGGCCAATGCGGCGGTGTGGCACTTCCTGACCGGAGCGCAGGCGGACATTCAGCGCGTCTGCCGGATGTTTGGCGTGCACGCCTTTCCCAACGAAGGCCTGATGGACCACTCGCTGCACACGGTCGTCATCGATCGGCAAGGCCGGCTCGTCGCCAACATCGAAGGCAACCGCTTTACGGCGGCGCAGCTCGGTGACGTGGTGGAAGGGGTCCTGAAGTAAGCCGCTACCGCTGAAGCCGCGCCTGCAATTGCGCGAGTTCCGGCCGTCCGGGATGAATGCGCCGCGCGCGCGACAGCCATTCTGCCGCCTGATCCCGCCGGCCGAGATCGATCAGCGCCTGCGCGCCGCCGATCCACGCCTCGGCAATCCTCGGATCGAGTTTCACGGCCGCTTCGTATTGAACGACCGACGGTTGCGAGTTGCCCTGCGGTTCGCAGATCGTCGGCCAGCCGAAGCCGCGCCTCGGGCAGGCCCGGATCCGCTTCGACCGCCGCGCGGTACTCGTCGATCGCTTCGCGCCTGCCGGCCGCTCGCGTCGTAGATCGCGCCGAGGCTGAAATGCGCCTTCGCAAATTCCGGCGACCGTTTCGCGACCGCGCTGAATTCCCGCTCGGCGCCTGCAGCGTCGCCGCCCGCGTACAGCGCCGCGCCGAGCCAATAGCGAAGCGACGCGGCGTCGGGATCGAGCGCGAGTCCCTTGCGAAAGGCCTCCGCCGCCGCCGGGAAGTCGCCGCGTCTTGAGCGCCTGCATGCCGCGATCTTCATACGCAATCGCGCTGTCGAGCACGTCGTTGTCCTGAAGCAGCGCATCGTCCATCTCGGGAAACGTGCTGCCGCGTTGGCGGAGGTGCGCCGCGGCCTTGTCCTGCTGGCCGAGCGCGCGGTACGCCATCGCGAGCGGATAGTGCACGGCCGTGGCGTGACTGTCGGCGGCCAGGGCGCGTTCGAGATCGTCGACCGCTTCAGGATACGAACGGCGCGCCAGCGCGACGCGGCCTGCGCCGAAGAGCGCCGCCGCCGATTGCGGCTGCGCGGCAACGGCGCGTGCGAACGCCGACTGGGCGTCGTCCAGGCGGCTGTCGTCGAGATACGTCTCGCCCAGCCAGACGAGCGCGTTCACATCGGCCGGCGCGAGCGCCACCGCGCGTTCGAATGCCCGCGCCGCAGCGGCGCGATCGCCTTTCCGCAGATACGCGTGACCGAGGTAGTACGACCAGCGCGGATCGGTGCCGGCGAGCGCCTCGGCATGGCGGTAGCAGAGGATCGCTTCGTCGCTGAACCGCGCCGCCATCAGCACGCGGCCGAGCGCGCCGTAGGCGGCGGCGAGGTCGGCTGGCGGCTTGTTCGCCTCGATCGCGCGGGTGAGATCGCCGTGGCTGGCCCGCACCTGCTGCTGAACCGACGGAGCCAGCGCCGAGAGATCGGGCAGGACGACCGGCGGAAGCGTCTGCGGCGGAGGCGCAATGGCGGTCCCGCAAGCGGCGCCCATCGTCACGAAAGCGCATGACCGCCAGCAGCGTCGCGATCCGGCGCCGTCATCGCCCCGTGCCTTCGACCAGCGTGGTGTACCGATCGATCGCGAGATCGTGCCACTCTTCGGTCCGGCCATCCGGCCAGATGACCCGCGACGCCGGGTGCTTCCTTCGACTGACCGAGACCGACCAGCACGCGCGGATCGTTCGACGATGCGTAGCTGCCGTCGGCGTGAGCATGCCGCCACAGCGTCGGTGCGCCGGTGCGCGTGATGGCGACCCGCGCGCCGAGCATGTCGCGTCCCGGAGCGCGCGCCGGCCAGCCGCAGTCCGAGCCAGTGGTTGCCGCTGATTGATGTCGTTGATGAGCAGACGCACGTGACCGGCGCCGTTGCCGACGAGGACATCGGTATCGCCGTCGTTGTCGATGTCGCCGAAGGCCGCGCCGCGGCTGGCTTCGATCGAGCTGCAGCGCCTGTCCGGCGCGGCGGTCACGTCTTCGAACCGGCCGTTGACGTTGTGCAGCAGCAGCTTGCGCTGCCCGAGCGGAAACGGATCGTCGTGGCGGCCGGCGTCTTCACGTTCTCGTTGACCTCGCCGTTGACGGCCAGCAGATCCAGCCAGCCGTCGTTGTCGAAGTCGAGCCACGCCGTGCCGAAGCCCGTGTAAGGCAGGCTCGGACGGCGGACGCCGAGACGCAGGCTCTGATCCTCGAAGACGCCCGGAGCCGTCGTTGACGAAGAGCGAGCTTCCCTGGTTGATCAGTTCGGTGACGACCAGATCCTCGTCGCCGTCGTTGTCGAAGTCTCCGGCGTCCACGCCCATGTTGGCCTTGCGCTCGCCGTTGGGACCGAGCGCGACGCCGGCCGACGAGCGCCGTGTTCGTGAAGGTGCCGTCGTGCTGGTTGATCCAGAGCTGGTTCTCCTGCTCGTCGTTGGCCACGAACAGATCGACCCAGCCGTCGCCGTTGAAATCCGCGGCGGATGCGCCGAGCGCGGGGCCGAACGAGGCGCCCGATTCCGGCCGCGATCGTCACGTCGACGAATCGTCCGTGGCCCTGATTGCGATACAGGCGGCTCGGTTGCGCGCGATAGACGCTCGGCCGGCAGTAGTCGCGCGCACCGGGCGCGCTGAAGCACGGGATGTCGGTCTGCAGGCTGTAATTCAGGTAGTTGCCGACGAAGAGATCGAGCCAGCCGTCACGATCGAAGTCCAGGAAGGTGGCCGACACGCCCCACGACGCCGGGTCGTCGGTGCCGCTCGCCTTCGACACGTCGGTGAACGTGCCGTCGCCGTTGTTGTGGAACATCTGGTTGCCGCCGAAGCCGGTGACATACAGATCGATCCACCCGTCGTTGTCGATGTCGCCGGCCGCAACGCCCATCCCGTAGCCGCGCGTGTGAATCCCGCTCGCGGCCGTGACGTCGGTGAAGTGCAGCACGCGCGAGCCGTCCGGACGCACCTGCAAATCGTTCCGGTAGAGCCGTCCTTCGAGCTCGCCGGCCGGCGGTGGAATCAGCGGCGTGCCGGATCCGAGCATGCGTCCCTGGACCAGGTACACGTCGAGATCGCCGTCGTTGTCGTAGTCGAACAAGGCGACGCCGGGCGCCATGATCTCCGGCTGGTAGAACTGGCCGGACATGCCGTTGAAGTGCACGAAGTCGAGCCCGGTCTGTTTGGCCTGGTCGGTGAACCACTCGGCCGCGCCGTTGGACGGCGCCGTCGATTCGACCGCTGTCCCGGGCGGCGATCCACAGGCGACGGGCACGATGGCGATCAGCAGCAGCGTGAGAATGCGCGCGCGCATGGCGGAACAGCTATCCTCGCATGCCTTTGGGCAGCGGTGACATGGCACGCGACAGCGGCAATAATGACGGCGTGCCCGAGTATCGATCGAGCCGGATCGCGAGCGACACATCACGGGCGGCACGCTGGCGCGCGCCGCTGGCGCTCGGCGCGGCGCTGCTGCTGGGACTCGGCGTGGCGGCCGCACAGAGCGGCTCCCAGAGCAGCGCGGCCAACAGCGTCACGTTCGCGGATGTGACCGAGCGCGCCGGCATTGCGTTTCGCCAGCACAACGGGGCATCCGGCGAAATGAAATATCCGGAGCTGTTTGGCGGCGGCGTTGCCGTCCTCGACCTTGACAGCGACGGATGGCCCGACCTGCTGTTCGTCGATGGCCGCGACTGGGCGGCCAACGGCCGCCGCTCCCGCCATGGCCTGTATCGAAACAATCGCAACGGCACCTTCACCGATGTCCTGGCCGGCAGCGGACTCGACACGGTCAGCCTCTACGGGCTCGGCGCAACCGTCGCCGACTACGACAACGACGGCCGTGACGATGTGTTCGTGACGACGGCGGAGGGCGGACGGCTGTTTCACAACGACGGGAAGGGCAAGTTTGCCGACGTGACCGAGCGCGCCGGCATCCGGAACACGACGTTCACGGTGAGCGCCGCCTGGGTGGACTACGACCGGGACGGCCAACTCGATCTGCTCATTGCCAATTACGTGCAGTGGGCGGCGGACAAGGAGGTCGTCTGCGCGCAGGCCGGCGTGCGCGGCTACTGCGGGCCGGACGCCTACAAGCCGACGGCGCCGAAGCTGTATCGCAATCTCGGCGGCGGCCGCTTCGAGGACGTCACGGCGCGCGCCGGTCTCGATCACGCGACCGACAAGGCGATGAGCGTGGCCGTGCTCGACTACAACCAGGACGGCTGGCCGGACCTGTTCATCGGCAGCGATCGCGTGCCGGCCAAGCTCTATCGCAACGACGGCCAGGGGCGATTCGTGGACGAGGGGATCGGCGCGGGCGTCGCGCTCAGCGAGAACGGCGCCGCGCGCGCCAACATGGGCGTGGACGCCGGCGACTACGATCGATCGGGCCGCCCGCATCTGCTCGTCGGCAACTTCCTGAACGAGATGCTCGGCCTGTATCACAACGACGGGCGCGGGTTGTTCCACGACGCGGCGCCGCGCTCGGACGTCGGCCGCGCCAGCCTGCTCTCGCTCACCTGGGCGGTCTTCTTCCTCGACTACGATCTCGACGGCTTCCCCGACATCTTCGCGGTCAACGGCGGCACCGACGAATCGCAGTCGATGGACGCCCGCGCGCGATTGAGCCAGCCGCCGCTCTTGCTCCGGAACCGCGGCAACGGCACCTTCGAAAACGTGACGGCGTCGCTTGGCGCCGCGATCAACCGTCCGATCATGGGCCGCGGCGCCGCCTACCTGGACTTCGACGGCGACGGCGACGTGGACATCGCGCTGGCCACGCTCGACGGCCCGGCGTTCCTCTTCCGCAACGACGGCGGCAACGCGCGCAACTGGCTGCGCGTGCGAACGGCCGGCACGAAAACGAACCGCAGCGGAATCGGCACGGTCGTGCGCGTCACGAGCGCGTCGGGCACGCAGTGGCAGATGGTCCACAGCGGGTCGAGCTACGCGTCGCAGAGCGAGCTGACGCTGACCTTCGGGCTGGGACGCGATCCGCGCGTGTCGAAAATTGAAGTCGAGTGGCCGTCGGGCACAAAGCAGGCGTTCACCGACGTCGCCCCGGGGCAGACGCTGACGATCGACGAGACGCGCGGCCTCGTCAGCGAGGCTGCTGCGCGTCCTTCGTCTGGCGCTGCAGCTCCTCCTCGATAATCCGCTTGAAGAACTCGAGCGGCGGCAGGAACGACGGCGCGGCGGCCGCCAGCCGGCCGTTCACCAGGAAGCTCGGGCTGTCCGTGATGCCGTAGCGCGCGGCCTCGGCCAGCGCCTGGCGAATCCCGGCGCGAGACTGGCCGCGATCGACGCAGGTATCGAACGCGTCGACGGTCAGTCCGGCGGTCCGCGCGATTTCGGTCAACCGTCCCCGTCCGAACGGGCCTGACTGCGTGACGAGCGCGTCGTGGTAAGGCCAGAACTTGCCCTGCGCCTGCGCGCAGGCGGCGGCTTCGGCCATGCCCATCGAATCGGGACCGGTCACCGGGAGCGGCTTGAAGACGATGCGCAGGCGGTCGCCGAACATGTCGCGCGCGCTGCCGAGCGATCGGCCGAACCGCGCGTATTCGTCGCTGCCGAAATCGCCGAAGGCCACGAGCTCGACGGCCGCGGTCGCCGACCCGAGGGTGGCGTCGCCCGCGTCGTGGTCCACTGATATCTGGGGCGGCGTCAGCACCACTTCGGCGCGCGTCGAGACCTTCATCAGCTCCTCGACATAGTTCATCTTGGCGAGCTCCGGCTCGGTGTTGCGCGCCAGCCAGGCGCGCAGCGCCGGCCGCATCTGCTCGAGGCTCGCGCCGCGGGTGCGATCGCCCATCGACTGATAGAGCGCGGCCACGGCCGTATCCGGGAGCGGAATCGTGCGCCGGGGAATTTCCTCGGCGAGGAGCGCGTCGACCGTCACTCCGCGCCTGGCGGCCTCGGCGCTCAGCACCTGGTCGGCCACCATCTGATCGGCGATGCGGCGGCGCGCCTCGTACAACTGCCGGCTGAGGACCAGGTAGCCGGCCGGATCGGTCCGCTGCCACTCGCGATCCACGTCCGCCATCGCGATCGCGCGGTCGCCCACTGTCGCGGCGACATCCGTCCCGGACGCGCGACGCGACCGGACCGCTGGCCGGCGGCGCCGCGGCTGGAGGAGATGCCGGTGAGCCCAGCGTGATCGAAAGCGAGCCGCTCTCAGCAGGCGACGGCCCGCGGCTCACGGTCAGCAGGTATGTGCCGGCCGGCATGTCGTTGACGGGAACCGCCGCCACGATCCGCGAATCCATCCCGAACTGAATCGTCAGCGGGATGAGATCGAGCGTGACGAGCGGACGAGTGCCGAAATTGGCGCCGGAGATCGTCAGCGTCTGACCGCTGGGATCGGGCGCCGCGCCCTCCACGATCAACTGCGGCGCCGCGGCTTGCTGTGCGATGGCACGTGCGGTCGCCAAGGCGAGCAGCCAGCAACAGCACCGCGCCACGGGATTGCGCCGGCATGCGGGTCACGGCATTTCCTCGTCGGTCCACGGGGTCCGGCACGGCTGCCGTTTCTCGTACAACGCGAGATTGCGCGCCACGCGCTGGCCGACTGCGGGCAGGCCGGCCTTCCCGGCCGCCGCGAGCAGATCGCGCTGGACGCCCGCGGCGCGGTCGTACTCGCCAACTTCCGCGAGCGCCATCGCCAGCGTCTCGCCGGCATCGATCGTCTTGCGCCGTGCCACCACCTGCTGAATCAGGTTCATCGCGCGGGCGCCGTCGCGGACGCTGGCGTCCGGCGCCGCGGCCAGGAGCCGCGCCAGCAGCTGCGCGAAGATCGGTTCGTCGGGACGGGACGTGTTCGCCTGCGCGAAGCGGTCTCGCGCCTCCCGGTACCGTCCGAGGCGCGCCAGCGTCATCGCGTAACCGACCTGCGCCTCGACGAGATCGGGATTCGCCTTCGCCACCTGCTCGTAGTTCGTGAGCGCTTCCGGCGCGCGACCGAGCCGGACGAGACTCGAGGCAAGACGCAGCCGCGCTTCGGCGTAGTCGGCTCGCTGCCCCAGTGCCGCCGTGAAATGTTCGATCGCTTCGCGGTGCTGTCCCTTCGACTGCAGGACGACGCCGAGACTGAACTGGGCGGGGAAATACTCCGGGGCGTCCCTGACGACCTCTTCGAAGAGCGCGTCGGCGTGTTCGGCGTCGCCGCGTCAGGTTCATCACCGTCGCCAGGCGGAAGCGCAGCGACGGGCTGTCCGGCATCAGCGCCAGCCCTTTGCGGAAATACGCGGCCGCGGTTTCCATGTCCTGTCGATCGAGCGCGCGGATGCCCAGCGTCTCGTAGTTCTGCGGGCTCTCGAGCAGCTCGTTCACCGCGTCCATCAACGGATCGGCCGGCACGATGTCGCGGTTGCGCCGCTGCCGGAGGTGCTCGCCGGCTTTGGCAGAATCGCCAAGCGCCGTGTAGGCCTGCGAGAGCGGATAGTGCGCGCCGGTCGCGGTCGGATCCTGCTTCAGGATTTCCTCGAGGTAGGTGACCGCGCGTTTCGGATCGTTCCGGGCCAGGGCGGCCCGGCCAAGGCCGTAGCGCGCAGACAACGAACGCGGTTCGAGCGACAGCGCCTTCGCAAACTGCGCTTCGGCGGCCTCCGGAAGCCCGGATGCCAGGTACATGTTTCCCAGCCACACCATCGTGGACACGTCGTCAGGACGCAGCTGCAGCGTGCGCTCGAAGCAGCGCGCGCGACTTGTCGATCTCGCCCTTGGTCCGATACAGCTGTCCGAGATAGTACGGCCAGCGGAAATCGGTGCTGTCGAGCATCTGCGCGTCCAGGAAACACGCTTCCGCCGGATCCGGATACTGGGCCGCCATCAACAGCTTGCCCATCTCGCCGTACGCGAGGCTCAACTCGCCGGCCGACGCCGAGCGATTCGCCTGGACACGGCCGAGCGCCGCATAGCCGTCGCGGATCTGCTTCTGCGCTGACTCCGCCATCTGCGAAAGATCAGGCAGGACCACCGCCTGCAGGGGACGGCCGTCCGGCGTGGCGGGCGCTGACGGTGGTATCGTTGCGGACGTCGACGCGCCCGACGAACCGGCCTGGCGACCGTTGCAGGCGCCTGCCAGCAGCGCGCAGATCGCCGCGCTCACCGCCAGGGCTCTCGACGTCACCGCGCGCTTCCCTCCTGCAGCGTCGTCCATCGATCGATCGGGGTCGCCGGCCAGTCCTCGGTGCGGCCGTCCGGCCAGCGCACCTGAATGCGCGGCGGCTCGGTCGAGTCGCCAAGGCCGACGAGCACGCGCGGATCGTTGGCTGACGCGTAGCTGCCATCGGATCTGACGCGGCGCCACAGCGTCGGGCCGCTGCTCCGCATGATGCCGACGCGGGCGCCGAGCATGTCCCGCACGCCGCCGGCTTTCGCCGCGGCGCCGCCGTCGGCTGACCGACGAGCCGCAGCCCGATCCAGTGCTTCCGGTTCCCGATGTTGTTGATCAGCAGCCGCACCGGACCCGCGTCGTTGCCGACCAGCACGTCGATGTCGCCGTCGTTGTCGATATCGCCGAACGCGGCGCCGCGGCCCGACTCCGACAGCTCGAAGACGGCACCGGCCTGCTCGGTCACGCGTTCGAAGCGCCCGTTGTGGAGATTTCTGAGCAGCAGTTTCTTTTGATCGTAGGGAAACGCCCCGGGCTTGCGTCCGGCTTCCGAGATGATCGTGCCGTTGACCGCGAGCGTGTCGAGCCAGCCGTCGTTGTCGAAATCGAAAAAGGACGTGCCCCAGCCGGTGTACGGCAGGGTGAACGCGCTCAATCCGGACGCGGCGCTCGCGTCGCGAAAGCGTCCCGTTCCGTCGTTGAGATACAGGTTGGATCCCTGGCTGGTCAGCTCCGTCATGATCAGGTCTTCGCTGCCGTCGTTGTCGAAGTCGCCGGCATCGACGCCCATGCTCGCTTCGGCCTTGCCGTCAGAGGTGACCGCCACGCCGGCCGCGAGCGCCGACTCCTTGAACGTGCCGTTGCGCTGGTTGATCCACAGCAGATTGTCCTCGCCATCGTCGCTCACGAAGATGTCGATCCAGCCGTCGCCGTTGAAGTCGGCCGTCGACACGCCGAGCGCGGGACCAAACTTGCCGCCGATGAGCGCCTTCGACGTCACGTCCTCGAAGCGGCCGTTGCCCAGGTTGTGGTACAGGCGATCGGGCATGCCGCCGTAGATCTGCGGCGGACAGTAGTCGCGCGCTCCGGCCGGATTGGGACACGGCTTCTCGTTGTCGAGGCGGTAGTTGACGTTGTTCCCGACGTAGAGATCGAGCCACCCGTCGCGGTCGTAGTCGAGAAACGCCGCCGAGACGCCGAACCCCGGCTGGTCGGCCGTGCCGCTCTGCGCGGTGACGTCGGTGAACGTGCCGTTGCCGTTGTTGTGATACAGCTGGCTGGCGCCGAAATTCGTCAGGTAGAGATCGACGAACCCGTCGTTGTCGAAATCGCCGGTGGCGACGCCCATGCCGTAGCCGGTCGCCGCAAGACCGCTCGCTTCGGTGACGTCGGTGAAATGCAGGACGCGCTTGCCGTCCGGCGTCACCTGCAGATCGTTGCGAAAGAGCCGGCCGCGGAGCGGCGGTTCGGGCGACGCGCTCTGTCCGTTTCCGGTTTCGAGGCGCCGCCCCTGCACGAGATAGACGTCAAGGTCGCCGTCGTTGTCGTAGTCGAACAACGCGACGCCGGGTCCGAGGATCTCCGGATAGTAGAAGCGGCCGGTCGCGCCGTTGACGTGCACGAAGTCGAGGCCGGACTCGGCCGCCCGATCCGTAAACCAGTCGGCGGACGCCGCGGCGGCGCGGGAAGCGGACTCGCCCGCTGGCGCGGAAGAAGCCGGCGAGCCCGAGCGGTCAGGGGCGGACGAGCAGGCGACGAGGCCCGGCAGGGCGCCAGGGCCAGCAGTACCAACAGCCGTTTCATCTGATGGCCGTAGGATACTGCACGGCGCAGGCGAGCCTGATGGCCCGAAGAGAGCGCGTCAGTTCGTGACGGTGACCGTGATGTGCTGTTCCATCATCAGCGCGCCGTCGTCGGCAAGCGCGCGCAGCACGTAGGTGCCGGGCTCGCTGAACGTGACCTGCGCGCTGACCTTCCCGTCCTTCGGAAGCGGCGGCGCGAACCAGACCGGCGCCCACGGAGAATTGGCGCCGGCGCGGGTGTCTTCCCACGACTTGACCTGGGGCGGCGTGAACGTCACTTTACCGGCGCCGCGGTACACGTACCACGACAGGTGCAGTCCCTGGTTCTTGCCAACGGTGACGCGGGCCGGCGGCTGCAGCGCGGGATTGAAGCGCGCAGCGGCGGCGGCGGGCGCCGGAGCGGCCGCCGGGGCGGCCGAATTGGTCCCGGTCGCCGCGGTGCTGGCACCCGTGGCGGCGGCAGTCGCCGCGGAGGCTGCGCGGGCGCGCGCCAGAAGCGCGTCGTTCAACTGGGCCTCGGTCAGCGCCTTCGGAATGCCATCGTCGGTCACCGTCGCGACCAGCGACAGCGGCTGTCCGACCTTCGCGGTTCTCGTCGCCGGGCCCTCGATCGTCACCACCGGCGGCTTGTTCGAGCGGACCGTCGGACTGCTGGTGCCCGCGCCGAGCGCGCCGGTCTCGACTGGCTTTCACCACGTCGTCGACCTTGTAGTCGAGCCGCAGCGACGCGAAGGCTTTCTCGGTCTTGCCTTTCGACGTCAACGTCCAGACCAGCTCACTCTTCTCGGTAAAGCCCTGGGGCACGCGCACGCGGAACACGAAGCGGTTCCGGCGTGGCAGAAAATGCGTCGGCTGGCCGAGGTCAGGACCGCCGACATCGAAGTTGTTGTCAGGGCCAACCGGAAGGTCGAGCTCCTCCTCCCAGTTGCGATTCATGTAGCCGAAGAGAAAGTACTTCGAGCCGTCCGCATCCTCTTCCCAGCCTTCAAACGCGGGGACGACGACCTGTCCGCTCGTGTACGCCAGCGACTGCGCATGGGCGGAATGGCGGCCGCCGTACGCGACGACGCCCAGAATGACAGCGAGCGGCAATAGCGCGGACACAGTTCCGCGAACAAAGGGCATTGCAGTTTTCATGTGATGAAGTCCACCGCGGCCTCTCCGCGCACGTTCGTGCGACGGAGAGGCCGAAGTCAAAGAGTAATTACCTAGCGGTTGTTACTGCTGCTGTTGCTGCTGCTGGCTCGTCGACTTCGCAGCGGCCGGCTTGCTGACGGCGCACAGCGGGCAGCCGGGGAACACGTCCTTGTCCGGATTGAGCGCGCGGCGCTTCGCCATTTCGTCCTGGAACTGCTCGTCGGTCAGCGTGACGCGGTTGCCGAGGTCGATGAACATGTTCGCCACCGAGCGGTTGCCCGATCCCTGCCAGTTGCGCGGATCCGGCACGTTGCGGTTGCGACGGCGAATTGTCCATGTAGCCGATGATGTGCATGATCGTGCCCTTCGGGAGAAGGGGCGCCGAGTTGTCCGTGTAGTCGTAGCCGCGGACCCAGTTGTGGTCGTAGCCGACGCAGTTCAGCGTCTGGATGTTGTAGCCCCAGATCGCTTCGAGGCACATCCGCATGCCGGGCGCATGGAGGTGCGGCTCGAACGACAACACCTTGAGGTTGTCCTGGAGCACGGCATACGCGTGAAGCTGCTGGCCGGCCTGCATCGCTTCGATATCGATGTCCACGCCGTTGCCCAGGGCGACGAACGCCGCGCGGTACTTCGGCTTGTAGTCTTTCGGCGCGAACTTGAAGCCGATCTCGAGGTGCGCCTTGGTGTCGCGGCCGTTCGAGTGCAGGTGGACCGAGTCGGAAATGATGCTCGAGTTCGCCCGCAGCAGGCGCGCCGAGTCAGGTCCGAAGAAATCGGCGTTTCTGCCCACTTCGTGAACCGGCCACGGCGTGACGCCCTCGTCGAAGAGAATCGAGGACAGCGCGTTCGGTTCCTGATCCGGATGCTTGTCGTCGATGACGCGGGTCGCCCAGATCATGTGGTGGTACACGAAGCGTCCGCCGACCGTCGCGCGGCCCCGGTCGGACCTGCTGTCGACGTCGTTGACTTCCTTGACCTCGAGCGCCGTCACGTAACGGTCTTCGGTGAGGCCGGTCGCCACGCGCGGGATTTCACCCCACCAGTCGGGCGCCGTTCCCTTCACTTCGACTTCGGTGGTCTTGACGATGAGATCGGGGGTGCCGATTGCCCAGGAGTTGCGGTCCGCCTAGACGCGCGGCGGCGGCATGTCGGCCGGATTGCCGCGAACGGCGCCGTTGTCGGCCCACTTCGCGATCTTGGCGACTTCCTCGGCGCTCAGCGACGGATCGTTCTGGAACTCCTGGATCCCGATGTTCTTCTCGACGTACCACGGCGGCATCACGCCCGCGTGCGGGCCGATGCCCGTGCGCTGCTTGATGGCGCGCGCCCACGGCCGGACCTCGTCGTAGTTGGTCAACGACATCGGCGCGACGCCGTCGGCGCGGTGGCAGCCCTCGCAGCTGCGCTGCAGGATCGGCGCGATGTCCTTGGTGTACGTGACTTCCGCCGTATCCGCTGGTGCCGCTGCAGTCAGCGCCACCGGGCCTGCGAACAGGGTCGCAAGCGGCAGTGCGATCACACTCCCGGCGAGAATTAATTTGATCGCATGCACTCTTTCTCCCTTAGTCTTTGCGCGTCCCGAGGCTCGACGGCGTGACATCGACCACGTGATGGTCGATCGCATAGACGCTCGCCGCGAACCCGACGCCAACCGCTAAGTAGATCATAGCCTTTCGGCTCTTGCTCATCCCGCTTTTCGAGAGAACGGTCGGCTCTTGTGTCGCTGCCACCGCAGAGCTCGGCGCCGCGGCTCCACTCGACCACATCGTCGCCTGAGCTCGGAATGGGACGTGCGGCCGTGACGGCGCCGGTCGACCGGCGTTGCCTGCGCCTGCACGGCGTCTTTCACCACGCGAGAGGCGGACTGGACGAGGCTTTCTTCAGCCGCCGCGACGGACCCACTTCCGAGGGCGGCGACCAGCGTCAACATCAGTAATCGGCTCATTGATCCCCCAACTAAAACGTAAGGCCCTGACCTAGAACTGAATCCCGATCGTCACCCGCGCCAGGCGCGGGTCGAGGAACGTCGTCGGACGCAGCCAGGTCGCGCCGTAAGTGGTCGTGACGTTCTGAATCGAGTTGGCGTTCAGCGCGTTGTAGAGGTCGAACGCGAGGCGCAGCCGTGCCCCAGCTCAACGGGATCGACTTGTTGACCGAGAGATCCAGCTGGTTGAAGCGATCGCCGAAGGACGAGTTCGGCGTGATCGAGGTTGATCACCTGCGGGTCGGTCAGCGTGGACGCCGCGCGGCCGTTCTTGAACGTGATGTTCGCCGCGGTCACCGTGAGCGTCGCGTTCTGCGCGGCGCCCGGGGTGTTGCGGAAAATGAAGCTGCCGGTGAATCCGCCCTTGAACGGCACGCTGCCGTGGACGCGGAAGTCCAGGTTGTCCATCCACGCCGTCTCGACGTGGCAGGCGCCAGGCGCCGCTCGTGTTGTAGCCGTTCCACGACGTGGTGACGCCATCGGTCGCGTTGATGTCGCGCGGCTGGTTCGGGATGTCCACGGTGAAGCAGTGGTCGTCCACCTGGCGGCCGATGTCCACGCCGCCGCCAACCGTGATGCTGTGCGGCAGGCGGCCGTTGGCGTTGAACCACACGCCGTCCCAGTAGCGCTGCGGCAGCTTCGTGTTGCCGTTCTGGCCGACGAACTCCTTCGCGTTGGTGACGCGCAGCGTGCCCTGGCCGAAGAGCTGCGGCTTGATGTCGTAGTAGCCGCACTGCTGCTGCCCGGCGTTGGGCAGCCGCGGATCGTTCGGCACGTTGACGCAGAACTCGTCGTAGTTCGACGGTCCGACCAGCGTGTTTTCGGTGACGGTGAAGTTCCCGTCCCAGTTGTGGTTGTAGCCGGCTTCCACCGAGAAGCCGCGCATGATTTCGTGCTCGACGTTCACGTTGATGTCCCAGAGGAAATCGCGGTTGTCGTACTTCGTCGAGTCGTCGAACACCGTGGACGACGGGATGAACTTGCCGAAGTTGACGTTGCTGATCGCGCCGCAGACATCGCCGCCGCTGGCGCTGAGGTCCTGGGCGGAGAAATTCTGCACGTCGCAATCCGGAATGTAGTTGCCGTTGGTGTCCGTCCAGGTGCGGAACGCCGCGTTGATCGACGAGCTGAACGGATGGAACCGGCGCGTGAAATCGCTGCGGCTCAACTGGTTGTAGCGGCCGACGGCGAACTTGACCGCCGTGCGCGCGTTGCCGAACACGTCGATCGCCACGCCGACGCGCGGGTTGATGTCGTTCCAGATCGGCACGCCCGACAGCTTGGTCACGGTCCGCGCCGGCACGAAGAGCCCGGCCGGAAGGTCCGCCGCGGGATATCCCATGCTGAGGCGGTCGTACCGCAGGCCCAGGTTGAGCGTCATCCGCTTCATCTTCCAGGCATCCTGCCCGAAGATGCCCAGTTCCATGTTCTGGCGCTCCTGCTGCAGGAACGGCAGGCGTAGTACTGAATCCGGATCGGCTTGGCGTTCAGGAAGTCGTAGTTCAAGCCGTCGACGACGTTGTTGCGGCTGCGCGACTCGTCGTTGAACGCCTGCTCGTCGGTGACGCCGACCTTGATGTTGTGCGTGCCCGTCACGTACGACAGCGAGAAGCGCTCGGCGCTGCGGCCGGTGCGCGCCTTCGGCGCGGTGAGGAGCGAGGTCGCGCCGTAGCGGTAGTTCGTCGCGGTTTCGAGAATCGAGCGGTCGTCCGAGGTGACGCCCTGCTCGGCGAAGTTCACCCAGTTGGCCGTCTGCCACGACGCGCCGGCCTCGGCGAGGAGACGGCTGGTCAGCGGCGCGGTCCACGTGCCCTGGACGACGCCCGACGGATACCAGTCCCAGCCGCGCTCCGATTCGATGGAGTTCGCGCCGGTGAACGGGCCCGGTCGTGCAGCGGCACGACTTCTGGAGGTCGCGCGTAGACGTTGATGCGGTTCTTCGGCGTCGACCTGCGCCGTGATGCGTCCGGCGTGGTTGCGATACCAGTCGAAGCTGCCGAGGCCGGCTGGCTGGTGTCCGGCGCCAGCGTGGCGTACGGCGATCCCGGCTGACCCGGATAGAACAACGTCGGCGTCGGACCGACGACGCCCTTGCCGGGGACGTTCGCCTTGCCCTGCAGCGAGTTGTAGTACGCGCTCGGCTGCTGGACCGTGGAACCCCAGCGGCCAATCGCCGCGAAGAACCAGATCTTGTCCTGCTTGATCGGGCCGCCGATCTGCGCGCCGAGCCGGTAGATCTCCTGCACCGATGCGGCGGTCTTGATGCCGAGCGTCGAGAGCAGCGTGCGGCGTTGCCCTGCGCCCAGTTGTTCAGGTTGTCGCCGACGTTCGCGCCCTGCATCGCGCCGTTCGAGAAGTAGCCGTCGAGGCCGCCGGCGAACGTGTTGCTGCCGCTCTTCGGGATCGCGTTCAGCGACGTGCTGCCGGACCCGGACTCCGCGCCCATGCCGCTCGTCTCGAGCTGCAGTTCCGCGATGTTGCCCTGGTCGGTGATGTAGCCGACGCCCGACGCCGCGCCGATGAAGTACTGGTTGCGGAAGCCGTCGAAGCTGGCGCGCGTCCCGGTTTTGCCGTGGTAGAAGGTGTAGTTGCCCTGCGCCGACCAGGTGTCGCGCGTGCCGCCGACGTCGGCTTGCGTCGCTGCGAAGCCGGGCGTGACGTACGCCAGCGTCTGGAGGCCGATGTTGCCGCTGGGGAGCGCGTCGAGCTCCTTGGTATTGAGCGTCTCCTGCTGACGCATGCTCTGCGTGTCAACGACAGGGGACGCGCCCGTGACCGTGATGGTCTCGGAAAGGGCGCCGACGCTCAGCGACACGTTCACCGTCGCGGTGAAGCCGGTCCCGAGGACAATGCCGTCACGGACCACCTTCGAAAATCCGTCGAGCGAGAAGGTCACCGTGTAGTTGCCGGGACGGAGGTCGACGACGCTGTAGCGACCTTCGCCGTCGGTGACCACCGTGATCGATTTTTCAATCAGCGCCGGGCTCGCGGCCTCGACGCTCACGCCGGGCAGGACCGAACCTGAACTGTCCCTCACGACGCCGGCGATGCCGCTGGCCTGCTGGGCCCAGGCCGCTGGAGGCGCCAGGGACACACAAAGCAGGGTGAGTAGACTCAGGGTGAGTCCCTTCCAGCGCAAACCTGTCCGATCTGCCATCTCGAACCCCCATCAACGACCGTATCGGTACGGCCGTGAGACGCGCCTAATGCGAATGCACTAGTGAGCGACGGAACACTAGCACATGGGGCAGGCTGGACTGGGGCGCCATTTGTCGTAAGTTGTCGCATTTTCGACTACACGACCGGCGCGACCCTTTTTTGGATCGTTTCTTTCCGAAAGATATAGGTCGCTTGGGTCGCTAGTCCTTGCGCGTGCCGAGACTGGAGGGCGTGACGTCGACCACGTGGTGGTCGATCGCATAGATACTGGCGGCGAATCCGACGCCGACCGCCAGGTAAATCATCGTTTTCTTGGTCTTGCCCATCCCGCTCTTCGAGAGAACGGTCGGCTCCTGTCCCGCGGACACCGCAGCGTTGGGCGCCGCTGACTCCGCTCGCCCACAGCGTCGCCTGACTCGGAATGGGACGACGCGCGGGCGCGACCGCACTCGCGTTCGGCGTGGCCTGCGCCTGCACGACGTCCTTCACCGCCCGGCTGGCGGACTGCGCGAGACTCTCTTCAGCCGCCGCGACAGATGCACTTCCCAGCGCGGCGACCAGCGTCATCATCAATAGTCGGTTCATCTTCCTCGATTCATCATCACCAGGCGTTCATAGCTCCCAACCAAAGCTGAAAGCGCCCGCCTCAGAACAACAGGCTCGTGGTCACGCGCGCCAGGCGCGGATCCAGGAACGTCGTCGGCCGCAGCCACGTCGTGCCGTAGGTGGTCGTCACGTTTTGAATCGAGTTGGCGTTCAGCGCGTTGTAGAGATCGAACGCCAGGCGCAGCCGGCCCCACCCGATGTTGAAGGACTTGTTCACCGAGAGATCCAGCTGGTTGAAGCGATCGCCAAAGGACGAGTTCGGCGTGATGAGATTGATCACCTGCGGGCCCGTAAGCGTGTTCGACGCGCGCCCGTTCTTGAAGGTGATGCTCGCGGCGGTCACCGTGATGCGTCGCATTCTGCGTGGCGCCCGGCGTGTTGCGGAAAATGAAGCTGCCGGTGAATCCGCCCTTGAACGGCACGCTGCCGTTGAGACGGAAATCCAGGTTGTTGCTCCAGTCGGTCACGACGCGGCACATGCCGGGACCGGAGCTGTTGAAACCGTTCCAGGTCGTCACCCCGCCGGTGCCCGTCACGTCGTAGGGCTGGTTCGGAACATCCACGGTGAAGCAGTGATCGTCCACCTGGCGCCCGATATCGACGCCGCCGCCAATCGCGACGTGGTGCGGCAGACGGCCGCTCATGCTGACCCAGACGCCGTCCCAATAACGCTGCGGCAGCTTCGTGTTGCCGTTCTGGCCGACGAACTCCTTCGCGTTGGTGACGCGCAGCGTGCCCTGGGCGAAGAGCGTCGGCTTGACGTCGTAGTAGCCGCACTGCTGCTGCCCGGCGTTGGGCAGCCGGGAGTCGTTCGGCACGTTGACGCAGAACTCGTCGTAGCTGGTCGGGTCGGTCAGCGTGTTCTCGGTGACCGTGAAACTGCCGTCCCAGTTGTGGTTGTAGCCGACATCCACCGACAGGCCGTGGATGATCTCGTGCTGCAGGTCGACGTTGATGTCCCAGAGGAAGTCGCGGTTCTTGGTCACCGCTGAATCGTCGAAGATCACCGCCTGCGGGTTGAACTTGCCGAAGTTCACGTTGCTGATCGGGCCGCAGATGTCGCCGCCGCTCGCACTCAGATCCTGCGCGGAGAAATTCTGGACGTCGCAATCGGGAATGTAGTTGCCGTTCGTGTCGGTCCAGGTGCGGTTGGCCGAATTGATCGACGAATTGAACGGGTGGAAACGGCCGGTGAAGTCGCTGCGGCTCAGCTGATTGTAGCGGCCCACCGCGAGCTTGAGCGCCGTGCGTCCCGTGCCGAACAGGTCGATCGCCGTGCCTACCCTGGGGTTGATGTCGTTCCAGAGCGGAATGCCCGAGCGTTCCGTCGCGACTCGCGCCGGCACGAAGAGGCCCGCGGGCAGCTCTCCGGCGGGGAAGCCGTTGTTGATACGGTCGTAGCGCAATCCCAGGTTGATCGTGAAGCGTTTGACCTTCCAGGCATCCTGCGCAAAGACGCCCAGCTCCATCTTCTGACGCGTCTGCACGTAGAACGGGAGCGCGTAGTACTGGATGCGGATCGGCTTGGCGTTCAGGAAGTCGTAGTTCAAACCATCGACCTGGTTGTTGCGGTCGCGCGACTCGTCGTTGAACGCCTGCTCGTTGGTGACGCCGACTTTGACGTTGTGCGTGCCGGTGACATACGACACCGAGAAACGCTCGGCGCTTCGGCCGGTGCGCGCCTTCGGCGCGGTGAGGAGCGTGGTCGCCCCGTAGCGGTAATTCGTCGCGGTTTCGAGAATCGACCGGTCGTCCTGAGTGACGCCTTTTTCAGCGAAGTTCACCCAGTTCGCGGTCTGCCACGAAATGCCCGCTTCGGCGAGGAGCCGGCTGGTCAGCGGCGCGGTCCACGTGCCCTGCACGACGCCCGACGGATACCAGTCCCAGCCGCGTTCCGATTCGATCGAGTTCGCACCCGTGAACGGCCCGGTCGTGCAGCGGCAGTCCTTCTGAAGGTCGCCGTAGAAGTTGAAGCGGTTCTTGGGCGAGGCCTGATACGTCACGCGCCCGGCGTGGGTCCGATACCAGTCGAAGGCCGAGGCCGGCCGGCTGGTGTCCGGCGCGAGCGTGGCATACGGCGATCCCGGCTGCCCGGGATAGAACAACGTCGGCGTCGGACCGATGACGCCTTTGCCGGGGATATTCGCTTTGCCCTGCAGGGAATTGAAGTAGGCGCTCGGCTGCTGGACCGTGGAACCCCAGCGGCCGATCGCCGCGAAGAACCAGATCTTGTCCTGCTTGATCGGGCCGCCGATCTGCGCGCCGAGTCGATAGATCTGCCCCACCGATGCGGCGGTCTTGATCCCGAGCGTCGAGAGCAGCTGCTGGTTGCCCTGCGCCCAGTTATTCAGGTTGTCGCGGATGTTGGCGCTCTGCATCGCACCGTTCGAGAAGTAGCCGTCGATGCCGCCCGAGAACGTGTTGCTGCCGCTCTTCGGGATGGCATTCAGCGTCACGCTGCCGGATCCGGATTCGGCGCCCATGCCGCTCGTCTCGAGCTGCAGTTCCGCGATGTTGCCCTGATCCGTGATGTAGCCGACGCCCGACGCCGCGTTGACGAAGTACTGGTTTCGGAAGCCGTCGAAGCTGGCGCGCGTCCCGGTTTTGCCGTGGTAGAAGGTGTAGTTGCCCTGCGCCGACCAGGTGTCGCGCGTGCCGCCGACGTCCGCCTGCGTCGCCGCGAAGCCGGGCGTCACATACGCCAGCGTCTGGACGCCGATGTTGCCGCTTGGCAGCGCTTCGAGCTGACTGGTATTGAGCGTCTCCTGGCGGCGCATCGTCTGCGTATCGACGACCGGCGACGCGCCAGTGACGGTGATGGTTTCGGCGATGGCGCCGACGCTCAGGGAGACGTTCACCGTCGCGGTGAAGCCGGCTCCCAGCACAATCCCGTCGCGGATCACCTTCGAAAATCCATCGAGGGAGAAGGTCACCGTGTAGTTGCCGGGACGGAGGTCGACGACGGTGTAGCGACCCTCGCCGTCGGTCACGACTGTCCGGGATTTTTCGATCAGGGCGGGACTGGCGGCTTCGACGGTCACGCCAGGCAGGACCGAACCGGAACTATCCCTCACGGTGCCGGCGATGCCGCTGGCCTGCTGGGCCCAGGCGGGCGGAGGCGCAAGGGATACACTGAGCACCGTGAGCAGGCCAAGGACGAGCCTACTGCAGCGAGTACGTGTGCGGTCTGCCATCTCGACCCCCGTTCAAGGAACCGGTAGCTACGAGCCTGGTACGACGCGCCTCTTAACGAAACTTTTAGTGAGCGACCGGCACGGTAACACATCCGAGCGGCCTCAGCCGGAACAACATTTGTCGCAAGTTGTCGCCAGATGTGGCGAGCAACCGATCCTTGGATTCCGCATATCGTCCCCTTTTCTCATGAGGTGGCTGCACACTTGCGGTTCGCGCGGCGCGGCGACAAGGTCTTCGCGAACATCGACATCACTCGTCACGACACTCGCTCGGTAACTCGCAGAGGAGGACACATGGGTCTGCTCTATTCGATCGTCGTGGGACTCATTGCGGGATGGCTCGCCGGTCAGGTCATGAGAGGCGGCGGCTACGGCGTGCTCATGGACATCGTCCTCGGCATTCTGGGCGGCGTGGTCGGCGGGTGGTTGTTTGGCGCAGCTCGGCATCTGGCCGGGCGGCGGCCTGATCGGCGCGATCTGCGTGTCATTCGTCGGCGCCGTGATCCTCGTCGCGATCACCCGCATGCTGAAGAGAGCCTGACACGACGAAAAAGCTCCACCACGGAGTTGACGGAGAAAAGCACGGAGGTCACGGAACCATCTTGGTTTTTGTGACCTCTGTGCTTTTTCCGTGTCCTCCGTGGTGGTTTTTTTCTGAACGCTTTACCGTCCGCCGAAGGTCAGGATCACGCCGGCCCGCACGTTCAGCGGCAATCCGGGGAATCCAAAGGCCGGCTGGTAGTTCTGATCGAACAGGTTCTCGATCGTCGCGTACCCCTTCAGGTAGCGGTTGACGACGTACGAGCCGCTCACATCGATCTTCTGATAACTGAAATTGAGATCCTCGTTCGGCAGCAGCAGCGAGTTGCCGAAGTTGATGTCCGACCCGCCGAGGAACGTGCTGTCGTTGGACTTGCCGGCGAAGTACCCGCTCAGCGTGACGGTCGCCGCTCCCTGCACGTAGGACACCAGCAGGCTGCCGGTATTCGCCGGCCGGCGGAACGGCTGTTGTCCCAGCAGCGGACTGAAGTTGCCGATCGGGATCCCCGGAAACGCCGGATTGAACGACGGGCTGAGCGCGCCGCTCGAGAGCGACTTCGTGACGTCCGCATTGAGATGCGTGTACGAGCCGGCAAAGCGCAGGCGGCCGACGACGGCGTCGGCTGACGTCTCGACGCCCTTCGCGGTAAACGACTGCGAGTTGACGTACGCGCTCGACACCGCCGCCGCCACCTCGGGAGGAATCCCCAGGATCGGCAGGAGGTTCTTGCTGACCGACTCGACGAGATCGTAGAACGCGTTGTCGAAGTACGCGATCCGCACGCGCGCCTGGCCGCGCCACAGTCCCTGCTCGATGCCGACGTCCACGTTGCGGCCGCGCTCCGGCCCAATCGGCCCGATACCCGCATCCGCGGCGAGCGCCGCGCCGGCCGCGGTTTTCTGAAGCAGCACGAACAGCGAGTTGGTCGCCTGGAAGATCGTCGGCGCCTTGATGCCCTTGCCCGCGTTGAACGTCAACCGCGTGTCGCTCCAGAACTCCGACGCCGTCGGTTCCCTGAGCGCGGCCGCGACCGAGAGACGCGGCGAATAGGCGGACTTGAACACCTCGTTGTGCGCGTAGCCCAGCCCCGCCGTCACGCTGACCCGGTGCATCAGCGCGCCGCGCCCTTCGATCCACGCCGCGCTGTTGTCGCGCGTCGTCGTCGGATCGGCGTGGATGTCGGCGCTCGGGAATCCTTGCTCGTGTTCGAAGTTGGCGCCGCCGGAAACGCTCAGGTCCGATCGCACTTCATACGTCGTCTGGCCGTAGATGCCCTGTCGCGCCGACCGGCTGTCAAATGTCGACGGTCCATAGTCCAGCGCACCGCGACCCGTGACGGAGTACCCGTTCGCGCCGGTAATCGTGACGATGTCGCCGTAGCCGATGCCGCCGATGTTCTGTCCGCTGAGCGTCGGGTTGTCGTAGTGGCCCTGCTGATCGAAACTGCCGAATCGCACCGAGGCCTGCCAGCGGTTGTTGATCTGCGTCTGCGCGGCGAGGCCGAACAGCTTCACGTTGAACGTCTGCAGCGCATCGTCGGTCGTGCCGAACAAATTGACGCCGTTTGGCGATCCCGTGCTGCGATCGATCACGCGGACCGTGCCGCTCAGATCCGTGCTGTGGCCGAGCGCGGCGCCGAAGCGCCCGGCGTAGGTCTTGTTGCTGTACTCGTTATTCGGCACGTCGTTGTCCGTGCCGAAATGTCCGAACTCGCTGAAGTAGTCGAAGCGGTGCACCGTGCCGCCGACCGACACCGCCTCGTTGTTCGTGCCGAGGTTGCCGCCGTCGAGCGCCAGCGACGCTTCCGGCGTCGGCGTGCGGCCGCGCTGCGACATGATGCTGACGACGCCGGACAGCGCGTCGCTGCCGAACACCACGCTGTTCGGATCGCGGAGCGCCTCGATGCGCTCGACGCCGGTCAGCGAGAACTGCGACAGATCGACCGCGCCGCCGATGTCGTTGGCGGGAATCCCGTCGATCAGCACCTTGTTGAAGGTGGAGTTGCCGCCGCGAATGAACACGGACGTGACGCCGCCGCGCCCGCCCGATTGCACGAGCGACGAACCGGGAATGAGGCGCAGCGCTTCGAGCACATCGACCTTGCCGAGCGAGTCGAGCGTCGACGAGTCGAGCACCGTCACCGGTGCGCCGATCTGAGACGGCAGGACCCCGGTCGCCGCCGACGTCACCGACACGTTTTCCTCGAGCGGTCCGAGCGGAAGCGCCACTTCCACCGATACGCGGGCGCCGCCGCCGACAAACAGCGGATCGGTCGTGCGTGTCCGGAATCCCGCGGCGCTCGCTTCGATCTGGTAGCGGCCGGACGCCAGCGCCTCGAACGTGAAGGTACCCTGGCCGTCGGACGTCGCTTCTTTCGCGACCTGTCCGTTGAGCAGCAGCTTGACCGTCGCACCACTCACCCGCGCGTCGAGTGGATCGACAACTGTTCCGGTGATCGATGCATCGTCGGCCGCGCGCGCAGCCGAAGCCGGCACGAGGATCGCGATCAGCAGTGTCAGCGCGAGCGCGCGCCAGGAAGAAG